>JBGPGO010000005.1:0-232631 GCA_041483895.1 Fimbriimonadia bacterium
TCTCCGCGCTCCCCCTCAGAGAGAATCCGGACGATCTGCTCTTCTGTGAACCTGCTCTGCTTCAATTTCCAGTCTCCTTCCTTCTTGTTCAGGGAAAGAGTCTAATCTAAAGATTGGTTCAAATTTCCGGGGGCACTCCACGGTCACAATGGACTGTGGCCGCAACGTCAACCTGCCCTGTGTGTCAGCGTTCCAGTTACTTGGACACCGTTCGCCGCCCGTACGGTCTGCCAAGGTACCGGTGTCCGCATTGTGGTCACGAAATTGCGACCGAGGGATTGAGGAAAGATGAGAATGACTCAGCGCGCGCATCGCTCGTTCGGCGACTGGACGCCGGCGGGCAAAAGGCCGATGCGGAATTCGCGTTGCTGGACAAATATCCAGCAGAGGCCAGCCGTCTTGCCACACTTATCCCAACAGAGGATGTGGCCGGCGATGGAGCGTTAGAGCTTCTTCGGAGGCATGGTGGGCCGGATCCGTTTCGACAGCTGGTTCTCGACCTGACTGAGATGCAACGCGATGCCAGGAAAACCATCCTATTGGCCCCGCTCGAGGTGGCTCTCTTTACGGCGGCGGTGTATGGCGTCGGAATATTGGTTGCTCAGTCGTATCCAAACGCTCACAATACGCCTTGGTCGTCCAGTTTTCTCGCATTTGTACTCAGCTTCAGTTGGAGGATTTGGTCGCTGAGGCAGCGCCGACGCCGCATCGCTCATGTACTGAGGATTCTCGCCGAGCCGGCGGTGGCGGGCGGTCTTGCCGTTGCGTTTCGCGAGCGAACTCTTCGGAAAACGCTGGCGCCAATCTTGGCGGGTGTGCTTGCGTGCGTCGACAGCTCCGTGGCAGAACGGTACGGCGAAGATGAGAGGCGGGCAATTTCTGATCTCTTAGATTCAAGTGAATCACGTCTGACTAATGGCGCGCTGCATGTCCTGTCGCTCGTCGGAGCAAGAGAGTCAGTCGCGGCGCTTGAGCGGTTTGTTCACTCCGGTCCGGCACAGTTCCATGCGAGGGCGGAGGAGGTTCTTACGGCGGTGCGGGCGAGAGCGGCGAGGCAGGAGGACCAGGCGACGTTGCTCCGAGCGGCGCCAGCGGGGGAGGAACCAGACAAACTGCTCCGGTCGGCGGGCGAGGGGGCTGTGGATCCGCAACAGTTGCTCCGCGCGGATTCGGAACCCCCACCCTAACCTGCATGCGGGAGGTAGCCGCGGGTCCTCGTTCTGAACCGTGATCGAATTGACGACCACAAGACCCGCGTAGGAGGGGTGGAATTGCCAATAACCATCCGTTCCGGCATTTCTACCGTGGTCAAACGCAGGTTTTGGTCGCGGCGATTCGGTCAGGGCATCGGAACGAGAACCTGCGGCTACGATCCTATCTAGTGCCGGCTGGAAGCCAGCGTTACGGGGGGGCTGGTATCCTACTCGGCATGACAATGGCGAGGCGGTTGAGGGAGTTGATGGGGCGGGGCGGGGTGGTGATGCCGGGGGTCTACGACGGGATTACAGCACGGTTGGCGGCGAAGGCGGGATTTGAAGCGCTCTATGTGACCGGCGCGGGAGTGGCGAACGGGTTGACCGGGTTGCCGGACATCGAGGTTTTGAGCCGCGAGGAGATGGCGAGGCAGGCCAGGTACGTGGTTGAGGCGAGCGGGTTGCCATGTTTGAGCGATGCCGACACGGGATACGGGGGCGTCCACGCCGTAATGCGGACAGTGAGGGAGTTTGAGGCCGCCGGGCTGGCCGGGCTGCATATCGAAGACCAGGTCTCCCCAAAGCGCTGCGGGCATCTGGACGGAAAGCAGCTTGTCCCCATCAATTTCATGCAGCAGAAGGTGGCTGCGGCGTGCCGGGCGCGGAAAGACCCCGATTTCGTGGTGATGGCGCGGACGGATGCCAGGGATGTCGAAGGGCTGGACAGAGCCATCGAGCGGGCAAAAGCCTATCTCGACGCCGGAGCGGACGCCATTTTCCCCGAAGGCCTACAGAGCGAGGAGGAGTTCGCCGCCTTCCGAAAATCCATACAGGCCCCGCTTTTGGCGAATATGACCGAATTCGGCAAAACCCCCTTGATACCCGCCGTCAAGTTCAAGGAGCTTGGGTACAATTTGGTTATCTTCCCGATGACCGCGTTCCGGGTGATGTTGAAGGCGGTCGGAGAAACCTACGCGGAGCTTAAGGCCACGGGAACCCAGGCCGGTTTGCTCGATAGAATGAGAACCCGGCAAGAGCTTTATGAGCTGATTGACTATGACAGTTACAATCGGCTTGATAAAGAGTTAGCGGAACGGTTTGAAGACTAGATAACAGCGAGGTTATTAAAATGGCTGCACAATTACAGCACCCGGAATACAGCCCCGGACTCCAAGGGATTCCCGCGGGCATCACCCGAATTTCACGCATCGATGTCGAGCGAAGCAGCTTGACCTATCGAGGCTACGACGTACACATCCTTGCCGAGCACACGCCGGTGGAGGAAACCGCCTATCTGGTGCTCAATGGTGAGCTCCCGACGAAGGCGCAACTCGACGCATTCACGAAGAATCTCGTGTCGGAACGGGAGATTCCCAGCAAAGTCTATGACGTGATGCGCTGCCTGCCGACCAGCAGCCATCCGATGGCATGGCTGCAAACTCTCGTTTCGGCGGTTGCCCTCCACGATCCCGAAAGTGCGGACAACAGCCACGACGCCAACATCCGCAAGGCCACCCGGCTTTTCGCGAAGATGGGGACCGTGGTTGCGAATGGATATCGCGTCGTGCATGAAGGCAAGGAACCGGTCGCGCCGGACAGCTCTCTGGGCCACGCCGCCAACTTCCTGTATATGTTGAAAGGGACGAAGCCGATGCAGTCGGCGGCGGACGTGATAAACACCTCCATGATTCTGTATATGGAGCATGATTTCAACTGCTCCACATTCACGGCGCGAGTCATCGTAAGTTCCAACAGCGATCTGTACAGTGGGACGGTCGGCGCGATCGGCGCGCTGAAAGGCAATCTGCACGGCGGCGCTAACGAGGCGGCGATGGAGATGCTGCTGGAGATCGGATCGGTCGAAAAGGCGCATGGTTTTATCGATCGCGCGCTGGCCGAGAAGAAGAAGATCATGGGCTTTGGCCACCGCGAATATCGCAAGAGCGACAGCCGTGTTCCGATTTTGAAGAAGGTCGGGAAGAAGCTGAGCGAGGACCTTGGAAACATGAAGTGGTGGGACATCGCGGAGATCCTCGAGAAAGATATGTGGGATGCGAAGCAGCTATTCCCGAATGTGGACTTCCCCGCCGCTTGGCTTTACTATCTGCTCGAACTGCCGATACACGTTTACACGCCGATCTTCGCGGTCGCGCGCACGGTCGGCTGGTCGGCGCACATGATCGAGCAGTTGGACAGCAATCGAATCATCCGGCCGCAGTCGATCTACGAAGGCCAAATGACCCGCGATTTCGTACCGATCGAGGAGCGGTAGTTAGGTGGGTTGACGATGCGATCGTCAATGAAAAGAAATAGTATCCCCGACGATGCAACGTCGGGGATATCGGTTTGTTTGCGCGGCGTGCTACTTGCCCTTCTTTGCCCCGTGCGCTTCCATGGCGCCCATTTTCGACGGATCGAACGGCTTGCCGTCCAACTTCATGTTCGCCGTCTTCGTCTGAACGATTTTGGACAACTTCCAGGTCTTGCCAACTTTGACCCAGGTCTGCGTGTCATATTCGGTGCCCGTCATCTTATGATACTTTTTGTCGTTGGGCATCATCATAACAGCCTTGAATGTCCCAACGCATTGACATACGCCGGTGTTGCCGGTAACCTTCGAACTCTTAACCGTTGTCTTAGAATCGATGGTCTTGCTCGTCTTGAACATGGCCTTCATCTGTTTTAGGGCATCCTTCTTGTTTTGCTGTTGCCCCATTTCGGTATAGGTGAAGTCATCGGTGGACATTTTGTCAAAGAAGGCGGTGTCGCGTTTCGCAAACGCGGCGTCGGTCTTTTTCGCCATATCCTTGCAGAATTTCAGGAAGTCGGAGTTGGCATCGGCGGCGGCCATGGCCGCTACCGACAAACACATGCTCCATACGAAGATATTTCTTAGATTTCTCATATTGGACCTCGCAGATTAAGATTTGTCCGGGAATTGTACCAGTTGCCGCTAGCCGTTGCCAGCCTTAGATGGGTCGTACGGCTTGCCATCCATTGTCGCCTTACCCTTCTTGTATAGGGTGATATTCGACACCTTCCAGGTCTTCCCCATCTTCTTCCATGTGATCCGTTCGTAAGTCACCATGGTCATGTGGTGGGTCTTTTTGTCCTGACCTGGTTTCGTCGTTATCTTGTAGTTGTTTATCGAATCAATGACGCCGGTATCATCAGTTGCCTTGATGTTGGCCAACTTCAGCGTTACCGACATCGACTTGGTCATCCCGAATTGCTGCTTCATTTGGTCCATCGACGTCTTGCGATCTGTCGTTTTTCCATCACTGTCGGTGAACGTGAAGTCGTCGGTGGAGATGCTGTCGAAGAACTTGAGGTTCTTGTTCTTCATCGCGCTCACTACCTTGGGTTTGATGCCGTTGATGAACTTCTTGAAGTCGGTCTGAGTGTCGGCCGATGCCATCGACATCGGGATGATAAGCGCTACGAGAAGCGGCAAATGCCGGTTGAGTTTCAATGTCTTCCTCCGTGTTTGCGTGATTTTGTCCATTCTAAACGGTTGGGCTTACAAAAGTAAATAGGTCCGGGCGCCTGGTAGGTCCCTCGGGTAGGATGGGACGCCTTCAGAAACGAATGGATTGCTGACACTACCCTGATCATGGCAGAGAAACGTAAGGATACACTTGCAATGAGTCACATGCGGGAAGTCTGGGAGGCCAGCCGCCGGAACCCGGACGATCCCGGACTGCGCGATTCCTATTCACAGATTCCACGGCTTCCGATACGGCTCATCTGCTGCAAGCTGGACAAGGAGATCAACCACGGCAACCTGCTGCGAATCGCGGAGGCATTCCGATTGGAGATGGTGCAGTTCGCGCCCAGGCCCGACAGGGATTTCAGCGGCGCGATGGGCGGCCACGTCTGGCAGCCGTACGAGTGGGTGGAGCCGGAATCGGCAATCAGCGCCGCCAAAAAGGACGGAAACACCCTTTACGCATTAGATATTGCCGATGATGCCGTGGATGTCCACACGATCGAATGGAGATTCCCTGCTGCCCTGCTCATCGGGGAAGAGCTGACGGGGATTCCGAAAGAGCACAGCGAAGCCTGTGATTTTCACGTGGCAATACCCCTCTACGGCCTCATGCAATCGCTGAATGTCGCGGTCGCGACCGGCATCTGCCTCGACCAGATGGTTGCGGCCGCGGCCCGGATCGATCCCGCCTATCGTCCGGTTCGCGGCATTTCCCAGCGATTGCTCGGGGATATCTGAGCAGATATCCGTAGGTTTGGACAGCAGGCAGATCGGCAAATCCGTGTTAACATGTCCGCGTTCCTCCTTCGGCGGCGCTTTTGCCAAGGGGCAACCTTCGGGGGTGTGGTGTTCCCTCCCACCTCGCGTCGTACTGGGGGATATTCAGGAGGTGCTTTGTGCCTGAAGATCAAGGGAAGGCTGCGATGGATCGCATGAATAAAGGTCGTGGTTGGCACGGTGACCCAGAAGGTCATCGAGCCGCCGGGAAAAAGGGAGGCCAAAAAGTCTCTCAAAACCGGGCCCACATGGCTGAAATAGGGCGACGCGGTGGACAGAAAGTGTCCGCTAACCGCGAGCACATGTCCAAAATTGGACGACGCGGTGGGCAAAAATAGTCTCGACCTGAAATCATGGAATAGAGCGCTGGGAAGCGGCAGATTCCCCGCGCATCTACCGCGAGGCCTTCCCCTGAGTCCCTTTTTCGGTGATCGCCCGATCGAAACCTTCCTGTTCCTCCTTTGGCAACGGCCGTGTCAGGCCCTTGTATGCCGGCAACACCCTATATGTTTTGATGTAGGTATCCACATTCGAATGATCCAGTGCATTAACGGGAACTTCGATGGCGAGCGCCGGCAACGAAGTCTTATTGATCGAGTCCGCGACGGCACGGGCCGCGAGCGCGCCCGCCTGAAACCAGTTCGGCTGATACAACAGATCGAGCTTCATCTCTCGCAGCGCAGCAATTCCACGCTTGCCACCATCGATCCCAATGATCAGGCCCGATTCTCGTCCCACGACCGCATCGATCGCGCCTGCGCCCACCGCGATAACGGCATCGTATTTTCCGCTTGATTCCTTGTTGATTGCCGCAGATTCCACCGTGACGCTTGGATTCGGCAAGTATTTGCTTACGAGTCTCGCGTAGATTAGCTCCGAATCGACCATCGTATCGTTGGAATGAGTGATCAGAATTCTATATGCGCCCGGGTGTTTTGCGATGTCCAAACTCGCTACGATCGAGTTGGCGATGCGGACGCCATCGGGTGCGATGCTGGAGGACCTGGGCGACGAGGGCACGTCGAGTCCCACCAGATAGCAGTACACGGAGTGATCGAAGGCGCTTTTCACGACATCGGCCGACGCATCCGCCGATATACTGGGAACGATTACATGGTCTGGAAAATCTTTCAACGCTAGGCGAAATTCATCGCCCAATCGAGCGGCGTTGCCTGCATTGTGCGTCTTTGCGTCGATCCCCCACGGCTTGAATTGCGCCATGGCCCCGCTGACAATGTCGTCAATCGCTTCGCTTTCGCCGGGGAGCAGGATCAGGATCGACGCGGTGGAAGGCTTCGGCTTCTCCCGATTGTCGCATCCGGCGGCAACCAGGCAGGCGCACAGGATGAGCGCGAGCTTAGTCAAACAGACCTCCCGCAAAGGCCTTTGGGTCGAAGTCCACCAGGTCCTCGGCCTTCTCCCCAACGCCAATCAGTTTGATGGGTATTCCCAACTGCTTCGTTACGGAGAGGATTGCGCCGCCTCGCGACGTGCCGTCCAGTTTTGTAAGAACGATGCCGGTGACGTTGGCCGCTTTGAGAAACTCCTCGGCCTGCCGCACGGCATTTTGGCCCACGTTGCCGTCCAAAATAAGCAGCGTCTCATCGGGCTGCCGGCCCAGCGCCTTCTCCGTCACACGCGCGATTTTCGCCAGTTCCTGCATTAAGTTTGTTTTGGTGTGTTGTCGTCCCGCGGTATCTGCCAGAACATAGTCGGTCCCGCGCGCCTTTGCCGCCGTGATCGCGTCAAAGACTACCGCCGACGGGTCCGCTCCCTCCTGATGCCGCACAATCTGCGCGCCGATCCGATCCGCCCAGATGGCCAACTGCTCTCCGGCCGCCGCCCGGAACGTGTCCGCCGCCGCCAACAGCGCACTCTTCCCTTCCCGGCGATATCGTTCCGCCAGCTTGGCGATCGTCGTCGTTTTCCCCGACCCGTTGACCCCCACGAACAGATATACGGTCGGCTTTTCCGGGCCAACGATGAGGCGGGAGCTTTCCAATTCAGCGAATCGATGGGCGATAATTGCTTCCAGCCTGGTTCGCACTTCGTCCGGGTCCTGAAGGCGTTCCTCCTTGATCGCCCCCCGGAGCTCCTCCAGCATCACGTTCACTTCAGAAACCGATACGTCGGCCCCAATCAGCGACTCCTCCAGGTCGTCGAACAGCTCGTCGTCGATGATGCCGCGGCCCAATACCTTGCTGACTTTCTGTCGGAGAGATTTGAAGATACCGAGGCGCATAGGTGCGATTCTGGCATTAACCGTAACGCTGCCTTCCAGGCGGCAAAGGTTTCCCAAACCTAACGCTGGCTTCCAGCCGGCATAGGACTCATAGGACTTATAAGACCTATACGACCGACATGTCCTATCGCGGAGAGCTACCCTCCTGCCGGCAAAGGTCAATGCCGGCAGGATGCCGGCGTTACGGGGGACCGATGGCACGGGCGGCAAGCCAGTCGACGACCTGCCGCGCGATCTCCGGCGCGCGGCGGCCGAGCAGCGGGCCGACGTGCGAGACGCCGCGATAGGTGAAGACATCGGCGGATGCCCATGCGGCGACGGCACGGCTGGTATTCGGGGAGATGTCCTTGTCGTCCTCGCCGATGACGACCAGCACGGGGCAAGAAGGCTTGGCGCAAGCGATGCCGGACGAGAGGGCATCCATAACGGCTCCCGACTCATCCCGCCATCGTTTCCACGCATAGTCGATCATTTTCGCATCGCTGTCTGGCATCGCATCGACGGAATCCTGCCTCGGACTGCCCGCCCATCGGACAATGGCCGGGTGCGGTTTCGCCTCCTGCTTCGGGGCGACCCCGACGGGCGGGACGGCGTTGATCAAGATCACCCCGGCAGGCTTGAGACGCTCAGCCGCCTTCAGAGCAATCGGCCCGCCCATACTCGCCCCAACCAAGATCACTGGACCCTTCTCGGCCTTGGCCCAGGCAACCACCTGCTCGACGTAATCTGCCAAAGTGGTCTTCTCGAGGCCCCCGGCAGGCACGAGATCCCGCGCGATCACATGGAAACCGGCCTTTTCAAAGATTGGCTTCCATTGCATGTACTCCCAGCCGCCACCCCCCGCACCGTGAATCATAATGGCGACGGGCTTGGCGACTGCAAGGGCTATGATTGCGATGAGCATGCCACGATTCTATCTCGTAACGCTGGCTTCCAGCCGGCATCAGACGTAAAGGGCGTATAGGGCGTATAGGACCTATGCCGGCTGGAAGCCAGCGTTACCATTTGTGAATATGGGGCATGGCGGGAGCGTGTGGGAATCGAACCCACCGGACCCGCGAAGCGAGTCCCAACGGTTTTGAAGACCGCGGAGCACACCAGCACCCATTCGCCCCCAACCGCAGAAGGCCCAGATTACCCGGCACTCCGAAGCGAATGGATCGGATGGCCGCAATGCGGCCTTTGGAACGCACGAATATCGAATCGAACTTGACCCGGATGTGGGCAAATTCTACTGGATTAGGGACGATTGCGGCTCGACTGGAGTTGGATTATCCTCTTCCTGAGCCATCGGTTTCGTCTTCTGGACCTCGCCGATGATTTCCACCTCCCGCAACAGCCGCGCGGCCTCTTCCGGAGAGGTGGAGTTGATGTAGATGCCGGTACCCATCTCAAATCCCGCCGCAATCATCAGACGGGGCATGATGGAGAGGTGCCAGTGGAACATCGGTTCAGGCGTTGTGTTTACGGGGCCGGTATGAAGCGTAAAATTGAACGGCGGATCGGTCAGGCAGGCGTCGAGACGCTGCATCACATCCTTCATGATCTGGGCCAAAGGCTCCATGGCGTGCCGGGTCTCTTCCACAAACAGCCGCCGATGCTCACGTGGGCAGATGATGGTCTCGAAGGCGTATTTGGGGGCAAAAGGAGCGAAGGCGACAAAGTGATCGTTCGCGGCGACGATTCGCTGGCCGTAATTCAGCTCTTGGCGGATCATGTCGCAGTACGCGCATCGTTCGTGAAAGGCGTAATATGCCTCGAGTCCCTTTAGCTTTACTTCGGCCTCGTGCGGGACCATGGGCAGCGCGATAAGCTGGGAATGCGGGTGGACGAGGCTTGCCCCAGCAATTGTGCCGTGGTTGCGGAACAGCATCGTGTAGCGGATTCGGCTGTCTTGGGACAGGTCAAGGCAGCGGTCCCGGTAGGCCCATAGCACTTCGCAAAGCTGGTGATGGGTCATTGTCGAGATGCTGAGATCGTGGCGAGGCGTCTCCACAATGACCTCGTGCACGCCCACGCCGTGCATCCAATCGTACATCCCATAGCCCTGCCGCTCCGGTTCCCCTTCCTGGGAAAGGGCCGGATATTTGTTAGGAACCACCCTCACCCACCATCCGGGCGCGTCGGGTGCGGTATCAGGCGGCCGGTAGGCTAATACCTCCAGTCCCGCCTTAGCCTCTGCTCCCGGACAGAACGGGCAGTCGGGATCGAACTCCGGGACGGCGGGGTGATTATTCGGATGCACGTAATCCGACGGGCGATGCTGTCGCTCCGTGGCGATAATAACCCACTCCCGTGTTACCGGGTCCCTACGTAGTTGCGGCATATAAATTCCCCCACTCGCCAAGAACTTTGGGCCAAAATGACCCGCAATATTGTTTCTTCCCTATTCTTTAACAGAGTCGCCAACAGAAATGTTCGGAAACGAATGCGAATTATAACCGAACGGGCGGGAACGAGGGAACGATCCGAGAGGTATATTTAGTTGGAGCGAAACCCAGGAGCGGTGAATGTACCCCGAATTGTTCCATATCTTTGGCATCCCGATTCGATCCTACGGCGTTATGCTGGTGCTTGGTTTTATCATCGGCGCCTGGATTGCCCAGAGGAGATCGGCAAAATACGGGGTAGATAAGGACCGAATCCTGGATCTGGCGGTACTTGCGCTATTTGCCGGGATCATCGGCGGCCGGGTGGGGTTCGTCCTTCAGGATTGGAAGACCTACAGCCACGATCTTCTATCGATTTTCAAGATTTGGGAGGGCGGGCTTACCTATTTCACCGGCCTGCTGTTCGGGGCTCTGGCAGTCTACGCGTACGCCCGGAAGCACAAGTTGGCCTTCTTGCCCCTCGCCGATTTGCTGGCCCCGTCGCTTGCGATCGGTTATGCCATCAGCCGAATCGGCTGCTTTTTGAACGGCTGCTGCTATGGAGGACCGTGCGATCTGCCCTGGGCCGTCCAGTTCCATACGTCTAGCGGCTTGACCCCGCCGAGCCACCCCACTCAGCTCTATGGAACCGCGGCAAACCTCTTTCTGTTCGGGTTCTTGCTGTGGCTGGACAGGCGACGCGGGTTCACCGGCCAAATCTTTTGGGCATTCCTTTTTCTCCACGGCATCTATCGCTTTGTGGATGAGATCTTCCGGGCGGGAACCACTTCGACCTATCTAGTAGGTTGGCTTACGGACGCCCAAGCCGCGGCGGTTGTGCTGATTCTTTTCGCCGGAATCGGCTATGTGGTGTCCGCCCGGCGCAGGCCACAGAAGCTTCCTCCGGCCTCCGTTGTAACCCCCGCTAGCTAAGTTGCGGGCAATTCTGCCAAAATAGCGCCATATGCCATCGAGCGGCGACGCCATCCTGCCACCGCCAAAGGCCGTCCTCTTCGATGTGGACGGCACATTGGTCGATACGATGGAGCTAATTTTGCAAACCCTTGGGGAGACCTATCGCAGGCACCTTGGGGTGGAGATTCCGGCAGAAGACATCCGTGGCATTATAGGACGCCCGCTCGAAGTACAGGTCCGGTGGTTCGACGATCGCGCGACCCGGAAGCCGGATCATGAGGCGATGATACGATTTCAGATAGTGGCTTACGAAGCAGGCAAGCAGTTGGAACATCCGATACCGGAAGCGTTGGAAACCGTCCGGGTCTGCGCGCGAAAAGGAATCCGGACCGCGCTGGTTACCAGCAAGGAGCAGAATGAGTTTTCTCACACGCTTCCCCGACTGGAGCTTAACGGTTCGCTGAATGCGACGGTCAATTCGTCCGAAGTATCGCATCCGAAACCGGCTCCGGACACGGCTTTGCTGGCGTGCTAGCGGATCGGCATCGGCCCGACGGATAGCCTTTTTGTGGGCGACACGGACTACGACGTGCAGTGCGGCAAGGCCGCCGGATGCAAGACGGCCGCGGTGCTCTGGGGAGCGCAGACACGGGATCGTGTTGCGGCGAGTGAACCGGATTTGATTTTCCGGACACCTGCGGACCTGCTCGCGTGGTCGGAAACACTTTAGAAGAATTAGGCGATAAAGATGCGAAGAAAACCGAGAGATGAAGAGATCGTTCGGCCCGTCGCGGACGGGCCGTCAGATGCGCCGACACGGCGACGCAGACGCACCCGAAAAGTCACCAACGCCAATGAGCCGGAAACCAGCCCGGTTGCCGTAGTTGAGGTGGCGCCGAATCCACCCCGTCGCATGCGGGTCAGCATTCCCGACGATGCGCCGCCGATCCCTGGATACGACCAGCGGCCCCCGGAACCGAAACGAAGGGGCCGTCGTCCGAAATCGGCGGAGTCGGCAGAGCCGAAGCCCACGCCGGCGCCGAGACGAGGAAGGTCGACCGAATCGGCTGCGTCTCGCAGACGCACGAAACCGGAACCGGTAGAAGAGCGGCTGAGCGTCGAAGAATTAGAACAGTTCCTTCCGGCGCCCGCAGTGGCGAGGCCGAGACGGGAGCAGGACCGCTGGGAGCGAGCCATCGCCGCGCCAAAGGGCGCCCCTCGCGTGGGAGTTGCCAACGGCCAGCCGGTCCTTATCCTCAACGAACAGGTAGTCATCCCGCATTTCTTCTTTGGCAACATTCATTCGGAGGCATCGGAAAAGGCGGTCCTTTCGCAGATCGCCAAGGCGGCGGAGAATGGAGTCCGCCTGTTTTCGCTCTTCTTGGAGCTGCCGATCGATATGAACGCGGAGGAGGCCCCGGCGGATGAAGCGGAGCGTCTTCTGGACAGCGTATTGCAGGTCGCGCCGGATGCGTGGGTGATGTTCCGAACCGTGTTCAGCCAGGTCAAGGGATGGACGGCGAAATACCCCGACGCGGTCTACCGATACCCGGACGGAACGCTTGCCGATCCTTCCATTTGCGCCAAGGACTGGTGGACGGAAGCGGAGGCGTGTCTCAAGAAGCTTGTTACGGAAGTAGGTAAGCACAAGGGCGGAGATCGCGTCCTTGGATACCACTTGGAGCGCGGAGAATGGTTCAACGGTCCCGATTTGGGATACGACGATTCGCCCGCGGCCCAAGAGGCCTTCCGTAGATGGGTGAAGGATCGTTATTACGGCGACATCGTCGCCCTGCGAGCGTCCTGGCACGATGGAACCTTGGACTTTTCGGATCTGCGGGTCCCAAAATATGGCGAGCGGATCGATTCCGACCAGACGCTGCTGACGGAACGGAAGGAACGGCGCTGGGTCGACTATCATGAATTCCTTTCCGATGCCTACGTGGAGCGCATCGGAAAGCTGGCGCGCGTGGTCAAAGAGACGTCGAAGGGCGCGCTCCTTGTCGGCTGCTCCTACGGCTACACATTTGAATTCAGCCACCCGCACTCCGGCCATCTCTCCCTCGCCCGGCTGCTCAAATGTCCGGATGTGGATTTGATTGCGGGTCCGCCGACCTATTCCGCGCGGCTGCCTGGCGGAGCGGCCCCCTTCCCGGCCCCCATCGATTCCGTGGGCCTCGCCGGAAAACTGTATATCATCGAAGAGGATTACAAGACAGGGCTGCGCAAAAAGGATGAGGCAGACGACTTTAATCCGGCTCTCGAGAATCCGCAGGCGCTCGAGGCTGCCCACTGGCGTGGATTTGGCATGGCGATGGCCCATTCCGCCGGCATTTCGTGGATGGACACGTGGGGCAACGGTTGGCTGGACACCCGCTCTATCTGGTCGCGCGCCGAGCAGGCCCGTAAGATTTGGGCAAAACGCTATGCCGAAAAGCCGTCCGCGCCGGAGGTCGCCGTCCTGATCGATGAGCGCTCGATGGGCATGCTGCAACAGCCGCACATGCACAGCCAACTGATCGAGCCGGTCCGCGAGGCCGTGTTGCGATCGGGTGTGACGGCGGGATTTTATCTATTGTCCGACCTCACCCGCGCCGACTTCCCGAGCTGCAAGCTGTATCTATTCCTCAACGCGTGGGACATCGGCGAACAGGTCCGCACCGCGATCAAGGACAAGCTGCATCGCGGCGGCAAGACGCTGATGTGGTGGTACGCGGCGGCGATCATGGAATATCACAAACCCGCGATGGACCGAATTCGGGAAGTGACCGGCATTGCCCTGAAGCACCAGCCGTTCGCCAGCCGTCCGGGAACGACGATTACGCAGAAGCGACATCTGCTCACCGATCACTTGGACGACAACGCGTTCGCGGTCGACAGCCACTTCGAGCCAACCTATTTTGCGGTCGAAGAGGACTGTCAGCAGCTTGGCGAGTACACCGACACGGGACTGCCCTCGTTTGTGGTTCGGGAAGTCAACGCGCCGGGAAGCCGGGAATTGGCGTTCCGATCGGTGTTCCTGGGCGAGCCGGTGGTTTCGCCGACGCTGATCCGAGGTCTGTGCAAATTGGCGGGTGTTCGGATTTGGGACACGTCGGAGGACGTTGCGCACATCAATCCGCCGTTCCTTACGCTGCACGCGGGCCGGGGCGGAAGGCGCACGGTATCCGTACCGTCGGGATGGGAGATGCGGGACGCGCTGGGCGACGAGCAGTTCCAAGATGCATCTTTCAATATTCAGGATGGCACGACGAAAATACTTCTTATTGGGGAGCCGGCCGAGCTTGATGCCTTGGAAAATGCCGCATTGCCGGAGGCGCCCGAGATCGTTCGGCCGCCGCCGCAGAGGCGACTTTCTCGCCGCGCGCCGCGAGCGGCCGCGCCGGAACCCATCTTCCATCTGGACTTGGAGGAAGAGGCTCCGCCGGTCCGCGGCCCGGAACCGGCACAAGAGAAACCTGGGCGTCCTCGCCGCGCGCCGCGGAGGCCTCGCGCCTCTTCCCCTGCCCCAGCGCCCGCGCCGGAGCCCACATCGTCGGAGGAGTTCGGGGTCACATTCCGCTTCCGTAAGAAGAGCTGATGGCGTATCGATCTGGGACGGTGGCGGTTGTGGGAGTGCCGAACGTGGGCAAGAGCACGTTGATCAATGCTTTGGTGCGGCAGAAGGTTGCTATCGTCTCCCCGAAGCCGCAGACAACGCGGCGCAATTTGCTGGGCATTCTTTCTCAGCCGGAATTTCAGATTGCGTTCGTCGATACGCCCGGTATGATCGCTCCCAAAAATCGGTTGGGCGTGCACATGCTTCGCTCGGCGAAGGAGTCGTTGGAACTGGCGGACGCGGTTCTGTTTGTTGTGGACGGATCGCATCTCCCCGGCGCCGGCGACCGGGAGGTTGCGGCCCTGATAACTCGAGTTGCGACAGGTCCGGGTGATGCGACCGGTCTCCTGACCGAGTCGCAAGTGAAGGAGGTTGGCGATGCGGCCGGTCTCCTGACCGAGTCGCAAGTGTTCACCCACAATACGACCTCTGATGATGCGACTCGGTCAGGAGACCGGTCGCATCATGCAAGACTTGATGTGTCGGGGTTCACTCTTAGCAATCCCGAACTACCACCGATATCCAAGACCCCAACACCCGTCGTCCTCGCAATGAACAAGATGGACCGCCTGCCGGCGGACAAAGTGAAGGCGCACACCGAGGCCTACTGGGCGCTGTTGCCGGAAGGAACACCCTGGATGATGACCTGCGCCACGCGGAGAGACAACCTGGACAAGCTGCTGGAGCTCCTGGTCCCGCTGCTGCCGCATGGCGAGCCGCTCTACCCGGAGGAGCAGGTGACCGACGCCACTGAGCGCTTCCTGACCGCCGAGTTCATCCGCGAACAGGCGCTGCTGCTGGCGCACGAGGAGGTGCCGCACGCGGTGGCGGTGCTGATCGACCGGTGGGAGGAGCGGGAGAACGGCATGATCTACATCGCCGCGACGATCTACGTGGAGCGCGAGGGCCAGAAGGGGATTTTGGTCGGGAAGGGCGGGTCTATGCTGAAGGATATCGGGGCGCGTTCGCGCGTGCAGATCGAGGAGATGCTGGGGCGGAAGGTGTTCATGGAGCTGTGGGTTAAGGTCAAACCCTCCTGGCGCGACCGGCCAGGCACGCTGCACGAGTTGGAGTTGGACCGGTAGGAGATTCTACGACACTCCTAATGATCATTTTCTCCCTTGGCAATCCCCAGTCCTTGCAGCCGCGGGTCCGTATGCCGATTGGCTGCTTGTGGACATAACCCAAGTGCCCGCAGCGTCGGCCCTTTTTGGAGCCGCCCGATGTGCCGGGGTTCACTTCTACGATCACGTGCGGAATTGCCGTTATCCTAGACCCCGGCACATCGGATTCCGTGTTGAGGTCTGAGGCGGTCGGCATACCGTGGCAATCGGAAGCCGAGGGCCCCAACACATCGCTGCCTTACCAAGCGCAGGAGAATCCAGAAGTATTCTTAGCGGACATCCGCCTCAACGAGTCCGCGAATTGTTCCCTAGTTAATTGTTTCCTGGGTGCCGGTACCGACCGAATCCAACCGGATGCCAAGCCTTTTTGCTTCTTCCGATTCAACCTGCCTTCTTCTTGACAAGACATCCGCCCGATAGAGTAGATCAAGGAGTTTCTGAACTGGAGTGACAATCGCTATCCCCATGTTTACCTGCGCATCACCGATCTTGGCAAAGTCTGCTATCTCCTCATCTCCCCTGTCCCAATGGCCCCGAATGATGCCGAGAAGTCGCAAACGCCAGTCGAAAATCACGTGCCCACTCTCGATGCGACCAGGAGTCTTTACAACAAGAACGGGTGATCCGCTTAATCCCCCGATAGATCGTGATTCGATTAGATATGCATCAAATTCGCCTTGCTTATCCTCCAAAGGCTCCTCTGGCATGGCCGCAATCGAGCCGGTCCGCAAGATTGGGATGTTCCGCTGTCTTCCATGTCGTCGGACAAAAAGGCCGGGTATGACCACCTCGTCACCAATGCCGACATCACAATCCCGAGCTACTTCCTCAGTTGCAAAGGAGGCTTCTTCAAGTGGGGAAACCTCAAGGTCCTCATCAAAGAACATTGGGAGGACAGCTAGATCGATCATTGGGTCTTCGGGGACTATCCAATTCCCAGTGATCTGACTGTAAATGTGCTGGCAATCGCGAGTATTCAGCCTGAGATAAAGATCGCCGTGCGATTTCGCATTTTCCGCGACATGGCGAGCAGTGACAACATACAGAAATCTCGCGCCTTCCATTCTCTCTGCCTTGACACGAACAAAAAATGCAGTCCCACAACAAGCAAACTTGCGCGAGTGTTCTGCCCCACCAACATTCACTGCCAAGAACGCGACGCATCTCTTAATGGCATCCGGAATCCTCATCTCAGTATCCTTTGGGTTTCCTAAAACCCAGGGGTCCCCGCCTAAATGCCGGTCCCAAAGTAAGATGCTCGTTGATACCGCCAAGCATTACATCCTGTCAAGGGATAATTGACCTCAACAATGTGTTAGTTGATGGATTATTTTTTTGCCTACGTGTCTTCGTCGGGTACGATCTGCACATGTTTCCAATGGACGATGTACACGTCGTGATCCGCCTGAACAAGTTTCTCGCGGCGAAGGGGTCTAACACTGTTGCCAGGGTTAGAGAGCCTGGGCAAGCCATACCGTTAGCCAACGTGAGTGACGTAATGGCTGTCGCGCACGACGAAGGCATCCTGAAGGAGGCTTTCCGAGGCAAGCTAACCACGGAAGCAGTCGACCTGTTCGAGTCAGTGCGCGGGCAGCTCCAGTGTAAGGAACTCGCCAACGCGACGATAGCGGAAGTGGAGCGGTTCTTCAGTTAAGCAACGACATCGCCGAGTCCTTACTTCACTGGCGAACCACCCGCGTCATCTCGTTGCCGATACCGTAATCTCTCGACAGGCTCTATAATGAAGAATTACAAGACTTATTGGTGCTGAATCCGACCCACTCCAATCGACGCGCGTGAAATCTTGGAGGAAATGGCCAGCAGAGGATTTTTCCCCTGGGCGTTCGATAAAACCCTCGACGACCGCCTGCAAACGTGGCGTTAATTCCTCGCAAAGCTGTATACTGTTAATCACGAAGATTTCGAGCGGGAGGGCGGACATGTTATCTCGGATACTAACTTTGCTATGGATAGTCATCGGAAGTCAGGCGTTCGGTCAATACGACCCTGCGGCCTGGCCGATGTACCAACACGATGCGCAGAGGACCAGTCGCAATGACTTTGTAGCAGTCGTTTCGCCTCCGGCATTCAACTGGGTGACGGATTGTGCAGCGTTTTCGAGCACCTCCATCGCCACCGACAATGTCGGAAACGTCTTTTTGGGCACTGGCTGGTTTGGCTTCACATCGCTCGACCCCGTCGGCGCGCTCCGTTGGGCGTATCCTCCCATCAGCGGGGAGCCTATCGTGCTGCCAACTGGGCATGTAGTTTGTGCCTCGGGCAGTGGCGATCTATTTGATCCGGACGGCCATCGATTAATGAGATTCTACATACCAGGTGGATCGCCTCGCATAGTTGTGACAGATCAAGGCTTTATCGTCGGTTCAAACGGAATTTCTAAACCTTTTGAAGGAAGTTACGTTTCTCTTAGCACCGGCTATGAAGCTGTCATTGGTCGCGACGGAAACGGCTATTCAGTAAAGGGATCTGGGCTGTGGGCCATTTCACTCGATCAGTTTGACATGAAGGGCTCGGTGAAAACCTCTCCGATCGCCATTCACGCTGCTAACCCCGCACGTATAGCATTCTTCGGAAAAAACCAACTTGTCTTCACTGCCTATTTTGGCGAATCTCCATCTTTTGCCGGCGGCCTCGTCTGCATCGATACGAAGGGCAATGTGCTGTGGTCCGTCGCTTGGCCGGGTGGAACCGCTTCCTCACCTGTTGTCGGACGTGACGGCACTGTTTACGCATACTTGTATTTGGGCGCGGTCCCCCTGAGTCTTGTCGCGGTCAAGGGGGGCCAGGTCCTTTGGACCACGCCACTATTCAACGAATTGGACTCTGCCCGACCTCCGGTTATCGATGCCGACGGGAGCATATTGGTCGTAAACCGGGAGGGAAGAATAGTTTGTTTAGCCCATGACGGCACATTCAAGTGGAGCAAGGACGTACCGCCAGTATGGCACTATTCAATACCCATGGACCCGTGCCTCTCGCCCAGCGGATTGATCGTTGGAGCCAATGACGGATTCTTGTATTCGCTCAAGACAGAGACAAAGCGCCGAATTGTGAAGGCCACCGTTGAGTTTGATGGTATAGCCGCCTCTGCCTCACCACCTACCATTGAGTATGATGTGCGGTTGCCTGGCAGCAATCTCCCGTTTCTGTGGAGACGAGTCAATCCAAACGCCGACGGAACCTACTCCCTAGATCTGCCGGTCGGCTCATTCGACATCGGACTCAAAGCGGACAAGTGGTTGTCCGCCCTCGTACCATCAGTAGATTATCAGACTTCAGAGATTTCCGTGTTCTGTCTCGGCGGCGACGTCAACAATGACGATGCCGTAGACCTCTCCGACGTAAATGCGGTTCTCATTGACTTCATGGGGTCTGAGGCCGACGTGGATCTTGATGGGGAGACAAATCTATTGGATTTCAATGAAATCCTAATCAACTTTGGACTGGTGGGAGAGTGGTAGGAGACGTACCGGTAATTCCCCAGTCGCTTCGCTCCTTCGGAATGACAGCGTGGACGGTTTGCGGCCAAAGTGGCTGTCATTTCGAAGCGAGAAATCCCTTTCAGGACCTCTCGACATCGGCCAATGATTGTGCTCGCCGGAAACTCCTGAAAGAGATTCCTCAGTCGCAAGCTCCTTCGGAATGACAGCGTGGGCGGTGTGTTGCCAAAGTGGCTGTCATTTCGAAGCGGAGCGAGAAATCCCTTTCAGGACCTTCCGCTGGCAACCGGGCCGGGTGCACCCAGGATGCTTCAGAAAGAGATTCCTCAGTCGCAAGCTCCTTCGGAATGACAGCGTTGTTGCCACCAACCAGAAAGGGGTTCCTCAGTGGCAAGCTCCATCGGAATGACAGCGGGGTGGCGGGATCAGCGGCCCTTTTTTTCTCCTGTCCAGTCGGCGAATTGGTCGTCCGACGTGCTGAAGGTCAGGCGGGTGCGGTTCGAGCCGTCCGCGCTCATTACATAGAGCTGCGTCGGTTCATCTCTTGCGGGCCGCATGGCGACCAATAGATAGCTGCCACTTGGCGACCAGGTGATGCTCGCGATCAGCTCCGCCTCGCCGGGTTGCAGTTTCAGCGGCGTGGCCGTATCGGATATCGTATCGACAATGAAGGGCGTCGGCGCATTCGCGATCATCCGCTTGCCATCCTTCGACCAACTGGGCCGAATTTTCGACGGCAAATACACAGCGAAATCATGCGGCTGCCCCGTGGTCAAATCGAAAATCGCATCATCAAAGTTGTTGCCGTCCCGAAGCCCCGGGACCACGAGTCGCCTGCCGTCCGGCGAAACGTCGAATGCCGGATAGGTCCAAGCCATGTTGTTTTGGTCCGGCGAGGTTTCGACGATCGGCGTGGGATCGAAACGGTTCCACGGGGTGCGGAAAACCTGCCACTTCTGATTCTGGTTGGCAAGGAAGTAGATGGATTTTCCGTCCGGCGCCCATCGCGGCAGTGTCTCGGCGGACGGCGTGTTGCTGAGGTCGCGGTAACGCGCGCCATTCTTATCCATCGTGCACAACTCCAAGAACAGACCTTCCCGCGCCAACGTGAACGCAATCTTCTTGCCGTCAGGCGACCTGACCGGGTTGGCCTCATTATCCGATGTATCCGTAAGCCGAGTGATCCCCGATCCGTCCGCGTTCATCGCATAGATATCGGTGTTGCCGGCGCGATTGGATTGGAAGACGATGTGGCCAGTGATATTCGGCCGCCGTACGGACAGGACTTTTCTTCCCGCCGGTCCTGAAAACGTGACAACAAATTCGTCGCCGGATTTCTCCAGCCGGTCAAACATTGCCGCCACATTGGCCACCTGCGTTCGTCCGACGGTCTCGACGGTATCGTCGATCCGAATTCCCGCGCGTTCCGCGACGCTGCCGGCGGCGACGGCAATGACACGCGGTCCCGCGCCGCCATCTTCCAACGTCATTCCGAAGACATCGCTATGGGGCTGGGCGAAGAGGGTGCAGGCGCACGCGCAGGCGAGGATTGTCAGTATTTGGCGCATGTCTGGAGTTTACTTCAAACCAAGCTGGCGGATTGTGCGGCGACTGAGATTGGATACTGGTATTCCAGCAGGCCGTGCTTGATGCAGAGTGTTTGGAACAGTTCCAGGCCTTGGAGGTGCTCGGGCGTCAGATCGTAGTTCATCACTTCCGTCAGGTATTCCACGCATAGGCCTCGATCCCAGCCATGCTCGGTTGCGTGCTGCTCAGCAAGCTGTACCAGGCGCGATGTGCCGGACTCTTTGGCATCCAAGAGAAGAGAGCAGAGGGCTGGGTCCAAGTTCTCTCCGATCCAGGCCGCCCAGACGAACGGCAGTCCGGTCAGTTCGTGCCAGGCCTGGCCGAGGTCCAGAACTTGGAGACCGTCCGAAGGCGCGAACATCCCGATGTCGCCGATCAGCACGCAGGCGTCGTTTTGGGCGAGCATCGCCATGGGGTCCGGCGGCAACGACGACACCATGGGCCAGGAGGAATAGATTTCGGCCAGGAGCAGTTGTGCGAGATGGGTGGAGGTGAGGGAGCTTTGGTCCAGCGCGAGGGTCTCGATCTCTTCCATCGGTTTTTTGGACAGTAGCCGCACGCTCATCACGCGTCCGACGGAACTGATGGAGATATCCGGGGCCATCTGGAGGCCAGGGCGGAGGAGGAGTTCGTATGACGACACCATGGCGGCTTCTAGTTTGCCGAGTCGCAACGCGGTCGCGAGGCGGGATGGGGTGTCGTAGACGATTTCCAATGGCGGGGTCTTGGTTGGCGGCTTGCGAGAGGATTCGGTAATAGTGAACCCCGCCACATCACCCATTTCCTCTCGTGGCCGGGTCTTTGGGAACTGCTCTTCCGGCCACTCTGCATGCGAGGACCCTGCCACATCGTTAACGTCATCACGCTTGACTTGCGACTCGGTCGGGAGACCGGTCGCATCATTGCGTTTTTCTTGCGACTCGGTCGGGAGACCGGTCGCATCATTTGCATCATTTTCCAAAGAATCGACCAGCGGGCGGGCGTTGAGGTAGGGGACGCTGCCGATCCTCATCGGCGCACCGCCCAATCGACCAGAGCGAACAGGAACATGGCGATTCCCACAAACCCGTTGACGGTGAAAAAGGCGACGTTCAGCTTGGACACATCGCCGGGTTTGACCAAAGACTGCTCGTAGGCGAGAGCCAAAGTGATGACCGAAACCCCGACAAAGTAGACGATGCCGAGCCCGGCGAAAATCCCGGCCGCCAACAGAAAACCGATACTGAGCAGGTGCATGGCGCGGGAGACCCAAATCGCTGTGGAGGCTCCGAATCGCACAGGCAAGGAACAGATGCCGTGCGCGCGATCGAACTGCTCATCCGCCAGGCTGTAGAGGATATCGAACCCACCGATCCAAAAAGCCACCGCTCCGGTCAGCCAGAGCGGCAGCGGGTCCAACGACCCTCGCACCGCCACCCATGCCGCTGTCGGGGCGATCCCAATCGCCAGCCCCAGCCACAGGTGGCACAGCCAGGTGAAACGCTTGGAGTAGGAGTAGGTGAGGATGAGCAGCAGGGCGACGGGACCCAGCTCAAGGGCAAGTGAGTTCAATTCGTAGGTCGCGAGCACAAAGATTGCGACCATGATGGCCAGGAACAGCGAGGCCTGCCCGACGCTGACACGGCCTTCGGGGAGAGCGCGTGCGCTAGTGCGTGGGTTGCGGCCATCCATCTCCCTGTCCACGATGCGGTTGAAGGTCATCGCCGCGCTGCGCGCCGCTACCATGGCTATGACAATCCAGAAAACGATCCGGGCAGGTGGAAATCCGTCGGCGGCCAGCAGCATTCCAAGAAGGGCAAAGGGGAGAGCGAATACGGTGTGCTCGAATTTGATCATTTCGAGCAATTCGCGGGTCGTTCGGGTCGCCCGTCCCATGGGGCTTCGCGCGATGGCCATATATCTTCAATATCAATTGTACCCGGCACTCCGTCCAGGCCATGGAAGGGGCAGACTATGGAATTGACCCTAGAAATGCTTTGATTTGGGTCCTAATTTGGGGAACTAACCGAACCTTGAGCCGGTTTTCAGCGTATTGAGACTAGAAAACTGTTCGTTGGGGAGGGTCTCGATGGCCACGGACACGATTGACAGATATGCAGCGGTCGATTTGACGGAAGATGAGGCGTTTGCCCTCCTGTCCATGTGCGTTTTGAGCATCAAGACGGTGGATGACGAGGCCAGGTCAGCCTTGGAAAAGCTCAGCGCGTATTGCAAGTCTTTCCTGCCACGCGCGGTTGCTGCCGAGGCATAGCTATACTCTGTCATTCCGAAGCGAAGCGAGGAATCCCTATCAGAAGCTTCCAACTATTGACGACCTCCTGAAAGGGATTCCTCGCTTCGCTTCGGAATGACAGACAAATCACCGAGGTGCTACTTTGGTTTCCACTTCGCGAGAAAGTGACACGAATACTTGTCGCTGCGCTCCGGCCGAGCTTCTACCGTATAGGAACGGAAGTCGCCGTCATTCTCCACCTTGATGGCCCCGAGCTTTCCATAGGTTTTGACGATTCCGGCGTCGGGCAATGGCTTGGACCAATCCACATCCTCTTTGATCAGCAGCTTGAGCATTTCGCGGACCTCGTCTTGACATAGCCACAATCCGGCGCCCAAACCCACAAACATGCTCAACTCCCGGTTTTCGGCAATGACGCCTTTCTCTATCTGCTTTGCAAGATCGACAAGGTCCTCCAGGCTGTAGCTCTGCTTGTGTTCGAGCTTTGTCCGCAGGTCCGACGGCATCAAATAAACCTCCAAATCCAGCCACTGGTCCGGCCGATAGCAAGCGATTCCGGATACGTCACGACGCAACAGCGACATATCCCCGTAAACTCTGCCGATTTCGGCCTGGAATTGGTAGGTCAACTGGTTATCGAACCGCTCGGACCCGGTCAGGTCATACCAGTCGACAAGCGCGGGCATCGAGTTTTCGACGGCCTTGTCAAACAGATCGGCCACCTGCTGGACGAATTCGATGTTCGGCACGACAAGCCAGTATCGATTACACTCGATTTGGCGTGCCAGCCGATCGCGGTTCATCTGATCGACCATGCCGTCTTTGCCGTTGCCCTCCATCGGCCCCCAAGCCAGCATCAGACCCTCGGCATCACCGACTCTTAGCTGCAAAGTGCTGCCAACCAACTCGAGCGTTACCTTCCCATTCAGGTCGCCCAGTTGGCCGCCCGGATGCCAAAATTGCGCCAGGTCCTTGATGGCAGGCGCAATTCCCGCGATCTCGCCGCCGGTAAGAGTGACTACCCGTTTACTGCCGTCTATCCATGGGTTTTTATCGAGACGTTGGATGGCGCCTGGAATGCCATCCAAAACACCCTTCTGGGCCTTGATCCTCCCCTTGGTCACCTCGAATCGATCCTCTTCGCTCATTTGGTCCGGCGGCGCATCGAGCAACTTGTCCATCTCGGCAAGCCGTTTCTTGACGAGATCGGCCACCTTGTTGAGCATCTCATCCGAATTGCCAGGAAGACGCTTTTTCAGATCCGGCTCCAGCCGCCATACGATCGTCTTGTCGCCGGTGTCCTTGCTTTTCTCCTCCCGCTGGACCCAGCGAGCGCTGAGTGTTTCGGCGATTGCGTCGCGGAAAGATGCTCTTGACTTCGCGGAACGGTCCGGCAGGTTGACGGAGAGGACGTGCGCCTCGAGCGGATACCCGGCCTCGTACCTTGTGCCTGGCGTGCTCAGGTCCCTGAAGATAGCGCTCAGGCATGCCGAGCGCCACACCGTTCCGGGCCCGATCGCACCGAGCGTCGTCGGAGCAATGGCCACGGTCACGAATATCGCGCCTATGAGGGATATCATTCTATGCCTTTCGCGAATATCGTATCATAGATACAGTCGCAGCGATGTCATACGTTTCACTGACACAGCGCCCCAATAATCGACACACTCCCCGGCCTCCTTAGCCGATGCTTCGGAACGCCAGAGCTGCGCCGCCGAGGACGCCGGCGTGGTCGATTTGCACTGCCGGAACGATGCGGGTGGCGGAGAAGAGCGTCGGAATGGCGACGTTTTTGGCCGATCGGATGGCGGCATCGAGAAGTGGAGCGCCGACCTTGGCGATTTGGCCCCCGATGGCAACAATCTCCGGCACAAAGGTGTTGATGAAGCTGCCGATGCCGATCCCCAGATAGTGCCCGGTCTCCTGCCAGACCTCGATCGCGGCCGCGTCCCCCTGCCCCGCCGCGTCGGCCAACAGCTTGGGCGTGACCTTCGCGCCATCCCCGCCGGACAGCTTGCCAATCAGAGACGTTGCGTCGTGCTCCAGCTTCGCTCGGCCTCGGGCGGCGATGGCGGTCGCGTTCGCCAGAGCCTCCAAGCACCCGTAGGCCCCGCATCCACAAAGCGGGCCGTCCGCCATGACAACCACGTGCCCAAGCTCAGCGCCGCCGCCGTTCGCGCCGACCAGCAGCACCGGCTCTCCGGCGGAAAGTGGATCCAATTGTCCCGGCGATAGAACGACTCCGCCCCCTATCCCCGTCCCTAGGGTGATCATGACCAGACCGTTCGCCGTTCCTTTGCCGATCCCGAACCGAAATTCGCCCAACGCAGCCAGGTTGGCGTCGTTCCCTATCACGACCGGCAGACCGGACAACGCGGACACCGGCCCCGCCAGAGGAACGTCGGAGAAGTGGCGGAACATGCCGTCTTTGGTCTCGCCGAAGTTGGGGGCCCACAAGACCGTCCCGGATGCCGTGTCAATATGGCCCGGCACCGCCATACCCACACCCACGCATTCGACCTTGGAAGCGACCGCTCTGATGACGGCATCACAGGCCTCTATCACAGCCCGCGCCCCGCTTTGCGCCATCGAGGGCCGCTCGACGAAATCGCTGTGGAACTGCCCGCTTGCATCCACCGCCGCCGCCCGCACATTCGTACCGCCCAGGTCCACGCCGATCACACATTGAGTTTTCACACCGTACTTATCGTCTATAGACCGGTGGAATCCTGCAAACGTAGGATAGACTATAAGAGAGGTTAAGCTTGGATACCACACAAATCAGCGCAACCGGCCGCCGGATGGTCGATGCCATCGACAACGTAATCGTCGGAAAGCAGGAGACCGTCGAAGCCGCGGTCATCTCCCTTCTTGCCGACGGCCACATACTTTTGGAAGATATTCCCGGTGTAGGCAAGACCACATTGGCAAAGACCCTTGCCCGCATCATCGGCGGCACCTATCGGCGCGTGCAATTCACCCCCGACCTGCTCCCGGCCGATATCACGGGGTCTTCCGTATATAACCAAAAAACTAGCGAATTCGAATTTCGGCCCGGCCCCATCTTCGCCAATGTTGTTTTAGCGGATGAGATCAATCGGGCGACGCCAAAGACTCAATCCAGCTTGCTGGAGGCGATGGAAGAAAAGCAGGTCACGGTGGATGGCATCCTATACAAGCTGCCCGCGCCGTTCATCGTCATCGCCACCCAGAACAATATCGAGATGACCGGGACCTATCCGCTGCCGGAGGCGCAGATGGATCGGTTTCTTGCCCGCTTGCATATTGGATATCCGGACCGGGCGAGCGAAGTGGCCGTTTTGCGGAATCAGCAGATTGCCCACCCGTTAGAGACGCTCCAACCGGTGCTTACTCCCGAACAGCTGTGCGACCTTCAGCGGTGTGTGCGCCAAGTCCACCTGCAAGACAGCGTCCGTGAGTACATTGTGGACCTTGTCCGGGAGACGCGGACACAGGCGGGGCTGCTGCTTGGGGCAAGTCCAAGGGGTTCCATTTTGGTGATGCACGCCGCGCAGGCCGCCGCCGCCATGTCGGGCCGGGATTTTGTCGCCCCGGACGATGTGAAGCGCGTAGCGGACATGGTGATTTCACATCGTCTCATCTCTCGCGGAGAGGCGCGCGGGATGAACGATTCTTCGCCGAAAATCGTTCGGTCAATTCTCGACCGTCTGCCCGTACCGGTGCCGACCAGGTAGCCGATGCTTCGGTCCCACGTCTTTCTGGCGTTGCTGGTCGCGACGACTTTCCTGCTGATGGTGGCAACCATCGTCCAGGCCGGGACGCTGATTTTCATGGCGACCACCTTCTTGGTCCTGATGGTCGTCGCGAAACTCCAGGCGACGATGGCGCTCCGCTGGCTGGGCCTTCGGCGGATTGCCCCGGATGTGGCGACCGTCGGCGACACGGTGTCGATTCGATATCTGATCAACAGCTCCAGCCGAATCAAGAGCCCGCTCGTGCGATTGGAAGAAACCTACGAAGATCCTTCGTGGATGGACCAGGTAACGGAGGTCGCGCCGTTCTCGCCCCCGCCCGAAGGCTCCATCGAGGTCGAGTACAGCTTCGTGCCCAAGCGGCGAGGACTGCACTATCCATCGGAAGTATCCCTCCTGGCGGCGGATTCTTTGGGGATCGTTTACAAGAACAAGAGATTCCCGACGGCGCGCGAACCGCTGCTGGTGCTCCCAAAGCCGGAAGCGGTGGCGCTGGATGTGAGTACGGCTTTTGGATGGGGAATATCGGAAGCGGAATCCGGGAGGTCGGATGGGAGCGGCGTGGAGCCGCGCGGTGTTCGGGAATACATGCCGGGAGACAGTCTGCGTCACATTCATTGGCGCACTAGCGCGCGCATGCCAACGTTGCAGGTAAAGCAGTTTGAGGCCGGACACATGGCGCAAGTGATCCTGATCTTGGATACGCGATCGCCGCTCATCGGATCGGACGCCGATCCGGTGTTGGAGAAGGCCATTCGCAACGTCGCCTTCGTGGCGCAAGAGATGTCGCGCACCGGGACGGCCGTGCAGCTTCTCGGCCAGGGAATCTCGGGACTGGCGGTCGAGCCGGGACGCGGGATGAGGCACTACCAATCCATCTTGGAAGCGCTCGCGGCAGTGCCCACTACTCGCGGCCAGACAATCGGCGACTACACGCTGCAGGAGCTATCACGAATTCCTTCCCACTCAGCGGTTTATTGGTTTTCTTCCGACACGGCCAGCCTCGTAGCGGCGGCACGTGCGCTCAAGGGAAGATCGTGCCTGAACCATCTCTACCAGTACGCAAAGGAAGGCTCTATGTCGGCGGAAGGCACGCGATCGGAATTGGCGAAGCTCGGCGTCCGAATCACCGACGTATTCGTCGCTTCTGAATTGGAGGCGGTATCGTGAACCGCGCCGATGCCCGATCGGAGACCGTCGCCCGACTGCCCGACTACGTTGCGTGCGCGATAGCGACCTGCGCGGCCATCCAGGCATACACGACGACCTACGAGATGGAGCCAATCGGCAAGGCCTTCATGCTGTTGTCCTTGTTGGGGATGGTGTTCAGTTACTTGATGCGATTTTCCGTGCAGGGGACGCAATGGGTCTATGTCGGCTCTTGGATTGGCGGCGGATTGGCGCTCATCGGCTGGCTGTTTCCCTACTCCCTTTCGGAGGTCTTGTCATCCGGTATCGGCGAGCGGATGGCGGTCGGCGGCAGCGTGGCTTGGCTGATGGTGCTCCGCACCCCGGCGCTCTGGTCCGATTCCGATCTGCTGTTCCAAGCGGTTCCCTGCATGGCGCTTTTCGGCCTGTCGGCGACACAATCCACGGAGCTGAGCCTGCTGTTGCTTTTCATTACGTTCTTGATTGCCGTCGCCTTCCTTCTTGCCCGTCAGCATCAGAGAACGCTTCTTGGATCGCTTAGTCCCGAGAAGGCCAAATCGATCAGCTTGGCGACGGCGGGGCCAACCTTCGGCTTAACGGTTGCGGCTATTGCGATTGCGACAAGCTTTCTGCTAACGCCGATTGTCCAGACCGGCATGGAACGGCTTCTCTCGCCGCTCCTTCTGGCAACCGCAAACCGTCAGAATACCGCCACGGGGGGAGAGAGGTTCAACGGAGAGCCGGAGTTGGAAGTCGGGTCCGGCGGACATGCGGACACCAATGTTTTAGTATTTCGCGTGAAGTCCGATCGACCGGTGTATCTTCGCGAAAAGACCTTCTCCCAGTACACGGGAAAGGGATGGAACAGCACGGCAAACGGCACCCAACAGGTACCGGGTGTCCCCGAGACCGGCGGGGCATCGTTCATACTGACCAATCCGCAACCGCCGGTGGGCTTCGACCATCGGGAGCGCGTCGAACAGACCATCAGCGTGATGAGCGGACAGCATGAATACCTGCTCACGGCATCGGAACCGATCGAGGTGCATGCCAATCAGCGGGCCCTCCTCTACTATCCGAACAACTTCATCGCACTGGAGCATCACTTGCGGCGAGGAGATGTGTACCGGGTCTATTCAAAGGTCCCGACCGAGAATCCCAGAGAATTGATGCAAGATTCCAAGTCAACCGTCAGACCGAATTACATCCGTCTGCCGCCAAAAACCGAACGGCGGATTTACGATCTGGCGGTGGAACTGACGGCAGGAGTCAATACGGATTATGAAAAGGTCGAACGGCTTCGCAAATACATATCCAGCGAGTGCATGTACAGCCTTTCCGAACCGGCCATGGAGTCCAACGATCGTACAGCCGAGTTCCTGTTCGATCGCAAAAAAGGATATTGTGATTCGTTTGCCACCGCGCTGGCGGTGTTGTGCCGAGAGATCAGCATTCCCGCCCGCGTGGTTCGTGGTTATGCTCCGGGAGAATGGGATCGGGAGACGGGCGCCTATCTCGTGCGCGAAAAGCACTATCACCTCTGGACGGAGGTCAGATTTGAGAACGCCGGCTGGGTGACGTTCGATGCGACGGAAGGCGCGCGGGCAGTGCAATCGGCAGCCAGCGCGATTGCGGATGACGACGCCGCGACCAGCTTCTGGCGATCGCCATGGGTGACGGTTTTTCTCGATATGGCAATCGGGGTCGTCGCACTGTACTTGGCGTATGTTTGGTGGAGGATGCGGATTGCCGATCCCCAGCGCATATCCGACCGATATGCGATCGCCCGCATCTATCGAGAGTTCATGGGCCAGATCAATCGCCGCGGGCTGCCAACGCGGCTGCCGCACGAGACCCCGATGGAGCACCTTTCCGCCGTGCTCCCCCACCTGCCCACGCCTGCCCAGCAGCATGCACAGGCCATTGTCGAGACAGTTTCTCGCGGGCTGTTTGGCTCGCGATTGGATCAAACCACAGTAGACGGACTGCAGTCCCTGTTGGCCGCTTGGCGTAAGGACCTCAAGGGATTGCCATCGTGACGCCGGTTGGGAAGTTTGCGCCCATGGCCGACAACCTGCGGCGTTGCTACCTTTTTGTTGGGAACGATTCGAGTGCGATCGCCTCGGCGTTGCATCGCGTCAAGATTGCCGCGCTGGGTGACGAGGACAGCGCGGAGGCGGAGCGTTTCGACTCATCCGATGGGGTGACCGCGCGGCTCATGGCATCGGCCGCGACGCCGGCCTTTTTCGGGCCGCGCCGATTTGTGGCTCTTCGCAACGCGCTCGCTCTGTCGTCGGAAGAGATGGACCGTATGATAGAGTCTCTTCCCTCCCTACCCGATTACGCCTGCGTCGCCATCACCGCCGAAGAAAATCGCGATGCGGACTTTCGGCAGGAGGCGCGGTCGGATGCGAAGGCCAAGAAGCTGCAAGAGACGGTGCAGAAAATCGGCGAGGTGATAAACTGCAACGCCCCGACAGCGGCGGCGGGCCGGGATGAGCTGATCAACTACGCTGGAGCCAAGAACGTGAAGTTGCCGAAGCAGGCGGCGGCGCTATTGTGGGGGCTTTGCCAAGAGGACTTCGTGGACGCTCGAGGTGAGCTGGACAAACTGATCGATTTTGTTGGTTTGGCGGAAGAGGTGACGGAGGAGGATATACGGACCTGCGTGCAAGGAACCAGTTCGGCGCGAATTTTTGGGTTCATTGACGCTGTGACCGAGGGAAAGGTCGGCGAGGCGCTCACCCAGCTCGATGCGCTCTTGGATTCTCGGCCGAAGGATGACGAAGTTGTGTTTTTGACCATTTTGCCGCAGCTGGGCCGGCAGTATCGGTTGTTGTGGCAGGCGCGGGCGCTCGTGGAAGATGGGGTCGCGGCGGGCAATTGGAAGGAATTGGCGAAGGACGCTCGGCTGCCCAAGGAGCACAACTTGGGTGCGGCGGTGGCGCGGACGGAGTTTTTATCGAAAAAGTACGATCGTCTGGCGCGGAGCTATTCGTTGCGAAGACTGGTGGAGGCGATGGACATGCTCGCGCGAGCGGACATGGCGATGAAGGGGATGGCGCCGGGTCTGGATGCGCGGGAGATCATGACGCGCATGACTTTGGACCTGTGCGGTTTGGCGAAGCGGTAGAATCCGTTTCGTGATATCTTCTTCTGACGCAGCTCTTGTTCTGGCGGACATCGATGCCGCGCTTTCCGCGGTTTCCGACCAGGAAACCGCAGCCCGGCTGGCGGTTGAGCGTTTGAGCCGGCTTCCCCATTTCAATTGGGTCGGCGTTTATTGGCTCGTCGGGGATGAGCTGGTTTTGGGACCTTATGTCGGCGCGCCGACGGACCACACGCGCATCCCTGTTGGTCGCGGAGTATGCGGGACGGCGGTGGCAGAGAACGCCAACCAGATTGTGTCAGATGTGCGGGAATTGGGCAACTACCTGGCGTGCAGCCTGGAGACGAGGTCGGAGATTGTGGTTCTTATTCGCGATGCAGGCGGCGGCATCATCGGGCAGATCGATGTGGATGGGCATCAGGTCGGAGCGTTTGACGGATCGGACGAATCAGTCTTATCGGAAGTGGCCTCTCGAATCAGTTCCTTTCATTGACGATCGCATCGTCAAAAACACATGTTTTCCGGGGGTTGACGATGCGATCATCAATGAAATTTAATTGGTGGTTGACGATGCGATCATCAATTAAAATTAATGAAAACTAGTTTCGGGAGCGGAAAGTTGGATGCCAACTGCCTGACGCAATTCCCCGGTGATGGCGATCCCGAGGCGAGTGTTCGTCACGGACCCAAAACGGATCTGATCGGACAGCGTGAGACGGACGGAATCGCCCACGATGACCTCCCCCGAAAGGAAGACGCCAACACCGGAACGAGCCACATTGATCAGTTCCCCGCATGCAATCTGGCTCGTCCGTTCGTTGAGTACCAGAGTCTTCGCGGTTGCCGCTCCGCGATACTCCGATCGCCGGTTGTTACGCAGCATTGTCCTTCGGTATCGGCGACGCAGGAACTCCGAAAGCCGAGCGGGATCGAACGGCTTTTGGATCCACAGATGGGGCCTCTGCAGATCGTCCCGCACGGACATCTCGATCACCGTGACCTCCGGGTCGAAGCGAGAGTGGGTCGGTTCGAGCCCCGAGTCCAGGAGTACGACATGCACGTCCTCCTGGACCGAGACTCTTACCGCAGCACTCACCGAAGGGACAGTAAAGACTTCAAAATCGTGGAGCCGCAGGCCAACTTCCAACACGCGCCGGACGGCGTCGTCGGCCTCGGCAAGGACCAGCTTCACAGCACACATACAGCACTCCTATGGAGCCGAAGACGCATGGAGACAGCAGGTCAGTCGTGGGAGTTGATCCCTTTCGCTTTTCGCCAATCAATCCAAGCGTGCCTCGGCACGAACTCAATCCCTATGCGGTCCTTTTCGGGTCGCTGCCCGGACCGTCGCTGAACTCGTTTGAAGCAGAATGTGTGCCACTGAATTAGAAGCTGCCTAGATTTAGAGCAATCCGCGTAGAATCACACGGAACAATAGGAGAATTCTTACGTCTGTCGACAAATCTCATGACATTCTTTGGGGCATTTCTCGGACCATAATGGAGTTGCTATGAAAGAACTAATGAAGATAGTGGTCGGCTACGACGGATCGGATTGCTCGGAAGCGGCCCTGATCGACCTCGGCCGGGCAGGGCTTCCGGAAACGGGCGAGGCGGTGATCGTCAATGCCGCCGACATCTGGCCATCCTATTATGACGAGGAGCCGCCAACTGACAAAATTCGAATCGGTGACGAGGCATTTGCCTTTGTCGAAGAGGCGGTTGATCTGGCGGAAACCGCCAAGACCAAGCTCCAGGCCGTGTTGCCGCATTGGAAGATCACACCAATTGGCTCCGGAAAAGGACCGGGACCGGCCCTGATCGACCGGGCGGACAAAGTGGATGCGGACCTGATCGTGGTCGGTTCGCATGGAAAGTCGGCGCTCAGCACCCTGTTCATGGGCAGCGTATCGCAAATGGTCCTGCATGAGTCTGGAAGGTCTGTGCGAATTGCCAGGGGCCTGAAAGATGCCTACGGCCCACCAAAGCTGATTGTAGGCGTGGACGGCTCGAAAGACTCTGACGCCGCCTTGGAAGCCCTATCAGCGAGACGCTGGCCGGAGGGAACCCTCGTCAAAGCAATGTGCGCCATCGACATCAAGATGTCCCTCATTGTTTCCAGCCCGTTGCCGCAGGTGGCGGTATGGACGGACCCATACGACAAGGACCACCACGCCGCCATGCGCCGCATCGTCGAGGCGGGGGCGGAAAGGCTGCGCGCCGGAGGTCTGACGCCGAAAGCCATGGTGATCGACGGGTCGCCAACGGCCGTGCTCGTCGAGGAGGCCCGGAATTGGGGCGCGGACTGCATCTTCCTTGGCGCGAAAGGGCTGGGAGCGTTCGACCGGTTCCTGATGGGCAGCGTTTCCTCCGCCGTCGCGGCGCGGGCGCCGTGTTCCGTCGAGGTTATTCGATCCTAAAAAACGTACTGGCACAATTGGGAATCTAGTGGTATTATGGCTGGGTACACCTTTACTTTATTTTTGTTTGCCTAATCTGGAGTAAAAATGAATATTTGCCTGAAAGGGCTGCTGGGTACAGCGGTCGCTGTGGTAGCGACGTGTTCCCAGGCTCAATTCTCTGTTGCTTCGTTTGAGTGGCTTGGTACGCTGGGTGGCACGGAAAGCTTCGCATTTGGCGTAAATTCCTTTGGAAAAACCACCGGTTGGTCGCTCAATTCCTCGCTCGCTACTCGCGCCTTTTTCTACGATTCCGCTATGTCTTCCCTGCCCCTCCTGGCCGGTTGGAACTCGGCTGAAGGGCATGACATCAACGACCAGGACTGGATTGTCGGGTCGGCGTCCACCGCAGCCGGAACCGTATCCTTCATGTACCAGCTCGGCACGCCGACGGAACTGACCGGAATTTCCGGCGCGACCGATATGACCGCTTGGGGATTGAACAGCGCCGGGACCGTCGTGGGGAGCGCGACGTTTGCCTCGGGGGATCGGGCGTTCATTCATTCCGGCGGTATCGGCCAGATTTTGGGGCCGCTGCCCGGCGGCAATACTCGGTACGCGGGGGACATCAACGATTCCGGATGGATCGCCGGCAGCGGCATCGTGTCCACCGACATTGGGCCGCGCGAACGGGCGTTTCGCTATAACGGAACGGATTATGAAATCGTGCCGATCGTGGACGGATATGCCAGCGCGGTCGGAAAACGATTGAACGCGGCGGGCGACGAGGTCGGTTTCATGAAGTCCCTGGACGCTGTCACGACGCACGCATTCTTTTACGGCAGCGGGGGATTGGTCGAAATCAGCACCTTCGGCGGGCTGGTGAGCGTTGCGAACGGGATTAGCGAGAAAGGCTTTGTGGTCGGGTCGGCGAAGAAGGCCGACAAATTCGACCGTGCCTTCATTTGGGACGCCGGCACGCTGACCGATCTCAACGTCCTTGTGTCTTCGTACCTGGCGCCCGGCAGTTCGCTGAAGGATGCGCAGGATATCCAGGGCAATTGGATTGTCGGCAACGGCTACAACTCGGTTTCGAAGCGCAATGAAGGCTGGCGCATCCAACTCGTTCCGGAACCAATGGCGGTGATTGCCTTTGCGATAGGACTGATGGGAGCACTCCGGCGCAGGCAGAGGGAACGGCGGTAGGTCCTCGCCCTATTAGATGGAAACAAATTTCGAGGAGGACCGCATGGCCCCTCGGAAACCGCGTTTGCTGTTCGTCCCGAAGGAATTGGGGATGAAATATGTCTCCGTTCCCATCCAGGCATGGCAGACTTTATCCCCCTGCTTTGCGGAAGTGGCTGAGAAAGGGGGGGGGGTTCAATCGCTTCGCTCCTTCGGAATGACGACGTGGGCGCCCTTCGCGTACGGTGAACTTCAATCGCCGAAAGCAACCTTCGATCCATCCGCGAGGGTCATCTTGCACTCACGAATTACATAATCATGACTGAAGCGTATGAGGGAGCGAATGTCACTGAACGTGAGTTTGATCCGTCGAATTAGCCGGTTCTTCTCATCGACCCAAATTTTCCCGCCTAGATTCTGCACGCCTGTATTATAAAGCAATTCTGGCACACCGAATACATCACAAACGGCTCCATTGAGAGTCTCGCTGCCTTGGTATGTCGCATGAGATAACTGGAACGATTCCACGACCGAATAGACATGCATGTCGGGATCGAGGAACGGCAAAACGACGGACAGAGCGTTTGCGCTGGTCTCTTCTGACGAAAGAGACTTGTGAGGTCGCGCTCCGTGAGACTGCCGCACAAATATCGTGTGAAAGTCCTCGCGGGATGTGGGGGTCGACCGATCCATCTGGTAGAGCTCATCCCACTCATCCCACGAAACGGTAAAGGTGCCGACATCGCAATAGTTGGTCGCTGAATCATATAACTGAAGCGTTTGGCTGACCAGCCTCTTGCCAACTGGGGCATTCGACAAAATGGCCGACCAATCGGTTGGCACTTGAAAGGTCTGCCATAGTGCATGTTGGACGTCGCCACGGGCTGCCAGAGCGACCGCCGCGAACATCGCTGCAGACATGAATAGTATTGCCGTTTGTTTCATCGCGCTTGACCCCTCCAGAGGATTGAACTCATGGACTTAGTTCCGGGCTGGTGTCGGTCCCCTTCGTCGATTCGCATACAAGGCGGAGCCGCTTACCTTGCGTGAGGGCGAAGGCGGTGCTGAGGAAACCCATACCCTCCAACACATTGGCATCAAGGACCTTGGTGTCGCCGGCGAATCCGACCAGGTGGATATTGAGCTTCCATGTATCGCAATCCTTGCCGTCCAAATAGACTCTCACAACGCCGGAGTCAATTCGTTCGATGACCGTTTTTGCGCCTTGGGATGCCAGGCTCGAAGGTTCCCAGATAACCTTCCTTGAGGTTCCATCCTTGGCGGCAGTTGCCGGGGGTAGGGTCTTGCCATTCGCCAGGACATACTCGTTCGAATTCTCGTCCCAATGAATATCAAGCGCATTCATCTCAGTCACCATCTGTTCCCACGGCTTGGCGAATGCGGAATGGCCCGGAGACAAGCTGATATATCGCCCGCTAGGATAAACGTCGCCAAGCAAATGTAACATCTGTTCCTGAACCTTCTCAAGTAGACCGAAGTTCGATGATATAGTACTATCAGTCCTTAGTTTCTCAACTATCTCCCACGGCATGTCAGTAGGGCGAAGAGGTATTGTTCGCATTTTCCCGATTTTCATCAAGCGATCAAGCAATAAAAACACTGCATGACGAATCGGCATGCCGAAAATCGAATGAGGAGGTATCGGGGACAATGGGATGCCGTCAACGAGATAGTAGGGGTAGTACGGCACTTGTTGAGGGTCTGCCGGTATCTCAAACACCATGTTGACGGTGCACTCTGATGTGTTGCCTCCCAGTCGCAAGAACTCTCGCAAAATGGCGAGCCCCTGCGGCGCCCCCAAGGAAACGATCGCGTTCACTTCCTTGATGACGTCTATGGGATTGAAGTCACTGTACTCGCTGAATGGATGGCTATAACCACTCGGTTCTTGTCGATGCTTGCCACTAGAGGCGTGGAGGAATCTCAAGCCGCGACACATGGTCTGCTCGTCGATTGTTGCTGGTTGTGGCGCGTCCCAAGGGAAATGATGTTCCACCTTGCCATTTCCGTCGAACCTAACGAGTCCAAGAATCGGGAAGTCGTCGGTCGGTATCGTTCCATACAGCCATTCGATCCCATTGGGCTTGCCGTCATATCGGCGCGCTTCTCGCTTCAAATCCGGCGTTCCGAGCAGCTTTGCGACTTGTTCTTTGGTCATGCCGTACTTGACCTGGTTCATCTGCGTTTGTAACCGCATTCGGATGCCCGGCTCGATGCGCTCCGCAGGATTTTGCGGGACGGCAGCAAGCCTCGAAGGCGCCCCGGTCGTCTCCGGCGACCTTATTCCGCAACCAACACCGAAGGCAGTGAAAACAATCGCCGGAATGGCAAAGTATAGTTTCATGGTTTCAACTCCGGACTGGTGTCGGTCCCCTCGGTCGATTCGCAAATCAGATGGAGAGAGGCGTCCTCTGGCAAAGCAAAGGTCGTTCTCAGATAGCCTATCCCAGTCAGCACCTTGGCGTCCAAAACTTTCTTGTCGGCTGTATAGCCCAGTAGGTGGACGTTGAACTTCCAAATGTCACAATCGCCACCGATCAGGTCAATTCTCACACCACCGGTGTCAAGACGTGTTATCTCTATTTTCACACTGTGCGGTGCCAGATTTGAAGGCTCCCAGGTGATCTTGTCATGCGAGCCCTTGCTTGACGGCTGTGCCGGAGGAAGCGTCTTCCCGCTAGGCATAACGTACTCGTCCAACTTCTCATCCCATCGGATATTAAGGGCCTTTAACTCGGAGACAATATCTTCCCAAGGCTTTGACAGCGTTGTATGCATTGGAACACGCCCGCAATAGCGACCATATGGATACACATCACTCAGCATGTGCAGGATCTGCCTACGCGCGTTCTCGAGTATTCCCTCGTTGGCTCCAACAAGAGCATCGCGACGGAGCTTCTCGACGATCTCCCACGGCCGATCCGTCGGCCGCAGCGGTCGCGGCCACATGCTTGCCGCATTCAGCAGCCGATTCAGATAACTTATCGGCGTCTCCGCCTTACCCTCTCCCGAGGGCCCGTTAAGCGGGGATAGCGGAACGCCGTCGATCAAGAAATATGGATATCGCGGCGCTTCCGACTTGTTGTGCGGGCGCGGTGTATCCCACACTCCGATCCGAGGAGATTCTAGATAGCCGATTTCCGGAATTTCAAAGAGTATGTTAAAGGAAATTATCGAAGCGATTCCACCCAGTCTCATATACTCCCGGAGAATCACACCTCGCTGAGCGTTTTCCAGAGAAATTACCGCATTGACAAACTTGATCGCCTGGAGCGGATCCAGATCCGTATATGGGCTGTACAGACGTGACGTCGCAATCAGGTCCCGGCGATGTCCTTGCTCAAAGGTATTGTGAAGCAAGCGCAGACCTCGACGCATGCTCGACTCATCGATGTGCTCTGCGGGCGGGTTGCCTACTGGTGCAAATGACTCGACCTTTTCGTCCGGTCCGAATCTAACTGTGCCAAGAGTGGCGAAATCGTCTCCTCTAGTCGTCCCATATAACCATATAATGACTTCCGATTTGCCGTCGTAGCTCTTGGTTGGTTGCTTGGTATCGGGCAAACCAAGCAACTTGGCGACCTCTTCCTTCGTCATTCCGTACTTCACTTGCGCCATCTGTTTCTGGAATCGCTCGCGGAGGCCGGGTTCAAACCGTTCTGCCGGCACCTGAGCATTGACTGTCATCGCCTCCGGCGTTGCAACTGAATGCGGCTGGATGAACCCCAGGACAGCGGCGCCTCCAGAGAGTACTGCCGCAAGGACTAGAAGAATCCATTTCATGATACGCCCCCTAAATGTGACGTTACCCTCATTCTGCCAAATTGGCGACATTTCGCAGGAATTGAGGGTTGCCGAGCTAGCCCTCGACAGGCCAAATCGGGTAGAATTTGGTCTACAAATATGCTTCAGGAGTACCCACCGATTGAGTAGTCACGAGGAGGACAAGGACCTGTCCCAGCCCGGCCAGCCCGGGGGCCAAGACGATACCCAGGAGAGGCTCGACACCGCCGGTAACGCAGAATACACTTCAGAAGATCTGTCCGTGCTTCAGGGCCTGGAGGGCGTGCGGATGCGCCCCTCCATGTACATCGGCGACCCCAACGTGCGCGGCATCCATCAGCTCTTCAACGAGGTGCTGGATAACGCCGTGGACGAGTCGCTCGCCGGCTTCTGCGACCAGATTATCGTCCGGTTCATCGACCCCAAGACCGTCTCCGTCCAGGACAACGGCCGCGGTATCCCCGTGGACGTGCACACGGAGACCGGCCTGTCCGGCCTGGAAACCGTCATGACCATGCTCCACGCCGGCGGGAAGTTCGGCGGCAAGGGCTACAAGGTGTCCAGCGGCCTGCACGGCGTGGGCGTCAGCGTCGTCAACGCTCTGGCCTCCCGTTTGGAAGCGACCATCTGCAGAGAAGGCGAGCTCTACTTTCAGGCCTTCGAGCGGGGAATCACGGCCGGCCCTATCGAGAAGCGGGGAAAGTGCACGGAGCGCGGCACGACTGTCAAATGGACCGCCGACGTCGAGATATTCACCGATTACGAATATGACGCGCACATCATGCTCGCCCGCGTGAAGGACCTTGCCTATCTGAACCCGCAGCTAAAATTCTCATGGATCAACGAAATGACCGGAGAACCGCCCATCGAGATCCACCAGAAGCGCGGCATCGTCGAACTGGTCGAGCACCTGAACGAAGGCAAGGACATCATCCACAAGGTGGTCTATTTCCGCAAGTCTCGCGAGGACATCGAGATCGAAGTGGCGATGCAGTACCACACCAGCTACTCCGAGCTGATCATGACCTACGCGAACAACATCCACACGACCGAAGGCGGGACGCATCTCAGCGGCTACAAGACTGCGCTCACCCGCGTCATCAATCAGTACGGGCGCAAGGTGCAGATTCTGAAGGATAGAGACCCGAACCTGTCCGGCGATGATGTCCGGGACGGTCTCACGGCTGTCCTGGTCGTCAAACTGCCGAACCCGCACTTTGAGGCTCAGACCAAGATCAAGCTGACCAATGTCGAGGTGGACGGGATCGTCAACTCGGTCGTCGGCGAGGCCTTTACCGAATACTTGGACGAGAACCCCTCCATCGCGAAGAAGGTCGTGGAGAAGGCACTGATCGCCCGCCGCGCCCGAGAGGCTGCCCGGCAATCGGCGGAGTTGGTCCGGCGGCAGAGCGGTCTGGACAATCTGTCCATGCCCGGCAAGCTGGCGGACTGCATCGAACGCGACCCGTCTCTTTGCGAGCTGTTCGTGGTCGAGGGCGATTCGGCAGGCGGTTCGGCGAAGTCCGGTCGAGACCGACGCACCCAGGCCATCCTGCCGCTCAAAGGGAAGATTTTGAACGTGGAGCGCGCCCGGATAGACAAAGCGCTGGGGAACGCCGAGATACGGGCGCTCATCACGGTGCTCGGCACCGGCATCGCCAACGCGGTTCTGGACGAGGAAGACGAGGAGGGCAACAGCAACGGAAATGGGCACTGGGACCAGAGCAAGCTTCGGTACCATAAAGTCGTGATCATGACCGACGCGGACGTGGATGGCGAGCACATCCGGACTCTGCTCCTCACCTTCTTTTACCGGTACATGAAGCCGCTGCTGGAGAACGGAAATATCTACATCGCGCAGCCGCCGCTGTTCTGCATCAAATCGGGCAAGGACGAGCGCATCTACGCCCTCTCGGAGCAGGAACGGGACGAGATTGTGGCCACCATGAAGACGAAGAACAAGAGTTGCACGATATCCCGGTTCAAAGGCCTGGGAGAGATGAATGCCGAGCAACTATACGAGACCACGATGGACCCGGAATCCCGGCGATTGATTCAGGTCCATTACGATCCGGAAGTTGACAGCCAGAGCGTCGAGGAGATTTTCAGCAAGCTGATGGGCGACAAAGTAGAGCCTCGTCGGGAGTTCATCGAAGCCCACGCCCGCGAGGTTACGGATTTGGACTGGGACTATTAGCGTGGGTCTAGGTTCTAGTAGTTGTTTAAGAAAATGGCAAACTGACCCACGGCTACTCAAAATCGAATTACGTTATCAAACGGGTTTTTGCCTATCCCCGCATTTGTCCGCTTCGGGGGGACGCGACGGCGTGGTACAACCGGGTGTCAGGGAAAGATAGATGCGCGGCGAAGCAGAGAAACTTGAAATGATTGTGAGGAGATAACTCGCCCAATGATAGGTGCAGGGGGCCGAGCCACCCCAAGGTAAGGAAGAATGAACTTGATTTGCCCTTGATGAAGCAAAGGTCAAGGGTTGAGGCGGACCCCTATGCGACCGGTCTCCCGACCGCGTCGCATGGGGTCCGCTTGTTATTTGGGGTAGAACAGGACATGCCCACGTATGTGGGGGTAGCCACCCTGGACATGGCGCTTCCCGCGACCCAATCCCTCAAGGACAAACGCGCGATTGTGCGTAGCGGCATCGCCACGGTGCAGAACCGCTTCAAGGTCGCGGCGGCGGAAGTGGGAGCGCTCGGTACGTTTCGGCGGGCGGAGGTTGCCATTGCGGCGGTGGGAAACAATCGGGCTTCTTTGGAATCCCTATTGGATGGCGCGGTACGGCATTTGGAACGCGATCCCCGATGGATATTGGAAGGCGTGAGCGTGGAGTTTCTGTGAAGGCACGACTGGTTCAGGTCGAATCGATGTTGGTGGAGAAGATATCTGGCATCCTTCGCCGAGAGGTGACGGATCCGCGTGTCGGTTTCGCCACGGTGACTCGGGTGCGCGTGTCGCCGGACCTCAACGAGGCATATGTGGACGTGAGCGTTTTGGGAAGCCCGGAGGAGCAGGCTCTGACCATCGAGGCGCTTCAAAAGGGCGCGGGGTTTATTCAGCATCATCTGGGCAAACAGATTCATTTGCGGCGAACGCCCCATCTGCATTTCGCCCTCGACCACACGCCGGAGGAAGCGATACGGCTGACGCACATCATCGATGAAGCGCCGAAGGGCACAGGCGAGTGAAGCCGGTCGAGCAGGCAGCCGAGACACTGCGTCGGGCAAACAAGATACTGATCGGCGCGCACGTCAATCCGGACGGCGATGCGCTGGGGAGCGCGTTGGCGCTGACCTGGGCGCTGCGGGCGGCCGGCAAAACGGTCGAGCCGCTCTGCCAGGACCCGGTGCCGGACAACCTGCATTTTCTTCCCGGTTCGGATTGGTTGCGCGAATCGCCCACATTCACCGACTGCGATTTGGGGGTGCTGGTGGACCTGGAAGGCCTATCCCGACTTGGGCGCTTGGCTCAGATATTCGAACAGGCTCCTCACCTAATGACGATCGATCATCATATTCCAGACCAGGCGGTCGGCGACGTTCGCTTTATCGATCCCGAGGCGGCATCCACTTCGGAGCTGATCTATGCCGTGCTCCGCGAATTTGGAGCGACCATAGACAAGAATGTCGCGACCTGCTTGCTGACTGGGTTGGTCACCGACACCGGCGGATTCAAGTTTCCCAACACCAAGCCGCGTCATTTGGTGCTTGCGGGCCGGCTGATGCGCGCAGGGGCAAACCTGACAACGATCTTTGAAGAGGCGTATGAAAAGCGCAGCTTCGGGGCGCAGCAGCTACTGGGCCGTGCCTTATCGGGATTGCAGCGATCGAAGGACGGTCATGTTGTTTGGGCGGTGATCCGGCACGCCGATTTCCGCGACACGGGATCGGCGGATGAGGACACTGACGGGATCGTCAATCATGTACGCGCTGTGGAATCGAGCGAGGTGGGAGTTCTCTTTCGCGAAACCATGCCGGGACGGGTCCGAGTCAGCCTGCGGGGCCGGGGCCGCGTCAATGTCGCGTCGATTGCGAAGGCGTTCGGTGGCGGCGGACACGCGAACGCGGCTGGCTGCTCTTTTACAATGGATGTGGACGAGGCGGTGCGGCAAACGCTGGCGGAGGTCGAAAAATGGACGGCTTCCTTATCGTAAATAAACCCGTCGGTCCCACATCCCACGACGTGGTCAGCCGGGTCCGGAAGGTGTTCAACATCAAGAAGGTCGGCCATGCCGGGACGCTGGACCCGCTCGCATCCGGGGTTCTTGTCATGGCGATCGGGCGCGCAACGCGGCTGCTCAGCTATGTCCCCCTGGAGCCGAAGGGCTACCGATTCACGCTCTGCCTGGGAGCGCAGACAACAACGCAGGACTTGGAGGGCGAGCTGATCCACGAAGTCGATGCCTCTGCCATATCGCGCGATGATGTTGCGGGCGTTTTGCCGCGATTCACGGGGGAGATTGAGCAGGTCCCGCCGATGCATTCGGCCGTGCATCACGAAGGGCGACGTCTCTATCAACTGGCGCGGCAGGGGATTGAGGTGGAACGCCCGCCGCGTACGGTAACGATTCACCGGCTAGAGATTGTCGGCTTTTCCGCCGGCGTCCGGGCGCTTGTGGAGATTAACTGTGAATGCTCCGGCGGGACCTATATGCGAACGCTCTGCCATGATATCGGCGAGGCGCTTGGGGTGGGCGGATATATGCAGCAGCTTCATCGCACACAGTGCGGAGCGTTTTTCGATCGGGATGCGGTTTCGCTCAACGAACTTTCCGTCGATTTTCCGCTATTGCCGGCGCTCACCGTGTTGCGGCAATATGACCGGTTCCGACCGGGCGAGACGGGGTTGGCGAAAGTGCTGCATGGCAACGAGGTGCGCCCAACAAAGCCGCCGGCGACACCTATCGTATGTATTATTGATGGCGAAGAGTTGGTCGCCCTCGCGCGCTGGGATCCTCCCTATCTGCGTCCGTTCTTGGTTCTCAATTAGAAATTGTGGCCGCGGGTCCGTCTGCCGATGCCTTTCGATTGGCAATTCCTAAAGGCCTGCGGAGTGTGCTACTTCCCAACTTCCGCTGAGTCTTTCGCTTCCTGCAAGGTGGGGTCCAACTCCACGGCGATGATCTTGCCAATGCGCTCGGATGCCCCCACGTTTACAGCGATCATGTGTTGCGCATTCTCCCCGATCTCACGGCGGAGGTCCGGGTTTTGCAGCAGCTCAAGCAGCTCTTCTGCCACGGATTCCGCCGTGTCTAAGCGAAAGCCGACCCCTTCCCTTTCCGCCATCTCGGCGATGTCGCGAAAGTTGCTCATCGCGGGACCGTAGATTGTCGGCAGGCCGAGCGCCAGCGGCTGAAAGATGTTCTGCCCGCCGAAGCCACCGAAACCGCCGCCGACAATCGCAACGTCCCCCGCGCCATAGGCCCGACCCAGCTCGCCGAAGGTGTCCAGGAGGAGGCAGTCCGAACCCTTCACAGTGCGACTGTGAAGGGATGCCTCTAGGATCCCCTCCCCCGCTTGCGGGGGAGGGTTAGGGTGGGGGTCTTCCGCAGCGGCTTGCGACTCGGTCAGGAGACCGGTCGCATCACATTTTTTGGGACCGGACGCATCGCTCGATCGTCTTCGTGGCGTGAAGCCGAAGCTGCGAATGGTCGCTTCCACTTCATCCGCGCGCTCGATGTGTCGAGGGGCGAGGATGAACGTTAGGTCGGGCAGTTTCTCGCGCACTTGGCGCAAAGCGGACAGGACCAGTTCCTCTTCTTCCGTGCTCCGCGTGCTGCCGACGACGACACACGGCACACCCGCGGAAATGCCGAATTCCTGTCGCGCCTCGCCGGGAGAGAGCGTGGGACCGATGGCCTGATCGAACTTCGTATTGCCAACGTTAACAACGCGCAACGGATCAGCCCCAAGCGCAATAATCCGTTCCGCGTCGATAGCGGACTGCATCAAACACCGGTGCACGTACCTCAGCATCGCGCGATAAAAAGATCGGAGCCGCATGGCTCGTGGAAAGCTCCGATCGGAAAGACGCCCATTAATCAGAAAGCACTTGGCCCCAACCACGTCCGCCGCCCACAGGAAGTTGAGCCACAGCTCCGTCTCCATCATCACCACGGCCTTCGGACGCACCGCCAGCATCGCGTTCAGCGTCCACCGCGCGACGTCCATCGGAAAGTAGATCAGATGATCGAAGAGCCCATCCGCCCCGTCGCGCGCGGCTTGCTGACCACTGCTGGTGGTGGTGCTCAAAACGATTTCGAATCCCGGCATCTTTTCGCGCAGCTTTTTCAGAACGGGCACAGCCGCATGCACCTCGCCGACCGATACCGCGTGCAGCCAGATCCGATCCGGTCCCGGGGCGAGCGGTACGCGACCCATCCGCTCGGCCCTCCGCACTTTTTCGCGACGCCGGCGCGAGCGGAACCAGGCCCAAGGCAGCCAGAACGGCGAGACAAGCGTGACCAGGATATTGTAAATCCAAAACATCAGGAGACCAGCTCTTCAGCCCGCGCTTCCAAACGGTCGATCTCTTTGGCCAGGCATTCGGCGAGCGCGGCTTCCCTTTCGGCGCACATGTCGGCCTGGACGATGACGGGCTTGCCAAAGACAATGGCGGCGCGGGCGAACGGCGCGGGGATCAGATAGCTGTCCCATGTCGGGATCAGTTTGCGCGGGCGGGCGCTGATGCCGACGGGGATGATTGGGCGGCCCGATTTCTTCGCGATCAGCAGGGCGCCTTCGCCGAACTTCTTGGTGGGCCCGCGCGGTCCGTCGGGGGTTACGGTCAAGATGCCCCCTTCCCCCACGCGCTTGGCGGCTTCCAGCGCCGCACGAATTCCGCCGCGCCCGGTGGAGCCCCGGATGATCTGGAAGCCAAATCTGCGGAAGATGCGGTTTTGGATTTCGCCGTCGCGCGAGAGGGAGATGATGGCCCATAAGCCCTGCTTGGCGAAGTAGTTGGCGGGAACGAACGACCGGCCGTGCCAGGACACCAGCACCGCGCCGCCATCCTTGGTGGCCTCATCGAGGTTCTCCTTCCCTTCGATTCGGTAGTGGAGGGTCTTGCCGACGAGCCGGGCGGCGGACCACACCAGCGCGCCCGCCACTCCCGGCCTCAACCCGTCCCACAGTTCACGGATCCTTCCCATTCGAGGGAATTCTACCTACGGCGGGTTATCCGCGGGCCGGAGGAGTTGTTCCGGTTCCGTTTCTGTGTTTGACGCTGCCCGAAGAAGCAATGCTTCGTCCTCAGAGGAAGAGGCCCGGAGGAGAGTGGCGCGATCTTCGGCCCGGCGGCGATTCTCTTGCACGGCGGCCAGGGCGGCCTCGGCAGCGTCGATAACAGCGGATCCAGGTTCGGCCAGCAGCGCGATGGCCTCTACCGCTTTCTGCGTTGAGAGAAATGATGCGGCATGCAATGCGGCGATGACGAGCTTTTCATCTTTGTCCCGAAGCAATCGCAGCAGGTTTGCCTGCTGATGCTCGTCCAAGACAGCGATATTCTCCTCTCCGGCGACGGTAAGGATGTTGGGGAGGATTTGGATTGCCGTGGTTCGCGTCACGTTGTCCCCGGACGCCAACAACAGTGGACCAAGTGCCTTCGGATTATTGAAGAGAGCGATCGCACCTAAATGCTTTCGCCGGTCGCCACGCACAAGTACGGTAACGATCCAACCGCCACCGAACATGGCCAAGAACTGCACGCTGGTTCTGAAGATAGTCCATACCTCCGGTTCGAGCTTCCTTAGGTTTCCCGACAGCCGCCACCAGACCATCAAGAATAGGGCCATCCACATCAGGAAAATGAACCCTACTCTGGCTCTCTTCGCTAAACGTGCGGCGTTTTCAAGTCTTACGGTAGCACTCAGCAAGACGGCAAAGGCTTCCGGCGTGCCCACTTTAGCCAAGGTAGCCGCAGCGATCGCTTGCGCCTTCCGATCGCGGCCATTAAGAAGTCGCTGCAGTAACGGAATTGCTTCTTCTCCCATGGCCTCGAGCGCCATCCGCTCCCCACCATCGCTGCTCCTTTTATCCGCCTCCAATCTGGCCATCAGAGCTTTCAAGTCCTCCTTTTCTTTGCGCTCTAACTCTTTGGCGTCAGTCACCAGGCGACGTCGATATATGCGGTGCTTGCAGTGGACGCATATCCAGGCGGGCAGTCCGATGGGTCGGTAATAGAAGACGGTCGAACTCTTCCAACCGCAGTTCGGGCATGCACGCTCCCAAGAGTCGTCCTCGGGCTCGGCCTCCTCTGAATCCAGTGGTGGTGTGTAGAATGGATCGTCTTGCCGTTTCCCATCCAAATCCATATCTCAATTGTACAGCAGATTGCATCTCGCGGGTAGAGTTGGGGGGTGGAGTTTGGGATTTATGTTCACACGCCGTTCTGCCCCAGCAAGTGCGGGTACTGCGACTTCAACTCGTACGCCATGTCGGGGGAGATCATGGAGCGGTTCACCGAGGCGGTGATCCGGGAGATCCGGTCGTCGCCCTTTGCCGGGCGGCGGGCGGACACCATCTTCTTCGGCGGCGGAACGCCGACGTTCTTGCCGCACGGGCACTTGGAGGCGATCCTCCTGGCGATCACTGATACCTTTCCCTTAACCCGCAACGCTGTCATTCCGAAGCGAAGCGAGGAATCCCTTTCTTCGGCGTTGGGATGCGGAGAGAGGGATTCCTCTGTCGCTTCGCTCCTTCGGAATGACACCAAAGAAAACCCCCACCCCTTCGACAAGCTCAGGGCAGGCTCTAACCCTCCCCCTTACTCGTTCCTCGCAAGGGGGAGGGGACCAGACGATGCTGAAAACCGCTCCGATGCGACCGGTCTCCTGACCGAGTCGCAAGTGTCCGCCGAGTCTCCTGACCGAAATCCGGAAAACCCCCACCCTAACCCTCCCCCTTACTCGTTCCTCACAAGGGGGAGGGGACTTGGGATCGAAGTCACCTCCGAGGCGAATCCGGGGACGGCGGATGCGGGGAAGTTTGCGGCCATGCGGCGGGCGGGGTTCAACCGCATCTCTATCGGGGCGCAGAGTTTCGACGATGACGAATTGCACAGATTGGAGCGGGTGCACAAGGCCGACGAGATCGGTCGCGCGGGGCTGCTGGCGCGGGAGGCTGGGTTCGAGAACCTGAACCTAGACCTGATGTTCGCGCTACCGCTGCAGACGATGGAGCGTTGGCGGGAAAACCTGGAGCGCGCCATCGCGTTGGCGCCGGAGCATCTATCGCTCTACTGCCTCACCATCGAGCCGGGGACCAAATTTCACACACTGCGCCAAAAGGGCGAGCTGCCGCTGCCGGACGACGACGCCACGATGGAGATGCTGTTGCTGGCGAAAGAGGTGGCGGAGGCGGCGGGGTACCGGCAATACGAGATTTCCAACTTCGCCAAGCCGGGATACGAGTGCCGGCACAACCTGATCTATTGGCGAAACGAGGAATATTTGGGTTTCGGGCCGGGGGCGGTGTCGTTTGTTAGTGGCGAGCGGAGGATGAACACACGCCATCCGCGCAAGTACATTCAGTCCGGCGGAGTGTGTGAATCCGAGCGCGTTTCGGCGGAGGTTTCGTTTGGGGAGACGATGATGTTGGGGCTGCGGCTTAACGACGGGATTGAACTGGCACGATTGGAGGCCCGGCATCCGGAGATGTTTGCGCAATTTCGTGCGGTGGCTGCCGAGTTGGTGGAGATGGGGTGGTTGAATTTGGATTGCTCGCGGATTTGGCTGACGGACGAGGGGCGGCTGTTTCATAATGAGGTAGCGATGCGGTTTTTGCCGTAACGTGCCGGGGTCTAGGTGGTCGGCGCTCATTCACATCGCGGTAGTAGTGAACCCCGGCACATCAAACCCCCACCCAACCCTCCCCCTTTTTCCGGATGAGGAAGGTCAATTGTTCCGGAAAAAGGGGGAGGGCTCATTCCGGTCTACAATAGCCTTGTGCCAGAACTACACCACACAATTATCGAACCGTTCAAGATCAAGGTCGTGGAGCCGATACGGTTCACCACGCGTGAGGAGCGGGAAAGGCTGCTAAAGGCGGCGCACTACAACCCGTTCCTGCTGCACGCTGAGGACGTGATGTTCGATCTATTGACCGACAGCGGCACATCGGCTATGTCCGCGGCGCAGTGGGGCGCGATGATGGTGGCGGACGAGAGCTATGCCGGCAGCCGCAGCTACTACAAGTTCGAAACGGTCGTCAAAGAATTGACGGGCTTCAAACACGTAATCCCCGTCCACCAAGGGCGGGCGGCGGAGCGCATCTTATTCGGACTGGTTGGCGGACCCGGCTTGACCATCCCCAATAATAATCACTTCGACACCACCCGCGCCAACGTGGAGCATTCCGGCGCAACCGCCCTAGATCTGGTCATCCCTGAAGGCAAGGACCCGGCGAACACACATCCATTCAAGGGCAACATCGACCTGAACAAGCTGGAGGATCTGCTGAAGAGCGCCAAGGTGCCGCTCGGGATGCTCACCGTCACCAACAACACCGGCGGCGGACAACCGGTTTCGATGGAGAACATCCGTCAAACGAGCCTACTACTTCGAAAACACGGCATCCCGTTCTTCCTGGATGCCTGCCGGTTTGCGGAAAATTCCTACTTCATCAAGAGCCGCGAGGCCGGTTATGCGGACAAGACCCCGCACGATATCGCGCAGGAGATGTTCTCCCATTGCGACGGCGCGACGATGAGCTGCAAGAAAGACGCGCTTTGCAACATCGGCGGGTTTTTGGCATGCAACAGCGACGAGTTGGCCGAAAAGGCGCGCAACGACCTGATTCTGACAGAGGGCTTCCCGACTTACGGAGGCCTGGCAGCGCGGGACCTGGAGGCGATGGCGATCGGTCTCAAGGAGGTCTTGGATGAACGGTATCTTGAATATCGCATCGCGAGCACCCGGTATTTCACGAAGAAGCTCAACGACGAGGGCATTCAGACCGTCCAGCCACCCGGCGGGCATGCCGTCTATATCGATGCGCGGGCGGCCCTGCCCCATATACCTATCGAGCAATACCCCGGCCAAGCGCTCGTCTGCAGTCTTTACTTGGCCGGCGGCATCCGGTCAGTGGAGATCGGGAGCGTGATGTTTGGGCGTTCATCTGACGGGAAGGAATCGTTTTCAGACATGGATTTGGTCCGCCTCGCGATACCGCGCCGCGTGTACACAGAGAGCCACGTGAAATATATGGCGGAGATGATTGTAGCGGCTGTGCGTGGTGGCGATGCCTTGCATGGCTTACGATTCACATATCAAGCGCCGGTTTTACGCCATTTTACCGCTCGCTTCGCGCCTGTTTAACGTGGTTACCATCCTTATCCGGTATTTTTCGCGGCTTGCGGGAAAATACGCCTAAGGGAACCTAATTTGCCGTATACTTGTTGGAGTGATTTGGTGGGAATCTGGTGAGCGGGGGGCTTCTGCTAGCAGTTCTGCCAGGGTACCGGGCAAGTTCGTACCGGCGGTCGAGTCGAATTCGGGAATGTTTTTTTGCTCCTTGTCTGTTGAGCGAATCAGGAGGTTAGTAGTGAACATCAATGTTAATCGCATTTCTCTTATTGCAGCATCCTTTGTCTCTTTAGGCGCCGCGTGTTTTGCACAGGCGACATGGCCATTTGTGCCGAAAGACCAGTCGGCGACGGTGACCCTGACCCCGCCATCCATTATCGAAGACAACAAGGACGTCGCCAAGCGCAATCTACTTACACCGATCTCCGTGACCTTTACTCACGAACCGCTCCCGATCGATCATCGGGGCCCTGTTGAGAAGTTGTGGGGTTGGGTTGACATTCGTGACAACTACAACGGCGATCCGGATGTCGGCATTGAGGGCGGCATCGGTTGGAACAGTCTCTCCGCTGGCAACATTTTTCCGCCGGACAATACCATGGCGGTCGGACCCAACAACATCATCGCGGCGACGAACTCGGGCATGCGGTTTTATTCGAAAGCCGGTGCGCAGCAGTTCAACACGTCGTGGGGTACTTTCTTCTCCGGCATTCAGCCGGGCAGCACCTTCACCTCAGACCCGAAGGTCCTCTACGATGAGGGCAGCGGCCGTTGGTTCGTCCTGATTTTGGCCCTGAAGAGCAACTTGTATTCGTACCACTTGATCGCGGTATCGGACGACAGCGATCCAAACGGAACATGGAAGAAGTATGTGCTCGATTCCACATTGAACGGTGCAGTGGCGAGCGGCTATTGGTCCGATTATCCCGGGCTTGGCGTCAGCCCGGAAGCAATCTATATCACTGGGAACATGTTCAACATTGCGACAGGGGGCTTCGGTTATGTCAAGCTCCGAATTATTCCGAAGCAGCAGTTGTTGGACTTCGCGGCCTCCCTCACGTACTCCGATATTTGGAACATCAAGAATGCCGACAATAGTATCGCCAGTACCATTCAGCCGGCAAATACCTACGGAACCTCGCAGGCTCCGTTTCTAGCGAACGTGAATGGAAGTTCGAGGATTAACGTTTTTGGCGTCAATAACCCGTTGGGTTCGCCCACTTTGACAGTGAGAAATCTTCCCGTGACCAGTTTCGGAGCGGCCACCACCGCTCAACAACTCGGAGGCACAACCCGGCTTGATACAATTGACACCCGCGTCTATAACTCCGTCTGGCGCAACAACAAGATATGGTTTGGCCACACGATCAGCAGTTCGGGCGGGGCCGGAAGCCGATGGTATTCGGTTAACACCGGCAGTTGGCCCGGATCAATTTCGATGAGCAACACCGGCACGGCATCGGTCGCCAGCGTGTATCAATGGTTCCCATCCGTCGCCGTCAACACCGATGACACGATGGTGATGGACTTCTCCCGAGCGAGCACAACGGAGTTCGCCTCCATCTACTATTCGTATCGATACGCTACGGACCCGGCAAACACGCTGACGGGGCCGATTTCGGCTTTCGCAGGCACGCACTACTACACTGGCGAAGGCGGCACTCCCGTACGATGGGGAGATTACTCGACGACAATCGCGGATCCGGCCGATAAGAACAACTTCTGGATGTTCAATGAATATTGCCTATCCGTAGGTTCAACTTGGGTCACGAGGGTTCAGTGCGTCGGTATCGCCGCTCCCGGCGCGCCGACAACCATCGTCGCGGACGACAAAACTGGTCAAATCACTTCCACAGTGGTCCTTACGGCAACGCTGACCAAGACGAGCGACGGCAGCCTGCTCGGCGGGAAGACAATCGCCTTCAAGGTGGCCGGCGTCTCCGTCGGCTCGGCGGTCACGAATGCAAGCGGCGTCGCGTCGCTCAACTATGTCATGCCTGAACCAGGCGGAACCGGCAACCAGGTAATCCAGGCTGATTTTGGTGGTGACGGAACCTGTGCCAACTCCACGGACACAGCGAACCTGACCGTCACGCCCGCCAACACTATTACAACGGTTAACCCCGCCAGCGGCATGATTGGCCAGACCGTCGCACTGTCCGGAAACCTGAAGAGGGCCACGGATAATACCCCGCTGGGTAGTCGATCGTTAAGTTTCAAGGTCAGCGGCAATTTGGCAGGCAGCGGAGGTACTGACGGCAGTGGAAACGCTTCTGTGAACTATTACATCGGTGAAGGTGTCGGCGTTGGGAACAAGACACTCGATGCCAATTTCAATGGCGACGCTATCTACATTGCTTCTTCCGATACCGACGTGCTAACTGTCAATAAGGCAACGACGAGTTTGACGGTGCCAAACCAAGCCGGTGACTTCGCCGGTTCGGCAACATTGACGGCAACACTTAAGCGTACGACAGACAACGCAAACCTAGTGGGACGCACCGTTAGCTTCAAGATCGATGGAGGTTCGGTTGGATCAGGGGTCACGAACGGCAGCGGCGTCGCTTCATATAATTACACGATTGTCGTCGGAGTCGGAGGGCATACAATTACCGCCGAGTTCGCGGGCGATGCGACCCATCTATCCACAAGCAACACGGGGACGTTGACGGTAAATCAAGCCAACACGGCGATCTCAGTCCTAGGTGTAACGGGCCAAATCGGTGAAACGGTGAGCTTGAGCGCGACTCTGAGCCGATCGACCGACGGAGCTCTCCTTAGCGGACAGACCGTAAGCTTCACGGTGGACGGCAACGGTGCGGGTTCCGGGGTCACGAACGGCAGCGGCGTGGCCTCAGTCAACTACACGATCCCTGAATCCGGTGGGACCGGTGCTCACACCATAGGCGCCAGCTTTGCCGGAGACCCAAACCACAATGGCTCGTCCAACACGGGGACTCTGACGGTCAATAAGGCCAACACTGCGATCTTCGTCGCTGGCGCAGCAGGTCTAATCGGTGAAACGGTGAGCCTGAGCGCGTTACTGAGCCGATCGACCGACGGAGCTCTCCTTAGCGGACAGACCGTAAGCTTCACGGTGGACGGCAACGGTGCGGGTTCCGGGGTCACGAACGGCAGCGGCGTGGCCTCAGTCAGCTACACGATCCCTGAATCCGGTGGGACCGGTGCTCACACGATAGGCGCCAGCTTCGCCGGAGACCCAAATCACAATGGCTCGTCCAATACGGGAACATTGACGGTCAACAAGGCGCCGACCGACCTATCTGTACCGAATCAGGCGGGAAGTACAGGTGGATCGGTGAACTTGACCGCCACACTGTCTCGTACGACTGACGGCGCAAACTTGGCCGCTCGCAGTGTCGATTTCAAGATCGACGGCGGCTTGGTCGGTTCCGGTGTGACCAACGGTTCGGGTGTCGCGAGCTACAGCTACACGATTGTGGTGGGCGCAGGTTCTCACACGATTACCGCGGAGTTTGCCGGCGACTCGACCCATCTGTCGACGAGTGGCACGGGCAACCTCGACGTGACCAATACGAACGCCACGGTGACCGGAAATGTGGAGCTGCAAAACCTCGCGATCAGCCCAGCGGGCTTCGCCGCGACGATTGAATTCCGCACGCCGAGCACTTTGACGGTGATCTACAGCGACACAATCACGCTGGACGGATCGGGCGACTATTCGGTGGCGAACGTTCCGGCCGGCACGTACGATGTGGCCGTGAAATTCTCGAACTGGCTACGGCAGGTCCTGCCGAGCGTTGTGGTATCCACACCGACGACCGCAGGAGTGAACTTCTCGCTGGTCAATGGGGACGCGGACGACAGCAACAGCGTAGATGTCAACGACCTGAACGAGATATTCGGCAACTTCACGCTGACTGGTGATGGGGATATCGACTGGGACGGCATCGTTGCCCTTCCCGATCTCAATATCGTCATCGTCAATTTCGCCCAGATCGGGCAAGATTAGCGCCGGGTCAGACGAACTGAGCATCAACGGCTCCTGGGCACGGTGCCCAGGAGCCGTTCTCTCGTCCCGCCTGTTGGAACTAATCTTGACAGAAAACCGTTCCACCGGGTAAGCCAAACTATTCTATTGCAGGGGGAACAAGATGCCATTTGTCGAACTGACCGCGAAGCCGCTTCCGGAGAAGATATTCAAGACCGAAAGCAACGGGATTTCCCGAAAGACCCACGAGGAGCATTTCAAGCTTTACACCGGATACGTCAATAAGACGAATGAAGTCCGCAAGGCGATCGCCGCGCTGACAGATGAGGACTTCGCCGCTGCCAATCAGAGCTATTCCAAAATACGTTCGCTCAAGACAGACCTGACGTTCGCCTTGGGCGGCGTGTACAACCATGAGCTGTATTTCGAGATCCTGGGGGGAGGCGGCGGACCGGCGGCCGGACCGGTCGCGCAGCTGATTTCCCGGGATTTTGGCTCATTCGAGAAGTACTCCCAGGACCTGAAGGCGACCGGCATCGCCGCGCGAGGTTGGGTCTGGACGGCGGTGAATCAGGCGACGGGCGAGCTGTTCAACTATCTTGGCGACGCGCAGAACACCTTCCCTGTCTGGGGCGCAACGCCCGTTTTGGCGCTGGACACGTATGAGCATGCCTACTATCTGGACTTCGCGACGGGACGAGCCGGGTACATCGATGCGTTCCTGAAGTCCATCGACTGGGACGCGGTGAACCAAAGGCTGGCCAAAGCCCCCGGCAGGTAACGCTGCCTTCCCGGATCGCTGCCTTCCAGGCGACAGATTTCCTCGTAACGCTGCCTTCCAGGCGGCAATGCCGGCAGGATGCCGGGGCTCCCGGATTAGACTTATGCCGGCAGGATGCCAGCGTTACTGGGGCCATTTGGCTTCCCACCGCAACATCCGGCGATGGGTGGCGTATAATATATGGTGAAAAGGGGGCGAACGGGTTCGACAGAATCGGTTTGCACCCAGGTTGCGAGCCGAGGCGCCGTTGGCCTCGTAAAAAAGCGGCAAAAACAGTAACTGCGAACAACAACTTCGCTTACGCTGCCTAATTAAGTGCAGCCGTTCCTTCGAGTCGGGCCGGTAGGCTCAAAAGGGGCGTGATCAAATCCGGCTAGTCTGACGGGCTTCTGTTCGTAGTACCGTCGGCCGAAACTAAACCGAACTGGCGCGAAGGCCGCCGAGCCTGTAGGCAAGTCCCGCGCAAGATAAAAATCAGGCTACGCTCGTAGAAGCTTGGGAGGCATCGGTTTTGGAAGGGGGTTCAATTCCCCCCGCCTCCACCAAAAACATCATGGACATTCCAGCCGCGCCGGAAGCGGAACAACCGAAGATTCGCCTGTTCAATCGGGACGAATACTATAAGATGGCCGAGGTGGGCATCCTCGGCCCGGAAGACCGCGTCGAGTTGCTGGGCGGGGAGATATTCATCAAGCATACGGACTGCGAGACCCGGCGATTCACGCGTGATGAATACTACAAGATGGCGGAAGTCGGTATCCTTCGTCCCGATGAACGGGTTGAGCTCATTGAAGGGGAAATCGTCGAGATGAGTCCGCAAAACGCCCCGCACGCAGCGACGCTGATTCTCGCCGAGGAAATCGTCCGTGGAATTTTTGGCGACGGATACGTCGTCCGAATTCAAATGCCGCTGGACATCGGCGAAAAATCGTCTCCCGAACCGGACATCCTAGTGGTTGCAGGTTCAGCAAGGGATCAGTTCAAAGGTCATCCGAAGACAGGTGTTCTGGTCATCGAAATAACCGACTCATCCAGCAAATCAGACATTACAACCAAGCCCGGCATTTATGCTTCTGTCGGAATCCAGGAGTATTGGGTTGTGCTTGTACAGGACCGCAAGATTATCGTCCATCGGTCGCCGGCATCGGGGACCGGCGGCGGACAATACGCTGATATCACGGTCGTTGAACCCGGAGATCAGATTTCTGCGCTTGGGAATCCCACAAAACTTATATCGGTAAGCGACTTTTTCGTGTAATCGCTTAGTTCAGGGCGCAAATTTCGGCTCCACGCTACTCAATTCCACCGAATCTTGATACAATACGCTTACAAAAGGGAGCGTATGTCATGGCAAAACGGGCCTTTACCCTCATCGAACTGCTCGTCGTGATCGCGATCATCGCCATCTTGGCCGCGATCCTGTTCCCCGTGTTCGCGGCTGCCCGGCAGTCTGCGAGGACCACCACCACGCTGTCCAACCTCAAGCAGGTTTCGGCGGCGGTTCTGATGTACGTGGACGACAACGACACGCGCACGCCGCAGGTCTATTACGGCGGCTGGTTCACCGGTTATCCCGACGTGAATTGGACCTTTGTCACATGGAACACGCTCGTCTACAAATATGTGAAGAGCGGAGAGACGATGAACGATGCCGCCCGGTTGCCGGCGGTCTACTTCCACCCGCCCGGCTCAAAAGCCTCGAACGGCAAGGATCAATTCAACTGGTTCGGATGGGCGACTATGGCCGGCAACGAGCGGGGACTGTTCGGCTGGTGGGAATTTCGCGGGGGATGGATTTTTCATCAAGGCCGAAAATATTCCTCCCAACAGAACCTCTCGCAGCGCTCGATGCTGCTGGTGACGCGCGACCCGCGCGACCATGAGTGGGGCAGCTTCATTTACGTCAATTTCGATGCGGCCAATCCAAACACGGACCCGAAGGCGAGCCAAGAGACATATTATTGGAACAACAATGTGTGGGCGGCGCAACGATACCATCGGGATCGAGTGTGCACTGTCTTCGCCGATACGCATGCGAAAACAGTCAACAACATCTACATGCCACCAAACTCCTCCTATACATATTGGTCGAATTGGGACCCGGAAAAGAAGGCGTTCTGGGGCGACGACGTAAGTGCGACCAAATAAGCCCTAATTGCCGTTCAGCGCAAGGTTGCCGACGGCCCGGGCCTTCGGCGGCGGGGAGAACTGGAACCAAGAGGCATAGGTGGTGTTGTCTTCCATCGGTTCGGAGACGGCCTTCCACGTGGTCATGACTCGCTTGGAACCGCTGCCGGTTACCTTCGTGAATTCCACAGAACGCAGCGCCGTCTCCCCATCGATTGGCTTCCATACTTTGAAAGTGTACTGTTCGCCCTGTGTAGCCTCACCCTTGCCGACCAACTGCCGCATTGTGATGGTGTATTGCGACCCGGCATCCGACTTCGCCGTATTGGTGATCGTCGTTTCGGGAAACGCGAGCAGGTTGGTGTCGCCGGCGAGCAGGTTCAAAGCGATCGCGGTCTTTGCGGGACCAAGGGTCTTCATCCGGGCAATGGCTCCGCCAAAACCTCCGGCTTGGGCAACGATCGTGTACTCTTTCGCCGCTGGGTCCCACCGCCAGATGTGGCTGCCGTCGGCAATGATGAGGGTGAACGATTTGCCCTCATAGGTCTCGATGCGGAACTTGTCCGGGCCGGAACGGTAGGCATTGACCCGAATTGCGACCCTTTTTTCGCCGACCGCGACTTCGCCGGTGAGGGAAACATAGGCATTCTTGGCGCTTGATATCTGGGAGAAGGCCTCTTGTACGAGACCCGTGGCGACGTCATCGTCCGCCCATGCTAGGCAGGCAGGCAGAAAAACGAGGCAAAGGAGGACAGCGCGTATCGTCATTGGTGATTTAGACGGGCCCGCTCTGTCCTTTGTTCCTAGTAGCACCACAAAATCATGGTCTTAGTCATCTCCGATACGGGCCCAATTCAAGAAGATGATGGTTAGGTCGCGCACGTCTACCGTGCCGTTCCAGTCCAGGTCACCTTCACGAACCGTTTCACCAAAGTCTAGGAAGACTATGTTCAGGTCCTTATGCTCCACAAACTTGCTGTAATCTGCATCACCGTTGTACATGGAGAAGTCGAGGTCCATAGCAGGCGCTGCCAAAAATAGGTTCGCAAATAGGCGGTTGAGCCAATGGTCCGCATCGACGTGAAGATCGTATTCACCGGTCGCGAACAGGGTCGTGGCGTAGTGCCCATCTGCGCCCAGCGTGGGAAAATCGTACCAGGCGACGGTTGTTGTCCCCGGATCTCGGAAGATGAAAGTAGAGCTGAAACCGGGCGGACCCGCGTAGTATTCCAAAGTCAAATTGCCCAGCAATTTCGATCTTGTAAGCTTGCACGCAGCTTCGTGGTCCAGGTATTGATTGATTCGATCAATGCAGCGGGGATGGAAGTTGAGGTGGATGTTCCACATTCCGCCACTGCAAATATGGCAGTAACTCATGATCGTGCCGCCTTCGGGCGGGACAACGCAATCGATTCCACAGGTATCGATGGGAGGAACGTAGCCATCATGAGTGTGGAGCGTACCGAACTGGTGACCCATCTCGTGCGCGACGACATAAGGGTCCCAGTTCCGGCCATCCACATCTAGCTTGGTGTTGAAAACTCCGGCGAGGTTGGCGCTGACGCAGTAGCCATACGCGCCGTTGCAAATGACTCCCACCCATGCGACGCCGCCGCCGAGCCCGCGCCCAGACAAAAAGTGGGCAGCGGCCCTGTGCACTCCGCCCATATTCGTATTCCAATAGCTTTGAAATTGGCCGAGCTCATCGCCGGTGTTGCCGGCATCCCATGGGTCCGTTCCCTTCCAGAGGCGCAGGTAGCCGACGATGATGCGGGTCTGAACGTCGCGATTGTAAATCGTGTCCATTGCGCCGAAAAGCTGGGCGACGTAAGTCGCGGACTTTGTGAGGTTTCCGCGGAAAATGCCGGTAAATTCCGTATCCGTTTCGAGGGCGATGTTGGCTGCCCTGGGACCCGTGCCGGCTGCGGCTTCGACATCGTAGCTGAGCTGCTCGCTCTGAACCGGGGGAATCCGCGTTTCACACGACCAGTTGTTGATGTGCATCGGTCCGTCGATTATGGAGATCACCGCGTCCGGCTCTCCGGTGGTGCGGCCTCCGCCGATCAGATAGGTTTCGCCATTTCGCGTAACCCAACCGTTGCAGCTGCCAGGCGCCAATCCGAGATAGACCTCGCTCCCGTCCTCCCCTTCAATCTGGCCACGGAGCAACAGCACATCCGGCTGCGGGAGCGGGATGTCGCCGCTCGGGCTGCCCAGGACGATATGGCTGGCAGGCCCAAGGACGGAAAAGGGATGCACGATAAGGTTCACCTTGCGCCAGCTATCCAACGCGAAATCGGTCAGGTGGATGTCGCCGCGCGCGGTCTTCAAGGCAGCGTACAACGATGCGTCAATCTGCATCGGCGTACCCACTTCGAGCGTGACGCCGGTAACGATAAGCGGCGATCGATAATCGCTCGCGAAACAAGCGACAGCAAACAGAGATGCCAAGATTGTGATGCGAATTTTCATGCCAAGCCTCCACAACATCTATTAACTGTTAACAGGTCAGCCGCCCGCCGGTTCCGCAAACAACCGCAATGCGGCCGCCAGGTCAACATTTCCACCGCTTAGGATGACTCCTACCCGTCCGGTTGCCTTTGCTTTCCCGTCGAACACCGCCGCCAGAGCCAAGGCTCCAGTCGGTTCGACGACCAGCTTCATCCGTTCCCAGAGAAACCGCATCGTACGGATGATGGCGGCATCCGACACAGACACCATGTCGTGAGCATGCTTCAGAATGATCGGGAATGTCAGTTCTCCGAGAGACGGGGTGCGAGCGCCGTCGGCTATGGTGTCGGGATTGTGGACGGTTTGCAGGGTCTTTGTGTGAAAGGACCGGACCCCATCGTCGCCGGCATCCGGCTCGACGCCGATCACTTTGCATCCTGGCGAAAGCGCGTGCGCTGAGAGACAGCAGCCGGACAGCAAGCCACCCCCTCCACAAGGGACGATCAGAGTGTCGAGTTCCCCTACCTCCTCAAACAGCTCTTTGGCGCACGTCCCCTGCCCCGCGATGATGTCGGGATGATCGTAGGGCGGGATGATGGTGAGACCGCGTTCTTCGGCAATCGTTCTGCCGAGCGATTCCCGCGTCGTTTGATCTTTGTCATAGAGAATCACTTCGCCACCGTATGCTTTCGTGGCGGCCACCTTGATATCCGGCGCGTCGGTCGGCATGATAATCGTGGTTGGGATGCCGGTCAGGCTTCCCGCGAGGGCCAGGGCTTGGGCATGGTTGCCGGAGGAATATGTCAAGACCCCCGACTGACCCTGGGACAGGTTGGATAGAGCGTTGTATGCGCCGCGGAACTTGAAGGCTCCGACCCGCTGGAAGTTCTCGCACTTGAAGAACAGGCGCGCTCCCACGATGCCATCGGCGGTTCTGGAAGTAGCAACGGGAGTCTTTGTCGCAACTCCGTCAATTCGCTCCGCCGCCCGATGCACATCGGTAAAATCCACCCAGCGATCCTACCCGGTGAGAGGTAAATCCGGACGCCCTAGTGCTATACTGCTAAGTAGAGACGCGCGGAGGGAACCATCAAACCGATCGATCCACTCGAGCAGGACCGGCCCAAAGAGGAGTGCGGCATCTTCGGCCTGTACTCCCAGTCTTCCGACGCAGCCCGTCTTGTCTTCTTCGGGCTGTTCAACTTGCAGCATAGAGGCCAGGAAAGCGCCGGGATCGCGGCTTCGGACGGCCATGTTCTCCACATGCATAAGGAAATGGGTCTCGTCACCCAGGTCTTCAACGAGCAGATCCTTGCCGAGCTTCCCGGTCATATCGCCGTCGGGCACACCCGTTACTCCACGACCGGGTCCAGCGTTTTGCGAAACGCCCAGCCGATTTTTTGCGCGAGCCAGGTAGGGGACGTTGCCGTCGCGCATAACGGGAACCTGATTAATGCTCAGGCGCTGCGGGAGGAACTAATTTCCAGGGGTGTCGTTTTCGACTCGACGAGCGATAGCGAGGTCGTAGCGCGGATGATTGCGGTAGAAGACGGCGACTCGCTCGATCAGAAGGTGCTGCGGGCGGTGGAGCGGTTGGAAGGGGCGTTTTCGCTTGTGATTTTGACCCCGACCCAGCTCATCGGGGTTCGGGATCCGAATGGGGTGCGGCCGCTGGTTTTGGGGAAGGCCAATGGGGATTGGATTTTGGCATCCGAGACCTGCGCGTTCGGTCCGGTCCGTGGCAAACTGGTGCGGGAGATCGAACCGGGAGAGGTTTTCGTGATCGGTCCGGAAGGGACTCGGTCGCTCAAGATGAACAGGGCTGCCAACGAGAAGATGTGCATGTTCGAGATGATTTACTTTGCGCGGCCGGACAGCGTCATCGGCGGCCAATTGCTGCATCGGGTTCGGCAGCGGATGGGAATACAGTTGGCGCGCGAGCACCCGGCGGATGTGGATATCGTCGTTCCCGTGCCCGATACCGGGATCCCGGCGGCGATCGGCTTCAGCCAGGAGAGCGGCATTCCGTTCCAAGAGGCGCTGATCAAGAGCCGATACATTCATCGGACGTTTATCGAGCCGGAGCAGCGGATGCGCGATATGGGTGTGCGGCTAAAGCTGAATGTGCTATCGGAATATATCGACGGGCAGCGGCTGGTATTGGTGGACGACAGCATCGTACGCGGCACGACTACCAAGCAGATTGTGAAGCTGCTTTATGAAGGGGGAGCGAAAGAGGTGCATGTGCGAATTACCGCGCCGCCGATTATGCATCCCTGCTTTTATGGAATTGATATGGCGTCGAAGCGCGAGCTGGTGGCGGCACGGCTTTCCGTGGAGGAGATTTGCGAATCGCTCGGGGCGGACAGCCTGGGATACCTAAGCGTGGCTGGGCTGCGGGAGGCTGTCGGCGATACGGACGAAAAGTATTGCCTGGCCTGTTTTACGGGCAACTATCCGATCCCGATTCCTAAAGAGCAGCTTGTCGAAAAAGACATTTTCGAAAAGGTTGCGGAGGATCGGCGAATCTTGGCTCAGTCGCATGGCAAAGGGTAGCATGGCGGAGTTGAGCTACGATGCGGCCGGAGTGAATATCGACGAGGCAACCGCCGGCCTGGCTTCCGCAAAACCGCTCATCCGATCCACACACACTGCCAATGTGTTGTCCGAGTTGGGCAGCTTCGGCGGGCTGTTTGCGGCTTCTTTTCCCGGTTATGAGGACCCGGTGCTGGTGGCCAGCATCGATGGCGTGGGGACGAAGACGCTGCTGGCAGAAACCCCGTCACATTTTCAAGGTCTTGGTCGCGATCTGGTCAACCATTGCGTGAACGATATTCTTTGCCAGGGCGCGCGGCCACTCTTCTTTTTGGATTACTTTGGGACCGGCCGATTGCGTGGCGTGGAATTGCAGAGCGTGATTGCGGGCGTTGCGGAGGCATGCAGCGCCGTCGGATGCGCGCTGATTGGCGGCGAGACCGCGGAGATGCCGGACGTGTACGCGCCTGGCCGATTTGAGTTGGCTGGGACGGTCGTTGGCGTGGTTGAGCGGTCGCGGGTTTTGCCTAGGTCGGAAATACGGGGCGGGGATGTACTGATTGGTTTGGCGAGCGATGGGCTGCACACGAACGGGTTTTCTTTGGCGCGGCGGGTGTTTGCGCAAGATTTGGATTCTCTTCGTGAAGAGCTGCTGGCACCACACCGATGCTATTTTTCGTCCCTGTTTCCGGTGCCTGATGAGATTCTGGCTATCGCTCATATCACCGGTGGCGGGCTGGTGGACAATATCCCACGAGTGCTGCCCGAAGGGACCTATGTCTCGATTGATCGATCAAGTTGGAAGGAACCGGAGATTTTTGTCCAAATTCGCTCGCGCGGCGTGCCCGATAGCGAGATGCTCCAAGTATTCAATCTCGGCGTCGGGATGGTGCTCATCGTGCGCCAGGGGACGGAAAAATTGGCGGTCGAACGATTGGGCTCGGTGGGTGAAACGGCATGGATCATGGGCCGCGTTTTGGAAGGCAATCGCGAGGTTCGATTCGAATGAGGCGGCTTGCGATATTTTTTATGCTATTAGTTGCGGCTTGCGTCTGCGCGCAGGATGCGATGAAAGAGATTCGGGCAGTGTACGACGCGCAGACCCGGCTGGACGCCACCGTAGGGCAGTTTGGCACTCCCCTGCCCTACAATCGGGTCGCGACGGAACGCACGGATTTTGCCGCGTTGGCGACGTTGCTTGGACGCCTGCAGGCATTGTCGTATGATCGTTTGACGCCGGACGAACAGCTTGATTACGACCTGGCTCAGAACATGATTGGCAGGAAGATGGCCGCTCATCGCAGCGCGATGATGGCCACTAGGGTGATGGAAGAGCTTCCGTTTGAGAGCCTTGTTCGTGGTCTATCGGAATCCGGGGGCGCCGCATCGCCAACGGGCGAGGAACCATCCGCGCTGGGCGAACCGCCGTTTCGTACCATGATCCGAGGGGAACCCGCCGCGATCGACCAATCGGCACGGCTGGCGGCGTACAAGTTCATGCACAGTTGCACGCGACTCGCCGCGATGCACGCAATGGCACCGGCTTTCCCCAACTTTGCGGACGCCAAGTTGGCATCGGATCGGGCGAAACAGGCGGCTCGAATCGTCGCCGGCATCGAACGAAAAGTCGCGCCAAAATTGGATGATGACACGCGGGGGGACGTGCACAAATCTTCTATGGCGGCGCAGGCTGCGCTAAAAGCAATGGCAGGCACGATCGACGCCGCCGCGAAGACGCTACCCGGCGCGGATCGGACTTGGGCCATCGGCGAAGATGAGTTCCGCTGGCTGATCACCTACGACTATATGGTGACCAAAACTCCCGACCAATTAATCGAATTGGGATGGAAGTATTTGCGGCAGACGCAGGCCGACATGCAAGCGTTGGCGCGCAAAATCGATCCGAACAAGACCATCGATCAGATATGGCAGGCGATGGAGGCCCAGCATCCGCGCGGCATGGAGATCTTGGATGTCGCCAAGAAAAACATGGCCGATGCGGTGGAACTGATTAAGAAGGAGGGCTTCGTCACCATTCCGTCGTGGGTGGGGCCTTGTGATTGCCGCGAGGTCGGCGAGGCATCGGCGTTTTTCTATCCCTATGGTTGCTATAATCCGGGCCGGTTGCGAAATGGCACCTACACCGGCACATATGTTGTCAACCCTGGGTATCCAAAGTATGGCGATCAGTTAGAGGAACACTATCGCGGCAATAACATATTTTGGTCCCGCGTAGTGGCTGAGCATGAGGCATGGCCGGGTCATCATCTGCAGGGGGGATATCAGTCGGCCATCACCGATCCGATACGGAAAAACACCTACTCGAATGCCATGGTGGAGGGGTGGGGACTGTATACGGAAGACCTCATGTATCGGCACGGGTTTTATCCGGACGATCGGTACCGATTGGCGCAGTTGCGTATGCGTTTGTGGCGCTGCGCGCGCGTGATCATTGACAGCTCCATTCACTGTAAGGGCATGACGGAAGAACAGGCAGTGGATCTGTTGGTAAAGGAAGTGGGATTGGAGAAGGTGGGGGCGCAATCGGAAGTGCGCCGATACACGACCTCGCCCACGCAACCTTCCAGCTACATTCTTGGGTGGTTGGAGCTGACAGATCTGTATGATACATATAAGGCGAAGATGGGTGCGGCCTTTAGCGAGCGTGACTTTCACGATCAGCTGCTGTCATTGGGATCGCTGCCGGTGGTGGTGATCAAGAAACGGATGCTGGCCGCTCCGCCAGTGTCGCCGTTGCGATCGCTGGCTCCGTAATCTATCAGCGGGTTCGTGCGGTACCCGTTCGGCAACTAGTCGGTGCGCACTCGCGGTTGCGCGGTCACGCCTTCATCGATGAATATCTTCTTTGATAAGAATTGCGATGCTCGAGCTCGGTGACCAGCTTCAGAGTTTTTCCCGGCGGTGCGCCAAGGCGAACAACGATATCGCCGGTAGCTTCCATTTCCGCTACGCCGGCGATTGATTTTCCCCCATCATCAATCCGATCCGGTCCGACGCTAAATATGGTCCAGCCAGTTAGGGTAGTCAAGAGACGCAAGGTGGCTCGCGCCGGGTCAAAGGGATCGACCGGTCGTTCTGCGAGATACTCGGGAATCATTTCTTCCCACGAGATTGGATATCGGTTGTTGTCCAGAAAGTAGATGCGCGCCGCCACAGCGGCCTGCAATAGCATTGCAAAGGCGCGATTTCGAGTATAGGCAAACCGAAAGCCGTCATACACGAATTCAGTTCCCGGTGACAACAGCCAATCGATGGCCGACAGCCTGTGCATTGACCCTCTGTGATACGGCTTATGGGCGTCTCGAATCCCTGCGGCGGGAAATGAAAGTTCTTCATTGCGTATTCCCTGTTTTCCCAGAATTCGACCAACCGCATTCATCAGCATCTTCTTCGGCCGTGATGCCGTAGACCCCACATAGCCGTGCTTGTTCCTCCAGTCAGGTTTTGAGAATAAATCGTCGAGGGCAGCCATCAGCCATCGTGCCTCCGACTCGTAAACCTCTTGGAGCGTGTCTGACTCGTGAAGCGTCGATGTTAGGGAATCGAGGAATGTTTGCAATGCCCGTCGGGACAGCATCTCAAATCGATTCCAAATCTCGGTTCTTATGACATGCGATATCGCAAATCCTACCAGTGCGCCGATTATCATTCCGTCGCGACCGACTTTGGATCCGAACACCAGTGCGTCAGCCAATGAATTTGCGGATCGGTCCTCGTCCAGTGCGAGATGATACATGCGTGATTCAAGCAGGAGCAGTTTGTTGAGCGTACGCAGATAAGACTTCGGCTCCATGCCCTCAAATACCTTCGGACTATCATCCGCGCTCTCAAAAAAGAGTCCTTCCAGCAGCTTGTCGAGAGCGGGACGATTTCTTTCCACAACTATCAACAATTGGTCGGGATCCACAGCCGAGATTGATTCCGCAGCAAGATCCGCAACCAGATCTTCGTCGACGAGCAATGCCCCAGCTTTACGGAAATAGGCGAAGGCGTTTGGCTCTGGACGCGGTTGTGGGGACAATGTGACGCCAGGACGACGCCAGCGCCAACTCACATCATAGAGGATCTCGTAAACGATCCAAATACCGGGGATACAGAGCCAGATCATAGCGGCAAGGCCAATCCCAATAGCCCACAAGCGATGATGACGAGGAGCGGGTTGGGCTTTTTCCAGATCAGAATCAGCGCAACCAGGGCCGCGAGGACGCCGGAGAGGGCGGCGAGGTGGGTTGTCATCGTCAAGCGAGTGGCGGTGGCCGCGAGGAGGCCGACGGCGGAGGACGAGGCACCCGAAACGGCGGCTTTGAACGCCGGCGCGTCCTTCCAACGGGAAAGCTGCCGTTCTAGAATCGCAACCATCGCGACCGGGGCAAAGAACACCCCGATGGTCGCAACCGCCGCCCCGAACAATCCGGCCACGCGATATCCGATTACCGCGGAGATTATGAGATATGGGCCGGGGGCGGATTGCGAGATGGCGACCGCTTGCGGGAAATCGGCGCGCGTCAGCCAGCCGTGCCGAACCGCCGCACTCTCCACCATCGGCAGCGCGGACAATCCGCCGCCGAACGCCAAGGCCCCAATCCGCAGGAACTCGCCGAAGAGCTGCAAGAGAATCACGGCGACTTCCTCCGCACAGCCCATCCGATCAATCCGCCCCCAATCACAAGGAACGATGCCTCGAGACGAAACGCAAGGGAGAGCGCACAGCCGACCGCGGCCAAGAACCAGGCGAACGGGTCTTTTAGAATCGTCCCGCCCAGCCTCACCACGGCGGCGAAAATCAGCCCGACCGCGCCCACCGCCACGCCGCGCAACGCCTTCGCAACCCACGGATTTGCGCCAAATCGCAAAATGCCAATGGTGAGCAAGACCGCGACCATAAAGGAGGGAATGAGATAGGTCGCCGCCATGATCGTACCGCCCAACACGCCCCGCAGATGGTATCCGGTGCTGAACAGGAGCTGCGGGCTGGTGCTGCCGGGGAGCGCGCGGCTGATCGTCAGGCTCTGGAGCAGGCCTTCCTTGGTAGTTACCTTTCGCCGATCGACCAGCTCGTGTTCTAGCAGCAATATGGCCGTCGCCGGACCGCCATACGCGACGAGGCCGATACGCAGGGAGATGGCGGCGAGTGCAGCTAGTGAGGGGCGATCTTCGGACACGGGCAATCTTACCTGCCCTCCAAGAATGTCACGGCGGCGCGATACCCGGCCTCGGCAATCGCCTCTCCGTCCGAGAACGAATTGGGCGAATAGCGCGATAGGTCCGGTTCCAGCATCAGGTCGCCCAGATCTTGGTAGCGGGCGAAGGGCACGAATCTGCGCAAAGTCTGCACCTCGTCGCCCCGAAGGGCCCCTTTCAGGAATCCCAGTTCCACAGAAACGATGGGCAGGTTGAAGCGGCGAAGCGGCGCGGCAGGCAGGTTGTCGGAAACGCCGCCATCCAGATATTTCTGTCCATTGATCCGGACGCCGCCAAACACGGGCGGCAGTGCGCTGCTGGCGGCGATCACCTGCCACATCGGCAGCTCCGGGTCCTCCATGTATAAGGGATAGCGAACGTCGTTGGCCGGCGCGACGCAGACGATGAACGGAATGCGGCAGTCTCCCATTCTCGCATCGCCAAACAGTTTTCTCAGCCGCCGGACCAGGTAGCCGCCGCGGGTGAACACAGCAAAGAAGAAGTGGACGGTTCTCGCGTCGAGCAGCGGATCGAGGTCCATACCAAGCGCGTAGGCCCCACCGATAATGGCGCCCATGCTGCTGCCGGATATCGCGACGGGCGTCAGTCCGCGCTCCGAAAACGCCCGAAGAACACCAACGTGCGCCAGCCCCAACGCCCCGCCGCCGCCGAGGGCGAGGGTGAATCGGCAATCTTCGACAGGGTTTGGCATAGCAGGTAGAATACTTCCAATGCCAGGCCTTGGACCAGAACGATTGAAAGATCGAAGTCCTTTCTATCCGGATCGGCCGGTACCACCCGAGGCGTTCATCGGCCGGGCCGCCGAGTTGGAACGCATGCTGCGGGCCGGTAGGCAGGTTTCATCCGGAAAGCCGCAAGCGGTTTTTGTTCGCGGAGAATATGGCGCCGGGAAGACGTCGCTCGCCCGCGCAATGCGGCAGCGATTCTTGATAGAACCGCGACTGGCGACCGTCTATGTTCCACTCGCCACCGCCCAAGAAATAGACGAGATTGGCGGACTTGTCGCGCGGGCGTTTCTAGAAGAGCAGTGGGCAGAACCGCGATTTGGCGAGAGGCTGCGCAACCTGTTTGCCAATTATGTAGGTGACCAGACCCTCCTCGGCATGTTCACGTTGCATTTGGACAAGTTGAGGGCCGATGGACCGACACTGACTCGGGGCATGCTTCCATTCCTAGTCGAGATAAACGCCCGTGGGCGGGATGCGGGCTATAAGGGCCTGATGGTCATCCTGGATGAAATCAATGGTTTGGCCGATACTCCAGAATTTGCCCGCCTAATCAAGGGGCTGTATGATGCGAATGCCATGCGGGAGGAGCCAATTCCTTTGCTCCTGGTGTTGTGCGGCACTCGAGAGCGTTGGGATGAATTGGTGCGCCATCATCCGTCGATCGACCGCATATTCGAAATCGTGGACGTTTCCCTCTTATCTGAGGAGGAGTGTCGCAAATTTTATACCGAGCGGTTTCGACATGTGGGGATGTCAATTGATGCTGATGCATCGGCCACATTCTGGGAAGCATCGCTTGGCCTGCCAAAATTAATGCACGTGCTAGGCGACGCTGCCTTTTGGATCGATACAGATGGTTGCATCGATTCCCACGATGCCATAGATAGTATTAAAGACGCGACGATAACGATCGGTCGCAAGTTGGTCAAGCCACTGTCTGATACCATTCATGACAAGCAATACAGGACCCTCTTGGGGAGGATTCGAGCCGCCAATCGCAATGATTTCAAAGTCGATACGCTGGCCACCGGACCGGCCGATAAGAAGCTTGCGCAGTCGTTCCTGTCCTCCATGCGGGACCTTGATGCCGCAGAACAGTTGGACGGAGGATTCTGGCGACTGAGCGACACCCTCGTGTACGCATACATTCGAATGCTTTCGCGGGAGGATAGTAATTGAAGGACCTCGCGCAACTGGCCCTCGATACCGCAACGTCGTATGGCGCCGAGTTTGCCGATGTTCGGGTCAATCGGTATCGCCGCCAACTGATCCAGACGGAGAATGAGCGGGTTGCGCGGCTGAACGACAGCGAGGACATCGGGGTCGGGGTGCGAGTGCTGGCGAACGGAGCGTGGGGCTTTGCCGGGACCAGCCGGCTGGACAGAGATTCCGTGATGCGCGCAGCCGCGGAGTCGGTGGCAATCGCGAAGGCGAGCGCAACCACCCTTCGCAAACCGGTCCGCCTATTGCCAGAGCCCGCCCATGTGGTCAACTTCCGCACACCCTATAAAATCGATCCGTTCGATGTGCCGGTGGCGGAAAAAATCGGTCTGCTGATGGAAGTCAACGAGCGGCTGCTGCGCAACAAGGGGGTTGCGAAGGCAGAGGGCCTGATGACGTTCCGCAAAGAGGAACGCCTATACCTGAACAGCGATGGGTCGGATTTGTCGTCCGAGGTGATGACCGTCGGACATGAATACCGGGCGACCGCGGTAGGAGATGGCGACGCACGTTCACGCGGATACCTACCGCCGCCACTTACCACCGGCTACGAGCACGTCGATCGCGAGAAGATGCTGGGGGAGGCGGACCGGGTGGCCGAGGAGGCGGTCGGGCACCTGCATGCCGAGACATGCCCTGAGGGCGAGTTTGACCTCATTTTGGACCCGCACAACCTGCACTTAACCATTCACGAATCGGTTGGGCATGCGACGGAATTGGACCGGGCGCTGGGACATGAGGAGTCGCTGGCCGGACGGTCCTTCGCCACACCCGACAAGTTGAATAATCTTCAATACGGCTCGCCGATTGTGAATTTGGTCGCCGACAACACGTTGGCGAACGGCCTCGCCACCAACGGCTTCGACGACGACGGCGTGCCGAACCAGACCTGGCACATTGTGCAGGACGGCATGTTCCGCGGCTATTCGACCAGCCGCGAGGTGGGCGGCCAGATAGGGTTGGAACGCAGCGTCGGCGGATGCCGCGCGGATCATTGGGGCAGCATCCCGATCGTGCGCATCCCCAATCTGTCGCTCATGCCGGGCCAGTCGCCGCTTTCGCCCGAGGAGCTGATCGCCGACACGAAGGACGGCATCTACATCGAGGGGCGGGGCAGTTTCAGCATAGACCAGATGCGGTGCAATTTCCAGTTTGGCGGGGACGCGTTTTGGCGGATTAAAGATGGCAGGAAGGTCGGGATGCTGAAGAATGTTACCTATCAGGCGAACACCACAGACTTTTGGAACGCATGCGACGCGATTTGCGATCACCGGTTTTGGGTGCAGAACGGAACGCTGAACTGCGGCAAAGGCGACCCGTCGCAGATCAACCAGATGTCGCATGGCGCGGCGACGGCGCGATTTCGAAAGATCCGAATCCGCCCGGCACGGTGATACGACCCCGCGATCTGAGTTCGCGCAGCTACGGTTTCTCCATTTTTTCCCTTCACAATGGGGATTGTGATGGCAAAATCAACTCAAAACGTCTTCTTGGAATCGGCGATCCCGATGGAATCGGGATCGCCTCACTCCCTGCAAAACCGAGGGTGGTTCCCGGTTTCCCGATTATCACCTCGGAAAAGTTTCGTCAAATTTGACATAGCTTTTTATGCAATCCTGTGGCCACAGTTGGGGGATATTGTACCAGGAGATATAGACGATTGTCTACTCTTTGGGACTTTTGGGCCACGGGCACTTTCAACTCACGTCATTGACAGTCTGGCGCAAGGATCATACGAAGACCAATCTGCAAGGAAATGTGCCCGGAGAAGCTGTCGTGCGGAAGGGATCGCGCTTCATCGGCACTACAGCGGACTTCTCGAATACGAACTGCAGGGTCGTCTGGATCATACGTTGTTCGAAAGCCAATTGAAGTGTCCACGGAATCGACACGTCCGAAATCCGGTAATCGCCAGAGTTCGCGCTCAACGCCCCAGTTGGGGCTGCGCCAGATGATCGGCCATCCGTCGTCGAGTAGACCAACGTCGCTGAAACGCTCAATATCGACTGCTTCTTCAGGGGTCATTAGCTGTAGCTGTTCGACTGGCGGCGGCGCATCCACTGCCGGCGCAAAAAAGAATCCAGCCAAAATCCCCTTGAGGTTGACTCGAGCAATGATCCCGACGGCGAATCCATCGCCCTTGTCGAAAGGCACTAGTATCCAGTCCCCTTCCAAATAACACTTACGATCTCGCCGCACAACGGCAGTCGGTCTGACAAGCCGCCGCTGTGGTGAAAGAGGCAAGAGCTCTTGCAGCTGTTCCAGCCATCTCGTGCGATCGGTCTCGAATAGCGGATGGAGGACAGTGCCATCAGGCCGATTCCAAGCCGTGATCAGACCTTCGATCGTCCAAACTGTCTCTAGCATTGGGAAAACATGCCTGTTCAGAAGTTTGACCTCGTCACTCGCGGTTGCTTCCGCCTCGGCTTCGCTCTGAATTTCCCATGTTAGAGATGTCGGCTCCGGTAGGAACTCTTCAATTCGACGTTGAACGTGGCATCGCATCGCCGATGGCGGAAAGTCCGGCCATCCCCTCAGGCGATTGAGAGGAATATAGCAAACTCCTATGACTACACTAATGATTACGCGATCTCTATTATTGATTAAGCGATCTCTTGCTGAAACATATTCTCGCTTCTGGCTGATATAGTGGACCATCTCGCGGGTCTGTCGCCTCAGACTCGTGCCGACTTTGCGGTAACCCATTTCATCGCCGATAGAGAGCAAGTGATCAAGTAAATTATCGATGTATCGCTTCATGATTGTGGACCATCCGTTTCATTGGCAAAAGGAGTATGCTCTCCATAAGCTTAATGGTAGCATTGGCTACTGCCACCGACCAAATATCTGCCGAACAATACTCGCTATTGTTGCGAGAACCGGACCCATCATAGTTTTCGACCCGCCCGCATAAACCTACCGCGCATCGGGTTTAGCGGAGATATGGGATCAATCTTGTTCAGTGGCGGTCGATACATCTCGTGAATGATCTGCTCGCGACCTCGCATTGCATTGTAGCTTGTTGTTTCCCTGTCAATTTCGAATTCGAGTCCTGGGAACTCGCGCCTGTGTTCCGCTTCACGACGGATGAAATTCCTGGTTCTACCAGTCCTCATGACCTGGCCGGTTACCTTGTCAACCAGCTTGTAGGTACCGGAATTGATTAGACGAGATGCAGAGCCAATGCTCCTGCCTTCTGCATTCGCGAGGCCGAGTACATCCTCAGCCGCTCCGGCTACGCTGACGCCTCCGCGAGCAAGACCCGCAACAGAACCGATCGAGCTGATGGCGATGAACGCGCCTCCACCGGCTCCCTCGGCGATTGCTCGACGGACCCGCGGCTGCAGGGATTGCGTTTTTCCAATGCCGGCTAGAAGCCAGCGTTACAGAATCGGTATAATTTCTGTATCGTGAAACGCAATGCGTTTTTCGGGCTCCTCCTTCTCGCCCTTCTTCTCGCCGGCGGGTATCTCACGTTGCACCCAAGTCCCGCGCAGGACCGGCCGTTCGAGATCAGCTTCTGGTATTGGCAACACTGGTACTCGAGAACCACGGTTGAAGATCAATCGCTACGCAGTCTCGGCGTGAAGCAGCTCTTCGTTTTGGGCGGCTCGTTTCACTGGACCGGTTATCAGCTCAACCTGTTCCAGGAACAAGAGTGGAATGATCCAATGGTCGGCCCAAAGGTCCAATTGGTGTTCAATATCGTGGGTCTCGCGCGAGACTATGCGCGCATCGGCAACGACGAGCTTGCGAAAACGATCATTTCCGGCATCCGCCGCGGGCTTGGGAGTGCCGCGAAAGGAAAGCAGGATGTTCGCGGGGTTCAGATCGATTTCGATTGCCCGACCGCGCGATTGGACAAGTATGCCAAGCTGCTGCACCAGATTCGGGCCGGCCTACCCAAAAAACTGGCATTTTCGATCACGGCCCTGCCGACCTGGTTCACGGGCGATGCCGCGCTGACCGTCGCGAGAGAGGTTGATTTCGTCGTGCCGCAGTACTACGAAAATCAGATTCCCGAGTCGCTGGACAAGATGCGTCCCATCGCCAATCTCAAGATTCTGGAAAACGGCCTGCGCCGCATGGGCGAATTGGGCATCCCGTTTTATGCCGGCATTCCTTCCTACGGCCGCGCCTATGTATTCAATGAAAATGGCCGATTGGAAGGCGTTACTGGTGATTTCAGCGCGGAATATCTGCTGCAAAATGGTCAATTGCGATTCGTCAAACGGTATGGCGGCGGAGCCAGCGCGAAACCGGCGCCGGCAGCAGACTACATTGGCGAAGATTTTTATGTTTTCGAAACGCGATCCAGCCCGAAGCAGACCGTTGTCTACGACTATCCGACGCCCACGCTGGCTGCAATGAATTTGAAGATTGTCAAAGACAAACGGCCGCCAAACTGCATGGGGGTCATCTTCTTTCGCTATCCGGAATCAACAGAATTGTCAACCATCAGCTTGCAATCGCTGGAGGCGGCAATCAATGGCGAACATCCCGCGCCAGAGCTGGAAATCAAGCGGGAAAGCCTGAAAGCAAGTCCCTGGGCGGCCATTGACGGAACGCAGAGGCTAGACCGTCTCCCCGTCGAGTTCAGTTTCCAGGTCAAGAATGTTGGAACGGCGAGCACCTCGGTCGGAAAGGATGCCGTCGAAGTAATCTTGACCTTCGATCGGCCTGGAATTGACGAGGCGGAGCGCGGCGATTTTGATGAGGTCCAGACATTCTTTGGCAATCTCGATACGCCGTGCAGTCCGGAGCGGGCCAACATCATTCGGTACCGCAAATACTATATGGAGCCTGCTGATTGGGGACATGTGGCGACCGTGTCCATTGCGCCCAATGGCGCCACAGAATGCAGAGTAACCTGGTCCGCGCTGGGACCGGGCGGATATGAGCGAGTGAAGTCCAAGGAACCTACCGTCATCGATCTGGAGAGGAAATGAAGTGTATCGCGCGTATAGCGCTCCTACTTTGCGGAGTTTTTGGAATCTTCATCATCATCTTTGCCTGCGGCTCGGACTGCCTTGACAGCGTCCACTTCCACTCCGGCTATCCGGACTTCGGCACGCCCCCGCGCCGGGCGCAACTTATCAATTTGGGCGAACGCGATGATCGCCCAGTCCACAAAGAGTATTTCATCAATGCCGGTGACCGACCAAGCGAGCTGCACGAGAACTATGTGGACCCGTGGAGCCATCAACCCGATCGCCTCCAGCAGCTTCTGAAGCGGGCGCGCACGGCGGAGAGGACGGGGGATTGGCGCGAGGCGCTCCGTCTCTATCAAAGCGTAAAGGCGCAATTTGGCAATCGGGGGGAGATTTGCGACCGGCTGGATCTTTTGCCGCGCATCGTGGCCAAACGGCCGCAATCGGCGGAACTGAAAGCCTTGACGTTGTTCTGCAACGCATTGGACATGTGGAACGTTCGAGCGAGACCGGCGCTATATCACATTTATCAAAGTCCGCAAGCTGGGGTCGTCCGGGAGCATGCTTTGTATCAGTACGCGTGTCTCCAAACGCCCTCTGACAAGACGATTCAATATTTGCGGAAACTCCTCCGAGTTTTCCCCAACACTCCAAAACGCGAGGCGGCGCTCATTATGATGGCCCGGGCGGCCCTTCACATGCCGATAAATTTGCAATCCCCTCCGCCCACGCGAGAAGAGATGGCAATCGCGGAAAATGCCATCAGCCGGCTCCTCAAGGGGTTTCCCAAATCCCGATTTCGCGGCGCTGCGATAGGGCTACGTGCAAGAATCAATCTACTGTCCGGGCGTCCGCACGATGCCATTCTTGGATACTTCAGCATCGACGATCTGAATTCGGTGGAGGAAGTTTTGCGTGGTCTGAACGCAACGGTGCGGGAACGATATGTGCCCCGCTTGATTGCCGCCTATCTGAGCCGCATGGCGCGGACGACTGAGTTTTCCACATACGAATGGTCGGTCCTCATGGCCTATAGGCACTTTCATGAGCTGACCGATCAAGAAACCAGCGCATTCAAGCTGATGCTATTCCGCAACCCGGAGCTTGTCGCCAACTATTTCTACTTCCGCCTGTATCATTCGCACCCGACGAAGAGTGAGATCCGCGGTCTGGCCGGGTTGGGTCAGCAGCTTGCGGCAGCGGGTGTCGCGACCAAGATGCATCCGAAAGTTGCCGCCCAGCTTGCGGAGACCTATTATCAGGATCATAAATACGAGGAGGCCATCCGTTGGGCAGACCAGGCGCTCTCCGCCAAGCCGATCGACCGGGCCTACTTCCCGAAAGGTGCATCGCTGCACAAGCTCGGACGTTTTCCTGAAGCGATCGCGGCCTTCAAAACACTGCTGGCCAAAATTCCCAAAGGCTCTTGCCGGCGAGGAGCGCGAGAGGAACTTGCGCTTCTCTATGAGCAGAGTGGGAACCCCGGAGCGGCGGTCGATCAGTATTTCGCGCTTGGTTACAAGCTCGACGTCGCCTTTTTGTTGGATGCAAGGATGACGATGCATCAGGTCGAAGGGTATCTGCGCCAGACAACCGATCCGTACAAGAGGACCATCGTCCAATACACGCTCGGCATTCGATATCTGCGGGATGAAAATTGGAGCCTGGCAGAGCGATACTTGCGGAGCGTGCCGAAGAAGGAGTACGCGAAGTTCAGCGCGGGCAGAAAGCGGTGGGAGTCGAAGCCGTCGCCGGAGCCACTGTCGGCGGTTCGTGATTTGCGCCGGCTGCATCACGCCATTGGGCGGGCAAGAGGAAGCAACGCCAAGGCCGCTGCCATGTATGCCTACGCCAGCTATTACTACAAGCATGGACTGTTGCTGCTGTACAACCCGCGGCTTTGGCAAGATGACCGGATGATTGGAATCGATTTTTGGTGGAATCCATCGGCGGCTCAGAAGTCCGACGTCGCGGCGTTGCGAAACCACATGTACAGTCACGATGTCTATTCCCGCTGCCGCCAGATCTGCCTGGATATCATCCGCAAATATCCGAAATCGCCCACCGCTCCCGCCGCGCTCTACCGAGCAGCCTGCTCATCAAGATACATTTGGTACTTCAACAATTGGTGGCGGGAAGAGGCGAGGCGGAACGGTAGCGCCTCCGAGCCCGGCAATCTGCTTCGAAAACTGGTGAAGGATTATCCAACTGATCCATTAGCGCGCCAAGCCGGAAAGTACGCCATCGTTTTCGACGACGAGATGGCAGGAATTTGGCACGACGATCCAACCGGTTGGCCGGTTCAATGATGCCCTTCACAATGCGATTGTGAAGGGATGTTGGGATTGCAGGGTCTTTCACAGTGCGACTGTGAAGGGATAAGGAAGACCTTGGCGCGGATGCCGCCAAGGTCCGACTTCGCAAACCATTACCCTCCGACGGAGGTCGCGAGGCAGCGGACAACGATATCTCCCGAAGCCAGCGGGCCGCCGGCCTTGTACAAGACCTTCGTGGCGCTGTCCACGCTATAGACTACGATGGTGAACGTATCCGCTCGCGCGCTCGCCGAAGAGCCTCCGTCGTATACATTGACTTCCACGCGTGCCTTCTGGCCATCGAAGACGCCAAATCCGGCGAAGGCGGCGTTATGCGCCGTGCAGGCAAACTTATCGACGCTTGTGAGGGAGACCCGATGCCCCCGATTGGTCGTGGCGAGGCCTGATTCGATATGGTTGAGGTAGCCCTTGATCGCCATCGGCATCGAATAGACCTCGAACGAAAAGACGCCGACCGAGGTATCGCTCACCTTGATGGAGCCTTTGCCATACGTCGCTCCGACTTGGGCCAGGGCGGCGGACCCCACCGAAAGGATTGTAAGAATGAGAAGAGCTCGTTTCATGAATTCATTCCTCCCAAAGCCTCAAAGCATCTTGAATGAGGCATTCGGTGGAAGTGACCGCCGCCGGCCGGATTCGGTTCCCGGAACTCAAAGCAGTCGCCGACAATTTAACAATATGGTAATGTGAATCGAGGCGGAGGTTTCAGATGGCAGGTTCCAATCGGGCGTTTACTCTCATCGAGCTGTTGGTGGTCATCGCGATCATCGCGATCTTGGCGGCCATCCTGTTCCCTGTCTTCGCCCGTGCCCGAGAATCCGGCTATCGCACGCAATGCATCAGCAACTCCAACCAGCTCGGCAAAGCGTTCCTCATGTATTCCGACGACAACAACTCCCGCTACCCCGGTCCCGCCCCCGGCGACGCCACCAACTACGCCCCCAGCGGCAATCCTCCGTGGTGGGGCAACAGGCGGTGGGGCGTTCAGGGCCACTGGGTACCTGGCATCTGGGTCCCGGATCCGAACGCCTCGGGCTACACTCTCGACAACTTTCCGATCAACCCGGCGTGGAAAGCTCTCGGTGGGCCGCGATCGGGCGGCCTGTTTCCCTATACCAAGAGCGCGGACTGCTACTATTGCCCCACAGACAAACGGGGCAAGGAGAAGATGCTCAGCTACTCAATGTATTACTACATTGGATTTATCCAACTAAAGCGCATTCAGCACCCAACCCAGACGGCGCTGCTCGTGGACGAGGGCCTGACCCTGAATGACGGCTTCTACGTTCCGCCGCCAACGGATTGCCCGTCGGTTGTCCACATACACGGGTTCGTACTTACTCTCTGCGATGGACACTCAAAATGGTTTCATGTCGAGGATAAGTACGTGCCGGTAAACGGGACCGCCCACTGCGACGGGGATATCGTCTCCCGGACATTCTGGGACATCAATTAGCTTCGGGTGGCAATCGATCTGGCATTTGGATCACTTTTGCGATAAACTAAGACATTCATTCAATCCAGATAGAGGTGGTTAATCGTGAAGCAGCGGCAGGCGTTCACACTTATTGAGTTGCTGGTCGTTATCGCAATCATAGCAATCCTAGCGGCCATTCTCTTCCCTGTCTTTGCCCAGGCCCGCGAATCAGCCTATCGCACAGCCTGCATCAGCAACTCGAATCAGCTTGGCAAGGCATTTATCATGTACTCGGACGACAACAACACGCGGTATCCAGGGCCGGCTCCTGGCGACGCCATCGGCTACCGGGCCGGCGGAAATCCGCCCTGGTGGAGTCCAGGCACTTGGACTGATAAGGGTCACTGGGTTCCCGGCATTTGGGTTTTTTACCAAGGCGGGAACTCAAATTTGGACACTCGGGAAGTGTATAAGCCCTGGCTCGCCAACGGCGGCGTGCGCAAAGGCGGTCTTTTTCCGTACACAAAGAGCGCCGACTGCTACTATTGCCCGTCCGACAAACGCGGAAAAGAAAAGCGGCTCAGCTACTCCATGTACTATTATCTTGGGTTTATCCCGGTCCGCAGGATCCAGCACCCTGCCCAAACGGCGCTCCTGGTCGACGAAGGTTTGACGCTGAACGACGGATTCTTTGTACCGCCGACGGCAGACTGCCCGTCCGTAGTGCACAAGCACGGCGTGGTTCTCACGCTAAATGACGGCCATTCGAAGTGGTACTACGTTCAGGATAAGTACATGCCGACCAATGGCAGCGCCAGTTGCCCGGCGGACATCGTTCCCAGTTCTCTTTGGGACATCAATTAGTGTTATAATGATGTGTTATCTCGTTCGCGCTTGCGGCGAGGTCGCGACATGGCAAGGTCTAAGACTTCGGTCATACTTGCGGCGGTGATGTCTCTTTCGGCATCCGCTTTGGCGGATGTTGGTGATGTCGTTCGCGCCAACGTCAGCACAGGCGGCGCCGAATCAAACCAGATCAGCCTGTCGCCTGTGATTAGCCCAAACGGCCGAGTCGTGGCATTCGCCAGCCGGGCAACGACACTGGTTCCCGAAGACACAAACACCAACCTCGATGTATTTGTGCGGGACCTCGATGCGAAAACCACCACGTTGGCGTCAATCAACAACGCCGGAACACTCTCCAACACGGACTCAAACTACCCGTCATTGAGTTACGATGGCAGGTTCGTTGCCTTCGAGTCCTACTCAAAGACGTGGCCGTTCGCCGACAAGAACAGCGGCTGCAACATTTATGTGCGCGATCGCCAATTAGGCCTTACGGAACTCTGTTCGCCTAAATTGCCGGGAACGCAGGCCCAGTGGGCGTTATCCAGAAATGCCTCGATCAGCGCCGACGGCAGGTATGTGGCGTTCCAGAGCGATGCCCCGAACTTGGTCCCAGGCGACACCAACTTGCGGGACGACGTGTTCGTTTTCGACCGAATGACCCGGACGACAGAACGTATGTCTCGGACGGCCCAAGGGGGTGAATCGAACAACAACTGTTGGATCCCGGCCATCAGCGGCGACGGCAGGTTCGTGATCTTCAATAGCCCAGCGACCAACCTGACCGAAGTAGATCCAAAGGGCCTGTGGCAACTCTACGTCCGGGATCGTATCTTGGGAACGCTAAGAATGGTATCGATTGCGAACGGGCAGCCGCTCGGGGTCCGGGACCTCAGCCGGTCTTATCTATCGTATGATGGCCGGTTTATTGCATTCGATGGTGGCGGTTCACCATACGGATATTCATCGCCGATGGTATACGATCAGTTGACGCAGACTATTCAGTCCGCTGGGCTAAACGATGACGGACAGCCGCAATTGACCTATGCGTACATCGCGCCGATCAGCGGCGACGGCCGGGTTGTCGGCTTTGCGCCTTATGTCCGCGATATTGCCGCACAAGTCACAGAACCGATTGTGCCGAACACCCAGTATCCCGTCGCACGATTCTTGGCCGCGCAGTCTATCAGCTATGATGGGAGATTTGTCGTCTTCTTATCCGATAGCCAATTGGTTTCGGATGATACGAACTTCATCGAGGACGTGTACGTGGTCGAACGGCAGGGGGAAATCCCGCAGATCACAGTTTCGGGTCATATTTACTTTGGCGATCTGGCCGGCCCGCAGCCGTTTAGCGTGCGAATTGACGTGCGGCGGACCGGGCACTATGATGCGCGCCAAACGGTAGACGTGGCGGTACAGCCTGACGGTTCTTATGAATTCCAAACGACCGGCTTGGCCATGCAAATGTCTCTACAACACACTCATTGGCTGCGGCAGACCACGGGTTCCCTGGCCGGCTACCTCGGCGACGTGACGAATGTGGATTTCGACCTGATCAACGGCGATGCGAATCATGACAATTTGGTCAGCGTATTCGACTACGGATATCTGCTCTACGATTTTGGGAAGACCGGCAGCGAAGCGGACCTGGACGAGGACGGGGTTGTCACTGTTTGGGATCTAATGATCTTCTTGATGAATTTTGGCGCAGTGGGAGACTTCTGATGCGCGTGCTGATTCTGATGCTGATCGCTTCTGCCGCATGGTCTCAAGCCAAACAGGAAATCCTCAGCGTTTCGTCCGGTGGATTTCAGGGCAACCTGGGTAGTTCGACGCTGGGCATCAGCGCCGACGGGAATCTCATCCTGCTTTCCAGCAACGCAACAAACTTCGATGGTCCAGGGGCACAGTCCGCGATCTATCTTCGGGATAGGCTGGCGGGCACGACGAAGCTGGTCACAAGGCGGAGAGATGGGACTCCCTATGCAGCCGTTGCCGCACGGATTTCAGCCAACGGTCAATTCGTCATCATCGCAACCAATGAACCGTATCTGACTACCGGCGACAGCGGTACTGTCTGGGACATCTTCTCCATCGATCTTTCGACTGGTGGAATCGCGAAAATATCCGTCAGCTCGGTTGAGGTGGCGGGAAACGGGGATTCCAATGCGCCGTCGGTGTCCGCGGACGGCCGCTTCGTCGCATTCTATTCCGCCTCCACCAATCTGGATAATAAGGGTCAAGGCGGGGTCTTCGTTCGAGACCAGATGCTCGGGCTGACTATCCGTGCCGCGCGCCGTATGGACGGGGGACCAGCCTACGGCACCGACCCTTTCATCTCGCCGGATGGAAGATTCGTCTCCTTCACCAGCTCCGATGCGAACCTCGTCCCCAAAGACACAAATGGCGTTCCGGACGCGTTCGTTGCGGACCTTTGGACCGGCGAAATAGAACGTATTTCGGTTGCCGCGGACGGCAAGCAAGCACTGGGGTATGCTTCCTACGCGGGTCCCATGAATGCGGACGCCTCTCGCGTAACTTTCGCCAGCGGTGCGAATAATCTTGGAACCGCCGCGAACATTCAACAGATCTACGTGCGAGATCGAATCTTGGAAACCACCATAAAGTGCTCCGTTTCCCCTGATGCTGCGGCGGGCAACGAATCGAGCTATTCGCCTAGCATAAGCGCGGATGGAAACCGTGTCGCATTTGCAAGCGGCGCCAAGAATCTGATCCCGAACGACCTCAATGGTTACCAGGACGTATTTGTTCGGGACATTGACGCGCATGAAACCCTCGCGGCATCGTGGACTGCCTATGATCAGGGGAACAGCTACAGCTACTCCTGCTGCATCAGCGACGACGGAGCGATGGTGGCGTATTCCAGCGGTGCTACCAATCTCGTTCCGAACGACACAAACGGGCAATACGACGCGTTTCTTGCAACCAAGTTCGTCGTTGGTCAGACGACGTACATGACGGGTCGAGTGCAGTTCGATTCGACCCTTCATAGACCGGATCCGGTGCATCTGGAACTTCGGAACCCTGGTGATATCAACCCGTTTCGAGTGGTAACGCTGACCCTCGACGGCCTGGGGAATTACATGATCCTTGTTCCAAAGGTCCTCTTGGATGCATCCATCAAAGAGTCGCACTTTCTTCGCCGGACCCTGACAGGGCTCGACGGTGCATCCGGCCCGATCGTTGGCGCGAACTTTACGCCAATGAACGGCGATCTGGTTTCCAATAACGCAGTGGATCTAAAGGATCTTTCCATCGTATTCATCAACTTCATGACGTTTTTTACGTCGGAGGGCGATGCCAATGACGACCAGAGGGTGGACACGATCGATCTCAATATTGTCTTTCTCCGCTTCGGACTAGTGGGAGACCCCTAGCAACAATTCATTTCCCCGGATACGGCACAGTCGGTCTCCGCACACCGCTTGGCGTGAATGCGCCGGCGGTCAGCAATATGGCGTCCAGGGACGCCTGGTAGTAGGCGCCGGGAGCCCCGCGAACGGCAATGGTTAGCGTAGTTCTTCCCTTGGAAAGTGCAACCGTGCCTGCGTCGTACCAGGCGAAGCTGCCGCCGTACAATGAGAGCGGTTCGGAATTCACCGGTATCGGCGGGGAGGTCCCGATCGAAACCTCGAAGTGGAGCGTGCCCTCCTCCGGAAGGCTGCCGGCAATGAGAAGCCGCAACGTCGTGTTGTCCGGCACGTTGATCGAGTAACTGGCCTTGTACGCTCCATCGAGCGGTTCGAACGGCGTATCGACCGCGAGGTACTTCCCGTCGCTTGCCGCCGCTGAACTCGCGGAAAATCCAAACGTCGTGCTGGAAGGGTTCTCCGCTTCGATCCAGAGGTACTTTCCGATGCGGGAAACAATCTTTTGGTACACGTTTCGAAGGATGGCGAATGCGTTCCCAGGGTTGCGGGCGAAGCCGTCGCGCGCCATATCCACATCGAGCTTCAGATCGGAAAAATCGACTCCCATGGCGGAGTCCAGCTTGAAGTACTCCTTGATTGCGTCGTCCGTCTGCCGATAAACGGCATCCGGCACCGGCAGATCATCCGCGGAGAGGAACAGTGTCGGAAGCTCCCCAATAACGAGGCTCATGCCATCTTTTTTCAGCTTCGGAGTGACCGGCTGGCGATCCCACGTCGCCACGCGCACAGTTTCCGGATTTGCAAATCTTAGGAACACATCCTGCGCACCCTTGAGCGACCAGAGAGCCACCATCGTTCCGGCGCCGGTGTTGATACGATAGGCCTCAAACGATTCGCCGTAATCCATTCGTGTGCCAACACGGGGACTCGGAACCCACCAAACGCCGCTTGGGAGTTGCATCACGTTGGCCGGAGTCGTTGCGCTTTCGGGGAATTCCAGCGTCTTCGCTTTCTGATCGTATGGCGGGACCTTCGCGGCAGCCAACTTCGCCATCGTCGGAGTTTCGAGTCCGACGCGAACGAAGAATCCCTTTATGCCGAGGGAAGCGAGGGTGGCGATGTCAGCGCTGGGATCCTGATCGGCGCCAAAAGCCGTGCCGGCGCGGTCCACGGCAACATCGGTGGCGACGAGCCAAGGCGCAGAGTCCCAGGTGAGCGAAGCGCCGACAGCCGGCGCTCCCCAGAAATCAGCAACTTTTGCGCCGACGCCGATTGCCTGCACACCGATGCCATCGCCTGCAGCAGTCTTTCCCTGGCTTACTATCGACCAGTTTTTCCAAGTAAACAGGACCGGCACATCGACAACGCGATGGATGGCGCGGGCGAGGTTGCCGGCCCGCTCCGCGGCTACGGATTTTAGATACGCTTCGAAGTCATCCCAATACTTCGATCCCTTGCCGGAAGGAAGAAGCAGATCGGTGGCCGGATTCCAGAGCATCTGCAGACCGCGGCCCTCCGCATAGAGCGGAACCAATTTAGCGGCCTCCCGAAACGAGGGGGGATCCCGATCCATCCTCCAGGCTTGTGACAACTTATCTACTGTTCCATAGGTCCGCTTGAGATACCGTTCGAATTCCAATCGGAACAGCGCGGATTCCGGCACGAATCGGCGGTTGAAGTCGTACCACTTGTCAACCCGTCCCAGCGGATCGACAATTCCGCGCAGTCCGGGTCCCAGCTTCGCGGCCCGGAGCTTGGCGAGCATCTGGTCCCGCCAGGTGTCGTACCCTTCCCAATAGTCGATCAGATTGCCCTGCCTTGAATGCGGAAAAAGCAGCACGACATATTCGCCGGTTCGCTTTGGCTTGACGGAAAAGCTGATCTGTCCCTCTTCCACCCGCGCCCTGCCGGACATCTCCGCTGTGCCGGTTTCCGCATCAACGAGGGTCCAAAAAGCGCTATCCGCTGCGGGAAGGCGCAGCTTCAAATCGACGGGGCCTTTGATGCCCGCGACTCGATAGGACTGGGGCATGATGTAATTTCCCGTGCAAAGCGGCGCGGATGCTTCCGGTTCGAGGCAATACGTGACCTTCGCCAGTTCAGCGGCGTCCACAATCGGCTGCAGCGGCTGGTCCATTCTGTACCCCATCAGCGCGCTGCTGATCCCATGTCCCACGGCCAGACCCAATTTGCCATAGTCTTGACTGGCAACGATCGGTCCCAGTGGAATCCAAGGATTTCCATCCCAGATGAGGCAGTTTTCCGCCGAAACGCGCCAACTATGCTTGGATCCCGCTGATTCGACGTATTCGCCTCTTATTTGAGAGAACACACCGGTTGTTAAAACAATGCCGGCACAAATGCCAATAAAACGCATAGCTATCACTTCTCCATCCTTCGCAAATGGCCCTCCTACCCGGCAATACCAAGGAGATGGGCCAATTATGGTGCAAAAGTACCTTGTGGGTGAACCAAACCCGTAGGGCGCCGTATAAGATTACAGACAAAATACCGGTAGGCGGCGTCTGGCAAATATGGACCAAACAGATTTGGGACGCCGTAAATCGGCCTGTCCCTTTCCGTCTGATTGGAAATGGGAGGTAAGGATGAGGCTGCGTTGTTTGATTGTTGGGGTGAGTTGTGCACTTTTTGTGGGAGGAGCTGCGCAATCAGTTCACTTTACAAAGCCCACGGACGGCAGTTGTGTGGGCACGTTCGTGCAGATTTGCTTCCAGGCAAATGCCACGCCTGCATTTCGTCTGACAGTTGCCGATGATATGGGGCACGTCCTATTCAATCAGTTTTACGCGTCGAATCCGGGTGAGGTCTGTATCGGATATGAGCCGTTTGCGCTTGGCGTGCCGGATGGATTTCATACCGTCATTGTTACCCTACTAAAGAACGGCGTCAAATATCAGGATACGCTGCCATTGAAAATTGACAGCACCCCTCCGAATCCCGCCGTGACTTCGCCGCTAGGTGGGGCGTTTGTCAGTGGCCTAGTACCCATCACCGGCAAGGTCAATGATAATCTCACTGATGGCCTCGAAACATGGCTCGTGTTTGTTGACGGACAGGCAATCGCCGCAGGTACAGGCGATGATGTTCTCGCCTATTGGAACTCCGTCGGGCTTATTGGTGGCAGTTCCCATTCGATTTCCATCGTCGCAACCGATTGCAGCGGCAATACAAACACATCCGATCCGATCAATGTAACATTGGCGGCCACTATCACAGGCACGCTGGAGCTGGATACATGGGTCGGTCCGTTTGAATGGGTGTGGATGAACGTAGTCGTTCGCGACGGTGATCTGGAACTCGACAATCAGATCGTTCCAGTCGATTCTACCGGTCGATTCACCGTATTAACGGAGGCTATAGGGAGCCACAAGGTTATCTTCAAGCCAAGTCATTGGCTTTCCGTGAAAGAAGACAACATCGACCTATACGGTGTGGTGGAAAGAGATCTTTATTTCCCGGTAAATGGCGACTGCAGCCTTAGCAATCTGATCGATATCATCGACATCAACATGATCTTCGTCAACTTTGGTCAACCGGATATTGATAGTGATCTGAATGGCAGCGGTCACACCGACGTCTACGATCTAAACATGGTATTTATCAACTTCTCGCTTGCCGGCGAAGAATAACTTGTAGTATCATGATCCGTGCAAATTCGAGTTCTGTTCGTGCCGGGTGCCATGAGGTGACTAAGCAACCTCCGCCAACCCCCACGCTGTCCTGACTTTCTTCAATTGAACCATCGCCGCATCCAGCTCTTGCGGCGTGGCGGTCTCGAGGAAGTGCTGCGCCTGTTTGCGCGCCTCTTCCATCACCTTCTTGTCCTCGATCAGATCGCCAAACCGGAAGTCGGGCAGCCCGGCCTGCTTCGTTCCATATATTTCGCCCGGACCGCGAAGTCGCAGGTCCTCCTCGGCAATCAGGAATCCGTCGTTCGTCTTGGTCAATATCTCCATCCGCTCGGCGCCCTTCTGATCGGGGGCATCGGCGACAAGCACACAATACGCCTGATGCTCGGCGCGGCCGACGCGCCCACGGAGCTGATGCAGTTGCGAGAGGCCGAATCGCTGCGCATCCTCGATAACGATGACGCCCGCATTGGGCACATCAACGCCGACCTCAACAACGGTCGTGGCCACTAAAACATCTAACTTTCCTTCGCGAAACTTATACATAACCTCATCTTTCTCATCAGATCGCATCTGGCCATGGAGGAGCCCAATCTGCAAATCCGGGAGGATGTCCTGCTGAAGCTGCTTATACATTTTCTCCGCCGCTTTGGCCTGCAGCTTCTCGGATTCCATAACGAGCGGGCAAATCACATAGGCCTGGCGGCCCTTTTCGTGCAAGGCCCGCACCCCGTTATAGACGTTCGGCCGCTCCCCCGGGCGCTTCCAATGGGTAATCACCGGGCGGCGGCCCGGCGGCATCTCATCGATGACGGAAAGTTGTAGGTCGCCGTACAGGGTCATGGTCAGAGTGCGAGGGATCGGTGTCGCGGTCATCACGAGCACATCGGCTTGGATTCCCTTCTGGATCAGCGCCGCTCTTTGCAGCACCCCAAATCGGTGTTGTTCGTCGATAATCACCAGGCCGAGATTCTTGAATTCCACGGTCTCCTGTATCAATGCGTGCGTCCCAATCGCCACCTGCACGTCGCCCGCCTGTATCCTCGCACGCGTTTCGTTCTTTTGCTGCGCGGTCATCCGGCCAAGTAACAGTTCGATAGTGACCCCGGCAGGTGTCAACAGAGAGCTGATAACTTTGAAGTGCTGCTCCGCCAAAATCTCCGTCGGCGCCATCAGCGCGCACTGGTAGCCGGACTTTGCGGCTGCCAACAAGGCGGACGCAGCGACCGCGGTCTTGCCGGAACCAACATCCCCTTGCAACAGCCGGTTCATCGGTTTGTCGGCCCGCATGTCAGAGTAGATCTCCTCAATCACCCGCCTTTGCGCGCGGGTCAATTCGAACGGCATCATCGTGGCGGCCTCGTCAACGAAGCCCGATGGGATCGCAAACCCGATTCCCAACTGGCGATCGTTTTCCGCCCGCCGCATGGCAAGCATAAACTGAAGATAAAAGAACTCCTCAAAAACAAATCGCCGCCGCGCCGCCACCTGCGAGGATTCGCTGTCCGGAAAATGCGCCTGTTGGATGCACCACCGGATGGGCCGGAATCCCACTCGCTTGGCAACCGAACCCGGCAGCGTTTCCTCGGCGAGCCGCGCATACTTCATGACCGCTTCGTGAACAATCGTCCGCAACCGACGCTGCGTCAGCCCTTCCGTCAGCCCATACACCGGAACGATGCGCCCCGCAGCCAATGAATCCTTCTCATCGTCCAGCTCCTCCCATTCCGGATTCTGGAACTCCAGCCCAAACCGGCCCTCCAACGGCAGGCCATGCAGGACGACATCTTTTTTCAGTTTTTTGAAAGTCTCGCGCAGAAACGGCTGGTTGAAAAACGTGAGGGTCGCGGTGCCGTTCCCATCGTCGATATATGCCTTGGTGAGGGTCAATTTTCCGCGGGTCTTCACGTTTTCCACGCCGATGATTCGGCCCCGAATCGTCGCCACCTCGCCGCTGTTCAGTTCCCGAATGGCAGTAAATTTCGTGCGGTCCTCATGCCGCTTCGGCAGAGTGAAAAGCAGGTCGCCAACGGTGCGGATGCCGAGCTTGACGAGCTTTGCCGCGAGCGCCGGTCCGACGCCCTTGACATACATCACTTCGGTATCTAGCGAATATCGGTGGCCTTCGGCTACTTCCGTCACGAGTCAGAGTCTACATATTTCCCGGCAACGGTTCTACTGTTACGGCCGTTCCGTATGCGAGTACTTCCGCGACGCCGGAGGCTATTTCATTGGCGTCGTACCGCATGCCGATCACGGCGTTCGCCCCCAATTCCGATGCATGGCGCAGCATGATGTCGAACGCTTCCTGCCGCGAATGCTCGCAAAGCTCGGTGTACAGTGTGATGTTTCCGCCGAACATGGTTTGAATCCCGGCTCCAATTTGCCCAAACATCGAGCGGGACCGTACGGTAATGCCGCGGACCAAACCGACGTACCGGACGACTCGATAGCCTGGAATCTCAAATGATGTGGAAATCAGTGGTTGTCTGGATTGCATATCTCGGAAATTCAACTTGCAAACCGGCGGGTCCTGCTAAATCACGGTTGTCTCGATGGCAAGATTGGGGTCGGCGAAGCGTTCCAGACGGAAAGTGGAGATGTCGAACGAGGATTGCCCTTCCAAAACAAGCTCCGCCATGATCTTCCCGATCATCGGCGCAAGCATGAATCCATGGCCGGAAAAGCCCACCGCAACGTGCAAACCGCGCGGATTGTCAAAGGACTGGAAGATTGGCCGGTGATCGGGAGACATATCGTACGTGCCGGCCCATTGACGGACCACATGGACGTCTCGCAGGCAGGGGAAAAGGTCCAGCACCTTTCGGGCCGCCAGCTCAGCGTAGGAGAAGGTGGAGGACCAGCTCATCGTCTCCTCTTCCGCCTCGCCATCATGGCATTCGGCGACGAACTCCCCACGCAGGGTTTGGAACATAGAATGGCCGCGCAGGGAGACCGTCATCACGCGAACAAACGGACGGAGCGGCTCCGTAACCAAGACCTCCCGCCGAACCGGAACGACCGGCATTTCGATGCCAAACTGCTTCAGGAGTCCCGGCGTATGCATTCCCGCGACGCAGACAACATGATTCGTCTCTATCAATCCGTCGCTGGTCTGAACTCCTTGGACCTCACCGCCCGACGCCAAGATCTGCTCAACCGAAATGAAGGTTCTGATATCCGCGCCTTGATGCCGCGCCTTCTCCGCAAAACCCTCCGTGACGGCGAAATGGACCGCGTTGCCATCCTTCTTGTTATAGCAGCCACCTACAATTCCCGCGCAGTTCATGGCAGGCGACAGCTCTTGGACCTCTTCTTTGGTCACCATCCGGCTCTGCACGCCATGCTGGTTCTGGATGCGGGAATTGCGCTCAAACATGGCAAGGTCCTGGTCGTCAAAAGCGAGGAAAAGATAGCCGTCCTGCTTGAAGAGAGGATCGAAGCCAAGTTCGGATCCCAGGCGTTCGTACATTTTCTCCGCAGCCAGGGCCAGGCGGATGTCCGGTTCGTTGGCAAACTGCGCGCGAATGCCTCCCAAGCAGCGCCCCGTCGCGCCGGAACTCAGATAGCTCTTTTCCAGCAAGACAACGTTGCGCATGCCGAGCTTCGTCAGCCAATACGCGGTCGATAATCCGGAGGAGCCGCCGCCGATGATCACCGCGTCTGCACGCGTCACTCCTCCGCCTCCGCCGCCAAAGCACCCAGGGTCACCGGAAGTAGCGGTGGCCGCTGGGTGGTGAGAGGGGTCTTTTCGAGCGGTGTTCCGCAGGTTGCGGCGGTCAAACATCGCGCGCGATGCAGGCAGTATTTGCCCTGGCAGACTCCCATGGAGAGGCTCGTAAACCGCTTGGCCGATTCGATGTCTGGATAGTCGTGCGTCAGGGCGTGTACAAACTCTTCCTCCGTCACGTCTTCGCAGGCGCATAACATAACTCCCGCGATGCCCCCGACCGTAGGCGCAGCGACCTCAATTGTCGCTGGGGCTGGCAGCCAGGGCAGCAGCTCGCCGGCCAACGCCTCCGCGACCGCCGCCCCGGTTGCCTCGCCTCGAGCCATCGCGGTTTGGTGGTCGCAGTTGCCGGTCGCTTTGCCGGTCACGAAAACGTCCGGCCTTGAAGTTACGCCTGCCTCGTCAACGCGCGCCACCATTGCGCCGTTTTTGTCCACCGTCATGGCAAGGCCCAAGACGGACTGCAGCTCGTAGGTCGGAATGGACCCGCCGCAGACCACCGCTTCTCCCGGTCCCGGCGGCCGTGGCTCACCGATTTCGACAGCGTAGATGCCGGATGCCACCAGAGACTTGACCAGCCCCGGCGACCCAAAGACGGCCACGGAGTCAGCGGGCGCCACGCCCCAGCCGTTCACCATGCGCAGAATCGCCCGCTCGCCAAACACGCCAAGACTGTCATTTCCCGCAAACGGCGGCAGATTGTCGTACCCGCCGGTGGCGATCACAGTGATTTGCGCCCGATATTTTTCGATGCCTCCGGCGACTGACGCGGCGATCACCCCATTGTCGATGGCGATCACCTGGCGGCCCAACAGCAGTTCCACGCCGCGACTATCCGAGAACCGGCGGACTAGCTCGGGGCCGCCATCGCGGGGATCGAAACGCGCGGTACCGCCCGGCTCTTGCCGATCGTCCAGCACAACAACGGTTGAACCGGACTCGGCGGCCTTGCGACCACAAGCCAACCCCGCCACGCCTCCCCCGATGATGAGGACATCGACCTCCCGAATCTCTCTCGCCGCCGATGGCTGGAACGGTTCCAGGGTAGGCTCAACCTTGCCATATCCGCCTTGCGCGGTAAGGAACTTGTGAAAAAAGCCCTTTAGGAATCGGGGCCGAATGAACATCCGATATTGAAATCCGTGGGGCAGCAGGCCGGCAACCGCCCCCAGCCAGCGGCCCAGATCCCACTCCGCCGAAGGCCATCCACGCTGGGTCCGAACCTCCATTCCCGGCCGCAGCGGTTCCGTGCACGAGCGCACGTTGACGCGGCCATCAACATTCAGACAGCACTGCCCGCATCGGCCCACGGCGCAGCGAACACCCCTGGCATTCCGGAATTTCAGGCTCCGATGGAGCGAATGCACGCCGTTTGCCAGCAACGCCGCCGCAATCGGCTCGCCTTCGTAGCCTAGAAGGGTTCTTCCATTGAATGTGAATTCGACAACAGGGCGGTTGGGATCGGAGTGCAGGCGGTCAGGCATGGCGATTATTAAGTATACAACGAGCGGCGCACGGAAGGACCGGCACAGTTGTCGGTGAAATCAATGGCATGGCAATACGGATTAGCTCCCTCATCGCGCTCGGTGTCATATTAATCGTCTGTTTTCTCGTTGCCGCGACCACCAAAGTCGAGCCCCGGCCCGGGAAAATGACCGACGGCCGCATGCTGCTGCCAAACGGTTGGATCATCTCCCCGGTGGGCAGGGCCGTGGAATTGGACGTCGGGTCGCTGACGATGGCGCAGTCCAAGGACGGGCAGACGGTCGCGGTGCTCAACTGCGGCGCTTCCAGGCATTCGGTCTCGATTCTCGATGTGGCGAGCGAAAAGGTGCTCGAGACCGTGCCCGTCCAACACGCCTGGATCGGCATTGCCTTCCATCCAAGCCAGAAGCGGGTTTTTGTGAGCGGTGGGACGACCGGTCAGGTATGGGATATTCCGCTTCGAGGCGGCGGCGAAAAGAGACCGCCCATTTCGCTTGGCGCCAAAGTTTTCGTCACGGGTGTTGCGGTTTCGCCGAACGGCAACTCGCTCTTTGCCGGAACGATGGACACGGGCGAACTGTACAAGGTTGATCTTTCCAACAACCGCGTAGCCGAGGTCGCGACGACGCTCGGCAAAGTGTACGGCCTTCTCGTGTCGCCCGACAATGAGACCCTCTATGTAAGCGATTGGCTGCGGTCGCGGGTTCTTGTCTACAACGCCACGGACCTGTCCCGGCGCGGATCCATACCCGTGGGACCGCACCCGACGGAGATGGCGTTGGGCAAGGATGGCAGGCTGTGGGTGACCTGCGCCGCCGACGCGACGGTCTATGCCATCGATCCCAAAGCAATGCGAGTGACCGAGAGCGTGAAAGTGAGCGTGCATCCCAACGCCCCGGAGGGCAGCGCGCCGGCATCGCTCGCGCTCACCTCGGACGGCAAAAAGCTGTACGTGGCGGTCGCGGACAACAATTGCGTCGCCTGCGTGGATGTTTCCAAGCCAGGCCACGCCCGGTTGGAAGGGTTCATTCCCACCGGTTGGTATACCAGCGCGGTGCGAGTCAGCCCGGACGGCAAGAAAATCATGTCGGTCGCCAGCAAAGGGAGCACCGCAAAGTCGAATGCCGACAAGTCCTACATCGGGCGCATCCTGAAGGGGCAGATCTATTTCACCGACACTCCTTCGCCAGCCGTACTGGCGCAGATGACCCAGCAAGTGATCGCCAACAGCCCCTATCGGGACGAGTTGCTTAAAGCGGCGGTTAATAGGGATGGCAGCCTGTTGCCCAATCGTCCCGGCGACAAGAGTCCCATCAAGTACGTGATCTATATTATTAAAGAGAATCGGACCTTCGATCAGGTTTTGGGCGATATGCCGAACTGCGAAGCCGACACGTCCCTCTGCATTTTTGGGGATAAGATCACTCCGAATCAGCACAAGCTGTCACGCGATTTTGTGCTGCTGGACAACTTCTATGTGGATGCCGAGGTCAGCGCGGACGGGCACAACTGGTCCACGGCCGCCTATGCCAACGATTACGTGGAAAAAGCTTGGCCGTACAACTATGGCGGGCACGGCGGCAGCTATGACTTCGAGGGCGAGAACCCCCTTTCTCGTCCAGTCGCGGGCTATCTTTGGGACACGGTCAATCGTGCGGGATTAACCTATCGATCCTACGGCGAGTTCTTGGCGGAGGAAGAGGATGACCCCAACACGCCCAACGACGGCGTGGTTGCGGGCCTAAAGGGTCACGTTTCGCCGGATTATCCCGGTTGGGACACGAGCATTTCCGACATGACGCGATTCAACATCTGGATCAAGGAGTTCCGGGGATTCGAACAAAAGGGCGAGATGCCTCGACTGCAGATCGTGCGCTTCCCGCAAGACCATACTTCGGGGACCTCGCCGGGGGCCTGGACGCCGAACGCGATGGTGGCGGACAACGACTTGGCGGTCGGGAAACTGGTCGGGGCCGTATCGCATAGCAAATTCTGGAAAGAGACCGCCATTTTCATTTTGGAAGACGACGCGCAGGGCGGGCCGGACCATGTGGATGCGCACCGCAGCACTTGCTACGTCGCAAGCCCCTACACCCGCTTCGGCGCGACCGATTCCAACTTTTACACCACCTGTTCGGTCATTCGCACCATCGAGCTTCTCTTGGGCGCGCAGCCGCTCAACCAGTACGATGCCGCGGCCCGGCCGATGTATTCCCTGTTCCGGGGGAGGCCCAATCTGACGCCGTTCGATGCCGTTGTGAACCAGGTCCCGATTGATGAGCGCAACCCGAAGCAGGCGGTGATGGCGGCGGAGTCTCTTTCGCTGAACTTCAAACAGTGCGACGCCATCGACGACATGACGCTCAACCGCATCCTCTGGGCGGCGGCAAAGGGGCCGAACACCCCCTATCCGACGGTCAATCACACGTCTGCGGGTCTATTCAGATAGCCGAAAGCTACTGCAAATCCCAAAGATAGGCATCGGGATCGGTAATAAATCCTTTCCATGCGTCTTGCACATCACAACCGGCGGCAAGTTGCTTGATGGTCAGCGAGGCCGTGTGCCCATCAACGAATATCACGTTTACGGTAGGACCGTTGTCATTATGCCAGGGCCAGCAGCCGCCGTAAACGTTCCATGCAAGCAGCTTGCTCGGATTCCACCCGCCTGTCCACCACAAGTTGGTCCCCGGCGTCGGAAAACTGTCCGATCCATCCGTGTATATCCGTGCGGGCGGATCCACGAACCCCGTTCCCCCACCCTCTGGATCACCCGTCAGCAGATTTCGTTCCCAAATGGAATCGACGAACATCAGCATCTTGTCTTGATTCGTAATCGTCGTCAGAACCGCTCCGATCGTTTCCGTCGACGGCGCGCGAAGATATTGCCAGTTGTATCCGCGGTCGGCACGGATGGCATAGGAGCGAAACATTTGATCGATTGTCACCGCCTTGGCACCTGACGCGCAGTACCCGAGTGACGCACTCCCGCCGTTCGGATCGGACGGACATCGATATGGGACTACGGAACCCAGGTACGGCTCAACATAGTACTCCGTGGCGGTATTGACGCACCCGCTCCCATTGACGACCGTGAAGGCCAGACGGTTGTCATAGTCTCCAGCGTAGGCCGTGGCCGCTTCCGCCATCTGCATGTTGCGTGTGAGGCAATCCGTAGACATTCGGTGCGGTATCGCCGCGCGAATGCCAAAGGCCATCGTACCGAAAATCATCGCCGTCGCGGCCAAACCGACGATGTCCTGAACCGATCGACTGCTTTTCCACTCCATCGTTCTCAACTCCCTTTCCTGAGGTCGCTCCTGCTTTTCTCTACCCAGTTAGCAAAGACTACCATCAAATCCGATTCTATTCAAATCCGATCACCCAGGCACAAATCCAAGCGTTATTACCAGTCCCATCCCATGCCTCGACCGCTCCTGCTGTCGAGGCTCCTTGTGCTACAAACCAAGCAATTCCATGACTCAATTGGTCCGCCTGTTGAGGCTCGTCGGGCAACCAGTCTGGTGAAAAGTTTTAACGCCAATGCGCCAACTTGGGCGGCGATGGAGGCATAGCGAAAACTAGCCATCTGTGCATCTTGCACCATTTTGCCCTCTCTCGCAACTGACCCACAGCGTCAACAGGAGGACCTGTCGAGGCATTGGATTTGGAGAATCGGTTTCTGCGCCTGCTAGGTCGAGCGGAATGCGTTCTCTGATTCCCATCCATTCATCAGCTCCTGGGGTAGCGCCATGCAGCAATATCCGGCCAGAAGTATGATATGATGACTCCAGATTCCGCTGAATCAAGACATGCGGAGGGGTGATGAAGAAAGTCTGGCCGACGTCGGTGGGTAGAGATCGGCAAGCATTACCGTGCCTTCGAATCCTATGGGCGGTCATTGCTGGCGCCTTATTCGCATGCTGCTTGGGCCAACCTGGAACCACCACGCGCGTCTCGGTCGGGACCGCTGGACTGCAAGGGAATGGGCGCAGTGAAGGGGCTTCCATCAGCGCGGATGGTCGATATGTGGCGTTTCAGAGCAGCGCCTCCAACTTAATCCCCGTCGACACGAATGGCGCCACCGATATCTTCGTCCGAGACCGGCTGACCGGTGAGACATCGTGCGTTTCAGTCACTTCCTTGGGAAACCAGGGGAACGACGTAAGCTATTTTCCCTCCATTAGCGGCGACGGGAGATTTGTGGCGTTCCAAAGTTACGCTACCAATTTGATCCCCGGCGATACGAATGGCTTCGATGATATTTTCGTTCACGACCGGGCGACCGGGGAGACAACGAACGTTTCAGTCTCTTCCTCGGGGGAGCAGGGAAACAACGCGAGTGTTGGGGCCGCCATCAGTTTGGACGGACGATATGTGGTGTTCAAAAGTCACGCCTCCAACTTGGTCCCGGGCCACACAAACGGCGCTTGGGACATCTTCGTTCACGACCGACAAACGGGTGAGACATCGCGTGTTTCGGTCTCCTCGTCTGGGGATCAAGGCGACAATGGGAGCGAATGGCCATCGATCAGCGCCGACGGCAGATACATCGCGTTTGACAGTTATGCTTCCAACTTAGTCCCAGATGACACGAACGGGCATGTCGACACTTTTGTGCGCGACAGGCAGACGGGCGAGACATCGCGCGTCTCTGTCTCCTCTGCCGGTCAACAAGGAAATCCGGTCCAGGGCAGCGATAGCGAAGGCACGTCCATTAGCGCAGACGGGCGGTATGTCGCGTTTGTTAGCTATGCCGCCGAATTGGTTCCGGGTGATTCGAACGGCTTTGTTGACGTCTTCGTGCACGACCGGCAGACGGGGCAGACATCGCTGGTGTCCGTCGCTTCCACTGCGCAGCAGAGTAACAACTGGAGCGTTCAGCCCTCTATCAGCGCAGATGGCAGATATGTGGCGTTCCAAAGCTACGCTTCCAACTTGGCCCCTGGCGACACGAACGGCACGTGGGACCTATTTGTCCATGATCGAGTAACGGGCAAGACCTCGCGCGTTTCGGTTTCATCCTCTGGTCAGCAACAGCAGGGGAACGGGGGCAGCCTTCGAGCCTCTATCAGCGCCGACGGTCGATACGTCGTGTTTGATAGCCATGGCCTCCACTTGGTCCCGGACGACACAAATGATTCCAATGATGTGTTTGTTCACGAGATTGGCCCCGAAATTACGGTTAGCGGCCGAGTCACGTTTACAATGCTGGATATCTCGGCCGTTCCTCCAAGCACTGCTGAGTTTACAACTCGGGATGGACAAACCAAAGAACTGATCGGGAGCGTCGAAGCATACTTAGACTCCTTCGCCAATTTCATATTCTATGCGCCAGACAGCCCAGGGTCCTATGAATTGACCTGCAAAAGGACGCACTGGCTGCGCGCAGCAAAGCTGTTCGATACTACAAACGGCGATGCTTCGGGGCTGGTTGTCGAATTGGAGAACGGCGACGCGAACGAGGACAACCGGGTAGACCTTTTGGACCTCAACTGGGTGTTCCTGACGTTCGCCGGACCTGGACCGCTGGGGGATCTCGATGAAGATGGTATGGTCACCCTCACCGATTTGAACACTGTTCTGGTCTTGTTTGGCACTGTGGGGGACGAATAGTACACCTTCGGTCCGTGCAATCTCGCAACAACAATCACTGAACGGTCGTCCGAGACTGAATTGCATCACGAACCACGCTCGTAATGCCGATATTCACCTCCACCCCGATGTATCCAGATGGAGGCATAGGCCCAAGGCATCGCCAAAGCCAATTCCAGACACATTTCTCGATTAAATAGGCCCTTCGTCTTAACACACTTGACAATATGACACTCAAGTGCCATGATATACGTACACTAATATGAGCCGCAAAGAAGAGGCTCGGAGGTTTTCGTATGGGCAAAGCAGTTGGAATCGACCTCGGCACCACAAATTCGGTCGTCGCGGTCATGGAAGGGGGAGACCCCACAGTCATCAGCACGGCGGAAGGCGGGCGATTGACCCCGTCCGTTGTCGGTTTTAAGAAGAACGGGGAGCGGCTCGTCGGCGTCACCGCCAAGCGCCAGGCGGTCGTGAACCCGGAAAACACGGTCTATTCCGCCAAGCGCTTTATCGGCCGGCGACTGGACGAGGTGCCGGACGAGAGCAAGATCGTTCCCTTTAAGGTCAAGAAAGACAAGAAGGGCATGGCGGTGTTCGAGATCCCGGCTGTGGAGAAAGAGTTCGGCCCGGTCGAGATTTCGGCCATGATTCTTGGCAAGCTGAAGGCTGACGCGGAGGCCTATCTCGGCTCAACGGTCACGGAGGCCGTCATCACGGTCCCAGCCTATTTCAACGACGCGCAGCGCACCGCCACGAAGCAGGCCGGCGAGGTCGCGGGGCTCAAGGTGCTCCGAATCATCAACGAGCCGACCGCGGCGGCGCTCGCATACGGTCTTGATAAAAAGGGCAACGAGACGGTCTTGGTTTTCGACCTTGGCGGCGGAACGTTCGACGTCTCCATTTTGGACGTTGGCGAGGGGGTTTTCGAAGTCAAATCGACCGCAGGAGACTCGCACCTTGGTGGCGACGACTATGACGACCGAATCGTGCAGCATGTGGTCAAGGAGTTCAAGAAAGACAGCGGCGTGGACCTGCTGCAGCAGGCGGACGCATTGCAGCGCGTTCGCGAGGCGGCGGAGAAGGCCAAGATCGAGCTGTCCAGCCAAGTGACGACCAATATCAGCTTGCCCTACATCACCGCGATCGACAACCAGCCGAAGCACTTGGAAATGACGTTGACGCGGGCGCAGTTCGAGGGCCTCTGCAAAGACCTGATGGACCGGGTGAAGAAGCCGTTCTTCCAGGCGCTGGAGGACGCGAAGCTGAAGCCGTCAGATATCAATGAAGTGATCCTGGTCGGTGGTTCGACACGCATGCCGATGGTGCAGGAATTGGTCCGCGAGCTCGGCGGCAAAGAGCCGAACAAGAGCGTCAATCCCGACGAAGTGGTTGCGCTCGGCGCGGCGATCCAGGCGGGTGTCCTAAGCGGCGACGTGAAGGGCATCGTCTTGCTGGACGTGACTCCACTCTCCCTCGGCGTCGAGACGTTGGGCGGAATCACGGACATCCTGATCGAGCGCAACACAACCATCCCGACGAAGAAGCAGCGGACCTACACGACCGCACAGGACGGACAGACCGAGGTCGAGATCCATGTCCTGCAAGGGGAGCGCACGCGGGCATCCGACAACAAGTCGCTGGGCCACTTCCGATTGGCCGGCATTCCTCCCGCGCCGCGCAACGTCCCGCAGATCGAAGTGACGTTCGACATCGACGCGAACGGGATTCTGAATGTGACGGCAAAGGATACCGCCACGCAAAAGCAGCAGGCGATCACCATAACCGGCGCCGGAAGCCTCAACAAAGAGGAGATCGAGCGCATGGTGAAAGAGTCCGAGCAGTTCGCGGATGCGGACAATGAGCTGCGCGAAAACGCTGAGGTCTACAACAAGGCCGACGCCTTGACCTACAACGTCGAAAAGACGCTGGGTGATCTCGGCGACAAAGTGAGCGAGTCGGAAAAGAACGAGTTGATGGACAAGGTCGTGGGACTGCGAAAATCAGTCCAGGAGCAGGACATTGAAACGGTCAAGCTGCAGCACAAAGAGCTGGAGCAAGAGTTCTTCAAGCTGTCCGAGCAACTGTACAAGAACGCGGGCGAAACCGAGTCCGAAGAACCGCGGGAGACCGCGGGCACGGCGGCAGGCACTGGATCGGGTAACGACGACGTCATTGACGCCGAATTCAAACAGGAATAAATCCATTCTCTAACCCTCCCCCGCTCGCGGGGGAGGGTTAGAGCCTGCGCTGAGCTTGTCGAAGGGGTGGGGGTTCTGAGGACCTTCACAGTGCGACTGTGAAGGGATAGGGAATATTTCATTGACGATCGCAACGTCATGAACAACATCCCTTCACAGTCGCACTGTGAAGAGGCAAACATCAAAATGCCGACAAAAGACTACTACAAGATCCTAGGCGTCGAAAAGGGCGCAAACGAGAAAGACATCAAGGCGGCCTATCGAAAAAAGGCGCGCCAGTGGCACCCGGATGTCAACCCCGGCAATAACGAGGCCGAGGAGCGCTTCAAGGAGATCAGCGAAGCGTACGAGGTGCTCTCGGATGATAAGAAACGTCGGCAATACGATATGTTCGGCACAGTGGGTCAGGGCGGCGGCCCCAATTTCCAGGAGGGCTTCCAGACAATTCATTTCGACCTGAACGATATCTTCGGCAACTTCTTCGGCGGTGGCGGCGTTCAGACCGGCCCGCGAATGCACCCTCCGCAAAATCTCGAATACGAGATGGACATAACACTCGAAGAGGCGTTCGCCGGCGTCGAAAAGTCCCTCACGCTGGCGGTGGAGGAGTTGGGCGAGAACGGCACGCCGATGCAGACGACGCGCAAGGTGAAAGTGAAGATTCCGGCAGGGATCGGCGAAGGTCAGCGAGTGCGTGTGGCGGGCCAAGGCATCGCGGGTTCGTCCGGCCGGCGCGGCGATCTGATGGTCAACATCCATATCCTGCCGCACAAACGTTTTACGCGGGAAGGCGACAACCTAATTGTCAGCCTGCCCGTTTTTTTCACGGTCGCGGCGCTTGGCGGCAAAGCGGATGTCCCGACCCTAGGTAAATCGGTGAAGATGACGGTGCCTCCGGGCACCCAGACCGATCAGAAGTTTCGGCTCCGCGGAGAAGGCATGCCAAGAATTCGTGGCGGTGGGCGGGGAGATCTGTATGCCGTCGCGAAGATCACGGTGCCGAAACAGATAAGTCCTAAACAGCGAGAGCTGTTGGCGCAGCTCGCCGATATGGGTGAGAAGTGAGACGCGACGAACCGGTCTATCCGATGAGCGTTGCGGCTAAGCTGTGCGGCGTGCATCCGCAGACTTTGCGAATGTACGAGCGCGAGGGGCTGGTCAAGCCGGAGCGCGTTTCGGAGAAAAACCGCATGTACAGCCAGGCCGATATCGACCGGGTGTTGCGCATCCAGCGGCTGACGCAGGCGCTCGGTGTCAACCTGGCGGGCGTGGAGATTATCTTGCGGTTGTTGGACGAGATGGCGGAGATGCAGCAGGATTTTGAGGAGCAGTTCATGGAATTGCAGCATGAGGTGGAGATCCGCTTCGCGGCGATCCTAAAGAACAGCAAGGCGCCGGTTCCTACAACCCGCAAGCCTCTTTTGCGGTTCCGCCGGGATCGCAAGATCGACATCTAGCACCACGACCAACCGAATCGCCGGATATGTCCGATGCGTCCAAGGGCCTAATGGTCGCCCTTCGCGCCAAAGTTGACAAAAACGATGTTGAGGTCCTTCAGATCGACCGCGCCGCTCCGATCCAAATCGCCATCCCCGACCCCACCAAATGCCATGAAGATCGCATTCATGTCCGCCACGCCGACCACGTTGTCGCCATTCGCATCGCCGTTGATCAGTGACACATTAACAACCTGATCCCCGGCCCCCAGATCGACGCCAGGTACGGTCCGCCGCAACCAGCTGCCGGTCTGATAGGCGACATCGAGCGCCCGCGCCGGGGCGGCGGCGGTGTAGTTGCCGGCCGCATCAATCACGCAAGATTGGAATATGCCGGCGGCATCCCCCGGCTGACGAAAATCGAGCGACAAGAACTGTGGCGGCGGCCCGGCCAAATTCCCTAAGTCCAACTTGCCGCTCAACTTTCGTTGCCACAGCTCATATCGACTCACAGAATCATCGTTTACGCTGACCGTCGTTCCGTCGCTTAACGCATATACCTCCAGCCCACCGATGGGACATACGGCAACCGGATTTCCGCCGGCATCCACTGCGAACGTCTTCAGATAATCATAAACGTTGAGAAAACCGTTCACGTCGATGAACATGCCAGTGAAACCACCCGTCCTCTTCCAAAGTATTTGCCCGATCGGAGAATATGCAATAATTCCGTTGCTGCCGAGCGCGAATAGGCCGCCGTTCTTACCCCAAATCACTTTGTTGAGCGACCATCCCTCGCTATACCACTTATTTGACCCGTCAGGATTGAACACATAGGTGGTTCCCACGGCGTCTGATTGGGTTCCGCTGATGGTTGCCAATGCCACAGCACCATCCGATTGAAGATCGATACCTGCGATCCATCGGGTTGTAAATTCACGCTGCCATATCATGCTACCGTTGCCGTCAAGAACAATAATGCTGCCCGCGACAGCATTGCTACGGTTTGCGACCGTGTAAATTCTGCCGTTGTCGCCGAGCTTGATTTGCCGAATGTTGCCGTCATAATAGGCCCAGAGGAGCCCAAAATCCGCGTTGACGCACAAGATTGACCCACTGAAGAGCAGCAAAATCGAACCGTCGACCCGAGGCACCGCATCCCAGAACGATCCCATCAGAGTACCAACTGCTTGACCATGCTTATCGATGATCCGCAATCGATCCCAAGTGCATAGATATGCATTGCCCTTTGAATCGAATTTGGGAGGATTTGCTGTATATCCTGAAGAATTGCGCCACAGTTCATTGCCATATTTGTCCAGGCGTACAAGGTAACTTCCAGTTGAGCTATATTCAATCATTCGGTAGATCGTGTCGTCAGGTGCAATTGTTCCATGAAAGCCAGTATCGCCATAGATCAACCATTTAATATCATACGTTAGACGGTGTACTGAGCCTTCTCGCACCACCGCACCGTCCGCGGTAAAGAGCGGCCAGTAGGCGTAAGCATCCCGAAGCAGCCTGCCATCAGGACGGAATATCTGTACGCCGGTGTGTACATAGCCCTCGGCCGTCACGCCTACCAAGTCTCCGTAACCGTCACAAGGAGTGCTCCACTTCACCGAACCGGAAGGATCAATGGCGTTGAGGAGGACCGCATGAGGTGCTGGTCGGCTTGAAAGATAGATTGTGCCATCCGGTCCGATCACCACTTCGTCCGATGCACCAGGCAACTTGAAACGCCAATGAATGGCGCCGTCCTGCCCGTAGGCATTTAGATATCGATCCGATGTCGCAAAATAGATCGTTCCGTCGTCCCCAATGGCCGGTTGCATATAGGAGGTAAACAGGCCGTCCGACACCCTCCAAAGAAGCTTTCCGTCCGAATTGTGAACATCGTAATGGGCAAGGTTGTCCAAGTAGCCGTAACCGTATACCAGAATCTGCCCCGTTGAGCTGATGAGGATTCTTGGGTCATCCATTTCGCCAGGAACCGACCAGGCGAGCGCGCCGTTCGGACGAATCTTGTATAGCAGCGGAGAGGTGCTCCCACTTTCGCAGCCAAAGTAGATGTTCCCTTGGACATCGATCGCCGTATCGGAATAGCAGTTTTCCGCGGCATGAAATCTCCACTTTTCCGTGCCATCCGAATTTATGGCTACCAAATAATCGCGAAACAATCCATATACCGTTCCGTCCGCCGCCACGGTCAAGCCGGAATTAAATTCGTTGCTTCCCAAACCGGTAAAGGTCCATAGATGCTTGCCAGCGAGCGTGTATGCGTCAAGGCAGCTATCGTCATTGTTCGTGCCATATAGGTTCCCGTTGGCATCCAGGGCCAGTGGCTGGAAGTTCATGGGTAGCAAACCACATCGAAAATTCTTACCGGCAAACGACAATGGGCACAGTGCCGTGTTCTTGGCGTCGTGGCGGGACATCGGCCATGGACTGCCCGGCTGGGGCTGCGCAAAGGCCGACACGAGCCATGCGCAGAGCAGGCAGGTCGTGATTCGCTTCAAATCAATCGTCTCCCATCACTCCATAGTTGGAGAACACGATATTCAAATCTCGAAGGTCGATGACGCCGCTTCGATCCAAGTCGCCCGGTCCCTGCCATCCAAACGCCACGAAGATCGCGTTCATGTCCGCCACACCAACCACGTTGTCGCCATTCGCATCGCCGTTGATGAGTGACACATTGACAACCTGATCCCCGGCCTCAAGATTGACGTCGTGCGCCGTCCGCCGCAGCCAGCTGCCGGTCTGATAGGACACGTCCAATCCTCGCGCCGGAGCGGCGGCCGTATAGTTGCCGCCAGCATCGATGGGACATGACTGGAACAGACCTGCCGCCTCGCCGGGGGGTCGAAAATCGAGAGACAAGAACTGCGGCTGCGGTCCGGCCAGATTGCCTAAGTTCAGATTTCCATTTATGGCGCGTGGCCAAAACTCGAACCGATACACCATCTCGTTTCCACTGGCAATAATGGAGCCGTCTGGAAGAGGGGTCATTTCGCCGCCGGCTTCTGTGCAAATGGCGACAAGTTTGCCGGCATTGTCGAAAGCGAGCGTGCCTCCCAAAATTCCGACGACAGCGAGATTATTTCGATCGACCGTTAGTCCAAGGCACTCATCGGGCAACGACCAAGCGATGTGACCGTCAGCAGCATAGGCATTCATGCCAAGGTCCCCAGCCGCGAACAGATACCCATCGACTCCCCAAGCGACCCAGCTCATCGCATTTCCATTGCTGGTCCACTTTAGTCCGCCGTTGGAATCGAGTACGTATATGGATCCGGTTGATTGATATCCCGGCAGGTCAACAGCTGCGATGGCGATTGTTCCATCTGCCCGATGCGCGAAGGCATTGAGCTTTTTTCTGGAAAACGTCTGATTCCAGAGCTTGCTGCCGTTGGAGGCGAGGGCGATTAATTCAGACCAACTGTTGTCTCCTGCAACATACCGATTCAAGAAAATGGTGCCGCCGGGTCTCAATTCCAGGTTTACGATGTACCCGTCATAGTAAGCCCAGAGTACTCTGAATTCCTCGTCAACGGACAATATGGAACCGCTGAACAGAAGCAGTATGGAACCATCTGCACGCGGCAAGGCTTTATTGAATGAACCACTCAGTGATTTCTTAGGATTCCCATCTTGATCGAATACCTGTAAGTGGTCCGAGTAGCAGGCGAACACGTTGCCGTGTCCATCGACCGTTACTGCGCGACCTAAATTCGGTGTGAACTTCCTCCACCGCTCCTGTCCCTCCCCATCGAAACGTAGGAGAAACTTGTCTCCATAATTCTGGCCGTACACCAAACGATAGACGCTACCGTCCGGACCAACCGTGGTAAGCAGCGCTAAGTCCGCATAGACACCAAAACGAACGAAACTGGTTTCCCTTTGGGCGGCGAATTGACCAATAAGAACGCCGTCACTTGTGAACATCGCAGTATGCGCAAACGACCTGGGAAGGAACTTCCCTTTTGGTGAATAGACTTCCGTACTGATGTGAATGTTGCCTTCAGGCGTCATGGAAAGATCGCCGATAGGATAGTAGCATGGCACTGCCCACAGCTCGTTTCCATTGATGTCTACCGCATGCAAGTAATAGGACTTAATGCTTAGCCCTACCGCGTCGGCTCCCAACACATATATCGTTCCGTCCGGACCGATTACGGGCGATTTCGTAGCCCCTTGGATCGCAGTCCTCCACTTTTCCTCGCCAGTGAGGGAAAGAGCAATCAACTGTTGATCGTACGATGGAATGTAAATTGTGCTGTCATTTCCAATCGCCGGTCCACCGGACGCGCTGAAGCGATCATCGCGCGTCCAGAGTAGATTTCCGTCAGAATCGTATGCGAGCAACGCCAACTGGTGTGCGATCAAGACTATTCCGGTCGGGCCAATTCGGACTACCGGCCCGTACCACGGTTCTGGCAACAACCGTGACCACAGTAGCTCGCCGCTGGGAGAAATTTTGACAAGGTGACCATCGGCGCCATACGTTGCGAAATAGACGCTCCCGTCTTGGTTGATAGCGGAAGACCAAACGACGTCATATTTGTCCGCAGTCGGCACTCTCCATTTCTCGGTCCCATCAGATCGTAGCGCAACCAGGGCTCCCTCGCATCCGGCGTAAACCGTCCCATCGGCGGCAACGGTGATTGACTGAGCACAAGCATTCGATGTCCACTTAATACTGCCATCCAGCCTCCATGCCGAATTAGACCCATACACAGTGGCGTCAGAGTCAATCGCAAGCGGGTAAAAATCCGGCGGGTAGGCGGCGATGCGGAAACTCGGACCCGCAAAGGCGAGGGGGCAGATGCCGGTGTTCTTGGCGTCGTGGCGGGACATCGGCCATGGACTGCCCGGCTGCGGTTGGGCTAGCGCAACGGCGGTGAGGAGAAGCGCGGTGAGGAAACCGTAGTGCTTCATACAGGTAAGTATATCACGTTTGGGAAGTTACCGCGCGCGACCGTTTGGGTCAACGCCATCCCCGTCCAATCGGCCTGCGGGGTCGCGGATACGGAATCGTCCATAATATGCGCGTGAACGATTTTCTTGCAATCAGGGAGCAGATACCGACCCTCAAAGACCTCACTTTCCTGGTCAGCGCCTCCTTTGGCCCACTCTCGAACCCATCGCGGTGGGCGCTGAGGCAGTACATGGACGACTGGGAGGAATACATCCTGCGTGGCCTATGGCAAGAAATCTACACACGGGTCAGCGACAAAATCGCCCGCGTCATCGACGCGGAGTCGAACACTATTTCCCTGCACCAAAACAGCACCATGGCCGCCGCCGTCGCCATGTCCTGCTACGAATTCACGCCACAGCGAAACAAAATCGTGATGACAGAGCATGACTTCACATCCTTCGCCTACACTTGCCTCCAGCACGAACGTTGCGGCGCGCGGCTGTGTATCATCCCGTCGCGAAACGGATTCAGCATCGATCAAGATGAGTTGCTCGACGCGATCGACGACGAGACGCTGTTCGTAGCCGTATCCCACGCATTTTTCCGCTCCGGTTACATGATCGATGCCGCAAGCGTGTGCGAAAAGGCGAGAAGAGTGGGCGCGAAGGTGATCTTAGATGTGTATCAGTCCGCCGGCGCAGTGCCCTTGCAAACCAAAGAGTGGGGCGCAGATTTTGTAGTCGGCGGAATGGCCAAATGGCTGTTCGGCGGCGAAGGAGTCGGCTACCTCTACGTCCGTCCCGATCTCGCGACGCAAATCGTTCCGAAGCTGACCGGCTGGCGCGCGCACAAGCGTGGCTGGGAGTTCGACATCTACCATTTCGAACCCGCCGAAGCCCCAACGCGATTCATGAGCAGCTCCTGGAACGTCGCGGGAACGTACGCCTGCGAGCCGCCACTAGACGTGATTCTTGGCATCGGATTGGATCGAATTCGTGAGAATTCTTTGCGCCAGACCGACCATATCATCGTAGAGGCCGATCGCCGAGGATGGCCGCTGCGGGGTTCCCGCAATCACGCAACCCGCGCCGGTTTCGTCACCCTCGACATTCCGTACGGACGAGAGTTGGAAAGCGCGCTGTGCGATGAGAAGATCCTCGTGGACTATCGCGCGGGTGGTGGGATACGAATCTCGCCGCATCTGTTCAACACTATGGAAGATATCGACACCTTTTTCGTCGCCGCCGACGCTTGGCTTGGTGCGGCGGTATGACCGATCTCCTGCAGTGGCGCAAAGAGTTTCCCATTCTGGAAACGACCACCTATCTGATCAGCAACTCTTTGGGCGCCATGCCGCGCCGGGCCATCGATCGATTGTCAGAATATACACAGCTCTGGGCGACGCGCGGCGCGCAATCGTGGCACGAAGCGTGGTGGGATAAGCCTCGACAGATTGCGGATAAGGTAGCGCCGCTGATCGGCGCGGACGCGGGGACTGTCAGCATCCAATTGAATATCACATCCGCGGAGGCCGTCGTCGCATCATGCTTCGATTTCAGCGGCCCCCGAAACAAAGTCGTGTTCGAAGACATGAACTTCCCTTCCGTCGCCTACTTTTGGCGCGAGCAGCAACGAATTGGCGCCCGCATCGAAGTAGTACCAACCGACGGCGTGCATGTTGATACCGAGCGCATGTTGGATGCCATTGACGACACAACACTGTTGGTACCGGTTTCCCATGTGCTGTTCCGCTCGGCCTTCATCCAAGACGCCGAAGCGATCTGCCAAAAGGCGCACAAGGTCGGCGCGCGCGTCGTGCTGGATACCTATCAATCCACCGGCATCCTTCCGGTCAATGCAAAGAAGCTGGGCGTGGATTTTGTTGTTGGGGGAACTCTAAAGTGGCTGTGCGGCGGTCCCGGCGTCGCGTTCCTCTATGTACGTCCGGATTTAGCCGCCAAATTGGAGCCGCGGTTTACCGGTTGGTTCGCCCACCAAAAACCCTTCGATTTCGATTTCGACAACTTTGTTCGAACTGACGACAGCTATCGTTTCATGAACGGCACGCCCAACATCCCCGGCCTCTATGCGTGCGAAGCGGGGCTGGATATTATCGGGCAAATCGGCGTCGAAGCGATACGAAGCAATTCCATGCGCCAAACCGCAAAGATAATCGAGATGGCCCAATCGCGCGGATGGGAAGTCACCGCCCCATTGATTGCTGAAGTACGCGCCGGCACTGTCGCCCTGGACCTGCCGGATAGCGAGAACATTTGCAATCGCCTCATCGCGCAAGACATTCTGGTGGACTATCGCCCCAAGGCTGGCGTGCGAATCTCCCCCCACTTCTACACCTCGGACGAAGAGATCGACGCAGCATTCACAGCGATTGAACAGATTATGCTTGTGAAAGCGCTTTAGCCAATCGGCCGGCAAGCCGCGCGTTCTTCACCAGCAGGCCACAATTCGCTTCCAACGGACGGCCGTCCAACGTATCGGACAGCGCGCGCAGCAGGTACGGGGTCAGTTCCCTTCCGCTAATTCCCGTTGCATACGCGTCCTCCACGGCCCGATGCACAACCGCATCGATCTCGGCCTTCGGAATCGCCACCTCCTCGGGCGGCGGTTGGCAAAGCAAAATGGCTTGCCGCAACCCGTGACGGTGGTGCGCAAACATGATCTCCACAACCTGCTGTGGACCGGAAACACTGGCCGTCGCTCGAACTCCGGAATCGGCGGAATAGAACGCGGGGACAAAATCCGTCTGATAGCCCAGCACCGGCACGCCGTGCGTTTCCAGCAGCTCCATTGTGGATTCAATATCAAGCACGGCTTTCGGACCCGAGCAAACGACCAACATCGAAATCTCCGCCAGTGCGAGAATGTCGTTTGACACGTCGCAGGAATTGTGCAGATGCACCCCTCCGATCCCGCCGGTCGCCAGCACCTGAATTCCCACCTGCTTCGCGGCAAACATGGTGGCCGATACGGTTGTCCCGCCATGCTCGCCCCTTGCGGCGACAATGGCCAGATTCTGGAGATTCACTTTGGAGCACTCGCGGGTTTCGGCAAGGGTTTCCAGTTGATGGCCATTGAGGCCGACCCTGATCTGTCCTTGCCACATGCCGATGACGGCCGGCACTGCGCCCTCCTTCCGGATGGCGTGTTCCATCTGCCGCACGGTCTCCAAGTTTCTCGGGGCCGGCAGTCCGTGGGTAAGAACGGCTGTTTCCAAAGCCACGACGGGCTTTCCGTCTCTCAGCGCTTCGGCAACCGGCGGCTCGACGATCACGGACGCGGCTGAGCCATCAATTTGAGGCTCTTGTCGAACTCAGTCAATATCTTTTCTGTGATCAGCCCCGTGTAGACGACGACACTCTTGCCGTTTGGATTCGGAACGAGCTGATAATCGTCGTTGATCGTGGGCGCGGGTTGGGTCTTGGCATATCCGGAACCGGCCCGCACGAACAACACCGCGGCGGCCAGATCCCATAGTGACGCCGGTTGTGTGCCGATCGTCTCCGATAGCTGGCCGATCATCGCGCCTGCCTTGCCGTAGGCGCCGTATCGTTTCTTGAGGTCGGGACCGCTCAATTTCAGGCCGTCAGCGACTCCCGCGGCGGGGATCCAGGTCAACTTCGCGGAGGAGGACATCAGCGTCCGGGCCGCTCCCAAATCGTTCGCAAGGTTGAAATCGCCTCTGCCTCCACCGGGCAGCGGGCCCCCGCCGACCCAATAAACCCAGAAGTTCCCGGCCGCCTTGGGGCTGGCCTGGATGGCAGAGGCAACATCGGTCGCAGTGGCAATGCACAGGACGTACAAATCGCCCGCCTCGCCAAGCTCGACCAGTTTCTTCGCGCCTTCCGAAATCTCCGCAGGATGCGGTCCGTCCGCACCGAGCCAGACCGGGATGTTGCTTGCGCCCAGCGATTTCAAGACAGACTTCGCGCTCTCCTGGGCCTGCTTGTTGGTGCCGGGAGCTCCGTAATGGGTGGCCACGATCCCGCGAATATCGATTTGCGGCGAGGCCAAAAGCTCCATGATCGCCAATTGGTCGTCCACCCAATTGCCGCAATCGGTAACAACGACGACCTTCCGCGCCCCCCAGGACGAGGCAGCCAACACTAACATCGATGCGAAAAGCACATAACGAACCATTCTCGCCTCCTCTTTGCCACTTGGATTACGCTTCTGGCCGGTAGATTGTTACGGGCGAAGTCTACCATTGGGTACGAAGGTAGAATTCCGGTATGAAGCGCGCAATCATCCTAATCGCACTGATCTTGGCCACCGCGATGGCCCTCGCCGATGTCAATTACCACGTCAAAGTGGATCAAGAGAACGGCAAACTGCTCTTCTCAATAACGACCAAAGTGAAGGGAGCGAAGACCGAATTTCAGATTCCCACCTGGGCTCCCGGCGCCTATATTCGCGCCAACTATGCCCGAAACATCAAGGAAGTCAAGGCCGTAGGGGACAAGGGGGCCGAGCTGAAGGTCGATCAGCCGGACAACATCACTTGGGCCGTGGACACCATCGGCCAGAAGCAGGTCACGCTGACCTACCAGACAGAAAGAACGATTTCTCAGACCGGCTTCCAACTAAATGGTCCGGGATCTTATATGTACTTGGTCGGCCGCAAGCTGGAGCGATACACGGTCGAATACGAACTGCCGATCGGTTGGAAGATCGCCGTCGGTCTTGATCCCATGGGCGGCAACAAGTTTAGCGCGACGACATACGATGTCTTTATCGATTCCCCTGCGCAGTTCGGCAACTTTGGGGACGACGTCTTTATGGTCAAGGGAGTGCCTCACCACATTATCACGGCCGGCGCCGGCGCAGGCACGGTTGACCGGAAGAAGCTCACTGAGATCTGTCAAAAGATCGCCGAGGCAGAAACCTCCCTATACCGCCACATTCCATACAAGCGGTATTTCTTCTTCTTCACGGTCTTCAATGGCCTCGACGGCGGCGGCGGCTTGGAGCATTTGAACTCCACTTCAATCAGCCTGGCCTCTGGCCTCGGTCCCCGCGCGGCGCATGTTATCGCACACGAATTCTTCCACCTGTGGAACGTCAAGCGAATCCGCCCGTTTGTGTTGGGGCCGTTCGACTACACCCAGCCGGCGATAACCAAGAATCTTTGGTTTAGCGAAGGAGTAACGGATTACTACGCGAGAGTGATTCATCTTCGGTCGGGATTGTACGATCAGAATGCCTTTCTCAAGGACCTGAGCGGCACTATTCAGGAGCTGCAATCCAACCCGGCGCGGCTGACCGTAACCGCCGACGCCAGCTCGGAACGGGTTTGGGAGGCCAACAACAGCCAAGGGTTTGGCCGCTTGTCGTACTACACGAAGGGCGACCTCGTCGGCGTCTGCCTCGACCTCAAGCTGCGTGAACTGAGCAACGGAAAGAAATCGTTGGACGACGTGATGCGATATATGTACGACAAGTGTGGCCGCGGCAACGGACCGGGTTTTCAGGAAGACGGCATTCGCGAAGCGGTGATCAAGTTCGGCGGTGCGGAGATGGGTCCGCTCTATGACCGCCTTGCCCGTTCAACGGACGAGATGCCGTTCACGGAACTGCTGGCCGGCGCGGGCGTCCGGTGCATGATCAAAGAGACCCAACAGGCGGACATCGGGGGGACCTTGCGCTCGGATGCTGACGCCAAGGGCCTTATTGTGGGACGGATCCGGCCTGATAGCCCGATGGATGCCGCCGGATTGAACAGGGGGGACACAATCATCGAAGTCGACGGCAAGCCGATTGTCGCTGATGGCGGAGACGCATCCAAGGACCTCCAGGCCGCGCTTACTAAGATGAACGGCGAGCTGCAGCCCGACGTGCCGATCAAGGTTGCCTTTATGCGGGATGGGAAACGGGAGGAAGCGACAATCACCCCGAAGGCGCGCAAAGTGATGTCCACAGAATGTACGTTTGCCGACAGCCCAACGGCGGGTCAGAAGCACATTCTCGAGGGGTGGCTCTCCGGCAAGAACTAGCAGATTTGGACGCCGTTGAAGCGATGGCAATGGGGATCGTGCGGCGTTGGAACCATCGCGAGCGCCATGACGAACATTCGCGTGATCTCGGGCCCGGTGAATTTGAACGTTTTCCGGAATACCGTTTGGTAGGTTGCCAGTTCTGCCGGCTGCAAGGAATCGAGCCAGGCACGAAAACTGCCATGCTGCTTCTGCAGCCCGGCGATCACCTTGGCATTCTCAATTGTGGCGGCAATCTTCAGCCGGTTTCGGATGATGGAGGCGTCCCCGAGGAGCCGCTCCACGTCGCCGTCATGATACCGAGAAACCTTTCGTACGCTAAAACCGTGAAAGGCCTTGCGAAACCCTTCCCGCCGATACAGAATCGTCTTCCAACTGAGACCGGCCTGGAAGATTTCCAGAGTAAGCAATTCAAAAAGCTGATCGTCGCTATGGAGCGGCATGCCCCACTCCTCATCGTGGTAGGCCGTCAGGAGCGGGTCGCCGGCGCACCAATCACAGACCCGCGTTGGAGTCTTGGATTGCGTCATTTTGCATTTTCAAGGACTTCGTCTCCGAACGTGTCGATGTGAAACTGGATTGCGGAAGTAACGTCCTTGAGGGCCTCTTCGTATGTCTCGCCCTCACCGACAACCACGCCCTTGATTCCAAGGGGATACGCCACGTAACCTTCGGGATGCTGCTCAACGACAATCTTGAATGACCTCATACCAGTATCTTACCGCCTCTTGCTACCGGTCCTACCCACATGCCATAATGTCACGAAAACCCGGAGGAGCATGTGGCAGGGGCATTCCCGCTCGGACTGAGTTTTGACGACGTCCTTCTCTTACCTCGGGACACCGAGGTAACTCCCGCCGATGTCGACACTTCGACCGTTCTCGCCGCCGACATTCGCCTGAATATCCCTATCGTCAGCAGCCCGATGGACACGGTGACCGAAAGCCGTATGGCCATCGCCCTCGCCCGAGAAGGCGGCGTCGGCGTCATCCATCGCAATATGTCCATCGACGAGCAGGCAAATGAGGTCGATCGTGTGAAGCGATCCGAATCGGGCGTCATTCTGGACCCGTTCCATCTCGGCCCGGATCGGCCCATCAGCGAAGCCCTAAGAATGATGGAGCGCTACCACATATCCGGCGTGCCCATCACCGATGACACCGGCAAATTGGTGGGCATCCTCACCAATCGCGACATTCGATTCGAGACCGACTTCACGAAGCCGATTCGGGAACGCATGACCCAGCAAGACCTGGTGACTGCCTCCGAGGGCACGACGCTGGATCAGGCCGAGCTGATTTTGCAAGAGCACCGGATCGAAAAGCTGCCCATCGTTGACGCGGAGTTCCGCCTAAAGGGCCTCATCACCATCAAAGACATTTTGAAATTGCGGCGGCATCCGAATGCGACAAAGGACGCGAAGGGCCGGCTCTGCGTCGGCGCGGCCATCGGCCCGATGCGGGAGCCGGTTGAGCGCGCCGGGGCTTTGAGGGATGCCGGAGTGGATTTCATTGTCATTGACGCCGCGCATGGCCATTCTGTGGGCGTTTTGCAGGCGCTGGCAGCGATCAAACGGACCTACCCGGATCTAGTGGTCATCGCCGGCAACGCTGCAACCAAGGAGGCCGTCCAAGCGATGGCGGAACGCGGCGCGGATGGCATCCGCGTCGGCATCGGCGCAGGCTCTATCTGCACGACGCGCATCGTCGCCGGGGTGGGCGTGCCCCAACTAACTGCGGTTATCGAGTGCGCGGAGGAGGCCATGCGGCTCGGCATTCCGACCATTGCCGATGGGGGAATTCGCTCCAGCGGCGATATCGTAAAGTCGCTGGCGGGCGGCGCGCAGACCGTGATGCTGGGCAACATGCTGGCCGGGTGCGACGAAGCGCCGGGCGAAATTGAGATGTACCGAAACCGGGCGTACAAAGTGTATCGCGGCATGGGATCGATCGGCGCGATGCGGGCGACGACGGCGGATCGATATGCGCAGACGCCGAGCGGCAAGGTGGTTCCCGAAGGCGTCGAAGGCCGCGTCCCGTATAAAGGTCCGATGTCGGAGACGATTACTCAGCTGCACGGCGGGATTCGTTCCGGCATGGGCTACATCGGGGCCGCGAATTTGACCGCGCTTCGAGAACGCGCCAGATTTCTTCAAATCACCAATGCCGGCCTGCGGGAGAGCCACGTCCACGACGTCTGGATCACCAAGGAGCCGCCGAACTACTCCTCCGAATGGAACTTTACAGATCGGGAGTAGAACCGTAGCGCTGCCTTCCAGGCGGCACTTCTCCGGCAACGCTGCCTTCCAGGCGGCAAAGGAAACCTGCCCCTTCAATGCCGTTCATACGCAACAAATGCGCCAACCAGCACATATTTCTGTCGCAACCCCCCTTAGCAATGCGGTTAACCACGCCAACAATAGTAACTGGTAGCAGAACTCGAAGTTACGTAAGTTAGAATGCAAAAGAATTCACGAACCGAAGGCTTCCTTTCTAAGAAGAGGGGCAGGGCGATGTGGCACGACGCCGTTGCGCCTCTTACAATCCTCATCGGTATCGCCATCGTCGACGCCATTCAGAACGCATGGCCGAATTGCCCTGAGCCCGCCCCGCTCATCTTGGTTGCCGTTGCCGTCACCGGCTTCCTTTGTGGTCTTCGTTCCGCGGTCCTGAGCAGTGTTATCGCGATAGCGTATGCGCTCTTCTTTGTCGCGCCGAGAAATATACCGGAGTATCCTGGCCTGCCCATCTCCCTGCATGCTCTCCTGCTGGCCACGGCCGCCCCGCTGTTGGGGATCATGGCAGGCCTTATGCGCCAGAGAGTGACGCGCACGGCGGAAGCTCTGCATGCCCATCTCGCCAACACGCCGCTGGGAGTGATCGAACTCTATGCTGACTTTGAGGTGCGGGTGTGGGCCGGGGCCGCGGAGACCATCTTTAAAATCGAATCGAAGGACGCGATCGGAAAGAGTCTGTTCGAACTGCCGGGGGTTTTTCTTGGGGAGGACGATGCGGAAGCGGCAAAGCTTGCCCTGAAAAACATGGCGGCGGGCAATCGCAGCCACTTTGTGCATCACTCGCGATCGGGCGCGGTGACGGCGAACGCAAGCCACTCTCGATGGTTCTGGTCCACCACGTTTCAGGAGCGCAAGCGCGACAGCAGGTTCCTAGTCCTGGTGGAAGACATTACCGAGCGGGTCAAAGCGGAACGGGAGCTGGAAGAGAGCAAGTGGGAAGTGATCCAGCGCCTGGTCCGCGCGGCGGAATATCGCGACCGTGACACAGGCCACCACGTGCAGCGCATGAGCCGCATCTGCGAGGCATTAGCGAGAGCGGCGGGTCTCAGTGACGACATCTGCGCGTTGATACTAAAGGCGAGCCAACTCCATGACATTGGGAAGATCGGCATCCCGGACAGCATTCTTCGCAAGGAGGGCAAGCTGACGTCCGACGAGCTCGCCATCATGCGCAGCCACGCGACCCTCGGCGCGGAACTGCTGGCCGACAGCAACCATCCTCTGTTGAAGCTGGCGGAGACCATCGCGATGACGCACCACGAGCGCTGGGACGGAACCGGCTATCCGAAAGGTCTGAAGGGCGAGGATATCCCGATTGTCGGGCGCATCGCCTCCGTGTGCGATGTCTTCGATGCGCTGTTGTCGGAGCGCCCGTACAAGCAGGCGATGTCGTTGGACGATGCTTTGGCGGAGATACAGCACATCGGGGGCACCTATCTCGACCCGAACCTGACGCGCCTGTTCTTCTCGATCGTGCCCCAGATCAAGACGATACTCTCCGACTACAGCACGATGGACAAATACGACATGCTCCGCGACGCGGCGTAGACGCCAACTTTCCCTAAAGATGTGTTCGGGTTCACTCCTGACGACAACCCTGGTATACCAATTCCCTAGACCCGAACACATCCGGCGCGCAGCCCCGACACAGGGGTTACTTGGACTTCACCACCCATTCGTGGAGGGCGCGGCTGAGGGCAATCTGCGCGGCGCGCTGCTCGTGCGGCGTGGCGGGCCCGCCGCTCACCACGGAAACCAGAGGCGTCACCAGAACGTCGGCAACGATTTTGAGAGTGTTTTCCTTTTCGTCGCTTCGGCCCGTAACCCCGGTCTTCTTGTAGATCACTTTGCCCGCGCGCACGTCGAACACATAGGCGCTCACGGTGGCGGTAGAAATCGTTTTCGGCCCGGAGCCAACCCAGATGCTGCGGGTGTGCCAAGCGATGGAACCATGGACAACAACGCTGGCCTTCAGCTTTTTGCCGAACTTCGACAGCGCGGCGTTGGTAGGCCTTCGGCTTGATGCACCCATGGAGTTCCAGGTCTTCACGGCCAGATCGTGCGGAACGGTCGCATATCCTGCCTTGCGCGTTATCTCATCCACCGTGGCATAGGCGGTTCTCCGTGGCGTGTCCTTTCCTTTGACAAGGGTCCACGGATAGGCAACCGCCATCCCTTTGACATCATCCGGCTTAGCGGCGACGGCATGGCTGTCCGAGGCGCCCACCAACGGGAGAGTGCACGCGACGGCAATGGTCGCCAAGAGAGCGATCCGCTTCCAACTCTGGCTTTTCATGTTCGTTCTCCTTCTTTCAGTCATCCTGTTACGCGTCCACGTACGGGCTGCCGTGCACCGGTCCCGGCCCGCCTATCCTTCCGATTCGCTGACGAGATCCCGCCTCCTGTTTGTTCCCTTTCTCTCCTCTAACCGTGCCGCCTGGAAGGCAGTCTCTGTAGCCGTGGGTCCGCATGCCGATTGCTCCGCCCCCTTTTTCTGGACCAAAGGGGGCAGAGCACTGCCTACCCTGCCTCACCTGACAGCCAGAAAACCGGACAACAGAGTTTCCATGCCTTTGGAAAATAGTGTGTCGATGCGCGAAGAACCCAATCTATCCCAAGTCCAAGTGTCGCTGAGCCTAGACTTGAGCGACGCTGCGGGCTGGCGCAAACCGCGACCCCTCGAGCGCCTGTCGAGCGCGGCGAGTTGCTCGGAACAGCCGTGACTTCACTGTTCCCAAGGGGATATTGAATTGCATGGACGCTTCCTGATACGACATCTCTCCTACAGCGAACTGCCATAGAAGGTTTCTGTGTTTCGTTGGGAGCAGGCGCATTGCCGCCACGACTTCCGGGTCGAATGAGGATTGGATGATTACCTCTTCAGGGGTTGGACCAGGATCGGCCAGATAGGCTTCGTACTCCTCGTCGATCTCGCAATGAGTAAGTGGCACTATAAGAATTCCACGGGCTCTCCGCCGCCTAAGATCGCAATAAAGGCGCTTGATGATCGTCATCACCCATGTGGAAAAGGCGCTTTCCTCGCGCCAGCAATCAAATTGCCGAAACGCGCGAAACAAGGCTTCCTGCGTCAGATCTTCCGCATCACTATCATTGAAACACAGAAAACCAGCGTAACTGTGCACTTTTCGATACGACTGTCTGGCAAGTCGATCAAATTTTTTCTTCATGACCTCGTCCATTAGAACACAACTTCCTCGCAAGATGGGTGAACAATCTCGTTGTGCTTATTGTCCGACATCCGCCGGTCGTTAAGAAAGTCCCAATTTTGTTGTCCTAGGAATCATGTACTAGAAAGTGTTTATCCCTGGAACCAAGCCTTTAGTTGGCTTAGTGGTGGGATGCGAGTAACCAACTGCCTTCGGTCATCCCGATTATTGCTCGCTGACCATCAAGGAATTCGCCAAACTGCGAACACAAGCGAACGCGGGATTGTTGAGGTCGCCAACTTTCCGAGCGGCCGTACTTCCCTTTGTGAAAGCTTATCGCCATTTATCGATCACAACCCATGTACAATTGGCGTTATGGACAAATGGACGACCTTTACAAGCCTAGACGAACTCATACAACATAACGTTGAAACGATAGCCAGGATTGAAAGGGCCGGCCACGACAGTCGTACGGCGAGCGATCGGTTTGCAGACATTGTTTCCGCATTCTGCGGTCGGATCGGTTTCGTGTGGGTCCATTGCGTTTGGTTTGTCCTGTGGCTACTGGTCAATGCGACCGCTATCTTCCCGGCAGGAATGCGATTTGATCCTCCCCCTTTCCCAATGTTGACGCTTATTGTTTCCCTGGAGGCCATTTTTCTTTCGACATTCATCTTGATCAGCCAGAATCACCAGCAGCATCTTGGGGATAAGCGAAATCACCTTGATTTGCAGATCAACCTTCTCGCTGAGCAGGAGAATAGCCAGATGTTGACCATGTTGCATCAGATCATGGAACGCCTTAATATTGAAGGGGACCGCACGAAGCAGGCAGCGATGCGCGAAACTACCGACCCCGAGCACATGGTGAAGCATATCGAGCGTTCCACCGGCAATGCGAGTGCCGAAGACGCCGATTAGTAGCAATCCTCGAATCCTAGCTGCACGGCCTCACCGGTTCGCACCGACAACGAAATATCGCCGTCCTGGTCCCGCCTAAGAACCGGCTTGGCGTTCCATTTCCACGAGCCGCGTGTAGTAGTCAGGGATCTCGTTTAGGTGAGCCCAGGCGATCTTGCCGGTCAGCAAAGGGTCGTCGCCTGTCACGTTCGTCCTCGGATCGGCGGCGCCGTGCTCCAACTCAATCGCCAGACCGAGCCGGAACTGCTCGAGATTGGTGACAGCCCAATCCACCCCGATCTTGTCGCCGATTGCCCTGGCCTCTTCTGTGGTGAACTCACGCTTGCTCATGGTCTCAGTATAGCCGCTGTGACTGACCGATGGATAGCCTTCACGTACTCGGTGCGTGATCGCAACCGACCAACTTCTCTCCGGGAACATTCGTTTGACGACAGTCAGCCTTTATCTGTCTACATATATCCTGACAGCCAAAGAGACGACTTGCACCCTTTTCCGTGAAAAGCTACAGTGGGGTTAAGAAAAAGGTGACGAAAAATGAAAGTCATTCCGTACGTTTTGACAATTGCTCTCGCAGTGGCCGCCTCGGTTGTATCCGCACAGCAGATTCATGCGACGGTGGACGGCACTGCGGTGGAGTTCGCCGGCGTTCAGCCCACGATGGTGGATGGCCGCATATCGGTGCCCCTCCGCGAAATCTTCCAGCGGATGGGGGCCCAAGTTCACTGGAACTCGGCCACCAGCACCGTGACTGCGGACAGAACCGGCACCAACGTGCAGCTTCGAATCGGCGAGTACACCGCCCAGGTTGATGGCCGAACCGTAAATCTGGACAGCCCCGCAACTCTCGTCAGCGGCCATGTGATGGTCCCGATCCGCTTCGTTAGCGAAGCGCTTGGCGCACGGGTTAACTGGCACGAACAGACCCAGACCGTGGCCATTTATACATCCGCAACGGCAATTGCGAAGGTCGATCCGTCCTTCGATAGCTACGCGGGGAACGGCAGCGCCGCCGGCCCTGCGATCCTTAGTAATGAGACGGTCGGCATGACGACAATCGTCGCCGGCACAGTCATTCCGTTTGCGCTCGTAGACGAACTCAGTTCGGATAATTCAAGAATCGGCGACAAGTTCACGGCGACATTGAAGGAAAACAGTGGATTGGGCTATCTCGGCCTGCCCGCGGGGACAATCGTCGAAGGGCACGTGAACGCCGCAAATGCCAAGAAGAACAACATGCCCGGCGTCCTTGGCCTCGCATTTGACCGGATTCGCCTACCAAGCGGAGCGACGTTCGCGGCCCAAGGCTCGCTTATCGGACTGGACAGCAAGAGCGTCGACAACCAGAATGGTCGCCTTGTGGCCAAGCAATCTGCCAAAACCGATCTGAAATATGTCGGCATTGGCGCTGGCGGCGGCATGGTACTCGCGCTCATCACGAAGGGGAATGTCCTGACTACGTCGGTAATCGGCGCAGCGTTGGGTTACCTGTACACACTGGTTCAGAAGGACCCGGCGCAAGCCAACAATGTGACACTGCCGCCGGGCGCGGAGTTCGGTGTACGGCTTGACCAAAGCATCTTGTTGCGCAACGCTTCACTACGGGCAGAGGGAATAAGTGATGGCGGCATTGGCGCCAGTGGAGCCGTCTATGCTGTCAACGCTCCATTCGCCGGAATGAGCGGAGGCGAGACGATTAGCATTGACGCCGGCACCGTCATCCCGTTCAAGATGACGAACAAGCTGACCTCGAACGGTTCGAGAAAGGGCCAGAAGTTTACGGGGACCATGCAGACAGACGGCGGCGGGGACTACGGCGGTCTGCCTTCGGGCACGATCGTCGAAGGCCACGTAAACGTCGTACGGGCTAAGACCACCAAGGCTCCCGGCGTTCTCGGCCTCGCGTTCGATCGAATGCGCCTGCCGAACGGACAGACGTATGCTATCCATGGTTCTTTGATCGGGTTGGATGGCAAGAGTGTCGACAACCAGGACGGCAGGCTGGTGGCAAAAGCCGGCAGCAAGAACGACCTTAAGTACGTCGGCTACGGGGCCGGCGCCGGCGCTCTCGTCGCGCTCGTCACGAAGGGGAACCTCCTAACGAACTCAGTGATCGGCGCGGCGCTCGGTTACGGATATTCCCGCTTGCAAAAGAGCCCATCAAAGTTCAACAACGTAACACTCAAGCCGGGCACGAAATTCGGAGTGCGGCTAGACCGCGCAATGTCTTTCCGTAGCGCATCAGTTCCCGCTGTGTCGGTCGGCGTTCAGTAGTCGGCGACGCAGAAAGCTAATGACTTCACGGGCCTACGGTCTGCCCCGGACCGTAGGCCCCTTTCCCCGATATGCCCTGCCGTTTTGCGTTCTTGTTGATTTCTGTACGAGTGATTTGGGTAGGTTGCGCTGAAGGATCTCAATGTTCATTTTGTCAACTTCGGCATGTGTGGGGAGCTGCAGCTAGTCGAGCAATCCCGGGATCGGATGGATGGTCATGCGGCCTGTCTCAAGATTAACTTCCGTCACGATCTCTTTGACCGCGGGGATGAGGAACCGTCCCACTTCATACACGTCATTTGCGCCACTGTGGATGATATTGTCCAGCGTGCCAAGAAGAACGCCGGCATCTGTGTAAACGGAAATGCCGATCAGGTCGTCGTCGTAATACGCTCCCTCTTCCAACTCCATTCGTTCCGTATCGGGGAGGAAGAGGTCGAAGCCGCGCAACCGTTCGACATCGTCAACAGTTTCCACGCCTTTGAACTTGACCAGCGCCTGGCCCTTGTGCCAGCGAATCGCATCGATCTCCATCGGCGTGGACGTCTCTTGGCGCTTGCCGCCCCAGCAGCGTAGACCATTCTTAAACCGTTCCGGGAAATCCGTGAGCGGCTCCACTTTCGCCTCGCCCTTTATGCCAAAGGGACCGACCACGACGCCGATGACAAACCAGCCGGTTCTAGGCATGAGCAATTTGTATGTGATTCCGAGCTTGCGAGGAATCTGTGTGGCCAGGGAAACCCTCGGGCGATGGCAGATTCCTCGCAAGCTCGGAATCACATCGCGTCGATCCGGAATGACATGGGATCAAGAACATCAACTGTTACTCCGTCTCGAACTTAACGGAAACCGTCTGCCGTTCCTTTTGGGCTACCGCATCGACAACGGTCCGAATCGCCGTCGCCACGCGGCCGCGCTTGCCGATGATTTTCCCCACGTCCGGCGGCGCGACCCGAATCGAATATTCCATCCCGTCGCGCCCGCGCATCTCCTTCACAGTGATCACGTCCGGATCGTCCACGATCTCGCTGACCAATGTTTCAAGCAAATTCTTGACAGCCATTATGCCGGCGCCTCCTCCGCGGGAGCTTCCTCAACGGCTGTCTCTTCCGCGACCGGCTCTTCCGTTGGAGCTTCCGCTACCGCCTCGACCACTGGTTCTTCAACTACGGCGACTGGCTCTTCGACGACGGCCTCCGCAACCGGCTCTTCCTTCTTTGGAGCTGCCTTCTTCGGTTCCGGCTTCGGCTCCGGTTTGGGTTCCGGCTTGGGTCTTGGCGTGTACTCGATGCCTTTGGACTTCATGAAGTCGCCCCAAGCGCCACTCTCTTGCAAAAGATACTTGGCGGTGTCCGACGGTTGCGCGCCGACACCCAGCCAATATAGCGCGCGCTCGTTCTTGATATTGATCTTTGACGGATCCGGCATCGGGTCATACGTGCCGATGATCTCCCGATACAGACCGCGGCGGCCCTTTCGCGAATCCACGACGACAACTCGGTAGAACGGATGCTTTTTTGCGCCCATGCGGCGCAATCGTATTCGAACCATATATCTATCAAGCCTCCCTTAGCGAAACTTCTTTCCCGTGCGCTTCATGCGCTTCTGCATTCCCATCATGCCCTTCATCATCTGCCGCATCTGCTGCAGCTGCGATATCAGGGCGTTCACATCTTCCGGCTTCGAGCCGCTCCCCGCCGCGATCCGCCTCTTGCGCGAGCCGTTCAGCAGCTCCGGATGGCGGCGCTCCTGCGGCGTCATGCTCAGGATCAATGCCTCCACGCGCTGCATTTGTTTCCCTTGCATCGCCTCATGGGCGCCCTTCATTTGGCTCATGCCGGGGATCATATCCATGATCTTTTCGAGCGAGCCCATCTTCTTGATCATCTGGAACTGGCTCAGCATGTCCTCGAAGTTTAGCGTGTTTGACCGCAATTTTGCTTCGAGCTGCTTCGCCTGGTCCAAATCGAAGGCCGCTTCGGCGGTCTCGATGAGGGAAAGAACGTCCCCCATGCCGAGAATTCGCCCGGCGGCCCGGTCGGGATAAAACGGCTCCAGGGCGTCGGTTTTCTCGCCGACGCCGACGAATCGGATAGGTTTACCACAAACGGCGCGAATACTGAGCGCCGCGCCGCCCCTCGCGTCCCCATCCATCTTGGTTAATATGACCCCGTCGATGCCCAGCTGTTGATTGAAAGCCTCGGCGACGTTGACCGATTCCTGCCCGGCGGTGCCGTCAACCACTAGAAGGGTTTCATGGGCTCCGACCGCCTGCTTGATGTTTTTGACTTGGCGCATCAGGTCGTCGTCAATCTGCAGCCGGCCGGCGGTGTCCACGATCAGGACGTCCGTCGCCTCCTTTTTGGCTTGGACGGCCACCTTCACCGGGTCCGTCTCGCCCTCGACGGCTACAACCGGCACCCCGATCTGCTCGCCCAACACCTGCAACTGCCTTACCGCCGCCGGCCGTTGCAGGTCACAGGCCGCCAGGATCGGCTTCTTGCCCTGGCCTTGCAGCCACTTGGCCAGCTTGGCAGCGGTGGTGGTCTTACCCGATCCCTGTAGGCCGCACAACAGAAACACCGTCGGCCCGCTCGCGGCCCAGTTGATCTCATTCGATGCGACCGGTCTCCCGACCGAGTCGCCAGGTCGACTCCCTCCCCCGCTTGCGGGGGAGGGCTGGGGTGGGGGTCCGGAAAAGCCCTCCCCTTTTTTCACGCCCTCGCGTGAAGAAGGGGGAGGGTTGGGTGGGGGTTCTTCCGATGCGACCGGCCTCCCGACCGGCGCGCCACCAAGCAGCTCCACCATGTGGTCCCGGACAATCTTGACCACCTGCTGGTCGGGCTCCAGCGCTTCCCACACCTTCTCCCCGACGGCCCTCTCGGTGACGGCGCGGACGAACTCCTTGACCACCTTGTAGTTGACATCGGCCTCGAGGAGGGCGACGCGCACCTCGCGCAACGCTTCGGTGACGTCCTTCTCGCTGAGCCTTCCGCGCCCGCGCAGACGCCCAAATATCCCACCGAGCTTCTGGCTTAGGGTTTCGAACATGGGGATCGGGAGTATACCTTGGGCAGAGGCGGTGAATGCGGGGCCGGGCCACCTTGTTGTGCCCCAACGGAGACACTTAGGGATGCTTTGTAGGTCATTTTGGGCTACACTCGTTCGAGATGGATCTAGAAAGTGTTCATATACAGAGATTCCGGTGCTTCGACGACTTCAAGATTACAGGTTTCCGCCAGATTACGTTAGTTGCCGGAGCTAACAACGTCGGCAAGACCGCGCTCTTAGAAGCCATATTCCTGTTGTACGGCCCAGCTAGCCCGGACCTACCCGGCATGCTCAACTTGAATCGCCAACTTTCAGGCCACGTCATTGTTCCATTGGAGTTTTGGGGGTGGCTTTTTCACGAGCGAAACATAAAGGAAACCGCCACGATCCAGTCTAGCGGTGACGCCTCAACTGAGCGTAGCCTGACGCTCACGTTGAAACACGGTGACACATTGTCTATGAGCGACAAGGATCTTATCGCACAGCCGCCCGGTCCAATACTGAATCCGTACATTCTCGAAATGGCATACCAGATTGGATCCGGGGAACGGTTTATTTCCCGTGCGAGACCCGGCGACCAGGGCATCCAGTACGATGTCGCTAGTATTCCGTCAATACCAACGATACTTACAATGTCCAGCACACTTAGATACCCTTTGGATGTGCCGCAACTCTTTACGGACGCTGTCCGAGACGGTCAGAAAGATAAGCTGATTGCCGCGATGAGGACCATCGCACCAGATTGCAATGATCTTCTATTGCTCCAGTGGTGTGGAGCGTCTGTTCTGCACGTCGGTCGTTCTTCTGGCGTGCCTATGCCGATCCAGCTAATGGGGGATGGCGTTGCAAGATTGTTCTCAATCCTTCTTGTGGTATATCGGGCAAAAGATGGGATCGTGTTGATCGACGAAATCGAGGCAGGCTTTCATCACTCAAATTTTTGCATGGTCTGGGAATCAGTTATCGACACTGCTACGAAAAACAACGTTCAGGTAGTGGCAACCACTCACAGTTTAGAATTCATCGAATCTGGATACAGCGTATTTCGAAAAGGCGAACGATCGGATTTGCTCAGATTGATAAGGTTGCAATCTGTTGATGGCAAGACCAAAGCATTCGATTACGATCTGGATTTGCTTGAAGCGGCCCGTGAAATCGAGGCCGAGGTCCGTTAGTTGAAGTCCCAAGTGCCAGAGTCAATTAATCGGCCTTGCGTGATCGCAGTAGAAGGAGACGATTGCAAACGAGTTGTTCGTGCAATGCTACGTCATCTGCAACGAGATGCGGTTGTGCGGGATTTGAAGTCTCAGTCGGAGATTCGATCAGGCTTGCTGGCACTTGCCACTGATCCCGGTTTTGTCCACAATGCCAGGTCTTTGGCAGTCATAATTGATGCAGAAGCGAATATAGTTGCGGCAATTGACAAAGCAAAGGGAGCCATCGCCCAACTTCAGGATTGGCCTCATCCGACGAAGCACGGGGTCATCAGGTCCCATCCCAGCAACCTGCGGCGAGCAGGATTTTTTGTTCTCCCAGATGGCAAATCCAACGGAAATCTCGAGGACTTAGTCTGGCGATCTGTTGCGGATAATCCGATGGCTCCGTGCATCCAAGACTTTCAAGAATGTATTCACGAGAATGGGCTGCCACTTCCATCCAATTTGAGCAAGTTTCGTGTGCAATCATTCATTGCTGGACACCCAAGCGACTTTCGTCTAATCGGTGAAGCTGCCGACGGTGGCGTTTGGCCATTCGACCACGACGCGTTCGACGGCCTAAGAAAATTTCTTAGCGGCTTATGAATACGTCTTGCAGAAAGCAACGGGCCTACTCGAATCTTCATCACGAGACTGCGATTTTCACCAGATGCCGTTGCTACGACGCCAAGGTATCGTATGTATGCATGTTCGAAGAGTCTCTATTGAGGAGAATTCTTACTGATTTCGGTTAACGCCCCTGCAAGGTCCTTCACCCGTCCATCGCGCACATCCTGTTCACTTGCTCGCATGGCGGCGATGAAGCGGGTGTGCTCCAGTTCGTCCACCATCGCCTGGTACGTCTCGACATCCTGAATCACGACCTCCGCGTCGCCATTGACCGTGATCGCCATCGGGCTTTTCGTCTCCTTAACCCGTTGGATATAGCGTTTGGCATTTCGCGTAAATTCGGTCAGGGAATGGATGTCGGTCGCCTTAATCATATTTGCCTAGCCCTCATGGAATTACTCATGTTATTCCATGATACCACAAGTCGCAGCCGCTTAGGTATTTGGAATTCCAGACGAATTGACAGATGGGGCTGCGGCTACCTATGAGCGCCATGTAACCATCCCCCGACCTGTGACATCTAACGGTCAAGAAGCCCTTGTCAGCAGGGCAGAAGGTGGTCCTCTCATGCACAAAAGAGCCGTGGCTTTGGCTGTAGCCACACCTTTCATCGTATGCGCGGTATGGTGGTCCGGCGCGACACCCGTTCAAGCGTTCCAAAAGGAAGCGAGTCCAGGACAGCTTACTATCGTGGGCAAAGACGGAAAGGTGGGCGAGCTGTGTCCCCTCTCCAAGACGACCGTCAACGCCGACATCTCCGGCTTCGGCGCCCGCGTCACCATGGTCCAGACCTTTACCAATCCGTCTCGGGACACGATCGAGGCGATTTACACATTCCCCTTGCCCCCCGACGCGGCCGTTGACCGGATGCGGATGAAGATCGGCAGCCGCGTGATAAATGGCCAGATCAAGCGCAAGGAAGAGGCTCGGCAAATTTACGAAGCCGCCAAGAACGCCGGTCAGGTCGCGAGCCTCCTTGACCAGGAGCGGCCCAACATCTTCACCCAGTCCGTCGCCAACATCACCCCCGGCGCGACCATCGAGATCGAGATCAGTTATGTACAGGTTTTGAAGTATGAAGATGGACAATTCGAATTCAACTTCCCCATGGTGGTCGGCCCGCGCAACCTGATGGCGGCCCCCGATCCACAAAAGATCGCGCCCCCTACCGCAGCCACACGCACTGGAACCAACATCGAATTGAACGTGCGAGTGAACGCCGGAGCGCCGATCCAAGAGATCAAGAGCGTGCTGCACGAAGTGAACATCAACCAGCCCGGACGCGGACTGGCGATGGTCAGCCTAAAGAACAGCGATGAGATCCCGAACCGAGACTTCATTCTGAAATACCGCGTCGCGACCGGCACGGTCACTTCTTCCCTGCTCACCTACGCCTCGTCCCAACAAGGCGGCTATTTCACCCTGATCCTGATGCCGCCGAAGGCCCCGACGGAAGATCAGATTTCGCCAAAAGAGATGATCTTTGTGATGGACCAGAGCGGCAGCCAGAACGGATTCCCCATCGAGAAGTCTAAGGAATTGACCAAAAAGCTGATCGAAACGATGGGGCCGGACGACACGTTCAACGTCATTGGCTTCTCAACCCAGGTCAACGCTCTCTGGCCACAGACCATGCGGAATACCCCGGAAAACCGCACCGAGGCCATCGCGTTCGTCAGCGCCTTAGAGGCGAACGGCGGCACGGATATCGTCAGGCCGGCGCTCGTTGCCCTAACGCCACCAAAGGACCCGGAGCGCCTGCGCATCGTGATGTTCAATACGGACGGCTTTATCGGCAACGACTTCGACGTGCTGGACACTATCCAGAAGAACTTGGGCGATGCGCGACTGTTCACCTTCGGCATCGGCAACAGCGTCAACCGGTTCCTTATAGACGCGATGGCCTCTGAGGGCAAAGGCGACGCGGAGTACCAGACCCTGGCCGAGACCGCGGACGCGGCTGTCGAGCGGTTCGTGAGGCGTGTGCAACATCCGGTGCTTACGGATATCGATGTGAAGTTCGACGGCCTACAGGTGACGGATGTGCTGCCTAAGCGCATACCGGATGTGTTCAGCGAGAAACCCGTCATCATCATGGGCCGGTACACGCAACCCGGTTCCGGACGCATCGCAATCGCGGGTCATTTGGGCAAAGGTCCTTGGTCGAACAGTATCAACGCCGCTTTTCCCGCCGTCGACAAGGACGGTTCCGCCATCGCAACCCTTTGGGCGCGCGCGCAGGTCGATGAGCTGATGCGACAGGACTGGCGATCGCATACCCACGGCGATCAGACGGATGTGAAAGAGAAGATTATTAACTTGGCGCTGGATTACGGCATCATGACCCAATACACATCGTTCGTTGCGGTGGAGCAGAAGGTGGTCAACGTCGGCGGGCGTCAGCGCACCGTGCAGGTGCCGGTGGAGAAGGCGGACGGCGTGCGATATGACATGGACTCGGGTCTCGTCGCGTTCGATAAGTCCGATAACTCGATCGTCACGGGTTCTCTCGGCGGCTTCGGCGGCGGCTATTCGACCGGCCGCGCCGCCACCAAACGCGCAACTCTGTCCGGCGGCGCCCCCGCAACTGCCGGGAAAGTCAGTGCTGGCGTCGGCTACGTCGAACAGAAGGACGAATTGAACAAGGCCGGCGAAGTCAAGCCAGATCCGAAGAAGTTGCGAGAGAGCCGATATGAATCGGTCGTCGCGAAAACATTGCGCGACGCGAAGGCTGGCGCGGTCGAAGTCCAGATATGGCTGAAGGAGTGGAAGATGAGCGACATCCAAAAGCTGAAGAAGCTCGGATTCACTCTGGATTCCAAGGACGAGAGGTTGAAGGTCCTCTTCGGCCGCGTGGACGCAACGAAACTGATCGAGCTGGCGCAGATCGAGTCGGTGTCACAAATCCGTCCGTTGAAATAGGCGCTCCGTGTTGGGGTCTTCTGTGGTCCGCATACTATCCGAAGCGGCAAACGAGGACGCCAACATAACATTCCGATTTTGTCATTCGTCAACCCTCATAATCCAGCTCGGCACCCGAAAACAGCCAGTCTCAATGGGAGACACTGCACGACGAATCGATCGAGCGCTAGACCCTCGCATTCATTCGGCCTCGCCGCCGATATAGTATGCCTCCGAGTCCCATAACCACCATCGCATAGACACTCGGCTCCGGTGTGACCTTATACTGCCAGCTAAGGATGTCCTGCTGGGCGCTGGCGCCACCGGTTCCGCCCGTGAATCCCACCCACGCATTTCCATCGCCAAGAGCTAAGAGAGTTGAGAGATTGATGTTGCTTGTAACGAGCGGATTTACCAGGTCTCCTACATACACGTTCATCTGTCCCTGCACGTAATCGATGACCGCAGTATGTACATTGCCATCCTTAAGAGTGAACGACGGTGTTCCTAGTCCTAATGAGTAAATTTCATCTGGGCTATTCTCCAAGGTGCCACGAGAATGGATGCTCACATGATTATCGTTTGGATCGCCTAGGGTCACGAAACGGTAGATATCGAACTCAATTGCAAGGCTACTCTTAATTCCGGGATAGTAAGTGCTGCCTACGGTGTCCAAGCCATAACCGAGCCCGGAGCCACCGGCGCCTATCGCGCCGAGACCTTCATTCTGGACGATGAAAGTAAACCCGTCTGCCGTCCCGGAAATCTGAAACTGGAAGGTAGAACGAAATCCTCCGGCGACGGACTGCTTCTGTGTGTAATACGCGGCACCGCGCTGGCTGTTCGTATTAGGAGTGATTCGAAGCCGGTTGCTCACGATCTGAGTGTTGCCGACAAAACTTAGCCCGGCTCCGGAAGAGAAATCGTTGTACCCAAAATCCGAAAAGGCGGTTGTTGCGAGAATGGCGAAGATTCCCGAAAGCGTGATGGTGCGCAGTTGCATTTTCTTGCTCCTTTAGCAATAAGTGATGTGGCACCCAGGAGCAAAGTGAATCGGATGACTCGAAAACAGAACTATATCGGCAGTCGGTCCAATTGTAACAGATTATCGCCGAAACTTGATCATCTTCATCGGGGTTTATCAGTTGCGGACAATAGGACTTATGGGACATATAGGTCATATGAGGCGCCTTGGATGGGGTCTACTAGGGCATGAAAACCCTCGTGCTACTCGCCTCGCTGTTAGTCGCCGCAGCCCAGGCCCAGCAGGTTGCCGACTCGAACTACGATGTCAGCGTCAAAAAGCCCACCTACGGACATGTCCATCCAAAAGTGCTATTCGACGAAGCCCACAACAACTTCCACACAACAATTGGAAGGTACAAGCCGTTTGCCGATCTGATGCGCAACGACGGCTTCCATATCACTCCCAGCGACAAGCCGTTCGGCAAGGAAACCCTCCAGGGATACAAGATACTTGTGATCGCCAACGCACGCGCTCCGAAAGGCGGAGGATCGCTGCTGCTCATTGCGGATCATGCGCCGATGGGCTACAACGCCGAAATCTTGGCCAAGCGTTTCAGTGTGGATATGAGCAAAGGATTCACCGCCGACGAGAAGCATTGCAAGGACAAGGACGAAACCACGCTGATTTACAGCCGGGAGAACGGGCTGCTCGGAAAACATGAAATCACAAAGGGAATCAATACGGTTGTCGCCTTCACAGGCCAATCCCTGAGCATCCCGAAGGGCGCATCGGTTTTACTGCAGCTCGCCTCGACCGCTACGGACCGGCAGCCGGACATCGAACGATCGCAAAAGGAAAACAGGATGATCCTCGGAGATTCAATATCGGCCAAGGGCCGCGCGCAGGGGATCGCGTTCCAGCATGGCAAGGGCCGAGTGGTCATCTTGGGGGAGGCCGCAATGCTCACGGCGCAGGTCGCGGATGGCGAGAAGTTCGGCATGAACGCGCCGGGCAATGACAATAGACAGTTTGCGCTGAACATCATGCACTGGCTGGCGCGATAGATCCGCTCGCTATCTGTCGGGTAGGAATTTTGGATCGACGCGGCCGCTAACCATATCATAGACCGCTCCCACCAATAACGCCTGTCCACCTTGGATGCGCGAGCGGAGATCGAGGCTTTGGATGCGAATTGCTTCGAGCGACATTTGAACGTTCTCGTAAATCGCGGCCGTCAACAGATCCGGCGTGGGATGAGACTGCGCACGCTGCACGGCGGAGTACAAGCGCAAGACCACGGGACCAAGTGGACCAACGGCGGCGCTGTTGGACGCGGCGGCTTCGACAGCGGCACAGTGCGAGTGCCCGAGAACCAACAGCAGCGGGGCGCCGAGCTGACACACGGCAAATTCGAGGGCCGCTAGCGTCTCGCTGGTCACGATATTTCCCGGCACCCGCGTGACGAACATGCGGCCCAACGGCTGATCGAAAACGATTTCCGGCGCTGTGCGGCCGTCGGAACAGCAAAGCACTGCCGCAATGGGAGCAACATGGGCGATCAGCCCGCGGCGAACCTGTTCGTCATGCTCCCACGCGGCCGGACGACATTCCGCAAATCGCTCGTTTCCTTCCAACAGCTCGCGCAGCGCTTCTTGTCCCGTCATTGACATTGATTATGACGGTTGGGTTGGGGCTGTCATGCGACGTCCCTTGAAAATGCGGCAGCGACCCGATCCTCTCCCCGTTCAGATGCCACGATTATGGTGTTCTTGAAGTAATATGAAAGCGTGATCAAGGCAGCCTATCTCCTCGGTCTGGTGTGCCTGTGTTCTGCGACAATCCTCGCGATTTCGGACTGCGGCACGCGGAAAACAGCCACGCCGAAAAAAATAATCACCGATCCTGGCTGGCGAAAGCTGGTGCGGGCCATCGACATGATCCGGAAGAACCCGGCGACTGTTGATGCAAACAGCAAAGGTGATTTGATGGAGCTTCCCGTTCGCGAACAGAAGGCGCTTGTTGCGGCAAATCGCGACGGGCTGAATGCCCTGCGGCAGGTGGCGCGAGCTGAAATCCATGTTCCCCCAGAGTCAACGGATAAGACCGGCTTCTATCTTCCCATGTGCCGCGAATCCGTGCGAATGCTGGCCGTGGCAGAGCAACTTGCCTTCGCCGACGGAAGCACCCGAAAGGCTCTCGCTGATCTGTTCGATGGGATTCGCCTGGGGCAGACGCTACAACAGGCGACCTTCACAACATGTAGGGTGGGCGTCGCTTGCGAGTCCCTTGTGGCAGAGCCCTTTGCGAAGAATTTGGATCGACTATCGCCAAAGGATTGCGAAGCGATTTTAGACGTGATTGCCCGTCATCTAAAGGAACAAATCCCCATCGCATCGATCGCCGCGGGGGAAGACCGAGAGATTCACGATATGCTCATCGACCTTGTGAAGAGGAATGAGAAAGATCTCATTCATGATGTCAGCCGTCTGCCCGGTGGCGAAAACATAGAAGACCGTCTGCGAAAAGACCCACATACTTGGGAAAAGCTGATTCGCCGATCCGATCAGGTGAGAGGTCAGATTTACCGGGCGTTTGTGGCAGACATGGCCAAGCCGTTCCGACAACGGACCGTCGAAGGGCTCAAAGCTCCTCCAGACGACCTACTGACACAAATTATGATCGATGCACTGTACGGTACAGGCAACCTGAAGGGCTTTTCTATATGGCAGACCGCGCGCGAAGCCCATTTGAAGCTTATCGGCTTGCATGCGGCGATTGCTGCCTATCGCCTCGAGCACGGAAAGTTGCCAGACGCTCTCGCGGATCTGCGCCAGAAAGATCGCACGATCGATCCGTTTTCTGGTGAGCAGTTCCGTTACGCGCGCGACAAATCGGATTACAGACTCTATTCCGTTGGGGCGGACCTAAAGGACGATGGGGGCAAGCCCGGCAAGGGCTATTTTGGCAAAGGGGACCTGTTCCTCACGATGGACGGCAGCCGGTGACCACGTGAGGATGCGACCTCACCCTATTTCAACAATGAATTGGAGGCCGGGGTCGCCTTGTCGTGGTCCAAGGCCATTCCCTACGTATTCGAGTCTGAGAGCGCGGTAAAATCGGGCCGTGATCAAGACCGTGCCAATGGAAGTCGTCATCCCGCCCCACGCGGAGGAGTGGTACCACGTCGTCAACCCGGACGTGGTGAAGTACCCCGCCGCCGTGCTGCGCAGCGTCGCCAAGCCGGTCGGACGCATCACACAGGGCACACAGGGGCTCATCGACAGGATGCTAAAGGCGATGAAGGACGCGCGCGGGATCGGTCTCGCCGCGCCACAGATTGGCGTTTTGGAGCGCGTCTGCATCGTCGCCCCCGCCGACGAACACCCTATGATCCTGATCAATCCGGAGATCGTCAGCTCAACCGGACTCATGATCGGGCAGGAAGGGTGCCTCAGCATTCCCGGCCTCTATGGCGACGTGGAGCGATATGCCGAGGTCGAGGTCAAGGCCACCAATCGTCGTGGGAAGCCGGTGCGGCTGAAGTTGGAAGGCATGACGTCGCGGGTTGCCCAGCATGAAATCGATCATTTGGACGGGGTGCTGTTCACGGACCGCGTGGACGCGACCACCTTGCATTGGCGGCACCCGCACGCGGAGGACGAAGACGAAATATGACGCTGGTGTTTTTCGGTACCGCTGAGTTTGCGGTGCCAGCTCTCCGCGCAATCGCCGCCTCTTCTCATACAATCCTCGCCGTCGTGACCCAGCCGGATCGGCCGACCGGCCGCGGCATGAAGCTCCATTCTTCCCCCGTTTGTGCCGCCGCTGTGGCCGTCGGACTTCCGGTGATGAAGCCCGAAAAGTGCCGCGATCCGGAGTTTATCGAACAGATCGGCTCGATGGAACCGGACGTGTTGGTGGTTGCGGCGTATGGCCAGATCATGCCGGTTGCGCTGTTGGAGTCGGCCAAGTTTGGCGGGATCAACATCCACGGGTCGCTGCTGCCCCGATGGCGAGGGGCGGCGCCGATCCAACGCGCCATCCAACATGGAGATAGCAAGACAGGCATCACGATCATGCAGATGGACAAGGGGATGGATACCGGCGACATCTTGATGCAAGACGAGATGCCGATATTGTCCGATGCAACGGCGGAATTTGTCACGCATTGGTTGGCAGAGTTGGGCGCATTAATGATCGTCCGGGCGCTCGATCGACTTCCCGATCTGACTCGAACACCTCAAGGCGGATCATTGGCGACTTACGCGCCCCGAATCAAGCCGGAGGAGGGTCGAATCGACTGGGGGCGCACGTCTGTCGAGATTTACAACATGTATCGCGCCTTCACTCCTCGCCCCGGCGTGTTTGCGACCGCCGGCGGAAAGAGATTGAAGATTATCGAAATGCGACCCGCGGGGGACGGCGGAGAGCCCGGTATTGTCACATCAGTGATCTCTGGCGGCATCCTGGTCGCGGCGGGCAGCGGCTCGCTTCAATTGATTCGGGTGAAGCCGGAGGGTAAACCGGAAATGTCCGGCACGGCATTAGCAATCGGCCATGGCATCCGGCCGGGGAGCCGATTCGGATTGTAGCGTGCATCGTTCAATTAGGACTTATAGTACGTATGAGACCTATAAGTCCTATGACCTCCGGAGATGGATACTGTTTGGCGCGCTGAGGCCGAATCTAGTCGCCGCCTTGCGGCTCGCCGGGTTGGGTCTGCTTGGGCATCGCGCTCGGAGGGATGATGGGAACGATAAAGTTCTCCATCTTCGCCTTTTCCTGGAGCTCCCGAACCAACATGCTGCGGCGCATATCGGTGATCCGCTTGGTCGCCGCCTGATATTCCGCGGGAGTGGCTCCCGTGCCGAATTTGGTCGCGCGAATAATCTGGTAGCCGCCAGGAGTCTCGACCGCATCGGCGATATCACCGGGCTTCAGCTTGAAGACCGCTTCGGCAAACTTGGGATCGAGCTCGTCCCTCCATTTCCAGCCAAGATCGCCGCCCTTCCCTTTCGTGAACGGGTCCTCGCTGTACTTCTGCACGGCATCATCCCATTTCATTCCGCCGCGAATTTCTGCCACGATCTTGTTCGCCGCTTCCAGCGTCGCCTCCTTGTTCTTCGCTTGCTCTTCCGGCGTGTTTCCGGGAACGCGAACGACAATCTGGGCCGACTGGATTAGGTCCGACTTCTTGAGACCCTTTTCGGTAATCTTGTCCAGTTGAAGGGTCGCTCGAAGTTGCACGTAAACGCGCGACCAAGAATTATTGAGCGCCATCAGCTCCTGGTCAAGCGTGTGGCCCTTGGGCATCCGGCTCTTCAGGTCCTTGAGTTGCTCGTTCATCATCTTCTTGACCTCGGCATCGATGACGACAACGCCTCGCTTCTTGGCCTCTTGGTCAATCAGCTTAAAAATCATCAGCGTGTTGATGACGTCATTGCCGCGCCATTCCCAAATGAACTGCGCCACATCCGCGCCGGTAATTGCCTCTCCATTGACTTTGGCAACCACTTTGCTTGCCGGCCAGGGCGCCAAGAGCCGATCTTTGGGCACTCCGAATGTGGTGGTGGCTTTACTTGTCGGCGCCTTTGCTGGAGCTTTACCGGTGGTCTTTTTTTGCGCCGGCTTTTTTGCCGGAGCCGACTTTGCGGGCTTCTTCGTCCCTTGAACGAAAACGGATTGCTGGGTGTGGGCGCTTGGAACCACGGCAAGTAGGGGCAGCGCCAACGCCGCGAGCAAGATTTGGCGGATAGAAATTCTCAACAATTACACCTCGATGATCTCTGTGGCGGGGCAATGGCCAGCCGCGAATTGTGCGATTCTTGCACGGATTGCCCGTTCCTGTCGACGGTTTCGCCCGCGCCCGCCATAGTTTCGACGCCAATTCTATCGCGGCACAGGCACCTGATTGAGTACGGACATCACCGCATCGTCCGCGTCAACGCCTTCGATTTCCGCCTCCGGCCGCAGCAAGACGCGGTGCCGCAGAACAGGCAGCAGCACGGCTTTCACATCGTCCGGCGTTACAAAATTCCGCCCCTGCAATGCAGCCATTGCCTTGGAGCAGATAAGCACCGCAATTCCCGCTCTGGGCGACGCGCCGAGAACGAACTGGTCCGCCTCCCTCGTCTTTCGCACGATGACGCCGATGTAATTGAGTACCGAATCCGCAACATGGATTTGCCGCACGGTCTGGCGCAGTGCTGTGAGCTGACTCACATCAATTACGCGAGCGATCCCCACATCTTCCAAATGAGATGCCCGGAATCCATGGTCGTGGCGCCGCAGAATCTCCATCTCGGCCGCCTCTTCCGGGTATCCGACAACCACTTTCAGAAGAAATCGATCCAGTTGAGCCTCCGGCAGCGGGTATGTGCCCTCGTACTCGATCGGGTTCTGCGTTGCGAACACAAGGAACGGATCGGGAAGCGGCAACGGCTCGCCGTCGATTGTCACGCGGCGCTCTTCCATTGCCTCCAAAAGTGCGGATTGGGTCTTCGGCGGCGTCCGATTGATTTCGTCGGCAAGGAGCACGCTCGTGAAGATGGGACCCTTTCGAAGCTCGAACTTGGAGGTTGAAGCATTCAGGATATTGACGCCGGTAATGTCGGAAGGCATCAGGTCGGGTGTGAATTGAATGCGTCGATACGGCAGGTCGCAAGCCAGAGCCAAAGCCCGAACCATCAGGGTCTTCGCGACGCCCGGCACTCCCTCCAAAAGCACATGGCCGTCCGAGAGCAGCGCCACGATAATCTGATCGATGACATCTGTTTGGCCAACGATTGCTTTTGCGAGCTGGCCCCGCAACTCCTCCGTCGCGGCGATGATAGGTTCGACATTTGCTTCCATGCGCAGTACGATTTCGCCAACCCCGCAGCAATTCCTTGTGGCGGTCCTAGGGGAAGATTCCGCGAATGGTCGTCGCTTGGGCAACTCGCTGCACACCGATGATGTAAGCCGCAATTCGCATGTTGGTCTTGTGGTGGCTCATGGTGCTCCACACGGAATCAAAGCTCCGGCGCATGATCTGTTCTAAGCGATCGTTGACCTGATCTTCCTGCCAGAAGAAGGCCTGCAGGTCCTGCACCCATTCAAAATAGGAGCAGACAACGCCGCCGGCATTCGCCAGCACATCCGGAACGACAAGGATTCCCCGGTCCATCAAGATGTCGTCGGCCTCCGGCGTCGTGGGGCCATTCGCCCCTTCCACGACCAGTTTCGCTTTGACCCTGCTCGCGTTCGCCTCCGTTATCTGGTTTGCTGCCGCGGCAGGCACCAAAATGTCACATTGCTGCGTCAGCAGCTCGGAATTCGACAGCGGTTGCGCATCTTTGTACTCCTGCAATCCGCCATCCCGGCCGGCATAGCCCAGGAGCTTCTGGACGTCAAGACCCTTCTCATTGTAGATGCCACCGCGCGCGTCGCTGAGCCCCACGATTGTCGCTCCCTGTTCCGCCATCAGCTTCGCCGACACGCTGCCAACATTGCCAAAACCCTGCACAATGACCTTCGATCCGTCCAGCTTCATGTTCCGCATCTTCGAGGCCGCATCGGCGATCACCATCACGCCGCGTCCCGTCGCCTCAAACCGGCCCTCCGTGCCACCAATCTGGATCGGCTTGCCCGTGACGACCCCGGGAACGGAGTGGCCGACCTCCATGCTGTAGGTATCCATGATCCAGGCCATCACCTGCGCGTTGGTTCCGACATCGGGCGCGGGAATGTCCGATTCGGGTCCGATCAGAAAATTGATTTCGGTCGCATATCGCCGGGTCAGCTTCTCCAGTTCACGTGAGCTGAGCAGTTTCGGATCAACGCAAACGGACCCTTTCGAGCCGCCGTAGGGGATGTTGACGATGGCGCATTTCCAGGTCATCCACATCGCCAGCGCTGTGGTCTCATCCAGGTCGGCGTCGGGAGAGTACCGAATGCCGCCCTTTGTCGGCCCTCGCGCGGTGTTGTGCTTGACACGATGACCGGTGAAAACCTTGATAGATCGATCGTCCATAACAACCGGAAAATTCACGGTTACCGTGATTTTTGGAACCGAAAGCACTTCGATGAGGCCATCTTCCAAATCAATGTAGTTGGCGGCAATAGCAAGTTGGTCTTGCGCCATCCGAAACATGCTCGTGCGTTCGCCATGCTGGTGATGAGAATTGGTTATCGTCTCTGTGCGCGCGCCGGCCATACTCATTCCCTCCCCATCGTAGGTGCTATCGGTTTGCGGCGGTCTTCATCGACCGAAGAAGCAGCAGATACAGCGGCACACAGAGCCCCGCATGATATGCGCTTCGCAGTATAGACAGTTTTACCCAACTTCCCAGGTCGTTTTGAGGCGCGATCAGCAAGAAAACCAGGTCAACGGTCAGGGTAGAGAGAAACGTGACTACCGGCCCGGTGATCCAGAGCTGGGGCAATAGAAATCGCGGCGCCCACCCCGCGACGAAGCCGCCGAAGGCTCGACTCACCGCGTAGGCCCCCAGAAATTCACCCGTCAGCGAACCCATCAGCAGTCCCGATACAAATCCGACAACGGCGCCCGCAGCTCTGCCCAGAAACAGGGACAGGCACGCGACGCCGATGACGAGCAGATCGGGGGCGGCCCCGAAAAGCGCCATGCGATGCGCCAATGGGCCGTTCAGGATTGCGCCGAGGATGAGCACGAGGACAATCCAGATCGCTGCGCGCATCCCGGTCATCGGAGCACGATCGCCTCTTCCAACGCATCGGGCTGCACCGACGGCTCGACCCATGCCCGCATGTAGCCATACGATCGGTCCCGCCAGACCTGCTTTACCGTGCCGACGAACAGGCCCTTCGGATACCGTTCCCCGACTCCCGACGTAACAATCTTGTCGCCTACCGCAACGTCCGCCCCTTCGGATAGGTGATCGAGCAGCAGCATATCGCCGCCCAGCCCTTTTGCGACGCCGGCCGCGCGCGATCCCTCCCGCGCCACCCGCGATCCAACCGCGAATCGATCGGCCGTCACCATGAGCACCACGCAGGAATTTCGGTCCACTAGCTGGACGATGCCGGCAAGTCCGTGCGGCGCTACCACCGGATTGCCAACACGCACTCCGTCTTCCGACCCGACCGAAAGCATCGCGGTCAAGGTCTGAGGATAGTAGGCGATGACCGACGCGGGCAGCGGCTTTCCGGGCGTTTGACGCAGCGTTTCCAGCAAAGCATGCAGCCGCCGGTTCTCCTGATCCAGCTCATCGATCTTGACCTGCTGCGATACTGCCGCCGCCCGATCCCGTTCCAGCTCTCGTACACGGTTCCGAAGATGAGGAGCCTGGCCGATCCCGATAAACAGATCGCCGGTAGATACAAGCGCGCTGTTTACAATGCCCTGGGGTCCGCAAAAAACCGACCGGACGGTATCGGTCAGCGGCTTCGAAACCACGCCCCGGTCCGCCCCCAAAACTGCGCCAAGGACGACCAAGGCGAGCAAGACGATCCAGTCCCGGGGCCGAATTCCACTCGGTTCCATTAGGAGTGCGCGGCTTTAAGAAGCTTGCTCAAATGCGGATTCTGTCGGATCTCTTCCAGGACGACTCCCGTTCCGATCACGACGCAGTTGAGCGGCTCTTTCGCGACAAAGACCGGCATTTCCGTCTCTTTCATCAGGAGCCGATCCATCCCTCGCAATAACGCTCCTCCTCCCGCCAGACAGATTCCCCGATGCATGATGTCCGAGGCAAGCTCGGGCGGCGTCGCTTCGAGCGCCAGTTTTACCGCGTCAACAATGTTGTTCAGCGGTTCCGCGATGGCAGCGCGCAACTCTTCCGACGTGATGGTGGCGCTGCGCGGCAGGCCGGTGACCAGGTCGCGGCCCCGCACTTCGGTTTGCAACTCCTGCTCCAGCGGATACGCCGAACCGATCTCGATCTTCACGTTTTCCGTCGTGCGATCCCCGATGTACAGGTTGTATGCGCGCCGGACGTAGGCGCCGATGGCCTCATCGACCTCATCGCCCGCCACGCGGATGGACTTGCTGAACACAATCCCGGCAAGGGAGATGATGGCTACTTCCGTCGTGCCGCCGCCGATATCGACGATCATCGATCCTGTGGGCTCGCCGACCGGCAGGTTGGCGCCAATTGCCGCCGCCATCGGCTCTTCGATCAGAAAGGCTTCGCTGGCTCCGGCGCGCTTGGCGGCTTCGTACACGGCTCTCCGCTCGACTTCCGTCACTCCGCTCGGGATGCCGACGACGACTCTGTGCCACGCGAAGGTTCGTCGGGTGGACTTCTGAATGAAGTAGCGGAGCATCTTCTCCGTCTGATCGTAATCGGCGATGACGCCATCGCGCAACGGGCGGATTGCGACGATGGAGGCGGGAGTCCGGCCCACCATTCGCTTGGCCTCTTCCCCAACCGCCAATATCTGCTTGGTTTCGGAATCAATCGCGACGACGGAAGGCTCTCGCAGAAGAATCCCCTTGCCCTGCACGTAAACCAAGGTGTTGGCCGTACCCAGATCTACTCCCATGTCGCTGGTCATCCGCGACAGGAGCGACCGCAAAAATCGCATCCACCTACCCGCTTCCTATTTATTGTCCGATTTATTGTCAGATTCGTCTTCGCCGATGTCTCCACTGCAGAGACGCTTAGCCAGGGTCTCCTGAGAGATGGCCGAGATAACGACCGGTCCAGAATTGGTGAAGATTACACTTTTCGTGCGCCGGCCTTGGGTCGCGTCAATCAGGTGCCCAGTCTTGCGGAGCTGTTGGATCAGCCGCCGCATGGGGGCCGATTCGCTGCTGACAAGCGCAACGATCTGCTCCGCCACGACAAAATTGTAAAAGCCGACATTCAATACCGGTGGCATAGCCATCACCCTGCTCCCCGAAAGCAAAAATAGCGGAAAGTCGAAAAAATGACGATGAGACGCCCAGGATTATGCCACAAGACCCTGTTACTTTCAATAGGTCGCGATATCTGAGGTTTTCTTTGTTTTTCAAAGTATCACGCGCGCGGTGATTCACCGCGCGCGTTGCGAAGTCTTGATCTTAGAGGGCTGCGCCGGCCGGAGGACCGCTGGGAGCGCCACCCGGCATCAACTGTCCGCCACCGGGACCTGGTGCGGGACCGCCAGGACTGGGAGCAAAACCGCCTCCACCTTGATCCTGGTTCTCCGAATTGCCCCAAAGCGGCGCCTGGCCCTGCATCTTCGACGCCTGCACGGCTTGGAGATTGGGCTGGGCCGGCGGAGGGATTTGTGCCGGCTCCTGCTGGCCGCCAAAATACCAAAACGCCGCCGCGCCGACAACACCAACCGCGATAATACCGATCAAAAACGGATCTACGCCTTTATTTGGATTCGCCATAATCGTCTCCTATTGTACCACCCCACCACTTAATGCCTGAAACACCGAACATCGGTAAATAGCATCGCCATTTCATATTTATTGACGGCCTCGATGACCTCAGGGTCCCTTTTTGACCCGCCAGGCTGAAGTATTGCTGAAATTCCCGCCTTCGCCGCTCCTTCAATCGAATCCGCGAAAGGGAAAAAGCCGTCGCTGGCCAGGACGGCCCCTTTCGCCTGCTCTGCCGCCTGCTCCAAGGCAATTCGAACGGAGCCGACGCGGTTCGTCTGACCGGACCCGATCCCCAAGGTCCGGCCATTCTTGGCCACAACGATCCCATTCGATTTGACAAACGCAGCGATCTGCCATGCGAATGCCAGATCCGTTCGTTCTTGCTCCATTGGCTCCCGACTGGAAACGGTCCTTGGCTGAAAAGGCGGCGCTCCGACAGTCTGAACCAGCAGGCCGCCCGCGACCGACCGAATGTCATGCCCCGGCTGCCTTCTTCCCTCTCCGATGGCAAGCAGCCGCACGTTTTGGCCCCACCCGGACCGCGCCTGGATAAGCTCCGTGGCAGTTTCGGAGAACGCCGGAGCGCAAATCACCTCCAGGAACTGGTTCGGGGCGATGAGCTCCTTCGCCTCGGCATCTCCAATCGGCCGGTTGACAGCGACGATGCCACCGAACGCCGACACGGAATCGGCGTCGATGGCGGTCCGTATCGCAGCACTGGCATCCTCGGCTATCGCCGCCCCGCAGGGAGTCAGGTGCTTGACGACGACGGCGGCGGGTCCGTCGAAATCCCAACACGCGGCGATTGCGGCGTCGGCGTCGAGAATGTTGTTATAGGAAAGCTCTTTGCCGCCCAGCGGGGCCGCATGAAGCGCGCAAGGACCGAGATAGGATGGATCGATGTAGGCGGCCGCAAGCTGCCAAGGGTTTTCGCCGTATCGGAGCGTGGCCCAGCGCGGCATGGCGATCGTCAGCGGGTCCGGCATCTCCTCTTCCCGATGGAAGTAGGCCGAAATCTGCGCGTCGTAGACGGCAACGGTCCCAAACACCTTCGCCATCAGCCTCCGCCTCGTCTCCAGAGAAACCTGCCCTTGGCTTCGAAGCTCTTCAATCACTTTCGGGTAGTCCAGCGGGTCGCAAATCGCCGTCACGGACCGATAGTTCTTCGCAGCGGCGCGCAGCATCGCCGGTCCGCCGATATCGATCATCTCGATCGCTTCTTCCAGCGTGTGCTCGCCTGAGACGGTTCGAATGAAGGGATACAGGTTGACCGCCAACACCTGGATTGAGCCAATTCCATGCTCCGCGAGCGCTCTACCATGGTCGGGGTTGGATTGGTCCGCCAAGAGCCCAGCATGAATGTAGGGATGGAGCGTCTTGACGCGGCCATCGAGGATTTCCGGGAATTTCGTGATTTCCGCGACATCGGTGACGGGCAGGCCCAGGTCCCTCAAGTGCCGAGCGGTACCGCCCGTGGACACAAGCTCGAATCCAAGCCCATGGAGCTCTTCCGCAAATGAATCGATCCCGCTTTTGTCCCAGACGCTGATTAACGCTCTCTTCACAATCGTGCCCTGAGAAGGGCAATTACGCGCCGCACGAGCTTCTCCTGCTGGTCCAGCGCGATATGAGGGCCGTCCGGCCGGCTGACTTCGGAATGGGGAACATGGATGAAGATGCAGGGGGTCTCGGTCGATGCGAGGAGGCAGTAGTACCAGAAATTGCACAGATAGCCGCCGGCGTCGTCCGAAAGCTGGACAGCTTCGAGACCGGTGGGATCGATGACGATGCGCGACGGGATCGTTTCGGGCCCAGGCGGGAGCGATGCGGCGTCTCCGGCCGTTCCCGCCATGTCCGACGTCTCATTGGCCGTGCGGAGCGCTTGGGTCTCCAGCCGAATCACCGCGTCGCCGCCATGAACACCCATTGCCACAATAAGGTCGGCCGGGGGAATGGCCGCAGCGGCAGTGAGGGCATCCGCGTATGTCACCGGGAGAATGCGTGATTCAACCTCGAAACCATCGACCCCGACGGCCAGACGCATGGCCAGCGCCGCGGAGGGGTTGTCCGATATCGTGCGAAACGATCCGAAGCCGGTTATCCAAAGCCGCACAGCTTACTTGATACCGCCGTCCCCCGCCGGGGAGGCGACCACAACTCGGACCAGTTTCGTTGTCGGACGGCCTTGGGAATCCAGGGCGGTCAGGGTGAAGGTGGTGGTCTTCGTTACGTCAACCTCCATGCTTCCGCTTTCCGGGCTGATCGAGCCGACGTCGCTATCGATCGATGCCTGTGTCGCGCCTCGAATCTCCCAACTTAGGGTCACCTTCCCGCCATCCGTGGGCAGCGTTGGCGGATCGGCGGCGAACTTCGCGATCTCCGCGTCGCTATCATCCACCTGAATCATGAAGCTCTTCGTGACGGTCTTGTTGTCGCTGTTGACGGCGACGAAATCGTATTTGCCGGAGCGCGGGAACACGATATCTTTCGAGTGCAGGAACGGCTCGAGCTGAATATCAAGCGGGGTGATGAAGATGCGGACCGCCTTTTCCACGGCATAGGTGATCGTCGTCGGCTGGCCCTTCTTCACGCGTTTGGGATTGACGGTGAACTCTTTGATCTCCGGCATCGGCGCCTCTTGCGGGCTGTTGACCGTTATCGTCTTGTCCAGCCTGCTCTGGCCCATCTTGCCTTCCGCGACGATCTCCAGCTTCCCGGTCTTTGGCGGCGCGAAGGTGAACGAACCGCTCGGCTTCAGGTTGGACTCTAGCACCTTGCCATCGTATTCCAACTGAATCATCGCCGCATTGTTGGCGGTCCAGGTCACCGTGACCTCCTCCCCTTCTGTCACCGTCTCGCTATCCACAGTGAACCGGGTGATTTGAGACGGGCGGGGCCAGACGTACCAGCCGACGAGCACCAGTACGGCGATGACCACCAAGCTGATGAGAACGGACGGGCTAAGCATCCCTTTGCGCTCAATCTGCCCCTGGGCCGTGGCCGACACGTGGGAATTCTCCACCGAACGCGCCGAAACGGAGAATCCGTACAGACGCGGGGAGGAGATAATCGGCAGGCTGGTCGCCATGGCCGCCAGTCCGACCTCAGCCTGCCCTCCCGCAGGTAAGGTTTTCCGCTCCTCATCATATTGGTAGGTGCAGCCATCTTCCGGATCGGAGGCGAACAGCTGGACGTGCTGCTCGGTATTTCCCAGATTGGCGACGATCGTTCGGAACTGCGCCGACCGGGAAAACGGCGAAATATCCCCACGCTTGGGCGCCAATTCAATCGTCAGCAGGTTGAGCGGCTTTACGGTCACGCTTCCCTGCCGGGAAACCTTCTCTCCCGATTCCAACGACTTTACGCTGAGAACGAACGGGTAGACGCCGGCGCGGCTCTCGCTGCTGCGTGGCGGCTTGACGAGCACCCGCTCCCTCGTCTCTTCTCCCGGTTGGAGGGTAAACGCAGGCACGGGAATGGCGCACCATTCAAGATCGAGCCCTTCCACCTCCAACGCATACCGGCCCGCGGCATCGCCGGTATTGGCGACAACAACCTGGATCTTGACGGTACCGCCCGGCTCGACAGCGAGTTCTTCTTGTTCGAGGGTGACGGTTATCATTGGGTGATCGAATTCCGGGAGGATTATACGAAATCCCTTCGTAGGGTGTCAACGCGACCCGGTTGTGGGTTCGCCGAAGTCCTAGGTAGACTCATCCCGCCATGACGATCAAGGAAACAACCCTGCGGGTTCCCGCAAGCTGCCGTCCGGCGGACGAAGGCCGAACCAAGAGTCAGTTCACCGAGAGCGTGGAAGAGTACTCCGAGGGAATTTTCCGGCTGCAGCAGGACTCCGAGAAGGTGACCACAGGCGAATTGGCGACTTACATGACCGTTTCGCCGGGGTCGGTCACGACGATGGTGAAGAAGCTCCAGGAGCTTGGTCTGGTCAATCATGAAAAATACCAAGGCATTCGCCTCACGCCAATGGGCGAACAGTTGGCGAAGCAGCTCACGCGAACGCATCGCATTCTGGAAGTCTTCTTGGTGGACATGCTCGAACTGCCTTGGAACGATGTCCACGAATTGGCTTGCAAGCTGGAGCATTATCTGCCGGACGACCTGATCCGGCGGATCGAGCGGAAGCTCGGGCATCCGAAAACCTGCCCTCATGGCAACCCGGTCAATCCTGAGGAACCGCACGGCAGCTATCGTTTGCGCGAGGCCCACGTTGGGGATCATCTGCAGGTCGTGCGGATAACGGACGAGCGCGTGGAGTTCTTGCACCATCTTGAGGAACTTCAATTGACTCCCGGCGCGGAATTCGATGTCCTCGGTTCCGAGCCGTTCGACGAGCTGATCCGTTTGCGAATCAACGGCAATGAGCACACGGTCGGGCGAGCTGTTTCCACCCACCTTTGGGTTAAAAAACCGAGTTAGTGGCCCCTCCGGCAGGACAACACCGAATATTTGAGAATATTAACCCCAGTGTTAATGTTTGATTCTTCCGTCTTGGGAACTAGTTCTAACCATACTGTCCCTTTGACGAGTTGACAGATCGGCGAAGGCGTTTGATAATTCACGCAGAGACTGATACCTGTCGGACGCGGCATGCGCCAAAGTCTGCGTTCCTGATTGTCGTTTTTTTTGATTGATTAGAGGAAGGGAAGAGAGAGATAGCTTGACACGCTCGCAGTACGGGTCCAAACGACGCTGGCAATATGCTTCTCCTATCGCGGCCATGCCGTGCCTGGCACGCCGCTTCATTTCCTCCTCCCATCAGACATCGCCAATCAGATTTAACCGGCCCGAAAGCGCCCCCGCGAACGTGGGGTGGCCAATCGGCCCGAACGAATTTTCCCGCAGCGACGAGAATTTTTCCAAAATACCTTGTCAGAAGGCCTGGCCTCTGATATGATTTCCTTGTTGCTCCGGGCTGCCACGTCAGACAGTCTTAGGTGAGTTCGTGATGTCAGCAATGTTTGATAATTATTCCGCAGCGGCGGGAATGGGAAAGGGAGAAGAAGGCTGTGGGCCGCCGGTGATTCCGGTCATCGGTCCTGCATCGATTATCCCTGAGCGAGATACGGCCGAGTTTTCGGTCGCGGAATATCGTGAGAAAGCTCACGTGCTTCGGCTTTGCGGACGATGGTCCGAGGCGGTGGAAGCCGCCCGAAAAGCGATCTCCCTCGATCCGCTCGACCCTTGTGGACGAAATCTTTTAGTCAATATCCTGCTCGATCGCGGCGAATACTCGGACGTTGTTCGAGAATCCGCGACCTGGCTGGAGCTTCAGCCTTACAATACCGGCGCCCTGGAGGCGCTCGCAAAGGCCCATTGGTACCGGAGCGAAATCGACAACGCCCTGCGGGTGATGTCGCGGCTTCTCCATCTAAGTCCCTATGAACCGAATTACCGATTCCAAAGAGGCGTACTTTATCAATATAAAGGCGCATGGGGACTTGCGATGGATGATTTCCTTGCGGTACTAAGCGGACGTTGCGCGGAAGAGTTGCGAAACAGAACGCAAGAGGCGGTAACGAGCCTGGAACATTGGCAATTGCGCCTCATCGCCATGCTCATCGTCGAATCGTATCAGTTTCGCATGGAGTTTCTCATTGATGCAGAGGAAGCCGTTCGCGGCAGGGGATTCCGATTGACCGAGGCCGGGATTGCGGTCCTGCGTTTCCTTCCTTACGGAAATCAGTTCGGAACGGATGCCCAATCGTCATTCTATCGGTACGAATAAATTCATTCCATTTAGCAGGGAGTGGCCGCGAAGTTTTCGCGGCCACTCTTTTTATGCGCTCAAAACGGCGCCGCTAGGCTCAAATCGGCTCGAATTACCCCGCTCAGCCACAAGCAACTCCCGAACTCGTCCCGATTTGCCGATAATATGTTTGTTAGTCTTGGCTAATAATCAAAGTTGTGCTATACTAATTCACGATGATTGCCCAAACTATCTCCGTCGAGGACTATCTGAAGGCGCTTTACGGGCTTGGCGCCCTGACAGATTTTGTTCGGCCCGCCCGAATCGCGGTCCGGCTCAGCATTTCGCGGCCATCGGCCGGCGCGATGCTGGGGCGGCTGGAGGAGGGCGGGTTTGTGGAATCCGAAAAGGGACGAGGGTACCGATTGACATCGGAGGGAGCGCAGCGGGCGTTGCGCGTCGTTCGCAAGCATCGGATATTGGAACTCTATCTCGTGCGGGTCCTGAAGCTCGATTGGGAGGCCGTGCATGAGGAGGCCGAACGGCTGGAGCACGCGCTTTCCGACCGCGTCGAAGCCGCCATGTCCCACGCGCTGGGCGATCCCGAGTGGGACCCTGAGGGCCAGCCGATCCCGACGCAGGACCTGCAAGTGGCCGTACGAGATCTTCTTCCTCTCGGCGCGTCCGCACCCGGCGGCGATTTCATTGTTCGGGAGCTTCGCAACGAGGCGCCGGAACGATTGCGGCGATTTCGCGACAGGGGCCTGGTGCCGGGCGCCCGCGTTTCCGTTGAGGAATACGACGAGATCGACGATCTGTACACCCTTCGAATTGGCCGCAAGAAGGTAGTGATTGGAACGGAAGGGTTGGACGGAGTGTTCGTGGAGGCCGCCACCGAGCCATGAGATCGCGAACCAAGGTGATCAACCATCGCAATGGCCGCGAAGCGCCTTCCCTGGTCGAGGTGTATCGAAGCGTTCGATTACCCGAAGGCGCTAGGGGAATCCGCCGCTTCCTTGCGTTCGCCGGTCCCGGCTTCTTGGTGAGCGTCGGCTACATGGACCCCGGCAACTGGTCGTCCGATCTGTCCGGCGGCTCCATTTTCGGCTACAAGCTTCTTTGGGTAATTCTCGCATCCAACCTTATGGCGCAACTGCTACAGGTTCTATGCGCGCGATTTGGGTTGGTGACCGGCCGTGATCTGGCGCAAGCCTGCCGCGACTATTACAAGAGGCCGGTATCCATTGCCTTGTGGCTGATCTGTGAAATCGCCATCGTCGCGTGCGATTTTGCCGAGGTGATTGGGTCGGCGGTGGCGCTGAACCTGTTGCTGGGCATTCCTCTCGTCATGGGCGTCTTTATCACAAGTGCGGACGTTCTCATATTGCTGGCCCTTATGCGATTCGGTTTTCGACTGATTGAGGCGATTGTCATCACTCTGGTCACGACCATAGGGGTCTGCTTCGCCATCGAATTAATTATGGCCAAGCCGGATCTGGCGGCAATCGGGGTAGGGATGATCAAACCCGCGATCCCTAACTTTCAGGCGCTGTACATTTCGCTGAGCATCTTAGGGGCTACAGTGATGCCGCACAATTTGTATCTTCACTCTTCCATCGTCCAAACCCGCGCAACGGAGCCGACGGAAGATGGATTGCGGGAGGCGATCAAGAACAACACGTGGGATACGATTTTGGCACTCAGCGCGGCGTTCTTCGTCAACGCTGCGATCTTGGTGCTCGCCGCAGCCGTGTTCCACGGAACGGTGGGAAAGGTGGAAGAGCTGCAGGACGCACACAGGCTGCTCACGCCGCTGTTGGGCGGCGGGGCTTCCACGCTGTTCGCCGTCGCTCTCCTTGCATCCGGCCAGTCGTCCACCATCACCGGGACGCTGGCGGGTCAGATCGTCATGGAGGGCTTCCTGCGCATTCGGATCACGCCCTGGCTGCGGCGTCTGATCACTCGACTCCTCGCCATCATTCCGGCTGCGATTCTCATTGCGGTTTCGGGCGGAAAGAACACCGTGGACCTGCTGAACCTCTCTCAAGTCGTCCTTTCCATGCAGCTCTCGTTCGCTACCTTTCCTCTCGTGATGTTTACGTCCGACAAAAAACGAATGGGGAAGTATGTCAATCCGCTGTGGCTGAAAGTGGTCGGCTACGCCGTTTGCACGATAATCGCCGGACTGAACATCTATCTGCTCTACAAGAGCATCTCTCCTCTTTTGCTGTGGGGGATTGCCTCCGTGACGGTGGGTTTCGCTGTATGGGTGATGGTTTTCTACAAGGGGAAGGAAAGGGAAGCGAAGATGTGACGCTGCTATCGCTTGCCCTGCTCACTACCGGATTCGCGCCGTTGCCGACGGCTCTGCAAACGGCTGTGCCGAATGAGGCCATCAACACCGATCGGCCGGATTTCACAGAGGCTTCTCGATGAACGGCGACGACCGAAAGCCGTTTGTCGGGTTCGGATTTGCTTTCCGGTATTGACGCTACGCGGTCAGAACCGTGCCTTTTTCCAGGCGCATGTCGGTATCGGCCCGTTCTAACACGTCGGCCATCCCGTCCATTGAGCAAGCGACGCCCGTGGTGAAGCTGAACGGCGGCAGACGTAGCATCTGCCTGGCCTCCAGCAGCGATGCCCTCATGCGGGCCAACATCACGGCGGCGCCCGCCTTATCGGTATCGGTCAGGATGATCCCGAACTCGTCCCCGCCGATGCGTGCGACGGTATCGGCCCCTCGCACGGAGCGAATTAGATAGTTCGCGGTCGCCCGGATCGCCAGGTCCCCAACTTCGCGGCCATGCTCCTTGTTCAGCGTCTCCAGCCCGTCGATATCGAGCGTGATGACGCACAAATTTGTCCCGTGCCGCCTAGCCTGGGTGATGTCGCGGGCGATGGACCGCTCGAACTCTGGCCGCAAGATGAGACCGGTAAGCGGATCGCAGGTGGAGGGCAATGGCTCTCGCTCGGGCCGCTTCGTCAGCGCGACACCGGACAACCCAACGATAAGAACCATGGCGACCGACTTCGCGAAGCCCAGCATGCACGGCATGTTTGGCGGTCCCATTTCGAAAACCATAACCGTTGCAACGGATAATCCGAAGAGAAGAAGTATCGTTTTTGCTACCAAATCTACTAGTCCACCCTTCCTTGATCTATACTCCCATCCTGATGGGAGAGACCGAATCACCGCGCCGGCGGTCCAAATGCTGCGTTTGGGTTTTCCTTACGCCGTTCATATTGATCGGCGTCGGCCTGATCTTCCTATACTTTTACGCCGGCTTCCCGCCGAAGCAGGTCTGGCTGTACCTGTTCAACCCGAAGCGGGATCTGCATGTCGGGAGCTGCCTCGACAACTTGCGCGAAATGCAAAAGGCTCTTTCCGCATACGTTGTGAGTAATGACCGGTATCCTCCTGCGGATCGGTGGATGGACGAAGTGATCCAGTACAACTCCCCGGATGACGTGACCCGCAAAGAGAACTGGAAGCGATTCCGGTGCCCCACCTCCACCGGCGAGGACGAATACGGCTATGCGATGAACGCCGAGCTTTCCGGCGCGTTGCGGCCGCTGGAAAAGGACAAAGCGGAGTGGGCTCGCGCGGAGAAGACCCCCTTCATCTTCGATTCTTCGGACACATCCCGCAATGCTCACGGGTCCCTGTCGCTGTTGCCGAAGCCAGGCCGGCACGACGGTAAGAATAACATGCTGTATGCCGATGGACACGCAGCGTCTGAGTAGCGATCTGGCTGCGATTGTCGGCGACGAGGGTGTGATCTCTCGCGCTGACCAGCTTGTAATGTACGATTGCGACGCGTATACAATCGAGAAGGCGCTTCCCACCGTCGTCGTGCTGCCCACCTCTACCGACCACGTATCCGCCATCTGTCGTCTGGCACATCGTGCTGGGCTGCCGGTGATTCCACGGGGCGCCGGGACCGGGCTTTCCGGCGGCGCGTTGGCGGTCGAAGGCGGGATTATCATCTCTTTGACCCGCATGAACCGCATTTTGGAGATTGATATCCCGAACCGTTTCGTCCGCGCCCAGACGGGGGTGGTCAACGCCAGCATTACGAAGGCGGTGAGATCCACAAGCCCTCCCCTTTTTTCCAGCGACTCCGGCAACAACCCGACGATGTCCAAACTCTCTGAGCCGGAAAAAGGGGGAGGGTTGGGTGGGGGTTCTTCGGATTTCTTCTTCGCCCCGGACCCCTCTTCGCAAGGCGCATGTACCATCGGCGGCAACATTGCCGAAAACTCCGGAGGGCCGCACACGCTGCGCTACGGTGTGACAGCCAACCACGTCACGGGACTGACATTGGTTCTCCCCGATGGTACGGTGGAGGAACTGGGCGGGCCGGAGAGGGAGCCGTTCGGCTACGACCTGGTCGGCATCGTGGTCGGCAGCGAGGGCACGTTTGGGATCGTGACCGAGGCGACCTGCCGAATCTTGCGAAAGCCGGAGGCGGTGGTTACACTGCTGGCCTCTTTCCCTTCCGTGGAATCGGCGACGCAGGCCGTGACCGCTGTGATTGCCGAGGGATTGCAACCCGCCGCGCTAGAGATGATGGACCGTCCCGTGCTGGAGGCCGTCGAGATGGCATTTGGGTACGGTCTGGCGCGCGGAGCGGAGGCGGCGCTCATCGTCGAGTTCGAAGGCTGCGCGCCATTTGTCCAAGAGGCCTCTCAGCAGGGCGATGCCATCTGTCGAGCGGAGGGGGCCTTCGCGGTCCTGTCCGCGACGGAGGACCTGGAACGGGCGAAGTTGTGGGCGGCGCGGAAGAAGGCGATCGGGGCGTTGGGTCACATCACGCCGAGCGTGGTGACCCACGACGGCGTAATCCCCCGGTCCAAACTGCCTTCGGTCCTGGCGCAGTGCGCCGATATCGCGCGTCGGCATGGGCTGCGAAATGCCAACGTTTTTCATGCGGGCGATGGGAATCTGCATCCGGTGCTGATGTTCGACGACACCGATCCCGAACAGGTGCGAGCAGTGGTGGCGGCGGGGGAGGAGATTCTGAATACCTGCCTCGCCGCGGGGGGAAGCCTGACGGGCGAACACGGCATCGGTATCGAGAAAGCAACGATGTTGGACCGGATGTTCGATGCGGACACGATTGACTGCATGCGCCGCCTGAAGACTGTATTCAATCCGGACGGGCGCTGCAATCCGGGCAAGATATTCCCCGATTCAAAGCATTGCTATGAAATGAAGCCTCGGCGGGGTCCGATCGGGGTTTGAGGAAAGCGGCAACCTTGGTGGCGGAGACGAGACGATCATCTTCGCCACCGATTGCCTACACCAATTGCGACGTTAGGCTCCGACGAGGCCGTAGTTCATGAACATCAGATTGATATCCTTGAGGTCTACGACACCGTTTCCGGTCACGTCCGCGTCGTTCGCTCCGGCCTCACCAAAATTGATAAATACGGTATTGATGTCCTTGAGCGTAATTGCGTTGTCGTGGTCTGCATCCCCGTTGCAAACGAACATCACATCCACCTCTGTGATGACTTCGATGTTGATGTTCTCTTCGCGCACGGATAGCCATTGCGGCGCTTTGGCAACGACCGTCGTTGGGCCCATAGTGTTCGTTACCACAATGTACATGCTATTTTCGTCCAAGGTCCCGACGACCGTTTCGACCAGAGTATTATTCTGGTACAGATCCAGCGTCACCGGGATTCCGGTCACGTTGCCGACGTAGTCGGGAAGGTCGACCATTCCCATGATGCAACCACCGAACATTGAAGAAGCAACTAGTAGGCTAAGCATTGCGTTTTGGCTCCCTTCTGGCTCGAGTCTTGAACCCCGCCCACCCCCTTGGGGGCAAGCGGAATAGGTCATTATATCACAGCATACGTACTTATGGAGCCGGTCGGGCTATCATTTTTGTGCCGATCCAAACGGGCGGGCTTATTCTTCGACCGTGGCGGTTCTGCGCGTGGCGTTGCAATTCCAAGGCAGGTCGATTATAATAACTTCCGTAAGCTAGGTTGCGAGGTGGGGACATGAGGATTGCAAAGAGCGCCATTTGTTTGTCAATCGGGCTGAGTTGCCTTCTTGCTTTCGGGCAGAGTGGAACTCCGACCTACACGAGGGTATCCGCCGCCAACAGCGGCAAGCCAGCGAATGCTTCTTGCGTTTATGGACTGCCAAGCGGGGACGGATCTGCGGTGGCATTTGCTTCGTATGCCACAAATCTGCTTCCAGGAGACTACTCAAACACGTCCGACATTTTTCTCTACAATCGATCTCTGCCGAGACTTCGCCTTGGCGCTGGATTTGCGCGCGATTATTATCCATCCATGGGATCGGCATCTCCCTCATTGAGCTTTGACGGTCAGCGACTCGCCTTCGTCGCATACGATATCGCTGTATCGACGTTACAGGCTTACGTAAGAGATTTGCCAAGCGAACAGATCATAAATATCTCAGTGAACAATTCAGGAACGTTTGGAAACTCTTCCGCGCAGGTTCCTTCGATCAGCTCTTCGGGCAACTTTGTTGCCTTCATCAGCCAATCAACGAACTTGACGCCGAACGATACGGACTCAAGTCCGGATGTTTATTTACGCGACATAAATACTGGCACGACGGAGCTAATTTCCATAAGCACGTCAGGGGCCAACGCAAAATCGACTTGCCGAAACTGTTCCATAAACGCCGATGGAAGGTTTGTTTCCTTTGAGTCGAATTCAAAATTCTTGGATCCGCGTGTTACGACGACAACCTATACACATCTTTATGTTCGGGATCGATTGCTGGGCACGACGACGCTGGTTGACAATGCTATGAATGGCAATCCTTCTGCCGTGGGTGTAAACGGATCCTACATTTCGGGAGACGGAAATTGGATCGGCTTCACTTCCACTTCCTCGAATTTTCTTCCGGGAGACACGAACGGAAAGTCGGATGGCTATCTCTTGAGCCTTGTTACTGGCAAGTATTACCGGGCTTCGATCACAACTGACGGGAGCGAGTCGAACGGCTCGTCGCTCGTATGCGGCTTGAGTTCGGATGGTTCAAAGGTTGCTGTTTTGAGCAACGCCGACAATATCGTCCCGAACGACGGCAATGCCGATTATGACTGCTTTATCTATGACCGGGTTTCGAATTCAATCCGGTGCATCTCCCTTACCGACGATGGGCAGACGGGTGAGGCGGAGAGCGGATACTATGGATTTAATATTAGCGCCGACGGCAATACGGCAGTTATCACAACTTCGGCAAATAATTTGGTATCAAACGATTTGAATCCGTATAAGGATGTCATCGTTGTTGATTTGGTGCAGAATACGAAGGCGTTGATTTCGCTTTCGGGAGATGGCATACCAGCAGATACGTCGGTATACGGCGCTCTCCATACGCCAGATTGTCGATATTCAGTTTATACGACAAATGCCACAAATCTAGACGGCAATAGCGACGGCACTTATGGGCTTTACCTCTTTGATGAGGAAACGAGAAGAGTCGAACTTCTCAGCTACGCAAATGACGGTCATTCCGTGCATTCACCGTCTCCTCAAATACTCTGTGGCATGTCGGCGGATGCGCGCTATGTTGCGTTCGAATCTTCGTTACCCGACTACGTAGACAACGACACTAATGGTTTCGGTGACACTTTTGTACGCGACCGCAAGCTCGGGACAACGACATTGGCAACCCTGTCATATGATGGCAAACAATTGAACAGCCCAGCATATGGAGTACTCACTGCAAATGGCAAGGAGATGTTTTTCACGACCGCGGCAACCAACGTGGTTCCTTCAGGCCAGGATAGCGGCAGCCAAGTGTACGTCCGAAATCTGGAAACCGGCACCGTCGATTCATTAGTTTGGGAGTACACCGGAGGAAAAATCAAGAAGCCCTTGACAACGGCCGTCCTATTTTCCCCGGATGGAAGATTCGTAGAATTTGTCTCGGACGATGACTTGATCGTTCCAGGGGACACAAACGGGAGGTCCGATGGGTTCTTGCTGGACCGGGCGACCGGATCGGTGATTCGAGTGTCGACAATGCCAGACGGATCCGATATGCCGGCGCCAATTGGCGTGCCACTTACGCTCGACGGACGATTTGCATGGTTCACAACGAGCGTTGGATTTGATCCCGTCGATACAAATGGGCTTCAGGACACATACTTGAAAGACCTGTCGTCAGGAGAGATTCGCCTTGTGACGACGAATGCCAGCGGACAAGTTGGGGAAAAAGCCGCCTATGCGGATATTGATCTGCTGAGTCGCTTCGCAGCCATTACAACGGCTTCGAAGAACTACCGCGGCCAGTCATCTTCGGGGATCAATGTAGTCTACTTCAAGGACCTATTATCAGGAGAACTGACAACCGTAAGCGCGACCAGTTCCGGGAAGCCCGAAGACGGCGACGCGGCGGGAATAAGTGTCGACGGTTCTCGAATCTATTTCCGATCGATGGGATCTGGGATCATTCCCGGAGATTTCAGTTCCCACACTCAATTGTATGTATGGGACCGTGGCGTTCGAAGGACCAGATTGACATTGCGGGTAAATTTCAACGATTGGGCTGGCTTGCAACCCGTGGATGGAGTCGCGGCACGTACTAAGTGGAACGGCTACTATTATGGTCTTGCATATTTGAAATACAAGGACGGCGCGTTTGTCGGCAATGTACCGCGGGGAGATTTAGAGATCTTTGTCTCGCACGACCATTGGCTGACCCAGTCGATCCATGTCGACACGACCGGCCAAGACACGGCGGAGGTCAGCGTGGCGTTGCCGAACGGGGATGTCGATGCCGACAATCGCGTCGATCTTCGCGACCTCAATGGCGTCTTCCTCAGCTGGGACACCGACGACGCCACGGCCGATCGGGACGGCGATGGCCTGGTCGGGTTGACGGATTTGAGCATTGTCTTCGGCAACTTTGGCCTGATCGGCAGCGAGTGGTAGCCACCTTCCCGCCGCGGGCCTTGGGGTGGTCGGTCATAGGCGGGATTCGCCAGCCGGACCTGCGGCTACAGGGGACTTTCTTGCCTGTTTTTCCGGCATTCTTGACCGATTTTCTCCATAGGAAATGATGTATGATGAAAGAGATGGCAAAGGTTCTAGAAGAAAAACTGACCGCTCCGCTGACGGTTACGGCGTGCTATAAGGCCGTCGATGGATGGTTTGCGGCTTGGGTTGAAGAGATTCCCGGGGTGAATTCCCAAGGTCGAACGCTTGATGAAGCTCGAACGATGTTGGCGGACGCCCTTGCAATGATGGTTGCAGAATACCGGGCTGATACCCAGGCCGAGTTTGGTACCGGCGAGGTCCGCGAAACTTTGACGTTGGGCTAACTGCGACTTTCCGGTTCGGGAATTCCGAGATCGCGGCAGATTTTCTTCACCGTTAACCAGTTCACTTCTTTGTGTCGAGGGACCGAGGACTTACGGCCGGTCCGCTTATTGACACATATCTCATGTCCCCCACCCTCACGCAAATGCTCGCATTCGTTTTTTCGCAAGTGTCTCTCCAATTCCGATCTCTTCACACACGCACTCTATCCCAGCTTCACCGCTACCTTGACCACCCCAGCCTTTTCGTGCCGGGCCGTTAGCTTCGCGGTGCCGCCCTTGGGCGCGCGGACCGTCCACTCGATCTTCAGCCGCTCATCCGTGGTGTCCGCATTCCACAGCCCGCCGGAGCCGCCGTTGTAGCATTTCCCCTCCAATTGAGAAAGCTCCATCCGTTCTTTCCCGCTCTCCAACATAGCCCCCGGCGGCAGCTTGATCTCCGCGACGATGGGCCGCACGATCTTCCCAGAAACCGCCTTCTTGGAAATGTACGTCGGCAACCATCCGGTGTTTTCGATATACATCCGCACCACATAAGACCCCCGGCCCAACGGCTCCGCCTCCGCCTTGATCAGCTCCAGCCGCGGCGCGATCTGCAGATGCCAGATCAGCCAGTCTGTAAACGGCGCGATCTCTTTCTCCAAAAGGTGCGGCGGCGGATTGCGCCATGCATAGCCGAAATCCCACCCGCCCAGCTCGATCTTCCCCAGCTGTGGATGTTTGAACTCATACCAATCGATATACCCGCGACCCTTCAGCTCCTTGTCCGCCCATTCGATCAATTTGACATCATCTTCAATCGGATGCTCGCGGAACCAATCGATGTATTTGAAATCTTTGATTCCGGCCTGTCGCTGCGGGCTCCATATCTCCACCGTCCACGCGAAAACGCCGCGATGCTCATACATCCAATCGTCAAAGACGCCCGTGATCACTTCTTTCGGGTGGTACTTGAAATCGTGGAAAACCGAGATGGCAGGGTAGCCGGTGAGCTCGGTTCCCTTCGCGCCGATTTTCTTGAATGTCCACACGTCCTCGGCTGGCAGCTCGTCGTCGGCCACGCGGCTCGGAGGGCGCAGCAGCACGCCGCTAAACGTGTGGAAGCATACCGCCCCGGTGATGTTCGGGTGCTTGCAGATGAAATCCACCTGCGCTCGGATTTCCGGTTCGGATGTGGGGTATGGGCCAGCGCCATATTGCTCGCCCTCGATGCGCCAGCCGGAGGGGTAGTTGCGGTTGAGGTCCAGTCCCTCCTTGCGCTTGGCCAGGTTGATCATCACGCCGTCATAGTTGTCCAACTTGCCCTCGGGCAGGAGGCGATAGTAGGTTCCGCCTTCTTCGCCCGGTTCGCGTGGAATGAGCAGCTTGGTGACCTCCGGATGGGATTTCCACGCGCCGTTGGGGTCTTTGATTCGCATCGAGAGCATGCGGCCGTCGCCATCGATGTCTTCATGATGCAGGCCCTCGATCGGCTCTTCGTCGAACGGATACGGGCGGGTGCTGGAGCGGATAATCTTGGGCTTGTCGGCAAGCGCCCATTCCGCGCCGTCGGGGTTGAGGCGGGGAACGACGTAATAGGCGCGGGTGTCCAGCAGCCGCTTGATCTCCTTGCTCTTGGGGTCCTCGGTCAGAAGCTTGTTGATCAGATGGAGGCAGGCGGTGGAAGCGGAGACCTCGCTGGCGTGGATGTTGCCGTCGACCCACAAGGCGGGCTTTTCCTCGGCGGCGCCGGTTCGGAAGCGGGTGATGGTGCAGAGCCAGATGTCGCGCCCTTCGAAGCTCTTCCCGATGGATTCGAGGCGAAAAATGTCCGGCCGGTCTTTGGCGAACTGTTTTAGGAACTTGGTGATGTCGGCGTAGCGATAGTATTGGTTGAATTTTATATTGGCCATCGGGTCTCTTCCTTGAGTTGGGGTCTTGGGAAAGCAATTCGATAACGAACGGTCTGGTCCTGCCGGACCGTCAAGCTGCGAATCCCGGGTGGTCTATGCGGCGAGCGGCATACGTGAGGCAAGCTTTCAGATCATCCGGCTCCAGATCCGGCAATTCCTGCAAAATCTGCTGTGAGGTCAGACCTGAGGCAAACAGGTCGAGAACGTCGGAGACACGAATCCGCATTCCTCGGATGCAGGGCCGTCCTCCGCACTGGTCAGGGTTAATCGTTATCCGACGCAACATGTCTTCCATTGTCGCGATTCTACCATTCCGTGCTTGACATTCACGCAAATACCTCTAGATATTTCAACCCCGAACCAGTGTTGAAGAGGACCACGGTGTCCATAGGGGAGATGAACCCCGTGGCGAGGAGATTGCGGGCGGCGGCGAGGGTCGCACCACCCTCAGGGCAGGCGAAGATCCCCGTCTTTCGCGCCATCTCTCTGGCCGCTCCAATCATTTCCTCATCTGTGACAGTGACGGCCGTTCCGCCCGAGGCACGGATCAGATCGAGCATGATGAAATCACCGATGGCGCGGGGAACACGAAGGCCGGAGGCCGCGGTCTGTGCGTTCGGATAAGTCTCCGCGAAACGCTCGCCGTTTTGGAAAGCGGTGACGATGGGCGCGCAGCCGGCGGCCTGCACCGACACCATTTTCGGCCGCTCGGATTCAATCCAGCCCATGCGCTCCATCTCGTCGAACGCCTTCCACATGCCCACCAATCCGGTCCCGCCGCCGGTCGGATAGATGATAACGTCCGGCAATCTGCCGAGCTGCTCAAATAGCTCATACCCCATCGTCTTTTTACCTTCCACGCGATAGGGCTCCTTGAGGGTGCTCATATCAAACCAACCCTCATGATCTTTGCGTTTCGCGATTTCCGCGGCGCAATCCGTGATGAGGCCGTCGATAAGAGTTACATGGGCACCGTACACTTGGCATTCGATGACACATGCGCGCGGCGTGTCGGCAGGCATAAAGACGTGCGCCTCCAACCCTGCCTTTGCGGCATAGGCGGCGAGCGCTCCGCCTGCGTTTCCCGCGCTCGGGACCGCGAGCTTCATCGCGCCGAGATGTTTGGCCATGGAAACCGCGACGCTCATGCCGCGCGCTTTGAAACTCGCCGTCGGGTTGACGCCTTCATCTTTCACATACCACCAATCACCCAAAGCAGGTGTGTGATGCAACGGCGTAAATCCCTCGCCCAACGAGATCGGTTCGCACGGCGGCAACACTTCGCGATATCGCCATAATGATGGTGACCTGACCCCTAGATCGTGCGATTGGAGGGCGCCCGGAGTCAACTGATAGTCCACACGCAACGGCTTGCCACATTCACAGATCGACTGCAATCGATTGGGATCATATTGATTGCCGCAGAGGAAGCAAGAGAGAGTCATCTCAGTTCTTGGATTCGGATGTTGCGATATTCAATGCGGCCGGGAGGACCGTTATGAGAATCTTGGAGACCGATATATCCTCGCATGGGCTTCTCGGCGATCGCGGGCACTTTATCCATGTCAACGTCCACGCATGTTACGCCGTCGCAAGTCACCGTGATCTTCTTGCCGGCACAGCGAATATCGTAGTGATGCCATACGTCGTTGGTTTCGGATGGCCGCGGATGCACTGAGACAGTTCCATAGAGTGAACCGGTGCAGTGCATGTCATCGCGTGGCTCGTTCGATATCTGGACTTCATGGCCCGTCTCCCACGGATTGGCCTCCGCATCGCAACGCAGAAATACGCCGCTGTTCCCGTTTTTTGAGACGCGCCAATCCAGACGCAGATCGAAGTCGCCGTACTGTTTGCGCGATCGCAACCATAGTCCGTTCCTGCCGCTTTCGCTGACGATCTCCCCATTGCACACCATGAAGCCCAACGGATCGCCGACTACGATCCAATCGTCCAAATTGTCGCCATCAAATAAAGACGTGAAACCGGCTTCAACAGCAAGTTTCGCTTTGGTATGAAACAGCACACCGGCGGGAATCTCTTTCTTGTCGACACCGGGTCCAGAGTAGCTCACCTTCAACGCAAATTCTCCGCCACCTTGTTGGTAGCGCAGCACGATCGTGTGCATGCCGGCGGCCAGGCCGACCTCGGCGGACTGTTCCCCCTTGTCCCAATTGCTCATGATTGCCACGCCGCCAATCCGAAGCTCGCTTGTATCATCCGACTGCACAAAGAAGTGGTATGTGCCGGGTTTATCGATTCGGATATAGCCTTCGAGGCGCAGCCCGAAATCATAGTTGCGACGCATCGGGTAGGTGCTGAATGTCGCCACGGTCCCGGTGGCCACCGGATCCAAATGATCCAGCAAGCGCGCGTCCTGTGGAACGCCCTGGTAGTAGACATAATGAAGACCCGGCGCGACGTTCCCCAGCTTTTCCGCTGGAACTAGACCGGTTTGCGCCGCCGCGGCCAACAGAAGGAGAAGTACATTCATATTCGCCCTATTCGCCGGCTGTTCGGGATTTCCTGGCCGGGTTCCAGCCAGTCCGGTTCCGGACCATGACAAACTGGACCGCCAGCATCTCGGTCCGCCCTTCCAGGTAGGCCTTCGCGACCCGATGGCTGCCGTCCATCAGCATGCCGTCCGCCGACAAAATGATTGGCCGGGATAGGTCGGCGTCGAGGATTCGCTTCACGTGATCGGCCACGTGGCGGCAAGTCGGCAAACGCTCATCGTCGAACCAACAGTTTTGATCAAACTCGCGAATATCTGCGATGAAGACAGTCCTAGTGGGAAGGTCCACCGCGGCCTTCCAGAAATTCTCCGTCCACCAGAACTTTCTTCCCCCAGGCGTAAGTCGTGAATGTCTTGCCATGCGAAAATGAAAAGGACCTCGCTGTCGCGGCGCCGGCCCCGCATACTCCAACTAGATTGACTAAAACTCGTACTCCATGATGAAATGAAACTGATCGGAATTGTCTTCCCGGTTGTTGATCGCGAATGCGTACGTGCCAAGAACGTTGAAGTTCTTACTCGCGCGATATACCAACGTTGGACCTAACAGCATGTCGTGTCCCGAATCATGGAGATCGCGCACGAATTCAAAACCCCCGCGAAGTCCGGGCATGTACTCCAACTCCCCATACCCGTGCTCCTCATGACCTTCAAATTTGCCATTCAGAGGCCGCACGTAACCCAATGTCAACTCGCTGTCAGTCGACTTGTTATCACCCTCGAGGTTTTGACCCACATTGACATTGATCGTAAGGTCGCCGCCATCGTGGAAATAGACCGTCGAGATGAATTTTAGTTCGCCATGCGAATCCTCGTTTTTTGGCTTCTCAAATTCGAAGTTCAGCGCCGGCAGAATTCGGTCATAGTGGAAATCACCGAAGTTCAATCGAAGTTCCCCGTCAAACCCCTCGTACTTCAGCTCTTCGCCGTTGTCGCGAACGTACATGATCCCCGGTTCGAATGCGATATGGTCTGTGATGCCATACTCGAACTCAAACTCCTGCACATACTGCTTCGTCTTATTGAAGAAGTGGCTGCGCGATTCAATCTCTTTCTCACCCTTGTATGGGAGGAAAAAATCACGACTCAGTGTAAAATCGCGGTGATGGGCCCCCGCCCGTGGCGCGGCAAAAAGGAAACCGCCGGATATTAGCGTTATCCAAGCCAATCCAATGGCAGTCCGACCGTTGAAAACCCTCATGCAATCCTCCTTGATCTGGCAATTCACGCCAATTCTGACCAGTGTAGCACCTTCCACACGCCATTTCAAGCTGAATTTCAGCGTTTTGACCTATCCGTCCACCGCTCCCAATGGGTGATCGCCTCCGTGCCGGCGAATGAGCTCGTCGTGCACGCGCTGAATCAGATCCGATTTTTGCACGTTTATTCCCGGACAATTGTGCGTTGTCTTCGGATCCTCTTTATGGAAATGAATCGTGTGGGAATCGATGCCGGCGGCGGCATGCAGCGTAGCGAGCGCAGAAACCGCATTGTCCCGGACCTTGGCACCCGAACCCGTGTCGAACGCCTCTGTGCTATAGTCTCCCACCATTTCCACGCCCCAGGAAATCGCGTTCCATGACGGCGAATGGACGCCGGAAGTTGTTAGGTGCGTGAACACCCAAATGAGATCGTCCGCAACAAATAGATGCGGCCCCGCCGACCACTTGTGCGTGTCCCGATAAAAGTGTTCCAGGTTCTTCATCCGCTGCTCCCCCGAAACAGAATGCCACTGGGAAAGTTTGGGCGATCCTGTGTTATGAACCACCACAAACGACGGCCGCCAAGCCGGAAATACCAGCGTTTCAACATATTCCTCAAATTCGTCTGGAGAAAACTCCCGGCCGACGATGCCCTTCCATTTTGCCACCACACACCCCCTTACATTCGCGCCTTGATTCGATTGAGAATTTCGTTTCGCGTCGCAGCGTCTTCGTCGAAGCCCCCATGCGATGTGGACTGCGACAAAAACCCGTCCTGATTTCTATCTTGGCACGAGGTAATAAAATCCCACGTCGCAATATCGGCTGGCCGGTTCTGCTTTGCAGCATCGGAATACCGTTGCATTCCCAAAATCGGCGTCTGCTTCTTATGCTCGCAAGCATTGGAAACTAAGTACAAGAGTGAGCGGTTGTATGGCAATGGATGGCAGTTATCATCCTGCTCTTGCCTTTCGCTCAGTTGAAATTGCGTATAGCAGTTAACGCCATGATTGCCAAAGCAAGGTCGAACGATCTGATCGAAAAGATCCACTCGGATTGCCGGAGCCATCAGGTAGATGCCGTCAACATGGAATCCGGCCTGTAGCATCGGCTGCAGCAGATGCGCGTGAAAATTCGCGCCCGCGCTGTGTCCAATCAGGTGAAATCGCAACCGATCCTTGACCTCTTCCGCCCTTTCCCGAAACGCCTCATATAGGATGCGAATCCCGCCGTCCGGATTCCGTGTTGCCTGCGCGGCGTTCTCTTTGATCTCGTCCCAGCTCGCGGTTCCCAATGCGGAGCAGAGCTGCTCGATGCGGTCATCTTTCCAATCCGTGAGCTTGTCCCAAAACGCGCCCGCCGCGGGCCGCGAGTCGATGCCGAAGAACTCCTCAATCATGTACTTTAGGACCTGCTGCCATCCGGTTTCCCACATGAAGAAAACGGGGAAAACTCCGGCGGCGTGCAGCGCCGGCACCCAACATTTCGCGGTGTCCTCCGCCGCGGCCTCGTCTACCAACCCGCCGTGCGCGTAGAGCGCAACATCGATCTTGCCATTGTGCTCGTATTGGCTCCGCTCACTAAGGAGATAGTTCGAGACCAGATCGAGCAGATCGTGGGGCGCCGTTCGGAACTTGCCGCTCGAGGACAGTCTGCCGTTGTTTTCCAGATCGACAATGTATGGATTAACTTCCTGCGCCGCAACGCTTGAGTCAGACGAGAGTACGGAAACTCTTCCCGCGACCGGCGCGGTGAGGCCCGCCGGAAGTTGGTCCGTCGCCCGGCTGATATGCACTCCCAGTTGGCCCACCCAGGCGTCCATCCCGTTCGCTTGCCAGTCCATATATGTGAGGCGCGCAAACCCCCGCATCCCCCAATCCGGCCCCCACGAATTCTGAATCCAAAACCCATGCTCGTCGTAACCGACGATAAGATAGGCGTGACCTCGAACCACACCATCGGATTCCGACGTCTGATCCGGCAGATAGATTTGGCCATCCCGCGGCTTGTCCCATCCAGAATGGACTTTCGAGGTCACGTAGATGGCGCCGGTCTCGGTCAGTGCCGCGTGCATGTCGGGAATCGAGGTGTGATCGACCCGATAGTACGCGCCGAGGGGCCGGAAGAACGCGTCTTGCACCCATTCTCGCTGAAACAGCGGTGGCTCGGTCCTCACATAAGCATCCGGCCGATCCGGATAGGGTAGCCACGGATCCAAATCCCAAAACCGCTCCGATTTCCAATATTTCAGGGCGCACGCGCCGTGCTTGTGCCATGCGCGCATCGCCCCCCGCGCGGTAGAACCCGCGGTCGGATCGTCGGTGGACAACTCGTCGTATTTTCGGGCAAAGAAGAACAGCATGTACGGCGAAACCGGTTCCTCGTACGTGCGGGCGATCGTTTGCAGCCGCTCCACCAGGCAAGCCAGCGCAAAGCCGGTGCAGGCCATCGTTTGACCCTGGTCCTTGATGCCGGCGACGAGGTTCCGATCATCGAAGGGCCGGCTGTTCAGCTCGCGCGGCAAGGCCTTCAGAGTCGGGCTGTACATCCGATCCCTCAGATCGATCGGATCCGGATAGACATTGATCTGCCGAGACGGTCCGCTCATTTTCACCCCCCGCATCGTTACCTGGCAACTGCCGTACTCTGCAGTTCACGCCCGGTTTTTCCGGTTCCTGCGTCACAATTGGCCGAATAATAAGAATAACTGGAAACATTAGAACCTATACTAGAAGAATGTCTACTATTATAACCTAACCGTCTACCATTTGTCAAGCCTTTCGACCAGTCAGCCAAAATGCCATAATCGACAACCCAACCAACATGCCTGAAAAGCCTTCCGTCCTCATCGTCGGTCCCATCCCGCCTCCCGTTGGTGGAGTGGAGACTCAAATCACCGCGCTGCTCGAGTCGCCGCTCAACGAGCGGTTTGATCTGATTCATTGCAACACGAGCAAAGGCCGGCCGAAACAGACCCAGGGCCGGTTCGATGCTGGGAACGTGGCGTGGGCGCTCCGGCATTTTCGGCGTCTGTCCAACGACCTGAAGACGCACAAGCCGGACATTGTCTACATGCCGATCTCCTCGACCCTCTCCGGGTTCCTGCGCGATTCCATCTTCGTCCGAATCATCAACCGACACAAGAACCTGCTTGTCGGGCATGTGCACGGGGGAGATTTCGACCGCCTCTATCAGGCGTCGAGCCCCATGCTTCGCAAACATATCGTCCGCACGCTCAATCGAAACGACGTGATCTGCGCCCTGGGAACCATGTGGAAACGGCTGTTCTGGGATGTCCGCGTCCGCGCCGAAGTTCGGATCGTTCCGCCGACCACGCGGGAAGAGGTGTTTGATCGAGGGGCGCAGGTCAAGCGGTCGCCGGAAAACGTGGACGGCCGTGTCACCGTGCTGTTTGTCGGTCAGGTTGGGAAGCGGAAAGGCGCCTTCGACATTTTGGACGCGGCAAAAAGAATCCGCGCGGAGGCCCCGCAGAGTCGGCTGCTAATGGTTGGGCCGGATGAGTTTGCCGGAGAATGGGATCAGGTGATGGCGAAGGTCAAGCGGCTTGGCCTCACAGACTATATCGAGTTCACCGGTCCGTTGCAGGGAGAAGACCTGCTGCAGACCTACGTGCGGGGCGATTTGCTGCTGCTACCGTCCTATCATGAGGGGTTTCCTGCCGTCCTGATCGAGGCGGGCGCGTTTGGCCAGCCGGTCATCACTACCCCTGTCGGCGCGATTGCCGATTACGTGACCGAGGGAGAGAACGGATTCCTTGTGCAGCCCGGCAATTCCGATGAGATTGCGGACCGTGTGATCCGGCTCTGCAACGACCCGGCCCTTCGATACGCGATGGGGCAGCGCAATCGGGAGGAGGCGCAGGGATATCACCCCGTATCGATCGCGGAACGGGTTGGAGATGCGCTGCAGGCGGCACTGGATCTCCCACCCACACGACGCGCATTGGCAATACGGCCGCGTGTGCTCTTGGTAGGTCCCGTCCCTCCTCCGGTAGGCGGCGTGGAATCCGTGACGCACAGTCTATTGGATTCGGAACTTCGTTTCGATTTCAATCTAACCCACTGCGACATATCGCGCAAGCAGACGAAGGAGTTCGTCAGCCGAATCACCGTGCGGAACATATATTGGGCGGCAAAATACACCCTGCGATTCATGGGCATGGTGATCTGGAATCGGCCGCATTTGGTTCATTCACCCATCGTCAGCCTGCCCGTGCCGTTTACGCGTGACGCATGGTTCGCGATATGGGCCTGGATGTGCGGCAGAAAGCTGGTCCTGCATAGTCATGATGGCTACCTGCCGGAGGTGTACAACCGATCGTCTCCCCTGCGGCGAAGATTCATGAAGTTTGTTTTCAACCGGGCGAAGCGGCTCATTACCATCTCCGAAACATGGGAGCGATTCTTCTCCGATTGGGGCCTTAAATGCCCCATAGATACTGTTTATAATCCGTTGGATCAAAAAATGTACGAGATGCTGAGCGAGCCAAATTGTCATCCTTCACATCCGTGGACCGCGCTGTTCGTCGGCGCGATCTGCCGGGACAAGGGTGCGCTTGATCTTTTGAACGCTGCGGACGCGGTGCTGAAAACGCATCCGGACGCCCGATTTCTGTTGGTCGGGCCGGGCCGGTTTGTTGGGGAATGGGACATGGTGCAGCGCGAGCGGGAGAAGATGGGCCTAACCGATAAAGTGGAGATGCCGGGGAGCCTTTCGCTGGAGCCGCTCGCAGATGCATATCGCAATGCGAACTGTTTTGTGCTTCCCACCTATTTCGAGGGGATGCCCGTGGTGTTGGTGGAGGCGATGGCCGCGGGACTGCCGATTATTACGACCGACGTGGGCGGAATTAAAGATTTGGTAGAGGACGGCGTGAACGGCTATATCATTCGGCCGGGAGACACCGAGGCGCTGACAAGAAAGCTGCTTGATCTCGTCGAGCGGCCCGACGGAATCGATCGGATGGCGGCGGTCAATCGCAAGAAGATTGAAGATCAGTATTTGCAGAGCGCGATTGCCGCGAAGGTCGCCGAGGTGTATCGGAAGGCATTGCGGCGTTGAGTTTCGACTGGTATTGGCGTCGGCTTCGGGCGATGGGCGCGGGAGAAATTGCGACTCGCGTTCGCCGGAAGGTGCGGGACAAATACTTCCCCGCCCGGTATCACAAAATGACGGCGGAGCAGGCGTTCCATCACTTTTTTCCCTCGGACCCGGTCGTCCCTCTAGTGCCAGACGGTCTGTTCGAACTACTGCTCGCTAGCCCCCACCGCAACCCTCCCCCGCAAGCGGGGGAGGGAGTCCTTCCGACGGATGCGACCGGTCTCCTGACCGAGTCGCAAGTTGATCTTCGGTCTCCCGACCGCATGGGTACGGCCGAGCTGCTTGGGATCACCCTGTTCGGAACCCGTGTCACGCTCGACGATCCGCCGAACTGGCGCAAGAACTATATCACCGGACAGGAGTGGCCGGACGCCCCATCGCATGACATCGACTACCACAGCATCGATATCGCGGGCGGGGTGAAATATGTGTGGGAGCCCAGCCGCCATCAAGTGCTGACCGCGATGGCGTATCGCTACTACCGGACAAGCGATGAAGAGCTGAAGCAAATGCATGTCCGTTGGCTGGAGGACTGGATCGCCAAGAACCCGGTGGACCACGGGATTCACTGGACCAGCGCATTGGAGATGGCGGTGCGGATCATCGTCTGGACGTGGAGTATCGCGCTGATCGATGCGAAGAGCGGCTATCCGAAAGAAACGCTGCGGCGCGCGCTGGGATCGATGGCGCAGCAGGCCGCGCATATCGAAGAAAATCTTTCGTTCGGCTCGTCGGCCAACAACCATCTGATCGGGGAGTCCTGCGCGCTCACATTCTTCGGCGCGGCCTGGCCCCAATGCAAGATGGCGGGAAAATGGAAACGGACCGGATTGGCGATTGCCACGCGGGAATGCTTGCGACAGATCTATCCGGATGGAGTGCCGGCGGAGCAGGCATTTGGATATCTGCCGTTCGTGTGGGAGTTCTATCTGCACCTCGCCCTCGCTGGAATTGCGCTGCCGCCCAACGTGGTCGAGCGTCTTGGGACCAGCATTCGCTTCATCGATCAGGTTGCCGATTCGTCAGGATATGTTCCGCAGGTCGGCGACGAGGATGATGGGTCGGTGGTGGCCTATTACGGCACGGGCTGGCCGCGATATGAGACGGTTGCGCACGGGATGCGGGCCGCTCTCGACACACCGCTTTTGCCTGGAGGTAAGGCCGCGGGGGTCATGGAATTTCCCGACGGCGGATACACGGTTTTGCGAGCATCCGATCCGGAGATGGTAGCGGTGTTCGATCACGGCCCGCTGGGTCTCGGCTCTCTCGCCGCGCATGGCCATGCGGACGCGCTATCGATCACGCTATCCGTGGATGGCCAGCCTGTCCTCGTCGATCCAGGCGTGTATGCGTATCACGAGGACCCTGCATGGCGCGACTATTTCCGCTCCACGCCCGCGCACAACACGGTGACGATCAACGACATGGATCAGGCGCAGATGTTGGGGCCATTTCTGTGGGGCGCGCGCTCGTCCGTGACAAAACTGGCCGATGCCTGGCGAGTCAATCTTCGGGACGAAAATAAGATTTATCACGACCGGCAGGTGTCGCTGGACGGCCATCGGCTGACGGTATCGGATCGGATCGAGGGGGAATACAGATCGGCGAAGGCGGCATGGCACTTCCATCCATCCGTTACGGTCGAGCAGGATGATACCGGCCTCATCCTTTCCTGGGACGGCCGCGCGCGATTAAAAATGACGTTCGATCCGAAACCGTTTACGATGGAGATCATCCACGGCGAACCATCCCGCAGATATCCAGGTCCCGGTTGGTATTCGCCCTCTTTTGGCCGATTGATCCCAACAACAACCGTTCAAACCCCCATCGAGGGCTCGCTTTCCACACGGTGCGTACCGCTGAACAACTAGGCCGCTGTCGAGCGAACCGGTCGCCCTGCCGAACCGTTTTCAAGCCGGCAGATGTTTGTCATTGATTTTTATGACATAAAAAACAACGACAGACAGTGGGGCCATTTGCCCGGTAGGCTGTACGATAAAAAGGCGGCTGAGGCTCTGAGTTCATTCGCCATTCATTTAGCCGAGTTCAAAGTCAAACCAAAGCGGTCACCTCACAGAGAGAGGAGGCTATCGTGAAGACCATCAGCGCAGCCCTCATTGCGACTTTCGGGGTTGCCGGTCTTTCCGCCCAGGTTCCGGACAACTCCCCGTGGCCGATGTTGGGCCACGACGCGAAACATACCTGTCGTGCCGTAGCCACCGAGTCGTCCGAGCAGGTCCGCGGCACGATCAAGTGGACGTACGATCCGGATGACACCCACGATTCATCCAACGAGATTGATGGAATCAAAGGTGGAGTCGCCATCGGCCCGGATGGCAAGATATTCTTCGGGACACGGGGCGGCCGGTTTATTTGCATTGACCGGAACGGCGACAAAGTTTGGTCCTATCCCGCCCACAACGCAAATCCATTCCACAATGGCGCCGGCGGCATCGTCTGCACACCGGCTCTTAACGAAGCGTTGGATTTGGGCGACACCCCGACCGTTCCCTACGACGTCTACTACGTAACCGTCGACGGATACCTGGTTTCATTCACATCGTCGGGATCGTACCGATGGTCCGCTCAGATTGGGGACGGCGGCGACATATTTACTCATCCCGTTGTTGGTTCGAACGGCCGGATTTACGTCACATCTCGGTCTGGATCGGGCGGTTCGACTCACGTCCACCTCAAGGCCTATAACAAATCAGGCACCTTACTGTGGACATACACACCTGCCACACATGTGAACCAAGAAATATTCGGCGGCCCGACAATCGGCGACGACGGGACGATCTATTTTGTGGACACTATGGGTAGAGTCCACGCCGTGACTGACAACGGAACTTTCGCTTCAGCGAAGTGGAGTCCGGCCTATTTCAGCCTCGGCGGCGCTCGTGTGATCGGCCGGGCCGCCGCGATCGATGACAGTGGAACGAATCCTATTCTATATGTTCCGGGATTCAACGGGACCGGAGGCACCAGCGGCATATTTGCCATCGAGGATCGCGGAGCGAATGAGGAAGCAAGGTTGCATTGGCCCCTTGAACAGATCGGCGAGACCGTGTATTTTCCTGGCTTCCTCGAAGACTTCAACATCTACGATCAGAGCGAGCGCGAGCCGTTCGATCAAATGGATGGATCGCCCATGCTGGATACTGATGGGCAGATCTGGGTAGGCGAACAGTACTTTACCTACCTGCCGAGGATGGTGCGAATCCGCGAAGAGACCCGGCCACTCGGCCACCCATTTGAAGGCTATCTATACGCCGATGGTTGGGCGCTCCGAACGCAGGACGGAGATGAAGAGAACGAGCCTCTTGGCAATCAAGATGTGACTGGCTGGATCGCCATCGACGGCGAAGGGAATTCGTACGCTGTGGGCGCAGTCTATGAAGATCCTCTGATTATTTCCTGGGATCCGACATGGGATTCCAACAATCCACATGGCCTCGGGCCGGTTTCCCAAGGCGGTAAGCGCCGCTGGTCCTTGGTGCCCGATACCGATCCCGCACCTTGCCTAGACCTTGGCTTCACCGCCCTCGATTCTGATGGGACGATCTACATTCCGTCCGGTGATGGCGATACCCCCGACGGACTATTGATAGCTGTCAATGGACCGTAAATACATTACACTGATGGTCGGATTGGGGCTCCTGCCAGCTGTGGCGCCGGGCCAAATCGTTTGGCGACATCAGAAGCTCCAGTCCGGCCTCTTCAATGTATTCGAATGGCCTTACTGCGTGGTCAACGGTTCCGGAAAGGCGGCCTACACTGTTGAGACATCGACGGGCATGAACGTATTCTTAGGTCCAGTCAATTACAGCACTCTTGTGTATGGTGGACCGAATTCTTCCCAACTCCGAGGTATCGCAGCAGACGGCGATCCCATTTGGCTATTGTTTAACCACCTATACAAAGGAAACAAAAGGATTGCAGTGCAGGTGAAGGACGCCGATTTTCAAGATGGACTCGGCGGTCATTTAACGTACGTGGCTACGGTGGCGGGAAGAGATCGGGCATTCATTGACGAGACAGACGTGACAACACCCGCGTTGGGCGAAACGGGAATCGGTGTGCTGGCCGAAGTTCCGAATGCATACAGCGTCTTTGCGTGGCGAGGAAAGGGACCAGGCACGGACGGATACTACGACGTGTTCAAGAGCGGGGTGAATCTCAGCAAGAACCTGCTTGGCGCCAATCGCTATGCTTACCCGAACGGGACGATGGAAAATGGACAAAGTGTTTGGAACGGACGTGGCGATCTTACCGGAGGGATTTACAAGTATAAGGTTTTTGTAGACACGTTCGATCTCACAACCAACGTCCTTGGTCAGGCGGGATCCGGTACCGGCTCCATGAACAATAATCATGTCCTTTGGTTTGGAGGCGACGACCGAGGGCCACAGATTTTCCTCGATTCTCGCAGTGTCACCGCGCCGGTCGTCGGCATCAGCCATGATATGCAGCTCTACAAATACAACTGCTCCGCCGACGGAAAGGTGTTGTGGGGCGTTCTGGTTGATGACGGCATCGATCTCTACGTCGAGTCCTACAACCTCAGCAGAACCGTCCTTGGCCACGGAATGCAGGGCGAGGTGTGCGACATCAACGCGAGCGGACACGTCGCATGGACCGGGGAGCCGGTGTTTCCGCAATCCGACGTGTTTTACGACAAATTTAATCTTAGCCAAGACGCACTGGGCGCCGGTCGGGGCAGCTCCATCGTGATGGCAATCGGCGACGGCGGGCACTTTCTGTGGAAACATGCGAACCCGGCCACCCCGAACCGGTGGGACGTATGGCTCTCCACTCCGATTCCGGCACGGGCGGTTCCCATCAAGAAATAGGCGTCGTCTGCTTAACCGTTACGTGCGCTTCCACCACAGATTCTGCGTGGTGGCCCACTGTTTGGCGGTCGAGCGGAGAGCCGCGAGGTCGGAATCGGACAGGGATTTGAACGAGCGCGCGGCCTCGACATTGGACTTCACCTGTTCCAGCGTCGTCATCCCGCACGTCAGCGCGCAGACCGGCAGCGACATCGCGTAGTGCAGAAGCTGCGTGGCGGTCAGCGACCGGGACCCGCCGTTTTGCCAACCCTTCAGGCTCTTCATCCCCGCGATGGAAATCCCCATCTCTTTCGCCTTCGGGATCACTTTCTCCGCGAAATCGTTGACATGAAAGTCGGCGGCGGAGACCGGAACCAATATGGAATCAAACTTGTATCGCTTCAATGCCTCTAAGATCACTTCCGGCCGCGTATGGCCCGTGATGCCGATGTGCCGAATCTTCCCTGCCTTCTTCGCCTCCTCCAACCCATGCACGGCCCCGCCCTCGCTCAAAGCGGCGTCCAGATTCTGCATGTTGTTGACCGAGTGTATCTGAAGCAGGTCGATATGGTCGGTCTGCAGCCGCTTGAGCGAGGCATCGACCTCGGCAATGGCCCCGACCTTGTCGCGCGCCAGGGTCTTGGTCGCTAGAAAATACTCTTTCCGCCTTCCGTGTATCGCTCGGCCAATCGCGATCTCGCAGGCAAACCCTTGGTAGCTCGGCGCGGTGTCCATGTAGTTGATTCCCAAATTGAGGGCGGTTTTCAGCATTCGATCCGTCAGGTCCGCATCTCCGACCGGCAGCTCCGCCGTTCCGAAAGCGAGCACGCCGGCGTTCCAATCCATCTTCCCCAGCTTGCGCTTCGGCATTTCGCCGGCCTTTTCGGGCATGGATAGGCCGATCTTCGCGGCGGCCATCGCAACCCCCGCCGCGCCCATCTGCCGGAGAAACTCTCGCCTGGACGTGTCCATGCGGGCATGGTACCACGGTACCGGCAGTTCCGCCAGGCCCCGGGCATAGACAGGCGGCGGTACAATTGGGACCATATGAAGCGACTGGAACTGCCACAGCGCAAATGGGTGATCCTCCAGGCCATCGTGTGGGACTATGTGGACACGGCCGAACCGGTTGGATCGGAGACGCTCGTCCAGCGATATAGTTTGGACGTGAAGCCCGCCACCGTGCGCCACGAGATGGCGGAGATGCTGGACCTGGGATACCTGCTGCAACCCCATACCTCAGCGGGCCGCGTGCCGTCCGATACCGGCTACCGCTACTATGTGGACCATCTGGAAGGCGGCGAGGAGCCGACAGCGCAAGAGAAGACCCATCTCAAGGGCATCCAGCGGAAAAAAGAGGACCTAACGGAGATTTTGGAAGAGACCTGCCGAGTGCTGGCCCGGTTGACCAACTATCTCGCGATCGCGTCGACCGTTCGCAATGACGACGTGTTCATCCGGCAGGCAATCCTGTCGCCGGTGTCCACCGAACGGACGCTGATGGTGCTGGTCCTTAGCAACGGACAGGTGGAGAACCGAGTGATCGATGCGGCCCCGCCCAGCCAGGTGGCGGACCTGCAGCGGACGAACGATCTGCTTACCGAGTTCATAACCGGCCAAACCCTGCGGGAGATTTCGCGCAGGAAGGCGCCGGAAACATCCCCCGCGGCCACCGCCGAGCTGTTCGCCAAGGTGATCAAGGAGCTGAAATTGGCGGCGCGCAGCATGTCGCGCGGCAAGACCATCCACGAAGGAGTGGCGAATGTATTGAGCCAGCCGGAATTCAATCGGGATGTCGGTTCACTCTTCGACGTGCTTTCGTTTATCGATGACGAGGCGACGGTTTCGAAGACTCTGGAGCAGGCGGGGCAGGAGGGCGCGACGATCCTGATCGGCTCGGAATCGGGACACGAGAAGGTGGCCCACTGCTCCATGGTGGCAAACCGGTTCTTTATCGGCGACAAGGAGGCGGGCGTGATTGGGGTGCTGGGGCCGACCCGGATGCGGTATGAAACGGCGATCTCCCTGGTCCGATATTCGTCCCAGTTGCTCACGGAGACCCTGAGCAGAATGTTCGCAAATTAGGGAGTTATGGTATAATTTCGTCTACTAGTATGAAACGGCAGTTCATTATCGAGCGGGACGGGAAGAGCTTTGTTCTTTACGCGGGGCTTTTGGATGCCGCCCACGAACAGGGCTTGGAGTCCATCGAAACCGACCTGATCCAGGTCCCGGCGCAGGCGAACGGCGAGGTGGCGATTTGCCGCGCCCGCGTCGTCACTGCCAAAGGATCGTTCGTCGGGTTGGGCGACGCCGCGCCGGACAACGTGCCCGCAGAGTTCACAACCTGCCTCATTCGTATGGCGGAGACCCGGGCGAAGGCCCGGGCGTTGCGCGACGCCGTGAACGTGGGCATGGCCTCCTTCGAAGAGCTGCCTGGCCTCGATGAGGTGGACCTGAGCGACGATCTGGCCTACTCCCAACCCACGGCCGCGGAACCGGAGCCGCCGCCCATCAATATTCCGAAAGAGGCCGCGACGTGCGACGAGTGCGGCAAAACGCTCACCCTGCCCCAAACGCAGCTCAGCATGGTGGCATTCGGCATGCCGCTGTGCCCCAAGTGCCAACAATCTCGCCGCAAAGCCGGTGCCGCCCGGTAGGTCTCGCAGTTGCATCAACTTCCCCGCCGTCACGTTCAAAAGAGCCAAGTAGAATTATCTGTCGTCGCGGACCGATTGCCATTTTATGCCGCATCCATTGGGTCCGCCGTGCGTACTAACTATCTGGTTGTATAATATGATTACTCTTAACGGGACCCGGTGATACTATGAAAAAGATCCTTATCTTCCTTTCCTTCGCGGTCTGCCTCGCGGCGTACTGCCAGGAACAGACCGTCCGGCTGTCGGACGATTCGCGCCTGACGAAGAAGTTCACCAAGAATTACGAAGCGACCTCGTTCAAATCGCTGTTGGAGGACTTTACGGCCGCAACCGGCGCGGACATCAAGGCCGGCAACAAGATTTCCGGGGATCTCATCATTCTGTCGGTGAAAGACAAGTCCTATGCCGAGATCATGGCGAAGATCGCCGAGCACTTCGATTTCGGATGGGAAATCAAGGGAAGCGCGCCGAGCTATTCCTACGTTCTCAGCCAGCCCACCGACGCTGCAAAGCGGGAATACCGCAATCGGCTCGATTCCGAGCGAAAGCGAATCGCGAAGATTCGAGAAGTGGTGGCGAAGGTCGCAAAACTCTCGGACAAAGAGATCGATGGGATGAGGGAAAAGTATAAGGAATGGGCAAAGGCAGAGCCCAAGATCGATTGGAAGAAGATTGAGGAGGAGCACAACCGTAACGACGAATGGCAGCAGTCGCCGGAAGAGAAGGCTCATCAGATTTGGCAGTCAAAGCCGGAAGGACAACTGAGCGACGATATCCGCGCGGATCGCCGCACCATCGCGCAGTTCCTGTCCAACCTGAGCGACCAGACCTGGGACCGAATCGCGGCGGGAGACCCCGTGAGTTTCTGCACCGCTCCGCGCATGTATCAGCTTTCCCTCGCCAATCAGTGGATTGGAACGATGCGCGACTGGTGCGCCTATGAACCAAGCGCGGGGGAAGCACCGGCGGTCGAAGACGATGCCTCGCCGCCAGCGCCGGAAGATGTCTATCAAGGCATGAACGTCGATCCGGAAGCGAGCATCGGTCCGTCCGTGCATCCGGTCTGGTCGGAGGAGCAGGGAGATGTTCCCAACGGGCCAGGTGTGGATACCAACCCACAGTCCGTCGCAACAGTCACAATCTTGGTGCGGTATGGAACGACGAATCGATGGATGATGTCCAGCGACGCGGGCGGACTTTCCGTCAACCTGATTGGCATGGACCGACGACGGCGCTCCGTATATGTCGGGGAATATCGCTTCGATGCCCCCACCAGCACCCCCAGTTTCTTTGGCAATGCAATGGCCGCCGCTGGCATAAAGACTTCCGACGACACGGAAGAAAAGAGGCCTGAACCGCCGCCGCCCGATTATTCCAAGGATCCGATCTTAGGCCGCAAGGTCGTTATGCCGAAGCTGGTTCCAGACGTCCCGACAGATGATCCGACTGGCGGCATGCTCGCGGTTATGCGACACTTTATGCAGGACATGATCAAGAAAGATCCGCTCAACTGGGTGGCCGCGCCGACGCGATTGGCCATAGCGGACTCCGCTGAACTCTGTCTCATCTCGGATGCGTTCGACGTCAGCAACCCATCGCAAACTTTGGGGATATTTGCCGGCATGCAGCCGGGTGGTCCGACCAAAGAGAATCAGAGAGTTGGACAAGCGCTGGATGAGATGAAGGCGAACGAGAGCGAAGATTGGGTCGTGAAAGACGGCTGGATTTCGCTGCGCAATCGAGAATATGGCTACTATCGGCCGCGCCAGATGCCGCGCGATACGCTCGTCGCGATCTACCGAATGGCATCCGGCAGCGAAGAACCGACAATCGATCAGCTCGCCTCGCTCGCCAATTCCGCAAACGAGCTTCAATATCGCAGCCTTTCGATGAACGGCATGGATTTCCTGATGATGGCCAGCACCGGCAAGGCCCTTTTCAGCCCGGAATCGCGAGCGATGCTGCGGCTCTGGAGCTCGCTCAGCCCGTTCCATCGCAACACTCTCACGGCCGGCAAGCCGCTTTCGATTGACAGCCTGATGCCCAACCAAAAGGCCAACGTGATCGACGCCATCCGAGAATACAACGCCATGTATGGCGGACAGGGAATGGACTTCGACATGAGCAACATCGGGGAAGAACAGACGGACGACAAAGGTCCGTTCCGGTCTCCAACCAGTCCCTTCGATTGGGCGGAACGGGTGCCGCAAAGCACCTCTTTCCCGCTGAGCGTGTCTTTGGAGTCAACGCGCAAGAACGGCTTCTATGTTGAATTAGCGGACAAGCAAGGTGGCGGCGCCTTTTACCACATGTCGATCAGTCCCTCAATGCTCGGCGACATTGCGGACGTTCCCGAGGACGCGCGGCAGCAGATGGAGCAGATGGGGATGAAGCCCAAGATGGGGCGCGAAGAATCGCTAAAGATGCAGTTCCGCATCCATCTGACGGATCGAATCGCCATCCCCGTCAAATTGAGCTTCTCAAAACGCATGCCAAATTCCGATTTCGATATCTTTAGTCCTCCGCAGGATGTCAAAGACCAAATCGCTGCGGAGAAAAAGAAGCGCAAAAAGATGCAAGAAGATCAAGCGGCGCCACCCACACCGGCCGAAGGCCCGGGTGGCTAGGCTCCGGGTACTTTTCACCAACGACCTTCACGGGAGATTGACGGAGTCGCAGGCGCACCAGCTTGCTGCGATGAAGGCGGAAGAGCCGGACACGATTCTGCTCGATGCCGGCGACGCGGTGAAGGTCGGAAACGTCGGCATTCCTCTCTTTCCGGAACCGGTTTGGCGTCTGATGGAGATCGCGGGATACGACGCGCTGACGCTGGGCAACCGGGAGTTTCATATTACCGAAATCGGTCTGCGCGCGAAGTTGAAAGGCGCGCCGATGCCGGTGCTGTGCGCGAACATGCGATCGAAAGGGTGCTCGGAACCGCGACTCGCCCCGTTTGTTCTGCTCAAGACTCCATCCGGCATATCCGTCGGCGTCATCGGCGTGACGGTGCCGATGGTGACCGAGCGTATGGCCGCGCGAATGATCAGCGCGTTCCTGTTCGATCCACCGATCGAGACAGTGCTGCGCCTGGCCCCATCGCTCCGCGCGAACTGCGACGTATTGATTGCGCTGACCCATATCGGGCTGAAGGCCGATTTGGAACTGGCGTCGCGCGTGCCGGAACTGGACCTGATCATTGGGGGGCATTCGCACGAGGTCTTGCACGAGCCGCGCTTCGTCGACCGCTGCCCGGTTGTCCAGGCCGGCTCGCATGGAAAGTTTGTTGGGGACCTTCGGATCGAAATGAACGCAGGCTGCTTGGAGTAGGATTATTCTCTCCGGCCTTTACGCTGAAAGAATAACTGCGTCGATGCCGCAGCTGCAGGAAAGTGATTAGCAAGGTACTCCTGCGAACTGGTCTCGTAACTGTAATGACATTTACCGTTCGGATGGTGGCCCAAATGGTTCAGGTACCCGCACTCATGTCGGTACTGATTAATACCGGCTCGTGAATCGTTGCCGATGGTGCTATCCTTCAAATGCCCGTAATAGTGCGGTCCACACGAACCTAAAAGGAGGTTAAAATGAAACCCACTGGTTTTGCTTTGAGTGAACTTGGAAGGTGTAGAATGAAAAGTAGGGTAAATCTGCGAACCGCACTCGTAATTGTAATTTCGATTACGGGCGTGGCGGTTGTAGGGCAACAAGAGCGCAATATCTTCAAATCCTCATGGGGGATGGGAGGATACGGCTATCACCGGACGGCAAACCGTGACTACTACAGGGTTCCCGGCGGAGCGGGATCTTCGGGCGCGGTCGCATGGTCCTTTCAACTATCCAGCGCGGCGGACATCAACACGGGAGTTGTGTGCACGCCCGTGACGAACTACAAACCGGAGGACGGCACCGTCGATCCGACTCCAACGATCTACTTTGGCGCGGACGACGGGAAGCTGTACGCCTACACGCTCGATTGGGCCAACTCCACTCCCAGTTCCCGCGCGGTCCTCAAATGGTCTTTTCAAGTGACCGAGGACAGCATCGACTTTCCCATTCGATCCACCCCGACGCTCGTCTATTTCAAGAACCCAGCGGAAGGTCAAAACTCGTGGGGCATCTGCTTCGGCGCGGATAACGGGCGGGTGTACTGTCTTCGGGATGACGGCAGCGGAGCTACGCTGATGTGGCGTTGGTCGAGAGTCGGAGCGAAGGTCAGCAATACCTATCCGATTATCCGCAGCAGTCCTCTCTTTCGGCCGAGCCTCGCCCAAACTCAACCGGAACCGCCGTACCCGCAGCTCGTTTTCGTGGGCGCGGTCGGGGCGGATGGCGGCGGAGTTCTGGCCGGTTTCGACGTGGACTTTGACGGCTCCGGTGGAGATAATTCGCCGGCTTCCGGCTACAACATCACCACAATCGGTGCGGGCATCGCTGCTTCCGTCAGCTATGTTGCGGACTGGCAGGAGGTCAACAACGTCTGGTACTTTGAGCGCGGCTATCTCGTGGTACCTGACCTCGGAAACGTCATCCATTGCATATTCGACAATCTGTCCGGCTTCCAAGATCACCAAACCCGCGCCAACGCATATGAGCCCACCGCCCCGATAACTGGCTGGGCAGCAATCCGCGAGGAGGGTGGAATTAGTGAGGTTACTGCCTACGTGGGAACCGCGGCGCATAACGACTCAAATTACGGCGGTTTCATCTACGCGGCGACAGCCCAGCTGACTTGGAGCCAAGGCACGTCAACCCTTTCATGGAGATGGTCCGGTTTGCCGCACAAGCGGATAGAAACGACGCCGTATCGGCCACCTGGACTCCCACCCCCGCCAATTCAGGACCTGAACCTTGGTTTCATTTACGCCGATCCGTGTATTGACACGGCCGGTGAGGCGATCTTCGGGACCTGGCTTGCGGGCGCGGAGGCGCCATCCGGCGGATCAGCGTTCGGAATGTTCACGCACGTCAGTGACGCCGGGACCACCGCAACCGCTCCGCTAGACTTCAAGAACACGACCAGCCCGAAGGACTATCGCGCGACGCCATGCGTTGGGCGTCGGTACACCGGCGGTAGCGACGCAATCTTCTTCGTCACCGCCGGCGGTTCGCTAACGGCGGGCACGACAGGCGGCGCCATCGCGTATCCATTCCCGATCAGCCTCGGCTACGATGTTGGCGATGCGAACGACGCGTATGGCGCTCGACCCATGATCGTTGTCGACGGAGAGGGATTGATCTATATCGGCGGGCACGGCGGCCACATGAAGGCCGTCTGGGCGCCCCACTAGTAACCACGATCGCCTGTCCCGCAACTGTCGGGACAGGCGATCCCTGCATTCCCTGACGGAGTATTCAATGAAATCATTCGCTTTTTGCACCGCCGTGTTCCTGCCAATATGTGTGTTCTCCCAACAGCAATGGCATCACCAGTTGCTGCAAAGGGGTTTTAATAAGGTCTCCCAGGATAATGACACCGCTCACGTGAACGGTGCCGGACAGGCGTTCTACTTCGTGGGGTTTCACGGCAGCGTCAATCAGGATGTGTACAGAAATACCGAGAATATGAGCGCATGGCTTGGACCGGAGCGGGTCGCATATAGCATTGGGATTAACGAGAAAGGCCAGGTCGCGTACGGCGGCAGCACCGGACCGGGGTTCACGATCTACACCGATCATACGGATTGGAGCAGCTCCGTACTCAACCCGAACACCACATACAATTTCAACGGCTACGGAATTGATGAATTCGGCAGACCATTGTGGAAGGCCACAGAAACAGGCGCCCGCGCGGGCATCGGCCACCTGTTCTTGGCATCCCAACCGGTATCCGATTCCCTCCTCACCGACCCTGTCAGGGTATCCTCCCAATATGTCAACGCGAAAGGCGACGTGGCTTGGGACGCGACGGCGAATGAGACCAACGGGGTGCAACAAGTGTTTCTTAACCAAACATTCTACTCCGCAAGCATCGTCGGCGCGAACGTTCCCGCCGGGGTGGGTGGGATCAGCGACAACGGCGATGTTTTCTGGACGGCAAACTACAACGGCTTCCGCCACTTGTTCGTCAACGACCTGGACTATACAAATTTCATGTTCGGGGCGGGCGCGACCGATCATAGGGTGTTCGGACGGGGCATGGATGAGCAAGGAGACATTCTTTGGTACACCGGCGGCGTGACAAACGGGCCAGAATACGGCCTATTTGTGAACAATCGGAATCTCTCCTACGAAGTATTCGGGACTCAGACGCTCCAGCAGCGCGAAGCATTGCAGATCAGCGGCAATGGTCACGCATACTGGGACGCAAAACTGCCTGACTGGTCCCACGTCCATCTCTTCGTAGACACAAGAGATGTCTCCTTAGAGGCCCTTGGCCCGGACGTCATTCCGGACGCATACCGCGCCGAGGCTGACGACTTCGGCCGATTGATGTGGACCGTGCGCGATCCGTTCTTGGGGAGCAAGAACCGAGTCTACGTGGACAGCTTTGCCCTATCCGCAGACGCGCTGGGACTGGACGCGGCTAATTACGACTCCCGCGGAATTCGGATGGGCCCGAACGGAGACGTGGTCTGGATCGCTTCCGATCCCACCGGCAAAGATAGCCGCCTGTATCTCTCCTCCCCAGTGCCGGAACCGTCCATGGCGGCCCTGCTTGCGGCGTTCTGTTACCCCATCATGCGGCGAGGTTGTCGGGCCGCAAGCAATGCCGGACCCAAGAACTACCGATCCCGCCGATCGAATCGATCCCGATCCGAGTAACCGGTGTCGTCGAAGACCTCAAGCACGGCCGTCAACTCGGACCGGCCGTGGTGGTCCGTGGTGCCGCGCGTCTCCACCAATCGCCAGCTAAAATCTTGATTTCCGCGGGACTGTTTGCGAGCCTGGTCCACGGCATTCCGAATCGCGCCATTCAGGTCTGTGCCCTTTGCCGAGCCGACAAACTGTCCCAGCGATCCGCCGCGCCTGCGATAGAGCGATTGGGCGCTGCCGCCCATTGCACCCGCAAATAGGGTCGCCAAAGCCGCCTTCCCTACCCACCCGGTAAACCCTCGTCGGGTCATCTTGTCTTCCATTTGTTCAACCTCCACCGATCTGGACGAAGCGGGATCGATAACCGTCAGTAACGCTGCCTTCCAGCCGGCAGAGCAGCTTCATTCGTAACGCTGCCTTCCAAGCGGCACCAGTCCGAAACGATAATGCCGGCTGGAAGCCAGCGTTACGAATAAAGAGGCAGCGTTACGGGTTGACACGACCGGCTACAATTGGGCATGCCGACGATTGTCCCCGATCCGGAAATCACCACCGAAGTATATCGCGCGATGGGCCTGTCCGACGCCGAATACCAACTGATCTTGGACAAAGTCGGCCGGCCGCTCACCTACACGGAGCTCGGCATGTTCGCCGTGATGTGGAGCGAGCACTGCGGCTACAAATGCTCCAAGAACGTGCTGAAGCTGTTCAAGCGCTACGCCGAGGCGGTGGACGGCGCGGGCCTGGAGAACGCCGGGATTGTGGATATCGGCGACGGACTGGGAATTGTGATGAAGATGGAAAGTCACAACCACCCCAGCGCGGTGGAGCCACACAACGGCGCGGCGACCGGCGTGGGCGGAATTCTGCGAGACATATTCACGATGGGCGCGCGGCCGATTGCCAGCCTCAACTCTTTGCGATTTGGGCCGATTACGCTGGATTCTTGCCGGCAGGATGCCAGCGTTACGACAGCGGATTTTGGCCGGCAGGATGCCGGCGTTACGACACCCGGGGATGTCGAGCGGAATCGGTATCTGTTCGAGCATGTGGTCGCGGGGATCGGCGGGTATGGCAACTGCGTGGGCGTGCCGACTGTGGGCGGCGAGGTGGTGTTCCATCCACGCTACAGCGGCCCGCTGGTAAACGCGATGGCGGTGGGGATACTGCGGCTGGATTCGGTGGCCTCCGCCCGCGCGGAAGGGATTGGCAATCCGGTCATCTACGTCGGGTCGTCCACAGGGCGGGACGGCATCCACGGCGCGACATTTGCAAGCGACACATTGGAAGAAGACAGCGCGGCCAGCCGGCCCAACGTGCAGATCGGCGATCCGTTTGCGGAAAAGCTGCTGATCGAGGCCACCCTGGAGGCGCTGGCATCCGGCGATGTGGTGGCGATTCAAGACATGGGCGCGGCCGGGCTGACCTGCTCCACGTGCGAAATGTCGGCCAAGGGCGGAGTGGGGATGGAGATCGAGCTACGGCGCGTACCATTGCGCGAGCAGGACATGAGCGCGTACGAAATCATGCTGTCGGAAAGCCAGGAGCGGATGCTGCTAGTCGCGCGCGCGGGGCGGGAAGAGGCCGTCCGCGCGATCTTCCATAAGTGGGAGTTGAACGCGGAAGTGATCGGTCAAGTGATCGCCGACAACCACGTTCGGATCAAAGACAACGGACGAATTGTGGCGGACTTGGAGGCGAAGCAGCTTGCGGACGAATGCCCGGCCTATGACCTACCCGCCGAAACGCCGGCCTATTCGCAGAAGGCGATTGCCTTTGATGCTTCTAAGGTTCCGGAACCGGACGATTATGGCAAGGCACTGCTGCAACTGCTGTCTACCCCATCGATTGCGTCGAAACGATGGGTGTATGAGCAGTATGACGTGTCTGTGCAGACGCAGACCGCCATCGGACCGGGCGCCGACGCTTCGGTTCTGGCGCCACGCGGAACGCGAAAAGGTATCGCGCTGGCGGTGGATGGCAACGGGCGATACTGCTATTTTGATCCTCACGAGGGTGGGCGGCTAGCGGTGGCGGAGGCGGCGCGAAACGTGGCCTGCACCGGCGCGATGCCGCGTGCGATTACCGACTGTCTCAACTTCGGCGACCCAAACGATCCGCATGTGTATTGGCAGTTCAAGAACGCGGTGAAAGGGATTGCGGAGGCGGCGGACGCGCTCTGCACGCCTGTGATCAGCGGCAACGTCAGCTTCTACAATGAATCCCCTGGAGGGCGATGCTCCGTCATCGCCGGGGCGGTCGGCGATGACGGAGCATCGCCCTCCATCTTGCCGACGCCGACGATCGGCATGTTGGGCGTTTTGGAAGATGCTTCGCATCGGATCGGCTCCGCATTTGTGGGAGAGCGGGGTTTTATCTATCTGCTGTGGGCGGATGTGGGAAATGTGCGCCACGAAGGGCTCGGCGCGAGCGAATATTTGGCGATCTGTCATGGCATCGAGGATGGTCTCCCGGCGCATGCGCAGTTGGACAAGGAGGCCGCCGTGCATCGCTTTCTGGTGCGGGCGGCCGCGGAGGGTTGGATCGAGAGCGCGCACGATTGCTCGGACGGCGGTCTGGCGGTGGCGATCGCGGAATGCTGCATCGGCGGCCGGGCCGGGGCTCATGTGTCCCTGGAGGGCGACGCTCCGTCGTCGCCTGATTGGTTGCACAAGGAACTGGAATCGGCGGCGAAGACACGCAAACCATTTACCTGGAGTCGATCGACGGCAGCGCTTCTGTTCGGCGAGTTCTCCCCTCGCATCATTCTCGGCACCACTGCGCCGCTCGATTCCGAAGTCGCAAAAGACTTCGGCCTGCATCTGCGCTGCATTGGGGGCTACGATCGGCAAATCCAAGACCTGACCATAACAAACCACCAGCAAGTGGTATCGGTGCGCATGCACGATGCGATCAATGCCTACGAGAAAGCAATCCCCAATATCATGGAGCATTAAGCAAGCCCTAGCTTCTTCGCCGCGGCAATGGCGTTCGCGAGGCAGCGTTTGACGCCCGGCACCGGATCGTCTGCCCCCGCTTCGTACTCGATCGCGACGAGGCCAGTAAAATGCACATCGAGCAGCGCGCGATAGACGCCTTCGATATCCAGGTCACCCTCGCCGACTACTTGCTCCGAGTTCGTGCCCTTCGTAAAGTCTTTGAGATGCACTCCGTGGACTCGATCACCGAAGGTTCTGATGGCGACGATCGGGTCCTCTTTCGACCGCAGATAGTGGCCGGTGTCAACGCATGCGCCGAATCGTTTCGTCCGGCCGTCGGTCGCCTCTTGCACGGCGGCAATTGTCCCATACCGGTGGCCGGGGCCATGATTGTGGATGCCGGTTTTGATGCCGAACTCGTCGCATAGATCGCAGACTTGCGGAATGGCCTCCGGATCGATATCGATGGTTAGAACCGGAATTCGCAGTCGGTGGGCGAACACGAAAACGGCGCGATTTTCCTCGGCGTTTTTGGTCATCTGCACCACCCCATGACTCAGGACCGTTATGCCGTTTTCACGTACTGGGATTTCGTATGACTTAATGCCGTCTTCACTCACTGTATGTTTCATGTGCGCGCCGGAAACATCAAGGTACTTAATTCCGATCTCGTGGGCCTTCGTCACCGCCTCCGGCCAAGAGTACGTTCGAAAAGAATAGGTCTGGAGGCCGATCTTCAAGGCTTTGACACCCTGTTCGGTGGGATTGTTTCGGAGCCGGTTTGCGCCGGACGCCCGGCTTTGTGCAATCCCGAGTCGCGACAATCCCATCGCCGCAGCGGTGCCGAGTCCCGCCGAGAGAATGTCTCTTCGCGTATAGGTATCCATCGCATTCAAAGTTCTGGGAAGGGCGGCGGTGTCCTGTATACTTCAAGTCATGATCGAATATCGCTCCTCGCTCGCGGGGATCAACCCGGATGCCTTCGTCGGATTTGGCGTCGGGTGGCGCAAGCCGCTGACGCCTGAATTGCTGTATCGGGTGCTGACCGGCAGCGCACACGTGTGGCTAACCCTGGATGGCGAGCGCGTAGTCGGTTTCATCAACGCGATCTCCGACGGCTGCCTGATGGCCTACATCCCGCTATTGGAAGTGCTACCGGACTACCAAGATCGCGGCATCGGATCGGAACTAGTGCGTCGGATGCTCGAGACTCTTCACGACCTCTATGGGGTCGATCTCTGCTGCGATGCGAACGTCGCTCCCTTCTATGAGCGATTTGCCATGCAACGGGTGACAGGGATGGTCTTGCGCAACCCTGCACGAATCACTTGACCCGAAAGATTGTGATCGAATAGGCTGGGAAATCGTGCTCGGACCGCGGGACCTTGAGATTGACCTTGTTAGTATGTGGAGCCAACTTCGCCGGACTATCGATGGTATTTTCGTCGGTGGGTGATTCCGAAGACAGCACGGTCTGCGTACCACTCTTCGAATCGCCACCGCCTTCCAATTCAATCGTAGCGTGAACAGCGACTCCTGACACGTTTACCACCTTAATGATCACCTCACCAGTCTTGTCAACCCTCCCGGCCACAGCGTAGAGCGGTGTGATCTGCGGGCATTCCACATCGTGGACCAGCTTGCCGTCCAGATAGCACCGGATGCGTTCACCGGAGAACTCGATCCGAATGTCATACCATCGCCCGCTCTCAATAGCGCCCGGAGCCTCCGCAATGATTGATTTTGCGCCTGCGACGCACCGTTCGATGGCATGTTTGGTGTTCCCCCAGCCACCCAGATTCCACCAAAGGTAGTTCTGGTCATCCTCCATACCGACGGTTATCAAGAACCCCTCGGCGCCGCCGTTCTTTCGCGCCTTGAGCGTTATCGAATAGTTTGTTGAACCGTGCAACGTATGAAATGCGCGGGACGGTTCCGCATCCGTTGTCTGCCGCAGCGCTCCATCCTGTGAACTCCAACCGCCGGGGCCACGCGTCAGCGAGCTGCCGTCCGCGCTTTCGTATAGTACGTCCGCCCCTTGGACAACCCGGATATCTTTGAACTCCGCCTGCGTGTGCCACGTGCCAACGCCGATCCCGCCGGGCGAAAATCGGGCCTTCGGAACAGAGGAATAGCTGATATCCATTGGCAGAATGACATCCGGACGGTTTTCGCTGAACAGCTTTTGCACATAGTACGACGGCGTGCCACAAACGCGATGGTTGTCGAAATAGATCAGGTCCGGATTCCACGTCTTGTGGTTGATGTTGGCGAACAACGGTGCATAAGAAGACATGATAACAACGTCAGAATTGCGCTCCATCCCGGTCATAAAGGCGGCCTCCCCAATCGCCGCGATCAGGTTCCCTTCCCCACAGCCCTGAGTAACCGCATATTCACCCACGTACACCTTCGGTCCCTTGCGATCATACTTATCATAGCGCGCAGCATTGTCGATGAAAAACTGGGGACTGCTATAGTAGTGTTCGTCGACAATATCCACGTTGGCATCCGGATAACCACCCCACACGTTTGCTATCAGATGCATGGTTGGATACCGTTCTTTGATAGCCTTATAGAACAACGGATATCTCTCATGATACGCCGGCCCGCCGTTTTCGTTGCCGATCTCCATATATTTCAGGCCAAACGGCTTCGGATTCCCGTTCTTCGCGCGCAGCGCACCCCATTTGCTAGTTGGAGGACCATTCGCATACTCGATCGCGTCAAGCGCGTCTTGCACAAATTCGTCCATATTGTCCATCGGCACGTTCTCTTTGTGCGACATGCCGCAATTGATCACAAAAAGCGGTTCCGCGCCCAAATCCTCACACATCTGCAGGTACTCATGATATCCCAGACCATTGGTGGACATATACTGCCACAAGTTGTACTGCGTGCGCCGATCAACTAAATCACCCACGGTGCGCTTCCATCGCTGAGAGGTCGCCATCGTGTCGCCCTCGACCCAACATCCGCCGGGAAAGCGCACGAAGGCAGGACGTAACTCCAATAGCATATCGGCGAGATCGGTCCGCAGACCGTTGGACCGGCTGTTCCAAGTCCTTTTCGGAAAGAGAGAAACCATGTCCAGCCACACGGATCCATGACCGGAGGCCGCAATTACCAATCTTCCGCGCGTTGCATTCGCGGTCGGCTTCAGCGTCGCCCGAAACAGTCTCCACTCCTTCGTGATTCCACGAATAGTCGAATGGGCAATCGTCGTCCCTTCGTCGCCGCGCAAGAGCACCTCGACAGGAGCCGCCGTATCATCGCATCTTGCGTAGATCGAAAATTTGTACTCGTCGCCTTTTCGCGCGGCAATGCCCCAATATCCTTCATTAATAATCTCAACTTTCCCGGAAGGAGGCAAACCGATGCGCAGCGATCTATGATTGCTCTGCGAAAGAGGCTTACTCGTGTCAACGGAGACTTCCGCGCCGCCCGGCTGAAAGCTCCAATGCTCCGGCTTTTCGCTATCTTCAAACGATCGGTTTCGCACCATCTCGGCGTACAATCCCCCATCCCCGGCGCAATTGACTTCCTCGAAGAAAATTCCATACAGCGTGCGGCTGACGCGAATCCCCGGCTTTGTGGTATCGACGCGAATCGTTGCGGAAATTGGCTCGGATTGCATGGCGGCTCCGGCGGCTAGGATGGTGGCGAATAGAAAGTGCACGGCAAGCCGGTTCGCCAACTCCACACAAAATCCTTCCAGTGGTATGATCCTCGTATGGCCATCCTAATCGCCTTTCTACTCCAACTCGCCGTCCCGCGACAACTACCCAAGCTGGAAGAGATCCCGTTCACCCAAGTCAAAATCGCCGACAACTTCTGGGCGCCAAAGCAGGAAGTCAACCGCAAAGTCTCCATCCCACATCTGTTCCAGAAACTTGAAGAGGTGGGAACGATCCGGAACTTCGAACGCGCGGCCAAGGGCGAACACACGGGCTATGAGGGACTGATTTTCTCCGATTCCGATCTGTACAAGACAATCGAATCGGCCTCCTACTCGCTGGCCTCACATCCGGACAAAGCTTTGGATGCAAAGCTGGATGCGCTGATAGCAAAAATCGCCGCCGCGCAGATGCCGGACGGATATCTGGACACCTGGTTCCAGGTCAACGCGCCGGACAAACGTTGGACAAATCTGCGCGACACCCATGAACTATATTGCGCGGGCCACATGTTCGAGGCCGCGGTAGCTCACTATCAGGCGACGGGTAAAAGGACGTTCCTAAATGTGGCGATCAAGCTGGCCGACCTCATCGCCGAACGATTCGGTCCCGATAAGAAAATGGGCTACCCCGGCCATCCGGAATGCGAGCTGGCGCTTATGAAACTGTGGCACGCGACTGGGGACAAGAAATATTTCGAGCTCGCACGGTTCTTCATCGAAAATCGCGGCAGCCACTATTTCGCCACGGAGCACAACACGCCGCCGGATCGTTACGATGGCTCCTATTGGCAGGACGATGTGCCAATTCGCGATCACAATTCCATCGTCGGCCATGCCGTGCGCGCGGGCTATCTGTTTTCCGGCGCCACGGATGTGGCACGCGAAACGGACGATGAAGGTCTGCTGGCCATGCTCGAACGGGTGTGGAAGAACACCACGCAAAGGCGCATGTATGTTACCGGCGGGATGGGGCCGTCTGCCAGCAATGAGGGCTTCACCACCGACTACGATTTGCCTAACTTAACTGCCTATCAGGAGACCTGCGCATCGGTGGCTATGGTGCTATGGAATCATCGACTCAATCTGTTATATGGCAATGCAAAGTACGCTGATGTCATGGAGACGGCGCTCTACAATGGCATGCTGGCGGGCGTGTCATTGGATGGCAGCAAGTTTTTCTATGTCAATTCACTGGAGAGCAAAGGCAATCATCACCGATCGAGTTGGTTTGTCTGCGCCTGCTGCCCGCCCAACGAAACGCGAACATTAGCCTCGCTGGGCAGCTATATCTACGCGAAATCGAAAGACTCGCTATATGTTAATCTCTACGTCGCGGGAAGCGTTGAGACCACAATTGCTGACAAAACGATCAAGATGGATGTTGAGACGAACTATCCGTGGAATGGAGCTGTAAAAATTGTTCTGAAATTAGAAAGGGCGATGCAATTCGCACTGCGTCTTCGCGCGCCCATCTGGAACGGCACTCCGAAGTCCGCATTCAAACCCTTTGTGAGCACACCGAGAATAAACGACGGATATCAGAAGGTGGAGATCAAGGACGGTTACTATGTCATAGACCGCATATGGAAGCCAAATGATATTGTTACATTTGATCTGCAAATGAAACCGCGAATGATAGTTTCCGATCCACGCGTCAAGGACAACATCGGCCGCGTTGCATTGGCCAAAGGGCCGCTCATCTACTGCCTGGAGGCGTGTGACAATGTCGCGGCGTTTTCTTCTATCTACGTCAACACTGAGGAATCTATTTACGTGGGCGAGAACAAGGCACTTGGTGTTCAAACGCTTGAGTTCCCAGGCCGCGTCGCCGATGTCGCGCCGAGAAGAGGACTCTACAATTCCCCGGAGCCACCAACGACAAAACCAATCACCGCCATCCCCTACTACGCCTGGGACAATAGAAAACCCGGCGAAATGAAGGTCTGGATCCCCACTTCCCCGCCCCCACCCATCGTAGGTGGAGCGGAGTTGAGCGCAAAAGTAAACATGTCCTTCATCAGCGAAAACTGCTCCCCGTGGGCCATTAACGACGGCGTCGTCCCGGACAAATCCAACTCCCATCCCGGCGACCTCGCCCACTGGTGGCCTCACAAAGGCGGCCAGGAATGGGTGCAGTACACCTGGACCCAACCTGTAACCGTCAATGGCTCAAAAGTCTATTGGTTCGATGACACCGGCACCGGCGAATGCCGCTTCCCCGCCTCCTGGAAACTAGAGTACAAGGAAGGCGACGAGTGGAAGCCGATCGGGGCCAAATATGCGGTCGCGCCCGATAAATGGTGCGATGTCAGCTTCAAACCGATTAAAACAACCGCCCTCCGACTCATCGTTGACATGCAGCCCAACTGGGCCGCCGGCATCCATGAGTGGAAGGTGATCACCGAAGAAGACTAGATACTCCTGGCGTGGCTGGAACCGCATATCGAGAACTCGCGTCAGTCGATTAGGAGGAGAACTATGAAATTTCTAAACAAACCCGTTCATCTGATCATCATCAGCACTGGTCTGCTGATAATCGGAGCCGTTTCCTTCGTTGGATGCCGATCATCAGGCCCGCAAGATACTCTGAGAGTGAGGCGACTCGAAATAGTCGATGACAAAGGCAAGACCCAAGGAATTCTCTTTGCCGACAAAGACGGCGCCGTGCTGAGCCTTAACGACTCCGATGGAAAGCCCAGGATCGTAATTGCGGCAGGGGCGACGAAACCATCGCTGGAGATATACGACGCGACCGGAAAGGTCCGACTTATCGCCTCGGTCGAAAAGGACGGATCGGCTCTTGCAATCAATAACGGATCGGGAATACCGGTCGCCACGATCGGCTATTACCAAGACCAAAGCTGGGTCGCGGTAAACGACCCAGCCGGTAATCTCGTCGCGCGTCTTCCCGCGAAATAACTATCGATTCATCGCCGCAAGCACGCGTTGATAATTCGAGCTAGGGGCCGGTGCTGTCGTTACGGACGAAGCGCCTTGCCGCCCTCGTCCGCTCTGGCCAATCACAAGGCCCTCTCTATAGCCGCTCTTGTAGCCCTCCGCCATGCCCTTGCGGTAGGCGGAACTGATCAGAGACTGGACCCGCGACGAGGATCCCAGGCTCTGGCTTGATGGAGCGGATGTCAGAGTGCGGTATTTCGCCGCAGCTTTTTCGCGCCGATGGCGGGCATTGATGTCGTCCTGCATTAGCTTCGTCGCATAGGCAGTGCCGCCCAGGCCCAAAACGCCAAGGACCCGCGTGTCGCGGCGAGATAGCAGGTACAGCGAACCAATTCCCAATCCATAGGCCGTATTTCGACGACCTTCCTCGCTGGCACGAACCGGCCCAGGGTACGGAACTATCATCAGGCTTGCAAATAGAATGACAACTACGCTTCGATACTTCATTGTCTTTCGCCTCCTATATGTCTTCCAATTAATCAGACTGGCAGTTGATAGATCGCGTCAGAAGAAAACGATCAGAAGCAACGACCAATTCTAAAGCTTGATGTCGGCGATTGCGGAAACGCCCACGCCATCAACGCGGTCGAGCGATTTACCAGGCGTCTTGGTAGAAATCGGCACGAGCGCCTTCAGCCGCAACGCCCGGCGCGCAAAATCGCCCTCGACCTGCCCAACGGCCTGCACCTTATCCACCTGGGCGACTGGTCCCATCACCTGCGCGATGCCGACATAGCCGCCCTGACCGATGCTGAGAATCGGGACGATCTTGGTTTTCACAACATCCGTTGCCTTGAACTGGGTCAAACTGTTGATGCCCTTATCGATATCCTTGCCGAATTTGTCGGCCACAAGCACCGCTCCGCCCGCCTTGAGAGCCGCTCGGAACAGATCGTCGAACTGTCCGCTCGCAACTCCAAAAACGAGAAGCACAGAAAGTAAAACCGCAATTCTGGTGATCTTCGCTTTCATTTTTCCCCTCCAATCAATAGACGCAACCGAGCGGGGTCAATGTTCCCAGTTAGGCCTGTGTGCCGACGGCTAGTTTCGACGCAGCAACAAGATCGATGAACCAAATCAACTCACCGTCGCAGTGAATCCCCTGCGCCGGGTTCACGAACGGCTCATAATCCCCCTCCAATGCGCGATGCACCGCAGGCGCCGTCTCGGCCCCGGATGCCAGAACCCATACGTGGTCGGCGAAGGACAGCGCGAGAGGACTTAGCGTAATCCACTTCTGCGTGGAACCGGGGGGGCGGCTCTGCTCGACCAGCCGCGGAACCATGCCCGCATCGAATTCCGGAAAGATCGCCGCAATCGTCCCGTCCGGCGATAGACTGACGAGAGCCAAATCCAGCGGCTCGACGTCGTTCTCATATCGGCGGCATTCGGATTGGATGTCCGCATGTTCCCCATGAATTCTGTGGACGGTTCCGATTGGAAGATGCTGCAAGAAGGACGTTTCGGCCCTGGCGAACTGGTTGTCCGGATGGTCCGTGGCTGCATGAATATCGTGCGTGAAGATAAGCGAGACCTTTCCCCATTCGACTGCGGATTTGAATTCGCTCGTTGTCAGCAATTGGGCAATAGCGATCAAATCTCCCTGGAATCCCATGGCGACCCGAAACCGGCCCCGCGCTTTTATGCACTCTTGCGCCAACCGCACAAACCGCTGGGCAACGATCCGGGTAAGGGCCTGTGGATCGTCGACAAGTCGAATCGTGCGAACATCTCCGGCCATGCTAGTTTGTCAAAAGGCTCATTGCGGTTGCGGCGATATTCTCCGGCGTAAACCCATATTCCTGCATCAGAATCTCAACCGGGGCGGAAGCGCCGAATTTGTCGATGCATACAGTCTTTCCTTCAAGGCCGATATACCGCTCCCATCCCAACGGCGAAGCCGCCTCCACCGCGACCCTCTTCGTGATGGACGGCGGCAGGACGCAATCCCGATAGTCGCGCGGCTGCTGGTCGAAAAGCCGCCAGCACGGCATACTGACGACCCGCGCCGCCACGCCTCCGTCCGCCAATCGCTGCGCCGCCGCCAGGGTTGGATGGATCTCCGATCCCGTAGAGATCAAAATCACTTTCGGCCGCCCGGTACCAAAATCCGCCAAAACATATCCACCGTTTTGCAATCCCGAAGCAGGCGCGACGACGGATCGATCGAGCGTCGGAACCGATTGGCGGGTCAGGATCAGCAGCACAGGGCCGGACCGATGCTCCAATGCAATCCTCCATGCTTCGGCCGTCTCGTTCGCATCGCAAGGCCGGATCACAAGGCAGTTCGGAACCGCGCGCATCGCGGCCAAATGCTCCACCGGCTGGTGTGTTGGTCCATCCTCACCCAATCCGATGCTGTCGTGCGTGTAAAGCATGATGAATCGGACGCCCGACAACGCAGCCAACCGGATCGGCGGCCGCATGTAGTCCGAAAAAACGAAGAAGGTCGAGCCGTACGGGATCACTCCGGGCGTAAGGGCCATGCCATGCAGTACGCCGCCCATCGCATGCTCCCGAATGCCGAAATGCATGGTCCGCGCGTCGTAGGAATCGGCCTCAAAATCCTTGCTGCCCTTGACCGTCGTGTTCGTCGACCCCGCGAGGTCGCCGGATCCGCCGATCAGATTCGGCAGCCGCGACGCGATGGCGGTCAAAACGTTCCCGGATGCGACGCGGGTCGCCATTCCTTTCTCCGGTCCAAACGTGGGAATTTCGGCGTCCCATCCGTCCGGAAGCCGCCCGGCGATCGATTCGAGATACTCGCCGGCCTCAGCCGGAAAAGCCGCCTGATAGGAGGCGAATTGCGTCTGCCACGCCTCGTATCGCGCCGTGCCCTCATCCACTGTATTTCGCATTTCGGCGTACACCTCGTCCGGCACAGTAAACGGCTCTTCGTATGGCCAACCGAGATTCTTCTTTGTCAGCGCGACCTCTTCCGCGCCCAGCACGGACCCATGCGCCGCAGCGGTGTCCTGTTTATTCGGACTCCCATATCCGATGTGGGATCGCAATCGAATGAATGAGGGCCGGTCGGACGACTGCGATCGAGAGAGCGCCGATCCAATGGCTTCAAGGTCGTTTGCGTCTTCCAAATGTTGGGTGGACCAGCCGTACGACTCAAATCGCCGGCAAACATCTTCCGAAAAGGAAAGCGAGGTATTGCCATCGATCGTGATGTGATTGTCGTCATAGATGGCGGTGATGTTCGACAGCCGCAGATGCCCCGCGAGCGATGCGGCCTCCGAGGCAATCCCCTCCATCATATCGCCGTCCGAGCAGACCACGTAGATTCTGTAATCGAAGATTTCGTGGCCAGGACGATTGAAGCGCGCCGCCATCCATTTCTGCGCCACCGCCATCCCGACCGCCGCACCGAACCCCTGCCCAAGCGGACCGGTCGTCACTTCCACGCCGGGAGTATGCCCGTACTCAGGATGTCCAGGCGTTTTGCTTCCCCACTGCCGAAAATTCTTGATCTCTTCCCGCGAAAGATCATATCCTGTCAAGTGGAGATAGGAGTAGAGCAGCATCGACGCATGTCCGCAAGACAGCACGAACCGATCGCGAACGGGCCAATCCGGGTTCCGTGGGCTGTGCCGAAGGACGTGCCGATACAGTACGTACCCGAGCGGCGCCAACGCCATCGGCGTACCTGGATGGCCGCAGGTCGCCTTTTCCACAGCATCCATTGCCAGAGTTCGGACCGTGTTGATGCACAGCTGTTCGAGTTGGGTCATTCAGCGCTCTGTTCCTCTCATCCCTTACCAATAATCACTTCACAACAATACTAGCTAATCCCTTCACAGTCAGACTGTGAAGGGATTAGCTAGTCTGACCGCGACGTAATTCTAATATCCGGGTAATTGCAAATTGTAGCCGAGATCAGCGTCGTCCCGGAGGGACGGATCGAGCGTCACATTCAAATCGCCTCCCAACGAAACCTGTTTTGCCGCAACGCCCCCCGTAATCGTTATGGTTCCGTTGTTCGTGAAGGTCCCCGCCGGCGCATAGTAGAAGCCGGTAGTCGAACCGACGATTGAATCAGTTGTTATGGAATTTGCCAATACAAAGATTTTCGCGTTGCCAACAACCGTAATACCGGCCAACTTCAACCGGAATGTGCCGGTGACGACGATAACAGTGTTCGTGGCCACCGCTCCTCCGGTCAACGTCAAGTTGCCTTCGACGTAGACGATCGCGGGAGACCCCGTCAGTAGGGACAACAACGTCGTATTCAGGTTGCCAATGTTCACTTTGCCGGCGATGGATTTATAGTAGTTGTAATCGATGGGCGGAAACGGGAGCTGCGGCGCGCCGACAGTGGTCGTTCCTGCCACTGTCGGGTTGGGTGGGCCGTCGATGTTCGTACCGACCAGCAGATTGCCGTTAACGGTACCGCCGTATGGCCACTTGACACGGTTGTTGGTGCGAATGTCGCCCTTCGTCCCACCCGAGCCGGTTGTTACAACAGAACCGGCATCGAAGTTGTCATTCGCCGCAATCGCGTAGTCAAAGGGCCGCGCTACGTGAAAGCCCGGTCCGAGTATGCGGGTGACGGTGAGGGTCTGTCCATCATAGGTTGCCGTAGAGACTGCCTGAACGGACGCCCACGACGGGGTGTTGACCTGCGAAAGAACCACCTTGTAGCTGGACAGACCAACCGTGCCGTTGATGGTTTGATCCAAAGTCTGGGTGGCAATCAGCTCGTATTTTGCCCGCTCGATCCCCGCCTCGCAAGCATCGCGCAATCGTTGCCGCGCCGTCGCGCGATAGGCCCGCGAATAGGACGCGGTCGAGACTTCGATAACGGCAAGAGCCACAAGCGACCCGATGGTGACAACCACCAACGCCAACAAGAGCGCGCCGCCCCGATCTTGCCGCTTCATGGAGCGTTGTTCCTATAATATGTGACGAGCTGGATGCCCGCGCCTTCAGAGTTCACGACGCGCTTGCCTTGTAGAATCGACGCCATTACGGATTCATCGATGTTGAAATTGAGGGTAACCGTCTTGGAGACGCCATCAATGACCGGCAGGAAACCCCAGATGCCTTGCACCCTTGGCGCTCCGGAATAGTATGTGGACCAGGCTGTGTCTATCGTGTAGACGACACTTCCGGCCGGAGCTGTCGCCTTCCAAAGAGTATCGCCTGGGACAAGCTGGCTTCCCGTGCTGTCCGAAATATAGAAAAGTACTTTGCTGCCCGCTTGGAACTTCGCTTTTCCAAAAGCATCGACTCTCCACGGTGCATATACGCCGCTGATAATCGTGTCCGGCATCGTACAAAGCAGACCGGGCTGTCCGTTCGCAATCGCTGCCGGTGAACACGAAAAGGCGTCCTCGATGGTCGGTCGCATTCGTTCAATCGCCTCGGCAATTTGGATGTTGACGGATGCCTGCGCCGCGACAGCCGCCGTCTCCCGCATGACGAACGAATAGGCCATCACGCCGACGCTGATCGTCACCGACGACAACGCCGTGACGATAACCATCTCGATGAGGGTGAAGGCGCGACTACGGCCCATAGACCATCGTCTCCAGCGTCACGCTGTTAGATAAGTTGCCAAGCCTGCCACCGGCCGTCCATGCGACCACCACCTGGACTGTCCACAGGTTTGTCCGCACTGCGTCTTTGGTATAAGTAACAGTTCCGGTCGATCCGGAAGGCAACCCGTTCAGCGATGCGATATTAACCGTCCCTGCCGTTCGCGTGGGCGCTGCTTTGGCAGTCTCTATGGTTGACTGTGCGATAGCCAAAGCATAAAGCCGGTATCGCGCTTTAATATTGACGCCGTGAGCGTACCGTATCGCTTCCACAGTCGCAGTAGCCCCTGTAGAAATCACCAGGAGCGCTATCAGCAGCTCAAGCAGAGTGAAACCCAGCCTACGTCTCAATTTCATCATTTCCCTTCCCCATTATCGGCATCTGAGACATTCGCGCCGCCTGACCGAACCTACTATTGAGGGACCTGTACAATGAACAATAAGAGGCACGCTGAACTGCTCATCGTGCGCGTTCGCTGGGCCTTGCTGGCCACCGCCTGCGTCATGCTGGAGGGAAGCGTCGCGCTGCCCTACATTGTCGCGATTGCCGCTGCCGTCGCTGCCTTCAACGCGCTCGTTTGGCGGTCTACGCAAACGAGCGAGATGTACATCACCTCGGGGCGTCGCCTCGCCAACATTGGCCGCGTCCTTGATTTTGTTGTCATCACTCTAACCATGTTCGCCCCCGGCGGAACATCCTCGAATACTTACCTGCTTTACATTGTCGTATTGGTCGAGGCGGGATTTGCCGACATCAAGCCCCGCAATCTGATCTACCTGACCGCCGGTTCGATGGCAGTATTTTTCAGCGCCAGCATGCACCAGCATCCTGCCGCACTTTCAACTATCGGCCTCTGGACAAAGATGGGACTGATTTCCACCGGTTGGGTCGGCGGCATGTACGTGAGCGCGACACGCATACAGGACGCTACGGGCCGGCACCGGGAACAACGGTTGAACGCCATCTACGAAACCTCCCTACGCCTGATAAGCGGAGAGGATATCAATCGAATTCTCACCCAAATCCTGCGCACCGCCGTGAACGAGATGAATGCCACGGCCGGCTACATCATGCTGACCATGCCCGATGACCCGGAGCAGCTCGCAACCGAAGTGGCCTACAGCACAAACTCCGACTACGACTTTCCGCGCTCGCTGCGCTTTGGCGAGGGCATGGCGGGATACGTCGCGGCGACCGGTCAGCCGCTGCTGCTGAATTCAACCGACACGGAAGGCCAGCCGCTCGCTTCGGACCTGTCGCTTGCCGGCAGCACCGCCGCCGTCATCGTGCCGCTTCTCAATCGATTCGCCAACGTCGCGGCCACGAAAAAAAACCAGGAAGTGATCGGGTGCCTCGTGGTCCAATCGTCGGATCGAGGCAATCCGTTTTCCGAAGACGATCTGATGCTAGGGCGCATGCTGGCGTCTCTCATCTCCGTTGCCAGCGCCAACGCCCGCTTGTATGAAGATATGAGTCAGACGTTCCTACGCACATTAGAAACCCTGGCGAACTCCTTGGAAGCCCGCGACGAGTACACGCGAGGCCACTCCCAGCGAGTCTGCGATCTCTCTCTCATGATCGCGAAACATATGGGTGTCTGCGAGGAAGCCCTCGATGAAATGCGCGTTGGGACCCTCCTCCACGATATCGGCAAAATCGGCATCCCGGACGCGGTCCTCAACAAACCCGGCCGCCTCACAGAGGACGAGTTCAACCAAATGAAGCGGCATCCGGTCATCGGTTACGAAATTTGCAAACCGCTCGGCCTCAACGAGGGCGCGCTTATGCTCATTCGAAATCATCATGAAAAGCTGGATGGAAGCGGCTATCCGGACGGAATACGAGGCGGCGAGCTTCCGCTGTCCGTCCGTATCGTCTGTGTGGCTGATGCGTTCGACGCCATGTCGTCCCGCCGTCCCTACCGCGAAGTGATGGACGAAAAGTTGCGTTTGGAGCAGTTCAACCGTTTCGCCGGTTCCCAGTTCGACCCCGTGGTCGTTCAGACCCTCAAGCAACTCTTGAGAGAGGGCAAGCTGGACGAGATGTATGCCGACCACTGGACCAACGTCGAGCGGGACGAGGATGTCAAATATGCGGCGTAGCTCGGATGCTCGGCAGGCCGACTATCGAGCGGGCTTTGGAGTCGACTTTGGGCGCCGGCTCCTCAAAGCAATCCTCGTCGAGGATAGCTTTGAAGGCGTCGTTGTCCGGGCCGCGGCCACGAGTCCTGTGTCGCCGGGATGCTTCATGGGAGATGTGATCGGCGAGCGCAAAAAGGTGGCTGCCCTCCTAAAATCCCTTTGCGCATCGCAGGGCATCCTTCCCCGGCGCGGCCGATTCTCGGTCCCAACGTCTGCCCTCAATCTACGATGGGTGGACCTGCCACCGGTCGACGACGTGGATCTGCAAGATGTCGCCGCGTTCCAAGCCAGGCGGTATTTCCCGTCGGCGGAAGGCGGCAGCTACCAGACCCTCACGCGCCTCACTGGAGCATCGGAGGGAGATGCTGCGCACTATCTTCTGGTCAGCGCTCCGAAAGATGTGGTGGACAGCCGGGCGCTGGTGATGGAGGCCGCGGGAATCGAACCGGTTGCGGCCGACATCGAGCCGCTATGCGTTCTGCGCGCTCTGCAAGGTCTTTTCTCCCACGGAGGAGTCTTTTGGCGTAACCAATCCCTGACGTTTGTGGAGATGGGTTCGCATTCCACGCAGATGTACGTGGTTCGCGATATGGCGCTGCGCTTCGTGCGGGCGATCCCGATCGGCGGCCGGAACGTGGCGCTCAAAGTCGCGGAACATCGCGGCTGCACGGAAGCCCAGGCGGCCGATTGGGTGGAAGGGCCGACCAGCGCCATCACAATCGATGGGATGTTGCGAGTGGGACCGGACGGAGAGCGGCAGGAGCTGTCTGTCGATTCTGTGTTGGCGCCCATGATTCGTGAGATTCATCGGCTGCTTATTTACTACCGATCCCTCTTTCCGGAACGCAGCTATGCGGGAATCTTGGACAGGGTCTACCTGTGTGGGGGCATGGCGTCGCTGCGCGGGATGGAGCAGGTGCTTGCGCATCAATTGGGGGTCAGCATCCATCTGGTCAACCCGTTCTCCCAAGCATTGGCAAAATTCAACATCAACGCATTCGAATCGGTATCGCACCGCGAACATGCGTTCACAGGCACGATGGGCCTGGCAACGGCCGACTTGATGGACGCACCGCTTGGCGAAGGAGCCATCTATAGTGACAGTAGCGACTTCCTCTGGACACGTCCAGCATGAAGCAACCCTAAGTTTCGGGCAAGTAAACCTGCTTGCGGAACGCATTGCGGCGCATGAGAACAACTATCGCCGTTCGCGTGGCGCTGTCCGCGGATTAGTCGTTCTTCTGTTGATCGCCGGTCTCGCTCTGCCGTATGGATGGGTCGTCTGCCGCTCGCTCGATACCGACGTGACAAAAGAAGGGCGCACGCTTTCGCAATCAAAATCCCGCCTAAACAAGATGGGGGCCGCGGCAGCGACGCTCGCGCCGACCATTGGCTACCTCGATCGGAAACAGGTCTCAGGTGAGCATCTCCTCTCTTGGAAATCGGCAATCTCCATCCTTGAATCGGCCGCGGGCACGGATGGACTCGTCTCGCAGATCAAGCTCAAGCTCTCTCCAGGCCAGATGGATGCGGAGATGACCGGGGAAACCCGATCGCTCCTAGCGGCAAACGAATTGGCGGCACGATACCAAGATTCTCCGGCGACGAAGGAGCTTCACGTCGTGTCAATCAAGGAGGCCACAACGCTGGACGCGACCAAAGGCGCTGCGCAATATGAAATCAAGGGGAAGATCGGTCTTCAATGAACAGCCGCGTCCTCCTCTCCAAGCCATGCACTGTTGAGTCGTTGACGACGACCTTGCGAATCGTGGCGGCGGTCGTCCTGGTCGCGGGCGGCTATATCGGTTATCGCGTCTACGGATCAACAGTGAAATTGAATGATCTCAGGCGCTCCATCCACACAAGCTCCACAAGTTTTCAGGACGCCCAGAAGCTGTACAGAGACAACACGATAAAGGCGGCCGGAATGTCGCGCGTGGACGTGACGCAGCAGACGGCGATTCGGTTCGCGGCGCAGCTCGATCGGCTTTGCCGAGAGAGCGGCGGAAAGATAACGAAGATCGCGACGGAGGGCGTGGAGCGGATGGCGCTCGACAACTTCGACAAGGGGACGGCGGTGCCCGGTTGGCAGGTGGTCGGCAGCGAAGTTGACGTGGTCGGTTCGTATCCGGCGATTCATGCAATTCTGAATCACCTGAGCGAACTGCCTAGCCCCGTGGAAGTTACCGGCATATCGATTACCCGTTTAGGGCTGATGGACAACAACAAAGGGTCCAAGTTGGAATTGAAGATGAATGTCGAGGTGTACCAGCCGGGCGGCGATACAGGGGCTGCCAAGTGAACCTGAAGAAACTCCGCCACGATCCTCGGTTGGTTGCGCCGCTCACGATCGTCGCCATATTTACAACGGGTTATGCGCTGATGCAGTCAATGCCGAAAGGGCCTCCACCGAAGGTGGCGGTGAAGGAGATTGGCCCTCAGGCGATGGGAATCACGAAGGCGGCGCACAACCACTTGCATCTCTCGGTGGTGCGATCGGATCCCTACTTTCATCCCAGACTCCTAACCGCTGAGGAGAAAGGCGTGGTCGAGGAGAATCCGAATCCTGATTTCGGCGTGGAAGGACTTTACGGGAACCTGCACCCTGTCCGAATTGGTCAGACGTCCGAAACGTCCGCACAGCCAAACACGGGAGCCGGCGGCGCAAAGTCAGCCTCCCAACCCGGCCCAGAACCAAAGACAGCGCCCGTTAAGAGCACCAAACCGCAACAAAAGAAAGATTCCGGACCTGTCACGCCCGAGCCACCGGATTACCGGCTGTCGGCAGTGTTATGGGGAACCAAACCGTTGGCGGTGCTCGTCGGACCCGACAACACTCCGCTCTACGTGACGACCGGCGACAAATTGCCGACCGGCGAAATAGTGAAAATCCTTTCCCGCAAAAGCATCCGGCTAACAAAAAGCGGCCATCCATTCCTGATCGTGCTCTCCGGTGAGGAGGAGAAGAAGAACCCATGAACTTACTACGCACTACCGTCTGCCTCGGCCTCCTAACATGTTTCGTGACAGGCGCTCCGGCAAACCCGCCAGGCTCCATCATTCAGCAGATAGCGAAAAGCTTTGCGGCAAGCAACATGGTCTCAGTAGACATGCAGGACTCCGACGTCAAGTCGGTTGTAAAGGGACTTGCGAAACAGCACAACATCAACCTTGTCTTCGCCACCGACCTCATTTCCAAACGAACCCTCAGCCTAAAGAACGTGACCTTTGACGAGGCTCTCTCACAGCTCATCAAATACGACGGAATGATGTGGCACAAGGACAAGAGCGTGTACGTGGTCGGCACCAAGGAGAAGCTTGCGGAGATATTTCCCGAGCTGCGTCCCGCCGTCGTCCCAAAAGGCCCGGAACCCGAGATCATCCAGACCGCTTACACCTGTAACCACATCAAGGCGGGGGAAGCGGTCATCGCCCTGGGCAAACTGTATCCGCCGGAAAGCGGTCTGCTCGTCCTGGCCGCTCCCTCATCCATCACTCCCGGGCTTAGCTCCACCTATTCCGCAAAGCAAGGGATTAGCGCAAGCCCAATCGCGGAAAGCTCTTCGGAACCGCAGACCGCGCGAACCCTTCTGTTGCGTGGCCCGGCAGAGCTGGTACAGACAGCATTGGACGCGCTCAAAAAGATGGACCTTCCCCGAAGACAGGTGAATGTCTCTGTCACGATCAGCGACGTATCTGAAGACGCCCTGAAAGACCTCGGTTTGGAATGGAGCTGGTCGGGAATCGGTCTCAAGGAACGATCCACGGGAGGAATTGGTTTTGGAAAATACCTCCGGGACCCGTTCAATGTGAGCTCCGTTTTAAGCGCGTTGGAGACCCAAGGCAAGTCCAAGCTGCTGGCCTCTCCGTCCGTGTCGGTTCTTGACGGCGAGAAGGCGTTCGTGCTCATCGGTCAGCGCATCCTCTACCCGGTCATCGTCGGCCTAACCCCCAATAACACCCCGATCTTCGACAAGCAGGAAGAGAGGGTCGGCATCTATCTGCAGGTCAGCGCCGTGATTGCTGACAACGGAGATGTTACGCTCACGCTCTACCCCCAGGTCTCGAGCATCACGGGCTATCTCCAACAGAACGGCGCCAGCTATCCCCAAATATCGACTCGGGAAGCGCAAACGACGCTGCGGGTGAAGAACGGACAGCCCATCGTGATTGGCGGCCTGATGCGCGAGGAAGAGGTCAAGCAGATGCAGAAGGTCCCCGGTCTCGGTGACATCCCGTTCTTTGGGGAGCTGTTCAAGCACCGGAAAACCACCAAAAGCACCTCGCAGATTGTAATCGTGATCGTTCCGACGGTGCTCGTGGAGAAGGCCCTTTGATCGTAGAACGCCCCCTGGCTGAGCTGTTTGTGGAAGAAGGGCTTATCGAGCGCGACGAGCTCAACGGAATCCTTGGCCAGCGCGAGGACGCAACCGAGCCGATCGGCGACCTGTTGGTGCGGCTCGGCAAGATAACGGAAAAGCAGAAGGCCTATTGTGTCGGAAAGCAGCTAGGGGTTGCCTTCATCGATCTGGCCCGCTTAGACCTTGACGCCGATGTCGCCCGATCCATCCCGCACTCGACCGCCATTCGACTACTTTCCATCCCGTTCGAGAAAACGGTGGACGGCTATTCCGTCGCCATGGTCAACCCGCTCGATATCGCGGCCATCGATGAGCTGCAAGAGCGGATGAACGCAATTGTCGAACCCTATGTCGCAACGGAAGAAGACATCCGCGACGGGATTTTCCGCACATTCGGCGCCTATGACGACCTTGGAGAAATCGTAGGGGAAGCGATCAAGGGCTTGGACTCTTCCGAGATCGAGGTCGCCGGGGATGCCGTTGACGACGGCAATATGAACGTTGTCGAGCTCAAGGAGGTGGTGGAAGGCGCGCCGGTAATCAAGCTTGTGAACGCCATCTTGGTCCGCGCGATTTCGACCCGCTCCAGCGACATCCATATCGAGCCACATCAACGCCGAGTGCGAATCCGATATCGAATCGACGGCATGCTGCAAGAGGCTATGGTGCTGCCGAAGGACCTGCAATATCCGCTCACGTCGAGAATCAAAGTTATGGGCGCGATGGACATTGCGGAAAGACGCGTGCCGCAAGACGGACGATGCGCCCTCATTACCCATCAAGGCGAGTACGACTTCCGAATCTCCAGCTACCCGACCATCAATGGCGAGAATCTGGTGCTGCGTATCTTGGACAAGAAGGCGGCGCGGATCGGCATGAATCACCTCGGCTTTACCCCCGAGGTGCTGGCATTGGTAGAGCAGATGGTGAACGCCCCGCACGGAATGATCATTGCCACCGGTCCGACCGGTTCGGGCAAGACAACCACACTGTACGCGCTGCTCAACCTATTGAATACAGTCGAGCGCAACGTGATGACGATCGAGGACCCGGTCGAATATCAGTTGCCCGGAGTGGTGCAGGGAAATGTAAATCCAAAGGCAGGAATCACATTCGCCAACGGCCTTCGCGCCATCCTTCGCCAGGACCCGGACGTGCTGTTGGTTGGCGAAATCCGAGACACGGAGACAGCCGAGATCGCGATCGAATCCGCGCTCACCGGCCACTTGGTTCTCTCCAGCCTGCACGCCAACGACTGCGCGGGAGCGCTAAGCCGCCTGCTGGACATGGGTATCGAGCCGTTCCTCGTTTCCTCCGCCGCGAATCTCGTGCTTGCGCAGCGCCTGCTCCGTCTTACCTGCCACAAGTGCCGAATGCCGTACGAGCCAAGCCCGGTCTTGCTCCAGGAGATGGGGCTCGATCCGGGGCTGCATTATGAACATGGTCTCGGCTGCGACTACTGCGCGCGGACCGGTTACCGAGGCCGATCGGCTGCCTACGAGGCGATGGAAATCTCTCCCCAAATACAGAAGCTGATCATGCGCAAATCCACCTCGGCCCAGATCAAATTGGAGGCAATGAATCAGGGCATGACCTCACTGCGAGACAATGCGGTTGCCAAAGTGCAGGAGGGAGAAACAACACCGGAGGAGGTCGCAAGAGCAACGCTCGAATAGCCATGCCAGTATTTGAATTCAAAGCATACGAGGCAAATGGGGTCAGAGTGTTGGACTCCATCGAAGCCGATACCGAACAGCAGGCCTTCCGCCGCCTTGCCGCCCGCGGATTGACCGTCGCATCTCTCCGGATGCGCGAACGCAGGATCACGAAGCGCGCATTGGCGCAGCAATTGGAATCCGGCGCGAAAGCCGGCTTCTTCCGCAAGAAGCTGAAACAAGAGGACATCGTTGCCGCCTGCCGCGAGCTATCCATCATGGTGGGCGCGGGCATACCTGTCACCGAAGCTCTTGTGGCATTGCGAGACCATGCGAAGCACCCGACCCTGCACGATGCCCTCGATCGCATCGTCACGGATGTCGCGGGCGGATCGACTCTATCCAACGCCCTGCGATCCGTGCCGCACGTGTTCCCTATCTACTTCGCGGACATCGTCCATGTGGCGGAAGAGGGCGGGAATCTGGTGAACGCACTGGAAACGGGTTCGACCCAAATGGAGCAGTCGTTGGATCTGCGCAAAAAAGTTATGTCGGCGCTCCTTTACCCGTCGTTGCTTCTTGGCGTTTCGCTCATCACTGTAACGCTGCTGGTCGTTTTCGTCCTGCCCCGGTTTTCAAAAATATTTCAGAATATGAAGGTCGAGATTCCGACTACCACCAAGATGCTTCTCTCGTCCAGCCTCTTTCTCGAACACAACTGGCTATTCGTTCTCGGAGGTCTAGTCATCGTTGTGGCGGCTCACAGGCGTCTTCTTAAAGAGCGAGGGTTTGCGACTTCTTGGACGAAGCTCATGATGATGATTCCGATCGCGGGGGACATTATTCGCAAGCTCGCCATTTCCCGTGCGCTGTCCGTGCTCAGCTCGATGCTCGCGTCGAACGTGCCTCTGATGGCCGCTTTGAGCCACGCCGCTCGAATTTCCGGAAACCTCGTCATCGAAGACGGGCTGATCCAAGTAGCCCGGCGCGTGGAGTCTGGCCGTAGCTTCGCTGAATCGCTGGACGATGCGGCCATCGTCCCGCCGGTTGTGGTGCAGATGGCATCGGTCGGCGAAAAGACCGGCACGTTGGGTCAGGTCATGGGCAGAACCGCCGAGTTCTTTCAAAACGACGTGGAGAATAGCTTGAAGTCGCTGACCTCGATCATCGAGCCGGTCATGATCGTGGCTCTTGGCGTGTTCGTGGGATTTATCACCCTGTCCGTCATCACCCCCATCTACACTCTCGTGGGGTCCGTTAAATGAAGCGAAGAGGATTTACCATTGTCGATGTCCTCGTCACGATTATCCTGATGGGAATCATGGCGTCGATCATCATTCCAAAGATCTATGGCGTTCAGGCGAGGGCGCGTCTGAGCGCCCAAATAGAGCTGCTAGCAATCTACAACCATGCGTCGCTCCGCTGCCAGACCGACACCGACATGTTCGTCAACGACCTCAAAGAACTGACGTCGGAAACCTCACCTGATACGGGTCTTGCTCCGGACGGCAGCGTCGTCGCGAGGCGCAAGCCGCTCTGGCGCGGGCCGTATGTTTCCGGCGTCCAAAACGACCCCGTGTCCGATCTGGGCTTCAAATATGTTACGAAAGGCCGGCGCATCGGCACCGTTCTGCCCCCGGACGGAGTGGAGGAATCGGGAGAGGTAACGGTCAAGGAAACATAGGTACCCATTAACGGGGACACCGCAAACCAACCTGGAAACACGTCTCCTTTGCCCGAAATCCAAGCAGATGCACCGGTAAACCGGATGGTAGCCGGCGCCTGATCCGTGGAATTAACGCTATGGCTAACCGCAGCAGGAGGGGATCATGGTGCTGGATATTGGGAAGACGAGGAACAGAGCGTTCACGCTCATAGAAGTTTTGGTAGTTGTGGTCGTTATCGCGATCTTGGCGGCAGTCGTGCTGCCGAAGTTTGTGAATTCCGGCCTGCGCGGCAAAGAGGCGGCGCTTCGGGCCAACCTCAAGCTCGTACGGAACGCGGCCGAAATGTTTCACAACGACTGCGACGCATGGCCAGCCGCGTTGCTCGACCTGACGGTATCCCCGGCACCGGCCAACGGCAAGGATGACGCGGGCAGCGCGAAGGCGATCACCGCCGCGAATTGGAAAGGCCCGTATCTCTCGTCCATCGAGAAAGATCCGGTCTCTGCCGCGGATCTGACCTACTCCGTGGCCGCCGGGACCGTTGGCAAGGTTAACTCCAGCGCAACGGGTAGCGACACAGCGGGCGTCGCGTACAGCGCGTATTAGGAAGAGCGACTGCGACATTCCATGGCCGGGTATCTGCCCAGATACCCGGCCCTTTTGCTTAACCCCCTCCCCCGCTTGCGGGGATGGCTGGGGTGGGGGCCGTTGCGCCGGGGTCCTCGTCTGCCGATACCTTCCCAAATGCCGACCCCAAAGACCCCGGCGCTAGGCTAGGTAGACTCCCCGACATGGACTTCGCCCTCACCCAGGAACACGACCTGATCCGCCAATCCGCACGCCAGTTCGCCGAACGCGAAATCGCCCCAGGGATAAGGGAACGCGACCGCGCCGCAAAAGCGGACCCCGAGAGCATCCACAAAATGGGACAGGCCGGACTGCTCGGCGTCTCCATCCCGGCAAAATACGGGGGCCAAGACACGGATTACATCAGCCTGGGCCTGGTAAGCGAGGAGCTGGAGCGCGTGGACAGCACCGCCCGCGTCGTGATCTCGGTCCACGTCGGCCTCAACAGCCTCTCCATGCTCCAATGGGGCAACGAGGACCAGCGCCAACGCTTCCTCGTCCCGCAGGCGCGGGGCGAGAAGATCGCCGCCTTCGCCCTGACCGAACCCAACGCAGGGTCGGACGTGCTGGGAATGCGGTCGACGGCGGTGCGGGACGGCGACCACTACGTGCTGAATGGCGAAAAGACCTGGATCAGCCTGGCCAACATCGCCGACAACTTCCTGGTGTTCGCCTACACCGACCGGGAGGCGCGGCACCGGGGCATCACGGCCTTCGTCGTCGAGCGCGGGATGGACGGTTTTTCCAGCACCGCTATCCACGGAAAGCTGGGCGTTCGGGCGGGCGACACCGGCTCCATCATGTTCCAAGACATGCGGGTGCCATTAGAGAATAGAATTGGTGAGGAAGGAGAAGGGTTCAAGATTGCGATGGCAAGCTTAGACAATGGGCGCTATACCGTGGCCGCCGGGTCGGTCGGGATCATCGTCGCATGCTTAGAGGCCAGCGCCAAATATTGCCACGAGCGCAAAACCGCCGGCGTGGAGATCGGAAAGCACCAGTTGGTGCAGCAAATGATCGCGAACATGGTGGCGGGCCGGGAGATCGGGCGGCTGCTCTACTACAAAGTGGGGTGGCTGAAAAACAAAGGGGAGCGCTGCACGCGCGAGGTCAGCCTGGCCAAATGGACCAACTGCAACAACGCCTTCCAGGCCGCCAACGACGCGGTGGAGATTCACGGGGCCTATGGCTATTGCGACGACTTCCCGGTCGAGCGCTACCTTCGCAATTCCCGTGGCTCCGTAATCTACGAAGGCACGCGGGAGATCCATACCCTGATGCAGGCGGAATACGAACTCGGCTACCGCGAGGACAGACCGCTCAACCACCCACTCCCTGGCTGGCCCTTTACCGGCTAACCGTTTCCGCCTTTTCCGGCAGCTTGCGGTCCAGCCGTTCTTTGCCGTTCTGGATCGTGTTCATCACGCGCGACACGGCCTGCTCCAGTTCGTCCAGCACGTCCACCGCGTACTGGTCCGCCCCGCGTTTCAGCGCCCTAAGCTCGTCCTGCGCCCGGTCCAGCAGTTCCTTGCTCTGCGCCTGCGAAAGCCGCAATACCTCGCTCTCGTCCACCATCCGCGCCTGCTGAATCGTGGCCTGCTCCACAATCCGCGCAGCATCCACGCGCGCATCTGCGACGATCTTCTCCACGTCCTTTAACGCCCGATCCATGTTGGCCTGCGCGTCCTGCTGCGCCCCCGCGATAATCCGCTCGCTCTCCTTGGTCAGCTTGTCCGCGCTCTTCACCTGTTCCGGCAGCGACGCGCGAATCTTGCTGAGCAGCATGATGCTCTCTTCCCGCTGAAAGCCCCAGTAAAGCCCGAAAAACTGTTTCGGATGCTCCAGTTCTGTCCGCAGGTCCTCAATCATCTTCAAAATATCCATGTTCCTCTTCCCTGCTATGAAAATCCCAAACGCGCCCGCAATCGTTTCTCCACGCTCGCCGGCACCCAACTCGATACATTTCCACCCATCGCCCCGATCTCCTTGACGATGCTGGACGATAGATACGAGTATTCCTGGTTGGTCATCAAAAACACCGTCTCGATGCCCGACTCCAACACGCGATTGGCCGCCGCCATCGCCAGCTCATACTCGAAATCCGATACCGCTCGCAGACCCTTCACAATCGCGCACGCGCCTTGATCGACCGCGAATTGTATAAGTAGGCCGTCGAAAGATTGTACACTAACGTTCGCGAGCGGCGCGCAACATTCCCGCAGCATCTCCACCCGTTCTTCGACAGAGAACAGCGTGCCTTTCGCCGGGTTCGTGCCCACCCCTACAACCAGGCGATCGTATTGGGCGGAGGCGCGCTGGATGATATCCAAATGCCCCATGGTGGGAGGGTCGAAACTGCCGGGACAGACGGCGATACGGCTCATAGAACCTATTTTAGCCCGGAAACTTCGGTTCGGAGTCGAACCCGGCCATCGGTTTCTGCGGCTTTGCCATCGGGAGGGGTTTAGAAGACTTTGTCGCCACAACCGCCGCATCGATAACTGAGTACAACCAGACGACAAAACTGACGAACAGCGCCATCGTGACGTAGAAGTCCAACCCTCCGCTTTTTAGGCGCGCGCCCGCAGCGAGATGGAGCATATTATTAATCGAGGCGCTGAAGCTGGCATTGGTAAGGCAGACGATCGCGAGCACAACGGAGATACCGAGAATTATCCCGCCCTTTACCGTCTGCCCATTGTAAATCTGCCCCGATCCGGGGATAACCAGACCCATCAAGAGCGCCATGCCGGGCTTTCTCGGAGGTCCGTATTGTTGCTTTGCCAGCTCGGGATTCGCGAGAATCATCTCCATCCGTTCCCGTTCGAACCGCTTTTCTTGAAGTTGGAAGACAGCCGAAGCGTGCTTTTTATCCGCGCTCACTCGCCCCGGCTCCAATTCCAGCGCCTTGGCGAATGCGTCCCGCGCTTCCTCAACCTGCCCGATCTCCATCAGCATGTCGCCCTTGGATTCCCACACGGCGGGATCGTCGGGCGCCAGGTCGGCAGCGCGGCGCAAAAGCTCGGCCGCGGTCCCCTTGTCGCCCCGCATCTGCTGAATGTGGGACTCTCGCAGCAACCTCTCGACCTCGGCGGATTGTGGCTTCAGCGGATCCAATTAGGGTTCCGCCCTCATCTCTTCTATCATGGGCATACGGCTCCAAAACTGTTCAAGCCCATAGTATTGACGTTGGTCGGCCTGCATAACGTGCACAATCACGTCGCCAAAATCCAATAAAACCCAGGTGGCCTGTGGCAGCCCCTCCAGCCCGATGTGTCTCACCTTTGCGTCCTTGAGATCTCGTTGGACGCGTTCGGTAATGGCTTTGACATGTACGTCGGAAGTCCCGGAGCAGATGATGAGATAGTCGGCGAGGCTGGTCTTGCCCTGAATGTCGATGACATTGATTTCGACCGCCTTGCCTTCCTCCATGGATGCCACAATGTTGTCGCGTAGCTGTTCTGAAGTCATTCCCCTAGAGATTACCCGCTCTTGCCGTATAGCTTGTGTTCCAGGATGAACCGTTCGACCCGCTCCGGAACGAGGCCGTGCGGCCCTCCCCCCGCCCGAATCTCCGTGGACGACACCTCCAGCACCGGAACATGCAATTGCCCGATCTGTCCGATTCGTCCGATAGGTCCGATCCATTCCGCCGGTAGCTTGGATTGCAGGGCCCTCCAGGATACGCCGCCGCGCTCCACAGCCACGACACGGCACAGCGACAGGAGCGCATCCGGCTCGCGCCAATCGGGCAGGGTGAGCAGCGAATCGGTGCCGGTCAGGAACCACCACCGGTATCCTGGATGGCTGCGTGTCAGCGCGCGCACAGTATCGATGGAGTAGCTGAGCGCGGGCCGAACCAGCTCTAGGTCGCACACCCGCAGCAATGCATCCCCTTCGGCGGCGAGCCGGCACATCGCCAATCTTTCTTCACCGGAAGCATCGGGGTCTGGCTTCAACGGCTGCCGATTCGCGGGGATAATCCATACTTCGGCCAACCCCAACTCCCGCGCGGATTCTCTTGCCAACCGTAAATGTCCGTTGTGAATGGGATCGAAACTGCCACCCAAAACGCCTGCGTCGATCACGGATGAGCCCCCCCGACAGGCGATGTGTTTGGGTCCTCGCCCGCCGCAACGAAACTGATGCCACTGGCCCAAGACCCAAACACGGGCGGGGGATGAAATGTGGATGATGTGTTTGGGTCCTCGCCCGCCGGAACGTAACTCACGCAGCAAACCCAAGACCCAAACACATCAAGACTGTTCAACAAACTCCAACTCCACATCCCCCAACAAAACCGACTCCCCCTCCTCCACACCCTCGCCCCGCAGCGCGTCGATCACACCCAATTTTTCCAACCGCCGATGCAAGTACTGCAACGCCTCGAAGTTGCCCATGTCAATCTGCTCCACAAGATTGTCAATCGTCCCACCGCTCACCTGCAGCCGCCCATCCACGCGCGCGACCGACCAGTCCGCCACGCGCGGCCCCACCGGTATCGGCTCCAAAACCGGGATGTCCTCAACAATCGGCCGGGGATTCGCGCGCAGCAGCGCCGCCAACGCGAAGATCAGCTCCTGGGTCCCGCCACTGGTCGCGGCAGAGAGGCGATAACAGGTCAGCCCTTGCCCTTCCACATAAGCAGCCACCGCATCCGCCGACTCCGGACCGCCCGCCAAATCTATCTTGTTCAAACCCACAATCATCGGCTTTTGCGATAGCCCACAGCCATACGAAATCAACTCATGCTGGATCAGATCAAAGTTCGCGATTGGATCCGATTCGTCAATGGGACACACATCGACAAGATGCAACAGCACGCGCGTTCTTTCGATATGACGCAGGAACCGATCTCCCAAACCCGCCCCACCGCTCGCGCCTTCGATCAGCCCCGGCATATCGGCCACCACATAGCTCTCGTCGCCCGCCCGCACCACGCCAAGATTCGGAACGAGGGTGGTAAACGGATAGTCGGCGATTTTCGGACGCGCGGCGGAGATGACGCTGATCAGCGTGGACTTTCCCGCATTTGGCAATCCTATGATCCCGACGTCGGCCACCAACTTTAGGACCAGTTTCAATGACCGCTTCACTCCCGGCTGGCCCTTTTGCGCGAAGCGCGGAGTTTGGCGGACAGACGTGGCGAACTCCGAATTTCCCTTTCCGGCCCGTCCACCGGGCGCGATCACAACACGCCGCCCGGGCGTGGCAAGGTCCGCGATCTGCTTCCCATCCTCAAACACCATCGTCCCAACCGGCACAGGGATTTCCAGGTCCGAAGCGTTCGAGCCGGTCTTCATTCCCCCCGCGCCGTCCTGACCACGCTCGGCTTGGAAAGATTTCTTGTAGCGAAAGTCGAGCAGGGTGCCGAGCCGTTGGTGGGCGATGAAGACGACGTCGCCGCCCTTGCCGCCATTAGCCCCATCCGGCCCGCCGAGAGGCACATGCTTTTCCCGGCGGAAGGACACGGCCCCATTCCCCCCGCCGCCCGACGCAATCTCGATCTCGACTTCGTCTAGAAACATGGGGGGATTGTACCGCCGGCGATAGGAGATGATTTTGCGGCTGTCGCGACTAACCGTCCAAGATGCCCAGAGCTCCAATGAAGCTGCCGAAGCGTGTGACAATTCGATCATGGTGCGCGCGACTGCAGATGATCTTGAAATCTGGTCAGAATCCACCGAAGCTCGGGCCCAGCTTCCAAGACTGGTCCGTAGGCTAATCTGTGCTGAGGCGGGCACTCAACTGCGAAGCAACCAATTCCGGGCGGGCGGTGGAGTTGACCTGCCTGGATACGATGGAATCGTAGATTCAAGTTATCAATTCCAACATGTACCGCTAGGTGTTTCCGTTTGGGAGTTGGGAACCGGAAGCTCTTCGTCATCCAAGGCCAGCGAAGACTACTTGAAGAGGACGGGAGAACCGGAAGGCATTGAACCGGCTACCACCGTATTCAATTTCGTTACCAGCAGGCGTTGGAATGGCAAAAAAACTTGGTCTGACGAAAGGCGAGCAGAGGGCACGTGGGCGGACGTTCGGGCATTTGATGCGGACGACTTAGAGGCGTGGTTGGAGACTGCGCCTTCTGTACATGTATGGCTTTCAAGTTTGATTGGTAAACCAACAGCGGACGCGGTCGACCTAGAGGATTATTGGAATCGCTGGAGAGCAGCAACTGATCCGGCCCTCACAGCTGAACTCCTCCTCGCCGGTCGGGCCGAATCGCAAACAAAGTTGACAGACTGGTTAATTAATTGCGGGTCTGCTATTTCCTTATCCTCTGATTCGGTTGCCGAATCTGTTTGCTTTCTCGCCTCGACGTTCGATTCCCTTGAATCCAACGTTCGGGACCAGTGGTTTTCGCGCACCGTAATAGTTGAAGGTTGGGCGGCCGCTGAATATTTCTTGACGACGAACGACCAAAACTGCGTTGTCCTCCGTGGTCAGGAAGCGCGTTCGTGCATGGATCTGGCCCGACAACCCAAATGGGTATTTTTACCTCTGGACCGTTCAGATGAGAATCACAAGGTTGACGTGCCATTGCCGCGGCAGCAGTCTCCGGCCTTGAGATGGGAACTCGAAAAACTTGGCTTCCAAGACCGCGACCTGGATAAGAAGGCGGCGACGGCGAGCCGCAGTCTCATGGCATTTCGGCGGACGATCGCTGTTGCGGAGTCGTTCAACCGTCCCCATTGGGCTCAACCAGCGGAAGCACGCGCCTTGGTGCCCGCAGTGTTAGCTGGCGCGTGGGACGACCAAAACGAAACCGATCAAGCAGTGTTGGAAAAGCTCTCCGGTGAGGACTATCGTGCTCACCGCAACAAGCTACAGAATCTCTCAAAGAGCGAAGATCCGCCCATTCGATTGACGGGCAGTGTATGGCACATTACCGATCGACTGGATTCATGGTCTCTACTTTCACAACAGATCAACAGACAAGATCTAGAAGTATTTCGTGAAGTTGCGATATCTGTTCTTCGGGAGCCAGATCCAAAATTTGACCTACCAAAAAGCGATCAGCACCTGGCGGCGGTTTTGGGAAAGAGACTCTCGCATTCGCAGGGACTGCGCGAAGGAATCGGCACTACGTTGTCGCTCATGGGGGCTTTATCCAACGAGGTTCGTTTCGCTGATTTGATTGAACCGTCGGACCAGGCGAGGCTGATAGTTCGCGACGTACTCGCCGATGGAGACGACAAGGACTGGGCATCCATCGCGCCGCTGCTTCCACGCCTCGCCGAAGCCGCGCCAGCGGAGTTTCTCGCTGCGGTGGAAAAATCGCTCGAATCGGGAGAGGAAGCGCCAATTCTACGGGGCCTCTTTGCGGAGTCGGAGTCGCCGTTTCCATTCCACTCGTCTCTTCATTCGTGGTTGCTATGGAGTCTCGAACTGCTCGCTTGGTCGCCAGAGCACTTTCTCCCATCGATGCTCATATTGGCGAGCTTGGCAAGACTGGATCCCGGCGGCAGCCTGAGCAATCGTCCACGCCGGTCGCTCGCGGGAATTCTGAAATGGTGGCTGCCGCAAACAGCCGCAGATCAGGAGGCCCGCCTCGCGGCGATCGATCACATCCTAAGGGTGGAGCCCGCAGTGGGATGGCAGCTACTACTTGACGTGCTCCCGCAATCGATGGACAGTGGGCTACAATCGCACCCGCCGATGTGGCGGGATTGGGTAAACGAACAGGGAGAAATCACGACGGGAGATGGCGTAAAGTTCTCATTGCTGATCGGCGAACGATTGATCGCAAGGGCTGACTCGCCAGCACGTCTTCTCGAACTCGTCCAACGTGTACGTGATCTCCGCGCAGAGACTGTTTCCTGCCTCGTTTCGAGAATTAGGGAGTATCATAGGGCTCACACTGCCTCCGCCGACCTATTGAAAGCCATACGATTTGAAATCAAAAGTGTCGTCGCTTATGACGATGATAGCTGGGTACTGACAACTGAGCAAATAGGACAATTGGAGGACTTGCTCTCGGCGGAATCTTCCCTTCCAGTCGCTGAGAGGGTTCTGTGGCTGTTTGACAGTCACCCGTCTGTCATCATCAAGAATTCAAATTTCGACTTCGAACGGGAGGCGAAAGAGATCGACCGACAGAGAGTAGAGGCAGCGGAAGCAATTTGTAAGGAGGTCGGAATTGCCGGCGTTCTCGAGGTCGCCGACGTTGCGGGCGATCCCGCATCGATCGGTCATGCTCTGGCAATTGGTAAGGTGGAACTGGAACCCTTGGCGATTCTGGAGGAAGCACTGAAAGCCGACAATGAGGCCCGAAACCGGTTTGCCAAGGGGTTTTTTGCCGGTTCGGCGCGCAAAGCCGGGCTAACATCCGGACTCCAAATTCTTGAGCAGATTGTCGCATCCGGAGTGCCGTCACGCGGAATTGCAGAGCTTTTCCTAGTACTCCGTGCGACGCCGGAGATTTGGCGGATGTTGCACGGTACGAACGAAAGTGTCCAAGAGAGGTACTGGCAAGATATATTCATGATCTTCGATGCGCAGGACCTTCCTGAGTCGGAGCACGAGTACGCTGTTAAGCAATTGTGCAAATACGGTAATCATTATGCCGCAATTGACTTCATCCTGCAATACGGACGCGCGGCCGGCCCGATGGTGCGGTCGGAAACGATTCTAGATGTACTGGTGGGTATCACTGAGGGGAAAAGTCAAGTCACTTCCCGACGCCAAGCGATGGATTGGGTACTTGGAGAAATATTCAAGATTCTAGAATCTGATCATACGGTCGATCCAATGCGCGTTGCCGTATTGGAGTGGCATTTTTATCCCGCTTTGGAGCGGAACGGTGGCGCAGCGGGTCTCCACCGCGCGATAAGAGAAAAACCGGAGCTATTCATGGAGATAATCTGCCTTGCGTACAAGGCTCGGCGTTCGGAGCGCGAGGAACTAACCGAAGATCAACAGAAACTGGCGTCGCGCGCGTGGACTGTTCTACACGATTTCAAACAATTGCCAGGACTGCCGCCAACCGGTGAAGTTGACGAAGACAGGCTCTTCACTTGGGTAGGCAAAGTGCGCGAGATCGCTGCGTCCGTGGATCGTGTCAAACGAGTCGATGAGCTCATTGGCCAAGCAGCTGCTCGAAGTCCGGCCGGTGACGATGGGCATTGGCCCCATGAAATCGTGAGGGAATTGATCGAGAAGTCAGCCAGCAGGGACTTAGATCTGGGGTTCGAGTTGGGCGTCCAGAACAAACGCGGCGTTATCACCAAATCAATCGCCGAGGGCGGCGCACAAGAGCGACAACTCGCTTCCCATTACTCGCTCCAAGCCTCCGCATTACGGACACGGTGGCCGCGGACGGCCCGAATCCTTGGCGAAATCGCTGAAGGCTACGACCGTGAAGCGAAGGGCGAAGATATGCGGGCCGAGTTGGAGGACGATTTAGGTTATTAATTCCATCCACTGCTGTGCCAACACAAGCACATTGTGGACGCTGAATTGCCGCCTGACGAACAGTGCGAAACGTAGGCTTGCTGGGCCAGACCTCAGCTCGCTGCTTTCTTCACGAGCGCGGCGATTCGTTTCTCGTCGGCCGCTGTCAACTTCGTCAGCGCGAAGGCGATCGGCCACATCGCGCCATCGTCGATCTTCGCGCTGTCGTTAAAGCCGAGCGTCATGTACCTCTCGCTGAACTTCTCCGCGCCGCGAAAGAACAAAACAACCTTGCCGTCCTTGTTGGCATAGGCGGGCATCCCGTACCAGGTCTTCGGCGAGAGGGCCGGCGCGTTGGATTTGATAATCGCATGGAGCCGCTCGCCTATGGCCCGAGACGACGCCGGCATCGCGGCGATCGACGCGAGCAGTTCGCTTTCCCCGTCCGCCTTGCGCGCTTCCGCCTTCAGCTCCTTGGCGCGCGCCCTCATCGCGGCTTTTTCCGCATCCGTGAACCCCTGATTCTTGTCCGGGCGCGGGCGGGGCTTTTTCTGATCGGGAGTCGTCTCTTCCTTGGCTTTTTTCATACGTTACTCTTTCAAAGTGGCGGAGCGAGTAGGATTCGAACCCACGTTCCATTGCTGGAAAACGGTTTTCAAGACCGCCGCCTTAAACCACTCAGCCATCGCTCCGCAAAAAACGCGGCCACTTGGGAATTCTCGTAGAAAACACCTGCCAAGCGGGGCCGCGGCTACTTGCTATACGGCGAACAGAGCGGGTCCCCGACCACGATATCCTTCCACTTGAGCAGTGGCGTCGCCATGTAGAAGCTTTCGGCCAAATTATACCCGGAGGTGTAACGATCGAACAGGATGCTGGCCGGGCACAGGGCTATCGTATAGGGCTCCGACACATACCCCTTCACTCCCGTCACGCCCCCTGCGATCAGGTCCGCAATCAGGCTCTGGCCGGTCGAAGTGGGCCACATGGTCCGCCCGCTGGTGCTGACCGCCGTTTCGGCGATCGCACCAGGAGCAAACGTAATGGCCTTATACGCGCCGGTATCAAAACTGTAGTCGTTGCTTCCCCACGAATAATATCCGGCGAGATTGGTGCGGCGACCCATGAATGCCTTGGTGTCCTCCAGATAAGAGTCCAGCCCCTTGGATTTCACGATCGCCGCGGCCTTCTTCATCGAATCGTTGATCATGTCGTATCCGGCGCCATTGCGCCGCGGGTCCTCATCGAACAAGAAGGTGCCCTTCGAAGGTTTCGCGGCCATCGAGTTATCCACCAGCTTCATTGCATCCTCGACCGTGTAGCCGTCCAGCCGCGTCACCAGGTAGAAGCCGTATTTGGCCTTGGAAAAGTGCTCACTCTTGTTGAAATAGGGGTTGGCGGCCTTTTGGAAGCTGGCCGGCTTGGTGTCGGGAATCGCGTCGAATTTCATCTCCATCGTCGCGAGGAACGCATCAACAGAGTAGCCGCCGCCGGTGATGCGCAGAGGGATGCCTTTCGTGAGGACAATGTAATCGATGCGATTCTTCAGCGTGTTTACCGTGAGGAATCTCTCGATCGGACTCTCGATGTGCATCTTGTACGAATCGAGCGAAACCTCTTCATTCGGCGCGATCTCAATGTCGATAACATTGGATATCGGAATGCCGCGTTTCTGAATGTAGTATTCGGCAATGCGCTTGGCTGTGGGACTGGCAACATTCTTGACAACCAGCACGTGGGATTCCGGCCCGGTCGAGACAGGCGCAACGTCGGCCTTCTCCCTGTTTTGGACAGCCGAAACCTCAGGCGTACAGCCAAATGCCATCAGCATGGCGAAAAGCGCCAACGGATACATAAGAACTACCCTCTTGATCAAGCGTGCACGAACAGGTAATACGGCCATCATGCCCTCGCGGTTAGCCAGGCAAAAGATACAAATGAGGAAAACCAGCTAGCAGCAGGATACCACGACGCGAACTATCAGTCCAGGGTGTTAGGCTACTTTTGTCTCGGGTATTTGCTGGAATTGCCCGATGGCGTGGACGGCCGCCGTATCCATCCCCGTCATCAGCTCATCGTACAACTGTTCGATGATTGCGGACTGCCGTTCGATATCGTGGAGTCGCGTGACCCTCTCCCTCGCGGCTTCACCCATCACTTCCCACAATTGCGGGCTGTCGGCCAAGAGAAGGATGGACTCGGCCAGAGCGTCCACATCGTGCTCGTCGACGAGGAACCCGGTCACCCGCTCTTGGACCAACTCCGGGATTCCGGAATGCCTGGTGGAAATCACGGGCAGGCCGCGCGCCATCGCCTCCATTACCGTCGCCGGGATGCCTTCCCGGTCCCCGTCCGGCGCGGTGACGCTGGGCTGAATGTAGATTTGTGTTTCCGAAAGGATCTGCGCCACTTCTTGGAGGGGAATATGACCGGTTAAGACCACCTCGCTGCGAAGGTGGCTATTTGCAATCTGCTGTTCGATGGCGGGGCGCAGCGGGCCGTCGCCGACGAGGAACAGCTCCAACCCGGGGCGGTCCACCGTGGCCCTGCGGAATGCCTCGATGAGGTCGCTTAGCCCTTTTTTGGGCCGGAAGCCTGCCACGCAGGTGATCCGGGTCGTCGGCCCCGGTTTCGGCGGCTGGAAGGCAAACTGATTGAGATCGATCCCAACCCGCACCGTCTGGACCTTTTCGGACGGACAGCCCAGCGAGATAAGGTGCATCCTCATGTGGTTGGAGACGGCGAGAATTCGAGTTGCGCGTTGGAACAGGGTGCGCAGGTATTTGCCGGCCAACCCGCAGTACAGGTTCGGAAACCGATACGCGTCGTGGCCGTGAAAGGTAACCAACAAAGGAAGGTCCGCGGCGGATGCGACCGGCTGGTAGTACAAGGCGTCCGTCCCGAAATGGACGTGCATGAGGCCGATATCACGGCAGATCATCTCCATGGAGTACCAATCGAGCATGGGTCCGCTGAGCCGCCGGTACCAGGTCAGCCTTCGGGCCAGGCCGTCTCCCAGAGCGGCAGGAGGCGAGCCGATGGGGTATTTGTATTCAAATCGGTCCGTTACGGTATCGGCAAACGCCATCGGCCGGTGGCGTCGAAGGGCGCAGACATGGTTATCTATGGCCGTCTCAGTCCCGCCCAACCAGACCCGTTTGAACTGCGCTACGTTTGGCATGATTCCTCTCTCAGTCCGTCCCCGGTAGCCGCACGCTTCAGCTTGCGTCCCATCTCCAGCGGCACGCCGCGAAATGCGCAAGCTAATGCATGCGGCTACCGGAGAACCTGACAACCCGGTTCAATTATCGGCAAAATTGGCGCAGGCTAAAGCCTGCGGCCACAATCCTGGCTACCGGACGGCCTCAAACCGGTTTAGGACGCAGGCTAAAGCCTGCGGCTGCCGTGCTATAATTGCCCCAATGCTGACGGCGACTCGAACGCAGTTGAGGGTCCAACCCGTCGAAGGGAAGGACGCCCTCGATCGCTTGCGAAGCGAATGGTATCGTCTGGAAGAGGAAGGGGCCGCGGAAACCTTCTTTCAGACGTGGGACTGGAATTTCCTATGGTGGAAGCACTTCTGCGGTTCCAAGAAGCTGCACCTGACCACCCTCTGCGCCGATGATCGCGTGGTCGCCATCTCCCCGAACTATCTCGATGGTACGATTCTTCCCGTCATGCGCTGGATCGGTTCGGGAAGTTCGGACTACCTGGGAATGGTTGTCCATCCGAAGGACGAGGAAGAGGCCGCACGCCATTTTCGAAGCTACCTGCAAGAAGATGCGCCCATCCGCATGGCGGATCTCCACCAAATCTCCCACCCTTCGCCGCTGGCCGATGAATTCAGCGATACCTGCTTCGAACAGGCCAAAACGGTTCGATTGAGACTGCCGGGAAGCTGGACGGAGTACCAAGGAACCCTTTCCGCAAAAATGCGCTCAAACGTCAAACGGGCCGTCCGCGACGCCGAGGCAGCGGGAGCAACGGTGCGGTTGGCGCCGCGGGCTGAGGTGGACAAAGCCATGAGCACCCTGTTTCGCCTCCACGGTCAAAGGTGGCGCTCGCGCGGTCTGCCAGGCTCCTTTGCAACCGGCGCAACAAAGCGATTCCATGCGGATTGGGCGAGAGTTGCTTCGGACAGGAACATGCTGCGGCTGTACATTTTGGAGGTCGCCGGGAAAGCCCTGGGGGCCCTGTACTGTCTCCGCTATCGGGACACGTATTACTATTATCAGGCGGGATTCGATCCGAGGTCCGCTAGACTGAGCCCGGGAACGGTGCTCGTAGCGCGAGCCATTCAGGACGCGATCGCGGAAGGCTGCAAGGAGTTCGATTTTCTCCGCGGGGAGGAATGGTATAAGTCGAGGTGGAAACCTACAGAGACCCACGTAAATGTGCGTGCGACAGTGCCGATTCGGGGGACGGGCAGCCGTTGGTATTGTAACTGGCTGCGCAAGACGCATGAGGTTGAATTGGCTTTGAGGCGGCGTTTTGAGGGGGGCAGCCTGTGGCGGGCGCCAAAACAGGAGCAAGGGTGAAAATAAAAGCGTTCAGACTGACATTTCTGGTGATGGCGGCAGCGGGCGCCGTGTTCTCGTCCGGCTGCAAAAGCACCGCCCTCATGTCCAAGCAGGACGAGATCAAGATTGGCGAGCAGGGATCGGTCGAGGTCGAGAAGCAATACAAACTCGACCGGAATCCTGCCGACCAAGAGATGATCCAGAGCATCGGCAAAAAACTCCTCGCTTCAAACAAGATTGCGGATTACCCGTATACCTTCAAAGTCCTCGATTCAAAAGAGGTCAACGCTTTCTCATTGCCGGGCGGCCCGGTCTACGTGTTCAAAGGCCTGGTAGACCTGACGGAAGGCGATGAAGACGAGTTGGCATCGGTTGTCGCGCACGAAATGGGGCATATCGTCCACCGGCATGTGGCCAAGCAGTACACGCAGGGGTTCTGGCTCGACCTTCTCGTGACGTTGGGCACCCGCGGCGCGGCCCAGGATATCGCCAATATCGGCTCTCTGATGGCGCAGCTTCATTTCAGCCGGGAAGATGAATATGAGGCAGACCGATCGGGCATCTTATACACCCATAACGCCGGGTACGACCCCAACGGCATGATCCGATTTTTCCAGAAGCTCCAACGTGGCGAGGGCAAGTCGAACGATTTCGATAAGATCCTGCGAACCCACCCACTGACCAAGGACCGAATCGACAAGGCGAAACAGGAAATCGCCAAAGTGTCAGGGAGTCCGAAGCAGCCATGAGGGTCGCCTGCGTGATCCCCGCCTATAACGAAGAAAAGCGGATCCGAAGCGTGTTGGATGTCGTGACCCGCTGCAAGATCGTCAACGAGGTGATCGTGGTTAGCGACGGATCGTCTGACGGCACCTTTTCCATTGCCCGGTCCATTCCGGGCGTTCGGGTGTATGCGCTCCCAAAGAACGTAGGCAAGGGGGCGGCTATGCGCGCCGGCGCAAGCCTCACCAATGCTGACATCTTGCTGTTCCTTGACGCCGATCTGATCCGCCTAACGCCCGATCACGTCGGCGACCTCGTTCGGCCGGTCCTTTCCGGCGAAGTGACAATGGCCATTGGCAAGTTTCGTGGCGGCAGGTTCCTCACGGACCTGGCGCAGGCCGTTTCCCCAAACATCAGTGGGCAGCGGGCGGTCCAGCGCGATTGCTTTCTTCGGGTGCCGAAGCTGACGACAGCGCGAATGGACGTGGAAGTGCGCATCAACATGTTCGCTCGGAGCCGCCTCTGGAAAATCCGCACGGTGCCGCTCTACGGCGTAACCCACCCGCTCAAGGAAGAGAAGCTCGGATTTGTTCGAGGGGCGTGGTCGAGGGCGAAAATGTACCGGGATATTGCCTTCGCGGTCGTCTTCGATCGGCAAGCCCAAAAGGAAACAATCGACATCGAAGCGTTTGCCGCGGCTTCATTGGAACGCGAGCGCCTCCGCCAGTACGCCGTCAAACCGCCGAACTAGACCATCCCTAGCTTCTGCAGTATGAGCAACGCGATGTACGTGGAATCCATCTCGGTATAGCTTGCCACGCGCTCAATCAACCGCGCGACGCTCCGATCGCCCACTTCGTCCAGGTCCTTGCCGACGGTCTCAATCGCCTCCACAATCACCCCAACCGCAGTCGTTAGGTACTTAGCCCGATTCTGCGGCAGACTCTTGTTGGTTATCCCGGCGTAAATGCGCGAAAGCTGCTCGTAGGCGCTTTCCCACGCCTGCTCCTTCAGTTTGACCTCTTTTGCCTTGAAGTATTCTTCCTGCTGAAGCCGCGTGACATGCTCTTCCCGCGTCTTGACGCTATCCCAGTCGGCCAGGGAGTCTCCGGCGATGATTTCAATTCGGATGGTGCTGATTCCCAGCGCTTTGGACAGACCCTTTTCGATGGCGCGCATTGTCGGGGTGGCCTTCAAATGGCCCAACATGCTTGAACTCTGCCCTGGGAGCCCCAAAACGACCGTGTCCCCATCCTGAACAATGGGAACGACAGCGTCCAGGGCCTGCCACAGCGTGCGGCCCGTGACTTCGTTCTTGATGCCGCTCAGCGATCCGCGCCAAGCTGCTTGAATGTCGGCCATCCACACCTCTCCTTGAGACGAAAACGTGGGTCTATTATGGCTGATTGGATTGCCCGCAAATGAACCGAGGGCCGGGAAACCCGGCCCTCGGCCAATGCGACGGATTAAGAGGGTTCTATGCGTCGCCTGTCTTCAAGAAGTTCATGAACACCATATTCAGTTCTGTAACGCCCACGACGCCATCTCCGTCCATATCGGGCGAAGGACCGCTGAAACTGGAGAACAGAATGTTGAGATCGAACAGATCCACTTGGTTGTTGCCGTCGGCGTCTCCACCCAACAGGGTAATCGACTGATTGGCAACCTGCAGCGTGTCGACAGCGTAGGCAATCTTCCGCAGATAGTGCGGAACCTTGTAGGTCAGGTCAAATGTGCCCCGAGGCAGCTCCAAGGTGAAGTTGCCGTTAGAATCGACGGTCGCCGGCACGTCTCCCATATTCCAGCCGGTGTCCGACTGAATGACATTGACTTTCAGACCCGCATTGGCGACGTCGCCTTGGTACAACTCCAGATCGACATGGCCGGAGATCACCTGCGTTTGCGGCATGCTGACCCGAATCTCCCACGGACCCGCAGCGGTCGGGATCTGCCAGACGACCCAGCCGTTCTCGTTCATTGTGACCGCTGACGCCGAGGCGCGACCCGAGCCCAGCACCGACTTCGACAGATTGGTGGTGTTGAAGAACACGTCTTGGATGGCGTCCAGATTGCCACCCTTGCCGGTCCACAAAATGTCACCCCGCTCGTTCAGCGACCAAGGTATCCCTTCTCGCTTCGTACCCAGCACTGCGGCGCTGATGTTGACATTGTCCAGCCAAACTTCCGAACCATTGGGCTGATCGTAGGTGCCGTACTGCATCCAGAGAAGCTGATTGGCGTCGTTGATGAAGTACGACCTTGCGTTTTTGTCCGCCCCAATCACGGCGGCACTGACGTCCGTCGTCCCCTTGAACGCATGATCATGGTCTTTCCCGCCTGTGCTGGCTCCGTACCCGAACCAAGCTGGTACTCCATGATTATTCAGGTCGACGCCTACCGCCTTCCGCAACGATCCGCCGAGAATGGACTGCGAATAGTTGGTCGTGTTGATGAACATGTCATAATTCTGTCCGTTATTGTAGCCCTTGCCATACCACAGCACGTCCCCACTGTTGTTGATGTCAACGGCAAGCCCATTTCGGTTGTTGCCGAGGCCATAGGAGAGGACGGTGCCGTCCTTGTAGACGTCCTGGGGACTTGTAGAAGTCTTCATGCATTGCCACGCCGCGCCGGCCGTCCCGACCTTGCCCACCGAAGCCCAATAGTAACTGCCCACATATTGCTGAGCGATGTCAGTTGTGCCGACAAACGCCTTGAACCGGTTGCTCGTCGCCGAGCCGTTGCCGCTCCAAGCATAGATGCCTGGGGCGCCGCTCGCGACCTTGGCAAACCGATTTGCGCCGAGGATGCTGGAAGATAGGTTGACGCCCTGAGCGAACACGTCCTGGTTGTTCGTCGCCAGGTCAACCGCCGAATAAAACAGATCCCCGTTGTTGCTCAAAACGGATCCGCCGAGAATCGCGTTGATCACCATGATTTTGGCCGTGAGGAACTTCTGGGGGGCCGTATCGGCATAGACCGATACCCCAATTACTACCGAGCTGACGAAAACGAGAAAGCTTTTCTTCATCTGCTCCTACCTTTCCGGCTTTAGATAATTCATTAGATTACAGACGGTTGGGAGCACAAGCGCAACAAAGCAGGAAACGACCGACTGCTTGACAGTCTGGTTTTCGAGTATATTCTACAGCAAATGGTTCGAAAATGCCAGCACATATCGCATTAATCGATGCATTTTTCAAATTTCGCCCCGATCTGTCGGCATATTTGATACCGGAGAAGGTGCGGACATGATATCCGCCGGGATTCTGCTCGCCGGCTTCAACCGATTACCCGTGACGATCAACATCAGCTCGACCGAGGTCCGTACCGCCACAGCGACGATCCTTGCCAATTCGGCCTCGATCGACAGATCGGCCCGGCCTTCGAGTTCCAGTTCCTTCGCCACAAGCCCTTCGAGAACCTCGTAGAAGTCGCGCGAGTTCATCATGCCGAGCAGCTCTAGCCGGGTCATCCCCGGTCCTGTCCACTTGTCCTCCATGATGGCTTCCTCCGATATCCGCGGATCGCAAACAACTGTCAACAGACGTCAACAACTGCCATATACTAGCAAAGATACAGAGCTTTGTCAAGTCTGAAGGTTCAACGTCGCATTGGGGAACCGACACCCCGAACGATTTGTCTTATTGTCCGACGAAAAGGTTCACAGAAGGTCCTTCGTGCAGTTGGGATGGGAACCTGGATCCAATGGAGGTCTGACGGTTCGTGAAGTTATGCCATCGTGGATTTACCCTGATTGAGCTGCTGGTGGTAATTGCCATCATCGCGATCTTGGCGGCCATATTGTTCCCCGTGTTCGCAAAGGCGCGAGAACAGGCCAAGAGAACACAGTGCACCGCGCAAATGAGGCAGTTGGCGCTGGTTGTCAACATGTATGCGGACGACAACAACGCATCTTTGCCTCCGTCGAGCAACTACGGCGTGGATGCTTCCGATCCAAAGCGGATATGGACCCCCCTCGTCCAGCCCTATATGAAGGACAAGAACATCGTCCTTTGCCCCGCCGCACCGGAGAGCCATTACGCCGATAGCTGGGCCACCCGCAATTGGCAGTCCATCGGCTACACAAACGTAACGGCATACGATGCCGCCGGTTGCGTCGAAGGCGAAGTCAATCCCACCGGCTGCGAGGGATTTACAACGACAGTGCGGTTGCCGAAGCTGCAAGAGCCCACGCGAATCCCCCTATTTGTCGATACGCCAAACGGTGCATTGGCAAAGAAGTACCGCGGCTACTCCTTTAGCCCGTATAACGGCAAAAGCCACCCGACCGATCCAAGGCTTGGATTGCCGCTCGTTTCGGATCGGGACCTTGTGGCGGAGAATCCGGACCTGGACGCAGCTCTGCTAAAACCGATCTATTGCCGGCACGGCAAGACCGGAAACGACGACGGAACGGCGACCATTGTGCTAGCGGACGGCCATGCAAAGGTTTACACCGCCAAGTCCATCCTCGCGATGGACAAAGGCGCGAACCTGCTCTGGCGATTTCGATACTGAAAATCAGTGGCCCGCGCACGGCAACTTGCCAGCGGCTCCGGCACGGGCCAATTCTCTGGCCTTACTCTTCGAGAAGAACCAGGTTTCCGTCTTGGCGCCGATAGATGACGCTCACGGCATCATTGCTGCTGTTTCGGAACATGAAGAAGCCTCGACCGATGAGGTCTAGCTGGAACGCCGCCTCTTCCGCCGTCATCGGCTTTCCATTCAACCGCCGCTGCTCGACGACGATCGTGCCTTCTTCGCCATCCAGCGTAGCTTCCGGGGCCATATCATTGAACTCCGCGAATCCCTCGGGCACCTGTCTGTTTCCACGGCTTTGGTGGTGCTTGATGATGCGCTTGCGGAACTTCTTTACCTGGGTTTCAATCTTATCGATGGATTTATCGATGGCGATAAGAATCTTGGGATCGGTACTTGAGCCCCGGACGTGATAGCCGTCGGCGTCAATGAGCATTTCGACGTGGTGCTGCCCCTTCTGTTCGCTGTAAACCACTTCGATGGCAGTGATCTTGTGGAAAAACTTCGAAATTCGGTCCAGCTTTTTCCCCGCGTACTCCTTGGCCCCCTTGGGGAGTTCTCCGTTAGCGGTTCTCAACAACATCTCCATCACCTATCCTCCGACCTGTTTTTGAATCGTAACGACGGCGTATGCGGCGATCCCTTGGCCAGAGCCAAGCTCCCCAAGACCCTCGTTCGTCGTTGCCTTTACGTTTACCTGCTCCGGCAAAATTCCCAGGGTCCCCGCGAGCCGCTGCCTCATTTCTTGCGTGTACGGAGCAATTTTCGGTTCCTCCGCGATCACGGTGCTGTCTACATTTTCGGCAAGCCAGCCCTCAGCGCGTATCCGCTGCCCTACCTCCTTTAGCAGCACCTGGGAGTCAATTCCTTTCAACTCTGGATTACTGTTAGGAAACAGAACTCCGATGTCCGGCAGTCCCGCCGCGCCAAGCAGAGCATCGCAAATTGCGTGGGTCAGGGCATCACCGTCGCTGTGAGCCGCCAATCCGCGGGAATAGTCGATGTGCACGCCCCCAAGAACCAACGGTATGCCGGCTTCCAGCCGATGAACGTCATATCCGAATCCAGTTCTAACCATGATCGGCGCCCTCTCCATTAAGGAACGTATAATCTCCCGATCTTGCTCCACGGTCACCTTGATATTGCACACATCTCCCTCGACGACCCGCACCGTACCGCCAATCGCCTCTATCATTGCCGCCTCGTCCGTAAACCTGCCACTCAGCTCCCGATGCGCTCGCCGGAGCCATTCTGCCTGAACCACCTGAGGCGTCTGCATCCGATAGATTCCGGTGCGATCCAGCGTCTCCGCAACCAGCCAATTATGCACCCGTTTGATCGTTTCTGACATCGAAACACCGGGGACGACAGCCGCATCTTCATAGGGGCCGAGGACCCGATCCAGCAACGCGGCAGACAGGTTCGGACGGGCGCAATCGTGAACGGCGATGCGGTCGGCATCGGTCGGCACACTGGCACAACCCGCCGCGCAGGAAGCCTGTCTCGTATCTCCCCCAGGGACCAATCCGACGATCTTGGGAATGGAATTCAGGTGGCGCCGAAACCGTTCATGTTGGGATTCCGGAGCGACGACTACGACCCCGGCAATTTGTGGATGCTGCGCGAGCCGCCGGACCGAGTGCAGCCAGAGCGGCAACCCGGCGATAGGCTCCCACAATTTGTCCTTGACCGGGTCGTATCTAGCGCCGCGGCCGCCTGCCAGCGCTACTGCGTATGTCGTGAGCAGCTCCATCCCCTCCTTCTCGGTTCGGGACGGCGAAGATCATCTTTCCTGCGACGGTCTGAATGACGGAAGTGACTAGCACGCAAAGGGAATTTCCTATCTCGGCGTACCCGTCTTCCACCACCACCATGGTGCCATCGTTGAGATAAGCGACGCCCTGGCCCGGCTCCTTGCCCTCCCTCATCACCGTGACCGTCATCTCCTCACCGGGTAAAACGTTCGGCTTCATGGCCAGGGCGAGATCGTTGACGTTGAGAACCCGGATTCCTTCGAGCTCCGCCACTTTCCCCAGATTGAAATCGTTGGTGACTACGTCACAATTGAGCGCCTTGGCGAGTCGGACCAAACGCGGATCGACTCCATCGCCGCCATCCGGGGCTAGCTTGTCGTGAATTCGGACTTCAACAATGTTGTCCTTTTGCATCGAGTTGAGGATGTCTAGGCCGCGTCTGCCGCGCGCGCGTTTGAGGGAATCAGCGGAATCTGCGATCGCCTGGAGCTCATCGAGGACAAAGCCGGGAACATAGATTTGGCCGCCCAAAAACCCTGTTTTGACGATTTCCCCGATCCGTCCATCGATGATGACATTGGTGTCCAGAATGCGTATGTTTCGCTTCTTGGCGGACGGTTGTCCGGGAGACCAAGGCAGCCCGACGCGCAGACTATTGATACCGATGATGAACACGAGGATCATCACTACGGAAGTGAGAATGGCGAGAATGGGACCCAGAACGTTGACCCGCAAGAGCAATGGCCATAAGAAGCCGGAGATCCCAATTCCCAAAATGGTGCCGATGACGACGCTGATGCGCTCGTCCGTCTCCATCTCCTCGATCTTGTCGCCAATATGGGACAGGAGCATGGCGAACTCATGTCCGATGATGGCTCCCGCGAACGTGCCAACCAGAATCATTCCAATCTGGATTGGCAATGCTCGGAAATTGGGAACCTCATTCGGTGGCCATCGAAGAACGGCCGTCGCGAGCCATTCCAGCGCCTTGTCGGAATACGCGGCACAAAGGATGGCCCCGGCGACCATGCACACGCCGATCAGGATCATCCGAATAATTCGCAGTACGCCGCCCATTTTTATGGTCCCCAGCCTCTCGACCTTTAGCCCACACCCAACGTCTTAGTGCTCGCCCGACATCTTTAGACGGTTCTCGGCCCGCACAATGGCGATCCGGTACTCTTCAATCGCAGGATCCCCGGCGGGAAGCGCGGCCATCTTCTCCTTTGCCTGTTGGAGAGCGACCCTCGCGCGGTTCGGATCGATTTCGCCGGCCAGCTCGGCGGCATCCGCCAAAACGATAGCTTTCCGGCCATCCACTTCCATAAAGCCGCCGCTTATCGCAACCTTCGCCTGCACTCCGTCCGACTTGACGAAACTGAGCGCGCCAACCTTCAACTCCGTCAGATACGGCTCATGTCCGGCCAAAACTCCCATGTAACCGCCCTCGGCCGGCACCGTCAAGCTGGTAACCAAATCATCGACGACGGTTCGGTCCGGGCTAACGATGGAAAGCCGAAATGTGTTTGCCATCAGACGGCGGCCTTCAGCTTCTCGGCCTTCTCCAGCACATCCTCGATACCGCCGCACATGTAGAACGCCTGTTCCGGCAGGTCGTCGTGATCTCCGTCAATGATCTCGCGGCAGGCTTTCACCGTTTCCCCTACAGGAACGTAGCGCCCCGGATTTCCCGTGAATTGCTCGGCGACGAAGCAGGGTTGAGACATGTAGCGCTCGATCCTTCGTGCGCGGGCCACGACCTGCTTGTCATCATCGGAAAGCTCGTCGATACCCAAGATCGCGATGATGTCCTGTAATTCGCGGTAGCGCTGGAGAATGGCCTGCACCGAACGGGCAACCGCATAATGCTCGTCTCCCACGATTCTCGGGTCGAGGTTTTTGGAGGTCGATGCCAACGGATCAACCGCCGGATAGATGCCCTTCTCGGAAATCTTGCGCTCGAGGTAGACGTAGGCGTCCAGGTGGGAGAAGGTGGTTGCAGGCGCCGGATCGGTCGGATCGTCCGCGGGCACGTAGATGGCCTGGACGGAGGTGACGGAGCCTTTGAGCGTCGAAGCGATGCGTTCCTGCAGCGCACCCATCTCGGTCGCTAGTGTCGGCTGATACCCTACCGCGCTCGGCATGCGGCCAAGAAGCGCCGATACCTCGGAGCCGGCCTGGACGAAGCGGAAAATATTGTCGACGAAGACGAGCACGTCCTGCCCCTCGACGTCGCGGAAATACTCGGCCATAGTGAGGGCCGTGAGGGCGACGCGAAGGCGCGCGCCCGGCGGCTCGTTCATCTGCCCGAACACCATGGCGGTCTTATCGATAACGTGGGCTGTTTTGCCTTCCGCGTCTTTGAAGCTGGCATGCTTCATTTCCAGCCAGAGGTCGTTCCCTTCGCGGGTCCGTTCGCCAACCCCGGCAAATACCGACACGCCGCTGTGCTCCGTGGCGATGTTGCGAATCAATTCTTGAATCAAAACGGTCTTCCCAAGTCCCGCGCCGCCGAAAAGACCGATCTTCCCTCCCTTATTAAAGGGGGTTAGAAGATCAACGACCTTGAGGCCGGTTTCGAGGATGTCGGTCTTTACATTCTGGTTCATGAAGTTCGGCGCCGGGCGATGAATTGGGAAATAATCGGTGGCTTCGACGCTGCCGCCGCCGTCTATGGGCTTTCCCAACAAATTGAAAACTCTTCCCAACGTCGCCTTGCCAACCGGAACTTTGATGGGCCCGCCCGTATCGGCGGCCTCCATTCCACGAACGAGGCCATCCGTGCTGGAAAGGGCTATCGTTCGTACAATGTCGTCCCCAAGATGCTGAGCCACTTCGCACACCAAGTCGATATTGGACTCTTTGTTCTTGATGTCAATGGCGTTATAGATTTCGGGAAGATGCTCCGCGGGGAATCGACAGTCCACAACGGGTCCCAGTACTTGAACCACATGGCCGACACTTGGCATTCGAAAGGGTCCTCCTTGAACCAAAAAAGAGTGGACAGAGTGTACCCGTTTTTTGCCTCTGGCTTGGAGGTCCCAGCCTACTCGTTGAGCATCTGGGGACGAGCGTTCTTGAAGTCGGCGGGAACGTAGTTCTTCGGGCGCGGGACGGTGAAGACCCGTCCATACGTCTCCCAGGTCTCCTTGACCTGCTTGTTGTCTTTCAGGAAGCCCGGATACCATACGAGGCCCGTGTTGCCGTTCCTGTCCAGGTCGCCATACAGCTCGAAGATGCCGTTTCCCTTGAAATCGGTGGAAACGCTTTCACCGAGGAAGTTGATCGCCCTGAACTTGCCGTCGATGACGACTTTCCCGATGCCGTGATAGCACAGGCGGGTTCCCTTTTGGTACTCCAGACGCATCCCCTCCTGATGGACGGTTCCCACCAGGCCACTGATGTAGACGGTGCCGACCCCACCCTTGGTTGTCAGCTCGAGATGGCCGGTCCCCTCGGCACGGTAGCTTCCGGGTCCGGAATCGAGGACCAGTTCGCCAGTTGAGGGCGCGGGAGATTGCGTCGGCGTTTTGGCAAAGCCGTAGCAGGCGAGGAACACCAACATCGAAAGGCATTTCATTTCGTTTCGAATGATACCCAAGCAACAAAATCAATCCCTTCATAGTGCGACTATGAAGGGATTGATTTTGCCCATTCCATTTTCGTCTCTTCACGGTCAGGGCCCATAAACTGCCTCCCCTATCCCTTCACAGTCGCACTGTGAAGGGGCGATCTAAGGTACAAAGCTACCATGCATCTGGGAGAGTACAAGCAGTGGCGCAACACGACAATTGGTGGTCAAGTCGCCTTTGTTTCAACAACGGTGCTCGGCTTTGCCCCTGTACTTCAAACGCCTGCACTCGCCAAAAAAGTGGTCGAGATGCTCGCGAACGATTGCCGGTTCTTCCAGGTCGCCCTGCACGACTTCGTCGTGATGCCCGAGCACATGCATCTATTTGTAAAACTGCCCGAGGACCTTACGATATCGAAGTTCATGCAGTCGATGAAACGTCGCAGCGCCAAGGAGCTTCAGCCGCTCGTCCCTGCAAGGCTACGAGACATGATGGCGAAGGATCCCGAACGGGAAGAGCGATCCTTTTGGAACAAGTCCTTCCGAAGCGTGACCGTAGAGGGCGCGGAAATGATTGCGCAGAAGTTCGATTATATTCATCAGAACCCGGTCAAGCGCGGGCTGGTTCTACGTCCGGAAGACTACCTGTGGGGAGGGTGCCGCTATTATCTGGCCGGATTGTGGACCGACGAGTCCGGCCTCGACCTCGACCGACTACTCGCGGCTCTGGCGCTTCTCAGTATCTGACCCTACCGCCTGCAAGACTGGGGCACGAAAGTAGCGCCGATAAATACCCCGTTGCCTTAGGACAAAGGCGCGGGTATGTCCGAACGTGGGTGACCCCTTCATAGTGCGACTATGAAGGGATTGTTCGCGCTTGTGGCGATCACATTACGACCGTGAAGGCATGACGACAGTCTCTTCATCCCTTCATAGACGCATCTGCAACCCATTCTTGCACAACAGAATCTGCAACCCATCCCTTCACAGTCGCACTGTGAAGGGGGCCACGTGGGGTATAATTGGCACTCGGCACAAGCGAGTGCCAAATGCGATTTTCGGGAGGAAATGACAATGCTCAAGCCAATAAACGACCGCGTGATCGTGATGACGGTCGAAAAAGAAGAGACATCCAGGGGCGGCATCCTGCTCCCCGACACCGCGAAGGAAAAGCCGCTCAAGGGCAAAGTGCTGGCCATAGGACCCGGCAAGCTGCTGGACAACGGCAAACGCCAGGCGATGGACGTAAAGGTGGACGACACGGTTCTGTACGGCAAATACACCGGCACCGAGGTGAAGGTCAAGGGCGAAGAATATCTCATTCTCCGCCAAGACGACATCCTCGCGGTCGTCAAGTAGGAGGATCCCATGCCGGCAAAAGAGATTTATTACGATCATGAAGCGAGGCAAGCCCTGCAGCGCGGGGTGGACAAACTAACCGATTGCATCAAGGTCACGTTGGGGCCGCGAGGCAAGTTCGTGATGCTGCAAAAGCATATCGGCAGCCCCCTCGTCGTGGATGACGGAGTGACGATCGCTAAAGAGATCGAGCTGGAGGACCGGTTCGAGAACCTCGGAGCGGCTCTGGTCAAGGAGGTCGCCTCCAAGACCAACGACCAAGCGGGCGATGGTACCACGACCGCCACCATCCTGGCTCAGTCCATGCTCCGAGAAGGACTGAAGCTGGTCGATGCGGGCTGCAACCCGATCGATATCCGCACCGGGATCGAGAAGGCGGTCGATACCGTGGTCGCCGAGATGCAGAAGCGCGCCAAGCCCCTAAAGGGACGGGAAGACATCCTGCGCGTCGCCACAATCGCCTCGAACGACAAGAAGATTGGCGAGACGATTACCGAAGTGCTGGAAGCTGTCGGGCGCGACGGAATTGTGACGGTCGAGGACGGCCAGGGGACGGAGACCACCTTCGAGATCGTAAAGGGAATGCGCTTCGACAAGGGCTACATCAGCCCCTACTTCATCACCGACCCCACTCACATGACCGGCTCGTTCGAGGACGCGCTCATACTTTTCTTCGAAAAAAAGATCTCTATCGCGACCGATCTTTTGCCGCTTCTGGAGAAGGTCGTCAAGCTCGGCAAGCCGTTCGTCATCGTTGCGGAGGACGTGGACGGAGAGGCGCTGGCGATGCTGGTGCTCAATCGAATCCGTGCTGGGTTCCCGTGCGCGGCGGTCAAAGCGCCCGGTTTCGGCGAGCGGCGCAAGGCGATGATGGAAGACATGGCCTACCTCACCGGCGGCAAGTTCATCTCGGCAGAGTTGGGCCAAAAGCTGGAAAACGTGGAGCTGTCCGACCTAGGCAAGGCCAAGCGCGTCGAAGTCACTAAGGACGACACGACCATCATCGAGGGCAAGGGCACGAAAGCGGACATCAATTCCCGCATCTCGCAGATTCAGCGCCAAATCGAGCAGACGGACAGCAACTACGATAAAGAGAAGCTGCAAGAGCGGCTGGGCAAGCTGAAGGGCGGCATCGCCGTGATTCAGGTCGGAGCGGCGACAGAGACGGCGATGAAAGAGCGCAAGCTCCGAATCGACGACGCGATTGGGGCTACCCGCGCGGCGATCGATGAGGGTCTGATCCCTGGCGGTGGCGTGGCGTTGGCGCAGACTGCCAAGTCCGTGGAGGCGCTGAAGCTCTCCGGCGATGTGCGGATGGGCGCTGATATCGTCAAGCGCGCGCTCTCTGGCCCTCTGTACCAGATTGCCGTGAACGCGGGCGTGAGCGGGGACGTTGTCGTGGAGAAGGTGATGGCCGGTTCCGGCAACATGGGTTTTGACGCCGAAACCTGCCAATACGTGGACCTGGTGAAGGCCGGAATTATCGATCCTGTGAAGGTTGCTCGCTTGGCGTTGCAGAACGCGGCCAGCATCGCGACCATGATGCTGACGACCGAGGCGCTTGTGGCCGAGCCGCAGGAAGACGAGGACGACATGCCGCACACCCCGCCGCCGTACTAAAGCGCATCGATCCCCTCCCCCGCTTGCTGTTTAGACCGGGGAGATAGTTTACTGGTGTTCGGAGACATGGTTTACACATGATTGTCCTGGTTTTTGTCCGTTCTAAGATTAATCTGACCGATCCGTTTGGCGCAAAACCAGATGTCGTACA
>JBGPGO010000006.1:0-223197 GCA_041483895.1 Fimbriimonadia bacterium
GAGTCGAAAGCGGAGGACGTAGCCGATCGCGATGCGACCGGTCTCCTGACCGAGTCGCTAGCGGGGGAGGCAATAGCAGTGAAATGCCCCCACCCCAACCCTCCCCCGCAAGCGGGGGAGGGGGTTAAGATGCAGGCGGGTGACGGGGTTGTGAGGATCGCGATGCACGATCCCTGTCATCTCGAACACGGACAGAAAATCGTGGATGCGCCGCGAAGGCTCCTTGCCCTCCTGCCGGGGCTCGAGATGGCGGAGCTGGGAGAGAACTATTGCTGCGGCAGCGCGGGGGTGTACAACCTGTTTCAGCCCGCGATGGCACGACGCCTCCTTCGGCGCAAGATCGATGCCATCGTCGCCACCGAGCCGGATGCCGTCCTATCGTCCAATGCCGGCTGCACGCTCTGGCTGCGGCAGGGTCTGGACGAGCGTGGACTCAAAATCCCCGTGCTCCACTTGGCGGAGATTCTTGCGGGTCAACTGTCCCAATGAGGACGGATCGGACCGATGCGTCCGATGTGTTCGAACCTAGAGAACCTTCGTCAGCACCTCGGCAAGGGACTCGCCGGATTTGCGGAGAAGGTCGGCCTCTTCGTCGCTGACCACCGGCTCCACGACCCGGATCACCCCTTTTCGGCCCACAACCGTCGGCATGGAAAGGCAGACGTCCTTGATCCCCAGAGCGCCGGCCTGAAGCACGGAGATCGGGAGCACAGCATGCTTATCGAGCGCGACCGCTTCGACAACTTCGCGGATAGAGACGCCAACGGCCCAACCTGCGCCACCCTTCTTCCGAATCACCTCGGCCCCGCTCGTCTTCGTCATCTGGAATATCTCGTCCATCTTCGCGTCCGAATAGCCGGGGAAGCTCTTGATGGAAACGCCGTTGATTGTCGCGCTGCTCCAGATCGGAACCATGGAATCCCCATGTTCTCCGAGAATTAGCGCGTGGACATCCGTCGCCGCAACACCAAAATGCTCTGCCAAAAACGACCGAAACCGGCAGGTATCCAAAACCGTTCCGAGGCCGAACACACGGGAACGGTCCATCCCCGACTCTTTCAAAGCCAGCTGCGTCAGGATATCAACCGGATTGGAAACCACAAGAATCGTCGCGTTGGCGGCCAGTTTGACGTCCTTCAGCGACGCCATGATCCCGCTGAACAGGGTCACATTACGATTGATCAGCTCCAGTCGGCTTTCGTCCGGCTTGCGGCGGAGCCCGGCGGTAATCACGACCATGTCGGAACCGGCAACCACATCGTAGCCACCCGCGACGATGGTCTGGGGCGCGGACATCGCCGCACCATGGCGAAGATCGAGCGCCTCACCTTCCGCCATGTCTTGAGCCGCGTCAACAATCACCATCTCTTTGACAATGCCACTCTGCTGCAGTGCAAATGCGGCGTTCGAACCCACGCGGCCACCGCCGCCAATAATGGAAATCTTCATGTCTGTTCGCTCCTTTGCGATTGGGCGACTCGGTCGGGAGACCGGTCGCATCAGGGAGGTCGGGAGACCGGTCGCATCAGCCGATCACGTCGTAGAGTATTTTGGCACAAATAGGAAGCGGCCCCGGGGATAACTCCGGGGCCGCGAGCAGCAAGGACGTGGGTAAAAAAGTCTTACTGCCGCCTGCGCAGGCGAGCAAATCCCGCCAAGGCAATCGCCAAACCAGCGATTGCCGCCGGCTCGGGCACAACAAGAAGCGAGTTGAACTGCAGGTAGGTTCGCCCACCGGCAGCATCAAGCAATCTTGTGGAAACGTCATTCGGGAACGGCATATTGGTCCGTCCCCAATGCAGGCTTTCGCCAGGCGTGGCCGTCAGCGGCACCGTGAAATCAAACAGATTCGAGATGCCGGTTTGGGCGTACACATTTGCCTGATCGACTGTCACCCGCAGATAGATACCTCTGTCCGTTATCTTCGACTTTGTGATGTCTCCGGGATTTTTCCGACTGTTGTAGACAGTGGCCGGTCCGTACGTAAAGGATTGATACGCCACCGGACCGCTGAAAAAGACATCGACGTCGTTAAGGATATCGGCAGCGGTTGCGTCGGTAATGATCGACGACCCCACCTCATCGAGAAATATGGAAAGCTCTTTCCATTTTTCCCCTGTGTTGGTGAAGAAATCGAGGCCAACCTGAATCCGATCCCCCGGGTGAACTGTGACAACCTTATTGCGCTCCCCGGTTTCCAGGTTTCGGAAGTACAGGATACCAATGTATGCATCAGATTGGGTAGGTAACAAAGTAACCATCCCAACCAGGACAGTGGCAAAAAGCCAATGCAATTTCATACCATCCCTCTCCATTCAAACTCTTTCAAAATGCCGGTTGGAATCCGGCTCTTGAATGAGAGCCAATTGGAGTCCCTAGTACCACTACATACTGACAATCAAATATGCACGGAGCAAGGAATGCAGGCGAACGAAGTCCGTCTTGTGTAGCTATCCAGGCCGAGCAATAAAAAATAACAACGGGTTCTCTGGGACCCTAACCTGCAGGCATTATACCAAACTTTCCACAGATTGCCAGCTTTTTGTGCAGGAAAACATGAGAAAATCGTTTAGACTTGCCCCAGCCGAACCAGGAAAGGCGGGACACTATTCTGCCCGGCGGTTCAGTATACTAAGGTGCTTGTTCAAACCACGGAGGCGGTAACGGATGAAGTTTGATCGATTTGTATTGATGGCGGGCCTCGCCGCGCTCGCGAATCTCTCCCTTGCCCAGGACTCCCCCATGTATCGAGGCAACGCCGGGCATTCCGGAAACTCCGGAAACCTGGAGTTCCCCGTCGCCCAGAAGTGGCAGTGGGTCGGAGATACCGGCACGAAATCGGTATCCTCCCCCGCGGTTGTGAACGGGATCGCCTACTTTGGACTGGGCGGCCGAGTGGTCGCGCTGCGGACGACGACCGGCGCAACGTTGTGGGAATATCCGCAAGGTCAGAAGATTCCCGCCAACTTCCGGTTGGCGCCCGCTGTGGCAGACGGCCTCGTCTACGCGCCGGCCTCCGATGGTTCCGTCTACGCCATTAATGCGGATAACGGAAAGCTGGTCTGGCAGTACAGCGCTCGCTCCTCGATAACCACGCCCCCGACCGTGGCGAACGGCGTAGTTTATTTCGGTACCGCCGACGGCCGATTCTATGCGGTGGAGGCAAAGACGGGAAATCCGCTTTGGGCGGAGCCCGCCAATCTGATCTCATCCCTCGTCGGCCCCGTCGTGGCGAGCGATTCCCTCGTGCTGGCCTTGACTAGCGATGGAACCGTCTGGGGTATCTCCGCGGCCACTGGCAAGTCCAAATGGTCCCAAAGACTGAACAGCGTCCCTTCGGACTCATCCATCGCATTAGGCTCCGACCAGTTCTATGTGAATTCGTTGGAGGGCCTGGCAGCCATCAACCCTGCGAATGGTCACATTCGATGGCAAAAGGTGCTGAAAAGCTCGCCGAATCATTCGCCGGCGACCGACGGAAAGCGAATATTCGTTCTGGACGACGCCGGACGGCTGTATTGCTACGACTCGCAGGGCAAACCAGTTTGGAAGGACCCTGTAGAAACAGGTCAGCCAATTGAGACCTCGCCGCTGCTCTCCGGCGAAACTGTGATTCTTGCCACCCGCAAGGGAACGGTCCTGGCCTTGGACGCTGGAAACGGCGCGATAAAATGGCAGTACATTCTCAAACCGCCGGCCAATATTCGGGTCAAGTCCGGCAACGAATCCAGACCGCCCGCGTACTCGCCTATCGCAGCCGACCCGGTCGTGGCGGGCGACAATCTGCTCATCCTTTCCGATTACGGTCAAATGTTCGCGTTCAGCCATCGGGACACTGTCGACACCACCCCGCCCAATGTCTATTTCGTTCTTCCCGAAGCCGGTTCACAGCTCTCCGGTCGGCCGCCGCTCGCTTTTCAGGCCTGGCTCGAGGATCAGGGTTCCGGGATTGTGCCGAGCAGTGTGGAAATGTTGGTAGACGGCAAGCCGTTTGGCACAGGCGACGACAAGCCGGCGTTCGATCTCGTCCGGAGCATGATCGAGTACAAAATGTCATCCTCCGGAGCGGTGCATCCGTTGAGCGACGGGCTGCACACGTTGGCGGTAAAGGCGCGAGACTATATGGGCAACGAAGTCGTGAAGGAATGGATGATCCAGATCGACAACTCTTTGACCCCTGGCGTGCCGAAACCCCGGAATCAGGAATCCGGCGGCTCACCAGGCGGTTATGGCGGATCCGGTGGGGGCGGCTAGCCTCTTTCAACACGTTCCGGAGCCCTCTGCGGAATCAATCGAGTGGCTTCAGTGGATCAAGGCCGACATAGCTCCGAAACGGGCCGAGGCACTGCTCGTCGAATTTGGGTCGCCGACCGCCGCGCTGGCTGCCGGAGAGTCGATCTGGCGCAGATTCGAATGCACCGAGGCGGAACAGAAGCGGATGAAGTCCGCCGCCATCGTGAGCGATGCGGAGAAAGAATTCCTAAGGGACCCGAATGCCGGCGTCGCATATCGCGGCTCACCCGCCTATGCCCCATTGCTTGCCCAAGTTTCTCCTATGCAGGCGGCCTACTTTTATCGAGGGGTGGCGGAGGAAACAGGAGAGGCATGCGTGGGATTGGTCGGAACGCGCCGCGCCTCGCCACTGGGGTTGGCGGCGGCGGAGTACTTCGGTTCCGGGCTGGCAAGAGCCGGCGTGACCATCGTGACGGGCGGCGGCCATGGTATCGAGGCAATGGCGGTGCGGGCAGCGCTGGATGCCGGGGGACGCTGCGTCTGTTGTCTCCCTTGCGGGCCGGACCACTGTTATCCGGAAGATCACTGGCGGCTGATTCGATTGGTTGCGGAACGCGGCGCGGTCCTGTACCCGTTTCCGATAGGCAACCGGCCGCTCGCCGGAAACTTTCAAAAGCGCAATCGCTTCCTGGCCGCCCTGTGCCATGCGGTTGTCGTGATCGAAGCGCCACGAGGAAGCGGTTCGCTCGGTATACCGAATTTTGCAAACGAAGATGGCAGGCAGGTATTCGTGACGCCCGGCCCGTTCAACGCGCCCTCATTCGAGGGCAATCATGATCTGATGCGGCTGGGCGCCACCGTCGTCACGTCTCCCATTCAAATTCTCGACGATCTGGGCGTCAAACGGGACATCAACCCCGCGAAGAAGCCGTCGAGCCCCATCTCGTCGCATCATAAAAAACTGCTCGACCTCCTCGGCACGGAGGCGCTGCGATTGGATGAAATCGCCCGCCGGTTAGGACGGCCTGCCCTGGAAGTTGCCGCGGACCTCACTTATCTCGAACTCGCCGGCTTCGTCTCACGGGCTTCCGGCGGAACCTATTGCCTGAGGAAGCAATGAAGCTATTCGCGGGCAAGCTGATCGATGGGCAGACCGTGCCCGACGCCGTCATTATTATCGAAAACGGATTAGTCCGATCGGTCCGATCCCCCGCCGATGGAGAAGCGCCCGACGAACAGGACATCGATGGGCGCGGCGCGCTCGTCGTCCCCGGATTTATCGACACCCACGTGCATGGAGGGTTTGGGTTCGACCTGATGGAAGGGTCGGTCGAAACGGTTCAGGCATTGGCGCGACAACTGCCGTCCGTTGGGGTCACCGCCTTCCTCGTGACGCCGCTGACGGCCCCTTGGCCTGCGATTCGAAACGCGGTGGCGGCGGCGAACGATGTCCGCAATCGCGATAGCGGCGGCGCGGCGGTCATCGGCTGTCATCTGGAGGGGCCGTTTCTCAATCCGCAATACAAGGGGGCGCAGCGGGCGGACGAGATGCAGCTTCCCTCTTGGGACGCGCTGCGTGATGGACTCGGGGATCTGCTGGATGCGGTCCGAATTGTCACGCTGGCCCCAGAGATGGATGGCGCTCTGGAAACAATCCGATCCCTGCGATCCGCCGGAATTCAGGCATCGCTCGGCCACACAGCAGCGACCTACGACGAAGTTTCCGGCGCGATCGACGCGGGAGCGACCCGGGCGACGCACTGTTTCAACGCCATGCGCGGTCTCCATCACCGGGAACCCGGCACAGTCGGGGCGGTCCTGGCTCGCGAGGAGCTGATCGCCGAGCTGATCTGGGACAACATCCATGTCCATCCGGCCGTTTGCAAAACCCTGTGCGCAGCGAAGGGACCGGCGGGCGTCGTCGCCATATCGGATGGCACGACGGGCGTCGGCAAGCCGGAGGGTTATAGGTTCAACCTTTGGGGCCTATCCGCGATTGTCAAGGATGGGGGCGCGCGACTGGAGGACGGAACGCTCGCAGGCTCCTCCATCGGCATGATCGATGCCTTTCGCAACGCCGCCCGCGAACTCGATCTTGAAGCCGCAGTACGCCTATGCAGCCGAAACCCAGCCGACTCGTTGGGCATAACTGATCGCGGGAACCTGTCCGTTGGCTCGCAAGCGGATTTCGTCGTCTTGGAAAGTGATCTTACAATTCGGTCAACCTACATCGGTGGGAAACGGGTATACCAATTGGGTCAAAACTGACACCGGTGGAGTACATGATCGATATGGCGCCCAAGGCCGTCGCGACAAGGATGTCCGCACATGGCACGAGCCGTTCTTACCCCAACCAAATGAGCGAGATGATCCTCCTTGCCTAGCGTTCTTCGCCGCTTAAGCCGCGCGATTCAAGGCGCCCCCATCGCCACCGGACATGCTCGTAACGAGCGATTGAATGTGCTCTTCGCCCTCCCTACATTCGCGTCCGACGCGCTATCCTCCGTCGCGTATGCAACGGAATCGATTTTGCTGGTGTTGTTGGTTGCGGGCTCTTCCGCGCTGCAGCAGGTCGTGCCGATATCGCTCGGGATCGCCCTTCTGATGGCAATCGTCGCGATCTCCTATCGGCAGACGATTTTTGCGTACCCTGGGGGCGGCGGATCATACACAGTGGCGTCGGACAATCTTGGGCCCCTCGCGGGCATGATTGCGGGCGCTTCCCTTATAATAGGGTATATCATGACGGTCGCCGTGTCCGAAGTGGCCGGCGTCTTGGCAATCACATCCGCCTTCCCCGACCTCGCCCCCTACCGAATCCACATCACCGCAGGTCTGACGGGCGTCATCGCGCTCGTGAATCTGCGCGGCATGAAAGAGAGTGGATTTGCATTTGCGTTGCCAACCTATTCATTCGTATTGCTGGTTGGAGCTTTAGTGGTGATGGGAATATACCAAGTGCTCACAGGATCGATTCATCCGGTGCCGGAACCCAGCGCGCACCTGCCCGAGCAGCCCATGTCTCTCGATTGGTTCCTCTGGCTGCGGGCATTCACGGCAGGATGCGCGGCGCTGACAGGTGTCGAGGCTATATCCAACGGCGTACCGGCATTTCGGGCGCCGGAAGCACAAAATGCGGCGAAGACGCTTACCGCGATGGCCGTCATCTGCGTCTTTCTGTTTATCGGTGTCAGCGTTGTTACAAAGGCGTTGCATGTGGTGCCAATACACGAAGGCGCCATCGGATATCAGACAACGCTCTCCATGATCGCGAAGGGGATTGCCGGAGATGGGCTGTTCTATTACCTTGTCCAGTTTGCGACGATGGCGATCTTGGTTCTTGCAGCCAACACCGCATTCGCCGATTTTCCTAGAGTGACCAGCTTCTTGGCTCGGGACGGATATCTTCCTCGTCAATTGGGAATGATGGGCGATCGGCTGGTCTTTCATTGGGGCATCCTACTCTTGACCATCATTTCCGTCGGTCTCATCTATCTGTTCCAAGGCGAGATTCATCTGCTGTTGCCGCTCTATGCGGGCAGCGTCTTCATCGCGTTCTCGATGTCGCAGTACGGCATGGTTCTGCGTTGGAGGCGGCTTGGCAAAAATCGTGGGAACATGATGCTCAATCTCGTGGGAGCCCTTGCGACCACCATCGTCGGTCTCGTCTTTCTGATTACGAAATTCAAGGAAGGGGCCTATCTGGTACCAATCATCGGCGCCGGCCTCGTTGCAACATTCATTGGTATCCGAAGGCACTACTCGTATCATGAAGCGCAAACGCAACCCAAAGATTTCTCGATACCAAAGACGCCTGTCAGCACAGTGCTGGTATTGGTACCACGCATACATCTCGGTGTTCTTCCGGCGATCAATTACGCCCGGTCGATCGGTTTGGACTGCAGAGGCATCCACGTGAGCATCGATCCTGCGAAAGTTGCGGACATGAAAGCGGATTGGGCTCGATATCAATTCGATATTCCCTTGGTAATACTCGATTCCCCCTATCGAACCTTAGTGGATCCGATATTGGAATATGTTGATGAAACGCTACGTGAAAATCCGGATAACTGGCTCACAGTCATAGTTCCCGAAGCGGTCCCGTCGAAATGGTGGCAAAGTATCTTGCATAACAATTCTGCGTTCCCTATCAAACTGGCCCTTGCCAAGCGAAAGAAAGTCGTGATAACAAACGTGAGGTATCACCTGACATGATCGTCGAATACACGGAGGACGTGATCTATCTTTCCGGAGACCTCACGCAGGATCATTGGAATACGATTCGGACCGCGGTCTCTCTCCTGCTGAAACGGCATCCCGCCGGAGTTATCGTCGATTTGAGCCAAATAGAACGATGCACCCCGGAAGGCGCGGAGACATTTCTGCACGCGCTCAGTTATATCGAAGCTGGGAAAGCGCGGTTCATTCTGGCCAACGCGCCCGACCATGTACGTCAGGCTCTCGCCAATGTCCCGGGCGTCCGCAGCCAGCTCCCGATAGTGAACTCAATCGCACAAGCCAGAGAGTCATTGAATCTGATGCCCGCGGACAAATCGAAACCGGTCGTCGATAGTGTATTGGTCTCCCTATCAGGACTGCCCGCTGACGATGATGCCATAGAGATGGCAGCGGGAATCGCCAAACAGAGATCCGCGTCGCTCGTCCTGGCATACTTGATCGAAGTGCCGCGTGCTATGCCGCTGACAGCGCCACTGCCCGAGCAAGAGACGAAAGCCAAGCAGGTGCTGGCAAATGCCGAAGCTGCCAGCAGGCGGCTCAATGTCGTTCCCCGATGCAGAGCCGAACGCGTGAGAGATATCTATGTTGGATTGGCCGACATGGCAGAATCGTTGGACGCGCAGTTGATCTTTGTAGTACTGGCAAGAGCGGCGAGTGAATCTGATGATTCCGAATCGGCTCTAAACGAGCTATTGGATCGAACACCTCGAGAGCTGATCATCTATCGCGGATACTCGCAATAGCAATCGTACGTACTAGGGCTTGATTCGGTGCGTATGCATCTGCTAGACTTCCGCTATGTCTGATGTAGTCCTTAAGAGTATTGAATTACTCGAACATGAAATCTCACAACACAAGAAGTCAATTTCTGAGCTGGAAGGCGTCATCAAAGCGATCCGGGCGTATAAGAAGGAGGCTAAGCCCGTTCGCAAACGACGTACACTAACAGCCAAGCCCAAGGCAGCCGCAAGGGCCGCTACGAAAGTTAAGACACGGGCCAAGAGGACCGCAACCCCCGTTGCCGCAAAGACTCGCAAGGGACGCAAACCGTCATACGTGACCTTGGCGGAAGGCGTGCTTCGCAAGTCAAGCGGCCCGATGCGAATGGTCGATCTGATCAATTCCATCATGCAATCTCGGCCATCCGGCGGAAAGTATGCTGTCTCCGCCGCACGCCAAGCCATAACAAATGCCGCCGCAGGTTCGAAATCTAGAATTGTTCGAGCCGGCCAAAAGGGCAGCGGCATGTACGGTCTGAGCCCAAGCAGATAGACGCGAATACAAAGTGCGAGCGCCGCTGTTGAAAAACAGCGGCGCTCGCATTCTTTTCGACAAGGCTGAGACTTACGCGATGATTTTGGGTTCGGATTCCGGACGAGGGCGATTCAGTTTCGTGGGATCGGGCGCGTTCTTTGCGGCCCAATTCCTCACGTAAACAAACCCGCCGAAACCTAAACAGGCAAACGCCAACAGACCAATCGTCGGCTTCCACAGCTTATTGCCGCGGGTTGCCTTCACGTCATCGTTCGCCACCTTCATGACCTGGGTCCCATCAATCCGCTTGGATGACGTGCCATCTTTCTTCAAGGCTCCCGCGATGGCCTTGGCGCCTCGACGTGAGTCGGGCAAAGCCTCGGTTTCAGCCTTTCGGTATTCGTCACCCCCGGATGCGGGTGTTCGGACCTGTGCCGCCGCAGCCTGTTGCGCTGCAAGCTCTTCATTGGTACAGGTTTCCTTCACCCCCGGTTCCTGACCAGAGGCGTGCCGCGGATCCTGGTGAAACGCCATCGCGGTCGCACCAAAACCAATGATTGCCGTCAAGATGGTAGCTCTAAGCCAGTTCATGTTCGTTGCACCTCGTCGATCAATAGTTGAAGACCCCTTTGGTCTGCCAGGCGGCTCGTATGAGCGCAGGCGATCGGGGCAGATTTAGGTCTATGAGCGGGTTGTTGCTCATGCCGCGCTCCCGAATTCGGTTGTCGTAGTTCATCCGCATCGGAAGGCTCCACAGCACCATCGCCTCGTCTTTGCAGATAATCGAACCATTGAACGTGGCGCCTCCGCCCGAAGTTGCAAGGTTCCCTCCACCAACGAAGTTGGTATAGAGGACGCAATCGAGGTTATTGATGCCTTCAGAAACAGAGTTGACGTAGTTGTCGCCAAGTAGTGACTGATACTTCATGATCCCATAGCTGTCGACCGCGTAAGCGTCGAATGGAGGGATCCAGTTGCCGTAATCGTCGTACCGGCCCTTGGTAAATGGAGGCGACATGAAAGCGAGCGGATAGTATCCGAACTTCTTCGTGTTCCCCATGATAATGCTTCCGCGAGCGGCAAGGGCAATAATGTCCTTTTTCTCGTTGGCATTGTCTACAGTCTGCGGGTTGCTGCCACGAAAGTCCGGTGCGTTCTTATAGGTGATGCTCCCGACAATGTGGGTGTTGCGGCCGGTATATAGCGTTCCTTGGCCCTGAACATAGCCTTTGACGACCGCATCATTCGTAATCGTAATCGGACCATGGATCTTGATCGGGTGATCGGACGTGCCGATAAGGGCGACCGAACCGTTGACGATACCGTTGGTAGTCACGCGGACATACTTGCTTTGGAGCGAATCCCACAGATCAAGCCATGCGCCCTGATTGTAATAGAGATTCATCGACCCGTCCGAGTACGTCTGCTTTTTGTCCAAGTATGACGAAGACAGAGTCTCATAGTAATTGATGTCGTTCAGGTCCGGCATGGCAACGTCTTTGGTCGGTGTCGTATCCAGGACCGTTCCATCAAATCGGCGGACCCCGTGGGCGTCGGAGATCCGCGCGCCGGAAAAGGTCCCGTTGGTCAAATTGGCCTCGTTATCATAGATCAGTTCCCGCCAATTCTCGTAAGTGTCCGAGCCTCTGGTACCATGCTTGGTCGCATCGTAGGCCTGCCGCATCCGGGAATTCGCCTGAGTCCCATAATATGTATTGGACCATTGCGTCGGATTGGCATTCACCACGCCGGAAGCAGCCGGAGAAAGCCGGTTGTTGGCTGCGGCGTAGATCGATCCGTTGATGGTCGGCAGGCCGCCGGAAAAGTCGAAATCTCCGTTTGCCCGCATATCTCCGTTGACATAGAGATCATTCTGTCCAAACCCGGTCATCCAGCCGTAATTGTTGACGAAATATGAATAATCGAACACGCCGGATCGATTGAGCGAAAACTGTTGGATCGCGTCAACCACTTTGCGCGGCTCGTCTTCATCAAGCTGCCCGTTCCCATTCTCGTCGACGAACCCGACAGCACGCAGAGTAAGGTACCGGTTATAAGTGTCCGGCGCCGAGTATCCGACCACCGCCACCGTGTAGCTACCGACATCATCGAAATCACCACTCAAAACGGACTGAGGGTTGCTTTCTGATACGCCGGTATATGTCGCGTCCAGGTCGTCGAATTTCTGACCGACCTTGAACGGAATCCACAGCCCGACAAGCTCCGCCTGAAAACCCGCTTCACACAGGTTCTGCAGCCGAAGATCAAGCTCGCGATGGCGGGCAATTCTCATCGTAGTCGTAGTGGTATCGATGTAGCTGGTAACCGCGACGGTAACCAACGTCAGGAATATCAGTGTCGTTACCAGTGCGACTCCCCTCTGATTGAACATCCTTCTTTTCATCTCAATCTCCTCACTGCAGGGTCTCTGGAGCATTCCGAATGTACACAAGCTGCCGGTGCCGGGATCGGGTCATGTTTTCGGCGATTCTTGTCTGCCGTTCTGTGACTAGGTGGATGGTAACTGAGTGTGTGATGACCCCTTGCCCGGCGTCGAACACGCGATAGCTCTTGTCCGATCCGGGGATCGTGGGATCGGTGCTCGCAATGTGGCTTAGCAACACTCGGGTCTCTTCGCCCGACTGCTCATACAAGGCGCCATTGCTTACATAAAAGCTGCGCGATGAGGCCTCTTTTGCCAGGGGTGTCTTATAGTCGCCGGTATCATCCTTATCGGGCAAATAATAGGTCAGTGTATTGCCATCAGTCGACACAGTGGCGATGTAAGCCTCTTGGATTTGCGATGCGATGTATCGGACGGCATAGGCGGCCTCGTTCTCAGCATCGACGCGAGTCGTGTTTTTGGCCCACGATTGAAGCGTACTGCCCATAACCGAGACACCGGCAAGCAAAACGAGGGTGAGAATTAGCGATGCGACCACGGTTTCGGCCGCCGTAATTCCTCGTCGAAATCTATTATATCTATGATTTAGCATGCTCACCTTCCCGTGGCACCTGACTATTAACAGGCGTCGCTACAAATTCCCTATGATAGAACCCATCTTGATTTCTTGAGTCTTTCCGTTTTCAGTCCAGCGCAAAGTAACGATGATCGACTTGGTATCTAGACCAAGCTGTACGATCTGCAGGTAGCCTTCCCCGCTGGGCAAAACGGTTCCAACCGCATCTCCACTTGCACTCTGGACATTGGAAAAAGGATAGCCGTCAACTGCCATCTCCGTAGAATCCAGCAATCCGGAGGCCAGGAGCGTGGGGGCATCAATGTTTGGATAGCCAACCGCTCGAAGACTGTCCAGTTCGCGTTGGGCAAGTTCCGCGGCCTTCGTCTTCATATCCGCCTTATGCCGGGACTTGTGCCCGATGGGAAGAGCGGCGGACATGATAAAGGCCGCAATCGTCACAACGAACATCGCGAACAAAGTCTCCGTCAGTGTAAAGCCATGCCGATGTCGATACATCCGGGTTCACCTCTCAGAGCGAATGGGCGCCACCCAGGCTACATGCCGGGTTGGTCCCCACCGGGTTAACGGTGTATAGTCCGCCCGATGGGCAGGACGGTGTTGCACGAACGAACGTAGGGGAAATGTCCGCCATCGTGCATGCATCCCCGTTACTCTTGTTGTTTGCCATAGCCCACTCTTCTTTGGCCATGTCGATCTTTGCGAGGTTTCGAATGCAGACGGTTGTGGTGCTGCGTGTTCTGCTGTTTATGTAGCTTGGCACAGCAACGGCGAGCAAAATTCCTATGATGAGGACGACAACCATCACCTCAATCAAAGAAAATCCAGTTCTCAGGCGGTTCATTGTTGCCTCTCGATACTTAGCCTAAATAGGTGGATGGCAGTGGGCAACCCACTGCCATCCGAGACTTCATCAAGTTGCCTTACAGCGTGTGGGTACCACCAACGGAGCAGGTCGGATCCGTGCCAACCGCATTGTAGGTGTACGTTCCACCCGACGGACAAATCGGACGACCCTTCTTTAGGAAGGTTTCAACTTCGGCGTCGACAACGGCGTCGCCGTTGTTAGCATTGTTGTCCATCGCCCACTGCTCTTTGGCAGCGTCGATCTGCTTCAGGTTGGCAACACAGGCCTTTGTACGAGACGTTTCGCGGGCGTTCATAAAGTTCGGGACCGCGATGGCGAGCAATACGCCAATAATCAGAACGACAATCATGATCTCAATAAGGGTGAAACCCTTAGTCTTTCGGTTCTTAAGCAATCGTATCATGGACGCGTCCTTCCTCCATCGGTTTGATCTTGCAGGACTGTAACGAAGGGCGGCGTTGGTGTTACAGTCGTCGCTGAGCCTCTTATGCCACCGCCGCGGCACAGGCCGTAACGCACGTTTGCGGGCTTTTGAAGCGAAGATTGCAATACAGGAGGATCACACCAGGACGTAGAATCGCCGCCTCAGAATGATTTCCCCAGAATTTTTAGCGGACCAATTCACCAAGCGACATGGGCAAAAGCCGGCAGTTTGGGCGATCGCGCCGGGACGCGTGAATCTGATCGGCGAGCATATCGACTACAACGATGGCTACGTGCTGCCCGCCGCCATCGATCGATCTATCGGCCTGGCGGCAAACCCCCGAAATGGGTCGATCTGCCGGTTCTTTTCCAACGAATTCGAGTCGGAAGAAGACTTCGACTTGGCCCAGCTAGAACCTGGCGCCGTCGAAGGCTTTGCCCGCTATCCCGCCGGAATGGCGTGGGCGCTCGGCTCGGAACGGCTGACCGCCTTTGACGCGGACATCCACTCTGACCTGCCCACCGCATCCGGGGTCAGCTCGTCCGCGGCATTCGAGGTCGCCGCCGGCACGCTATGGAACCACGCGAATTCCCTGGGCTTCTCGCCCATTGATATCGCCAAAGCGGCCCAAAAGGCGGAAAACCAGTTCGTCGGCCTCAAGTGCGGCATCATGGACATGATGGCCTCCGCCGCGGGTAAAGCCGGATGCTGTCTGTTGATCGATACCCGCAATCTGACGATCAAGGCGGTCAAGCTGCCGCCCGACCTGATGATCGTGGTCTGCGACACGCGCAAACCCCGCGGCCTCACCGAATCCGCCTATAACGAACGGTGGTCGCAATGCCGCCAGGCGGCCGAGGAACTCGGGGTCCCCAGCCTTCGGGACGCCACCGAGCAGATGCTCAACGAGGCCAGACCCCGAATGGACCCCGTCGTTTGGCGAAGGGCGTCCCATGTGATTTCGGAGAACGCCCGCACCCTGGCCATGGTGCAGGCGCTCGAAACCTCGGACCGGGTCGGGATAGGCAGGCTGATGGCCGAATCCCACGCCTCCCTCCGCAACGATTACGAGGTGAGTTGCTTCGAATTGGACGAGATGGTGGCCTCCGCGAAGATCGCCACCGGATGCGCGGGAGTCCGAATGACCGGGGCGGGTTTTGGGGGCTGTTGCGTCGCCCTGGTAGAAAGACAGGAGATTAATGAGTTCCTGAACGAAACCCAGGCGGAATTCCGACGTAGAACCGGGTATGAACCGATCCTGATCGTCTCGGAGGCGGCGGGCGGCGCGCGGGCAGGCAGTTATTCCGATTTTGTACTCCCTGCCACCTAAAGGATCGAAGGGAAAACGGCGATGATAGGTAGAGAGAGTTGTGGCAATCGACCGAGCCGGAACATAACAATTGGGTCACCGGCTGCAATATTGGGTGCCTTTTGCCTAAACTCGTGAGCGATCGAGCAGTTTTGGATGAATATTGTCGGACTTTAGTCACATTTCAAGCGAATTTTCGGGACAATGGAACTTCGAAGCCCAGGGGAAAGTCTGACAATTAACCTGTTAGAAGTGCGGGATGGTAAAGAGCGACCCCGCAATGCCATCTCAAAACTCTGCGGGGTTGTGGAACGAGAACGCAGGGCGGCGTTACTCCAACGCTAGAGCGAGGGGTGGTCTATGGCAATGCCCACTACAAATAGAAGTGAACAATCGCAGCGGCCGGTTCGCCTTACCAAGCGAGAGATCGAAGTCCTGAGCCTTATCGCCCAGGGGATGTCAAGCAAGGAAGTAGCGGACACGCTGTTCGTAAGCAAGCGGACGGTGGATTTCCACCTGGCGAATATCTACGATAAACTCCAGGTGAACAACCGGGTTCAGGCTTTTCGAATGGCAACTCGACTGGGTCTCATTCCTTTTGAGCCGCAGTTCAGCCAGGCCGGCGGCGAATCGTAAGAATCTTATCCTAACTTGGATAGAGGCCTCGGACGAATGTCCGAGGCCTTTCTCTTACAGAGATTCAACAAGACGCGGCGATCCTACGGCTGTTCTGGGAGCTGGCGCTTCGAAGGCAAGAGATCTGCAATCTGACGAAGTGCGACTTCGATCCGGAAGGCAAGACCTTGGCTGTTCGTGGCAAGGGCAAGGGGACGCAGAAGGTGCTGATGACGCTGAGCGATAAGGCAATCGAAGCGATCGGCGACTATCTGGCCAGCCGGAACGACGATCAACCTGAACTGTTTCTTTCCTGCGCCGGCCAGCCGTCGGGCATCACCGGTGTCGGGCTCGCCTTCATGGTCAAGCACTATGCGAGGAAGGCGGGGATCCAGAACTTCGGCCCGCACAAGTGGCGGCATACCAGCATCACCGCCTATCTGCACGCCACCAACGGCGACGTGCGCGGCGCACAGAAGCTCAGCCGCCATTCCAAGCTGGAGACGCTGATGATCTACGACGACGCCAGGGAAGACCTTCAGGGCCGCGCGACTAGGTTGCTGTCGGAGTTAGCATAGAGAACTGAGGGTCCTGGCTCTGGTACGATTGGCCATGGACGATACTTTCATTCGCTTTTGGCTTGACCTACCCGACGAACTCGTGCTTCTGATCTGTCCAAGAACCTGCGGTCCGATTCGATTCATGTATGACGCGCGGCAGGACATTGTCAATATGACCTACGAAACTGGGCAGTCGAAGTTGGTCGTGGAAGAGAGCGGCAAGCCAGGGTTTCACTATTCCAACACTCCGATCAAAACTTACTCGGAGCCAACCACGAGTTATCCGGTCGCGATGACGTACGCCACAACCGAACCAGGCCATCCGCACTCGATTTCACCGGGTCTAAATCCTTGGGCGTACGAGCGCGAGATACCGGGTCCCATGAAATCGATGGACTCAGTAATGATGCCCTTCCCGCCGCCGTACGATACGACAGGACGCCCCATCCGGCCATTCGACGCCGATCAAGGCGCCTAGTCAGACCTATCGAAAATCGCCATTATCGATAGTGCAAGAGACCTTTGATTGCCAATCCCATCTCCGAATGCAGTCTGTGTGTAAGTGCCGGCGGAAAAGAGTACCGCTTCGTGATGCTCCTGGAAGAGTTCACCTCAAACAGCAACTCATCGCCCTCCCATACGAGATATTTCGTGACCGCGCCTCCACCAGCGCCGTAAATCTCCTTCGACGGCCAGCCCAGGTTAGTGTGGTCAGAGACCGGACGAGTTGCTGCCCCTATGTGGGGACGTGGCTGTCCAAAAAGGCCCCGGAAAACGCGTCCGCGAAAATCCTTCGCGTCAGGATGCCCGGAGAGGCTTGTCCGCCAAACTCTTGGACATCCCACTACCCCCAGATTTGGCGACTCTTGATGAAAGCCGGACTTTTTGGACAGTCACGGGGCGTCCTAGAGGATCGGGGCATCGGGGTCGATTTTGTTCACCGGAATATCACATCGCTTTTTGTTCCACCATGTCGTCGTGAGTACCAAAACTTCTATCCGGCCCAGCGCTTATCAAGCGATGCTTTTCTACATCGAAGCGAATTCGAGTTCCCCATTCGTCAGGAACGGGCTGACCCAGGATCCGAGATATAGACTGTAAATATGATGCGTCGACAGTCCTTGGGAGTGGCAATTCCTTCTCCCAATCTGGCTTGTAATGCTCACGAAGCCACTGCTCAAGCAATTTGGTTTCCGATTTACGCCTTTCGGACGACAGTTCGTACGTAGCTCGATCGATGCCCATGTTGAAGATGTCCCGCACCCCAGCCTCCAACTCACGAAATGCCGCGTTCTGGACCTTTGCCGTCTGTGCCAAAAAGCCTAGTCGCTTCCTGGTAACCTCCCCCGGTCGCAACCTTGGATCGGAACCAGGTAGGGCCTGCCAACCAGGATACAACGTGTCGTAATCGGTGGCAACTGAGCCACGGTGATCCACTGAGAGGTCGAATAGTTTGCGCTTGCCCAAAACTGGACCATTTCGAATTGGCCATAGAGATACCTTATCCAGTTGATCGTAAGTTTCTATCGCGAAGCCCGTCTTCAAAAATACATCATACGTAAAATACTCTGCGGCTGTTATCACACAGTAATTTAGATTCGTTTGGGTAGGGACTCGGGGATGTGCTGACTTTTGTCCGGATTTGCCACACCCATCCATGTAGAGAATACCTCCAATTGCCGCAGTCGACAAAACCATGATAACCACCATCTTCCGCTTCACTTTTTTTTGCTCTCTGGCGGTTCTGGACCGTCGCCTACGACCTGATCTTCCAGTCGGCGATTCCTGTTCCAACCCTGTGATTTTGTTGTGCCAAAGAACGAATCGCCCTTTCCCTTCATCGCCTTTTTCCACGCCGTAGAGCATGTGTTGCAACCCGCAAGGATTACAAATCTCAATCTTTCCCTCATGCTCTCGGTTATATTTCCTGGCCTTATACGACGTTTCTGGTCGGGAGTTTTCGGATCCGTCGTGAGCAAGAGAGTCTTTTTGCTCGCGTGCCCCATAAAAACAAACCCTACGACGTTGCGTTCATTCAGACGCCGTATGGCACTGTCCTTGTTCTCGTTTTTATAAACGTCGACGCAATAGTCTCCACTATGCCGGCGAGCCCAATCCGTGACAAGCGCCTCTTGGGCACTGATGTTTACTCTTGTTTGGGCTTCGCTCCTTTTGGTTTGGCTTTGATCTGTATATCCCGTGAAATCCCCCATGATGACGACGATATGTGGTTTTTTGCTGCTGCTGTCTCCAAACCTCATCCATAGATAGTAGCCATTACTGTCGAGGTAGACGATGGGATTGTCTGCTGCATAAGAGAACGAGTTGGGGTCACCGCCCAGGATCCCAAGGTGATCCCTTTCCAACCATCTCCTCAACTGCGGGGAGTAGTGCCGGGCGCCGACGTGGAGGACGTTGATAACCGTCGAGCCGGAGTAGAGTCTCCGGTAGCCATAGTCGCCGTTCCACTGGAAGGGGTTGTAGGACGAACCGCTGGACCAAATCGTGTTGCCGTAGGCGTCGTAGACGTAGCGGTCAGTGATCGACTTGCTCGTCGTCATCAGTCCGCGAACGTGCCCAAGTCCGTCCCGAAGGGCGATCTTTGTCACATGCGCGCCGTCACTGTCATAGTATCCTTGATATCCTCCGGCACCCCAAATGTTTCGACGAGTTATCGTGCCGGAAGAGTTCACCTCAAACAGCAATTCATCGCCTTCCCACACTAGATACTTCGTAACCGCGCCGCCGCCGGAGCCGTAGATCTCCTTCGAAGGTCGTCCATAGGCATCATACACGCACTGGTAGATCGTCGTGCCGGCCCGGTCAACTCGGTTCAACCGATTTTTATGCCTCAACTGGTCCTCCTGTTGAGGCTCGTTGGGCAACCAGTTCGGTCAACAGCAGCATCACCTCGGCGACCGTCATTAGTCCAGACTCGGAATTCCACCGCCCGGCCTCATGCAGATGGACGCTGGACCACGGGTAGTCCGTCTCCTTCAAACAAAGACCCCGACGAACAGGATTTTCGTGCATGTATTTGATCTTCTGCCAAAATACCTCGTCGGATTCGATCGGAAAACTGCGGAAGCTCACCTGCCACAGAGTCAGCTGATTGAGGCCACGTTGGGTTGCGAACATCGCGTCGATCTCCGGCGGAATCTGCGGCAACAGTTGCTTTGCGGTATACGACTTCAGATTCTTGACGAACGTCGAAACGTCCTTGTCCGCAGGCAGTCGTGTTACGAAGTGAATATGGTCCGGCATCACGGAATACCCGTGGAAGATCGCCCCGTAATGTCCATGCACCTCGAAGAGCAGCTCCACCATGCGGTCGGCCAGTTCCTTCGTCCGGAAGATGGGGACGAAGTCGAGGACCGTCGTGGTGACGAACACCAACTGACCGCCCTCGGCCACGTTCTTGAAGTGGCGATACCGCTGCATGTAGCAATATTACACCATTTGCTGACTGATCACCCTCAGCAGGGGGACCTGTCTGAGGGATTCAACCCGCCCGGATCACCCTCAGCAGGAGGGCCTGCTTGCGGGCTGCGATGCCAAAAAGGCCACCCTCAATAGGGGGACCTATTGAGGGATGCCATGCAGGAGGACCTGTTGAGGGATGCTCAGACCTTTTTCAACCGCAACCTATCGAGCGCCACGGAAATGACGATGATCGACCCTGTCACAATCTCCTGAACCCAATTCGGCAACCCCATCTGCGAACCCCCTGCCCCAATTGTGGTCATGATCAGCGCGCCGAGCAATGACCCGAGGATGGATCCTTCTCCGCCGGCCAGACTTGCGCCGCCGATAACCACCGCCGCAATCACGTCCAGTTCCAATCCGACCGCAACCGTCGGATCCCCGACCGTCAGACGGGAATATTGCATCAGTCCCGCAAATCCCGCGAACAGCCCGCCGAGCGCGAATACCTTAAGCTTGACACTCTCGACCGGAACACCGCAAAGACGCGCCGCCTGTTCATTCGAGCCGATCGCGACGACATATCTGCCAAACTTTGTATACCGAAGTACCCACGCGGCGACGACGGAGAAAACCAGCATCGCCCAAACCCCATACGGCAGCAGACGCCAGCGGTCGCCGGGCCCCAAGACTTCGAGCAGATTCGCCAGCCACGTCATTGGCGCATCGATCTTTTGCTCGTGCGCCAATCCCTTCGCAAATCCGCGGACAATCAGTAGCGTACCGAGCGTGACAATGAACGGACCTACCTTGAGCCGCGTGACCAACAAGCCATTGAATATCCCGCAGAAGGTTCCGGCGGCAATTCCGACAACGAGAGCCGTCGTCGAATGGTAGCCCGCCTTCAGCATCCACGCGATGACAACAGTCACCAGCGCCACCACCGACCCGACCGACAGATCGATCCCGCCGCTGATGATAATATACGTCATCCCTAACGCGGCCATGGAGACAATCGTCGTCTGTCGCGCGAGCAGCTCAATGTTTCGGGACGTAGCAAAACTGGGACTGAAGTAGCTGACCAGACAGAAGATGACGACCCAAGCGATAACAAGACCAATGACATTGGCCAGCGACCCCGGAATCCGCTTCCTCATGCCCCGATGGCTTCCCGAATGATCGTTTCCGCGTCGGTTTCGGCGGCCGGAACCGCCTCACCCAAAGTACCCCGGTGCATCACCGCAATCTTGTCGCACACCCCAAGCAGCTCCGGTAGGTAGCTGCTCACCATCAGGACCGCCTTGCCCTCCAGCGCGGCCTGATCGATCAACTGATAGATCTGCTCCTTGCTTCCAACGTCAATTCCGCGCGTCGGCTCGTCGAGCAAAAGAACATCCACCCCATGATACAAGAGGCGGGCAATCGCGACTTTTTGCTGATTCCCGCCCGACAGATCTCCGACGATTTGTCCCGGACCCTGACAGCGAATGCCCAGCTTGTCGATCCAAACGGTCGCGGCCTCCGCCTGCCTCATCGGCGAAACGGTGCCGGCCCTTCCCAGCCGTCCCAAGTCCGTCAAGGTCAAATTGTCCGCGATGCTGAGCCGCAGCGCCAGACCCTCCAGCTTCCGGTCCTCGCTCAGCATCCCAACCCCTTCGGCCCATCGTTGCGAGGGCGATGCCGGGCCCACGTGCAGCCCCAGTTTGACCTCCCCCTTCTGAACTGGATCCAAGCCAAATATGGTCCGGATCAGCTCCGTGCGCCCGGACCCGTTGAGACCCGCCACACCCAGAACTTCGCCCCGGCGAAGGGTGAACGTGGCGCCCGTGGGTTTGTCCGGACCGAAGAGCCCTTGGACCTCAAGAATCGGCTCGCCCGGCGCGTGCGGCGATCGGGAATACATCGCCTCGATCTTCCGGCCCACCATCAGCGCGACGATATCGTCTTCCGTCAGCTCGCCTTTCGGCCGCGTCGCCACTTTCTTCCCATCGCGCAATACTGTCAACCGATCCGCAATCTGATCGATCTCATCGAGGAAATGTGAGATATAAATGATTGCGTGGCCTTCGTTCCGAAGAGCCAGGACGGCTTCGAACAACCGCTCCACATCCGCCTCGGTCAGGCTGCTGGTCGGCTCGTCCAGAATAACCACCCGGCATCCGACGGCCACCGCCCGCGCGATTTCCACTACCTGCCTCGCCGCAATCGGAAGGGACTTGACCGGCGCTTCAGTATCGAGCTTGGGATATCCGAGCTTGGCCAGAGCGGCATGAGCCCGCCGCCCCATCTCCGCCCGATCCAAAAGGCCAAAATGCGATTGCTCCATCCCCAGCAGCACGTTTTCCGCGACGGACAGATGGCCGCACAGGGCAAGCTCCTGGTAGATCATCCCAATCCCCTGCCGCCTGGCCTCCATCGGGTTGCGGGGATTGAACGGCCGGCCGTCCAGCACCATCGTGCCTTCATCGGCCGGCTGGGCCCCGGCAAGAATTTTCACCAACGTGCTCTTGCCGGAGCCGTTTTCACCTACGAGCGCGTGGACCTCGCCCTGCTCGACTTCGAAATCAACCTGGTCGAGGGCGATCGTCGCGCCGAAGCGCTTCGATATCCCGCGCATTTCAAGGAAGCTCAACTACTCTTTCGGGGGCTCCAACAGTTTCGCGATATCCGGCTTGTCCATGTTGTCTTTCGTGACCAACGTTGCGCCCGTATCGATCCGCTTCTCCACCTTCTCGCCCTTCAGACTGGCGACCAGCGTTTTGACACCGAGATAACCCATGTTGCGCGGGTTTTGGAGAATCAGGCCGTTGATCTGGCCCGCCTTCAAGCCGTCCAACAGCTTGGCGGAAGCGTCGAAACCGACAAACTTGACCTTTCCCGCCCACCGGTAGTCCTGCAGCGTCCGAAGCATCCCAAAGGTGGAAGATTCGTTCGGACAATAGAGACCGTCCACTCCCAGCGAACCGTCCGGCTTCTTGAACGGAGCAAGCAGGTTTTCGCTCGCCTTCTGCGCGCTTTCGGTGGTAGGTCCCGCGTATTGATTCTCGCTCAATATCTTGATGTTCGGATGCTTCTTGATAGCGTCCAAGAAGCCCTGTTCGCGAAATTCCGTACTGGCCGAGCCGACGGCATACCGGAGCATGATCACCGTGCCCTTCTCGCCGAGCAACCGGGCCAACTCTTCTCCAGCCATCTGCCCACCCTTGTAGTTGTCGGTCGCCACAAAACTCACGACGGGTGTGTCTTTGAGATCCGAGTCGATGATGAGCACGGGAATCTTGCTGTTCTCCGCATCCATCACGGGATTGTGCAAGGCTTTGTCATCAAGGGGGGCAAGCACGATGCCATCGACGCCTTGCGCCACAAAGTCCTCCACCACCTTGATTTGGCTCTCCCGGTCGTCCTCCTTCAGTGGCCCTTTCCAGATGATCTGCACTCCAAGCTCTTCCCCGGCCTTGCTCGCGCCCTCATGGACCGATTTCCAAAATTCGTGCGTCGCGCCCTTGGGGATTACGGCAATCTTGTAGGTCTTGCCGCCGCCCTTCGCATTCCCCTCGGCGGTCTTGTCCGTTTTGTTCCCGCCACAACCCGCCAGAAGCACAATGGCGAGCGGGATTAGAATTCGTAGTTTCATACAGGTCCCTCCATCTATCGGCGATTATTTCGCGCCCGACGGCCCGATTCCTTTTATCTTCACGGTCCGAATTTCGAACCCGTGCAGCTTGACCGGGATCCGGCCGGCGTTCGCGGGCGCCGCGCCGAGGTCATCTTCGACGAAATTGACCCAGCGGGCGTTCGCCATCGGTAGGTTAGTATGAATCTCCCCCGTGTATGGCGCGCCGGTGCATTCGAAGAAGCGGAAGATCACCCCGTTCCCATCCTCCGCCATCTTCAGCGCGCTCGCCAAGGCGCCATCTCCGGTGATGCTGAGCGGGCTCCATTCCAGCGGCCTGTCGCCTCGGGCCTCGAACGGGACCGTAGCGGAAAGAAGCGGCTGATTGAATTCCCTCGCCCGCTGGAATGTGTGGGCGCTCCGCCAATCCTTCGCGTGCGGATAGATGGCGTACTTCCAATGGTGTTCGCCAGGGTTCGGCACCGGGTCCGGCTCGAAGCTGGACCGGATGATGGACATCCGCAGCGTCGATCCCTGGCAGGAATGGCCGTTCTTGCTGTCGTTCAAAACGGAAATGCCCGCGTCGCTGTTGGAGACGTCCGCCCATTCCAAGGCCGGATACTCCTGCCGATCCGCCGGGCGGGCCAGCGCGCCGAACGGAATCTCATAGGTGACGGTCGGCGTGGCGGCGGCAACATCGAAAGCCGCCCGCAGCATCGGGCTCGGTTGGTTCCCGCCGCCAATAGCGTTCCATCGCGTCCAGCCATCGCTTGTAACCATATCGCTCCCAGCAGTCACGCGGAAAGTCTGAGTGATCGGCGTGGGCGGCGCGTCACCCCCGGTGCTGGGGAGCGTGTATTCGAACTTGACCTCCGCCCAACCCGGCCCTTGCGCGACGGTGTGGCCGGTTGCGTTCAGAGGATCGACTCGGTTGATGCGCCCGAGAACCCACGCGCTCATTCCGCCAGGGTTCTCGTAGTGCGCCTCCATGACGCCCAACCCGTTCGGCCCGGCCATGTCGCGCTTGGTGGCCTTCTGCACCAGGCTCTTGACGCAGCCCCGCTCCGAATCGAAAGAAACGATCAGCTTGTCTGTCTCGATCGTCAATCCGTTATCCCGAACTTCCAACGATTGCGCGACCGGCTCCGCCGAGTTTAGATTGAAAACCCGATACCCGAACGGCGGCACGTCGGCGGCCCAGAACCGAGCAAGGCGGCTGTGGGGATTGAGCAGCACGACCGGATAGTTCTTTCCGTCAGGGGCCGTGGCGACAGACTTATTCGGATCCGCGCCGCCGCCGGAATCCCACCCGCTGCCGACCAGATACGTCTCCACCCACCCGCTCCGCGTCCAGCCGAGGGGGTTGAATGCCATCACGCTGATCCCGCCCTTTTTCGGCGTCACCTTCAGCGTCATCCCTTCCAACGCGCGGGTGATGATGTCCTTATCCTCTGCGACCACGCGGCCCAGCACCATCTTCGTCCGCTCATACGGCGCGTGGATGCCGGAGCCGGGAAGCGTATCATGATGATGATTCATACAAATATCTTCCCAACTCTTTCGGAACGTCGCCGTCGGATACTGGAACCCGAACAGCGCCGCCACCGTCGCCACCGACTCCGCCGACGTGGTCCAGGCCTCCGCATCCCGGTTGGCCCGCTTGATTTCCGCGTGCGATGTGTAGCAGCCGTCGAAAACCACGTTCATCTCCTGATCGATCACAGGAATCTTCTTTAGATCGTAGGTTTCGAGCTTCTTGAAAAATTGCGTTGCTGTGGAGAATTGGACCTTCGGCTTCGCCGGGTCCTTCATCCAGCTCAACGCCTCTTCAATGTATTCCCGCGTCGGACCGCCGCCATGATTGCCAACTCCATACACCCACAGCATGTCCTTGCTGCCGGTGTTCTTCTCGAAATCCAGCATCTCTTGAAACTGCTTGTACGAAAGGTCGCTGTTGTACCAAGAACCGCTCGCCGGTTCGTCAAAGCTCAAAACCTTCGTGCCGTCCAGACCCTGCCACCAGAACAGCGGCTTGCCCTTTCCGCCGCGGCAGAAGTAGTAGTAGTTGCATCCGCCGAGTTTCAATATCTGCGGCATCTGCAGCGTGTGTCCAAACGTATCCGGTTCCCAACCGACAATCGCCGTCTTGCCAAATCGTTCGCGGAAGTAGCGCTGCCCATAGAGGAACTGCCGCGCGTGCGATTCCGGCGAGATCATGTTCGTATCGGCCTCGCAGACCCGCCCGCCGACAACCTCCCAGCAGCCGATCTTGACCTTCTCTTTCATCTTGGCGAACAGGTCCGGCCATTGCTCTTCTATCGCCTCGTAGATGCAGGAGCTGCTCTGACTGAAGCTAAATCCCGGATATTCGTTCATGAACTTGACGGCCTGCGCGAAGGTGTCGTGGGAGGCGACCATCCCCTCCTGCCACTCCCACAGCCATTGCAGATCGATGTGCGCGTGGCCGACCAGGTGGCCGGTGTAGCCGGTCATCGCTGGATGGGTGTGGGAGACCGCGTTCTGTGCCGAGTGCATCGCTGCTTGGATCTGCTCTTCCGTCGCGTTGTCGTTCTTTTCTATGTTGCTGAGCAACTCTGTGGCCTCAACGATATGCTGTTGCAGGTGCTGGTCGGGATTTCGCTCCAAAAATTTCTTGGCGAGATCGATGTCCTTGCGGACTTCATCCAACTGCCGCAGGCGCTCGGAAATCGCCCGGACCTGGGAGATGATCGGCTCCAGATTTGCGCCCGTTGTCACTTTCGAGCGGTCCACTACCACGCACGCGGGCTTTTTGGTGTATCCCTCGGCCCCGTCCAGCTCTCGAACGGACGGTGTTCCGTTGTCATAGATGACCGTCTTCGTGCCGTCCGCGTGCTCCACAACGACGTTGTCGATGAACTGCACATACACGCCGTCCCGGTCGCCCTCGAACACCAAATCCCATCCTTCGGTGGTCAGCCCCTTGGCCTCGCCAATTGCGATGCGGCGCGTGTACCACTTGCCGGACGCCTGCGTGAGCACTCCATCCCCATGGGCGCGGACGCCGTTTTGGTCTGTGTATCCCCGCTCGCGCAGCGCGGCCGCCCCGCCCTCGAAGCGGACGTCGATTCCGCCCTTGGCGACGGGGCATCTCGGGTCGAGGTAGACGTCGTAGACCAGCGTGTCGCCCTCGGCGATTTTCACTTTCTGGCGCGAAAAGGTGAAGTAGGTGAACCAGTTGCCGTTGCCCTTGGCCAGATTCTGGCTGACGAAGGCGAGGCATTCGTCCTTCTGCTGCAACGCGGCGAGGACGGGAAGAACGATGACGATGATGAGCGAGACGAAAATTCCAATTCGGCGCATTCCGCTAGGTTACCGCATTGGCGAGTGAGAACCCTGTAGCCGCGGATTCTCATTCTGAACTGTGATCTGTTGCCCCGAACAAAACCCGCGCGCGATCCCTGTAGCTGCGGGTCCGATTGGCAGTAACCTCTCTCCCACGGACCCTCCAAGGCCCGCAGCGCGCCCGCCGAATGTTCTTTCATGGACGATCGCATCCACCCTCCGACCGCCGATCCTTGTAGCTGCGGGTCCGAGTGGCTGCAACGCTGCTCCTACCAACTCCCCAAGGCCCGCAGCCCTAACGCACCGCCACCATATAGAGGTCTCCATAATAGATGAAGCTGACCGACCTACCATCGGGCAGCCAAGCAAAACCTCCAAAGTGCGCGTATTGTTCCGATTCCTTGCCGGATTGGTACTTAATCGTACCGATCAATTGCTTCCGACCTCCATTGACACTTGTTATCCATAGCTGACATTGCGTCGGATGACCGGCGATCAATTGCGGCATCTTATCTCCGTCCATCAGAATTCGATTCAATGGAGCGTCGTCAACCATCCAAAGTATTCGATCCCGTTGTGGTGACAACAGGCACGCGCAGATGTCGCTCCCCTGCGGAAACATTGGATCGGACACTGAAACCGCCGGCTTTGTCTGGCCATCCCGCCATAAAAGAACAGTTGTTCTGGCCCAGGGATCGATTCCGTCGTTGTTGGGAATCAGCATGAGGAATCTGTCCGAAGATACGACCTCCGGCGGCCATGGATCAAAATGAAGCGCACTGACGGTGATGGGTACCAGTGCATGCTCCGCGGCCGGCGAGGAGACCCTTCTGATCCACGAAGAAACAATGAGATTCGGTTCGGCAAAGTCGAACTGAGACTCGACGATGTTTGCGCTGTCGGGTGTCCATTTCGAGTAGCTCCAAAGCTCGACGTTCCAGATCGCGGAGGCGAAACCGCCAACGCGACGCCGCAGCCAATGCGCTTCCTTGGTCCCGTCGAGCTTGGCAATGTACCAATTGGGATTTCCGTCAAATTGGCCTGACCATAGAAGCCACTTGCCATCCGGCGATGGCCTGACATCGCCGAGACCGGAACCGGAATCATGAAACAGCCGACTCAATGCGGTCAGCTTTTGTTCTTTGTGGGCTTTTACATCTAGTCGATACAAAGTCCAGTCGCCTTGGTGTCGGGGATCTTCTCGAAAAAACAGCAGCTCATGGGAATTAAGCCAATGGTAACTGGGATTGTACAAGACAAATCCCGACCAACCCGCTGTCGAGCTGAGCTTCGTCGCCGTGCGGATGAGGTTTTGATCTGCAGCTCCTGCTGCACAGAGCATTGCGGCTGCACCGAGGAGAGCACGACGCGTTACCATAATGAGCCTCCTAACCTACTGCCAAATTAGACGCTCAAAACGTTTCAGCGTTCCACAATCATTAGGTGGGTTCGCGATCCTTCCCGTCACTGATTGCATCGTCGACCCGTCCTCCGACAAGCTCTTAACATGCCCCAGCGCCCGCAAATGGATCGCATGAATGATCCGGTCGGAGAAAAGCCGCCAATACCATTCCGGACCCATGCTGTGCTGATACCAAGTCGTGCCCTCCAACAGTGTCCTCCCACCCAGTAAAGCCACCAACCGGAACTGACCCTGGTGCGAAACCAAGAACCCATGCAGATGCGGCGGGTGCGACTCCCCAAGAAAACTCAATTCCCGCATCGGCGGCGGATTCTTCGTCACGGAAAACCGCAGCAGCCGCGACTCCTGCCACACAGTGATCGGCTCCACGAATGTCCCCGTCGTGAACACGCAATGCCGGACCGCCCCGACACCCCGCCCCCGCATCTCCGCCCGCACCGGGTAGGCGACGCCGGTATGAAAAATCCATTCCTGCGGCACCGGCAAATCGCCAAACGAGATGACATTCTGCCAAACCACATCCGGCGGCGCATCGATCTCCACGCTCGTAGTCACGGCGAACACCGTCGGCCCAGGTTTAATCGATTTCTCCATCACGATCATCCCCGGCGTGCCGACAAGAACAACGAGCAACATCCAGAGCGGATCGGACAGCCGTTTGGTCCCCGCAACCAAAGGATACGCCGCGAGCGCGCCAAAAAAAGTGACCGTGGCGGCAAGCGGATACGCCATCAAGAGACAGATCACACCCTCGCACCGGCTCGCCAACAGCCCGAACGCAGTGATGAAAAGTGAAAGCTGTGAGAGCCCGAGACAGGTTGAAAACTTCGGCTGACCGCTCATGCCGAATATGAGCGTCGGAATCGCCCCGCAAGCGAATGGCACGCCGACGAACAGCCCCCATCCATAGTCGTTCACCGTGTTCGTGCTCAACTGAGTCATGGCGATTGCAAAAATCGGCGATCCGAATACGGCAGCGATGCCGAGCACCCAGCGAGACCTTGGTATTAGACGCCGGAAGGTCCGCGTAAGCCGAGAGAGCTCATCTTCGCTTTCGTCATCGGGATAGCGGCTCGGCAGAAGGCAGAGGAGGGCGAACAGCAGCACATTCACGATTGGCATCAACAAGAGCCATGCGACGAACCGCGGCAGTTCTGCATCGTTCAGCCGCCGGATAGCAAGGGTCAAGAACGCCAGAGCAAACGGCAGCCCGGTCAGGACCAGCATGAGGTGAAAACCATTGAGCGGCAGCAGCGAGTGGCTGCCGTCCGGGATGAGATAGTTGAGGATCGACCAGTCCCGCCCGAAGAACGTCCGCGCCGTCCAGTCGTCCAGAAAATGCTTGTTGAGCGCCAGGAACAGGGTCAAAATGGCGAACGGCCACGGCCTCGTCTTCCCCCGCCACCAGAAGTTCCGCTTCATGCCTCACCTCCTGCTCGCAATATACCATATTATTTCAGAATGTTCTGAAATAACTAGACACACAAAGTAAGAGAGATTTCTTTCAGGACCAGCCGCAAAGGAACCGCAGGGGCGCCCGGAGAATTCGTCGCCATGTTCGCCGCCATTCTCTTTCTAGCAATGCACATCTCCAGCGCCGTGGAAATCTTCGTGTCGCCGAACGGCAACGATCGTTGGAGCGGATCGATCGCCGCGCCGAATGCGAAGCACAGTGACGGGCCGCTTGCCACCATCGCCGCCGCGTCCCAACGGGCGGCAACGCTATGCTCCGGCGGCAAGGTCGTAACGGTATTGCTCCAAAAAGGGACGTATCCGCCCATCCGTCTCACTTGGCGGGATTCGGGCGTCGGCGGTCGCCCGATCGTATATGCGGCCTACAAGGGCGAGCGCCCTGTGATCTCTGGAGGGCTCGAGATCGCAAATTGGAAGGTTGACGCGCGCGGTTGGTGGCGCGCAAAGGTGGCGTCGGATTGGAACTTTTCGGAGCTGTGGGTCAACAGGCAGCGGCGGTACAGAACCAGACTTCCCTCGAACGGCTATTATCACATCGCGGCTCAGCTCCCTCCGACGGCAACTTCGACGGCGAAGGGCAACGACCGATTTCAATTTGAGCTGGGAAGCGTCAAGGCGGATTGGTATCGCAGGCAAGACGTTGAGGTGCTTGCGTTTCACAACTGGATCACGTCCCGGAACCGAATCAAAGACGTGGATGAGGCGAATCGGGTCGTAACATTCCGATCGCCGACCGGATTTCCCGATAGCTGGGCGGAGTTTCCGAAGGGCAACCGGTACCTTGTAGAAAATGTGCGCGAGGCGTTCGGAGCGCCGGGCCATTGGTACCTCGATCGCGGCGAGCATGAGCTGATCTATGTTCCCATGCCAGGGGAGAAACCGGATCGCGCTATTGTGATCGCGCCGGTAGTGGAGCATCTGATCGATCTGGCCGGCGACGCGGCGAACCACCGGCCCGTGCATGACATCGTGATCCGCGGGCTTGATTTCCGTCATACCGCCTGGAACTGTCCGGAAAACGGCCGACTGTTTCCGCAGGCGGAAGCCGATCTATCGGGCGCGATTCGGATGGATGGCGCGAAGAATATCACCCTCGAAGATTGCTGCGTCGCGATGACCGGCGAATACGCGGTCGATATCGGTACCGCGTGCAAGAACATACTGATCCGGCATTGCGCCTTTTCCGATTTAGGCGCAGGGGGAGTGAAAATTGGGGAAACGCAGTTTGTCCATGATGATGATATGCTCACCGAGCATGTCACTGTGCAAAACTGTGTGATACAGAACGGTGGGCGGCAGCATGCTGCGGCTGTAGGTGTTTGGATTGGACAGAATCCATATATCACGGTGCGAAACAACGATATACATGACTTCTATTACACAGGCGTTTCGGTGGGTTGGTCGTGGGGATATCAGCCCTCGGCAACACATGATAATATCATTGAAAACAATACCATCTATGATATAGGTCAGGGCGTGCTGAGCGACATGGGTGGGATCTACACGCTGGGACTGCAGCCGGGGACGGTTCTGCGCGGAAATGTGATCCATGATATCAAAGATTTCGCTTACGGCGGATGGGGCATCTACACGGACGAGGGTTCCACCGGCATCTTGATCGAGAACAACATCGTTTATCGCACAAAGAGCGCGGGATTCCATCAGCATTACGGCAAAGAGAACATCATTCGCAACAACATCTTCGCCTTTGGCGAGGAAGCGCAACTGATGCGGACCCGCGTCGAGGATCATTTGTCGTTTACGATGGAGCGCAACATCATCCTATTCAATGACAAACCACTCTTGGGCGGCAACTGGTCAGGCGCGAGCTATCATCTCGATAACAATCTTTACTGGCGCACGGATGGCAAGCCGTTTGACTTCGCGGGACTAACTTGGGAGCAGTGGCGCGCCAAGGGCCAAGACACGCATTCCGTGATCGCCGATCCGAAGTTTGTCAATCCGCTCAAGGGCGATTTCCGGCTCGCCAAAAGCTCGCCGGTCCTCGCCCTCGGCTTCCAACCGATCGATGCATCCAAATCCGGCCCTCGCCACCCGTTCCGCCGCGCCCTACCGAAGGCCGGCCCGGCCTTCCCGGACCCCTTCGCAAAGTGATCGTGACGCTATTTGGAAAACGCGAGAGCCGAATGGAGCGGCTGCCACTTCGTGCCGAGCACCACGCGGGCCGGCAGTTGCGCCGGTTGCGTGAAGTTGTTCGTCGCCTGCGACAAAGGTATGGGGAAGGTGATTTCGAATGTCAAGATCATTTGGCCACTCGAAATCCCCTGGTCCAGCAGCTGCAAGAACGGCGACTGCTGCTCCGCGATCGGATCGATGTCCATCGCTTCCACCCAACCGCGCAGTGAAGTCCCGGTGGCGACCAGCACGCGCAGATTGCCGGTCAACGCTACGCCGCTCGGACCAACGATCATAATCGTTGAATTATTTACATCCGGCATGAAGAGCGGATTCACATTGCCCATGTGATAGCCCTTGAACTCCATATCGGGCATGATCAGTTGCGCCCCCATCAGAAAGTTGTCGTTGAACGGCATCCCGTTCTGATGGAATCCACCGAGGGCCGCGGGCGCAAACTGTTTGATTTTGCGATCCATGGAATCATAGTAATAATCGTGATTCGGATCTTCGGTGGTAGTCCCAGTCGGCTTGCCCGGATTAAGGAGACTACCTATAATGGAACACCAACGCGCCATCTGCAATGCGTCCCTGCCATTGTTTGTGTCCTTGTCATACATCGCAAACCACTGCATGCAGAGCGCGTCATCCGCCTTGAGGGCCTGGCGGGCCGCCGCCATCGCATTCGCCTCAGCCTCGGCGGGAGTTTTCCCCTTCCCAACTACCGCATGAAGGTCCTGCTCCTCGATTCGGGCCCAATATTCCGTTAGATCGAAGTAGTACTGCCCGTATCGAATCTGCGACGCACTGGTCCAGTCACGGATGGATGACTTCGATTTATTGAACTTGGTGGAGACTTTGATCTTCCGAAGGTGACAGGCCCACGTGCCGTCGTCCTGATCTGTCGGTGTGCTTGTCTCGTAGCTGACTTCCATTTCGGTGGTCACGGAGACATCCTTGCCATCGGGCGGCGTTCCGCCCCAAAAATCTCCTCCCCCTATCTTGCCGTAGTCTTCGTAATAGTCGGCCGATGCGCCGGACGCGCAGAACAGCACAAATCCGAACGGTAACAATTTTATGATTCGATGCATTTCAATCACCTCTTATTTTGCAATCACAATCAATAGGAGGCCCAATAGGAAGAAACCGTTGCACGGCGGTCAGGAAGAAGAAGGTTCGAGCGCAGTAAGCTCTCCGAGAATTCGAATCGCCTCCTGCTTATTCAAGAAATCGTTACGACTCGCACATTGCGGCAAGAGCAGACAGGCCGGGCAGCCATCCTTGCACGGGCAGTCCTTTAGGGATTCGAGGGCGAGCGCAAACCATTCTTGCGCCCGCTGAAAGCCCGCCTCGCAGATCCCCACCCCGCCCGGCACATCATCGAACAAAAACAGCGCCGGCGCAAGAGTCTGGTGATGCGCCACATACCACGAGCTGCCGATATCGCGCCGATCGCAGCCCGTCAACACCGGCAGCGATGTGAGCAGCGCATGCTCGACCGCATGTACGCCACTGCCAAATCTCTCCAACGCCTCCTCTCCGCCTGGAGGGTGACGCTCCGTCGTCGCCGAGCTTTCGGTCGCAAACGGCGACGACGGAGCGTCACCCTCCAGCGGCGGCCATATGAGCCACACACCCAGCGTGTCAAACGACCGCTGCGGCAGGTCCAAGTACTCGTAGCCCTGATACTCTTCGGTAAACAGCGACCGCTTCGTAAATCCCATCACCTGCTGCGTAACCGTCAGGCTGCCAAAGAAAATCTTCGCGGGCCCGGCCTTCGATTCGGTGACGGAAACCTGCACATCCAACCCGGTCTCCGTATGCGCCTCCGTGTAATAGTTGACCTGCGTCCCGTTTGCATACGCGGTGGTGGCATCGATATCCAATCGCTCGATCAGATACTGCCTGCCGCGATGGAGATAGGTCGCGCCGGGATGGATAGTCTGAAACGCGCGCGCCTCCTCCACCGACGCCAGCCGCTGAAAGCTGCCCTCGACCAAGATATCGTATGTCACGCCCGACGCGCTGCGAATATCGATGTCCGCCGCCGGGTTCCGATTGTCCGGGCAGAACACACGCCCGTATCGCGCCTCTAGCATTCCGCTCTCCACCAAATCCTCCATCACCTTGGCGGCCTCCGGCGGAAACCACGCCAATTCATCATCCGTCAGCGGCCGTTCGTAGGCAGCGCATCGCAGTTGCTGCGCGAGAATATACGGGTTGCCGGGGTTGGCCTGCGCGTGCTCGTGTGCGGCGTTGAGAAGCAGTTCCGGGTTGCGCACCATGTGCTGCTCAAGCGGATCGTTATGTGCGACGTAAAAAGCGGCCGATTCCTGCTGCCCGCGCCCTGCCCTGCCCGCCTGCTGCCAAAGGCTGGAAATGCTGCCCGGAAATCCGTTGAGAATCGCCGCGTCCAACCCGCCGACATCAATCCCCAATTCCAAAGCATTGGTCGCAGTCACACCGATCAGGTCTCCGCCAAACAGCCGCCGCTCGATCTGCCGCCTCTCTTCCGGCGTGTAACCACCCCGATAGGATTCGACTCGGTTCGCCAACTCCGGCGCCTTCTCTCCCAACAGCGATCGTGTGTATCGCAAAACCAGCTCGGCGGAAACTCGAGCGCGCACAAAAGCGATGGACCTGATCCCCTCCATCACCAGGCTGGCAAATAGCTCGGTCGCTTCGCTGTTGGCGCTTCTCCTCTCACCGCCTTCGCCAATCAGCGGCGGGTTCCAGATGATAAATCGACGAAATCCCTTCGGCGCGCCATCGTTGGAGATCACCTCGCAATCCCTGCCGGTAATCGCCTTGGCCAGTTCCGCGGGGTTGCCGATTGTGGCGGAGCAGCAGACGACGCGCGGCGGCTCCGTCCCAAGGCTGGCGCACAAGCGGAAAAGCCGCCGCAAAATATTGCCAACATGGCAGCCGAAAACGCCGCGATACACATGAAGCTCATCGACCACAACATATTTCAGGTTCCGCAAAAATTCGAGCCAATAGTTGTAGGAAGGCAGGATTCCCACATGCATCATGTCCGGATTGGTCAACACGATGTGGGCTGATTTTCGTATGGCGGAACGCTGGGCTTTCGGCGTGTCTCCATCATAGGTGGCAAATCGAAGACGATTGCCAAGATCGAATTGGGCCAGTTTTCCGAGTTGGTCCTGAGCCAGCGCCTTGGTCGGAAAGATGTAGAGGGCCCGTGTCGATGGGTGATCGAGAACAGATTGCAGGACCGGAAGATTGTACGTTAGGGTCTTCCCGCTCGCGGTAGAAGTTAGGACGACGACGTCGCTACCGGCCCGCACCGAATTCCAAGCATCGTCTTGGTGACTGTAGAGCGAAGTGATGTTCTGCCTTCGAAGCGATTCGTTCAGATCATCATGCAAATCGACCGGAAACTCCCGATAGTCGCCAAGCGTGCTTTCCCGCAACTGCTCGAACGCGATCTGCCCTTTGTAATCGCCGGAGTTCCGCATCCGCTTCAGGAACTCTTCGATGGCGCTGTGTCCAATGACCTCTTGCGGTCGCTCTTGCATCAGTCGGCCGACGCGCGTTTTCGGTCCGCCCGGCGTATCATACGCAGCACGGCGACGGTTCCAAAGTACAGGAAGACCAGGGGGAAGAACAGCATCAGCATCGAGAAGGCGTCGCCAGATGGTGTCAAGACCATCGCCGCCACCGCCATGACAACGAGTGCCTGGCGCCAATACTTCCACAGCATGTCGTCGCTGATAATGCGGAGCTTGGCAAGGGTAACCAAAATGATCGGCAATTGGAAACCCACCCCAAAGGCGAGGAACATCTTCAGGACAAAGCTGACATAATCTTTCGGGTCTTGGAACAATTTCGCATCCGAGAAATCACTTAGAAAACTCAAAAACCACTTGAACCCCGCAGGCAAAATGAACCACGCCAACGCGACTCCCCCGAAGAAGAGAACCACTGAAACGGGACCGACAATCTGCATCGCCTTTCGTTCGTTCGGGCGCAGGCCGGGTTTTACGAATCCCCAAAGCTGCAAGACAAGGAATGGAGCGGTGAGGATCAGACTGATAACGAGCCCGAGACTGAAGCGCAGGAAAAACGGCGCGGCGAAACTCCGAAAGACAATTTCCAATCCGCCTGGATTTGTCATCGCCGCCACTCGCAATGGGGCCGCCAAAGCTCGATAGACGTATGGCTCGACAAGATACCCGGCGATCCAGCCGATCCCGATGACAAAAACGCTCCGAAGGACCCGCGTCCGAAGTTCATCAAGGTGCTCAACAAGGGTCGCGCGAACCTCACCCGTCTCTTCCGCTCGCTCAATCTCCGCCGGCGCGTCTACCGCCATGCCAACGCCCTACTGCTTCAACAGCATATTGACTCGATACCGGATCCGGATTTTGCCTTCGAGCCCGCCGCCCGTTCCAAATCCGCCACCACCGATCGAAGGATCTTGGCCGCCGCCACCGCCACCGCGCAGACCCGAAGGAGGTGCAACCCCCGCTCCGCCGCCGCCGGGCGCTAAACCGCCACCGCCGCGGCCGCCCCTACCACCGCCGCCCCCAGGAGCCAAACCAGCGCCGCCCGGCGCGCCGCCGCCCCCGCTGATATCGGCTCCGCCGGAAGCCGCAAGGCCCTCTACTGTATACACAGCGTCGCTCCGCACGACCGTTCCCATGTCCACTGCCAGCCAAACGTCTTGCTTGTACTCCACAGATGGGTCGGCGAATGAGGATCCCGCGACGTCAAGCGGGTGGCTGCTTTTCGGCGGCTTGCCCAATTTGAATTCATATTGAATGTGGGCGCACGGATGGTCCTGTTCCCACTCATAGCCAACCAGCCGGCCGCTGACCGGGTTTTTGTTGTACTCTAATACGTCGTCCGCTCGCCAATAGCCGTGATATTTGAGAAGGAATTTTGCGGTCGCGGCCCAGGAATCCCCGACCTTGTGGGCCTCAAACGGAAGCTGCGGCAGCGGCAGATAGATCCCGAAATTGTTCCGGCTGACTCCCCCTTGCAGAGGATCGTTCCAACTGAAGGAAGCGAAGTACTCCTCCGCGCCGGTTGTTGTCATTTCCACGTAGAACGGAATGATCTGCTTGGCATCCACCACATCCAAGCCGCCCTCCCGGTTCTGGAAAACCACTTTGCCCGACGGACCGATAACCGGCTGGATGCGAATCAGCCCGTTCCCGGACGGGTAAACATTGTCAATGGCGTACTGGAGGTCGAATTCGTCGTCGATCAGGACCTGCTCCGCCGCGGTTCCTCCCCGTTTCTCCTCGGCTTCCGATATGCTCAGGAGCGATGTTGTCGAGTGAATGTCATACACCCACAACCTGCCCTGCGTAAACCTATAGCGCAGGTTGCGGCCGTCGGCAGGCACAGTGACTTGAGCGACGTTCGCAATCGTGACATTGACCTTGCTGCGATCCAAAATTGTGGTCTTGGCGCCCTGCGTGCCATGCAGAACCGCCTCGATGACGCACGGCCCATCCTTGAGTCCCCGCTTCTTTGTGTCCAGCGGATACTGGTACATGTTGCCCTTGACCTCGGGCAGCGTCGCCTCGATGAACTGCCCATTGACCCAGAAGGAGATGTAGCCGCCCGCAGGCACGCTGTTTTTCGGAATTTGGATATTCACGATCTCCCGGACACGGGCGCCTTCCGCCGGCCGCACGATCGTGAACGGGGCCTGCGCCATCGCCATGCCGTACAGACCCGCCGCTAGCACTATCGTTCCAATTGTTCTCACTGAACGGTCCCTCCCACTGGTTGACAAAACTCTACCTTCTTCCGTCCGCGAAGTCAAGCTACAACCAAAGACGGATAAATTGCGCTTCCGGATCATTCCCCCGTATAGGTCATATAAGTCCTATAGGTCCTATTTCTTAAGAGACACCGCCAGCCCATCCCGAACCGGCAGGATCGTGGTCCAGAAGCCCGGGTCCTCATACGCCATCTTCGTATACCGCAAAATTGCCTGGGTCGTCGCGTCTGGGTTCGGCTCGGCCACCCGCCCGCTCCACAGCACATTATCGGTGATGATCAGCCCCCCGGGCCGCAGCTTCGGCTTGGCGCACTCCAGGGCCTCCGGGTACCCATCCTTATCTACGTCTATTAATATGATATCGTATGGACCGTCATAGCGCCGCAAGATCTCCATCGCGTTCCCGACCTCAAAGGTCACACGGTCCGCCAGCCCCGCCCGGCCCAAATAGTCCTTGGCCTTTGCGCTGTTCCCCGCATCGCCGTCTGTGTGGACGATGCGCCCCTCCGGCCCGGTGGCGAGGGCGAACCAGAAGGTGGAATAGCCGTAGCCGGACCCCATCTCGAAAATCCGCCGGGCGTCAATCGCCAGGGCGTACTGGTGCAAAATCCGCCCGCACAATGGGCCGATTATCGGGAAATTCTTCTCCTCCGCCACCCGCTCCATCTCCTGCAGAATCGGATGCTCCGTCGGCGCCAGGGTCTTCATATATCGGTCGACATCGGGGGTTGTGATGGTCATGTTCTATCTCTTCGACCCGCCGCCGCCGCCAACCTTCCAACCAAATCCCAGTGCGGTGCCTTCCAGGCGGCTTCTTACGAATTCCCGTAACGCTGCCTTCCAGGCGGCATCCGCTTTTCGAGGCCTAACGATTTGATTATCCGGGATAGCAGGCATAAGGGTATACTCGCGCGCACCAAATCGTCTCTGATATAATACGATCGTCTCGCTTGGTATTCTGCAGGGAGAACGGCGGTAAAGGAGCAAAACGATGTCAGAAATCACAATCAATCGCAATGACGGCACCCGAACAGGCATTGACGAATCAGCCCTCGCAGCCCTCCAATCAAAGTTGAAGGGCAAACTGCTCACGTCCGGCGCATCCGGCTACGACGAAGCGCGAACCGTTTGGAACGCGATGATCGACAGGCGGCCTGCCCTCATCGCGCAGTGCGCGAACGCAGAAGATATCTGCCAAGCCGTCACTTTTGCGGCATCCAAAAAGCTGATGCTGGCCGTGCGCGGAGGGGGACACAATATCGCCGGCAACTCTGTGTGCGACGGCGGCATGATGATCGACCTAACACTCATGAATTCCGTCCAGGTAGACGTTCAAAACCGGACTGCGCGCGTCGGTCCCGGTGCAAACCTCGGCGTCATCGACCAGGCAACCCAGGCGCACGGACTTGCCACGCCGCTTGGCATCAACTCCACCACCGGCATCTCCGGCCTGACCCTCGGCGGCGGGTTCGGGTGGCTAAGCCGACGCTACGGGCTCACCATCGACAACTTGATTTCGGCCGAAGTGATAGGAGCGGACGGGACGAAGCGAACCGCTTCCGCGACCGAAAACCCGGATCTGTTCTGGGCAATTCGCGGTGGCGGCGGCAATTTCGGCGTCGTCTCTTCCTTCACATTCCGCCTTCACGAAGTCGGCCCCGAAGTGCTTTCCGGCCTCATCGTCCATCCGTTCGAGCAGGCAGGCGAACTGCTGCGATTCTATCGAGACTTCGTACCATCGCTGCCGAAGGAGGCCGCGGTCTGGGTCGTCATGCGCGACGCCCCGCCACTACCATTTTTGCCGGAAGAATGGCACGGTAAGAAAGTTCTGGTCTTCGCCGCCTGCTCGTCGGGCGATTTCGCCCAGACGGAAAAGGCGTTGGCGCCGTTGCGTTCGTTTGGCAAACCGATTGCGGACGTCATCGGCCCGCACCCATACGTCGGCTTCCAAACCGCCTTCGATCCGCTGCTCGCCCCGGGCTATCGGAACTACTGGAAGACCCACAACTTTACGGAGCTGACCGATGGGCTGTTCGACGTGTTTGTCAAACAGATCAATGCGATGCCGGGTCACGATTCGGAGATATTTTTTGGGCAGCTTGGCGGCGCTATCAACGAGGTCCCCGTCAACGCGACTGCATACAGCGCCCGCAACATCGAATATGTGATGAACGTTCATAGCCGGTGGAACTCGCCAGCGGACGATGAAAAGGGCATCCAGTGGGCTCGCGATATCTTTGCCCAGGCGAAACCATACGCGGTGCAAGGCGGATACGTCAACTTCATGACCGAAGACGAGGGCGACCGAATCGAGTCCGTATATGGTCCGAACTACCAAAGGCTGAGGGAACTAAAGAAGAAATACGATCCCAGCAATCTGTTCCGGATGAATCAAAACATCAAGCCGTAACAGAAGGGAAAATGAGGACGATGTGTTGGGGTTCTCGACAGCCGATACCCCCGGCCCGCCGAAACCAAAGACCCCAACACGAGATAAAGAGGGGTGATGTGTTGGGGTCCACTAAGACGTCACCCTGAGCTTGTCGAAGGGTCCCTCTCTAGATGCGTCGTGGTTTGTGAAGAGTGGACGATGTGTTGGGGTTCACGTCCGCCGATACCCCCCGCCCGCCGATACCCAAGACCCCAACACAAAAAGCCGCGATGTGTTGGGGTACTCGCCCGCCGATATCCCCGGCCCGCCGAAACCAAAGACCCCAACACAAAAAGCCGCGATGTGTTGGGGTACTCGCCCGCCGATATCCCCGGCCCGCCGAAACCAAAGACCCCAACACGAGATAAAGAGGGGTGATGTGTTGGGGTTCTCGACAGCCGATATCCCCGGCCCGCCGAAACCAAAGACCCCAACACGAGATAAAGAGGGGTGATGTGTTAAGCCCTCGTCACCGGCTTCGATCGGATTGCCGATCGGAAATAGAGCCAGGCGGCCAGCAGCAACAGTACGCCCGTTCCCGAAAAGCTGAGCGCCAAATAGCCTTCGCCCATCATCGGCAGGTCGGAAAGCAGCAGTTTCGCCGCCGCCAGCGCAAACAGGGAGATACCGGACCAGCGCACTGCCGGGTTCATCTTGCCCGCCCCAAATCCGATGAGGCCGAGACCCCACAGCGCCCAAACAATGCTCAACATCGCTTGCGCCAGCAGTTTGTCGTGCCGCAGTTCGGAGAAATAATCCCAGACCTCCATGCTGGACGCCAAGAGGCCCAACCCGTTCGCAAATACGGCGTAGATCACGGTCATTCGCCGATTAATCTCGCGATGGCCCTGAATAAAGAAAACACACATCGCCGTCGCCGCGATATACGCAACGAGCCGATCATTGAACCAAGGATGCCATTGCGCAAAGCTGTCAATGAATAGCATCCGGGTGATGGTCAAAGCCGACAAGACCAGCGCGGCAATCACGGCCCGCTGATGGGCCAGCCGGAATCCGATCCACAGCACGGCGCACGATTCCGCCGCCCAGAAAATGGTCGGGACAGCGCCGGAGAACTGCACCGGGAACGCGATCGTGAGCAGAGTCACCCCGATCCCATAGCCCAACAGCGTCAGAGTCTCCAACTTTGGCCGCGTCTGTCGCAGGGTCCAGCCAAGGCCGAAGAAGAAAACGGCGAGCGAGAAAGTGAAGGATCCGAAATAGGGCTGCCAATCGACTTTCAAGAACAGGAGACCCCAACATCCCAAGAAGTAAAATGCCCCGGTCAGAAAGAAAACGGCAATCTCCCAGTCATGCTCCTTCTCCGGCTCACGCGCTGCGGAAAAGCACGATGCCGCAAGGAATTCCAGGAAGTAGAGCGTCATGAAGATGAACAGCGGCTGGTCCATCGCCGACGACTCCGGCACGAAACGAGGCGCGATGTGCGCGATGCCGCATGCCGTCGCCGCGATCAGCGAGGAAAGCGTGAATGCGGGCCAGCTCTGCCGAATGGCCACGCCGAGGACCCCCGCGTTGAGCACCAACAGATAGATCAGGAAAAGCTGCTCCTGCTTGTCGGCAACACCCAGCACGTATGCCGTCGTGTAGCCGCCAATCGTCGCCAAGACCGCCGTCAGCAGCGCATTTCTCCAGATCGCGAGACCCATCGCGCCGGCCGTGACGAGCGACGTGAAAACGATCCCCTGAACATCGGTCAGCGCGGCATAGCGCAGCCATCCGTAGTAGAGCGCCACATAAATAAGGGCCAATCCGCCGCCGTGGAGCAGGTGCCCAAATCGGGCATAGATGCCACGCGCCGCTTCCCCGGCCAACATCAAAAGCAGCCCCGCCGCGACCCCCACCGCCATGCCGGCCGTCGCGGTCAGCACCTTCGTCTCCACCGACCAATGCAAGAAGTATCCGAGTCCCGCGAAGAGGGCCGCGATCGCGAAATATCCGAGCACCAGCGCGGTCAGCTCCGTGTTCTCTTGTTGCGCCGGCTGGGGTACGGGGGCGGGCGTTTTCGGCAGTGGAGGAGGCGCGATAAATACGGGCTGCTCGGCCCTCGGCTGCCGCGTGATCTTGGCCGCCCAGGCCGGTCGCTCGGGATAGAGCGCGCTCTCGATTCGCTTCAGACGTTCGTCGAGGCGCTCAAGAAATTCGAGGATCCGATCTTCCTTCTCCTCGGCCATGCTTCATTGTAGCTGATATCACGCAGCAGCCACCAAAGACCCCACCGCTGTCACCCTGAGCTTGTCGAAGGGGCCCTTTCTCGATGTGTTGCGGTACTCGCCAGCCAATAGCCCCAGCCCGCCGATACCCAAGACCCCAACACAAACTACGGACGCTGTGTTGGGGTTCTCGACAGCCGATATCCCCAGCCCGCCGATACCCTAGACCCCAACACCAACTACCCCCACTTCTTCCCGATCTCATCCAACCCCGCGCGGCTCAGATCGTCCGGCGACATGACGATGTGAAAAGTCACGTCCGCATTGAACTCCAAGAACCAGGGCTCGCAAAGAGCCGGCACCTTCGAGGGGTCCGCAACGTCCACAATCATTATCGCCCCACGCATCCCGTCGTATTCCGTAAAGTAGACCGCCTCGGGCCGTATGGCTTCCAAAATCCGCTGAATTTTGCCGCCGGCGCTGCCGTCCCTTACGGACGGGTTGAAATGCTTGTGAGGGATCTTAACGTGCATCAGCATTCGCATGGTGAGTAGCTCCTTTATCAGAAATATTTGTCCTTTTCCAATTGCCTGTACGAAGGAAAACCGCAATCTCGTGCCCGACCAGCTTACCCCCGATACGCCAAGGTGCACGCACCGGCTGCGCACTTCCCGTGATCGGCATCCTTGCCCGTGATGTAAAGTGTCAAGGATGTCCTGTCAGAAGTGTAAAGTACGTCTTGTTAGCCTACATGTGATTGTTGAGGGATGTCACTCTATGATATGGGATTGTGTGCTGTCTACCTTGCAAGCGGCCTGCGGGCGAAGCGCCAAAGAGTTAGATCGTAGACGATCTTTAGACCACCTGCCACGAGAAACGGTATTCCAAGCACAGGGGCAGCGAATGCCATGCCGGTAAACAATGGCGAAATGGATACCCCAACGCTGCGAGCGATATTCGTAATTCCGCCAGCCGCTGAGCGCTCATCCGGCTCGACGGAGGCCATTACGAAGGCCTGTCTCGTGGGCACGTCCATTTGCGATAATGAGAATCGCGCGAGCAACATTGCAAGCGAGACGCCGAAGTTCGGCATGAGCGGAACAAGGATCAAGAGCAGGTTCGAAGGAATGTGAGTCCAGACCATCGTATTGACGAGGCCAAATCTCTTAGCGAGTCTGTTGGCAACGAGCGCCGAAACCCCGGCCAGTAGGTTGCCGAAGAACAAGATCGTCCCCATTTGCGCTTCGCTTGCACCGTAGCGAAGATGGAACCAATAGGCAATGAGGCTCTGCATGACGAACCCGCCCGCGAACGCGTCTATTGCAAAGAGACCCGACAGCGCAAATACGATCTTGTGGCTCTTGTGCAGACCGAAGCGAGTTCCCTTATTGGCATCGCGATTCGTGCTCTCAACTCTTGGAGACAGGGCAGCATACAAGACGAGCATGGCGACACCAACCGTACCGTGTCCAATGAGGACGCAGCGATAGGCGCTGATGTCAGAGAGTCCAAAGCCGTGCAGCGCCTCAACACCGAGCCCACTCGCGAGGGAACCAAGCGCCGCGGCGAAATAGCCAACCAGGTTGTACCAAGCGAAAATTGAAACGCGATGGTCATGGGGAAGCTCTTCCGACAGACCCGCCTGTTCGATAGGCAGGAAGGGGCCGATTTCATTTCCCGAAGGGCTAAGTACGCCGATCGTGGCGGCCACAACGAGTAGCCAAAAGGAGCCGGTAAGAGCGAACACTACCGAAGAGAACAGCATTAGGGCCGCGCCGATCATCAACGTCTTGCGGCGTCCGTACCGATCCGCCCGCGTCGTCAAGAAGAGCGAAATCGCCGTGTCGCCGAGCAAGGTGAGCGAGAACAGAAACCCGATCTGAGTGTTCGTAAGCCCCACCTGTCTCAGATACACAGCGATGACGACGGAGAGCATGCCGTATGCGAACATGCGCAGGGCACGCGCCGAAAAAAGGAGCCGAAGATCCCTGCCGGTCAGCTTCTGAACGTCCAATTGAGTTTCACTGCGAACTGTCCGCTCTGGGGTCCAAAGGCACGAAGTCCTGATTCGTCCTTGTCCGTCGGATCTCGCACGACGCGGACCTTGTCGAGGATTGAAGTCGGGCTACACGCTCTTGGTTTAGCTGGACCAGGTGGGCGATCTCGGCGGCATGCGACCAGGCCGGATCGGTGAGCTTGCCGGTCAAGACGACATCCGTCTCAACGGTGGGAAAGTTAAGTGACTGTTGAGCGCATACGTTCACGCATGGCACGACGAGCGCAAGCGCGCTTAGGAATCGAGGCCGTATCCTGCAGAACGGAAGTGAGGGAATCCCGGCAACAGGCTCTCGCGATGTCACCGGGAATCTTCTCACTTGACTTTCTTCACGTAGATGACCTGCGTTCCGCCCTTCTTCACAAGAGTACCGGTGACAGTCACCGTCGATGCCATTTTGTCGATCAGCACGTCTTTGGCCGGCTGATGGTCTTCATTTCCCATGAGGACGTAGACGTTGCCCTTCTTATCGACGATTCCCATCGGATTTCCGGCCTTGGCGCAGGTCATTCCGCACTCCTTGTGCTTTGCGCCCCGGCTTCCATCCTCGAGAAAGCACCAAAGGTCGACAATTTCGCCTTTGATGCTAACAGTCTTGCCTTTCGGCGCAGCCGAAAGGGCTCCGGGTAAGGCGATCGCCAAAGCGATTGCCAGGACTATGAATCGAGTTGCTTTTCTCATCTTTTTCTCCTCAATCAGAATTCTGTTCGTTGATTAATTGGAGCCCCAGGCAAAGCAAACTATATGCAGGGTCGAATGCACGTGGGTGTCTCCCTACTTTTTCGTTGGCTCCATGACCCATAGCACGGGTTTACCTCCCACGTCCTTCAAAGCCAAATAAACTCTATGCGTCTTCTGATCGACCGACACGGTATGTGAATGCGGCGCGCGCACGGCCCCAATATCCGTTAGCTTCCCGCCAGCCTCCTGGAACACGTTGACGACTCCCGATTCGCACGCCACATACAGTCTGCGCAGACCCAAATCGAAGGCTAACACGTCCGGCCCAGACCCGACAGGCAGTGTCTGGATCACCTTCATAGAACCAAGGTCAACCACAAGCAGTTTCGCATTCCCTTCACACGAAACGTAGGCGAGCCCGCGCTCATCGTCGACCAGAAATCCATGCGGATGGTGGCTGCCCGGCAAGGGATATTTCCCGATCAACTTCATCGTCTTCGGATCAATGGCGGCCATCTCATTCTTTGTCTGGACCGCAACCAGAATTCGATGATTCTTCGCGTCGTAGCGTGTGTTTCCCACCTCCCCGCCCAATTCGACCTTGCCGAGCACCCTATTTGTCACGGCGTCGATGACCAGTTCAATCTCGCCGGATTCGTCGGAGACGAATACTCTCCTCTCCTTCGGTGCGTAGGCAACACCGTCTGGGAAGTCGGCCCCCTTCAACCGTGCAAGAATCTTCAGGGTCTTGAGATCGGAGATCACGACCTCATGCGTCCCCGCCGCCGAAGCGAACAGCTTTCCCACTTCCGGCACGGCCAGCACACCCGTCACTGTCGCGTATCCGGGTAGATCCGCGATCACCTTGTTGTGGATTACGTCTATAACGACGAGGTGGCCATCACCCATGTGCGAAAGAAAAAGCCGCCCGGTATTCTCTTCCAAGGATTGGTAGTCGAAGCGGTTGGCTGATCCCGGCAGCAAAATCTCGGCGACTTTGGACAATGGTACCTGATGGCCTTGGCACCCCAGTCCGAGGATGGCGAGCGGGATGAACGTGCGCAGCACAAAGGATGTCATGATCCATACACACTCACTGTAAAGTCGCTATTCGAGCTGGAAGCATCCGAATTGGACACGACGCCCACCCCGCTCTTCCCGGCGATGTTGCCATCGTGCAATTTCCGAACAATCACATTATCGAGGCTCTTTGGCCCCCTCCCGTGATGGTCACGCAACGATTAATCTGCCTGCCGCTTTAGCTCGAACTTCGCTGTGTGGGATTCTTTGCCGTCCGCCCACCCCTTCCAAACGCTCTCGATCTCGTCTGGATTCTTGAAAAAGATTGAAAGTTCGTGCATGTGGTGGTCCGAAAGCTTCATGTTTGAGCCATGATCGAACTTGAAGTTCAAATAGCGCGCGTCCTTTGCCGGCGTGAACTTAAGCGAAGGCTGGTTGCCGGATGAGCAATAGTGCGTCAGCACCAGTTTGCCATTATCCATGTGATAGACCGTCAACATCTCGGTGTCCGTACCGGGAAACTGTGTCTCGGCGAGCGCGCTCCCCGCTCCGGTCAACGTATAGGTCACCACGATGTCATTTCCCATCAACCTTCCCTTCCAAGTCCCAACAAGGCTCTTCAGCTTGGCGAAAGCAGCCTCCGCAGGCGTCTCAGCAAAAGCTGTCGCGCCCAATCCGAATATCACCGCCAATAGAAAGACACGCTTCATAGTTCCTCCTCAAGTGCTTACATCGCCTGAACAGTATAACCCGTTGCAACGCGTCATGGTGTTGAATGTCGGATTCGTAGGCGCGGGCCAGATTGCCGATATTCTTCCGTCCGCCATTTCCAAAGGCCCGCGTATGACCACGGCGGACGTGGCATAGCGATTCGATATCAGAGCTTCCACCACATCTGGGACACCACCCCGTCGCGCCCGCAGCCACACTTCCGAGTGCGGCCAGCGGTCCAAAAGACCTAAAGAGTAGACACGCGTCTATATCTCCTGGTACAATTCTTCTCAATGCCTGCAGGCAGTCGGTCGGAAAACTAGTCACATGTGACTATCATCCGGGACGAAGCGGATAGATTCCTGCCCACAAGGCAAGGGCATCCGAAGGTGGAGTTCTGGTTACGGGTTGGGTGGTTACCGTCAACGATCCTGTCCTGAGCGGCTACGACGGGCTTGTCTCGAGCGCAGTCGCAGGACTTGTCCCGAGCGAACGTGAGGGAACAAATCGGCACTGGCCACCCTTCCCACCAAAAAACAATACGAAGACAGTATCTGAATGCGTTGCGGTCTTTCGTGGTCGGCAAGCAAACCGATCCGTCAGACGTGAACCCCAACACATCGAATATCCCCACACCTGCCCCCTACCCCAGCCGGCGGGCCGCTTCCTGCTGTCTGACCGATCCCCCCATCGGCTATAATCCCCCCATGCCAAGGAAGGGAACCGGTCTGTCCGCCGGATGGTGGATTTCGCCGCTGCTATTTTTGCTCATCGTCGCTGTTGCCTACGTCGCCTGGTGGGTTCCCAGCCATCGGGCCGCCCCACCGCTGGAAGTCAAGTTCGCCGGCGAGCGGCGATGACGACTCCAGTGTTGGGGTCTGAGGGTGACGGCATTCGATCCGTTGCGGTAAGCGAGAACCCCAACACATCAAGAACGAGGTGCGGGCTTTGAAGCGCACCAATCAGACGCCTCGGACAGATCGGTCCGATCTGTCCGATCTGTCCGATCCGACCGATCAGTCCGATGCGACGGCAACCAACACGGTGAATGCATGAAAGTCGGACTGATCGGCTACCCCCTCACCGGAAAGACAACCCTCTTCCGCGCGGCCAGCCGGGGGACCACCGCCGGGGACGTGGCCGCGGTCCCCGTCCCGGACGAGCGTTTCGACACCCTCGCCCGCCTCAGCGAAAGCAAAAAGCTAAGCCCCGCCCATGTGGATTTCCAAGACAACGTGGGCCGCTTCAGTCCCGGCGAGGGCAAAGCCGCCGCGCGCAACTTCCTGGACGCCGCCCGCAAGATGGACGTGCTTCTCCATGTGGTGAGAGCATTCGACAACCCAATGGCCCCCTATCACACCACCGTCAACCCCTTGCGCGACCATCGGGGTCTGGAAGAAGAGCTGATTTTGGAGGACCTCGCATTGGTGGAGACGCGCCTGGGCCGGCTGGCAAAAAGCATGGCCGCACACCAAAGCGGCTCGGCGGAAAGCAACGAATGGCGCCTCCTGGAAAAACTGAAGGGATCGCTGGAAGGCGGAACCGCACTGCGAGCTATGGAGCTTGGCGAAGAAGAAGAAAAGCTGGCCTCCGGATTCCAATTCCTTTCCGACAAGCCGTTGGTCTGCGCGCTCAATGTCGGTGAGGACAAAGCGGCGGCCGACGCGGAGACGGAAGCGCCGGACCTCGCCGCATACTGCTGCGAGCGGCATATCCCTTGCGCCGCCCTCTGCGCCTCCTACGAAGAGGAGGTCGCGACGCTGGATGAGGGAGATCAGAAAGCGTTTCTGGAGGAGGCTGGGTTGGCGGCTCCGGCAGCCCACCGGCTCATCCGGGCCGTCTATGACGCAACGGAAATGATCACCTTTTTCACCACCGGTCCGAAGGAGACGCGCGCTTGGCCCATCCGAAAAGGCGCCACCGCGCTGGACGCGGCGGGTACCATACACAGCGACCTAGCTCGCGGCTTTATCCGTGCCGAAATCGCGAGCTACGAGGATTGTGTGGCGGCCGGCGGCTGGGACCAAGTCCACGCTGCGGGAAAGACCGCTCTGTACGGTAAGGAATACGTCATGCGGGACGGCGAAATCATAGTTGTGAGGTTCAAGGTTTGAAGAGATGTGGATATCTAGCGGTTGCGGTCGGGCTTGCTCTTTGCGCGGCATGTATCCCGAGAGAAGCCAAGGTGGATCCGTTTGCTTCGAAAAAAGAGAAAGAGACTGTGACCGCCGGCCAACCCGCCGGCAACGGACCCACAAATCCTGCCCCCGCTCCTTCGCCGGCGATCGAACCGACGTTCACCAAACCCGCCCCGGAAGTTGCTTCCAAAACCGAAGCGGTCAACCATATCCAAATAGCCGCTGGGTACCTGCTAGCCTTGCAGCCGCTGCTTCGCACACAAAGACCAATGAGTCCGGCCGACATCGTGAAGTGGGTCGAGACTGAGATGGTCAAACAGCACGGGAAGAACGCGCTGATCTCGCCGATTACGAACGCGCCGTACACTTTCGATGCCCAAGAAATGTTGAAGGAAGGCTACCTTGGAGTTTGTGCGGAGAGCAAACCGGAGCCCGATGGCACTCGGCTCGTCGTGATTACCACGGGTGTGAAGGACGGGAAGGCGCAGCTCAAAGTGGTCGGAATGGAAGAAGCGAAAAAGTATTTCTCCACAGATATCAAACCGAAGATCGAGAAGATACAATCCGACGCGAAGTTCCATCAACCCGCGCTTGATACTCCCGAGGGACAGTCGGTCAATTACGTGAAAGATCTCGCCCAAGCACTGGCCCGCTATGCGAACGACAACGGAGGAAAGTTCCCCGTGGCGAAGGACTCGATGGCAATCAAGGAGCAGATGCTCAAGTACCGACCGGTCATGCCGGACAAATATTGGGTTTCACCCGTAACAGGCGCGCCTTACGCGTTCAACCAAGAGCTGCTCAAACTGGGACTGGCGGGTCTACAAAAATATCAAGGTCCGCCCGCCGCGATCATCTATGACTCCAAACCGATGAAGGACGGCTCGCGCGTGGCTCTGACCACCGTCGGAGGTCCCTGGCGTCTTCGGGCCGAAGAGTTTGCGAAGCTCAAGAAATAAGCGATGATTGTCTCTCGCGCTCCCGGCCGGATCTGCCTGTTCGGGGAACATCAGGACTATTTGGGCCTGCCGGTCATTGCGGCGGCGATCACCCGGTATATCACAGTAACCGGCGCGCCCAATGCTTTTCGACATTTGGAGATTTCTTTACCCGATGTTGGCGCTAGCCGGCGCTTGGAACTTGGCCGCCGTGCGGAATATGTCGGCGAGCGGGACTATATCGGATCGGGATTCAATTTGGCCGGACAGTCGCTGACGCAGGGTTACGATATCATTGTCACCGGCGACATTCCTCAGAAGGCCGGATGCTCCAGCAGTTCCGCGCTTACTGTCGCCTGGGTGCGTTGGTTGCTACTAGCATCGGGGGACCTTCGCGCTTCCGTGCCGCTGGAAGTTGCCCGGCTCGCGCATCAGGCAGAGGTGGTGGAATTCAAGGAACCTGGCGGCATGATGGACCATTTCGCGGCGGCTTTCGGCGGCATCGTGTATGTGGATACCAAACCTCCCTATTCGTGTGAGTATATCGATGCGAAGTTGGACGGGTTGATATTGTGTTACTCCGGCGAGCCGAAAGCGACGCTGAAAGTGTTGCAGCGGACGCGCGAGAAATATGTGGACGCGCGGGAGAAGCAAGGCAGGGGCGAGGATCTTGTCGCTGAAGATATGTTGTTGCTTCGGGCGCAGGAATCCAATGCCGCACTGACACGGCGAGGCTATGATGCGGTGGTGGTGGGTGATATGATTGAGGTCGGCCGATTGCTGACGGAGCATCATCAGAATCTGCGAACATTGGGTGTTTCCACAGAACGGATCGACCACCTATTGGCAGTGGCCATGGAGGCGGGAGCATTGGGTGGCAAGGTAAACGGTTCCGGCGGCGGCGGGTGCCTGTTCGTGTTGGCGCCGGGAAAAGAGGATGAGGTGATAGACGCCATGAATCGCGCGGGGAGCGAGGCGTGGCGGGTGGAAGTTGCGCCGAGGAGTGATGTGGCATGGGCGTCCTCGTAGACAAGATGCTCCGATCACTGCGGGCGGCGCATTCCAAGAGTCAGTGGCATAGCATGGCTTCCGCGCTCAAGGATTTGACGGAAGAACAGGCGGTTTGGCGACCCTCAAAGTATAAGGGATTTCCTTGGGCGTCGGGAAACATCGTCGAAATCGTATATCATGTGGCACTCGACAAATTGGTGCAGCTATCATGTGCGTTTGGAGACCGATCCTTTGATTGGGAGGCGACGAAATCGCTGCCGGAAGTGCAAGTATGGTCGCTGGCAAATGCCGTACAGCTTCTCGATCGATCGCAAAAAGAACTGATGGCCGCATTGGAGAAACTGAGCGATGAGGACCTCGACAGGAAGGTCGCGACGTGGGGCGGAAAGCAGATGACGGCTGAGCACTTCTTTGATATGCTTATCGAACACGACTTCTATCACGCAGGGCAGATCCGATATATACGAAGCATGTTGGACGGTGGCATGTGATGATAGGTGGTCGGCACTGGATACGCGGGCCCTGGTGGTCGATATTTGAAGGCAATCGGCAAGACGGCCCGCGTCTACGGAGCATACAATGGTTTTAGGCCTCGTTCTTGCAGCCGGAAAATCGGAACGCATGGGACAGCCGAAACTTGCCATGTACTATGAAGGTGAGCCGATGCTCCGGGCGGTCGTTCGCAAACTGTATGATGGCGGATGCGATCAAGTGCGAATTGTGTTCGGTCACCATGCCGAAATCTTGCTGAATCTTTTATATGGCACGGACATCGAGATTGTGTACAACGAGAATCCGGACGAAGGGATGTTGTCATCCATCAAGATTGGCATCGCGCCCACTCGAGAGCGGATGGAGTCACTCACTATTTTCGCGAAATCCATGCATTACAAAGATGGCAAGAGGCCAACCGAAACCACAACCTGGGCTCTCAAAGGGCCCGACCTTGACAAACAATACGATGCTGTCATGATCCAACCCGGCGATATCCCCGGATTCACCGTCCAGACGGTCGAGACCATGATTGCCGCAATGGAGGATTCGCAAGCCGATGCCTGGATCGCGACCTGCTTCAGCAAGCGCGGCCACCCGCTCCTCCTGCCGACAGCGTCCATCGCGTCCGTCGTGAACTTCGAAGGCGAAAGCCTCCGTGACTGGCTCCGCGATCCATCCCGCAAAGTCATCGAAGTCGAAACCGACGATCCAGGGGTACTAAAAGACTACGATACGCCGGAAGACCTCTAACCACGGGTACAATTTGCGTATGAACAAGGTGGAAATGAAGATAGTCGCGTTGGGGGAGCAGGTCGATCAGCCGTGGATCACCCGGCTCATCCGGCAGTTCGATGTCGAGGTCAACATCCGAAGGGCGCACGTGGACCGCGATGCCGGATGGCTGGAGATTGAGATGGAAGGCCCGACGGAAGAGATCCAACGCGCGACCGCTTGGCTTCACACCACCGGCCTTCACGTCGATCCCGTCCAGCGCTCCGTCCGTGCATGAGCCGCCCCCAGGACCCGATTCTCGAACCCTATCCGCCGCCGGACTTTGACGAGTTCTGGTCGCGCACCGTCGCGGGCCGCGGCGACCGGCCCATCGCGGCCTATCGCACCCACGATCCCAAAGACGATATCCCCGGATTCCGCATCGAACGAATCGATTTTCGCGGCGACCAGGGCGATATTCTGCACGGTTGGATCGGGATTCCCCATGGCCTAACCGGGCCCGCTCCCGGTCACCTGTGGCTCACTGCATACGGCCATGATTCCCATCTACCCGACCTCTATTCCTGCTATCCGGACTATATCAACCTGTCCTACAACATCCACGGCCACGACGCGTTTTATCAAGAAAAATATGTTCCGTCGCGCGGCTATCTGGCAGTCGGGATCGAGGACCCGGAAACCTACATCTTCCGCAGGTTGGCGCTCGATGCCCTCCGCGCTCTCGATGTGCTTGCATCACAAACGGAAGTGGATAGCGAACGATTGGTTTGCGGCGGGCTGAGCCAAGGAGGCGGGTTGTCGCTCATGATGGCGATGATTGCGCCGAAATTGCGTTCCGTCTGCACCGATATGCCGTTTCTCTCCAGCATGCCATGGGCGATGAAAAAGGCGTCATATCGATACCCTTACAAAGAACTGAAGGACTTCGCCGATACCCACGCTCTGGGGATGGAGCAGGTGATGGGAACGCTCGCCTATTTCGATACGTTGAACTGTGCAAGCCGCGCCAAATGTCCGGTCCAGGTGAGCTATGGCACGCTCGATCCGGCCTGCACTCCCAACACCGTCATCGCCATCGCGCAGGCGCTGCCGGATCCGAAAAATCTGATCGTCTATGAGGAGTTGGGCCACGATTGGACGCCGGAGATGCGCGCGATCAACATGGCATGGCACCGGCGGTTTATTCCGTAGCGGGTTTGAGACGCAATCCGCGCGGGATGAACGCGCGATCGAGCAGGTCGAAGAAGAATTGCACGAGCAGCGCCAACACGGCCGCCGGTATCGCCCCTTGCAGAATCTTTCCCGGATCGTTGACCGCGAGGCCGCTGATAATCGGTTCCCCCAATCCGCCGGCCCCGATAAGCGCGGCGATCGTTGCCGTCCCTACGTTGATAATGGCGCTCGTTTTGATGCCTGCCAAAATGGTGCGAGAGGCCATCGGAAGATACACTTTTGTCAGAATGGCGAGGCGCGAAAGACCCAGCGCCTCCGCCGACTCGCGTATTGGCGTCGGGATGTCTTGAAGGCCCGTCGCGGTGTTGCGGACGATGGGCAAAAGACCATACAGAAACAGCGCGACGATGGCGGTCTGCTTGCCGACACCCAGACCTGGCACCGCAACAAGAATGGCCAGCAGGGCGAGCGATGGGATGGTCTGCAAAACACCGGTGAGCGACATGATTCCGGAGCCGACGAATCCGCCGGAACTTGCCGCAATCCCGAGCAGAACGCCTACCAGGATCGCGGCCGCCATAGAAATGCCGACGATGATCAGATGCTGGCCGGTAAGACGCAGGATGTAGGTCATCGACGATTCAGTATGCGCAATCGCTTGTTCTTGTGTGGCTTTGTCAAAGTATTTGGATGCGGCCAATGCATAGTTTTTTGTCTTGTCGGCTTCCGCGTTCAGACCAATCATGCGTTTTTCATCAATTGTGCCCACGAGCGGTTGCAGCGCGATGATTGCCTTTGGATCGATATCCAGTCGGTAGAGAAAAACGGCACGGTATCGCGGCAGCACATTTCGGTCATCATCGAGCGTTACCAGATCATATTTTGCGATATCGGAATCGGTGGAGTATGCGTCGGTAATGTCGATCTCGTCCTTTTGCATGGCGACGTATGCGAGGGTGTGCTGAATCCCTCTCACATTGGACATATTCAGTCCGTAGGCGCTCAAAATCAGCGGCCACCCATCTTCCCGCGTCTGAAATTCGTGCGTAATGCCGACTCGCAGGTCTGGATGATTGCGCAGATCGCTGATGTTCTTTATCCCCAACGCAGCGGCCATTGATCGCTTCATAGTTAACGCGTATCTATTGTCGAATCCTAGGTCGCCGGTGATGCCGATGCCAAGCTTCCTTAATTCCACGGCGAGCTGATCATGGGTCAGCTCCTTTTTCTTGAGAAGCTCGCGGGAAATGGTGCCTGTGTAGTCGGGATACATATCAATCGCGCCGGAGGTAAGGGCCTGCCAGACAATCGCGGTGTTCCCCATCCCCTGCTTGTGCTCCATTGTGAACCCCGCCTTTTCCAGCAGCACTTTGGCGATCTCCGCAAGCACGTATGATTCCGTGAACGCCTTGGAACCGACAGTGATAGTCTTCGCGCACACTGATAGTGGTAGTAGGATGAAAAAAAGCGCGATGTTTTTCACAGGGCCACCAGACTCCGTTGGGCGTTGATGAACTCCGTGACGAACGGATCCGCCGGCCGCTGCTGGAGGTCCTCGAGCGACCCCTGCTGCACGATCTTTCCCTCCCGCAGCATCACAATCGTATCGCCCAAATATCCCGCCTCCGCCATGTCGTGCGTCACCAAGATCACTGTCTTCCCAAGCCTCTGAAACAGCTCTTTCAGCTCCCGCTGCAGCGTCGATCGCACCATCGGATCGAGCGCGCCAAGCGGCTCATCGAGCAGCAGCACCTCCGGGTCCAGCATCAGCGCGCGCATCAGTGAAACGCGTTGCTTCTGCCCGCCGGACAGCTCAACCGGATAGCGACTCAAACCATCCGCGGGAAAGTGCGTGAGATCGCAAAGTTCCGTCAAGCGCGCTGCATTTTCGCGGCCCAAGAATCGGGACAGAAGCTGCACATTGTCCGATGCTGTCAGGTGCGGAAACAGGCCGCCCTCTTGGATCACATATCCCATCCGCCATCGCATCTCTTGCAGGTTGGCCGGCGTCAACCGCTGCCCATCCACCTCCACATATCCCGTCGAAGGTGGGATGAGGCCGATGACGAGACGCAGAAGCGTGGACTTTCCGCATCCGCTCGGTCCGATCAGCGCGGTGATCTTTCCCGCCGCAAAAGTCAAATCTGTGGGATGCAGCGCAGTGACGCTGCCATACGTTTTGCCACACCCATGGAGCGAAATCACGAAGCGTCTTCACTCCGCAGCAAAACAACCGCAAACCAGTTCTTTTCATCCGTCCAACGATTAACCGCGGTCAGTCCCGCGGAAGCACATAGGTCGGCAAAAGATGATAGGGCGTACTTGTGACTGTGCTCGGTTTGAATGGTCTCTCCCTCGTGAAAACGCACAGTCATGTTCAGGTCTCGAATGAGAACGGTTTGCTCGACCTTGCTCTTCAGCCACGATTCGATCCTCGCGGATTTCGGATTGTATCGAGAGACATGTTCAAACGTTTCCAAATTGAACTGACCGCCCAGCTCCCGATCGATGCGGCCCAGCAGGTTCTTGTTGAACAGAGCCGTCACGCCGGCCGAATCGTTGTATGCGGCTTCCAAAAGAGCCACGTCCTTGATCAGATCGATCCCGACCAGCAACCTATCGCACGGGCGCATGTTGCGTTCAATCATGTGCAGAAACGCAACGGATTCGGGCGGATCAAAATTGCCAATGTTGCTTCCAAGAAAAAGAAAAAGCTGCGGCAGGTGGTCTTGCGGCAGATGAGATACCGCGTCTTCATAGGTCGCCGCAATCGCCCTGACTGAAATTTGCGCATAATCCTGGAGCAAAGCGATCGAGGACCGATACAAGAAATCAGAAGAGATATCTATCGGAACATAATGCAAAGCCCGCTGCCGTTCGAGGGCCGTTTCGATCAGAATTCGTGTCTTATACGAGTTGCCGCTGCCGAGCTCGACCAGGCCGATCTCCGGTCCGACCGTTGCGACAATCTCCTCAGCGTTCGAACGCAAAATGGCCTCTTCTGTTCGAGTGAGATAGTACTCCGGCAAGTCGCAAATCATTTCGAACAGAGCTGAGCCGATCTCATCATAAAAAAACCGGCTGGGGAGGGCTTTTTGCGGCCGGGACAGTCCCTCCGCCACCACGTCTGAAAAATGCTCCGGTTGGTGACTCGCCGGAACGCGCACGAACTCTAGCCCCGCGATTGTCTGCGTCATCGAACCACCCCCCTTTCCTCCGTCCGTTCGCCGAGATGTCTGGATTTCCTGTCGCCGACAGGATTTCTTCCTTCAACGTAGAACCAAAGACCTATGTTCCAGGTTCACGAAGACATCCGCCAGGCCTCCTGCTTACCGACCCGTTTCTACACCGATTCCGCCGTTTTTGACGCTTTGCGGGAGAAGGTGTTCGCCCGAAGCTGGCAGTTTATCGGCGCAACAGAGCTGGTCAAGGTCCCCGGCCAGGTGTACCCGTTTACTCTGCTGGACGGTTGTCTTTCGGAACCGCTACTCTTAACGCGAGATTTCTCCGATAAGGTCCATTGTGTTTCCAATGTCTGCACGCATCGGGGGACATTAGTTTGCGAAGGGGCCGGAAACGAACGGTCGCTACGCTGCCGATATCATGGCCGGAGGTTTGGATTGGACGGCAAGTTTCAGTCGATGCCGGAGTTCGAGGGGTGCGCCAATTTTCCGTCCGAGAAAGATGATTTAGTTCCCGTGAAGATCGCCGAATGGAAGAATCTCCTGTTTTGCTCTTTGGATCCCGCGATGCCGTTTGAGGAATGGATTGCCGATCTTGACGCGCGGCTGGGATGGCTTCCGGTGGAGCGGTTTGCTCACGACGCGACGCGGGATAGGGAGTATCTGGTTCGGGCGCATTGGGCTCTTTATTGCGACAACTATTTGGAGGGGTTCCACATACCGTACGTGCACGCCGGGCTGACGGAGCAGCTGGATTACGGCAACTACACGACGGAGCTGTTTCGTTATTCGACATTGCAATTGGGGGTTGCGCGCGGGGCGGAGTCGGTGTTCGATCTGCCTTCTTCGTCTCCCGATCATGGAAAGAATGTGGCGGCGTACTATTTTTGGCTGTTTCCGAATCAGATGCTCAATTTTTATCCGTGGGGGCTTTCGGTGAACATCGTTCAGCCGCTCGAGCCGGACCTCAGCAAAGTATCGTTTGTCAGCTTCGTTTGGGACGCGTCGAAATTGGACCAGGGCGCGGGGGCGTCTCTCGACCGCGTGGAGCGAGAGGACGAGGCGGTGGTGGAGGCGGTGCAGAAGGGGCTTCGGGGTCGATTCTATGTGTCAGGCCGCTACTCCCCAACGCGCGAAACCGGCACCCACCACTTGCATCGGTTATTGGTGGAACACTTGAACAAATCGTAGCCGCGGATTCTCGTTCTGATACCTGATCGATCCGCCGCCGCCAAAACCCGCGAGAGACCACGCCGTATGATCCGAAACCGTTTTGGAATTGCGAACGTGGTCACGCGCGGTTCTTGTTCGCTCCAACTCCGACGCGGATCAGAACGAGGAACCGCGGCTACTCTGCCATTCCGATTCATACGCGGTTCTTGTTCGCTCCAACTCCCACGCGGGTCGGAACGAGGAACCGCGGCTACTCTGCCATTCCGAGTGGCCGCACCCGACCGAGGACTGTCAAAATGACCACGATAGCGATCAACGGAACGAACGCCTCCGCCATGAAAGCCTGATCGTACAGTTTGTACTCCTTGATCCACGCGCCGACTTTGAGATTCATGACCACCCCGCAGATGCCACCCGCGAGACCGGAAATCCCGTTCAGAGTAGCAACAAATCGGCGCGGCGCGACATCCGCGGGAATCGTCAGTAGATTGGATGACGCGGCCGTATAGGCGAACACCGCAATCCCGATCAGCACCGAAGCGGTATATGCGCTATTGAATTGCGGTATCAAAAAACCGACGCTCATCATCGCGCAGCTAACGCAGATGACGGTCTTGCGCGCCCTCGTAGTGCTCCACCCACGCTTGATCAGCTGCGCCGCCAGCCACCCGCCAAAAACTCCGCCGACAAACGCGAACATGAACGGGATCGCGTACAGGCCCCCCTTCCCCACGCCCGGCACCTTAAGCTGCTCTTGGAAGTATCCTGGCATCCATGTGACATAGAACCACCAGGTCTGATCCATCAAGACACGATAGAGGCAGATCGCCCACGTCTGGCGGTGTCGGAACAGCTCCCGAAACTTGGCGGGAGCGCCGTCCCAGTGCTCTTCCACCGCGCCTTCCGATCCACCAACCTGTTTGCCAATGTACTCGCGTTCGCTATCAGTAATCCACGGATGCTCCGACGGCTTGCGGTATATCACTAACCACGCGAGCAGCCATAGCAAACCCAATGAAGCCGTTGCGATGAACATCCATCGCCAATCCATGATTCGCAATAACACATTGAGAATCAAGAATGATGCGATGATAGAGCCGATGCTGGAGCCTGCGTTCCAGAATCCGACCGCCGTCGAACGTTCATGGGGCGGGAACCATTCGGCCGTCGCCCTCGTTCCCGCCGGCCACGCCCCGGCCTCGCCAAAGGCCAAGAATCCGCGTAGCGTTGCGAACTGGAATTTGGTTCTCGCGAAGGCGTGCAGCGCCGCCGCGATGGACCACCACAGGATCAGAAACGAATACCCGCGCCGTGTGCCGAATCGATCCACCAACATGCCGGTCGGTATGAAGCTCAGCGCATACACCAGGCTTTGGATTGCCATGATGTCGCCAAACGCTTTGTCGTCGATTCCAATTTGGGTCAGCTTTTCTTTCACCAGCGGCAACGCCATGCGATCCAGGTAATTGATGGCGATTCCCAGCATGAGAAGGAATCCGATATAGTAGCGCAAATTCTTAATCTTCAACCGGCAACACCCCCGCGTTCATCACATGCCGACCGCCGTCCAAAATGATTTGCGCGCCGGTCAGGAAGCTGCTTTCATCGCTCGCCAAATAGACGGCGAGGCTGCCGACATCCTCCGGCTGCCCGAGGCGCTTAATCGCCTGCGACCGAAGGTGCCTTTTGAAAGATGCCTCCGGGTCTTTTTCCGTCTTGTAGGTGAGCGGCGTGATTATGAATCCGGGCAGGATGGCGTTGACGCGGATTCCCTTTGGTCCAAGGTCGCAGGCAAGTCCGGTTGTGAGGCCGAGCAAGCCGCCTTTTGCCGCGCCGTAGGGAAAAGTGTTGGGGACGGTGCGCAGCGGATGTGTGGAGGCGATGTTGATGATTGCGCCGCCGACGGTCATTTTTGGGACGGCGGCTTTCGCGCACATCCATGCGGCCTTCGCGTCCAGGGCGATGCATCGGTCCCAGGTCTCTTCGTCGCAGGTGAGCGGATCGAGGAAGAAGTTGGTGCCGGCGTTGTTGACCAGGCAATCGACGCGCGCCAGCCCACCAAACAATCTCTCCACATCGCCGGTTTTCGTGACATCGGTCTGAACGAACGTCGCGGCCATCTCCCCCGCCGCGGTCGCCCCCGACTCGCTATCAATCTCGGCGATGATGACGTCCGCGCCTTCCAACGCGAACCCCGCCGCGATAGCGCGTCCGATACCCGATCCCCCGCCTGTCACGACGGCAACTTTCCCCGCAAGCCTCCCCATATCCGATCAGTTCGCCGTCCCCCACCCAACCCCTCCCCCGCAAGCGGGGGAGGGGAATTGGAAGCCGACCGATGATGCGACCGGTCTCCCGACCGAGTCGCGACAGTCGGCGGAATGTTACTCTCCCTTCACAATCCCTATTGTGAAGGGCGTCCGCCGACGCCTGCGGCATGAAAAATCCCCTTCACAATCGGGATTGTGAAGGGAGAAGAATATCCAGCATTGTCCTGCTAGGTAAGCAAGCGCCGGCCAAATGCCTCTTTTCGGGGCCAGTGATGGAATTGGATTCATGCAGGTCTACATCTTGAGGTCCATTCAAAGAGTCTTATTGAGAATTGAGACGCAATTCCCGATATGATTCATCGATGCCGCAAAACGTGTATGCGTGCCCTGACACAACCCTCTGGCTCCCGTCCAGATCGAGCCAGATATGCCACTGCGGCCAAAGGAAGCTACCCCATCCCGGACTGGTGACATCAGCAAAGAATTCCACATTCGAACGGTGTGACATTGCTCGCTGCGTTGGCATTTCAGCGATCCCTAGCGAGCGGCAAGCATCTTCAATAGTCATCCCCGGTCTGATTTGTTGCTCCACGTAAGTCGATGAGATCACCTGATTTCGTCCGACAACTTTAGGCCATATCAATACCAAGAAGAGAATGCTGCCAGCAAAAATGACGAGTGTCGTGATTAGTAGCTTCTTGACTAACATGTACGCACCTCAATACTCATGCCGTTGAGGAAATCGTACCCGATTCATTTGGCGTGAACGTCAGCTTGGAGCCCGTATCACTTACAGGGATTCGCAAGCAGGCGCACAAGAAGCTCGTTAAGAACCGGAACATGTGAATGTTTGACATTCTTCGCGGACGTTACCAGTGTGATTCGTTGGCGTCCACAGAGAAGGCGCTGGGCCGCCTCTGTTTTCTTGTCCAGTTCATCGCGATATTTGGCTCGGAATTCCTCATATCTCCCCTCATGATCTTCGTGCAGCCATTTGCGCAACCCATTGGACGGCGCGAGGTCCTTTGCCCACTCATCGATCTGCGCCGCCTCCTTGCTCACTCCGCGCGGCCACAATCGGTCGACGAGAATTCGCGCGCCATCCGACTTTTCTGCTTCGTCGTAGATTCGTTTCATCGAGATTCTCATTGCTGAGCCTCCGCGACGATGGACAGCAGCAATTCTGCGGTCTTCACCAAATCGTCAATCTTGCAAAACTCGTCGTGCGTGTGGTACTTCTGCATCCCCGTGGCGACAACTACCGTCGGGACGCCGTGCTCGTTGAACACATTGCCATCACTGCCACCGCCGCCTTGTCGCAGGTCGGGGGTGAGGCCGATGGCCCGGGAAGCCGCCATCCCGAGTTGCAGGACCGCATCGGACTCTGCCATGCGGAAACTTGCGAACGTCGGGGTAATTTTGTGCGTGGCGGATGCGCCGCGACGAGCGGCGGCTTCTTCAAATCGAGAAATCATGTGCGAAAGCTGCGCATCCAATTTCTCGGCAGAGAAGCTCCGCGCCTCGCCCACAATCGAAACTGAGGGCGCAACGATGTTGAACGCCTGCCCGCCTTGGAAAATGCCGATATTCGCCGTCGTCACCTCATCCATCCGGCCGAGCCGCATGCCCGCAATGGCCTCCGACGCCACTTCGATCGCGCTGATCCCCTCTTCCGGGCAGACGCCCGCATGCGCGGCCCGGCCCGTAATCGCAACCTCCAACTTCGTGTGCCCCGGCGCGGCCACCACAAACCCACCCACCGGCGGCCCCGCGTCCAAAACAAATCCCATCTCCGCATCCACCAACGAGAAATCCAAATTCTTTGCGCCCAGCAGCCCGATCTCTTCGCAGATCGTCAGCGCCAACTGAATCTGTCCGTGCGGCAGGTCCCGTTCGACAATGGTCTGGACCGCTTCCAAAATCGGCGCCATTCCGGCCTTGTCATCCGCGCCCAGGATCGTCTTGCCGGTCGTCCGAATCACGCCGTTCTCTTCCACGATCTGGATATCCGGCGTCGGCTCCACGGTATCGAAGTGAGCGCTGAACAGCAGCTTCGGCGCCCCCTCAACTGTGGAAGGCAGGGTCGCGATCAGGTTGTTCGCGTTGCCCCCGACGGCCTCCCCTGCCCGGTCCTCAACCACCTCCAGCCCAAGCCCTTCCAAAAATCCGCGCGTCCATATGACGATGGCGCCCTCCTCGCGCGGCGGCGAGTTGAACCGGCACAGGCGGACGAATGTCTCCACAAGGCGATCGGGATTTAGCATCCTCCCTAGTGTACCGGCCCGCGCTTGGCCTACAATGGAATCATGCCTACTCCAATTCGCGTCACTGTCTGGGATGAAAACACCGCACCTGCCTCCGTCTATCCAAACGGTCTCGGCGACTGCATCGCCGCCGGCCTGCGGGAAGACACCGATCTCCATGTGCATCTTGCTACCATCGACGAAGCCGATCAGGGCGTGCCGGATTCCCTGCTGGAGGGGACCGATGTGCTGATCTGGTGGGGACATAAGCGGCATGGGGACGTTTTGGACGACACCGCCGCGCGCGTGGTCAACCATGTCACCGACCGCGGCATGGGCCTCATAGCCCTCCATTCCGCCCACAAATCCAAGCCGTTCATGGCGCTGCAGGGGACGGATGGCGAGCTGGGCGGATGGCGGGAGGACAACTTGCCGGAACGGATCTACACGATCGAACCGAGCCACCCCATCGCGGCCGGGCTGCCGGAGATGTGGGAGATTCCGGTGGAGGAGATGTATTCCGAGCGGTTCAATGTCCGGACGCCGGATGAACTGATCTTTATCTCTTCATTTGCCAAGGGGGAGGTTTTCCGAAGCGGCTGCGCGTGGCATTTTGGTCGAGGACGCATGTTCTACTTCCGCCCCGGGCACGAGACCAACCCGACCTATTTTGATCTGAATGTGCGGCGGGTTATCCGAAATGGCGTTCACTGGCTTGGCGGCTAAGCGTTAGGCTAATCATCGCCAGATCTTCGCCGTTTCATTGCAATGGCTCCCGCGATCGTGTCTTCGAAAAGTCTGGTGGATATGTGGAAACTTGTGGCAATCAGGTCTTCAAGCACCTGCCGAATGTCACAATGTCCTCTCGCATGTGCTCGTTGAAGTATCCCCAGTGTTCCAACTACCTGGAGTCCAGTTTCTCTCGCGAGAGTCGCCGCCCTCATATCATCCATGATTAGACCACAATGAAGTTCTGTCGCTAACGAGATTGCTTCGCTTTCTCCGGGACCAAGATCTTTTTCTGAAAGTACTGAGCCGGGAGCTCGCTCAATGGCCCAATTGGGTCTGTTCGAAACCCAGGCCTTTACACGATCAGGCGTCTCCTTCGCAAGCAATTCTTGCAATACCGCAGGCGGAAGAAAGACCTCTCGGAATAGGAGCGACAAGATGTGAATTTCATTGATTAGTATGAGGTAGTTAATTGGGCTTGTATCAGCAACAACGATCATTGCTTCAGCATGCGCTCAAGATCAGCTTGTTGGCGCTCTAGTTCCTCCGCACTGATATCATACAAGAGCCCACGTTGAGCATACAGCTCCTCGCGCTCGTAAAAGGATAGGCCGAGAATCTCGCCACCACGACCCCGAGATATGAGTCCGTTTCGAATCGCCTCAATTACCACTGTTTCCAGAATCCACCGAGAAAGCTCGCGCTCGCCGGCCATTTCCGCGACGGCTGCCAGAATGCCATCAGGCACTTCAACTGAGATGGTCGTATTCATGACAATTCATTGTAGCACCATTACGACGAATCCTGCTGCCGATACTCGTATCCCCGCACCGTATGCGGGTACCGCGGCTTCGCCGGATTCTCCCCGATCTTTTGCCGTATGCGATACATGAAAACCTCCGGGCTGTCGCTGTTGAATCCCATCGTCATGGTCACTGATAAGGAAACCGCAAACGGTTAACCGTCATGTCGCCCCAACATGAACGCGCCATGAACGATTGTACTTTGAGGATTAGCCCGTTTGTTCGAGTTCCTGGGGACCCGGATCGGCAATGCGGGAATAGAGGTCTCTCGCCTTTGAAGCCATGGAGCGTTCGATGAGACGGCCGCGGATGTTGCGAGCCATGGAATCGACGCGGGCCATGACCTGATCTTCCAGTTCCACGACCTGCCGCAATTGGGCGGCGTTGCCGTTGAGTTCTGAACGCCGCTGCTCCAATTCCGTTATCAGCCGGTCCCGCTCCGCGAGGAGCATCGTGACCGCAGCCTGGTCTCCGCGGCCCAATTCCTGCTCCAACGACAGAGTCAGGATGGTAAGACGCTCGAGCTGATCGTGGATGCTATGCCGCTTCATGTACCGGCGCCTGTCGGCCGACTTGGGAGCTGATGGTCGCCCAGGAATCCCGCAATTCTGCCAGGAGCTTGGCTACCTCATGAATGGGTTTCGGGTCATCGTTGATATTCGCATCCACCAGCTGGTTGTTCACGTACGAATATAGTGCGAGAAGGTTGACGGCGATCTCCCCACCGTGTTCCATGTTCAGTGACATCTGGAGCTCAGAGATGATCCGCTGTGCCCGAATGAGGTTGTCATGCTGCTTTTGCAGGTCCCGCTGCTCCATCGCGAGGAGGGCGGCATCCAATGCGCGCAAGGCCCCGTCATAGAGCATCACGATGAGCTCCACCGGTGAAGCCGTGTTCACCGCGCTTTGGCGGTAGACATCGAGCGGTTGACCATAGGCTTGCGGCAAATTCTAACCTCCAACAAAGGCCGTCAAGGGTACTTTCGGGTTCTCCGGGCTTTCGGCTTAGTCCGGTAAACTATCCAGGCGAACCTAGCCGGTCACCCCGGAGAATAGTGCAGATATGCGCGCCTGCTGATTCCGTAATTGCGAAACCACGGTCTCCATCGTGCTGAACTGTTGGCGCAGGGCAGACTCTCGTTGCGTCAGGCTGTCCTGGATTCTCTTCATGTCGTCCGTCAACTGATCGATCTGGGTCTGAAGCTGCTTGTCCTGGTCGGTCAGGGATCCCGTTGTCGGGTCCGTCAACGAGTTGATGACATCCTTAATGGAGGCGCCGAGGCCCTTCGTAAACGTGATATTGCCATAGGTCCCGGCGGACGTTGCGGTGATCAGAAGCGCCAACCCGGCGACGTTCGGGCTTGAATCGTCTCCGGTCAGGACCTGGCCGTCACCGGTCGCAGACGCGCCGTTTATCGTTCCCGCGACGTTCAGGCCCGTCGCAGTGACCACCGTGGCGCCAATCCCGGAGTTGTCCGCTCCAGCAGCCTTATCGGAGACAACGGTAAAGCTCTTCTTCGATCCGTAGGCGCTCGCTGTCAGCACAAGCTTTCCATCCGCGTCCTTGGATGCTGTCAACAGCCTGCCGATCGTTGGATGGGAGTTGATTGCCGTGATCGTATCGTCGACGGAATTGCCCGCGCCGAGCTGAATTGTCGCGGCGGTGTTTCCAAACAGCGCGCCGTTGAACGTTAGCGTCTCCGTGTCCGAACTGGGACCGGTCTGCGCGACTCCCGAGGTGGCTGTCGCCTTGGTCGCAGCCTGGGTGACAACAACTGGGAATCCGCTGGACGTCGAGGTCTTGGTCTTGGACGAGGACGACAGAAACTGCACGTTGGGATCGGTGGGCGTTCCGACGGCCATGAACAGACTCTTGACCTGATCCAACTTCGAGTTGATCGCGTCCGACAGTTTGCCGTCGTCAACGGACAGTTTCCCGTCCTGACCCAGAGACACACCGGCCACAGCGAGTGAATTCAGCTTTCCTTCAAGACCTTTGACCACGCCCGTAATACTGGCAGTGATCACATCCATATTGGTAGTGACGGTGTAATCACCCAGCAGAGGCCCGGCGGCAAACGTGTCCTTGTCGAACGTTGAATTGGACGACACGAAGTCGCGAATGCTGTTGTAGGCATCGACGAAGTTCTTGATGCCGGTCTTGATTGCATCCGCATCGCGTGATATGCTCAAATTGGCCGAAGATGCCTCTTTTAGCAGCGTGATCGTCGCACCGGATATTACCGACGTGATGGTGTTGGACGCGCTCGTCAGCGAGACGCCGTCCAACTTGTACGTGGCGTCCTGGGCGGCGAGCAGTTCCGTTCCTGAGGCCGCCTCCAGAACGCCAATGTTTTCCAAAACATGATTGTTGTCGACAAATGTCGGTGTCGAAGAGCCGATCACTTTCAGCCGGTAGCTGTTCACCCCGTCGGTGGTAACGGTCTCGACGGTGGCGGTAACGCTTGGAATTGCGGCTTCGTTGATCTTCTGGGCGATCGAGGTAAGACTGTCGGTTGCCAGGTCCAAAGAGACCGCAGTACCATTGATTTGGATCGTTCCCGTAGCGGCGCCTGTTATCTGCAATAGCGGGCCAACCGCCGACGTCGGGTCGGAGAACTCTCTTCCATAAGCGCCGTTCGTCGTGAACTCGCGAATGGCGGTGGTTCCCGTCAAAACACCCAGATCGTTGAGCAGCGTACTGGTTCCGACGTTGGAAATCTGAAGCTTGGAAGCAGCGCCGGTTTCCGACGACGTGAGCGTCAGGTATGCCTTTCCCGGACCGCCGTTGACAATGCTGGCGACGGCATGCGCGTCCGCGGAGTTGATGCGGCTTGCGATTTGAGATAGGGAATCGGCGGCCGTGACCTGGACCAGCTTGCCGTTTACAAGAAAGCTGCCGGACAGCCCCAATGCCGTCGTCGAATCGGTTTGGCCGGTGGAGCTGATTTTTTGGGCCTGCGCAAGCTTTGTGATATCGAGGGTGTAGACCCCGGGCTGAGCGTCCGACCCGGTAGAAATCGTGGCAATCGTGCTGTCGCTGGTGGTGGACTTCACCAGATTGAAAGCGGCGGCCTTGTTGATCGCATCGCCCGCGGCCTGCAGCGTGGTCAGTTTGGCGCCGAACTGCTGGTACAGGCTAAGCTGGTTTTGCAGTTGCGCTTGACGGGACTGCAGCCTGGTTAATGGCCGTGCCTCCAGGCTGATCAACTGCTTGATGATCGACTCGGTGTCGATCCCGGACCCCAAACCACTGAAATTAATACCGGTAGTGCTTAGACTCATCGCTGGACCTCCTTGTCCGCAATCTCGAAGGGTCTTATGCCAGGAAGGTATCGGGCGCTCATATGTACATGTTCGGGATATGAGGCAATGTCGAAAAGGCCGCCAGCCGGTACACTTTCGGGGAGCGGGGGAAAGAATTTGGTGCCGAAGGTGGGAGTCGAACCCACACGAGGTTGCCCTCAACGGTTTTTGAGACCGCCGCGTCTACCATTCCGCCACTTCGGCGAGTTGGAAAAGTAACGCCGGCTTCCAGCCGGCAATTGAGGAAGTGTAGAACAGCCGTGGCCGAGAAGTCAACGAAGAAGACCTACATCATTATCGACGGGTACAGCTTGGTGTTCCGCGCCTATTTTGGGACCCAATTCCTCTCCACCAGTGACGGGCGTCCGACGAACGCCATCTTCGGCTTCACCAACATGCTGCTATCTTTGCTTGATAACGAACAGCCATATGGGATCGTCGTTGCCTTCGATGCTCCCGGCAAGACCTTCCGCCATGCCGATTTCCCCGAGTACAAGGCTCACCGGAAGGAGACCGATACCGCCCTCATCCAGCAGATTCCCCTCGTCCACGATCTTGTGGAGGCGCTCGGCGTCGATCGAGAGGAACTGGCCGGGTTCGAAGCCGACGACCTTGTCGGGACCATCGCGAAACGGGTGGAGAAGGCGGGGATGCACGCGCTGATCGTCACCGGCGACAACGATCAGCTTCAGCTCGTAACCCAGGATACGACCGTACGGTACACGGTCCGAGGCATAACCGATGTCGTGGACTACACGCCGGAAAAGGTGTTCGAAAAGTTTGGATTTGGCCCGGAAATGGTTCCCGATTACAAAGCCCTCCGCGGCGATCCGTCAGACAACATCCCGGGCATCGCGGGGATTGGCGAGAAGACGGCCACCGCGCTGCTCCAAGAGTTCGGACACGTTGAGAATTTGGTGGAGCATCTGGATAAGGTGAATCCCAAGATTCGGGCGAAGCTGGAGGCCGATCTCGACCTGATCACAACGGGCAAGAAGCTGACCACCATCGTTTGCGACGCCCCCCTTTCTTATGACCTCAAGCCGTACCGAGTGGACCTGGAGGGAATGGAACGAGCGAGAAGCTTCCTGCAATCGCTCGAATTTCGGACGCTCCAGAACCGCATTGACAAAATTTTGCCCAAGTTCTCGGACGGACTCTTTACAGAGGCTGTCGCTGTAGCCGAACAGCCGACGGTGGAGGCAACGGATGCGCAAACCGCGGATGAAGTCCGGTCGGCATTTTCCAAGAAGGCCATCGTGGCGATCTCGTGCGATGCCGAAGGGGTCTGCCTGGCAGCCGGGGAGCTGGTCTGGCGCGTCCCCGTTGCGTTGGCGGGGAGCCTCCAGTGGCTTTCTGAGAAGCGGTGCATCGTCCACGATGGACGGAACACGATAAAGGCGCTGCGAGCCCACAATCTGCCCGACGTTCCCCTCGTTTTCGATAGCCAGCTCGCCGCCTTCGTGCTGTCGCCGGGGAGAGGACATTATGATCTTCGGGCTGCATGCCGGGAGCATCTGGAACGGGAACCGGGGGCCGACGCCGCCTCTATGGCCGCCTGTCTTTTTGCCTTGTACCAGCCGATGACCGACCGCATGAAGGCGGAAGGGACGCTGCACGCCTTTGCCGAAGTCGACCTGCCGCTGCTGCCGATCCTGATGAAGATGGAGGACCGGGGCATCCTTTTGGACACCGGATATCTCCATGACTTCAGCGTGACCTTGAAGCGCGACATCGAGACCCTCGCCGGCGAGATACACGAACTGGCCGGGGAAACCTTCACAATCGGCTCTCCTAAGCAGCTTGGGTACATCCTGTTCGAAAAACTGGGCCTCACGGCGGGAAAGAAGACAAAGACCGGATACTCCACGGACGTGGACGTGCTGACCGCCCTCGCCGCCGAGAATGAGATCGCGGCGAAGGTGCTCAGTTGGCGGGAATTGACGAAACTAAAGTCCACGTACGCCGACAGCCTACCGACGATGGTGGGCGCCGACGGCCGGGTCCACACAACCTACAACCTGACGGGCGCCGCCACGGGCCGCCTTTCCAGCACAGACCCCAATCTCCAGAACATTCCCACGAGGACCGAGCTGGGCCGCGAGATCCGACGCGCCTTCATCGCGCCGGAAGGTCGAATCCTATTATCCCTCGACTACTCGCAAATCGAGCTTCGACTCTTGGCTCACATGTGCGAGGACCCGCGGCTTTTGGAGGCGTTTGACAAGGGGGAGGACATCCATCGCGCGACCGCCGAAAGCCTGTTTGGAACACCGGGTCCGAATGTCACTTCGGATCAACGCCGCATCGCAAAAATGGTGAATTATGCGGTGCTCTATGGCATGAGTGACTTTGGGTTGGCACAATCGCTGGGGATGGGCGTTGGCGAGGCCAAGGCAATCATTGAGGCCTATTTTGCCAAATTCCCCCGCGTCAAGGATTTCACGACATCGATCATCGAGGAGGCCAGGACGAAAGGATTTACGACCACTTTGATTGGCCGAAGGCGATATTTCCCCGACATTCACACCGCGAATCGCCAAATGCGGATGGCGGCGGAGCGCGCGGCCATCAACGCCCCGATGCAGGGGACGGCCGCGGATGTCATCAAAATCGCCATGATCAATCTCAATCAATCCGGTCTGCTCAACGGGACGCAGATGCTGCTGCAGGTGCATGATGAGCTGGTGTTCGAGTGCGACAAAGGGAAAGCCGGCGTGGCCAAAGATATCGCCTCGATCATGTCGAAGGCGATGGAGCTTCGCGTGCCGCTCGATGTCGATACCAAATCGGGCACGAACTGGAGAGACATGAGTTGAGGGACCTATACATACGGCAGCTCATCGAGCGCGCGGTACGGGAAGATGTGGGGCCTGGGGATGCGACGACCGAGGCCATCGTTCCGCCGCTGATGGAGGGCACGGCAGTGCTTTCCGCGCAGGGTACCGGCATCCTCAGCGGCCTTTCGGTGCAAGACCCGCTGATGTCCACGTTGGTGGAGCTGATCGGGGAGTCCTGCGCGGTGAATGTTGAGGATGTGAAGAAGGATGGGAACCCCGTTTTTGCCGGGGAGGAGATTATCGGTTTCGAGGGAAGCCTCCGCGTGATCTTGGCGGCCGAGCGAACGTTCCTTAATTTCCTCCAGCATCTGTCGGGAATCGCAACGGAAACCAGCCGGTACGTCGCGGCGGTTCGGGGCACCGACGTCAAGATTATGGACACCCGCAAGACCACACCCGGAATGCGAATTCTGGAAAAAGACGCGGTGGTGCATGGCGGCGGCTTCAACCATCGGACCGGACTGTATGACGGGGTGATGATCAAGGACAATCACATCCGGTCGGCCGGTGGCATCGTGGCGGCGATCAAAGCGGCCAAAGAGAAGGCGCCGCGCACCCTGCGCATCGAAGTGGAGTGCGCTACGTTGGAAGATGTGAAAGAGTCCCTCGGCGCCGGGGCGGACATGATCCAGCTGGATAATATGACGCTCGACGTGATGCGGGAAGCGGTATCGATCGCCAAGGGCAAAGCGATTTTGGAAGCGACGGGAGGCATCACGCTGCAGACCGTCCGGGAAGTCGCTGAAACCGGCGTCGATATGATCTCCGTCGGGGCGATTACCCACTCGGCCCCGATTCTTCCGATGCACATGGACGTACAGGGCGTAGCCGAGAGTTAATCCGGTACGCTATCGGCGTGCCGTACGATGATTTTCAGCAATACCTGGCCCGGCTCGACAAGGAAGGCGAGCTGCGCCGAATCTCCTATCCGCTCGACCCCTACCTAGAAATCACCGAGGTCGCGGATCGTCTGGTCAAGTCCGGAGGTCCCGCCATCGTTGTGGAAAAGCCGAAGGGTTTCGACATCCCGGTAGCCATCAATACGATGGCCACGCGCAAACGGATGTCGCTGGCGCTTGGCGTGGACGACTATGAGGTGTTTGCCGAAGAGATTCGGGAGCTACTGAAGCCGGAGTTGCCGGAAGGGATTCTCGATAAGCTGAAGGCGCTGCCGAAATTCGCCCACGCGTTTCATCCGCCCAAGACAGTTGGCCGCGGGATCTGCCAGGAGGTCGTGATGGAAGGCGGCCAGGTGGACCTCGGAAAGTTCCCCATCATGACGTGCTGGCCGCAAGACGGCGGGCCGTACATCACGCTGCCATTGGTATTCACCCACGACCTAACGACCGGAAAGCGCAACGTGGGCATGTACCGCCTGCAGGTGTTCGATCGGAACACACTGGGAATGCATTGGCAGATTCATAAAGTCGGAGCGGAGCATCATCGTCGCGCGGAAGAGGGGGGGAGGCCGATCGAGGTTGCCGTCGCGCTTGGCGGGGATCCGGCCTGCATTTTTTCCGCCATCGCCCCTCTGCCGCCTTCGATTGACGAGATGCTGTTTGCGGGGTTCTTGCGCAAGAAATCGGTGGAGATGGTGAAATGCAAGACGATCGATGTGCAGGTCCCGGCGGGATCGGAGATCGTTCTGGAGGGTGTGGTGAACCCAAATGAGCGCCGAACGGAAGGGCCGTTTGGCGACCACACGGGATATTACAGCCTGGAAGATGATTATCCGGTGCTGCACGTAAAGTGCATCACGCATCGGCAGAATCCGGTGTATCCCTCGACCATTGTCGGCATCCCGCCGATGGAGGACGGGGCGATGGGGACGGCGGTCGAGCGTATATTCCTGCCGCTGGTGCAGCTGACGCTGCCGGAGATCGTCGATATGCATTTGCCGGTCATGGGCTGCTTCCACAATTTCGCCTTTGTCTCGATTCGCAAACGATATCCGGGGCATGCGTTCAAGGTGATGCATGGACTCTGGGGATTGGGGCAGCTGATGTTCAGCAAGTTCATTTTCGTTTTTGAACACGATGTGAACGTGCATGATTTGAACGAGGTGATCTGGCGCATCGGGGCGAACTGCGATCCGGGCCGGGATGTTACGATTGTCAAAGGGCCTGTGGACGTGCTGGACAACACGGCGCAGATCATGGGCCTCGGGGGCAAGATCGGCTTCGACTGCACGCACAAGTGGGCGACGGAGGGTTTCACGCGCCGCTGGCCGGATGTGATCCGGATGGACGACGCGGTTACGAAGCGAATCGACGATGTCTGGTCGAGTCTTGGAATCTGAGTCGGTCATTCCGAGCAAGAGTCCGGACTTGTCATTCCGAGCCTGTCGAGGAATCTCTTTCAGAAGCCTCCAACTACTGACAACCTCCTGAAAGAGATTCCTCGACAGGCTCGGAATGACATTTTCATGCAAGACTTTCATTCAAACTTTTCATTGACGATCGCATCGTCAAGGGTCGGGGAATTTGACGATGCGATCGTCAATGAAAGAGTGATGAGAAATCAGAAATTCCGGCCCCCTTCACAGTGCGACTGTGAAGGGATAAGGTGCCGGCCAGGAGGAAAGGCCGATGTGTTGGGGTTCTCGCCTTGCAATTCCCTTCCGATCGCTGACCCCAAAGACCCCAACACTGCAGGCCCATTGACGATGCGATAGCCCCCACCCCAGCCCTCCCCCGCAAGCGGGGGAGGGGGTTCAAGACAGAAGCAGCGCCGCTTCTTTTTCCGGCTTTAGGCCGGTTTTGAGGTCACGATCGAGTGACGGCCACCAGGCGAGGAGGTCGCGAGTGGTCTCCTCGATCGGCCGGCAAGTCAGGCCGGCGGCAACCGCCTTTGACGCATCCGCCGCCGCCATGCCGGCATACGACCCGTCGTAGGACGTGATGAGCGGGAAGTCCGAAAACGGCTCCAGCCCTTCGCGCTCCAGCACGGACGGAGCCGTCCACACGATCTCCGCATCCGATCCCGCCGCGGATCGCATCCGCGACAATGCGTCCTCAAATCGAAGCCGCTCCGCCGGGCCGACGCCATTGAAAAGCCCAGAAGCATTTCGTTCCGTTAGCCCAACGGTGAACGCGGCGAGATCGAGCCCATCGATAAACTGCACGGGATGGTCCTTCAGGTCCGGCGCCACCACGCGACCCCCGCGCCGCAATCGCACCGGCCAATAGGTAAACCGGTCCGATGGATCGCCTGGCCCGACCACTAAACCGGGCCTCACGACGAGTCCCCTATCTCCGAACGCATCGAGAACAATATCTTCGCAGATGGCCTTCAATGCGCCATAGGTCTCCGCGTCAATCTCTTCCACAGTGGGATCGGCGATGGTCGCTACCGGATCGCCTTCGCGCAGCCCTTCCTTTGCGAAATCGCCGTACACGGAAATGGACGAAATGAAGCAGTACCGATCGGAGCAACGCTTGGCGGCCTCAATCGACAGTTTGACAATTCGTGGGACGTATCCACAAACATCAATGACGCCGTCCCAATGCCGGCCGTTCAAGAGACCCAAGTCCTTCTCCCGATCGCCCACCATGGTTTCCAGATTTGGGAAGAGGTCCGGGTTCGTTTGGCCACGGTTGAAGAGAGTGACGTTGTGCCCGGAGGCAACCGCCGACTCAACGATATGCCTGCCGACGAAGCGGGTGCCACCGAGTACGAGGAGATTCATGCCCCATCTTAGCCCGGTGGGCAGATGGCGCGGCGAAAGTCAGACCTTAGTCCTTGCCGCCAGGCTTCACGATCGGCAGTCGCACGCGGAAAATCGCGCCGCGAGGAACATTGTCGACGACATCGATCTCACCATCGCGACCCGTAACGATTCGACGGGATATGGCGAGTCCAATCCCAAATCCGCCGACCTCGCGCGAACGTCCGTCATCCGCCCGATAGAACCGCTCAAATATCCGCTCTTTTTGATTGTCGGGAACGCCCCTGCCCTGATCCGACACGGTCATCGTGCAGAACCCGTCATCCGCCCTGAGCTCCAGACCGCACACCGAATCCCGCGGGCAATGCCTTAAGGCATTCGCGAGCAGGTTGGTCAAAACGCTTTCTATCTCAGGCCGGTAGACAGCCACAGGACACGGCTCGATCGCTGTGTTAAGCACCACGTTGTTCGCCCCAAATCGCGGTTCCCACCGCTCCGCAACATCGAGCACGACGCTGGAAATGTCGATCGTTTCCGGTTGGGTGACGTTGGTTTTGGCGCTCATTAAGAGCATCTCAACAAGCTCGGACATTCTCCGCGCCTCTTCAAGACCGATTGCCAACACGCGCCTGTACTCTTCGTTGTCTCGATCCTTGAGCAGCGTGGTCTCCACTTGGCCCCGCAGAATGGTCAGCGGTGTTCGAAGTTCATGAGCGGCATCCGCGATGAACTGCTCCTGGCCCCGCACGCTTGCCTCCAGGCGCTCCAAAAAGGCATTCAGACCGGTGGCGAGCCTACCAAACTCCTGATCCTTAGGGACGGGCAATCGCTTTGCAAGGTTGGTGCCTGAAAGGTATTCGGCCTCCTTGGTCATGTCCAGAAGCGGCCGGAAGGTCCGTCCAACCGCAGTCCAAGCGAGCCACATCACCATTCCCGTCAGAGGGAGCCAAAGCCCCGACAATAGCCATGCGAGACGATGATAGCTGTTGACCCATGGTTCCCAGTTGATGCCGACGACTACGTTCTGATCATCTAATTTGCCGGCTACGTACCGGATCAGATCGGTCCGAGTGTTCATGACCCCCTCGCCGGAGATGTTGGGAAGGCGCAAGACGCCGATAGAATCGGCAAGCGCCCCAGTCTTATCAAATATCGCGACCGAAACTCCGCGGTGGACCCTGACCTCGTTCCGTAAATCCAGGTTCTCTTCCTGCCTGTTGGAATTGGCTTGCAGCGAATCGAGGACCTGGTTGAGCGCATCGTCGGCGGCCTGAGCTTCCAATTGTCCAAAGACAATAAGACACAAGACGAACAGCAAGGCGAGAAGAACGCCAAAAAGCCCGCCCGCAAAAACAGTCAGCCGTCGGTGATGACTACGAAGCCACATCCTCGCGAAGCTCCATTACATATCCTACTCCCCGGACCGTGTGAATGAGCTTTGACCGGTCGGTTTGTTCGATCTTACTTCGCAAATAGTTGATGTAGACCTCTACGACATTGGAATCCCGTACAAATTGATCATCCCAGACCCTCTCCAGGATAAGGGTCTTTGTCATCACACGGCCTTTGTTTCGGAGCAGATACTCGAGGAGAGCGAATTCGCGGGCGGAAAGATCGATTTTCCGCTCACCGCGGCGCACGCGCCGGGTGGCAGGATCCACTTCCAGATCGTCGACCGAGAGTTTGGCCGGTTCGGAACTTCCACGGCGCTGAAGAGCGCGCAGGCGGGCCAAGAGCTCCGCCAATTCAAATGGCTTGCCAAGGTAGTCGTCCGCTCCGGCATCGAGACCTTGAATTCGGTCCTCCACACCTGTGCGCGCGGTCAGCATCAGGACCGGCGTGCGATTTCCACGGGAGCGAATATGGCTGAGGACCTGAAATCCGTCGGTATCGGGCAGCATAACGTCCAGGACGACGGCGCTGTAATCATCGGTGAGGGCGAATTGGATCGCATCCTGCCCATTTCCCGCTGAGGTAACGACATAGCCCGACTCCCGGAGCGCCTGCCCCAGGAACTCTGCGAGCCTCGGTTCATCCTCAACGACTAGGACCTTCAAGCTATCCATCAATCTACCTCACAAATGCCACCGCAGCCTCACCTTGGCCTACATGAGGCTGCGGAACGGACAAACGCGTAATCTTACTGGAAGCTAGTTACTTCCCTGGAGCTTTGGCAGTTGAAGCCTTCGCCTTGCTCTTTGCCGCATGCTTTACCGCATGCTTCGCAACCGTCTTCGCATGGTGCTTGGCATGGTGCTTGGCGGCATGCTTCACGATGGCCTTGACCTTTGCCTTGGCATGCGTGGCGATTGTCGCATGGGCAGCGGCTTTGTGGGCCGCCGGTTTGCTAACCGCCGGCTTGCTCTTGGCGCTCTTACCGGGGGCCGCCTGGGCCGACACTAACCCAGCGGACAGAATGAGCACGAGACAAACCAGCATCGTCTTCATGCTGATCAACAGTTTCATTGTATTGTCTTCCTCCATAATTGACTTGCTCTGTCGAGCCTCTCTCATTATTCAACACCCTGAAAGTTATGCGCGCCTTGGAAAAAGATTAGATTACTCTAATATTTCATGGCATAATGGAGTTGTTGTCTCAAATGACTGCGGCCCCACCCTGCCCAAGGTGGGGCCGCTAACCACGCCCGGACGACCTTGGACAATGAGCACAGGCACGCATTCGCCACACTCGTCCTAGGCCGGCTGGTAAACCGGGGCATGGCGGTTATGCGATTTAGCCGTTGTCCTATCCACCGCCCAGCCTTTTCCTTCCTGGTTTTCTCGCAACAAAATCCTACTCGCTCCCCTTTATGAAACCACCCGCACGTTATAGGCGGCTTAATGAAAACTTAGAATTCTCTAAGGTTGGCCGATAAATCGAGACCGGGTATCCTAGAAGGGTATGGCAACCGTTCTCCCGTTTCGCGCCCTTCGCCCCCCAAATGAGCTTGTTGAGAAGGTTTCCTGCCCGCCATACGACGTTCCCAGCGAAAAGGAGGCGAGGGAGCTTGCTGCCGACAACCCGTCCTCTCTCTTACGCGTAAAGCGGCCAGAGATTGAATTCGGCGTTGGAACCGACCCCCACGCGGAAGCCGTCTACGAACGGGCCGCGACGAACTTTGCCAAATTTCGCCGGGAGGGATGGCTGGTTCAGGACGCGACGCCGGCCTACTTCGTCTACCGCCTCCAAATGGGGAAACACGCGCAGACCGGCATCGTAGGGGTCTGCGCCGTCGATGAATATGACAATGGCACGATAAAGAAGCATGAGAAGACGCGGCAGGACAAAGAGGATGATCGCACCCGCCATATCATTGTGACGAAGAGTCAGTACGGTCCGGTTTTGATGACCTATCGCAACAGCCCGTCATTGACAAAAGTGATGAACGATGTGATGAAGGGCGATCCGGAATATGAGCTGACGGATGAACACAAGGTGGTTCATACCGTGTGGCGGGTTGACGCGGAAGACGAGCGGGCCGCGAAGATTCAAAAGGAGTTCGAACGGGTTCCGAATCTCTACATTGGGGACGGCCACCATCGGGCCAAGAGCGCGTCGCGGGCGCGTGCCGAACTCAGTCAGTACAGCCACCACTCGACCGGAAAGGCGGGCTATGACACGTTCCTTTCGGTTCTATTCCCCGCCTCGCAGCTTCAGATTCTGCCCTACAATCGTGTCGTGCTGACTTTGCATGGGCGGCATGCGGAGGATGTTCTTAAGGATATCCGGGCCCGATTTACGGTCGAAACGCTGGACGAGCCGATCGCGCCGCCAAAGGGGAGCTTTACCGTCTACTTGGGGGGACGGTGGTACGGCATACGGCCGAAACAGCCGCCGCCGGACGATCCCATCGAAGCGCTGGACGTGAGCATCTGCCATCGGGAACTGCTCGGCCCGGTATTTGGGATTAAGGACGTTCGGACGGATCCGAATCTGGATTTTGTGGGAGGGATTCGGACGCCGGCGGAGTTGAAAGAGAGGGCGGACGCGCGTGGGGGAGCTGCCATTTTGCTACACCCGACGTCGGTGGAGGACGTGTTGCGGGTATCAGATGCCGGGGGAATTATGCCTCCCAAGTCCACCTGGTTCGAGCCGAAGCTTCGTTCGGGGCTGTTTATCAATGTGTTTTAAGTTATGTCATTCCGATGCGGAGCGAGGAATCCCTTTCTAAAGCCTTCAATAATTGACAGCGTTCTGAAAGGGATTCCTCGCTCCGCATCGGAATGACAACGTTACCAGTAGTAGACGCGGGCCGTCTTGTCGACTGCTTTCTGTCGCGGATATCCAAGGCCCGCGGCGAGTTCGATGGAGGGGTCAATCATGAAAGTTCTTGTTGCCGATAAATTTGAACAATCCGGACTCGACGGTCTGCAGCAGGCGGGATTCGAGGTTATGTGCGATCCGGCGCTGAAAGACGACGCCTTGGTCGCGGCGATCCAGGAGCAAAAGCCCGACGTGCTGGTCGTTCGTTCCACGGAGGTCACGGCCCCCATGCTGACCGACAGCCCCCTCTCCCTCATCGTCCGCGCGGGCGCCGGTTACAACACCATCGATGTCGAGACCGCCTCCAACAACGGCATCTTCGTCTCCAACTGCCCCGGAAAGAACTCCATCGCCGTGGCGGAGCTGACCATGGGTCTCATCCTTGCACTGGACAGGCGCATCCCGGACAACGTTTTGCAGTTCCGCGAGGGCAAGTGGCGTAAGAAGGAGTTTTCCAAGGCCGGGGGGCTATACGGCAAGACGATTGGCATCATCGGCATGGGACATATCGGGCAAGAGGTGGCGCATCGCGCGAAGGCGTTCGGGATGAAGGTGATCGGCTGGTCGCGCTGGCTGACGCCGGAGATCGCGGCCGAGATGGGGATGGGCTTTCAGCCGACCATCGCCGATATCGCCGGGGCCGTGGATATTTTGACCCTGCATTTGGCGCAGACCAAAGAGACGACTGGGCTGATTGACGACGCGGTGCTTTCCCGCCTGAAGCCTGGGGCCATGCTGATCAACACGTCTCGGGACAGGATTGTCGATCAGGCTGCTCTCATCAGGCATATCAAAGAGCGCGGTCTGCGGGCCGGGCTGGACGTCTTTGCCGAAGAGCCTGCGGGCGGCGAGGGAGAGGTTGCCTGCGAGCTGCAAAGCCTGCCGGGGGTCTATGTGACCCACCACATCGGCGCCTCGACCGATCAGGCGCAGGAGGCGGTGGCGGCGGATACCGTACGGATCATCAAGGAGTTTGCACGCTCCGGACGCTGCCCGAACGCGGTCAATGTGAAGGGCGACCAACCCGGCAGCCACCTTCTCGTCGTCCGACACAGGGACCGCGTGGGGGTTTTGGCGCACGTGCTAGGCCAGTTGCAGAAGGCGGATATCAACGTGCAGGAGATGGAGAACATTATCTTGGAGGACGCAGACGGTGCCATCGCCTACCTTTGCGTGGCCAAGAAACCCACCGGCGACACGCTCGACTCGATCCGCTGGGGCAACGAGAACATCCTCAGCGTTGTCTTACGGGAATTGTAACCGATCATCCTAGGACGCCAAATCATTCCTCGCGGTACAATTGTAAGGAATGCCAACTGAGAAGGCAGCCGCAAATTGAATAGGAGCAGAAATTTGGATAGAAATCTAGTCAAAGACAAGCTCATCGAGGTCGCGAAAGAAATGATCGCTATGGGGCCGGGGTTTGCGCAAGAAGCGGTGGTCCTAAAAGAATCTGCCAAGCGACTTGGTGCGACCGGCGACAACGATTTGGAACAGTTGATTTTGACTTGCTGGAACGATCTGTTCTACGTTGACAGAACGCTCTCATGGGGATCGGACCTGAACAATCCGTCGCATCCATGGTTTCATTTCTCAGATAAGTCCGCGGCCTGAATATCTTGGCAAGGCGTTTCCAACTTGAACCGCATATACCGGTCGTTTCAGACCGCAACGATAGTTATGAGTTCGTGAAGGAACTTGGTTCCGGTGGGAACGCAACGACCTACCTTGTTGTTTGCCGTTCTGGGCAGTTAGCCGGCGTCCCATTGGCCTTGAAAGGCCTTGACGAGCCTTCCGATCGGGACAATGCCACGCGATTCAAGAAAGAGTGGCAATTCCTCCGGACATGTGATCACAATTCCATTATGCGAGTGTTCGATACCGGCACGAACCAAGACGGCCATCCCTTCTACATTGCAGAGTACTTGCCGCGAACTTTCAAGAGTCTGCTTGCAGACGGCGTAAGTAAAATCCCGTTGGACGTACGATTGTCTTATACGACTCAACTGCTCGCTGCAATCCGCTTTTTGGGCAGCCAAACACCTGCCTACATCCACAGGGACATCAAACCATCGAACATATTTGTCAAGGGCCTTTCGTCCGTTCTCGGGGACTTTGGATTGATTAAGGTTGAAGACAGCGACAGTGGGACAAATGATGCGGATCGGGAGCTTTGGAGCAAGACTTTGGGTCCGGCAATGCCAAGAAGATATCGCACACCAGATCAGGTTCTCTACTTCCGAGACAAGGTGCCCATTACAGCAAAGTCTGACACTTTCCAACTTGGCCTAGTGATTTCCGAGTTGCTAACGGGAGTGAATCCAGAAAGGGCGACCGACTTGATGGAAGCAGACGTGGAGTTGGACGATCTGCCGAGGATCGACCATCCGAGTGGCGACCAAATCCTTAATTTGCTTCAGAGTATGCTGAAATTTGATCCTGCGAAACGCCCAGATGTAGACGCGCTGATGACTGCTTGGCTCGGCATTCTCTTCTCCGACATCGACCAGAAGCGCGATAAGAATGAGTTGGTCTTTGAGGTTAGCACTGGATAACATGCAGATATTCGTCGCCTCGCAGTATAGGTTGATCGCACGGGCCGCCCCTCGATTGAAGTCCTGTTGCTATAATAAGGCATGGTGAGATGGAGGGTGCTCGAGGCGGATGGGGAGGCGGTCCGGAGCTTGGCCGGCGAACTGGGGATGTCGGCGCTCGCCGCGCGGCTGCTTGTCAATAGGGGCATCGAGACCCCCGAAGACGCGGAAGGGTTCCTCAACCCCGACCTCGCCAACCTCCACGACCCGCTCCTGCTGCCCGACTGCGACAAGGCGGTAAAGGAGCTGGCCGGGGCCATGGAGCGCAAGGAGACCATATTTATCCATGGCGACTACGACGTGGACGGTGTAACCAGCGCCACTCTCTGGACGCGGTGCCTGCGGCGGCTGGGCGCAACGGTCGAGGTTCACGTCCCCCATCGCCAGAAGGACGGGTACGGCTTCCATGAGAGCGCGGTGGAGAAGGCGAAGGAGGTGGGCGCGTCCCTGGTCCTGACCTGCGACTGTGGGATCAACGCCAACGTGGTGGTGGACAGCGCGCGAGAGCAGGGCCTGCGGGTTATCGTCACCGACCATCATGAGCCGGGCGCGGAGCTTCCCAATGCCGAGGCAGTCGTCAATCCCATGCGGCGGGACAGCCGATACCCGTTCCCGTTCTTGGCGGGCGTCGGTGTCAGCTTCAAAGTGGCCTCGGCGCTGGTCACAGAGCTTGGCCACGATGTCAATGCCTTCTACCGGGCCTTTCTTGACCTCGCCGCGCTGGGGACGGTGTGCGACATCGTTCCGCTCCTCGGCGAGAACCGAATCCTCGTGCGGCACGGCCTGCCGAAAATTGTGGAAAGCCGCAAGGTTGGGATTCAGGCGTTGCTGCGGGTGGCCAACACCAACAAGTCCGCCGCGGAGTACACGGCGCGGGACGCCGGGTTTGGCATCGGGCCGCGAATCAACGCCGCGGGGCGGATGGACGACGCACACGACGCCCTCACCCTGCTGTTGACGGAGGACAAGCGGGAGGCTTTTCAGCTTGCCGGAAAGTTGGACCGGCAGAACTACGATCGGCAGCGCGAGCAAAACCGGATCTTCGAGGAAGCGCAGGCTTTGGTCCTCGCGGACGGCTCGCTGGACGGGAAGCTGCTGCTCGTCGCCGGAGAGGGATGGAACGCCGGCGTCGTAGGAATCGTTGCAAGCAAGTTAGTGGATCGATTTTGGAGACCGGCATTGGTTGGCAACAGAGAAAACGAATTAATACGGGGTTCGGCCCGGAGCACCGACGCATTCAATATGTTTGAGGCGCTGGATTCGCACCGGGACCTGTTCCTGAGCTGCGGCGGACATTCGCACGCGGCCGGCTTCAGCTTTGAGGCCGACCGCCTGGACGAGGTCCGCGCGGCCCTTTGCGCCTATGCCGACGAGCGGCTGACCGACGACGATCTGATCCCCGAATCCGTGGCGGACGCCGAAGTATATCCGCACGAAATTACCGCCAAATTTGTGGACGAGCTTGAACGATTCGCCCCGTTCGGCACTGCCAATCCCGAGCCGCTCCTGCTTGGCCGCCGCGTCACGATTCTCAGCGTCGAGCCGACGCGAAATCCTGCCCACCCCCGCGTCACGCTTCGCGGGGATGCGACCGATCCGATCACCGGCATGGCGTTCGGACTGGGCGAGCTGATGGCGGAATTCCCCAACGGTTCCGAAGTTGACATGCTGTTCCAGCCCACCTATGACACATGGAAGGGCCAGCGCAATCTTCGATGGTTTGTCCGAGACGTGCGCGCGATGGCGGACGCCTCCCCGATCGAAGAGGAGTACGCAACCAGCGATGGCTGATGTCCTTGCGATTGACGAGCTGATTCAGCCCGAATGGGAGGACCCGGAAGCGCTCCAACGCCTGCTGGAAACGGTCGCGCTGCATCATCACGACGCCAAGCCGCAACTCATCCGAAACGCCTACTATTTTGCCGAGCGGGCGCACGAGGGCCAGAAGCGCGACAGCGGCGAGCCGTACATCACGCATCCCCTTGCCGTCGCGCAGATCCTTGCCGATCTGCAGCTCGATCCGGAGACGGTTGTCGCAGGGCTGCTGCACGATACGCTGGAGGACTGCGCACACTTTGCGACACCGGAACGGTTGGAGCGGTTCTTCGGGCAAACGGTTCTCAAGCTGGTGGAAGGCGTCACCAAATTGCGGTTTCCATATCGCACCGAACCGGATACTTTTGCCGCGAAAAAGCAGGAGCAGATCCGGCGAGCCGCGGAGAGTTTGCGCAAGGTGTTGCTGGCGATGGCGGCGGACCTGCGCGTCATGGTGATCAAGCTGGCGGACCGGATGCACAACATGCGCACGATCGATGCGCTGACTCAGGAGAAAAAGGAACGGATCGCCAACGAGACGATGCATGTGTATGCGCCGCTCGCCGCACGACTTGGCATTTGGCAGCTCAAATGGCAGCTCGAGGACCTGGCATTTCGGGCGCTCGATCCGGAGGGATTCGATCAGGTCGCGAAAGCGTTGGACAAAACCCGCGCGGTGCGAGAACAAGAACTGACCGAGGCGAAGGTTGCGCTGAAAGAGCGGCTGGAAAAGGCCGGCATCGAGTCGGAGATCATGGGGCGGCCGAAGCACATCTACAGCATACACAACAAGCTGGACAAGCAGAAGCTGAGCATCGATCAGATTTACGATTTGCTGGGGCTGCGCGTGGTAACGATGACAGAGGCGGACTGCTATCACGCGCTCGGCATCATTCACGAACTATGGAAGCCGATCCCCAGCATGTTCTACGACTATATCGCCAAGCCCAAGCCCAATCTGTATCAGTCGCTACACACGAAGGTGGTGGGTCCGAACGGCGAACCGCTCGAGGTGCAGATTCGGACGCGGGAGATGCACGAATTGGCGGAGTACGGCGTGGCGGCGCACTGGGCCTATAAGGAAGGGACCGACGCGCCGGCAGCGCGACTGCCGCAGCTCCGGCAACAGCTTTTCGACTGGAGCAGCGACGCGAAAACTTCCAGCGAGTTCTTGCGCAATGTGTCGGAGGACCTGTTCGCCGATCAGGTGTTCGTGTTTACGCCGAAGGGGGACGTGATCGACTTGCCGGCCGGTTCGACGCCGATCGATTTTGCCTACCGCATTCACACACGGCTCGGTGAGACGTTGGTCGGAGCGAAGGTTAATGCGCGAATCGTCCCGATCAACTATGAATTGAAAAACGGCGACATCTGCGAAGTGCAGACGCGGCCTTCGGCAAGACCAAGTCTCGACTGGCTGCAATACATCAAGACCTCGCAGGCGCGCAACAAGATTCGCGGCTATCTGCGAAAGCTGAACCGCGAGGAAAACGCTATCCGCGGGAGGGAGGCGCTCGAAAAGCATATCAAATCTATGGGACGGGACCCGCGAGAATTTCTCGGCGAGGATCACCTGAATCAGATCGCCGATAAATTCAAGGTCGCGAACGCGGAAGACCTGCTGGCGGCCGTCGGTGAAGGTCTGATCACCGCGAATGCAGTTATCACACGCTTGCGATCCCTTCTGCCACAGGAGGAACAGGCCAAGACGCCGACGATTGGACGCATCGCGCAGGAACAGCAGATGCGGATCGCGCCGGACGGCATCGACAGCGTGATGACAAAGCGGGCCCGCTGCTGCGCGCCGATCCCCGGCGATGAGGTTGTCGGGTTCGTTACTCGCGGCCGCGGAATGATGATCCACCGCGCCGATTGCACGAACGTTTTGGGAATGGGTGACGACGATGTGCAGCGATTAATTCCCGTCGATTGGGAAGGCGACGAGGGACATGTGTACGGAGTGACACTGCAGATGGATGTAATGAACCGAATCGGTCTGTTGGCCGACGTGACGCACATATTTGGCGAGGCAAAGACCAATATCACGGCGGCGCGCATCCAGACCAAATCGAACCAGACGGCATACATCGAGATTCAATTGGAAGTGCGGGACACCAAACACCTGCGCGACCTGATGAATCGCATTCTCAATTTTGGCGATGTGATCGCCATTCGACGCGTCATGGGCCGCAAGGTCTAATGAGGGCCGTCGTCCAGCGGGTCAGGTCGGCGACGGTTTCTGTCGATGGGGAAACCTTCGCGAACATCGGCAAAGGCCTCGTAGTTCTTCTAGGAATACGCGTTGGCGATGCCGGAAAAGATAGCGAATGGATGGCGTCCAAGCTTACGAATTTACGGATTTTTGACGATAGTGATGGTAAGTTAAATATGTCCGTGCTCGATGCGGGGGGCGAGATGCTGATGGTCTCCAACTTCACGGTCTATGGTGACGCGAGCAAGGGCCGGCGGCCGAGTTTTGTAGAGTCGGCGTCGTATGAAGATGGCAGGACCCTATTTGAGGACTGTTGCAACCGCGTCGCCTCCTTGGGCGTCCCTGTTAGCACAGGGGTTTACGGAGCGGCGATGGCGGTTTCTTTGACCAACGACGGTCCGGTAACGATACTGATTGAGACACCATGATGGAAGAAAGTCAGAGGCAGACAAACCTGGAGCATATCGAGGAGGATATCAACCCTCGAACGCTCGGAGACAAGTCCCTTGAGGGCGGCGATTATGATGCCGCCATCAAGTACTATCGCAATGCCGTGCGCCAAGACGGTTCTGACCCTGCCCACAGAATGGCGCTTGCCGATACGCTGTCCCTTTCCGAGAGAGGGCCGCAGGCGGTCAATCAGTATCGAAAAGCCCTGAAGGTGAAGCCCAACCAGGCCGAGCCGCATGTGGGACTGGCGGAAATCTACAAGCGGTATGGGAAGTGGCGCGCGGCGATCATCCGGTTTCGCAAGGCGCTGGAATTTCAGCCGAAGAATGGGTTTGTTTGGTACAAATTGGCCGACGCCCTGCTGGTGTCGGACAATCCCGACGAGGCTCTGGATGCGGGACGAAAGGCCGCGGGGGTCTGTCCGGACGACGCCTTCTATCACTATTGGGTCGGAGATCTTTTGGTGAAGTTGGGCCGATGCGAGGAGGCGGTGGAGCCGTTGCGGGCCGCCGTGGATATCGAGTCGGAGGACGCCGGTCTGCATGCGCGGCTCAGCATCGCGCTCGCGGGGAGCGGCCTTTGGCGCAAGGCGGCGGCGAGCATGGCGCGGGCGGTGCAGCTCAAGCCCGAGGACGTTGTTTATATCACTTTGCTTGGTGATCTGTATTTGAAGACCAGACGTCCTGCGCTGGCTGCGGAGGCCTACAACGCGGCGGGGGAGCTGGATCGGTATGCGGAGGATATCATCTATCGGTGCCGCAATGAGATGGCCGCCCGCGCTGCCTCACCCAGAGGACCTGTTGAGACATGAGGTGACAGGTGCGGCAATAGCGGCTTGCCTTTCCGTTTTGGCGACGGCGGCATATTCTGGAAGTGCGGACGTGGATGCTCGCCTCGACACTCCAGTTTCCAACTTCAGCTTCACCGGTAATCTCGAGGACGCGGTACAAGTGCTCGGCAAGCAAGGAAATGTGGCGCTCAAGACAGCCAAGGACACTCGCGATCTGCTGCTCTTTGTGCACGTCGATAACCAGCCTTTGCGACAGGTGATGTCTCAGATCGCTTCCGCGTTGGGGGTGGAGTGGCGCGAGGAGCAGCAACTCACAGACCCATTGCCTCGATATGTCGCACGGCTCTCCGATAGCGCGGCGGCACAGCGCGCGAAGATACGCAAAGCGAAGATGGCGCAGCTCAAGTTCGCGAAAGCTTGGGCTAAGGGCTATCAGGACCTCCTAGATCTTCCCGAAAACGACAGGAACGCTGCGGCACAGGAAGGTCTCAGCCAGATGCGCGATCAGATCGCTCACCACGAGACGGAGCAAAACGACGTTTCGGTGCGTTCTCAAAATTGCCTTGAACTCACAGACCCAGCGCTCCCGATCGTCGTCGGAATCATCGGTTCGTGGAGCGATAAGGAGTGGTCCCGGCTCGTCGACGACGGATATCTTGTCTACTGCTCTTCACCGAAGCCTGCCCAGACTCGCCTCCCTAACGATTCGCTGGCGCTCGCGCTTTCATGGTTGCCCGCAATCGATGCGCAGCACAATCAGTTAGAGGATACCGATACCAAACTTTGGAGCACACGGGGAGAAGTGACGTTGAAGCTCAAGACTGGCTTCATCTCCTCAGCGACAATGAATGCGACTGGTATCGAGCCAAAAACCTGCATCTACAAGGCGAGATTCTATTATGATTCGAAGTCGTTAGAGGCATCTTTTGAAGCGCTGAATCAGCAGCGGGACACAATTGCCGAGTCACGAACATGGCGCATCTCTCTCACTGACACCGGCGGCCCAGACGATGGAGCGAATGCCTGTTCCGCAAACCCATTGTTTGACCGGAAACTCGCTATTCCGGATGAAGTTGTGCGAGTTGGGCAAAGGTCGGGCTTTTGCGAGCAATATCAGAAGTGGTTGCACGAGCCTGCTAAACATGATTTTGTTGATCCGCTGGCCGTGTTTGCCGGCCCGGTCCTGCGGGATGTTTCGCACAGTCTCGGAATGCCGGCAGTCGTTGCCCTAACAGACGAGCAAGCTCTTGGCAATGTCTCAACCAACGAAGAGATCAGGCAATGCTTGTCATCGATTGCCAAGAAGATCCTCTCGTTTGACATAACCGACGGCTGGTTGATCGGACGCGTCAGATCTTCAATTCGAGCGCAGACTGCGCTGGATAACAACTGTTCGCGTCCTCCGCTTCGCAAGATGTATCGCCTCGCCTCCTCCTCAGCGCATCCAGACATAGCTTCCCTGGCCGAGTTCGTATGCGAACTATCCGATGGGCAAGTCCGCACGGCGAGATTGCCATTGGAGGCTTTCTTTCCAAAATGCCAGTTTGACTGGGACGCGCGGGCTGTGGCGACGCTGCGTCTTTTCGGTTCGCTGAATACCCCTCATCGCGAGATACTGAGAAATGGCGCGACGTTGCGAGGCCTGATGCTCAACGCGAGCGAAACGGGAGCTCTCGTCAAGTATCTAGCCAGTCGAACTGCCGATGTCTTCACTCCTCTTTGGCACACGGCCTGGACGCGCTTCGATTGTACTGAGGTTTCGTCTGACGTACTGCCACGGATCACGGTTCAGATGAAGTTCCTCGACGAAAGGCTTTGTGCTGATTGGTTGTCCGAGAGCCGGGATCGTCCAACACCACTTGCCGAGTGCCTCGTGCCAGCCGACGCCTACTGGGTATCTCTGCTCTCGGTCACATTCGACCAGCAGATTCTGCGAGCCAGCTCTTCGTACTTACAGAGGTCGAGACCGTAGGAGCGTCGAGAGTGCCAGCGCCGGTTCATGAACGCCATTTTTTCCATGCCCCACCGATGAAGTCATTCGGGGTTTGAATTTCGGCTGGCGCGAAACCCGTTGCTTGCATGCCCGCGTCAGAATCGGATTCCTTGTAGCCGCAATTCCTCGTTCCAAGGACCTTGCGAATCACAGATTCCAAGAATTGCGTTAACCCGCAGGAAGTGCCGCGACGGTGGGTCCGCAATGTTTCTGCCCTTGCGCGCGGTTCTTGGGATCGGCATTCCGGAAGGATATCGGAGCGAGGAACCGCGGCTACAAAAACTATCGCGCCTTCAGAGCAATCAATAGGGCGCTGATGTCGGTGGGGCGGACGCCGGGGACGCGGGAGGCCTGGGCGACATCGATGGGTCGCACGCGCGACAGCTTCTCCCGGCATTCCAACGACAGCGCGGCGAAGCCGGAGTAGTCGAAATCAGCCGGAATTGTCACCACGCAGAGTTCTTCCTGGCGGCGGACCTGGCGGTCCTGAAGATCAAGATAGCCCTCGTACTTCGCCATGATCTCCACCTGCTCCGCCACGCGCCGGTCCGGCACTTTCCATGCCTCCCATGCCTCAACAGGAGGACCTGTTGAGGCATGGGAAGCCAACTCGCGGAGACGGCCATACGAAATCTCAGGGCGGCGCAGGAAATCGTACAGGCTGACGCGGTTTGAGAGTGGAGCACATCCGTCGTCGTGCAGCATGGCGTTGTCTTTGCTGGAGAAGTACTGATCCCGCAGAGCCGCAATCTCATCGTCAATCGCCCGCTTTTTCTCACTGAAAACCTGCCAACGATGATCGTCGCACAGGCCGATCTCACGGGCGAGCGGAGTCAGGCGCTGGTCGGCATTGTCGTGGCGCAATCGCAGGCGATATTCGGAGCGAGCGGTCAGCATGCGATACGGGTCCTCCACCCCTTTCGTCACCAGATCGTCCACAAGCACGCCGATAAAACTGTTTGAGCGCGGGAAGTGCACCGGCTCCCGATTGCGGGCGCGCATCGCGGCGTTGATCCCCGCCACAATCCCCTGCGCCGCCGCCTCCTCATACCCCGAGGTCCCGTTCACCTGTCCCGCCAGATAAAGGCCTGAGCACAACTTGCTCATCAGCGTCGGGGCAAGCTGCATCGGGTCGGCCATGTCGTATTCGACGGCATACCCTGCCCGCAGCATCTCCACATTCTGCAGACCTGGCAAAGTGTTCAGGAACTCGAGCTGCACATCCGCCGGCAGGCTGGTGGACATCCCCTGAACGTAGAGCGATGGCGAGTCCCATTCCTCCTGCTCCAAAAAGACCGGGTGGGAGGTCTTGTCGGGAAACTTGACGATCTTGTCCTCGATGCTGGGGCAGTAGCGGGGACCGATGCCTTCGATGCGCCCGGCGTACATCGCGCTCTTGTGCAGGTTTTCTCTTACGACCTCGTGCGTTGCCTCGTTCGTTGCCGTATTCCAGCAGGGCAGCAAGGGGCGCTTTGGCGCCAGTCGCGTGTGCAGGAAGGAGAACGGCGGGCAGTCCGGATCGGAGGCCAATTCGCCCAGCTCCGACCAGTTGACGGTTCGGGCATCGACGCGCGGGGTGGTTCCGGTCTTGAACCGGCGAAGATGGATGCCGAGTTGCGCCAACACCGCCGAGATGCCGGAGACGGCGGGATCGCCGTGGCGGGCGGACTTGGTCTGTTCCTCGCCGCGATGACACAAGCCGTTGAGGAAGGTGCCGGTGGTGAGGACGACCGCGCGAGCGCGGATTTCCGAGCCGTCCTGGAGGCGGACTCCTTGGACCACGCCTGCTTCGACGATCAGGTCCTCGACGATGGCCTTGACGAATGTTAGCCTGGGCTGGTTTTCTAGCGTCTCGCGCATGGCGATGGGATAGTCGTGCTTGCAGGCGTGGGCGCGGAGGGTGCGGACGCTGGGTCCCTTCCCATCGCCCGCGAGCCGGATGTGGGTCAGGGTCTTGTCGGTGTTGATGCCCATTTGGCCGCCGAGGGCGTCTATCTCGCGGACCAGGTGGCCTTTGGCGGGGCCGCCGACCGAGCAGTTGCAGGGCATGTGGGCGGTGCGGGCCGGGTCGATGGTGACGCAGGCCGTTTGGCAGCCGAGGCGGGCGGCGGCGAGCGCGGCCTCGCATCCGGCGTGGCCGCTTCCGACGACGATGACATCGAACCCGTTGGACATGGGCGGGATTTTACCTCTTGGGGTGGTTGCTGCTAATCCGCGGGCCTAGGGGATCGGTCGTTGGGAGCAATCGGCTCTCGGACCTGCGGACACTGGGGTGCGTGATCGTCCGCAGGGCCGGGGTGGTTGCCATCAGACCGCAGGCATTGGTGGTCGGAGATTGAGGCGAATCGGCAAGACGGCCCGCGTCTACAGTGTGGTCGATGGACGAACGCGGGCCTTGGTGGTCGGAGATCGAGGCGAATCGGCAAGACGGCCCGCGTCTACAGCGTGGTTGCCACTCGGATTCGCGGCCACGGAGGTTGGTAGTCGGTATACTCACTATCGTGCCGGTGGCGACGTTCTTTGATAGCAAGGGGGTTGGATAGACGTGGAACGCGCATACCTTCTCGACCTAAATGACGTAATTCAACATCCCGGCCATGTCGCCGAAATCGAGATCAATGCGGCGTCCGTGGAGGACCCCGACGTCGCTCTTAACGGACCAATAACAGGCCTGCTGGAGGCGCGGCTCGAGGGAAGCGTACTGCACTTGAGCGGGCATTTCGATACGACCGCCGTGCTGGAATGCTCCCGGTGCGGCTCGGACTTCGAATACCCGATTGAGTTCGATTTGGAGGAGATGTACCCGATCGAGGGCGTTCCGGGGGAGCTGGGCGGATTTGCGCAGGTGAACGACTCGGACGAGCCCTATCCGCTGTTCGAGGGCAACAAGCTTCGGGTCGAGGAACTATTGCGGCAGCTTCTCATTGTGGAGTTGCCAATGAACGAGGTGTGTTCGGAGGCGTGCAAGGGGCTGTGCGAGGTGTGCGGCCACAATCTCAATGACGGGCCCTGCGAATGCGTCCACCAATCCGGCCACCCCGCGCTCCAAAATCTGGGTCAAAGGTGGCGGGAAACGGAGAAAACAAGCTAAAATCGCCCCCGCAAGGAATTTAATTATGCCGAATCCAAAAAGAAAGCACTCTCACGCGCGGTCCGCGACCCGCCGAACGCATTGGAAATTGATCGCACCGACCTTGGTGCCCCATCCCGGACATCGAACCAACCCGAAGTGCCCGGAACTGCTTCCGCCTCACACTGCTTGCCCGGCATGCGGGATCTACAACGGCAGGGTGTACTCCGTCAAGGAGATCAGGCACACAGGCAGAACGACTCAAAAAGCCGAACCGGAATCTGAATGAGACTGGCGATTGACGCCATGGGGGGCGATAACGCTCCCCGCGAGGTGGTCAATGGCGCATTCTCCGCGGCTCCCGATGTCGATGGCGACCTGATCCTGGTCGGCAACCCGCGACGGCTCGAAGAGTTTCTGCCCGCCCACACACCTTCCAACGTGCACATCCATCCTGCGCACGAGGTGATCTCTATGGATGAATCGCCCATCGTCGCCATACGGCGAAAAAAGGACAGCTCACTGAATGTTGCGGTCCAACTGGTGGCGGATGGGGAGTGCGAAGCGGTGATTTCCGCCGGGAACACCGGCGCGGCGACGGCCCTGGCCAAGCTCCGATGGAAGTCGATCCCAGGGATTCGCCGTCCGGCAATCGCAACGCAGATCCCGTCGAAGGAGGGCCGATTTATTCTTCTCGATTCGGGAGCGACTGTGGACTGCGATCCGCAGGACCTGGTTGGATTTGCATTGATGGGCGCCGCGTACGCGACCGCGGTCCTCGGCATCCAACATCCACGAATCGGACTCCTGAACATTGGCGAGGAGGCAGGGAAGGGCAATCAGCTCGTCAAGCGGACCTATGCGTTGATGAAGCAGGACATCGATAATTTTGTCGGGAACGTCGAGGGAAAGCATATGTTCGAGGGGCATGTGGACGTGGTGGTGTGCGATGCGTTTGTGGGAAATATCGTCCTCAAAACCGGGGAGGGAATTGCGGAAATGATTATGGACGCGATTAAAGAGTCGCTGCCGAAGAGTCCGCTGCTTCGGCTGCCGCTTCCCTTGCTGCTCGGCGGCCTGCAGAGCCTGAAAAAGAATTTGGATTACGCAGAATACGGTGGCGCGCCGCTTTTGGGAGTGAACGGTGTGTTTATCATCTGTCATGGCCGGTCCGATGAAAAGGCGATCCGGATCGCGATTCTGCACGCGCAGAGGGCGGTGAAAAACGGCCTCATCGATCGCATCCGCACTTCGGCGTTGGCCTTTCGGCGGGAGAAGCAACATGCCTAAGCGCGCGGTCATCCAGGGAATGGGCGTGGGGATTCCGGACCGGGTTCTTAACAACGCGGACCTGGAACGACTCGTCGAGACCAGCGACGAATGGATCACCACTCGCACCGGGATCAAAGAGCGCCGGATCATCGCGCCCGATCAGACCAATACCGAACTTTGCATCATGGCGGCGCGGGAGGCTCTGGAGCGATCCAAAATGGACGCGAAGGAGCTCGACGTCATCGTTGTCGCCACAGTGACGGGAGAAACGCCGTTTCCGTCAACCGCTTGCCGGGTGCAGCATGGTCTCGGGATTGCCGGTTGCCCGGCGTTCGACATTTTGGCCGCGTGCGCGGGATTTGTGTACGGAGGGGCCCTCATTTCCGGCCTTTTCGCGGCGGGGACGTTCAAGAACGCCCTACTGATCGGCTGCGAGATCATGTCGCAGATCACCGACTGGAGCGACCGGTCGACCTGCGTGCTGTTCGGCGATGCGGCCGGTGCGGCGGTCTTGAAAGCCGAAGAAGGCGATCGAGGAATTCTCGCAAGCTGCATCAACGCGGATGGCGCTGGACGCGACCTCATCAAACTAAGTTACGATCACGATCGGACGCCGCTCGATGGAGATCAAAGAGCGGGCGCAGTTGGATATGCTTCGATGGAGGGGCAGGAGATTTTTCGGGTTGCCGTGCGGGCCCTGGTGGAGGCCTGCCTTACGAGCCTGGAAAAGGCCGGTCTGCAGCCTTCGGACGTTGATCTGTTCGTGCCCCATCAGGCCAATCTGCGCATCATCACGGCGACAATGGAGAAGTTGGAGCTGCCTCAGGACAAGGCCTACATCAACATTCAGAAGTACGGCAACACGTCTTCCGCGTCGATTCCCGTCGCATTGTGGGAGGCCGAGAAGGCCGGGCGAATCAAGCGGGGCGATATTGTTCTGACCGTTGGCATCGGCGCTGGAATCACCTGGGGCGCCAATGTGATTCGCTGGTAGTCAGGCCGCGAGGGCGTCGTCGACCACGTCGAACGTGGACTGGGCGCTTCCCAGAAATCGCATCGCCTCTTCCGGCGAGACCAAACCGTCCCGAACTTTATCTTGGATGTTATTCAGCAGCGGAACCATTCCGTGCGCCACCGCAGCTTTATGGATCGCCGCGCTCGATTCGCGTCTGAGCGTCAATTGCCTTAGTTCCTCATCCATGAGCAGGACTTCGTGAATTCCTAGCCGCCCTCGATAGCCCAAATCGTTGCAATGTGGGCAGCCGAGGGGACGCCAAACCGCGCCGGGATCGAACAGCAGGGTGTCGATCTCGCTGGGAGTGATTCGGCTCTCGATCTTGCATTCGGGACAAAGGCGGCGCATCAGTCGTTGGGCCGTTACCGCAATCAGCGAAGAGTTGATCAGGAACGGCTCCACCTCCATATCGATCAGGCGCGGAATGGCTCCTGCAGCATCGTTGGTATGGAGCGTCGAGAGCACCAGCTGTCCGGTCATGGCAGCCCGAGCGACAACTTCTGCTGTTTCCATATCGCGAATCTCGCCAACAAGAAGTATGTCCGGATCCTGCCGCAGAGCCGCACGAAGCTGGCCGGCGAACGTGAGGCCAATCGATTCATGAACCTGACTTTGACCGATGCCCGGCACCTCGTATTCGATCGGATCCTCGCAGGTTAGGATGTTGACGGATTCGTTGTTGAGTTCCTGAACGGCGGCATAAAGAGTTGTTGTCTTTCCCGACCCCGTGGGGCCCGTGACGAGGATCAATCCATGGGGATGAGAGAGCGAGCTGCGAAATCTTCGGTCGTTGATTGGAGACATGTCTAGCTCGTTGAGAGACCGGAGGACCGACGCCTTGTCCAAAAATCTGAGCACGAGCCGCTCACCCCATTTGGTCGGGAAGCAGTTCACTCGGATGTCGATGCGCCGATCGCCGGTCTTGATGGAGATTCGACCGTCCTGCGGCATTCTCCGCTGCGAAATATCCATTTCCGCCATAATTTTGAGGCGGGATAGGATCGCGGGCTGAAGATTTGGGGGCAGGGAACGGATTCGCTTCAGAATTCCATCCACTCGGATACGAACGTCCAATCCTTGCCGCTGAGGCTCGAAATGGATGTCGCTTGTTCCACGCGTGACGCATTCAGCCAACACGTCGTTGACCAGCTGGATGACCGGGGCCTCCTGGCTCGCCCGCTTCATCGTCTCGACGGTATAGGAGTCGAGGTCCTCGTCAGAATCTACTATCACCGCCTCCGTATGGACGAGCGTCTCTTGCTGACCAATGCCGTAATAGAACGCCACGGCCCGATCGACTCGCTCCGGGAGCGCAAATCTTGGTTCCACTTTGACGCCGGAGCGCACCTGCAGCCAATCCATCGCTTCGAGATCGTCCGGGTATGCCATCGCGACGACAAGGCTGTTCTCGCTGAGGGTCAGTGGCAGCATCTTATAGGATTTTGCCGTTGCGGGAGTGGCTTTTTCCAGCGCTTCCGGTTGGGGCGAGATGTCGGCCATCGTTTCGTAGGGGACCTCGAACTGCTCCGCCATTGCCCGACCCAGATCGTCGATGGAGACTAAACGACTGCCGATCAGAATTTCGCCCAGCCTCTTGCCGGTGCTCGCTGACTCTTCCAAGGAGGCGTCAAGCTGCGCTTGGGTTATGCGACCGGATTTGACGAGGATTTCCCCAAGACGTTTTCGTACGATCATAATTCTATTGCTACATGATCGGTACTTCCGGGTTCGAACTTATGGGCTTGGGAACGGCTTTGGGTGGCTGGCTTACAGGAATTCCATAGGGTTTTTGGGGAACGTTACAAAAGTTTGCGTTCGATATTTGTCCCAGCGGCTTCTTTTCGTCGATTCACCCTGAAGGGGCATGAGGGGCGATCGGCCTGCATTCCGATCCGCGTTTGAACTCAAAGCGGGTACTCTCGTGGGCACGATCATGGTCCGATTCGGTTCCTAACGAAATCATCATCAAACCCATGCAGAACAGCATCAGTCCGACCCGATTCTCAGGAAGCTTATTGGGGTGCGCGCTCGGCCAGGCTGTCGGCGCCTCGCTAGGGATACAGCGGCACGGAAGCAGCGCGTTTGCGTCGGTCACCGGTTTCAATCCTCTTCCACCGGCCATGCCATCGATCGAGGAGATCGACTATCAGATCCTATGGGCGGACGTCGTCTCAAAGGGCGGCAGGCCCGGTTCCGGCGCATTATTGTGCGCCGCTTACAAACAAAATCCCTTGACCGGCGAAGATGCGTCCGCTTTCGCCCTGTACAACATGCGGCGCGGACTGACATCCCCCGCTTCCGGGAGTTGCGAGAATCCATATTTCGAGAGCTTTGCTCCGGCCGGGCGGTCGCCGATTTGGGCCTGCCTATCGCCTGGGGATTCGGCGGAGGCGGCGCGGCTTGCCGGGATAGCGGCGATGGTCGATCACGGGGGCGAGGCGGTCTTTGCGGCGATGTTCTCGGCTGCCTGCCTATCGGCGGCGTTCGTAGCTCCGAGCGTTCCCAAGTCGATCGGGACGGCGATGAAAATGATACCGTTCGATAGCGCCACCGCCAACTGCGTTCGAGCGGCCATAACCGCCGTCCAGTCGGGTCTGGCGGGAGAAGAGGCGAAGCTGCGAATCGACAATGCGGCGGGAACGTGTGATACGGGGTACGGCCCTTTGAACGTAGGATATTTTGTTCTTTCCCTCCTGCTTGGAAACGGAGATTTCGGCCAAACGATTCTGGCGGCAGCCTCGTTCGGCGGCGCCACGAGACAGACGGCGGGACTGGCCGGCGCATTTGTCGGCATTTTGCGAGGGGACGAAGCGATCTCTGACGAGTGGCGCGCGGTGATCGGAGACAAGCTGACATCCGGGTGGAGCAAGCCAAGTTTCAAGCTGCCGAAGACGGCCGGTGATTGGGCGAAGCTGATGGAGGCGTTGGCGATGAGATTGCCCAGGGACGGCGCTCCGACGGTTGTCGCCGAACCGCCCGCGCCGCCGATCGCCGAACCGGTGGAAGGGGCGGCTGATCCTGAACCCGCGCCACCGGCCCCTGACCCCCTCGCGGCGCTGCAGGACAACTCGCTCTGCCAACCGTTTTGGAGCTTGACGCCGTATTCCCAGGTCTTGGAGCAGGCAAACCTTCGCGTCACTTTCGAGTCGCTCGATCCGCCATTCGTCCGTCCGGGGCGGTCGAACCGCTTGCGAGTGCTGGTCGAGAACATCGGCAAGAAAGAGCTGGGTGTCGAGCCGGCCATCACGGGCCCGGAAGGTTGGGCGCTCGCAGCGCGGCCGCAGAGCGCGAAGCTATGGCCCGGCGCAACGTACGAATTCGCCGCGGTCGTGCAGTGTCCGCCGGATGCGAATCCAGGTGACGCCAGCCTACTGAATCTGAAGCTCGGGACGAACGAATTCAATGCCGCATTGCTCAAACGACGGGGATGGGTGTCGGTTGGGCCGTTCCGCAATGACGAGGGCATGGGCTATGAAAAATACCACAAGCCTGAGGATGTTTACAGGCGGGACGAGGTGTTCATGCTGCGCTCCGGCATACCAGGCAAATGGACCCCGGTCTATTTCGACGGCCCGTGGATGCCGATTGAGGATGCATTCAATTCGAGCGCGGGCGTGATCTATTACCGGACGATACTCGAGAGCGGCGAGGCCCGGAAAGTCCGAATTGTCGCGGCGACTGATCATGCGCTCATCATATGGGTGAATCGGCAAAAGATGCTGTGGTACCGGGAGCCGTCCGTCGCGTTTCCCCGGCCCCGGCGACCCTACGTTGTGGAAGGGACTTTGGTGGCCGGAGCTAACGAATTGATGCTGAAAGTCGTTCGTGGTAATGAGCCGATTCGCGGGCTGTGGTTTTATGTGCTTGGCGAAGACGGACAAATTCCTGAGGACATACGGTTTGATGAAACGAAAGCATGAAGGCATAAGAACGATCCCCGTCGAGGCGGTTGGCAACGCGTTCTTGCTCGTGGATGAGCGGGAGTCGGGCGAGCAGGATTGGCCCTCGGTCGCACGTGAGGTCTGCTGGGGCGCGGATGCGAATCGCGCGCTGTGCGACGGGCTGCTGGTAGTTGCGCCGGGGGAACCTGTCTCGTTGCGCATGTTCAATCCGGACGGATCGGAAGACTTTTGCGGCAACGGCCTGATTTGCCTGGCTGCGTATGCGCGCGAGACCGTGCTTGCCGTTGGGAATGATTTCAGCATTTTGCATGGCGGGCGGGAGATACCGGTTCATTTGTCTCCGTACGGTCTTGCCACGATCACGCTTCCCGAACCGCGATTCGATCCCGGCTCCATTCCGGTCGCCGCGCCGCCGGACGCCAAACTGCCGCTGGAGCTGCGTATCGATGGGCTGGACATCGCCATCCGGCCCGTTTCTACCGGAACGGCGCATGCGGTTCTCGTTGTTGACAGATTGCCGGAAGATGAGACGTTTATTTCCATCAGTCCGTGGCTGGAGACGCATCCCTTGTTCCCAGACCGCACCACGGTGGATTGGGTCCAACCGGTAGAACGGGGACGCGTGCAGGTACGAATTTGGGAGCGGGGAGTGGGCGAGACGTTGGGTTGTGGGACCGGATCGGCGGCGATCGCGGCCACCACATTCGGGACGCTGCACGACGGCGATCTGGTCGTTGCGTCTCGGGGCGGCGAGCTGCGCGTACGGTGGCCGGGCAGCGGCCCGATACAGGTGACCGGAACGGCGAAGGTATCGCTGCCGGCGCCCGTGCGGTGTTGATGCGTGATCGAACTTTTTGATGGGGCGGGCGCAAGTCGAGGGCACTATGATGAGCGCAACCGGCTGAATGATTTGACGGGCCGGGAATGGGTGTATGCGACCCGATCTGTCATCGCGAAGTCCTATCCGCCGAGTTTTCAATTCGAGCTGCGGAACCAGCATGGCGGGCAAAAGCCGCCGGAACTCTGCGCCGATCTCATCCGGACGTTTACGAAGGCCGGGCAGCGAGTGCTGGATCCGTTCATGGGAGTCGGCGGGACGCTGATCGGCGCGTCGATGTCAGACCGGGACGCGATAGGGATCGAGATAGAGCCGCGATGGGTGGACATCTACCGTGAGGTGTGCGCGCGAGAAGGGTTGCAGCATTTGACAACGCTCGTCGGGGATTGCCGCGAGGTATTGACGACGATCGAAGGGCCGGTCGATTTTCTTCTTACCGACGTGCCGTTTTGGAATATGGACACGGCAAAGCGATCGAATGGCAAATTCAAGCGAGTCGGGCAGCCGGTTGCGGACGGCACGCTTCGAAAAGCGCTTCGGCCATTCCATCCCTCCTCCGCGCAGGACAAGGAGACCTGGCTCGAACTGATGCGCGAGGTGTTTACCGCCTGCCGCTCTCTCGTTCGCCCGAACGGTTACGCGGCGGTGATGATCGGCGATATGTATCAGGATGGCAGGTATCACATGTTGTCCGCCGATCTCGCTTCTTGTTTGCAAGATATCGGGTGGACGCTCAAGGCCAATCTGATATGGTACGACGTGAGCAAGCAGCTTCATTTATATGCGTACCGCTATGCGTTTATCCCCAGCATGATGCACCAGAACATTCTCATATTGAGGAACGAATGAGTCTTCGGGTGCTTCAGGTCGTGTCCAGCTCCAAGACCTCGGGCGCGGAGAGGCACGTGTTTCTTCTGACGCAGATGCTGTTGCAACGGGGTCATCAGGTCTCGGTCGTGTGTCCCCCCGACGGATGGCTGGTGGATGCTTTGCGAAGCGCCGACATCGAGGTGCATGAGATGGCGATGCGGAAGGCATCTTCTTTTTCCGCCTATCGCCGGTTGTGGTCGTTGATTCGGCGGGAACGATTCGATGTCGTGCACACGCATTTGACTCGCGCGACCTATCATGCGGGTCTGGTGGCGATGTTGCGGCGGGTGCCGGTTCTGGCGTCCGTGCATGTCTTTTCCCGCGATCTTGTCTTCCGCTTGCTTGCGGCGCGCGGATCGAAACTGATTGCTGTCTCCGAATCCGTGCGCTCTGCCTTGCGCCAGGCGGGAATTTCCGCGGACCGCATCGAGGTGGTGTACAACGGGACGGATTTTGTTGACGCCGCGCCCGCGACGGATAGCGTTTGCGAGGAGTTTGGGTTGAGTGGCAATGGGGGACTTGTAGGATTGGTCGGGCGGGTCGCGAAGGAGAAAGGGCATCTGGTGGCGCTCGGGGCGGCCAAGCGGCTACAGGCTACACATCCCGATCTCAGGTACCTGTTTGTGGGCCGAATGGTGCCGGGTTTTGAGCCGGAGTTTCGGGAGGCGCTTGAACGGAGCGGTCTTGGGGATCGGGTGGTGCTGACCGGCGACCGGAGCGATGTGCCGCGCCTGATGGACGCGATGGACATCGTGATGCTGCCATCCGAGAAGGAGTCGTTCGGGTTGGTCGCGGTGGAGGCGATGGCGCGGGGGAAGCCGATTATCGCGACGCGGGTCGGCGGGCTGTCCGAGGTGATTCGCGATAACGAGACCGGGCTTCTCATCGAGCAGGACGAGGCGCAGTTGGCATCCGCCATCGATGGGCTGCTGGCCGATCCCGAGCGGCGGCGCACCATGGGGGAGACCGGCCGCGCGTGGGTCCGGGATAACTTCAGCCATACGCGGATGGTGGAGCGGATTGAGGAGATTTACCTGTCTTTGGCTCCTCTTCCTGGCAGCCACCCTTAGAAGTCCGATGCGACCGGTCTCCTGACCGAGTCGCAACCATTCTTTAGGTCTCCTGACCGTCCGCCCCTTGTTCGGTCTGGAGACCCCGGAGGAACTTGCGACTCGGTCAGGAGACCGGTCGCATCGGGAGGTGAGGAGACCGGTCGCATCGGTAGGAACTTGCGACTCGGTCGGGAGACCGGTCGCATCAAGAGTCTTGACGATGCGATCGTCAATTAAAAAGGGCGGCGGGAACGGTTTCTGCCGCCAACACCGAATATGTGGGTAGGGACGGGCCTTCGGTACCCTGGCGGCGACCGGCAGACTCCAATGAATGCGCGGTTTGCTGGGAGATAGGGGATAGGAAGGTACAATACGGTGGCTAGGGGGCCGATTTGAACGTACATTCGCCGGGAAAACGACGAGCGGCACGAAAACATCGCGTGGTTCTGGCCGAAGCGTATGGCTACTGCTTCGGGGTGCGCCGGGCTGTCGAGATTGTCGAGAAGGTCCGGACCGAGCGTGAGGGGAGCCTGACGACGCTCGGCCCGATCATCCACAACCCACAGGTGGTCGCCCGGCACCAGAAGATGGGCATCGATTTTGAGACGGACCTGGAGAAGGTAGATCCAGGCATCGTCGTGATGTCGGCGCATGGGGTCCCTCCGACCACGATCGACCGTGCTAAGGAGCTGGGTTTGGGCATTGTGGACGTCACCTGTCCCTTCGTCACGAAAGTCCACAATGCGGCGCAAAAGATGGCGCAAGAGGGGTACGAGATCGTGATCCTCGGCGATGCGGGACACACCGAAGTAAAAGGGGTCATCGGATCGATCGACGCTGTGGGCGGGAAGTACACCGTGGTATCCGGTCCGGAAGATATTCATAAGGTCGGCACTCCCCGCAAAGTGGGTGTGGTGACGCAGACGACGCAGCAGGGCGAGACGTTCGCGGCGCTGGTCGGAGAGTTGACAAAGATCTGTTTCGAAGTGCGCTCGGTGAACACCATCTGCGGCGCGACCGACGAGCTGCAAGCGTCCGCCACGGAGATCGCATCGCAGGTCGAGATGGTGTTGGTTATCGGCGGAAAAAACAGCGCGAACACCAAACGGCTGCGCGATATCATCGAGGCGGAAGGGACTCCGGCGTATCATATCGAAACCGTGGACGAGATTCAGGACGCATGGTTGGACGCGGTAGATGTGGTGGGAGTGACAGCGGGCGCGAGCACACCGGATTTTGTCATTGATGAAGTTCTCGACTATCTGACCCATGGAGAGATGCAGGTTCCGAAGGATCGAGGACACTACGATATTCAGGGCGACGTGACAGACAAGCTGACCGCATATACGATCAAGTGAGGGAAAGATGAACATGTTTCGGTGGCTATCATTCGCCGCCGCCATGATGGCGGTTTCGGCATTTGCGGATATCAAGATCAACGCGAATCTGAAGTCAGGGGACGTACTATCCGGCAAGTATGTCGTGACAGTCACCTGCGAATCGGCCTCGACCATAACCCAGGTTGAATTCTATTTGAATGACAGCCTGCTCAGCACGGACAGCAGCACGCCGTATGAAGCTCCGCTGGACACGCTGCTGGAAAAAGAGGGCCCTCAGAAGCTTGAGATCGCCGCCTATGCGGAAGATGGAACTTCGCAAAAGCAGACAGTCAATTTTGCAATCGACAACAAGATTGGACTCGGCGCGGCGCATCACACCGAAATTGGCGAGGGGGACCTGCGCGAAAAGAAATATGATGATGCCGTGATCGCCGCTCGAACCGCATTGAAAGCCGATCCCAAATATGTGCCCGCCCTTATCGTTCTAGGCCGCGCGCTGATGGGGAACCGAGTCTTTGATGAAGCGGAGAAGTATCTCCAGGATGCCATCGACATCGATCAGAACAACATTTTTGCTTATGGAATTCTTTCACAAGTCCATGTGCAGAAGGCGATCACCGTGCGCGCGATCGGGGCGAACGATGCGGCGAACACGGAAAAGAACTCCTACATGGCCGCGGCGGACGCTTTTCGAAAGAGCCTGGAATTGCAGATCGCGGCGCTTGGCCCAATCACCGCGGAGAATCGATCGAACGCGATCGATCTGCATATCCAGTTGGGCAACTACAGCAAGGCCCGCGAGCTGATCAAAGCGATCACTGTCACCGATATCAAAAACGTGCAGATGCACAATCGCCTGATGTTTGTGTTGATCCGGCGCGGCGAATTGACGGAGGCGCAGCGAATTTTCGACACCTTGCAGAAAAAGAAGATTGGCGATGGAGATACGATGGCGCTCGGGGCCGTGCTGGCATCTATGACCGGCAACAATGACCTGGCCGACAATCGGATTCAGGAGGCGATCAAGCAGGATCGGAGCAGCCTCACCGTCAAACTGTCGCAAGCCTACGTTCTGCTGGATCGCGGCAAGGTCAAGGATGTGAGAAACATCGTGCAGGACCTGGAGCAGGGCGGGTTCACGCAGCCCGAGGTCTACTACTACCTTGGCCGCATGCACTATGCTCTCGGCGACTTCGATCTTTCGGACCGCAATTATCAGGATGCTATTTCGCAAAATCCCTTGATGAGCGACGTGTTTGTTTCGCGGGGCATGGAGAGCTTGGCGGCGGCGATTAAAGCAACGGATGCATCGAAAACGCGCCACCTGCCGGTTGCCCAGAACTATTTTGACGTTGCACTGAAAGCGCGGCCGGAGACGGCGGGCGCGCTGGTGGGGAATGCGTTGGTGCTTGCCTATCTCGGCAAGAAAGCAGAGGCGGCTCGCTATGCGGACGGCGCGATGACGGTCGGTGGCGAGATGGCCTGGGTCAGCTACGTATGCGCCGGCGTCTATTCGCATGCCGGGCAAGCGGACAAGGCCATGGCGGCGCTGAACGCAGCGATGAAGCAGTCGCCCAATACGGTGCCGTTCGGCATGCCAAAGCTGGACGAGGCATTCAAGTATCTGTCGCGCTGGGGCCGGGCGCCTGTGCTGATACGGCCGTGAGCATGGACTACACGAAGATCATTACGATTGAGCCGGGAAAGCGGAGTGGCAAGCCGTGCATTCGCGGCCTAAGAATAACAGTTTCTGACGTGCTGGATTATCTTGCGTCCGGAATGTCTCATGCGGAAATTTTGGGCGACTTCCCTGCGCTGACGGAAGAAGATATCCGCGCCTGTCTCGCGTTTGCTGCCGACCGGGAGCGGCGCCTCCATTGTTCCGTCGTATGACGATCCATTCTGCTTGAACCGATAATATGGCTTCGGAGAGGTTCATCAGGCCCTCCCCGTACTTTTGCTGTGGAGGTCGTAATTCATGCGCTTGTTCACCCTTTTGTCATTGGGCATCCTTGCCGCAGCTTCGTTCGGCCAGACCGCGTTCCGCGCAGCCACGAAACTCACGCTGGGCCAGTCGATGCATTTCACCCTCGAACAAAACGAGCAGAAAGATTTTTCCGTACAGCTTAGCGCTTCCAACTATTTCCTCCAGTGGGATGTACGGCGCCTGGACGAAAAGCCGGGCAACATGATCGCGACCGTCCAGTTTCTCAAGTCCACGGGCGTTATGGTGAACAGCAGTCTTATGACCGTGAATGAGCTCCATACGGTGGCGCGGGTCGGCAAGCAGTTCCGTCCGGCCTCGGCGATCGCCGCCCGGCTGCGGGTTCGCAATCAAGAGGCCCCGATTGAGGTCTGGATGACCGTGATGCCCGCCGAAAAGCTGACGAATAGTCCGTTCGCTTGGAAGGACAAAGAGATCAAGCCTCTTGGCATCGGGCCGAACGACGGGAAGGGCGGCATGCTCGACCGATGGGAGTGGCAATACCATAGCATCAAGCTTCCCGCCGGCAAGTATTCCGCGTCGCTCTATTTCCACAATGCCGACGGTACGAGCGGCAACCTGATTGGGCAGCTGGAGCTTTTCGATGCGAACGGGTTCCGCAAAGAGTCGTGGACGCTGCACATGAACGAGATCGGTGTGGAGGCGCGGACGGAGAAGACCTTCGTGGTGACCAAACCGACGACGGTGCTGTTCCGCGTGACCAACAACGAGCGTCCTATCGACTACACGATTGGGATCGCAACGGCGGACTAGGCTAGCTCTGAGTTGAAATGCGGGCTGCCGCGCTGTTGCAAGTGGCGGCGGCTTCCCGCAGATCCACCGATGGCGCATTTTCGCCGGCCATCCAGAGACCGGTGACGTCTTTCGCGCAGGCGCAATAGACCAGGGCATTTTCTATGTCACCAAGCGGCGTGGTGTGTGCGCCAGACAGATCAATCGTGATAAAATCGGCGCGCTTCCCTTCTCCCAGCGACCCGCATTCGCCGTCCCTGCCGAGGGTCCGCGCGCCGTCCAAGGTGGCCATTTTTAGCAAGGCTGGGGCTGGTATGGGCGCTTCGCTGAGGAAGCCGGCGGTGCGCATCTCCTCGAACATATCCACGCGATTGTTGGACATCAGGCTGTCTGTGCCGAGGCCAACGGGAATGCCGGCCTCCAAAAAACCGAAGAGGGGGGCGGTACCGACACCGAGTTTTCGGTTGGACTTCGGGCAGTGTGCGATGCCCGCCCCGGACGAAGCGATTTGTATAATTTCTTCCGGTAAAACTTGTACACAATGAACCAGTTGCATGTCCTCGTGGAGAAGCCCGAGGGACGCCAAATAGGGCACCGGACGGACGCCTGGATAGTCCACGGTCAGGCCGAACTCCCGAAACGCCTCCGCCAATTGGCCCTCGCCACTTGTCAGGAAATCCATCTCCGCGACCGATTCGGCGCAGTGGATTGACCGCCTGCCGCTTTCAAACCGCCGAAGCATCGCTGGGATCACGCTGTAGGGAGCGTGAGGCGAAACTTGCACCTCGACCGCGTCGCCGCCTTCCTGCCGCTGGCGGGCCGCTTTCTCTTCGATCATCGCCAGCCTCTCGGTCGGCGATTCGGCTTCGTTGATGCAGATAAACTCTTGGAAAACGACACCGCGGATGCCCGCCGCACGGATGGCCTGGGCGCAGACAGGCGCGTCGCTGTGCTCCCCAATCAGCCCGACCCCTGCGCGTGCGTTTTCGACCGCCCCGATCAGCGCCGCCGCCGCAAACTCTTCCTCGCTCGCCGACCGCTTCATCCGCGTAACGTTCTTGATCCACGGGACGAACGGACGCACCTCATTCAGGTTTCGGAACAGGGTGTATTCCAGATGGGAATGGGCGTTGACGAACGCGGGAATCAAAGCCTGATACCCATGATCCACATCCGCCGGACCTCGAGCGGGACCGACCGAGACGATGTGGCCTTCGAAAACAACCACCTGGCCATCGGCGATGGGAGGGCCGGCAATCGGCAACACCCACGCCGCCCGGTGGACTACAGAGGTATTTGCCAAGACAATGTGACCTGGTCGTAGGTCTGCTGCTTTACGTGGAGATCGCCGAACAGCACGTTGTACACATATTGCCGGCGCTTATCGAAGCGCGTGCCGAAGTCTTCCGTCGGGAGGATGGGCGCCCATCCCAGATGCCAGTGGCCCGCGGCATCGAACAGCACGTTGATCCGCGCGCCGTCTTTGAAATTGGTAAACCGGATTTGGCGAAATGCGATTTCGGTGCGGAACACATAGCTGGTGCCAAATTTCTTGTAGAAGGTGGGTTGCGCGAACAGCTCCTGATCGTTGAAGTCCTCCACATACATGCCGTTATCGCCCGGGCAGAGCCAAATCTCCTTGCTCTTTTGGTATGGCTGGAGCACCTCGTGGAGGAAGGGCATGAACGGGATCTGCTTCTGCCACTCGGGATATTGGTCCCAGATTTGGGGGGTGTACTTGTCCGTCGGGTCCACCGCCCAGGGGAATTTGTCATTGGCGTCCATGCCATACATGCTCATGGACTTGCCGATCTGGTTCAGGTTGGAGATGCAGGTGGTGGTTTTCCCTTTTCGGCGGGCAGCGTTGAAGACCGGGAACAATATGGCCGCGAGGAGGGCGATGATCCCGATAACCGTCAGCAGCTCGATAAGGGTGAATCCTTTTCTCATGCCTCTGCTCTTGTATACCAGGCAAACGCGGCCGCCCGTTCCGAAACATGCCAAAATCCCCCCATGAGCGCCCTGCCCCAGAGTTCTACCTGCTTCGTTTGCGGCGTGGACAATCCGCGCGGCCTTAGGCAACAGTTTCACATCGAACAGGGTTGCGTGACCACTGTATTTCGGCCGGAACCTTCCCTTTGTGGGTATCCGGGGGTGGTGCACGGGGGGATTATCGCGGCGCTTTTGGACGAGACGATGGGGTGGGCGGCGGCGGTGGCGAAGCGGCATTTTTTCATCACGGCGGACCTTTCCGTCCGGTATCGGCGGGTGTTGCCGGATGGGCTGTCTTTTCGGGTGGTGGGGCGGTATTTGGGAGATAAGGTGGGGCTGTGGCTGACTTCGGGGGAGATTGTGGGGGAGGATGGGATGGTATATGTGACGGGTTCCGGGCGGTACGCCCCCGCGCCGGAGGAGGCCCATCGGCGGTTCTTGGAGCAGACGGGGTTGGATTGGTAGGTTGTCATTCCGACGGGTCTGTCATTCCGAAGCGGAGCGAGGAATCCCTTTCAAAAGCCCCCGCCTACTGAAACCGTTCTGAAAGGGATTCCTCGCTCCGCTTCGGAATGACAGTAGGAATGACAGCAAGCCGCCGGTCGAGCGAACCGGCGGCCTGTAGCCAAATGAGCTAGTTCATGGACAGGTAATCAGTCGCCTCGTCGAAAAGCTCCTGCTCCAGCTCCGCGATGCTGGGCTCTTCCTCAATCGGCACGTGGCTTGGCCGGGGGCCGAATGGCAGCATATTCCCCCATGTGGTCAGAGGCATGGCGACCGCCTCCGGCAAATCTGACAGGCCCTCATCCATTTCCGGCGTTTCCAGGGGTTCGCCGGGTTCCATCACACCATCCAAATCATAGCTTTTACGTTCATCTTCCCCAAACATCATCCACCTCCCCGAAACATACCCCCAATTGTCACCGCGAACCGCCGAAATGTCAAATGAAAAAGTTCCCGAGAACTACCAGGTTATGTGGGTCAATGGGTAAATCCTGTGTAGCATAACATAGATACGAATTCCGGGGGGAGGTGGTAGCAGGCACAGAGAGAACCGTGAGGTTCGGGAGGTGGCAGGTTGGGACTGGGTGTATGAGTTGCCGGTATCTATGCGGTGGGTGCATCCAAACATGGCAGGCACCAACGCAATTTGGCTAGTGACGGAGGAACGATAACAAGAGGCATATCCCAACTGTCAATAGCAGTACACCGATACAACTCAGCCCATGGCGTCGTCGGGCCGATTCTCTCCAACGGCTATCCGTGTAGTAGGGTGGTGGTTGTGAGTAGACTTCCAGGACTTGAACGTCTAGTAGCTCCACGATAAGGCGTACAGGTCTTCCCAACGCATCCCAAATCCGGATGGAGGAGTCGCTGTCCGTATTGTGATTCTCAAGAGCGAAAGCCAGCTGGTCTTCATCAACGATTTTGGTAGGACGCAATAACCATCCCTCAACAGTCAACGGATACTGTGGCGCCTGATCCAGGTTCATCGGTGAAATGACCCTCGCAATCGGTCTTTCGGGCTGCTCATCATATTTTCATCCCTCAACTGGTCCTCCTGTTGAGGGGCGTTCGGCAACCACCTCGGCTATCAAGAGAAGAGCTTTGAATTCCTCCACCATCACAATTGTGGAGGATGCGGATCGAGGAAATCGATGTCATTCGCAAAATTAACCGTCCTTCCGATTTGGCTTTCTGAACAAGTAGTGGCCGGCGGCGGTGCGCAGGTCTTCGTCCGTCGCGTTTCTGTGGCATTTGGCCAGTCGGTTGCGCGGTAGACCGGGCGACCCCTGCATTACATCGGGACCGTCCGTGTATACATCATGCGGAAGTATCTTTCGTCGCAGGCAGATGAGCTCAAATCCTGCCTCTTCAAAGATGGTAATAATCTCGGCGGGAAGAAGGCGGTTGTGATAGAGCAGTTTGTGGCCGAATAGGGCGGAGTAGGTCGCATGAGAATAGGCCAGATGGTTTAGGAATGGCAGTTTTGGGTCCGCATGAAATAGATGATCTCGGTGATCGAATACATGCGATGCAACGCCGCCCGGTTGGAGTATCTGATGTTGTTCTCGAACGAATTCGCGCAGGACTTCGGGACGATAATGTTCCAATACGCCGCCGGTATGACATAGATCGACAGATTCCGATTCGATCGGAATTTCTGCCGCGGAGTTGCCGTGGATGTATTTTCCACCAATCGATTCGATAGCATTCAGCGCCGTATCCGACCACCGCAGCGCCTCGATGGCATCCCGGCGCTCTTGGGTCCCGACGCCGAGCGAAAGTGCGCCGTTGACGCCGCGGGCAAGGTACCGATCCTGCAAGCGGGCATCGAAATTTGTGACGATGCCGGCGTTTCTCGTGTACAGATATGCCGCGAAAAACGGGAACGGAGTCCAACCGCCTTCATGAGTCCAGATCGTCAGCCCCTCCAATTCCAAACCACAGCGCTCGGTCCAGACCTTGACATAATTTGGCCAGACGCGGGCCAGCTTATCGACGTGAGTAGCTTGCGTGCCCAGATGCTTGCGCGTGAGCTCGCGATAAACGTGCGCGCCTCCGGGCAATCTGCCAAATGCCCCCAGAGCCGCTGCCTTTGCCATAGCCCGGATCATGTGACATCCCCAGGCGGATCGTATAACACTTTCGCGACGTTATGCGAAACCTCTTGATCGAGCAGAATCCTACCATCGGGCCGGATGAACCTTCGCCGAATCCGATTCTCGCGTATCCAACCGTCGTCAGTCTTGTGATATCCGTGTTCGGTCTCGTACACTTCCGCGTTCCAGCCGGGATCTTCTACGGCTCGCAATTCTCCCACCAGATATCCGTCTTGGATGCCGATGGATATCATGACAGGTTGCGTAAGTGGGTTTTCGAAGCGGAAATCGGCGTAGTTGTAGAATACGGTTGCGCCGCAAGCAAACGGAACGGTGCGACGCTCATCGGGAAACATATCAAAGCCATGCCGATGCCGCTCGACAATGCGCATACCGCCGAATACCGCCAGCACGTAGAGCATGTTGGATACCTGACAACAGCCGCCGCCAACTCCTTTCGATTGCTGTCCTGCGTGCAGCTCCAGACCCATGCGAAATCCGCGCAGTCGCGTGGTTCGACCGACCGCGTGATGGTAGGAAAAAATCTGATACGGCTGGATGACCAGCCCATTTAGCATCGATGCGGCGAGGGCAACGTTGCGTTCTTTTCCTATTTGCAGCTTTTCGTCGTACACCGCCACCTGCCGGCGCAAGGGAGAACGATAAGTGGAAAGCTGATGCCGAAAGTTTGCGGCGTCCCGGCGATCGTGGGCGATGGAGTGGGACTCCAGTAGCCATCCGGGCAGCCGGCGCAGGCGCAACAGTTCCGCCCTTACCGGAAAGGGCAGCAGCGATCGAGCGGCTTGGTGGAGTGTCATTGATTTTACCTGTGCCGATGTCGTTGTACCCGATAAGAAGGGGCCCTTCACAGTGCGACTGTGAAGGGATGTCTAACAAGAGGCCGTAGGAGGGCATGCTAGCAACGTATCAGATCCAATGAGTTTACTAACGGTGAATGACTTTGGTTGCGGTTGCTGTATTTGGACGCCCCACTTTTCTCCCGCCGTATTGAAGATAATCACACTCCCAGTTATTGCTTATATCCATGCTCATCTTGATCGCGGAAATACCGCCGGTGTTAATCACGCCGAAGAATCGGTCCTCGCCCGTTTCTCCAGTGACATACCCATTATCCAACTGGAACGGTCCATACAGTCCCAATGAATTGCCATTCTTGTCGAATGCCTCGAACGTTACGTAATCGCCACCCACCCACCCCGAGCGGACGTCCGTAAAGACGAGCCCAGCATGTGTCGGAAGGGCTCCAAGCACGTTTTTATTGAATGCAAATGTGATAGACTTCACGCCGTTGGGAAAACCCGACCACCAGGAATGGCCATTTTGACCAGAACCGTCGATGGAACCGTCATCCGCATCCACCGAATCAGTAAAGGGGCCCGGACCCATAATAAATCCACCCGACGCGGTCACGCCGGGCGTATTCAATGCGCCGTCTTCGAAGTTTTCAAGATAGAAGTAACCTAAGTTGTTCCCATAAAATGGGCTGTCGGAGAACTGGAGATAAGGTGACGGCCCCAGGTAAGCTGACGGACTGGCTAAGCACGGGACGCCCATAGCGAGGGCAAACGCGGACGCGACTAAAACCCTGTTGAAACGATAGAACATTAGAATCCTCCTCTTCAATCCCATCCATGCAGTACAGTGCTTGTAGGCATTATAACCGGGTATTGGGCAGTTGGCGACGGCTATTTTGGTCCGGAGCGAAAAATGTTGAGTCCGGTATCATATCACCCACCGCCATGAAGTACAAGGTCGTAACCTGGGGATGTCAGATGAACGAGGAGGACAGCGAACAGATATCGCTGTTCCTCGACGAGGCCGGGTACCAGCCTGCCGCGGGGCTGGAGGACGCCCAGGTGGTGGTGCTCAACACCTGCTCCGTGCGCGCCAAGCCGGAGGACAAGGCCTTTTCCCTGCTCGGCGAGCTGCGGGAGATCAAGCTGGAGCGGCCAGACATGGTGATCGGCGTCGCGGGCTGCATGGCGCAGGTGAAGGCCGCGGAGATACGGCGGCGCGCTCCGCATGTGGATTTTGTGGTCGGCACCGGCGATATCGGAATCATTCCTTCTTTGGTGACCGAGGCGCTGCAGACGCGGCGCTTCGCCATCCGCACCGAACTGCCGGAGCGGAAGGGCGCCATCGTGACCGACGTGCCGCGGCGGGCTGTGGGCCGCGCGCCGAAATTGAAGGCGTTCGTGCCGATCCAATATGGCTGCGATAAGTTTTGCACGTTTTGCATCGTCCCGATGACGCGCGGGCGGGAGCGGAGCCGGCCGACCAGCGAGATATTGGACGAGATTCGGGCGCTGGCGGATCAGGGGACGAAAGAGGTAACGCTGCTCGGCCAGACGGTCAATAGTTACGGCAAGAATTTGTTGGAGGGGCGGGTGCCGTTCGCGCGGCTGCTGCGGCAGATTGCTGCCATACCGGGCATCGAACGGATTCGATACACGTCGCCGTATCCGCGCGATTTTTCGAAGGAATTGATCGAGACGATTCGGGATGTGCCGGAGGTGATGGAGCACGTGCATCTGCCGGTGCAGTCGGGCGATGACGACATGCTGCAGGCGATGCGGCGGGTGTATTCGGTGTCCTCCTATGAACGAATCGTCACTGATCTGCGCGAGGCGGTGCCGTGGGTATCGATCACGACGGATATCATCGTGGGTTTTCCTGGGGAGACCGAGGAGCAGTTCTCCAACACGCTTGCGTTAATGGACCGGACACGATTCGATGGGGCGTTTATGTTTGCATATTCCATCCGCGAGGGGACTCCGGCGGGGGGGATGTCCGAGCAGGTCCCGCGCCCGGTCAAGGCGGAGCGATTGAATCGGTTGATCGCGTTGCAGAATTCGATTACTTCCGCGAAGAATCAGTCGCTGGTTGGGGAGAGGTTTGAGGTTTTGGTGGAGGGGCCATCGAAGAAGGATGCGTCCATGATGGCGGGGTATTCGCGGGAGTTCCGGATGATGCATTTTCCAGCATCCTCGTCCCGCGCGGGGCGGCTTGCTTCTGTTCGTGCGACGTTGGGTTACTTGTGGGGGATGACGGGGGAGGTTGTCTGATTCTCTGTGTTTGGGTCTTTGGATTTGAGTAATTGGTGAGTGGTCGGCGGGCGAGGACCCGAACACAGCGGGGTTGCTTTCGTGTTTGGGTCTTGGTTGCTGGCGGGTGATGAGTGGTTGGAGATAGTGAACCCAAACACATCGAGGACATATCGGACGAATAGGACATATTGGTCGTATAGGTCGTATAGGTCCTATAAGTCCTATTGGGTTCTCTGCGCAGAAGAAGGGCGGTCCATGCACTGGGCCGCCCCGATGTCCTCCCTTCCCCAGCGGTAAACCGGGGAAGCCGTGTCAGCAAGTTTTCTCTGGACTCTGCAAGGTGATGACTCGCACCCTGCACCATTACAGATGCAGCGACGCAGCCACGGGGTACGGGCACGGGCAAATGGTCCTAGGCAGTACAATGGCGCCATGGCGCTAATCATCACGCGAGAAGATGTCGAACGGTTGCTCCCCATGCGCGATGCCATTGCGGCGGTAGCGCGCGGATTCCAACTGGTGAGCGAAGGCAAGGTAGTGATGCCTGCGAGGCTGGCAACACCCGTAGGCGATGGCGTGCATCTGTCCATGCCGTGCTATGTTCCTGGCGAGGCGCTCACGGTGAAGGTGGTGACGTTGCTACCCGGCCAGCCGATCCGCGCGACGGTGCTTTTGCATGACATTGCGACCGGCGAGGTGCTCGCAATCATCGATGGCGAATCTTTTACGGCGATTCGGACGGGCGCAGCATCCGGGGTTGCCACTCAACACTTGGCCCGGGCGGACGCAAAGGTGTTGACTCTGTTTGGCGCGGGAACCCAGGCGGCTACACAGTTGGAGGCCGTGTGCGCGGTTCGGAAAGTCAATCAGGTCTTCGTCGTGAGTCTGGAGAATGCGGGGCCGTTTTGCGATCGAATGTCGCGGAAATTTGCGATCGATGTTGCCCCGGCCGGCGATGTGAAGGACGCGGTGGAGGCGGCGGATATCATCTGCACGGCGACCAACTCTCCCACTCCGGTGTTTCGCGGCGAGTGGCTGCGGCCGGGGACTCATATCAACGCCATCGGCGCATTCACGCCAGCCACAAGAGAATTGGACACCGAGACGATTCGCCGGAGCAAAGTTCTTGTCGACAGCCGCGCGGCATCGGGGATCGAAGCCGGGGATATTCTGATCCCACGATCGCAAGGCGTCGATGTGAATGTGACAGAGATCGGCGAAGTCATCATGGGCAAATACAATGGCCGCAAATCGGAAGATGAAATCACCGTCTTCAAATCCGTCGGCATCGCCGTGCAAGACGCGCTAACGGCAAAACTGGTCTTCGAATCGAAAGCGGACCGGCGGGGAACCGGTCCGCAAAAGAACTAACGTTGGAAAACTCTACTTCGCTTCAGGAACCTTGAGGGAATTGTAAGTGGCTTCGTTCACGAACTTGAACAGCTTGGTGCCATTGACTTCGGCGGTCACTGCGTAGCGGACCTGTTTGCCCTTCGCAGTCTTTCGCTCCATTTTGGTCTTCTTTATCTGGTTCTCCGGCACTTCCACCGATTCTCGAGTCTTGACGTTATAAAACTGCATGGCGCCTATGCCCTCCGTGTTATTAATTGTCGCCGGGGAAGCCATTTTGGGGCCGCTCCACGAACTCAAGCCGAACGAGCTTCCTCAGCGTTCGTTAGCGATACCCGTTCCTTGAGGCTAGATGCAAGCCTTGCCGGTGTTGAAAAGCCACATTCTGCCGATTCCGTTCAAAAATGATATGAATTTGTAAGTTTTGCCCACTTTTCTTGTTCCCAAGGCCATGCCGCACCGAGTTCGGGCCGGAGGGATTAAGGTACAAAGGCGGGCGGACAATATGCAACGCATAATCACTCTGCTTTTGGGACTTTTGATCGCGCACGTCGCCGGCGCAGCCGATCAGATCCGGCCGATTCGCGTGTGGCTCAAGACCCTCGGCGAATGCCGCGCGCTGACCGCCTCCGCCGAGCAGGGATTCCTGGTGCGCGATGCGGACGGCGCAAAAGTCGCCCGCATACTGCCCGGCCAATCGCTTCCCATCTCCATGCAGTCGACTGCGATTCTCGTTCGCATTGCGGGAAAACAGAAGCCGGTATCGAACGCGACGCTGACGCCGTTGGCGGGTGGCGTAACGCTGACTGTGGGCGGGCGCAAGGCGATCTACCGCGGCTGGCTCGATGTTACCGTTGTTAAAGGAAAGCTCCGAATCATCAACGAGGTCGCCGTCGAATCGTATCTGCTGGGAGTGGTGCCCGCCGAGATGCCGAGCAAGTATCCGGCGGATGCAATTCGCGCGCAGGCAATTGTCGCCCGGACGTTCGCGCTCAAACGAATGTGCGGGTCATTTGCGCGTGATTTCGATATCACGGATGGCGATGGCAGCCAGGTTTATCTCGGCATGGGAGCGGAAAAGCCGGAGAGCACGCAGGCGGTATTCGAATCTGCCGGGCTTGTGCTCATCTGCGACGATGGGTATTGCGATGCGGTGTACAGCGCGGATTGCGGAGGATTTACAGCGGCGGCGGATGAGGTGGGATTTGGATCGAAGCAGCCGTATCTTTCCGGCGTTTGCGATACGGGACCGGATGGCGATTTTTGCGCCGGCACGCTGGATCATGAATGGACCGTGGACGTGCCCGCGGATCGATGGGCCACCGTGCTCAAACAGCTTGGATTTTCTGTCGGCAAATTGAAATCGATTGCGGTCACCAAGACCGGGCCGAGCGGTCGCGCGCAGCAGGTGCATGTCGAAGGCGCGGCAAAGAGCGTGGACGTTTCCGGCGTCGCGATTCGAAAGGCGATGGGTTATGACGTTGTGAAGAGCACTCTCTTTAGCATTGAAAAGACCGATGGCGGATGGGCGATTAACGGCAAGGGGCATGGGCATGGCGTTGGGCTTTGCCAGCACGGCGCGGCGGGGCGGGCCAAGGCCGGCCAGTCGTATGCCCAAATCCTGGCCGCCTACTTCCCGGGGGCGCGCCTGTTGCGAGCCGACCCCGATCCACGCTTAGCGCTGCCGGTAACCCCGTTCCCGTGATCTGTCGCAGGTATAATGCCGCATTCGCCCAGGTGGTGAAATGGTAGACACGAGGGACTTAAAATCCCTTGAGGCGACTCGTGCGGGTTCGAGTCCCGCCCTGGGCACCAGGTCCAGATCAGGAATTCTTCTATGCCGAAAAACGTCTTAGCTCCACCAAGGTCGCCGAAATCGACCAATGCTCCGTCACTTGCCGAGCAGACCGTCGTCAGCGAAGGACCGGCGCCGAAACCCCTGCGCGAAAAGTCCGATCCTAATCAGCACGATTTCGACGTCTGCGTGATCGGTGGAGGGCCGGGTGGATATGTCGCCGCCATCCGCGCCGCGCAATACGGCTTGAAAACGGCGTGTGTTGAGAAAGAGTTTTTGGGCGGAACCTGCCTAAATTGGGGATGCATTCCTAGCAAGGTGATGATTGCGGCGATCGAGCGGCTGGAACATGTACGGCACGCCGACGCGATGGGTGTTCAGTTGCCTGGTCCACCGACGTTTGATTTTGCGAAAATGATGGCGCGCAAGGAGAAAGTGGTGGAGGCGCAGCGGAGCGGGATCGGGATGCTGTTCAAGAAAAATGGCATCGAGACGATCGAAGGGATTGCGTCATTTCTGACTCCCAATACGGTGGAAGTTGTGAGCGGCAAGGAGCGGCGCAAAGTCTCGGCGCGCAACTTCATCGTGGCCACAGGATCGTCGGTCGCAAAAATTCCGATTCCGGGGCTAGAAGGGCCGAATGTGTGGACCAGCGACGATGCGGTGATTGCGACGGAAGCTCCGAAGCGAATGCTGATCCTTGGCGGCGGCGCGGTCGGCGTGGAGTTTGCCTACGTTTTCAGCGGCGCGGGTACGGAGGTCACCGTCGTCGAGATGATGCCGAATCTGGTGCCGACGATGGACGAGGATTTGGGAGTCGAGCTGGCGCGGCTGTTCAAGCGGCGCAAGATAGCGGTGCATCTGGGCAGCACGCTGGAAAAGGCGCACAAGGGCAAGAACGGGTGGGTCTGCGCGATCAAGACCGCCGAGGGCCGGGTGGAAGTTGAGGCGGATGTGGTGCTGCTCGGCGTGGGGCGCAAGGCGAATACTGACAAGCTGAATTTGGAGAGGGTGGGCGTGAAACTGCATAGGCGCGGCATCGAAGTGGTGAACAAGAAGATGCAAACGCATGCGCCGCACATCTACGCGATTGGGGACGTGATCGGCAATATTCAGCTCGCGCATGTGGCGTCCGCTGAGGGGTTGGTCGTGGCCGCCAACTGTGCGGGGCAGGAGATGGAGATGGACTACAATGCCTACCCGGATGTTGTGTACACCATTCCCGAATTGGCGGCCACTGGTCTTTCCGAAAAAGGGGCGCGCGAGGCGGGCCGCGATGTAGTGGTCGGAAAATTTCCATATCGGCCGTTCGGGCGCTCGATGGCTGCGCTGGAGCAGGAAGGGTTTGTGAAGATTGTTGCGGATCGGGAGTTTGGAGAGGTGCTGGGGATGCATATCATTGGGGCGCAGGCGTCGTCGCTGATTCATACCGGCGTGGCGGCGATCCGGCTGGAAGCCACGCTGGACGACATGGCGACGATCATCTTTGCGCATCCCAGTTTTGGGGAAGTGATCGGCGAAGCGGTCCACGACGCGCTTGGCCACGCCATCCACAAGCTGTAACGCCGGCATCTTGCCGGCATTGAGATGGTTTCGGAGGGCGAAGGGCACGAAGAACCCCCACCCTAACCCTCCCCCTTTTCCCAGGCTGGCGCCTGGAAAAAAGAGGAGGGGATCATTACGTAACGCCGGCGTCCAGCCGGCATAGTTTCGGAGCGCCGGCATCATCCTGCCGGCATGGGGAGGCGAACGCTATGAGAGCGATATTGATATGCGCCATGGCGGCGTTGGTTGCCGGATGCAACAGTCCGACCGGATCGAAAACCGAACAGCCCGGCGGCGGGTCCGGACTGCAGGTCGCCATCGTCTTCGACAAAGGCGGCGTCGGTGATAAATCCTTCAACGACAGCGCGGACCGCGGACGCGCGCGGGCGGAAACGGAACTTGGGATCAAATCCAAGACCGTAGCGAGCCGCAGCAGCGCGGACTACAAGACCAATTTGGAGGAGCTGGCGCGTGCAGGATACAAGCTGATCTTCGCGATTGGCGGCGATATGCAGACTTCGCTGGAAGAGGTCGCTCCGAAATATCCGGACACGAAATTCGCGATCATAGACGGCGAATCGAAGGGCAACAAGAACGTGATCGGCGTGCGATTCAAGGAGGAGGAAGGCTCGTTCTTGTGCGGCGTTGTGGCGGGATTGATGACGAAATCGAACAAGGTCGGGTTCGTTGGGGGGCGCAAGATTCCGCTCATTGAAAAGTTCGAATATGGCTTCCGCGCGGGGGTGTATGCTGTCAATCCGAAGGCGGAAGTGGTGGCGAAATACACAGAGGATTGGGACAACGTGGCGAAGGGCAAGGACGCCGCTTTGGCCTGCCATGAGGGCGGCGCTGATGTCGTGTATCACGCTGCGGGCCGCTGCGGACTTGGGGTGATCGACGCGGCGGCGGACAAGGGCTTCTATGCGATCGGCGTGGACAGCGATCAGGACGGCGTGAAACCCGGCGTGGTACTGACGAGCATGGTGAAAGGCGTGGACGAACAAATATTTAGGCTGACGAAGCTGGCTTCGGAGGACAAGCTGCCGTCAGGAGATATTCAGGTCGGTTTGAAAGAGGGCGGCGTGGGATTGACGGAGATGAAGTACACGAAGGACAAGATCGGCGCGTCGAATTTGGCGAAGATCGAAGGGTATAAGAAGCAGATCATTTCCGGATCGCTTTCTGTGCCGAAGACCGCGGAAGAATTTGAGAACTTCAAGCACAAGTAGCCCCGGCTTCTAGTCAGGATCGGACGGATCGGTCTGATCCGTCCGATGCCGGCGCTATGGAGTTGACTCTGCGCGGCGTTTGATGGCGGATAGGAGGCTTTGCAGGTTGCCTGTCACGAGGTGCTTAATCACCGATCGAATCAGCGGGCCGACGACTGGAACGTTGTACTCATAGTCCATCGTCGAGGAAAACGTTGTACCTGTCGGGGATTCGGTGAATTTCCAAACGCCGGTCATGTGGTCGTAATCGCCTTGCAACTGGCGGAAGTGGCATGTGCGCTCGGCGTCGTTCCAGGTGTCCTCTTCGGTCCATTTGACCTCCACGTTGAACTTCGGCACGACACCCACCCAGCGCGTGACGACCTGGTTTTCTTTGCGCTCCATGACCTCGAGTTCCTTCACATCCGGCATGAAGTCCGGAAACTTTTCCACGTCTTTGGCGATGGCGTACACGCGGTCTACATGGGCGTTGATGTCGATGGAGAGGTCAATGGTCGGCATGAGGTTCTTGATTCGGCGGTGGGATCACATGTCCTGCCGAGGCCATCGCATGAATTTGCAGTCGAGGACCGCTGTCATTCCGAACTTGTCGAGGAATCCCTTTCTGGAGTCCCTGCCATTTGATAGCGTTGGCGGACGGCGAGAGGTTCTGAAAGGGATTCCTCGACAAGCTCGGAATGACAGCCTTTCAACTACACAGATATCAACTAGCTGGCCCGCGACTACCCGGTAAGATCGACCTCTTCCATCTCCTCGATCTCGCGCTCGACGACCTTTGTCACGTTGGCAACCCGGTCGTCCTTGCGCAACGACACCAAGCGAACCCCCTGCGTGTTTCGGCCAATCGTACGGACCTCTTTGATCCGCAGCCGGATCCCTTTTCCGTTCTCCGTTATCAGAAGCAGCACGTCCTCATCGTTGACGATCTCCGCTCCCACAACAGGACCGGTCTTGTCCGTCACATTCATCGTGATCAGACCCTTGCCGCCCCGAGTTTGGCCACGATAATCGGACAATGCGGTGCGTTTCCCATACCCGCGCTCGGATGCGACGAGCAGGGTCGCGTCGTCTTCCACCACATGGCATCCGACAACGACATCGTCGGCGCCGAGCCGGATCGCGCGAACGCCGCCAGCCGCTCGGCCGCGCGAATTCGCGCCGATTTCATGGAACCGGATGGACATGCCGTTGCGCGTCACCAAAATCAAGTCTGAGTCTCCCGGTGTCAGGTGCACCCAGCCAAGCTCGTCCCCTTCTTCCAAATCGAAGGCGATCAGGCCGTTGGCGCGCATGTTCTGGAATCGTTCTAGTGCCGTGCGCTTGATTTCGCCCTTCCGGCTGACCATAGTAAGGAACCCGCCGCTCTTGAAATCGCGCACACTCTGCGTTGCCGTTACGCGCTCGCCGCTGAAAATGGCGATGTAGTTGATGACCGGCGACCCCTTCGACTGGCGGCTGCTTTCCGGAATCTCGTATGCCTTCAGCCGGTAAACGCGGCCGCGATCGGTGAAGAACAGGATGTAGTGATGTGTGCTTACTTGGAACAGCTGGTCGACCGTGTCCTCTTCTTTTGTGGTCTGCGCGATCACACCCTTGCCGCCGCGCCGCTGCGTCCGATACGAATCCAGGTCCACCCTCTTAATGTAGCCATCGCGGCTGATCGTGACGATCGTATCTTCTTCGGGAATCAGATCTTCGTCGGCAATTTCGCCCGGTTCGCGGGCGATAATCTTGGACCTTCTCGCATCGCCAAGCTTGTCGCGAAGCTCCGTCCATTCCTCAATCATCAACTCCGTAAGCCGGGCCGGAGCAGAAAGGATGTGCTGCAGTGCGCCGATGTGCCTCAGCAGGTTGCGAAATTCATCGTCAATGCGCTGCGTCTCCATCCGCGCCAACTGGCGGAGCTGGATGCTCAAGATGTAGTTGGCCTGGATGCTCGACATACCGAACCGGATTACCATCTCCCGCCGGGCGGTTTCGGCCGTCTCGGATGCGCGGATCAGGGCGATAATCTCGTCCAGGAACCGGGTGGCAATTTGGAACCCTTCCAGCAGGTGGGCGCGGTCCTGGGCGCGGTATAGGTCGTATTCCGTGCGCCGGCGGATGACGTCTCGACGATGCTTGATGAGGTCGTCCAGAATGTTGAGCAGCGGCAGTGTTTTCGGGACGCCATCGGCCAACGACAGCATGATGCAGCCGAACGAGGTGCGAAGCTGGGTGTGCTTGAAGAGGTAGTTCAGGATTCGATTGGGGTCCACGTCCCGGCGCAGTTCGATCACGACGCGGATGCCAAGGCGGTTCGTGTAGTCGTTCAGGCCGGTGATGCCCTCGATCTTCTTCGCCTTCACCAGTTCGTCGATCGATTCGATCAGGGCTTTCTTGTTCACCTGGTAGGGCAGCTCGGTGACCACAATGGCGGACTTTCCATGCTCCATCGGCTCGATTTGGGTCTTGGCTTGCATAACCACGGTCCCGCGCCCGGTCTCGTACGCCTGGCGGATACCCTTCACGCCTAGAATCAGCCCATCAGTCGGAAAGTCGGGACCCGGCACATGCATCATGATGTCGTCGAGCGAACAGTCCGGGTTGGCAATTCGATGCAGCAGAGCGTTGCAGACTTCTGTGAGGTTATGGGAAGGCAAGTTTGTGGCCATCCCAACGGCAATTCCGGTGCCTCCGTTGCAAAGCAGATTCGGGAATTTGCCGGGCAGGACGACCGGCTCATCACGGTCTTGCAGATAGTTCGGACGCCAATCAACAGTCTCGCGATCGATATCTTCCAAACATGCGAGCGCGTACGGGGACAGGCGGACTTCCGTATATCGCATGGCGGCGGGCGGGTCGCCATCAATGCTGCCGAAGTTGCCCTGGCCATCGACCAGCGGGTAGCGCATGCTGAACGGCTGTGCCATTCGGGCAATGGTGGGATAGATGACCTCTCCGCCATGGGGGTGGTAGTTGGCGGCGGTCTCGCCGGTAACTTTCGCCGATTTCGTGTGTTGGCGGTCCGGGGTGAGGTTCAGTTCGCGCATTGCATACAGAATGCGGCGCTGAACGGGCTTTAGGCCGTCCCGGATGTCCGGGAGGGCGCGAGCCACGATGACCGACATCGCATAGTCAAGATAAGAGCGCTTTAGCTCATCCTCAATATGGATTCGGCCAATTTCCGCATCCGGCATGATCTACCCCTCGAGTTCAATTCAAATGGAACGTTAAATGATACCCGATGGGGCGGCTTTTGGGCATCGGACCGATCAGTCCGATCAGTCCGATCAGTCCGATTTCCAAGAACCACCAAGCTCCGATGTGTCGGGGTTCTCTCTTAGCAATATCCTTCCAACCGCCAACCCCGAAGACTCCGACACATCGGAGCTGATACTGCTCGGCGGGTATGCTACCGACACTTTTCCCAAGGAGAATTCATGGAACGGGCGCTCAAACGGACACACGATTGCGGACAATTGCGGGCCGAGCACATAGACCAGACGGTGGTCGTCAACGGCTGGGTGGACCGCATCCGCGACCACGGGGAGCTAATTTTCATCAACCTCCGCGACCGCACCGGCGTCATCCAAATTGTAACCAACGCCACGATGTCCGGCGTGTCCGAGCTGCGGTCTGAGTTTGTGTTGTCCGTCCGCGGCCCCATCCGGCACAGAGCGGAAGGGGCGGAAAACCCGAACATGCCCACCGGCCAGGTGGAGCTGGATGCCCATGCGGTCGTGGTGCTGAACACCTGCAAGACCCTTCCCTTCCCCGTTTCCGACGAACGCCAGATGGAGTCGGTGAACGAGGAGCTGCGCGTCAAGTACCGATACATCGACTTGCGGCGGCCCACGATGTACAACAAGCTGGACCTGCGGCACAAGGCGGTCAAGCTGATCCGCGACTTCCTATGTGCGCGCGATTTCTTGGAGGTCGAGACGCCGATCATGACCAAGGCTACGCCGGAGGGAGCGCGCGATTACGTGGTCCCCTATCGCCTCCAGCCGGGCAAGTTCTATGCGCTGCCGCAGTCGCCGCAACAGTATAAGCAGCTTTTGATGGTGGGCGGCGTGGAGCGGTATTTCCAGATTGCCCGTTGCTTCCGGGACGAGGCGCAACGCGCGGACCGTCAGCCGGAATTCACCCAGCTCGACCTGGAGATGTCGTTCATCGAGCAGGAGGATATTTTGGTCCTGATGGAAGAGCTGACGACCACGCTCATTCGCGAACTGTGCCCGAAGCAGATGCCAACGCCCTGGCCGCGGCTTTCGTACCGAGACTCGATGGCGCGGTTTGGCACGGACAAGCCCGACCTTCGATTTGGCCTGGAATTGTGCGAGATTGGGGACATGTTCGGGAACACGGAGTTCAATGCGTTTCGCTCTGTGCTGGATTCGGGGGGGATTATCAAGGCGGTTCGGTATCCGGGCGGCGCATCGCTCAGCCGAAAAGATACCGATGCGCTCGCCGAATTCTGCAAGCAGTTTGGGGCGAAGGGGATGGCGCATTTCAACTACACTGCCGAAGGGTTGGCGGGAGGCATTGCCAAGTTCGTGCCGGAGAGCGTTGCGGCGGAGGTCCAACGCCGGATGGGTTGCGAAACCAGCGACATGGTGTGCGTCATCGCCGACACAGAGTTGGTCGCGAACGAGGTCTTGGCGCGGCTGCGAAACGAGATCGGCGTGCGGACCGGCCTCGCCGATCCCAACGTCCTGAGCTTCTGCTGGGTCCTGGACTTCCCGTTGGTTCTTTGGAACGAGGAAGAGAAACGGTGGGATTCTTCGCACCATCCGTTCACCATGCCGTTCGAGGAGGACCTGCCGCTGCTGGAGACCGATCCGGGCAATGTGCGGGCACAGTGCTACGACGTGGTGTGCAACGGAGTGGAGTGGGCGAGCGGGTCCATCCGAATCCATCGCACCGACATCCAGTCGCGGGTCTTCGACCTTTTGGGTGTGGACAAGGCCACGCAACGCAGCCAGTTTGGGCATATCTTGGATGCGTTCGAGTATGGGGCGCCGCCGCATGGCGGGATAGCTCCGGGGATCGACCGGCTAATCATGTTCATGCTGGGCGAGGACAACATTCGCGAAGTGATGGCGTTCCCAAAGATCGGCGGCGGGTACGACCCGATGATGGACAGTCCTGCCGAGATCCCGCAGCAGAGCTGGGAAGAACTTGGATTGGCGCTGAGGCCGGTGAACGAAAAGAACATCTGATCCCGACTTATTCTGTGAAATGCACATTCTGAGACGTTATTCACTGCCGCCTCGAGTTGTGATACCCGGGCTGATCATTATCGGCATCGGGACGCTCTACTTCGGCAGCACATGCTACTACCCAATATCTCCGTCAACAATTTGTCAATCGATTCTGCGTCATTATTCGATTGCTACCAGGATGTACGCAGACGATTTTGATGGACTGATTCCGGCTCACCTTACCGTCACGGTGGGAGATCAGAAGTGGCGCCGGCACTTGGGAGCGTACGTAATTGGATGGGAATGCTGTCCGCTTCTGGAGCCTACTCAGATCGGATACATCGCGAACTATGAATCGTTTGGAAGAAAGCTGAGCGATCTGAAGCAGAATAGCTGGCTTTTTGCAGACAGCGATGCCAGGCATAACGGACTATTCATGTACGTCCAAGTCGACGGGGCAGAGCGCAGAGGCACAACTCCTGGGGTCCGAACCCGTCCCTATTGAACTGATTGACAGGCACTGAAGGACCGGCAGGAGTCGTGTTGTGTCGGGGTCCTCGTCTGACGACTACCTCACAATTGCCACAACCTCAGACCCCGACACGAAAACAATGTGGCGGGTCTTTGGAGTTGCCAATCGCTCGGATATCGGCATGCGAGGACCCTGCCACAACGTTTTCCATCTCGCTCTTTTCCCTTTCAGCGCAAATATCGTTGTTGTGTCGGGGTCCTCGTCTGTCAACTACCTGCCAATTACCACAACCTAAGACCCCGACACGGAAGGAACCAACCCACGGGCGAATAATTCAATACCATGCCCGGATACAAAATGGTTCAGGAAGGCGCAGCCTACTTCATCACTTCGACAATCGTAGAGTGGCTACCGGTCTTTATCGAAGAGCACGCGATCCTGATCCTGGCGGATACGTTCAAGACCTATATCAAGAAGTACGGTTTGAGAATTGCCGCCTACGTCATCATGCCGACTCACCTGCACCTTATCGTATACGATGCATCGATGGACATCGACAGGCTGCGGCGAACGATTTCGAATTGGCGTCGCCATTCCGGCAAAGTTCTGTCCAGATATGTGGATCAGCACCTAGACCCTTCCTTCGGAGCCACGCTCCGTGTCGGCGTTGGCGATGATCGGATCCGGAAGTTTTGGAGTGCAGGATTTCATCCGGTTGCGATCATGAGCCGAGAGTTCCTTGAGCAGAAGGCCGAATACATGCACAACAATCCCGTCCGAAGAGGCCTAGCGGATGAGCCTTCCGACTGGCCCAATTCGTCGGCCGCGTTCTACGAGCATGGTGAGATTGGATTATTGCCCGTGAGTCCACTGGAGCTCTGACCGGCTGTATCGGGGTCTTTGGGTGTCGGTGATTGACATGTTGCTGCCCGGCGAGGACCCCGATACAGCCTGGCCCTCTCATGTGGCGGGTCTTTGGAGTTGCCAATCGCTCGGATATCGGCATGCGAGGACCCTGCCACAACTTTTCTCCGTGTGGCGGGTCTTTGGAGTTGCCAATCGCTCGGGTATCGGCATTCGAGGACCCTGCCACAACTTTTCTTTTCACCCCTGCCCGATATCGGCGTTGTGTTGGGGTCCTCGTCTGTCAACTACCTGCCAATTACCACAACCTAAGACCCCGACACGGCATGGATGGCGTCACCTGTGGCGGGTCTTTGGAGTTGCCAATCGCTCGGATATCGGCATGCGAGGACCCTGCCACAACGTCGAACAAGGAGGAGTCCTGACCGGGCGCGAACACTCCCGTATGTCACATAACATACGACTCGACTTCCTCGGTGCTGCGGGGACAGTTACCGGGTCACGACACCTAGTCACCGTCGACGGCAAGCGATATCTGTTTGACTGCGGGCTGTTTCAGGGAAGGAAAGAGATACGGGATTTGAACTGGAAGCCGTTTCCCGTGGAACCGGCCAGCATCGAGGCGGTCGTGGTCACCCACGCGCACATCGACCATATCGGCAACCTGCCGAAGCTGGTGAAAGACGGCTACAAGGGTCCGATCTACTCCACACCGGCGACGGCGGCGATCTCCGCTCTTTCGCTGCCGGACACCGCCCATCTGCAAGAGGAAGAGGCGCGATTTCACAACAAGCGGGGATCATCGAGCCACGTTCCGGCCTTGCCGCTGTATGGCCCCGGGGATGCCGAAACGGCCCTGCGCCTGTTCGAGCGGAAACCGTACGAGCAGTGGCACGCCCTTGGCAACGGCCTCACATGGCGATACCATACCGCCGGTCATATTTTGGGCGCGGCCTTCATCGAACTGGCGCTGCCGACCGGTGAGATCATCTTGTTTGGCGGAGATTTGGGCCGAAACGGGATGCCGATCATCCGCGACCCGATGCACATGGAATATGCCGACTACCTGTACATAGAATCGACCTACGGCGACCGATTGCATCCCAACAAGGACGATATCCCCGGCGAGCTTGCGGCCGTCGTCAAACGCACGTGTGACAGGGGCGGAGTGATGCTGATCCCCGCTTTCGCCATCGGCAGATCGCAAGAGATCCTCTACTTCCTACACGATCTCATCCATCAAGGGACCATCCCGGATCTGCCGATCTATTTGGACAGTCCGATGGCTGTCGATGCCACGCGAATCCATATCGACTTCGCCGAAGAACACGATTTGGAAATGTCGAAACTGATGAGCGAAGAGAACCCGCTTGCCGGACACAACATTCGCTACACCCGCAGCAGCGAGGAGTCGAAAAAGCTGAACAATCTGCGGGAACCGGCCATTATCATCAGCTCGAGCGGCATGTGCAACGGCGGCCGCATTCTGCATCATCTCCTCAATCGTCTCGATGACGCGAAGAACACGGTACTGTTCGTCGGCTTCCAGGCGGAAGGCACTTTGGGCAGACGGCTTATCGATGGGGAGGAACGGGTCCGGATCTATGGCCAGGAGGTGGCGGTGAAGGCCGAGATCGCGCGGATCGATGCCTTGTCGGCGCACGCGGACTACGAAGAGATGCTGGAGTGGCTGTCCTATTTCAAGAAGCCGCCGAAGATGACGTTCATCGTGCACGGGGAGCCGCCGGCCGCGGCGTCGCTGATGGGGAAGGTGAAGGCTAAGTTCGGCTGGCCCTGTACGATCCCGTATCTGGGGGATCATTTCGACGTGCCTGCTTGATGGTGTTGGGGTCTAGGGTAGTCGGCAATTGGTCAGATCCGGCCGGCGAGGACCCCAACACAACGCCTTTGCGGAACCCCAACACATCGGGGTTGCCAGGTGTTGGGGTCTGCGGTGGTCGGCAATTGGTCAGATCCGGCCGGCGAGGACCCCAACACATCGCCTTTGGTGGACCCCAACACAGCGGAGATATCCCTTCAGAGTCGTACTGTGAAGGGGCCAAAAAAGAGAATGGGGGCGGTTTGGACACCGTCCCCATATTTCATTGCACAGTCTAGGAAGACTTGCTTTCTCGGTTGATTTCGAAGAAAATTCGTTTGTCAGGTCGGATAAACAGAACAGTACAAATCAAAACTCTCGGAACCTATACACAGTATCATTTTCCCGGATACGGTGCGCCGTGAGAATTACCTGATTCCGGAAAATCGCGAACGCCGCCCGCAAATTCGCCGAATGGTTTACTAACCCACGACCTATCTGTTAGAATGAACCGTTCCGCTGCCACGGAGGGAAGAGATTGGACATTTTGCGTATTCAGGGTGGACGCCGCCTCGAGGGGGAGTTGGAGGTCGGCGGCAGCAAGAACGCAGCCCTGGCTATCCTCGCCGGATGTTTGCTGAGCAAAGAAGACATATTGCTTCGTAATTTGCCTAACATCATCGACGTCCGAATAAAGGTCGATATCCTCAAGCAGCTTGGCGTCCGGACGACTTGGACGGACGAAGGTCTTTGGCTCAACGCGGGCGAGCTGACCTCGGCGGAGCTTCCGTCGGATGCCTGTCGCCGCATTCGCACCTCATTTTTCCTCCTCGGCCCCATTCTTGCCCGCGTTGGGACGGCCAACGTTCCGCTTCCAGGAGGCTGCAACATCGGCGCGCGGCCCGTCAATTTCCATGTTCGCGGTCTGAAGGCGATGGGGGCCACGCTGGAGCAGAAGGACGGTTACTATGTCGCGAAGGCGTCGCGGCTGACGGGCGCGGATATATATCTCGATTTCCCCAGCGCCGGGGCCACCCAGCACCTGATGACCGCCGCCGTTTTGGCGGACGGCGCGACATCGATCCACAACTGCGCCATGGAGCCGGAGGTTGTGGAGCTCGCCAATTTCCTGAACATGATGGGGGCGCGTGTCGACGGCGCCGGAACGAGCACGATTACAATTGAGGGCGTGCGGACCCTAACCGGCGGGGACTATCGCATCGGGTCGGACAGGCTGCAGGCGGGCACCTATCTTATGGCCGCGGCGGCGACGCGCGGCGAGCTGACCGTCCGGGCGCTGATGCCTGAACGCCTACACTCCATGGTCGCCAAGATGCGCGAGTCCGGCGCGGAGGTGAACGAAGGGTACGATTGGGTCAGCGTAACGCAGTCGTCGCGTCCGAAGGCCGTCGATATCCGCACGATGCCCCATCCGGGCTTCCCGACCGACATGCAGCAGCCGATGTGCGCCTACCTGGCAACCGCCGATGGGGTTTCGATCATCAACGAGACGATTTATGAGGCGCGGGTCGGCCATGTGAAGGAACTGGTCCGCATGGGCGCGGACATTCGCGTGGATGGCCGTCAAATCACGATAAGCGGTGTTGGGAACTTGGAGGGCGCATCGGTGTCGGCGAGCGATCTGCGGGCGGGCGCGGCGCTGATTGTGGCGGCGTTGGGCGCCGACGGCGACACGATGATCTCGGGCACGGACAACATCGACCGGGGATATGAGAATTTGGAACAGATACTCAATTCGCTTGGCGCAAAGGTGGAGCGGTTGGCCACGAAGGGTTCGGAAGAGGCCGTCACGGGGTGAGATTCGTACCCGAACTCGGCATCGATCTTGGAACCGCGAACATCCTTGTCTACCAGCGTGGCAAGGGAGTGGTGCTTCGCGAGCCCACGGTTGTCGCGACCGCGAAGCCTTCGAACAAGGTGCTCGCTGTCGGGGAGGAGGCGCGGCTGATGCTGGGCCGAACCCCCGGCAACATCGTCGCCGTCCGGCCTTTGCGTGATGGCGTCATCGCCGATTACACCACGACACTCAAGATGCTCCAGTATCTGTTCGACAAGTGCTGCGGACAGCGGCGATGGCTGAAGCCGCGGGTGCTTGTCTGCGTGCCGAGCGGCTGCACCAATGTGGAGCGGCGGGCTGTCATCCAGGCGTCGAAGGAGGCTGGTGCGGGTGAGGCGGCCACGATTGAAGAGCCGATGGCGGCGGCGATCGGGGCGGGGCTGCCAATCAGCATGCCGGGTGGCAACATGGTGGTGGATATCGGCGGCGGGACGACCGACATTGCGGTGATCTCCCTCGGCGGCATCGTGACCAGCAAGAGCATTCGGGTCGGCGGCAACAAGCTTGACGAGGCTATCGTCCGGCATATTCGCACCGCGTACAATCTCATGATAGGCAGCAGCACGGCGGAAGAGATCAAGATCCGTGTCGGTTCCGCCTATGCGCTAACCCCCGAGATGCGGATGGAGGTGCGCGGCCGCGACCTGGTGGCCGGCCTGCCGAAAACCGTTGAGGTTTCCAGCGAAGAGATTCGCGACGCGATGGCCGAGGCGATCAACCAGATCGTGGAGAAAGTGTGCGGCGTGCTGGAAGAGACCCCGCCGGAACTGTCCTCGGATATTATCGAGCGGGGCGTCGTTCTGACGGGTGGCGGGGCGCTGCTCCGCGGCTTCGATGAGCTGCTGCATGTGGCGACTGATATCCCGATCAAGGTGGCGGAAAACCCGTTGCAGTGCGTTGCCATCGGCACCGGGCGGGCGCTGGAAGAGATGAAGGCGATCCGCAACTCCGGCATAATTAATTCAAACGTTTGGTAGGAGGCCGATATGTGGGCCATTTTTGTTTCCGTCGCGTTGTCCGTTCCGCAATTCCGAGACGTCCCTGCCGATCACTGGGCACGCGATTCCGTAAAGGCTGTCGCCGAGCTTGGCTTTATGAAGGGCTACCCGGATGAGTTCCGGGGCGATAAGCCGGTTACGCGTTATGAGTTCGCGGTTGCATTGGATCGTTTTGTGACGACGGTGGAAAAGGGCTTGAAAGAGGGCGCAAAGAATCCCGTCGCGAAGAAGACAAGCGTCGGAGCGCCGCCCACCCACTGGGCCTATCCCTCGCTGATCCATCTTCTGCAAGGCGGCTATCTGCCCGAGGATTCGCCCATTTTTTCGAGCGGCATGGACAGTTTGAAGCCCGACGAGATTGGAAAAGCGTTCGGTCAGATCGCAGCCCGCATCACGGACCTTTTCTCCGATCCCACGGAACCACACGACTAGCCTCCCACAGGAATCCGTCCAAGCACGTCTAACAAGGTAGCATGCTTGCCCATCTTCTTGCCTTCTTGCTCACCCAATCCGCCGCCCCCGCCTTCCTGCGCGAACCGGATATTCATGGCGACAAGGTTGTCTTCACGTGCGAGGGCGACCTATGGCTCGGCGACCTTACATCAGGCTCGGCGTCGCGGCTGACGCGAGACGAGGGGCGCGAAGCCGGCGCCAAGTTCTCCCAGGACGGCAAATGGATCGGATACCACGCCGAATATGGCGGAATCCGGGAAGTCTTCGTTATCCCAACAGAAGGAGGCCAGCCGAGGCAGATCACTCACACGAACGAGCGAGCCGACATGATTGGCTGGACTCCCGATGGCAAATCGCTCATCTACGGCACGCGGGGATATCCCACCTTTTTTTGGCTGTTCACCATCCCGTTCGCGGGCGGCGCTCCGACCCGATTTCCATTGGAATATGGACATGTCGTCTCGTTTGCGCCGGATGGAAATCGTTTTGTCTTCACGCGGGTGCCTCGGGCAGGCGCGCCTTGGTTTCGATATGAAGGGGGACGAAAGAACGACATCTGGACCGGCGATTTGGCGGCGAAGAAATTCAAGAAGGTCTACGAAAGCAAATTCACGAACGAATATCCGATCTGGTCGGGAGAAAGAATCTGCTGGGTACATGATGAGGGCAACGGATTTAGCATCATGGCCATGACTGACGGCGGGACGGCAAAGCGCATTGCCGGTCCCTACGATGTAGAAGTTCGATACCTGCGCGGGGACGGAAAGCGCCTGATCTATGAAAAAGGTGTGGGATTGGAGATGCTGGATTTGGCATCCAACAAGACCCAGCCGGTCAACTTCCAACTCCTATCAGACTTTTCTCATACCCTGCCCTATCTCTCCCCAGCAAACGGATTTTTGCAAGCCACAAATCTCGGCCAAACGGGAAAGAGAATTCTTGCCGAAAGCCGCGGCCAGATACTCTCCGTACCCTCGGAAAAGGGCGAGGTGCGCGTTGTCTTGGCAAAGAACGGCGTTCGGTATCGCTACGCCGTTTTCTCCCCGGACGCGAAGAAAATCGCGTATATATCGGACGAAACCCGGGAACAGCAGCTCTATGTTTCGGATGCCGATGGCGGAAATCCAAAACAGTTGACCAAAGACACAGGCCGCCAGCTTCTCGAAATCCAGTGGTCGCCAGACGGCAAATGGATCGGCCTGACGGATTCCAAGACATGGCTTCGGTTGATCAACACGGACACCGGCGACATCTCTGAGATTGCCAAAGCAATCGGATGGAACGGACCGCACTACGACTTCTCTCCTGATTCCAAATGGATCGTATATGACGAGATCAATCGCTTTTTGGGCTATCACTCGATCATGCTTTACAACATCGCGACGAAAGAAAAGCACAATCTTAGCGACGGGATGACCGACGATTTCCAGGCGTCGTTCAGCCAGGACGGAAAGTACATCGCCTTCCTTTCTCAGCGCAGCTTTTCCCCGGTCCATGATGATGTGCTGCCGACCTTGGACCTCCGTAACGCAAACCGCGCCTATCTTCTCACGCTGCGAAAGGACACGCCATCCCCGTTTTTGCCGGAAAACGACGAGGAGCCCGCCCCGGCAAAGAAGGAGGAGAAGGCGCCCGAGTTTCGCATCGATTTGGATGGTCTTGCCAGCCGAGTCATCGAGGTTCCCGCGCCGCCGAAGAACTACACGGTCTTGGCGATGGCAGGGGACCGTGTGCTGCTCCGCTCGCAAGACCAAGACGGCCCGGCGCTCACCTATTATGATTTGAAGGCCAAGAAGGGCGGTAAGGTGGCCGCTCCGGCTGCCTTTTTCCAGGTGTCGGGCGATGGAAAGAAGCTACTGATTCGGAACGGCGCATCGCTGCAGGTGGTGGATGCGTCGGCCGCCGACGTTAAGGCGGACGACGGCAGAGTGAGCTTTGGCAATTTCCAATTGCGCATCAATCCTGTGGCGGAATGGGAAGAGATGTATTGGGACGCATGGCGGCTGATCCGCGACTATTTTTACGCCGAAAACATGCACGGCAACGACTGGCCGGCCATCGGACAGAAATATGCCGCGATGCTCCCCGGAGTCCGGTCCCGCGACGAGCTCAACGATCTGATCCGATTCCTCTTGGCGGAACTTAGCGTCTCCCATGCGGGGGTCGGCGGTGGCGATATTCGCGGTCTCAACGACCCAGAAACCAGCGGCTTTCTCGGCGTCGATCTGGAGCCGGATCCTTCGGGATTCTATAAGATCGCGAAGATATTGACGGGTGATGGATTCAGCGGCAGCGGCCAGTCGCCCTTCGCGGAGCCGGGGCAGAACGTGAAGGCAGGCGATTATCTGTTGGAAGTCGCGGGGATACCGGCCAAGGTTGGCAGCGACTTCATGCAGGGCCTGGTCGGCCGCGCGGGCCAAGTGATCAGCGTCAAGGTCAACACAACGCCGTCGATGGATGGCGCCCGCACTCTGTTTATCAAACCTATCGCGAATGAGAATCAGTTGCGATACCAGGAGTGGGTCAAAGAGCGCCGGGACTATGTGAACCGAGCGACGAACGGGCGATTCGGATACCTCCACATTGCGAACATGGTGACAAGCGGATTTGCGGAATTCGCCGAACAATACTTCCCGCAGCGCAACAAGCAGGCGATGATCATCGACGTGCGATTTAACTCTGGCGGCAACGTCTCGACGCACATCATCAACATCTTGCAACAGCGCCTGGTCGCCTATTTTAACCAGCGAAACAGCGATACTCCGTGGACGCGGCAGGGCGGCTTCTTCCCGGGTCCGATGGTCTGCCTGATCAACGAGTTCAGCGCCTCCAATGGCGAGGAGTTCCCGCATCATTTCCGCGCGCTGAAACTCGGTCCGTTGGTGGGTAGGCGGACGTGGGGCGGTGAGGTTGGGTCCGATCCGGGCTGGCCGCTGGCAGACGGCGGCACCATCAACATTCCGAACTACGGTGCATGGACCCCCACCGAGGGCTGGGTGATCGAAGGCACCGGCATCGCCCCGGACTACGAGGTGGACAACGATCCCAATCTTTGGGTGCAGGGCAAAGATCCGCAGCTCGACAAGGCGATTGCGCTGATGGAAGAAGAGGTCAAGAAGCATCCGTGGAAGCAGCCGACGCATCCGGCGGAGCCGGTCAAGGTGCATCCGAAATAATGGACCTCGGTTTGGCGGGCAAGAGGGCGCTTGTCTGCGCGTCCAGCAAGGGGCTCGGGTTCGCGTCGGCGAAGGCGCTGCATGCGGAAGGACCGACCATCTGTCTCAACGGGCGCGATCCAGATTCTCTGGCCGCGGCGGCATCGGGGCTGTCGGGCGCGCATATCGTGGTCGCGGATATCGGTTCGACCGAGAGCTGTGAGCGGCTGATCGGCGAGGCGGTCGAGAAAATGGGCGGGATCGATATTTTGGTCATCAACTCCGGCGGGCCCCCAGCGGGAACATTTTTTGATCTGGGCGAAGATGCCTGGACGGAGGGGATCGCGGTAACGCTGATGAATTTTGTGCGATGCGTCCGACTCGCCGCGCCGGGAATGAAGGAGCGCGGGTGGGGCCGGATCGTCACCATCACCTCCACCTCCGTGCGCGAACCGATTGTCGGTCTTACTCTCTCCAACACTCTCCGTCCGGCCGTCACCGGCCTCTCCGCCGACCTGTCGCGCGAACTGGCCCCGCACGGCATCACAGTCAACTGCGTCGCGCCGGGCCGGTACGAAACGGACCGCTTGTCGCATCTGTTCGAAAAGCAGTCGCAGATCCGGGGCGTTTCGGTGGAGCAGTTGGCGGATGAGTCCCGCGCCGCCGTCCCGATAGGGAGGCACGGCAGGCCGGAGGAGTTGGGGGCGGCGGTGGCGTTTTTGTGCTCGGAAACGGCGAGCTATATCACGGGAATCACGCTTTTTGTGGACGGCGGGTTGACAAAGGCTCGAATGTAGCCGCGGCTGGGCCAGAATCGGAATCGGATGAATGCGCCCCGCCATGAGTTGGTCCGAGCTCTGATCGCTGTCGCCGTGATGGTGGCGGTGGTCTATTTGCTCGCGCTCAAGGCGGACTGGGATGAGCGGCGGGAGAAGGCCAAGAAGGAGCCGCTGATCCAGGGCATTCTCATCCACCATTCCGCCTCGCCTCCAACGATTGAGGGCAAGCGGGTGGACGCGGCGATGATCGATGGTTGGCACAAGAAGCGCGGGTTTACCTCCACCGTCGCCGGCGAGGATTATCACATCGGCTACAACTTTGTGATCCTGCCGGATGGGACGATTGAGAAGGGCCGCCCGGTCGGTTCCTATGGCGCGCATGCGGGATCGATTTTCTACAACCAACATTTCATCGGTGTCTGCCTCATCGGGGATTTCGACGATTTTGACAATCCGAACGGCAAGAACGGCCCGAAGGACCCCTCCCCTCGCCAGCTCACTTCACTCCGCCTCCTCTGCGACTCTCTTGCCCGCGAATTCAACTTTTCCGCAGACGCGATTCTGCCCCACCGCGCCGTCCGCGACACCGCCTGCCCAGGGAGCCGCTTCCCACTCTCTTGGCTTCGCACTGCCGTCGACAACGACCTACATCCCATCCGCACCGCCCGAAGGTAGCCGCAAGCTTTAGCTTGCGGCGCATCGTCAAGCTCCGGTAGACGCGGGTTGTCTTTCCGATACGTTTCGAATCGCCGACCCCAAAACCCGCGTGGGAGGTGTGTCAGTGGCGATATCCAATCGCGATGCAACGTCCACCGTGGTCCAACGCGGGCACTCGGGATTGGCAAATGGGACGGTATCGGCTTGCCGGCCCGCGACTACAGTGCCTCAACAGGTCCTGTCACTGGACAGAGGATCTGCTTAGGGATAGAAGTCATGTCCGCCATGGGCACGACTCTATCTGCATCAGTGTCCGATATATATCCTGAGATATGTACTCCCCGAACCTGGACTTGAGCTGGTCCGGTGGACGAACACATCAGTTGCGGCGTTCGTGTCCCCGACGACCAGATTGTTCGCGTAGCTTTCAAAGGCGACATAGCGCCCGTCCGCGCTGATGAAAGTGCGGTCGCTGGCTGAGTTTCCTTGGACTCCGGAGGACGATACGGAGACCCGTTGCGTGGTTCTCGTCTCCCGATCGCGAACGAACACGTCGAGATTGTTGTTCGTGTCTGGCTCGGATACCAGGTTGGTCGAGTAGCTTGTAAAGGCGACATTGTGCCCGTCCGCGCTGATGGAAGGTTCGGAGCTCGACCAATTTCCTTGCACCCCGGCGGAGGAGACGGAGACCAACTCCGTGGTTCCGGCCAGCCGGTCTCGTACGAACACGTCTCCCGAGCCGTTCCAATCCCCTGCTACCAGGTTGCTGGCGGCGCTCTGGAAGGCGACAAAGCGGCCGTCCGCACTGATGGATACACCGGATCCATTACTGCTGCTGTCCCCATTTCCCTGCACACCTGCGGTGGAGACCGAGACCCGCTCCGGGGTCCCCTCCAACCTATCCCGAACGAATACGTCCCAAGAAGCATTCGTGTCTCCGGATACCAGGTTGTTCGCTAGGCTGCTAAACGCGACATAGCGACCGTCCGCACTGATGGACACGTTCATGTAGTAGCCGCTGTATCCGTTTCCTTGCACCCCGGCGGAGGAGACGGAGACCAACTCCGTGGTTCCGGCCAGCCGATCCCGAACAAACACTTGGGCGCTTGCGGGGTTCGTGTAATCGGCGACCAGGTTGGTCGCATAGCTCCAAAAGGCGACATAGCGCCCGTCCGCGCTGACGGAAGGATAGTAACTGCCATAATTTCCTGGTGTCCCAGACGAGGAAACAGAGATACGCTCCGTGGTCCCAAGCAGCCTGTCCCGAAGGATCACGTCATCGCTGCCATCGTGGCTCCCGGCTACAAGGTTGGTCGCGGCGCTCTCGAAGGCGACATAGCGCCCGTCGGCGCTGATGGAGACGCCCCTTAAACCACTGTCTAAATTCCCTTGCTTCCCCGATGAGGACATGGAAACCCGCTCCGTTGTACCGGCCAGCCGGTCCCGAACAAATACGTCCTGTCGGCCGTTCGAGTCCCCAGGTACCAGATTGGTCGCTATGCTAGAAAAGGCGACATAGCGCCCATCCGCGCTCATGGATTTCACGCTGTAGTCCGAGCCGCTGTCCGAATTTCCTTGCGCCCCGGAGGAGGAGACGGATACGCGCACCGTCGTGCCTTGCTGCGCCATGCCGAAACTGATCAGGAACATGCCACCGACAACCGTCCCGATCATCCGCGCGCAAAACGCTCCTAGCCAACATCGACCTCGCAAGCGCTTACACAAATTCACGTTTCGCCCTCCAAACCAACACTGAATCGAACGGAAATGACTGCAAATCATCTTACCACGGTCCCCGCTGAATCGCCGGTCCCGGTTTTCGGCGGCGAGGGACCGCTGCCGAAGAGGTTGGCATAATCCAAAACGCGGTCACTGGTTTCGGGCGTCGCTTCCTACAGTTAAGGATCGCCGACAAGGCCGAAGTTGATGAAGATGATGTTGAGATCCCGGAGGTCAACCACTCCGTCGCCCTGCACATCAGCAATTCCGCCGGATTCGCCATACGCGACGAACACCGCATTTACATCGTACAGATCCACTGCGTTGTTGCCATTGGCGTCCCCGATTTCAAATGCCATGTCTACCCCACTGACCGGCCCGGAACCGGCGTCAACCGGAACTGTGCGCCGAAGCCATGACAGCGTCTCAACACTCATATCCATCTGTCGCGCGTAGGCCGTCACGGTGTATGCGCCGTCCGGAGCAACGATGGCGGTCCGGACGTCGAAAGGTGTGGTCTCGCCTTGGTTTCGAAATTCGAACGGCACGTCTTCCGGCATTGGTCCAACGTAGTCCGGCGGCTGCAGCCAGCCGGTAATATTAACCTCCGCATCCCCCCATCCCGGCCCCGAACCGATCTGATTGACGAAAACGTCCGCATCGCGATTGGTATCGCCAGAGACTAAATTTGTTGCTTCGCTTTGAAAAGCGATAAACCGCCCGTCCGCGCTGATGGAACCTATTGACTCTGTGTAGCTCTGCAAATCCCCCTGCTCCCCGGAAGAGGAGACCGATATCCGCTCTGTGGTTCCAAGCAGCCGATCCCGGACATACACATCCCAATCGCCATTGGTATCCCCGTCTATCAGGTTGGTCGCGTAGCTACAAAACTCAACAAACCGCCCATCCTCGCTGATAGATATGCCGTTGAAACCCATGCTAGCCTTGTTGCCTTTGATCCCAGACGATGCGATTGAAACACACTCCGTGCTTCCAAGCAGCCGATCCCGGACAAATACGTCCTCGGCACCCGTATCTCCGCTCACCAGATTGCTTGCGTCGCTCACAAAAGCTACATAGCGTCCGTCGCCGCTGATGGAAGGACTCTTGCTGACAGCATTTCCTTGCTCAGCTATTGAGGAGACGGAAACCCGCTCTGTCACACCGGCCACTCGATCCCGAACGAACACGTCTAGATAGCCATTGGTATCACTGGCAACCAGATTGTTTGCGGTGCTATAAAATGCCACATAACGCCCATCCGCGCTGATCGATGCAAAGCGGCTCCCTGAATTGCCCTGAGCTCCAGAAGAATTGACGGAAACAAGTTCCGTGGTACCAGTCAGTCGATACCTCACAAACACATCGGCGACGTTATTCTTGTCCCCAACAACCAGGTTGCTGGCGTCACTCTCAAATGCGATATAGCGGCCATCCGGGCTCATAGCAGGATAGAAGCTCTCCCGATTCCCATGGTCCCCTGATGAAGAGACGGATATCAGTTCCGTAATTCCAGTAAGACGATCCCGGAGGAATATGTCAGCTTCTCCATTCGTGTCTTCGGGTACCAGGTTGGTCGCATAGCTCTCGAAGGCGACGTAGCGGCCGTCAGCACTGATGGAAGGAGCAAGGCTCTCGTTGTTACTTTCCCCGCCGGCCGACGAAACAGAGACTCGCTCTGTTGTCCCGAGCAGCCTGTCCCGAACGAACACGTCGCCGGAACTGTTCGTATCTCCGGACATAAGATTATTCGAGTGGCTGCAAAAGGCGACATAGCGCCCGTCCGCGCTGATCGCAGCCTGTAAGCTGACCGCATTTCCCTGCGCCCCTGAATTCGTGACGGACACTCGAACCGTCGTCCCTTGTTGAGCCATGCTGAGCCTGGCTAGGAAAACACCAGCAATCATCACCCCGAAAATCCGCGCGCAAAACACCTCTCGCCAGCCTCGACCCCGCGAATGCACAGACCGGTTCATAGTTCGACCTCCTACCCTTCTCTGATTCGCACGCAATAAACTGAAATCCATCTTACCACGCACCTGGCCAATTCGCCAGACTCTGGATGTGTTGGGGTCCACTGCCATCGATTGCCCCCAACTTCCGCCAAGGTAGACCTCAACACGAGCGGCTTCGAGTGTCGGGGTCTTGGGTATTGGCGCGCGATGGGTGGTCGGAAACAGTGAACCCCGACACATCTCGTTGAAACCCGGCGCTCGATGAGTGGTCGGAAACAGTGAACCCCGACACATCGCATAGGACATATAGGTCGTCTGGGTCCCATACGACCTATACGACCTATACGACCTATACGACATCCGGGGCCGAGACCGGCAAGACCACCGCATGGCATCCCGGACCCGCCGACCGGGTACCCTTGTATCCCGCTATGAACCTACTGTTCGGACAACCGCGCGTGGAACTGGTGCCATGGACGGAATGCACCGTCGCCATCGGCCATTTCGACGGCGTGCATAAGGGCCACCAGGCGCTGATCGCGATGGCGGTGCAAGACGCGCGCGAACATGGCAGGCCGTGCGTCGTCGTCACGTTCGATCGCAACCCGCTGGAGGTCGTGGGGCGCGCAACGGACACCGCCAACCCCGTAGACGCGGGCCGGATAGCCGATACCCAGCCAACCACTGCCCACGAAGACCCGCGCCACTGCCCGCCCTATCTCTGCACCCTCGCGCAACGGCTGGAGCGGATTGCGCTTTCCGGCGCGGACCACACCCTCGTCTTGCCGTTCGATACGGCGCTGTCTCAAATCCACTGGATGGAATTTGCGAAGAGTCTGCTAAGAGATGGGCTGCACTGCCGGCACCTGGTCGCCGGGCACGACTTCCATTTCGGCCACGGTCGCGAGGGCAGCATCGCGCGCGTGCAGGAACATCGCGAGGAGCTGCAAATGGACGCCACCGCGATGGAGCCGGCGCTGGACAATGGACACCGGGTCAGCAGCACGGATATCCGCGCGGCCCTTCTGGACGGAAAAGTGAGGCAAGCGGCGAGTTGGCTGGGCCGATACTACGAGCTGATCGGCGTGGTGATGCCGGGAGACGCCGTGGGCCGAACATTGGGTTACCCAACCGTCAACCTCTCCCTGCTCGCCCGGCTTGTGATTCCGGCGGACGGCGTGTACGCGGCATGGGCAAAGGTGGAAGCAACGCGATACGCCGCCGCGGTTTCTATTGGAAGCCGTCCCACGCTGGGAGATGGTCCCCGGTTGGTGGAGGCATTCTTGTTGGACTACGCGGGCGGCGATCTATATGGCAGAAACGTGACGCTGCAGTTCGTCGAGCGGATCCGAGAGCAAAGGCGGTACGAGACCCTGGAAGCGCTCACCGGCCAGATCGAGCAGGATGTCCTCGACTGCGTGAAGGTTCTGGAAGCCAGCCCTTAGAGCGTCGTCACCTTCAGAATCCATTTCGCGATCGTCTCCAAAGCCTGCGGCGCCATCGTCTCCTCAATCGTCGCGTACTCAGCGGGCGATCCGGTCTTCGCTGTTTGGAACAGATGATTCAGTTTGGGAAATTCCTTGATTGTGTAGTTGGTGTTTCCCCCGGACTTCAATGCCGTTTCGATGGCAGCCAAGTCCTCTTTGGGCGGGACCTGCAGGTCCAGTTCGCCGTTGATCGCCAGTACCGGGCATTTCACTTTCTTCATGGTTGGAGCAGGATCATACGTCAAGAAATACCGGAACCAGGGCGAGCCTATGACGCGCGCCTGCGTTTCCACAGCGGTCTTCCGATCGGCGTCGCTCAGCGTTGGCGCTTGGAACTTTATGAGCGCTTCCAGTTTCTCACGGAGCGTCGCCTCATCCGCGCCCGCTTTCATGGCTTCGTACAAGGTGCTTGCGTTCTTTTCGTTCTCCTTGATTTTCTCTTCCGGCGCGCCGGCTGCCTTGGAAATAAGCGCGGTCTGCATCTTGAGAATCTGCTCGCCCGTAAGGCCGGTCCCGGCCATCAGAACGATGTAGGCAACATCCGCGGTTTTGACGGCCACCATGGGCGCGATCATGCCCCCCTCGCTGTGCCCGATCAGGCCGATTCGCTTTGGGTCGATATCTTTACGTGTCTTCAGGTATTCGACGCCCGCCAGCACATCAGTGGCAAAGTCGGCGGAAGTCGCCTTGTTGGGATCGCCCGTAGAACCGCCGACGCCGCGATCATCGACCCGAAGAACGGCGATGCCACGCCGCGTGAGATAGTCCGCGAGCACCAGGAACGGCTTGTGGCCCAGCAGCGATTCGTCGCGATCCTGCGCGCCCGAACCGGTTATCAGAAGCACGACGGGGAATTTGACATTGGTGTTGAGACGGGTGAATGTCCCCGCAATCTTGTTGCCCTGCGCCTTGTTCTCGTACGTCACATCTTCTTCGTGGTACGGGTATGGCTTTTTGGGCATCTGGGGACGCTTGAGTTCGGCGGGCTTATCCTTCTTAACAATCGTGAGCGGCAGCGTCGTTCCCGCTTGCTTCCATTCGCCGACGATCTGCTTTTTGTCGTCGCTGATCTTGCCTTCGAATTTCGCCGACAGGGCTTTCATCTCGATAGTTACGGCGCCGTTCTCAATGGTGACGGAATCCGTCGGCAAACCCATCGCGCCCTGAGTGACGCTGTCCACCTTGCATGTGTACTTGCCATCCTTTGAATCGATGTGGAATCCGAGCACCAACTTGGCGCCTCCAACATCGAGAGCACCTTCCCAGTATCCGGCAAGGTCGTCTGCCTTAGCCATCGGCTGGCATCCCAAACACAACGTCCCGATCAAGACCGCTATTCGCCACATTGCGCAACTCCTTCGTCATTGAATTCTAACGATAACTACTTGTGCCGACCACTGCCGCGTTGCAGAATAGGTCCCTGCACGAACCTATCCCGGGGGCCAGTGCATCCGGCGCCCGCCCATCATATGCGCGTGCAGATGATCGACCGTCTGTCCCCCGTCTTCGTTTACATTGAACACGACCCGATACCCGTCCGCCGCGAACTCCTGCCTCCTCGCGACCTCGGCAACGGCAAGCATCATCTCCCCAATCAACGATTGATCCTCCTCGGATGCCTTATCGAGGTTGATAATGTGCTTTCGCGGCACAACCAGGATATGATGCGGCGCCTTCGGATTGGTATCTTCAAATACCATCGTGCCCTGGGTCTCATGAACGACCGTCGCCGGGATCTCCCCGTTGACAATTTTGCAGAATATGCAGTTGCTCAAACTCTCTCCTCCAATAGCGGCAGCCTCAGGGCCGTCTCAGAAACCACCTCACCGGCCACGCATGACATGTGCAGTTCATCCAGCCGGACCGTCACCAACTGGCCGCAGATGCTTTGGGGACCGGGGAACCGCACCTCGATGTAGTTGTCCGTAAAGCCACGCAACAGTCCGCCTCCGGGTACCGGCCCCTCCGCCAACACTCGCATTTCACGGCCCAAAAATTGGCGGCGGAATTCTGTGCCCGTTTCGGTCACCAATTCTGTGAGTCGCTTGCTGCGCTCGGCCTTGATATCCCCGTGCACCGGATCCCCCATTTTCTCCGCCGGGGTTCCGGGACGTGGGGAGTATCGGAACACATGGGCCGACAAATACCCGACCTGCCTCGCGACGTCTAACGTTTTTTCGAATCCTTCCTCATCTTCGGATGGAAAACCGACCATGATGTCCGTCGTCAGCCCGACGCCGGGGATCATCGCTTTCGCGGCGAGACACAGATCGATGTAGTCTTGGCGCAGATACGGACGGTTCATGTCGCGCAGCACTCGGTCGTCGCCCGCCTGCAAGGGGATGTGCAGATGCGGACAGATTTTGCGCTCCCGACGCATGAGGTCCAACAGCTTCGGCGTCACCTGGGTCAGCTCGATGGAACTGATCCGGATGCGCTCCAATCCAATTGTGGCGGCCAGTTTTTCGATCAGGTCCGGCAGGTCCGGGCCACCGCTTCCATCGCGAGGACCGTAGTCGCCGATGAGAACGCCGGTCAAAACCACTTCCAGATATCCGCGATTGGCCAGCTTGCGCACTTCCTCCACAACCTCCTCCCACGGGCGGCTGAACTGGTGGGGCCGCGTGTAGGGGATGGAGCAGTACGAACAGAAAATGTTGCATCCGTTCTGGAGCTTGACCGTCGCTCTGGTTCTGCCTGCGGGGCGCGCTTGATCGGCGGGCCTCGGTTCGCGCGCGGCGCGATCCCCGAATTCAGGAAATTCGGAGAACAGGTAGTCGAGGGTCAGCAGCTTATCTCTGTTGGGCACCACGAGGTCCGCAGCGGGAAAATCCTCTCCACGGCGCTTGGCCATTTCGCCCGCGCAGCCGGTTACGACCACTTTTGCGTCCGGGTTCTGCTTTGCGGCGCGGCGGGCGGTCTGGCGGGACTTGCTCTCCCCGGCCTGCGTCACGGAGCAGGTGTTGATGACGTACACATCCGCCCGATCGGTGAAGGGGACGATTGCGAAACCGGCCTCCTCGAAGGATTCGAGAATCCGCTGGGTTTCGTACTGATTGACCTTGCAGCCGAGCGTTGTGAACGCCGCCGTAACCATAGCGCCGAATCTACCCCAAGCCCAATGAGCGACCATCGAGAGGTGTATTCCCGGCATAGGTCCTATATGTCCTATAGGTCTTATACGTCCTATGATTCCGCCACGAGCAAGCCATAATGCGCTGTGGATTGGCCGGGGATATGGGACGGAAGGGGTGTGGGCGCGAGGGCGACAAGGGCGCTCCTCTGGCCGCTATCGCTGCTCTACGCACTGGGCTGGCGATGCTACGCCGGTTGGTACCGGCTCGGTTTCAAAAAGCGCCGGAAGCCGGACTTTCCGATCATCGGCATCGGCAGCCTGCTCGTCGGCGGCTCCGGCAAGACCCCCGCGACGATTGCGCTTGCAAAACTGCTTCTGTATGTTGGCTACCGTCCCGCGATCAGCTGCAGCGGGTATGGAGGCGACGGGCGGCTGCGTGTTTTGGAGCCAGGGGAGACCGCGCTGACGGAGCAGGTCGGTGACGAGGCCGTCGAAATCCGCGAGGCCTTGCCAACCGTTCCCATCGTTGTCGGTCGTAATCGCCTTACCGCGGCGGAGCTGATCGCGGCAAGAGCGGATTGCCACGCGCTGATTTTGGATGACGGCTTTCAGCATCTTCCGTTGGCGCGCGACGTGGATTTCCTCGTAATGGACGCCGAGCGGCCATTCGGGAACGGGCTGTGCCTTCCGGCCGGGCCGCTTCGGGAGCCACGCTCCTTTTTCCGGCGGGCCCACGCCGTCTTGAGCGACCGGGACGTCGGCTTCCGCCTGACCTATCCCATGCAACGGCAGCCGGTCGAACTGCGCTCTTTGGCCGGTGAGCGGCAAGATCTGGAATGGCTCAAAGGTAAAAGCGTGACCGCCCTGAGCGCGCTCGGAAACCCCAGGCGATTTGAGGCCGCTCTGACCGAATTCGGAGCCACGGTAACGCCTTGCAGATTTCCCGACCACCATCACTACCGCGCCGAAGACCTGCGGGGCCTGACCGAGCCGATTGTTACAACGGCGAAGGACGCCGTCAAATTGCGGCCCCTGAAACCGGAAGCGGAGATTTGGGTGCTGATCGAAGAAGCCACGTTCCTCACTCCCGAGGAACTGATCGCCTTCCTTATCGATCGGACGCGAATGGACATGAGGATCGTTACTCCAGCCGAAAACACTCCCTCCCTGCCATTTAGGGGGTAGAGGGAGGTTCGTGTCCGTTGACAATCATTGCTCAAATATGCAAAGATTTAGGTTCAATTCCCCCTGCACGGAGAGATAGACAATGCACTCTATGAAACTGCTCGTCGCCATAGTAACGGCGGCTGCGTTGGCGGGCGCCGGATCGCTCAACGCGTGTGAAAACTGTAAACTGAAGGCGAAAGGATTCTATTTTGGCGAGACCACGCTGCTCGGAAACGGCACGGTCTATTCCTGGGCGCGGATGGCCTCGAAGACGAAGCCAATCTCAGTGGGCGTTACCTTTACCGAAACCGCCCTCGAAGGTCTCCAAACCGAGCGGCCGCCAAACAACCCATTGATGCCGGGATACGAACACCGTATGAACCTGCCGAAGGAGGCCGATGCCGTGGGCATCCAGGGCATCGCGGTGGATTGGAATCCAAAGGGCCACATCCCGCCCGGCGTGTATGATGTGCCTCATTTCGACTTCCACTTCTACACTGTGCCGACCGCACAGCGAGACAAGATCACTGCGGTCGGAACAGACAAGAAGAAATGTTTCAAGCCGATCGCCAAAGCGTATCAACCTGACCATTACATGCTGGCTCCTCAGTCCGAGGTGCCAACGATGGGTGTCCACTGGGTTGACGTGACCGCGCCGGAATTCAACGGCAAACCATTCACGTCCACCTTCATTTACGGCTCGTATAACGGCAAATGGATATTTTTTGAGCCGATGGTGAACAAGAGCTTTTTGGAGACGAAGCCGAATGTAGTGCTCCCGATCGTGCCCCTGAAGAAGGTCCAAAAGCACGCTTGGTATCCGACGAAGTACGTGGTCCGCTACAACGAAGAACGGAAAGAATATACGGTCGCCCTGACGGGGTTCGTCTACCGGTAGCGCAAAGGTATACTCCCCGCGGAGCCCCCCAATGACAGACTTCTCCGCTTCACAACCTGTCCGGTTCGACCGATTCCTACCGAGAAAATGGTATGGCTCGTAGCACCTTTGGCAAGATCGGGATCGTTGGGCTGGGCCTCATCGGGGCCAGTCTGGGCCTTGCGCTCCGTAAGCGGGAGGTCGGCGAGGAGATTTTCGGCTTCGACATCGACCCGGAGCGCAGACAGAACGCGGAAGAGATTGGGGCGGTCAATACGACGTGGGAGACCCTCAATCACCTGGCTGCCGCCGATATACTCGTTCTGGCGGTTCCGCCACCCAGCATAATCCCCTGTCTTTTGGAAGCCGATGTTTTCTGCAAGGACGGCTGCATCGTCACCGACACGAGCAGCGTCAAGGGCAGCATTCTTCAATGGACCAAGAGCTACCCGCTCAAGTTCCGGCCCCGATTTGTCGGCGGCCACCCCATGGTCGGCAGGGCGACCTCCGGGCCGGAAGAGGCGGACGCCGACCTGTTCGACGGAGGCACCTGGGTGTTCACCCCAACGGGCGATACGGACAAGAAGGCGCTCGGTACCATGGAAAAGTTGGTCAGAGCGGTCGGTGGGCACCCGATACAGTTGTCGCCGGAAGAGCACGATCGGCATGCGGCGGTGCTTTCCCACGTCCCCCACGCCATCGCATCGATCCTCATTCGCATGAGCGCCATGCTGACCCATCCGGAGATGGCCGGATCGAGCTGGCAGGACCTGACCCGCGTGGCATCCAGCTCGCCGGACCTATGGCAGAGCATCTTCGCGAACAATCGCGACCAGGTCGTGTCGGCGTTGGAGGACCTTGAGTTTCACATTCACGAGATGCGCGGGTTCCTGGAGCACAATGACGACCAGAAGATCCTGGAGCTGCTCAACGAATCGAAGCATCTGAAGGACGGGATCATCTCTTGACCAAAGCCTGGCGAGTGCGGCGCGGCGGGCCGCTTTCGGGCCGGGCCATTGTGCCGCCGGACAAGAGCATCTCCCACCGAGCGCTGATGCTCGGCGGGCTGGCGTCCGGCTCCACAGTGATTGAAAACCTCCTCGAAGGCGCTGACTGCCTGGCTACCGCGGCGATTCTTCGCCAGCTGGGAGTGACGGTCGAGCGAGCGGCGGAGGGACGCTGGCGAGTGGACGGCGGCGCCCTGCGGGAACCGACAACGATCCTCGATTGTGGCAATTCGGGAACCACGATGCGATTGATGGCCGGTATCTTGGCCGGCCAGCCGTTCCATTCCGTGCTCTCCGGTGATGAGTCATTGAATAGCCGTCCGATGCCGCGTGTGGGAAATCCGCTGCGGCAGATGGGCGCAACAATAGACGGCCGGGAAGACGGCAAGTTCGCGCCGCTGAGCATCCGAGGCGGCCGGCTGCATGGGATCGATACCAAGACGCCTGTCGCGAGCGCGCAGATCAAGTCCAGCATCCTGCTTGCCGGGCTTTTTGCCGACGGGGAAACGACGGTCACGGAACCCAGCCTCAGCCGGGATCACACGGAGCGGATGCTTCCGGCGTTCGGCGTCACACTGGAACAAAAGGGCCTTTCGGCGACAGTCCAGGGCGGTGCAAAGCTGCAGGCCGGCTTCATTCAGATACCGGCGGACTTTTCTTCTGCCGCGTTCCCGCTTGTGGCGGCGCTGGTGATCCCGGATTCTCGGCTAGAATTGGTGGATGTGGGAACGAACTGGACGCGAGTCGGTTTCTTGGACTTGCTGCAATCTTCCGGCGCGAATATTCAGCGAGAAAAGGAGCGGGAACGGGCCGGGGAACCCGCGGCGGACTTGACCGCTCAAACGTCGAGCTTGACCGCCATGACCGCCGGCGGCGACCTGATACCGCGCATGATTGACGAGGTGCCGCTGTTCGCCGTTGCTGCAACTCAGTCGCACGGGGAAACCAGGCTTTCCGAAGCCGGCGAGCTGCGACTGAAGGAAAGCGACCGGCTGGAGACGATTCGAATGGAGCTGGGCCGGATGGGAGCCGCCATCGAGACCACGGAGGACGGCCTGATTATTCAGGGACCCACGTTCCTGACCGGAGCCATCGTCCACAGCCACGGCGACCACCGGATCGCCATGAGTCTGGCCATCGCGGGAATGATCGCCGACGGCGAAACGCTCGTCACGGACGTTGAATGCGTTGATACCAGCTTCCCTGGGTTTGTGCAGCTGATGCGCGCCCTTGGGGCGGATATCGAGGAGGTCTGATGGTTATCGCCATCGACGGACCGGCGGGCGCCGGCAAGAGCACCATCGCCAAGCTGATCGCCAAGCGATTCGGCCTGCAATATCTGGACACTGGGGCGATGTACCGCGCGTTCGCGGTGAAGGCCATGCGTCTGGATATGATCCATGCTTCGCCTGAGGAGTTGGGACTGCTGGCGGAGAAGCTGGACCTGCGATTCGATGGAGACCGGCTCTTCATGGACGGCGAGGACGTTTCCGAAGCCATCCGCCAGCCGGTCATCAGCGAACTATCTTCCGCCCTGTCAGTCCACCCTCCCGTACGGCGGGCACTGGTCGCGCTGCAGCAAACGATGATTGCGTCGGGCGGCTGGACGCTCGAAGGTCGGGATACGACAACGGTGGTTGCCCCCGACGCCGACATAAAGCTGTATCTGGACGCCTCCCCAAAAGTGCGGGCTTCCCGCCGGACGAAGGAGCTGCGGGAACGCGGGATTTCCGCGGATACCACCGAGGTGCTCTCTCACATGATGTCCAGGGATGCCCGGGATAAAAGCCGCGCCGATTCTCCCCTGACCATCGCTCCGGATGCGGACCTTGTGATCACGGATGATTTGACGATTGAAGAGGTGTTTCAACGGGTGGATGCGCTGGTGAAGCGGCGGTGAATCTGGCCGCCTACAAGTTCGGGCGCTCGACCTTTCGCGGCATTTGCGCTCTCTACGGCGGCTTGGAATGGGTTCATGAAGAGCGGGTGCCGAAGACGGGGCCGCTCATCGTCGCTCCCAACCACGTCAGCTTCGCCGATCCACATGCGGTCGGTTCCGCCACCACGAGGGTCCTGCGCTTCATGGCGAAAAAGGAGCTGTTCGCGCCGGTGTTGCGAAATATCTTGCTGGCTTGGGGAGCGTTTCCAGTCGATCGCGGCGGCACGGACCTATCCGCCATCCGATTGACGCTGGATCTGTTGGGGCAGGGAGAGGCAGTGCTGGTCTTCCCGGAGGGCACGCGGGGGGATGGGAAGACGCTCCAGATGCCGAACCAAGGGGTCGCTATGCTGGCGAAACGTTCGGGCGCGCCGGTGATCCCGGTTGGCGTTGTTGGGACGGCCAAATTCCTGCCGCGTGGAGCGAAGATGCTCCATCGGTCGAAGATGTCCATTATCTGGGGCGAGCCGTTCACCTACGCCGAGGTAGCCGGCGGCCTTACGGATAAAGAGGCCCGCGACCGTTTTGCCTGCGAATTGATGACCCGGATTCGGGACTTGATTGGCGAGCGGGGACCGGCGCCTGCGATGCCCCGGGAATTTACGACGCCACGGGAACGTCCGACCGTTGCGCCGAATGGATGCTGATCTGGGCGGCCAACTTTCCGGCTAATGCGTGGAACGCCGCGGCTTGCGGTCGTTCCGGGTGGGCAATAACGCTCGGCGTACCCAAATCGCTGGATTCCCCGATGATGGGATCGAGCGGGATGCTCCCCAGGAACGGAACATCGAACATCTCCGCCAGCTCTTGTCCGCCCGGGCCTGGGAATACTTCCGACTCCTTGCCGCAGTGGGGACAGATGAACCCCTTCATGTTCTCGATCACGCCAATCACTGGCGAATCCAGCTTCCGGAACATGACAATGGATTTGGCCGCGATTCTTGCGGCCACCTCTTGCGGAGTCAGTACGATCACGACACCGGAAAGGGGCACCAGTTGGGCGGTGGACATGGGCGCATCCCCCGTTCCAGGCGGCAGGTCGGCGATCAGATAGTCCAGCTCACCCCACTCCACGTCTCCAAGCAGCTGTTTGACCGTTCCGGCGATAATCGGTCCCCGCCACATGGCCGCCTGGTCGTCGGCGAGCAGGAATCCGAGCGACATGATCTTGATGCCGTACTTTTCGACAGGAATCAGTTTTTGGTTCGTGACAGCCGGCTTTGCGCCATGCACACCCATCATGCGGGGGATGCTGGGGCCGTACACATCCATATCCACAATACCGACCTTCGCCCCAGTTGCCGCCAGAGCGATGGCCAGGTTGCAGCTCACCGTGCTTTTCCCCACGCCGCCCTTGCCGCTCGCGACGGCGATCACATGCTTGACGGATGGCAGCAGGTCCCCGACATCCTCCCGCCCCTTCGTTACCTGGGCGGTCATTGTAACGTTGACTTCATCTACTTCTGGAAGGGCGAGCACAGTCTGGCGACATTCATCCTCCAGCAACTCCTTGACGGGGCATGCGGGCGTGGTCAATTGGACTGTAAAGGCGACGTTGCCGCCGCAGATCTTCACGTCCTTGACAAACCCCAGGTCAACGATGCTCCGTCCAAGGTCCGGGTCTTGGACGGTCTGGAGGGCGCTCAAAATCATTTCTTCAGTTACGGGCATATCGTCGGAGTCTACCTTGACTTGACCCTAGCGGCTGCGTTATACTGCCTAGGCATTTTGAAGGAGGCGAATCAGCCTAGGTGAGTAAAAATAAGGCCGAGTAATAGGCGCGACCAGCGACCCCCTGAGCGCACCATGATGAACGAGCGGATATTCCGCCTGGGTGAGCTCGTAGTGATCAACTCCCGCGGCGAAAATCTCGGCACAATGGACGCGCGTGCCGCATACGATCTTGCCCGAAAGGAAGATTTGGACATCGTCGTGGTAAATTTGACAGCCCGTCCGCCTGTGGCTCGTATTCTGGATTACGGAAAGTATCAGTACGAGCAAGAGAAGCGGGAAAAAGAATCGTCCAAGAAGTCGACGAAAAGCGAGCTCAAGGGCATTCGGCTTCGGCCAGGCACGGATGAGCACGATGTCAACACGAAGCTGAAGAACGCCATTCGGTTCTTGCAGGAAGGCGACAAGGTGAAGGTGACGGTCACTTTCCGCAGCAGGGAGATCACGAGGCCGGAGATGGGCCGCAGGGTTCTGCAACAGTTCGTTGATGGCGCGGTTGACGTGGCGATTGTGGAAAAAGACCCTAAAATGGAAGGCAGAATGATGTCGCTGATTTTGAGCCCGAAGCCGGGCGCCGCGAGAGCCAGAGCACATCAGGACGCGCCGCCGGCAGAAGAGACGACATCGGAGGAGAAAAGTGCCGAAGTTTAAGACGCGAAAAACCGCCCTGAAGCGGTTCAAAATAAGCGGAACCGGGAAGCTCATCCGCCGGAAGGCGTATGACAACCATATGTTCTTACACAAAGGCAGCTCACAGAAGCGGCGTCTTGGGCAGGACGCGACTCTCACTCCGGCATTTGAAAAGCGCATGAAGCGGCTGATAGGATTGAAATAGATGGCACGAGTAAAACGCGGCGTAACCAGCCATAAGCGGCATAAGAAGATTCTCGAGAGGGCAGAGGGCTATTGGGGTCAGAAGTCCGGCGTAGTCAACAGGGCCCAAGAGCAGTTGATGAAGTCCGGGATGTACGCCTACCGCGACCGCCGGAATCGGAAACGGCAGTTCCGCCAGCTATGGATCGTCCGTCTGACGGCGGCCTGCCATGCCCACGATATGAAGTACAGCGAGCTGATTCACAAGCTCGCGGTGAAGGGTGTGGCGTTGGACCGGAAGGTTTTGTCCGATATGGCCATCCACGACGCGGATGCGTTTACCGCGGTGGTCGGCTTCGTCCGGGCGTAGCGCCACGATCGGAATTTCAGCGCCCGCCGACGAAGTCGGCGGGCGCTTCCAATTATTAGGGTTAGAGAAATGGCAAAGATAGACGAAATTGCGGCTTCGGCCAAGCAGCGGATATCGGCGGCCGGCTCCACGGCGGAGCTGGACGCGCTGGAGACCGAGTACCTGGGCCGGAAGGGCGCCCTCAGCGAGTTCCTGAAAGGCATCGGCCGGCTTGCCCCTGAGGAGCGCAAGGACGCCGGGCAGCGGACGAATCAGGTGAAGGGCGAGTTGGAGGCGCTGGTCGCGGTAAAACGGGCCGGGCTGTCTTCGGGCGATCGGGCGGCCCAGTTGGAGCGGGAGAAGGTCGATATCACGCTTCCCGCCATCCGGCCGCAACATGGCCTGCAGCATGTGCTGACCAACACCGCCGACCAGATTGCCGCGGCGCTGATCGGGCTGGGGTTCGAGCGGTGGGAAGGGCCGGAGCTGGAGCATTACAAATACAATTTCGGCGCGCTCAACTATCCCGATGAACATCCGGCGATGGACGACCAGGATACGTTTTGGGTGGATGACGAGCACGTGCTGCGAACCCAGACCACGGCCTTCCAAGGGCATATCTTCGAGACGCGCAAGCCGCCATTTCGGATTTTCACGATCGGCCGGTGCTTCCGGCATGAGGCGGTGGACCGGACCCATTCGCACACGTTCCACCAGGTGGACGCCTTCATGGTGGACGAGGGCGTGAGCATGGCGCATCTGAAAGGGACGCTGGGCCAGTTCGCGCGGCTCATGTTCGGGGATGCGGTGCAGGTGCGGTTTCGGCCCGACTTTTTCCCGTTCGTGGAACCGGGCGTGGACTATGCGATTACCTGCATTTTTTGCGGCGGTTCGGGCTGCCCGGTGTGCAAGAAATCCGGCTGGATCGAGCTGGGCGGGGCGGGGCTGGTACATCCGAACATCTTGGAGAGCTATGGGATCGACGCGAAACGGTATTCGGGGTTTGCGTTCGGGCTGGGGGTGGAGCGGATTCCGATGCTGCAATACCGCGTGGACGATTTGCGGCATTTCACGGAGAACGATTTGCGGTTCCTGAAACAGTTCACGTAACGCTGGCTTCCAGCCGGCATCGGGAGGTTCCCGGCGTGCGAGGGGAACGGAAGAACCCCCACCCAACCCTCCCCCTTTTCCAGGCTGACGCCTGAAAAAAGGGGAGGGGGAAGAAAAGCAAGGACAGTTTATGCAAGTAACGCTTGAATGGCTGAAAGAATATATCGAGTTCGACCTTGATGCGGAGAAGACCGCGCATCTGCTGACGATGGCGGGGCTGGAGGTCGAGGCGATCAAGGATTCGGAATTGGGGCCGGTCCTTGATGTCAAGGTCACGCCGAATCGTGGCGACTGCCTTAGCATCGTCGGGCTGGCGTGGGAGATCATGGCCAAGCTGGGCGATCAATGCACGCCGACCGAGCTGTGGGCGGAGTTCCGATCCGGTTGGAGCCTGGGCGATAAGAGAGGCGAGAACGAGGCGGCAAAGTTGGCTTCCGTGACGATTGAGGACGAAAATTTGTGCCCGCGATATGCCGCCCGGCTGGTACGTGGGTTCAGCATCGGCGCGTCAAGCGAACGGCTGCAAAAACGGCTGATCGCATGCGGCATGCGGCCGATTTCCAACATCGTTGATGTCACCAACTATGTGATGATTGAGACCGGCCAACCGCTTCATGCGTTCGATCATGACAAATTGGCGGAGGGCCGCATCGTCGTTCGACAGGCTAGTCCCGGCGAGAAGATTACCGTTATCGATGGGACGGAGTGTGAGGTCCTGCCTCCGATGTTGATGATTTGCGATGCCAAGCGCCCTATTGCAATCGCCGGCGTGATGGGCGGCGCCGACAGCGAGGTAAGCGGAAAAACCACCAACATGCTCCTCGAGTCCGCCCATTTCTCGCCGACCGGCGTGCGAAAGACCTCCAAAGCGCTTGGCATTCGGACGGAGGCGAGCTATCGGTTTGAGCGGTCCGTGGATCGGGATGTCGTAATGACCGCTTTGAACCGGGCCGGGATGCTTATTGAGCGCGAAACAGGAGTAGCGCCGGTGCGCGGGTTCATCGATTGCTGGGCGGGAGATGATCTGCCGTCTGGCGGAGCGCAGTTTGAGGTTTCGGTTAAGCGGGCGTCGGCGTTGCTGGGCATGGAAGTTGATATTGAGACCTGCATCGATTATCTCAGCCGACTCGGCCTGAGCCTTCGCCCCATAAATGACGATCGAATCGTTGTGGGCGTCCCCGTGCGCCGACCCGATCTCGTCCGCGAAGAGGACATTATCGAGGAGATCGGGCGAATTCATGGATACGAGCACATTCCCGATGAGCTGCCGATGGGGCGGACGCTGCTCGGCAAGGAGACCCCGACGACCGCGTTTGAGACGGCGGTTCGGCGGGAGCTGATCGGGATGGGGCTAACGGAAGTTGTGAACCACTCGCTGCGCGCGCCGTCGTCGCTTGACCCGGCGGGGGAGACCATCGGGCCGCGCAACCCGATGAGCCCGGAGCTGAGCATCTTGCGGCCGTCGCTGCTTCTCGGGCTTGCGGCATCGCTCTTGCACAACGCGCGCCGTGGGAATCCGGACCTAGCGTTGTTCGAGATCGGACGAGTGTTCGAAGGCATGAAAGAGGTCAAGCACCTGGGAATCATGCTGTGTGGCCGCCGGGTTAGCCCGAATTGGCAGGCCGGTGAAAAGACCCCGCCGCACGATTTCTTCACGCTCAAGGGATTCCTAGAGACGCTCCTCGATCGAATTGGAGTGACGACGGAGATGGGTCCGGTTGAGAGCCCGCGGTTTCATCCAGGGAGATCGGCATGCTTCGTCGATCTCGGCATTTTCGGGGCGCTCAGCCCGGATGCCACAAATGCACAGGATTTGCCTGCGGGGACGTTGGCCGCCGAGCTATCTATGGACGCTTTGTTCGAACGGGCGAAGAGGGAGTACAGCTATACGCCGCCGCCGCGATTTCCGGCGGTGCGGCGGGATTTGGCATTCGAAATCGCCAAATCGGTGGTGTATGCGACAATCGAGAAGGCCGTGCGATCCTCCGCCGGTGAGGCGTTGGAGGATGTGCGGCTGTTCGACGTATATGAGGGCAAAGGGATAGGTGAAGGCAACCACAGCCTGGCCATCGCACTGACCCTGCGGAAGCCGGACGGGACGATGACGGATGAAGAGGCAAACGCGATTCGAGAACAGGTTTTTGGGACGGTGGAGGGCCTGGGGGCGAGGCGAAGGTAGACTGAACGAAATTGAACCCCCACCCTAACCCTCCCCCGCAAGCGGGAGAGGGAATCTCGAAGATAGCCGCACGCTTTCGCTTGCGGACAGGAGAATGAAAATGAGAACTTGGATACTAAGTTTGGCTGTGGCGGCAGTGATGGTCGCCGGATGCGGCGGATCGAAGGATTCAGGCGGCGGAACCACGGAACCTGAGAGGACCAGTCAGACTTCCGGAGGCGGAGTGAAAGATGTGAGCAACGCGACCCTCGTCTGCGCTGTGTTGAAGGACAAGATTCCGGACAAATCCAAGGCGCTGCATTCCGATTACAACGGTAAGCGCTACTACTTCTGCTGCCCGATGTGCAAGCCGAAGTTTGATAAGGACCCGGCGAAGTATTCCAAGGATGCGCCTGTCGGTTCCTACGAGTCACTCTAGCAGCGGGTATCCTTTCGTCGGCGGGCAATGACGCCCGCGAAATCGTCTCAACGAGAGAGCACCCAAATGATTCTTCAGCTAACTGAGCGAGAGAAGCAGTTTCTCGCCACCGTCCGGGAGTTCGTCCGGACCGACGTCCTGCCCTACCACCGCGAATGGGAAACCTCCATGTGGCCGGACTCGCTTTTCGACACGATGGCGCGCAACGGCATATTGCACATGGTTGTGCCACAGTCGCTTGGCGGGATCGGCGTGAGCTGCCAGACCTACGCGGAAGCAGTGCGGGAGATCGCGCGGGGAGACGGCGCGCTCGCGATGAATGTTGCCGCTCTCAACGCGCTATGCGCGGCTCATTTCGTCGATTTTGTAACCCAAGAGCAGCGAGAAAAATATCTGCCAGGAATTCTGAATGGTTCGATCCGGATGGCGTGGGGGCTGACCGAGCCGACGGCGGGGAGCGATGCGCGCGGCGTCCAAACCTGGGCCAAGCCAGACCCGGAATTGGGGCCGGACAGATATCGCATGAACGGCCAGAAGATGTTCATCACCAACGCCGGCCGAGCGCAGCTCATCATCATCATCGCCCGCGTTTCGGATGACGCCTTGGCGCCGTTTCTGCTGGAGACCAGCGATCCGGGCTACGAGTTTACGCGGCGTATTCCAACGCTTGGCGTCAAGGCCAGCTTTACCGCGGAATTCAATTTGAAAGACGCCTTAGGTTGGCGTACGCCAGGGACGTTCGAAGAGGTAACGGGGCTCTTGTATCGGGGCCGGATCGGGATTGCCGGCATGGCGTTGGGCTTGGCGGAGATGGCGTTTGAGTCGGCGGTGGAGTATTCCAAGCAGCGAGAACAGTTCGGCAAACCGATCTGCAAGAACCAGGCGATTCAATGGATGCTTGCTGATTCGCGGGTGGAGATCGAGGCGGCGCGGCTCCTGATCCACAAGGCCGCTCGGATGTTCGACGAGGGCCAGCGGGTAGTAGAAGAGGCATCGCATGCGAAGCTGTTCTCGTCGGAGACCGCTCGCAACGTGACCAACCGGGCGATACAGATATTTGGTGGCCGGGGTTATACTTTGGATTACGATGTGGAGAAGTATTGGCGCGATGCCAAGCTATGCGAGATTGGAGAAGGCTCTTCTGAAGTCCAGCGTCTTATTATTGCCAAACAGGTCCTGCGTTGAGCTATAGCCCTCCGCCCTCCCAACGGCGGGAGCGGAAGAGGCAGTTCCGTTTGCGGCCGCTCAATCTTGGGGAGATGTTGGACGAGGGGCTGGCGCTGTACCGGGCGAACGCGAAGCTGTTCCTGTCCGTCGTACTCGTTCCCGCGATCTTGACCGGCATCATTTGGTCGATCTGCAATTTGGCATTCATCAACTCTATCGCAGCCTTCGGAACCGGATCGAAAGGCCCTACGGAGCAGCAGATGTTCCAATTCTTTGGGACGTTTGTTGTCGTTACGTTTGTTGCCGCGCCGATCATATTTCTCTTATGGGCCTATCAGCAGACGGGGCTGACGGTCGCGGTTGCCGACCGGTATCTGAATAATCCGGCAACCGGGGCGAGCGTGCGCAAGCGGCTGCATGCGGTCTTTGGCAGAGTGATTGGCGCATATCTTTTGCTCGGCCTTATCTTCGGGGCGTTGGTTGCTGGCATCAGCTTCACCGCGACGTTGGCCGCCGCCGGAGTGGCGGCTGCCAATCCGGCGCTTTCGGTCATTCCCGCCCTTCTGGGATGCTGCTTTATCGTTCCATGCGTCATGATTTTGCTTGTTTTCAGCTCGTTTCTCGGTCCTGCGATAGTGGTGGAGGACCTCGGGGTGAGCGCTGCGCTTGCCCGATGCTGGAAGCTGACGATGTCGGATTTTTGGCGGGCGCTTGGAATCGTCTTTGTCGTTTCAATCGTCTCGGGGATTCTGTCCATGATCGTTCAGGCGGCGATTCAGCTGCCGTTTTCGCTGTTCGGCATGGCATCGTTCTTTAGCGACGCCCCGATCAAGACGGACGTGCTCAACACAGCGCTGCAGGGACTGATGACGCTATTGCAATCGTCGGCTTCCGCGCTGATTTTGCCGTTTTCCGTCGGCGTCACGGCGCTGCTGTACTTCGATGTTCGAATTCGGAAAGAGGGTTTTGACATTGAAATGCTCGCAAAGGCGATGGCTCCTGGCGGCGACAATCCTGGCTTTATGCTCTAGCGCGTTTTCTTCCGCAGAGGATGCATTGCGGGCGGCGCGCGATTATGCGTCGGGAAAAGGCGGTGGTTCGAGCGCCGCTGTCATTGAGAAACTGCATTCGGAAGGGATACGCGATCCGGAGCTGGAACGTTCGTTGCGCGGGAATCTCCAATCGAGGAAGAAGGCGATTGCCCGCATTTCGGAGCTGCGATCGGTATTGGAACTGCGCCATCCGGGATCGAAGATTGACGCGGAAAAGACTGCCCATGCGATCCTGAGCGATCCGATTTTCAAGAAGGCGAAGGCGGAGACAGGAGAGTCTGTTTTTGGCTCAATCGGCCGGTGGATTCGCGACCTGATCGAAAAGGTCGGCGCGTTCTTCCGCAGGCTGACGTCCGGGCTTTCCCCATCCGGCCCCGGGATTGCCAACTTCATATTTCTGATCATGATCTCCCTTGGGATCGCGGCCATCATCGTCGGCGCATACTTTGTCATCCGCAAATTCAACGTTCGGCTCGTCCGGCGGACGGGTTCCAAAGTTGTCGAGGCCGATGAATATGTCTCCGCGAGCGTGAGCGACTGGCTTCGGCGCGCGGAACAGTACGCGGCGTCGGGGAATTGGCGATTGGCGGTCCGATGTCTGTACATGGCCACGCTCGCGCGGCTCGACGAGGCGGGGATGATCCGATACGAATCCGGCTTGACGAACTGGGAATATGTCCGAAGAACCCGGCGGTCGGGTGGGGAGCGCCTCCTGCCGATTTTGGAGCCAATGACGCTGGATTTCGACCAGTTTTGGTACGGCATGTTGGACCCCAACGATCGCGACTACGGACGGGCGCAAGCGGCATACACGGGAATTAGCGGCCTGATCGGGGAGCGTGCGGCGTGAAGATAGGCCGGTGGATGCTCGCCATCGCAGCCGTCTTGGCGGTGGGACTGTTTCTTGGGCTCTTTCAAGAGGGGATACGACCGGTGACAGACATGACATCCCACTCCACCTACTCCACCGATCCAGGCGGGACGGCCGCATTCTATCGATTGGTGGGAGAGGCGGGTCATGACGTAGAGCGCAATACGACACCGTTTGCCCAGTTGCAGCCGCGGCCAGGAGCGGTTGTCGTCCTTCTTCGGCAATTTCGGGGGATGGAAGGGGACCTAACGCCCGAGATGAAGTCGTTGGTTGAACTCAGCAGGCGAGGCCAGAATGTCGTTTTGTTCGGCGTCGAGCATTTGAGCGCGCCGCAGGCATCGGTTTTCGGCCTTCGCGTGGTCCTCACGGAGGACCCCTCGCTCGATCCGGCGAATCCGTCGCTGCAACTCACGTCGTGGTTTTCGGAGCCGGGCGACGAGCGGATCGTGGGAGAAGGTTGGATTCCGTTGCTTGGCGGGAAAGACGGTGCGTTCGCCTCCATTCGCCATTTCGATCAGGGTTGGATCGTCGCGTGCGTTTCGGCGGATGCCTTCATGAATCAGAATCTGGGTCAGAGCGGACATGCCGAATTGGGGCTGAAGGTCGTCGATTTGGCGGCTGCGGGCGGGAAGGCCGTTGCTTTCGACGAGACCCTCCACGGCTATTCGGAAGGGGATTCTCTTTGGACCCGCCTTGGGACAGCGGGGCGGGCGACGGTCTATCAGGCGCTGCTTGTATTCGCGGTTTTGGTGTTCAGCACGGGCAAAAGGTTTGGCTACCCCCTGCGGCGCCGTCCAAAGCAACCGCACACGGGTGAATATATCGAGGCCATCGCGCGGCTGTATGAGCGGGCGAAGGCGCCGGGGTTGGCGTTGACCGCCATTCGCCGCGCAAGTATCCGCAAAATGGCCGCAATCGTACAATTGCCCGGAACAATTGAAGAGGAAAAGCTGCTTCAGCGCCTGCCGGTAGATTTACGGTCGGCGCTCCAGGAGTTCGACAATGTCGCCGGATCGGAACCAAACCAGGAGAGAGCAGTTCAGGCGACGGCGGCGCTAGACCGAGAAATTGAACGTTTTCGGTCGGACCGATCAACCAAAAGCCCGTTCAAAACATACTAATAGATCGTTTTGTGGGTAAAATCGCCCAACCATAGGCAGGAAGTTCGGGGCCAATCCCTCGAGTCTGTGGTGAAGTATTGAACGGAGGAAATTAACCAAGATGTTTAAGAAAATCATGTTGATGCTCGTTGCGGGCGTGATCATGTCCTATGTCGTTGGCTGCAGCGGCAGCGGTGACACTGGCACCACCACCGAGAAGACGTCGACGACGACCGACACCGATAAGAAGGCGGGCGGCGATTCAACGACGACCACCGATAAGACGACGACAACCACGACCGACAAAGGCACCATGGACACCGGGGCCCAGAAAAAGGATGACGGAACAGTGGCGCCTGGTGGCGAGAAGAAGGAAGGCGACGGAGCCATGGCCCCGGGCGGCGACGCCACCAAGAAGGACGCGGGCAAGTAAGCCTTTCGTCTCTTTATGTAAGTTGGAACTTGGCCGCACGGCGCTTCCGTCGTGCGGCTTCACTATGAGAGATCTATGAACATTTGCAAATGGCTGTTGCTTGCCGGGTTGCTTTCGTTCTTGGGGTGCCGTGGCCCGGCGGGGACTACGGCGGACCACAAAACCCCTGCCGCGAGAAATCCAGACAAATTCCGATTCGCATTGGACATCGATCATCCGAAGGTCACTATCCATCTGACGGAGCCGAAATCCGCTATCGAAGGAGCGATCCCGAAACCGGCTTCGGCCACCGCGTTATTGTCGTCCAAGATGCCGGATGGCTTCTCCTATTCGGGTTGGTCCGACAAACAGAATCAACAGACCGTCGTCAACTGGTTCCGAAACGGGGCGCTGATTCTCGCATCCTATTCGATCGCGGGCCTGGATCGGTCGGCAGTGAATGAGCGCGTCCAGTCTTACGTCGACAAGTATGGGAAACCGGCGGAGGAGCAGAGCGCCGGTCATATGATTCGGCAGTTCGGAACGAGCTCGGACGCGAGCACGTTGCGATTGGAAACGTTCCGGAACGGCGATAGGTATCGGTTTTCCGCCACGCTGGCGGATGAGGATGAGGTACATGCCATGAACGAAGCGCTGAAATCGATTCGGGTGGGGAAAAAACCATGAGAACTTTGATGATTGTGGCGTTCGCGGTCGCACTATGCGGCTGCGGCGGCAAGCAGAAAACCGCCGTTGCGCCGATCGCCAAGGAAGACGCAAAGCTCGTTCTTTTGGGTGTGGATCCCATGCCCCTTGGCGCCGATTCAAAGCAGGTGGAAGCCGCTTTTCCGCCGCCGGAAGACGCCAGCGCTCCTTCCGAGGATGATTTGAAGGTTCTGCCGGACCATCCATACTTTGCTTGGAAGGCGTCCAGTCAGGAGATCTTCGCCGCGGTGTTCGACAAGGATCATAAGTCCTTGCAGGAGGCGATCCATCGGATCCGGATTCAGGACACTAAGGAGGCGGAAGGGATTTTCGCGGACTATGCAAAGCGGCTAGGGAAAGGGACGCGGCGCGAGGGCGACAATTGGATCGAGGTCAGCTATATCCGGGACGGGCAGAAGTTGGTTTTGTTCGCCAAGAAGGAGAACGACTTCTCGACGTTCAATTCGCACCTTTCGTATACTAGCAATACTGAGGAGGGTAAGAAATCATGAGAATGATTGTAGCGGTATTTGCGTTGACGGCGTTGATGATTGCTGGGTGCAACGGTCCACCACCCCCGTCGGACCAGGACAAGGCAGGGACTCCATCAAAGCCGATTGCCGAACCGCCGCAGCCGAAGGCCGACTATGCCGCATTGCGGAAGGCGGTTGAAGATTCCTTGGCGGCCTATAAGAAGAATCCAAAGGATGCGGATGCAACTTTGGGATACTCCAAGGCGCTGACCGACTATGGCAATGCGATTCAAATGGACCCGGCGTTTTCAAACAAGATCAAGTATCGCCAGGCCATCCAGTTCTTTCGGAAGGCGGTGAAGCTCGACCCGAAAAATGATGAAGCTCAGGCATATTTGAATCAGATCGTGGCCATCTACCATTCAATCCCCAAACCGGTCCCCGGCGAGGCCGAGCCGAACTTGGAACTCCCGAAAGCGGAGTCGGGCGGCTCTCCTCAGGGATAGTCCAATGAAGAGCTTCGATGTCAAGCCGGTTTCTGGAATCGAGCCGGCGCTGGGGCTGCAGCTTGCCATGCTGGCGAACACCACCTGGGAGGCGCGGGACGATTTGGGGCGCGTGGGCGTCGAGGCTTTGCGCTGGCAGGCCTTTCCCGGCGGGCACAGCATCGGGGGTGTTCTCCTTCATGTGATCGATGTGGAGGCCTATTGGGTCGAGCGGGTGGGGGCGAAGAAGCGGCCCGATCCGGAGGAGTTGAAGCTGCTCATGGCCGATGAGATAGACCAGGGCCGCGAGAAGTGGCCGACGCCGCCGAAGAGGCCGCTTTCCTGGTACTACGAGTTGCAGGATCGGGTTCGGGAGCGGACGATCCGGACAGTGGGGGAGCTTGGCCGTTCGGATTTGGCGTCGGAGCGATCGTCCGGCGGGCACAAGATGCGGTTTACGTTGCGATGGATTTTGAGTCATGTGATTCAGCATGAGGCGTATCATTCCGGGCAGGCAGTGTTGTTGAAGATGTTGCATAAGCGGCGTTGACTTCGCTTCGTAACGCTGCCTTCCAGGCGGCATACTTTGCGACTCGGTCGGGAGACCGGTCGCATCGCCTCGGGGCGGTAACGCTGCCGTCCAGGCGGCATCTTCTTTGCGACTCGGTCAGGAGACCGGTCGCATCCGCAGAGAACCTTGCGACTCGGTCGGGAGACCGGTCGCATCGTCGCATCGTCGCATCGTCGCATCGTCAGGACACTTGCGACTCGGTCTGGAGACCGGTCGCATCGAACCGGTCGCATCATCAGTAAAGGAACATGGGCTTGTTGAGGACGTGGCGGACGACCGGCTTATACCGCTCGGCATCGTAGAACTCCTCCACATCCACCTGCTTCCGGCATGTCCCCACGTCTTCTAACGGCGTCGTGCCGTAGTTGCCGGAATGGATGGCGATGAGCTTGCCCGTTTCGCCGCGCCCCAGCAGCTGCGCAGCAAGGTGCCCGAAACTTAATGCGACCATTCTGTCAAGCGAATCCGGCGTGCCCCCGCGCATCAGGTAGCCGAGGCTTTGCGATATCGTCTGCTCCCCAGAGATACGCTCGATCTGCTTCGCCACCATCTCTCCGATGCCGCCGAGCTTTTTGTGGCCATAGGCATCCGGTTCGCCCCCTTCAATGACCTGGCCATCGATCGTCCGCGCCCCTTCGGAGATGGTCATGACCGCATAGTCGCTCGGGCTCCCGGCTTTATCCGCCTTGAGGAAAAAGGCAAGCTTCTCGATATCGAACGGCACCTCGGAGATGACGGCGCGGTCGACGTTCGCCAGATAGGCGCTGATGAGAGATGTTTCGCCCGAATTACGGCCGAACAGCTCGATGACGGCGATGCGCTCGTGGGAGCCGGCCGGAGTTCTAAGGCTGGTGATGAAGTCCACGCTGCGGGTGATGGCGGTCGAAAATCCGATGCAGTAGTCGGTTCCATACACGTCGTTGTCCATGGTCTTCGGGACCGCAACGACTTGCACTCCCTCCTTATGCAGCCGGGTCGCATAGCTCAGGGTGTCGTCGCCGCCGATGACGACGAGGGCCTCGATATGGAGATGGTCGAGAACGCGCAAGACATGCTTTGTGTGATCGCGGCGCTCGTCCGGGTCTTCCCCGCCTTGGAGCAAGAAGGCCGGGGTGTGCCTGTTTCGCACGCTTTGGGGGTTGGTGCGGGAGGTGTGCAAAATGGTGCCGCCCGTGCGGTCTATGGTCCGGACCGAAAGACGGTTGAGCGGCCGGAGCCACTCTTCCTGGGCCTCATCGAGGTCCGGGTTGAAGTTGAGCAGTCCGGCCCATCCGCGCCGGATGCCGATTAGGTCGTGGCCGGCATCGATCAGGTCGTCCGCTGCGGCTTTGATACATGCATTGAGGCCGGGCACATCTCCCCCGCCCGTCAAAATCCCTACACGCACTCTGTAATCCTCACGCTTAGAGTCTACCCAGTCAGCCGCGCTTGGGAAGGACCATCGGCGGGCTGAGTAGAAAGTTGAGGTGCAATAGTGCTATAAGCATTGCCAATGCCCATACGCGCGAGGTTTTGAATTGAGATTGATTCAAGTTTTGCTCCTGACGGCCCTGTTCTGCCCGTCTCTTTCGATCGCGGACGACAAGCCGCCGCCCACGACTCTTACTGCCAGTATCCTCAACAACTTTGAATGGAGAAACATCGGTCCATCCAGCATGGGAGGCCGCGTCTCCGACATCGCCGTGGACCCGCAGCATCCGTACGTGATCTACGTCGGCCTGTCGACCGGCGGCGTGATCAAGTCCACGAATAATGGCACGAATTGGAGCCCGCTTTTCGATGATCAACCTGCGCTGTCGATCGGCGCGGTGGCGGTCGCCCCGTCCAACCCGGATATCGTCTGGGTCGGAACCGGGGAGCCGAACGGCCGGAACAGCTCCGGGTGGGGCGACGGGGTCTACAAGTCGACCGACGGGGGCAAGTCGTGGAACATGATGGGTCTGGCCGACGCCCGGCATTGCGCCCGCATCCTGATCGATCCGAAGAACCCCGACATCGTTTGGGTGGCGGCGGTCGGGCATTTGTGGGACACCAATGAGACCCGTGGCGTGTTCAAAACCGCAGACGGCGGCAAGACCTGGAAGCATGTTCTGAAGATTGACGACAAGACCGGATGTATCGACCTGGCGATGGGAACGGATGGGATGATGTATGCGGCGATGTACCAGCGGCTTCGAACCCCTTGGAGCTTCTCCGGAACGGGGGACACCGCCGGGCTGTATCGGTCGAAGGATGCCGGCGAGACGTGGGAGAGGCTGAAGAAGGGGCTGCCGGAGCCGCCACTAGGCCGCATTGGCGTCAGCGTATCGCTCAGCAATCCCAAGGTCGTGATGGCGGTCATTGAATCCCAGCGTGGAGGCGGAGGGTCGATCAATACCGAACGGAGCAAAGAAGGCGGAATCTTTCGATCCGAAGACGGTGGCGATCACTGGGAGCGGATGAGTCAGAACGTGCCGCGCGGATTCTACTTCGGCCAACTGCGCGTCGATCCAAAGGACGACAAGAAGGTGTATCTACTCGGCACCAACCTGACGATGTCCACCGATGCGGGAAAGACCTTTAAGGCCTTTGGGCGCGGTATTCACCCCGATTTCCATGCGCTCTGGATCGATCCCGCCAACACGGACCGGGCAATCTGCGGCTGCGACGGTGGAATCTTCGCGACGTACGATGCCGGCAAGACCTGGGATGCGATCAGCAATTTCCCGATGTCGCAGTTCTATGAAATCGCCGCGGACAATCGCGATCCGTTCCACGTCTATGGCGGGCTGCAAGACAACGACTGTTGGGAGGCGCCCAGCGCCACGAAGACCTCTACGGGCGTCAGCAACGCCGATTGGATGGACCTTCAGGCCGGCGGGGACGGATTCTATGCCGCGCCGGATATTCGCAATCCCAACATCATCTATTTCGAATCGCAGGGCGGAAGCATTACTCGCATGGACCGCACCACGGGACGCCGCAAGGGAATTCGGCTGTTTGCCCCGGAGGGGAGCCAGTCCATCCGATTCAACTGGAATACGCCGTTCATGCTTTCCCGTCACAATCCGGACAACCTGCTGGTCGGCGGAAATAAGTTGTTCAAGGTTTGGCAGGAAGGGGACAGCTTCGAGCCGATCAGCCCGGACTTGACGAAGAACAACCCGGCCCGGATCAACACGGAAGGTTCCGGCGCGGAGACCTACGGCACGATTGTCACCATCGATGAGTCGCCAATGAAAGAGGGCGTGATCTGGTGCGGCACGGACGATGGGAACGTACAGGTGACCCAAGATTACGGCAAGACCTGGGAGAATGTTGGCGTTCATCTTCCCAAAGAGATACAGGAGTTTTACGTGCAGCGGGTCGCGGCGTCGAAATATGATCTCGGCACCGCGTACCTTGCCGTCGGCGGCCATCGCAACGGAGTCACCAAGCCGTTCCTATTCAAGACTACGGACTTTGGGAAGACCTGGAAGCCCATCATGGGGGATCTCCCCGATAATGGACCGATCCAGACCGTGCGGGAAGGCTGTGTCGCGCCCGGCGTTCTGTTTGTGGGGACGACATTCGGATGCTTTGTTTCCAATAACGATGGCGGACATTGGGAGAAGCTGATGAAGGGGCTGCCTACCGTCGAGGTGGATGACCTGTTCGTCCATCCCCGCGACCACGCGATTGCGGCCGCGACGCATGGACGAGGTGTGTACATTCTCGACAACGTCTGCGCTTTGGAGGAGCTAACGCCGGAAGTGATGGCGAAGGATGTCCATCTGTGCGCCATTCCGGCCACCTCCGTCTATCCAATCATCCCCGGTCCCCAGCTTTCCAGCCGCGAATATGTCGCCCGAAATCCTTATCGGGGAGCGGTCATCTACTATTGGCTGAAGGCCACCACCAAAGAGACGCCGCGGATATCGATCCAAGACAGCGGCGGCAAGGAAGTGTTCGGCGACAATGGGGAGAAGGAGGCCGGTTTGCAGCGGGTTCGCTGGGACCTGCGGAGGCCGGACGAATCCGGCACGGGCGGTGGCGGGCGGCGGTTCAATCCGGATTTCACACCCAGCGTTAGCGTGGACCCTGGTGTCTATACCGTGACCCTACGGATCGGCTCCCAAAGCTGGACGCAGGAGCTGACCGTGCGGGAACCCGTGGAAGATGCCAAGCCTGCCGAGAAGCCGAAAGAAGGCCCCGGCGGATAATAGGCCGGTAGGAGTACGAGCGATGACCCGGAATCCCTGCGCCTCGGCGGGATTTTGGCAACAATTGGTTTAATTCGTCTGCATTCGCGCGGACGCACGTGTAAGGGAGCACACAATGATTTCTAAGGTCGTTTCCGTTTCAATCGGCTTCGGGTTGGGGATGGCGAGCCTGATTGCCATGCCGACGTTTTCCCTGAAGCAGGATTTCGCCGCCACAATCAAGCCGGATACTCTGAAGACTATGATCTCTGGGCTTGGGTACGAGATGAAGGATTTGACCACAGAGAAATGGGAGTTCACCGTAACAAAATCGAACACGGACATTCCTATCGCGGCGGAAATCAGCAAGAGCGGCGCGCGGATCTGGCTCACAGTGTTCTTGGGGACTATCAGTGCGAAGGACAAGGGCGATGCCGGCTACATGCTGGAGCTCTTGAAAAAGAACTCTGAAATCCAGCCTGTCCAGTTCTACTCCACTGAGAAAGATGAACTGATGATGGGGCTCCCCCTCGACAATCGGGGAATGTCACCCGCAATCTTGCGCAAACAGATCGATTTCTTGACCGACCAGGTCGTCGCAACCGATAAGCTCTGGAACAATCGGGGCAAGTAGCGCTACGGCAGATTGAGCGGCAGGCCGGGGACGGACCTTTTCATGGCAATCACCCGGCCATGCTCCGCTTCCGTTACGTACAGAACCTGGTTTTCCGGCCCTCCGAAGCAGCAGTTGGTAGGATTGCTTCCGCCGGCATCCAGCTCCTCGACCACATTCCCATTGGGGTCGATTCGGGCGACGACACCTTTTCCGAAATGGGCGGCGTAGAGATAGCCTTCCTGATCGAACGCCATGCCATCCGGTCCCCGGTCGCCTTGCAACTGGGCGAAAAGCTGCGGCGGGCCGTCCGGCAGCTCGATGCGATAGAAGCTGCGGGTCCATGTGACGGCAAAGTAGATGAACTTCGCTTTCGCATCGATGGCGATGCCGTTGGGAAACGGGAAGCCGTCCGCGAGAACCGTGGCCTTGCCGACAGAGTCGCAGGCTATGACGCGGCCGATCGGGTCCTCGATCGACGATCCTTTGGGATCGGTGAAGTAGAGGACGCCGTTGGGGCCGAAGCAGAGGTCATTCGGGCCGTTGAGCGGCATGCCGTCCGCCTGATCGCAATAGTTGGAGACATGGCCGTGCTTGGAGATTTGCAGGATGCTGCGATGTTGGGAGTCCGGGACGAACATCTCGCCGAAGTTGTTGAAGGCGATGGAGACGGGGATGCCATGGGTGTCCGCGAACTCCTCAACGCTGCCGGTATCGCCCAGGCGGTGGATGAGGCCGGTATCGCAATCTACCCAATGGAGCCTTCCTTCGCTATCAATCGCAGGTCCTTCCGGAAACACCATTCCCTCAGCAATCACAACAAAATTGGACATCGCTAACCCTCCCGCAACCCGTGGACGTATAATAGTTGTAGGCCAACGGGCCCTAAGTTACCAGGGGGAGCAAGTACTTTGTTTGCGTCAGCAGGATATTTTCCGGGGAGCGTGGCGGAAGCGCCGGCGGATGTACGGGCCGGTTTCCTCCGCAAAGTCTATGGCTATTTCTTTTTGACCGTGCTCACGTCTCTGGTCGCCGGTTTCGCGGTGGCGGGTTCTGATTCTCTAATGGTCGCCGCCCTGCATGCCCGGTTGTTCACATTCCTGCCGCTGCTGCTCATGGCACTTTACCTCCGCTTTGCGATTCGGCAGAACTCGGCGAATACTGTTGTGATGTTTCTTTTCGCCGCGATTATCGGCGCGACACTGGCTCCCTATGTCACTTTGCTCAATCGGCAGATTCCCGGCGTGGGTTTGCAGGCGGGGATACTGACCGCGAGCGTATTCGGCGGGCTGAGTTGGTACGCATGGTTTTCCAAGAAGGACTTTAGTTTTCTGGGCGGGTTCCTGTTTATGGGCCTCTTAGGGTTGGTGCTTGTGGGACTGCTCTCTATGTTCGGTAGCATTTTCCGCATCTTTCCTCCTTCGTTTGTCATCCTCGCCTATTGCTACGTCGGGGTTCTCGTCTTTAGCGGATATGTGCTATTCGACACGTCCCGGATATTATATCGCTATCCCCCGACGGCGGTTATTCCCGCAGTTTTGGCGCTCTATCTGGATATCGTCAATCTGTTCATATACATCCTTCAAATTCTAGCCATGAATCAGCGGCGCAGGGATTAGCGGTTGCGCGGGGAATTTGACTGCGTGCTTCCCCGTGAAGAAGGCTATTACCTCGATAAGCTCCGCAAGCTGCATTTGGCGATTCGCTCTCACGTGTATGGCCAGATGCGGGGGCAGGATCCGGCTCTGCTTCGGGAGGTTGCGCGGGAGGCAGCGGACGACACGATTTTCCGGCTCGATGAGGGCGTTGAGCGGATTGTCTTGGACTATTGCGCGGATTGGGGCGCGGAATGTCCGTTTGTGCTGGTTGCCGAGGGGATTGAAGGAGGACGATTGGTGTTCCCTACCGGTCACTCGTCCGGCGATGCGGAATTCGTTTTGATCATGGATCCTGTCGACGGGACGCGGCCGCTGATGTACGATAAGCGCTCCGGTTGGACGCTGTCCGCGGTCGCGGTCAATCATGGAATCGAGACGACGAGCGATGACATCGTGTTGGCTGTGCAAACGGAACTGCCGACTTCGCGGCAATACATGGCGGTGCACCTTTGGGCGGTGCAGGGGCAAGGCTATTGGGCGGAAAACCACGACCTGATTGCCGGCAAGGTCGCGCCGATGCAGCTTCGGCCGAGCCAAGCCCGCACGATGGAAAACGGATTTGGCGGGTTTGTGAAGTTTTTTCCCGCCGGAAAGCTGGAGGCGGCGCAGTTGGAACAGGCGCTTTGGGACCGGTTGGGGTTGGGCTCCGCCGCGATTTTCGACGACCAATATATCTCCACCGGCGGACAGCTCTACCAACTCATGGCGGGCCACGATCGGTTTGTGGCCGATATCCGGCCAGCGCTGCATGGTCCCGGCGTTTTCTGCTCTCATCCGTATGATATTTGCACGGCATTGATAGCGCAATCGGCAGGCGTGGTGCTGACGGATTTGAGCGGCGGTCCGCTGACGTTTCCGCTCGATACATCAACGAACGTGGGCTGGGTGGGCTATGCGAACGATGGATTGCGCGACCTGATCCAGAGGGAGCTGATGGAGGCGCTCGAGTAATGGCAACGCGAGAGCTGACAGTTAAGACGCAAGGCAATACCGACATTGTGGATATCACACCTCAATTATTGGAAGTGGTGCATCGGAGCGGCGTTGAAAGCGGCGTCGTTTGCCTGTTCGTCGTTGGGTCCACGGCCGGGATCACGACGATGGAATATGAACCAGGATTGATTGCAGATATGCGAAGGACATTCGAGCAGATTGCGCCGGAGAATGCGGTGTACGCGCATGAGGAGCGATGGCATGACGACAATGGGCATTCGCATATCCGGGCATCATTGGTCGGACCATCGCTCTCGGTACCGATCACGCATGGAAAGCCGGACCTTGGCGAATGGCAGCAGGTGGTGGTGATCGACTTTGACACGCGGCCGCGCGACCGGACCATTATCGTTAAGATTGTTGGATGATTATTTGGACCCCCACCCAACCCTCCCCCTTTTACAGGCTGCCGCCTGAAAAAAGGGGAGGGCTTTTAACATCTTTAGCCGGTCGGGGTCGGGACTTTTAGGGTTGCCGCACGCTGCTCAAACAACGCGGCTACTTTCGCCGCCTGCTGATCGTATGCGGCGGGATTGGACCACGCTACGCGAGGCATCAAGACCTTGGAAGGGACGCCGGGACATTCCCTGGGAACCATGAGGCCGAACACCGGCTCTTGATGGAACGACACGTCACATAGCTGGTTGCTGATCGCGGCATCGACCATGGCGCGAGTGTATTTGATGTTCATGCGGCTGCCGACGCCGAACGGCCCGCCGGTCCAACCGGTATTAACGAGCCAGACCTGCGAGTCATGCTTCTTGATGCGTTCGCCAAGCATCGCGGCATAGGTGGTCGGCGTCAGCGGCAGAAACGGCGCGCCGAAGCAGGAGCTGAAGGTGGTCGTTGGTTCATTCACACCAGCCTCCGTACCTGCGACCCTCGCCGTGTATCCCATCAGAAAATGATACATAGTCTGTTCGACAGAAAGCTTCGACATGGGCGGCAGAACGCCGAACGCGTCGCAGGTTAGAAACATGATATGATCCGGATGGCCGCCGAGACTCGGTATCACCGCTCCTTCGATGTAGTCGATGGGATACGCGGCGCGAGTGTTTTCCGTAATACTGTCATTGTCATATTCCGGGATTCGCGTTAAGGGATCAATGACAACATTTTCCAACACGCTGCCATACCGGATCGCATGATAGATTTGTGGCTCGAACTCCTCCGATAATCGTATACATTTCGCGTAGCAGCCGCCCTCGAAATTGAATATTCCGTCGTCAGCCCATCCGTGCTCATCATCGCCAATTAGTCGCCTTTTCGGATCGGCGGAAAGGGAGGTCTTGCCGGTGCCGGACAGGCCAAAAAACAGCGCTGTGTCTCCATCCGGACCTTCGTTTGCGGAGCAGTGCATGCTCAATACGCCCTTTTTTGGCAGAATGTAGTTCAACAGCGTGAAGACCGCTTTTTTCATCTCGCCGGCATATTGCGTTCCACCGATAAGTATAATTTTGCGCCCGAGATGGATGAGGATGAACGCTTCCGAGCGAGTCCCGTCCACTTCCGGGACTGCCTGAAAGTTGCAGACGTCGATGATCGTAAAATCCGCCATATGAGATTGCAGCTCGTCCTCCGTCGGACGAATCAGAAGCTGCTTGACAAACATTGCATGCCATGCCTTTTCGGTGACAAATCGCACGGAGATACGGTGTGCGGGATGGGCGCCGCCATAGCAGTCCGTGACATACACATCTTTGTCTATTAGATATGCGCGGACCTTACCATAGAGCGCGTCGAAGGTGGCCTCTGGGATCGGCTGATTGACCTCGCCCCAGTCGATGCTTTCTTTCGACGTGGGTTCTTCTACGAAGAATTTGTCCTTTGGGGTGCGGCCCGTGTATTTGCCGGTCTCCGCGACGAGAGCCCCGTTGGAGGCAATCCTTGCCTCCCCCCTGCCAACTGCCTTTTCCATGAGTTCAGCTACGCTTAGGTTGTAGTGAACCCTACCATTTATTTGAATATCAAGTTTCTGCATTCCTCACCTTTGAAGAACTGAAGTTGTGTAAGGATACCCGGTCGGGGTTCCCGGCGTAACGGTATAATCTGAGAGACATGGAACATCGGCTGCCCCCTTGGCTCAAGATTCGCCTTCCGCGACCGGAGACCATCCACGAAGTGGAGTCGATGATGCGGACGGCGAAGCTCCATACCGTCTGCGAAAGCGCGCGATGCCCAAACTTGCCCGAGTGCTGGGCCAAGAAGACGGCCACGTTCATGATCTTGGGCGACGTCTGCACACGGGCGTGCGGGTTTTGCGCGATCAAGGTCGGGCGCCCGCAACAGGTCGATGATGATGAACCGCGCCGCGTGGCAAATTTGGCGGCGGAGATGGGCCTGAAGCACATCGTCGTTACATCGGTCGCCCGCGATGACATGCCCGATGAGGGGGCCGGTCAATTTGCAGCCACCATCCGCGCGCTGCACGATCGAATTCCCGGCAGCATCGTCGAAGTGCTCACTCCGGATTTCAAAGCCAGCGAGTGGCGAATACGAGTTGTGACCGACGCGCGTCCTGAGATTTATAATCACAATGTGGAGACGGTTCCGCGCCTTCAATCGGTCGTGCGGCCGCAGGCCGGTTTTACGCGGAGCCTTGCAACGCTCGAAATGGCGAAGCGATTGGATTCGAATATCTATACCAAATCGGGAATCATGCTCGGCCTTGGGGAGACTCAGCCGGAGGTTGTGGAAACATTGCGTATTCTTCGCAATGTGGGAGTGGACGCTGTTACGATCGGCCAATATCTGCGGCCGACCATGAACCACCTGCCGGTGATCGAATATGTCACTCCGGAGGCATTCAAGGAGTATGAGCAGATCGGCGGGGACATGGGATTTTTGTTCGTCGCCTCGGGACCGTTCGTGCGCAGCTCTTACAATGCAATCGATTTTTCCAAGAAGCTGATGGCGGAGCGGCTTGCGCAGATAGGGGCTTAGGCCAATGCGGCGGCTCACCTCCCTCTCCACACTTTTCTTCTGGCCCGTGCTGGTATGCATGATTTGGTTTACCGTCGTCATCGTCGGCCGCGTGGTCAAAGCGGCCAACGATCATTTTGTCGAGGCGGCGCTCAAGACTCTTCGAGATGAATATCATATCGTCGCGGAGGCCAAGCAGATTCGGGCCGACCTGATGACGGGTGACGTGACGGCGATAGCGCTCCGACTCAGTACGGAAAGCGGCAAGTCTCTTTTGACAGCGGCCCAGGCTCGCATCAGCTTTCCCAGTGTGAATGGAAACCACACAACGATCCGAATCGTGGCGAGCGATGGCACGGCATGGATTCGGCGGGATGCGGACGGTCTGCTCGAGTTTCAAAAGCTGCTGCCAAAGCGTAAGAAAAAGGAGCCACTCGTCACGCCGGTCGACGTTTCGCTGCAACGATTTGATTTGCACTACGATGACGCCACAGGGGAGCGTCCCAAATCGGCGCGCGTCTATCTGTCCAAGGCAAACGCGCAAGTGATCGGCTTTGAAGGCCGAGTTACCGTGAAGGGCACGGCCGATCATTTGGATCGGTTCTCGGCTTCCGCGCATTGGGCGGAAAAGACCGGGATGGCCGTGGTTGCGTCGTCGAATGCGGAGCTGGGCGCGCTGCTGCAAATCGCCCAGGCGAGATTCAAACTGGACGCTCTCAAATCCGCGCGGGCGGCCAAAGCATCGGGGCCGGTCTCATTCGCTCTGTCGTGGGGTGAGGGAAAGCCGGCTTGGATTGCGGATGGCAAGGTGGCAGCCGGAAGCGTTCAGTATGGTTCCTATGGCGTAACGAGCATTCAAGCGGACATCACGGTTTCGGAGCACATGGTTTCGTTTTCGGGCGATGGGGATTTTGAAGGCGCTCACATGAAATCTGATGGATTTGTAAAAGATTTTGCCAACAAACCTATACTTTTCGCTAACGGTACGGGGTCTGGCAAGGCCGTCGAGAGGTTTTGGAAATATCTGCGCCAGAATAAGGAATCTCCGGTTGACGGAGTGTTTCGGGCCGGTTTTTGGATCGGCGGCCCGATCGATTCGCTGCAGGCGCAAGGAGACTTCGCGGTCGCAAACGCGCATTGGGAGGAATGGAAGGCAACCGCCGCCTCCGGTTTTGCGGCGTGGCAGGCAGGCCATACGTTGGATATCCGTGGCATTGAGGCAATGCTCCGCGGATCCGGTATCGAGGCCGATGCAGCATACGATCTCAAGAATCGCACGATGCAGCTCGCCGCATCCACTCGCGCGTTTCCGCTCTCTACTATTAAAGGGGCCGCGGACGCCGGATTGAGCGGCACGGTAGCGGCCACCCTACTCTTTGACGCCCCGATCGACAAGCCCGAGGCATCGATCAACGTCTCTAGTCCGGCGATCTCGTTGACGCGTACGCTCGATCCGGAACGGCCTGACTGGTCCGGCAATCTCGGTGCGGCAGCAGCGCGCGTCGTCTGGTCCGGCGACACATTGATATTTCCCGTATTGCGCGCTGAAGGTCCAAATGGCAGGCTCCAAGGCAGCGGCATTTACAACCTCGATAATAAATCGATGTCGTTTGCCGGGGACGCAAGCGGCGTGGAATTGGATGCGTTGCGCCCGACCTATGACGCGACCGGAACTGTATTTGCAAGTTTCAAAGTCTCCGGTACGACCGACAATCCATCGATCGACGGCCTGGCGGAGGTGTTCGCGCCGGCATACGATCAATACTCCGCCGCGCTGGCAAGCGCCAAGCTGTCTTACGCCGACCAGGTCTTGACGATCGAACGCGGTTCCCTGCGCAAGGGCGCCGCTCAAGCCGCCGTGAACGGAATGGTGGACTTCACCGGCGACGTTTCTGCTCGCGAGCTAAAGTTGGGGGTGCGAGATCTGGATCCTGCCCTTCTCCTGAAAGACGAAAGCCCCGACTTTCTGCACGGTTTTTTGCATGGGGAAATGGTCCTCAATGGACCATTCAACGATCTCGCGGCCATCGGCAAGGCGCAGTGGGAGGACGGAACTATTGACAAGATTCCCGTCGATTCCGCTGCTGCCGATCTCGTCTACCGGGCGAGCATCCTTGAGCTTCAGAACGTTACAGCGAACATTGGGGGAGGGACGCTAACCGGCTCGGGCCATTTCGGCCGTGACAGCCAATCGGAGATGACGTTCCGCCTGGCCGATGCGGATCTCTCGACACTCAATGGATACATCGATCCGTCTACGCCGATTTCCGGACTGTTCGCCGGTGGCGGAGAGCTACGTTCGGACGGCAAGACCTGGTCGGGAAGTTTTGACGGTTCTGTAACAAACAGCTCGGTCGGAAACCTTGAACTGGGCGGCGGGGAGCTCCACGCGCAGCTTGCCGACAATCGTTTGCGGGGGAGCTTAGCGCTGACCAACGGGCGGGAAACGGTCACAGTTGCGGCCGACAACGTGGATTTCGATAAACGCGAATTGACGATCCGAACGACCGCCGATTTGCATCTGGAAGACCTCCGTCTCACTACCCGCAGGCTGATTCCGGAAATGTCCGATGCTGCGTGGGTACTGATCCGAAAACCTTCCGGCGGCCTTCATGCCGAGGCTAGCGCGACCGGCAGTTTCGACGAACTGGAATTCCCGTTCCGACTGACGGTCCCGGACTTTGCGATCGACGATCACGCGGCCGGCCAGGTGAGCGTCAAAGGAACCGCGCTACGAGATTTGTATAAGTTTGACTACATAACTTGGACATATCAGGGCGGTCAGGTCTTGGCATCCGGTTCGGCCTCCCCGGATGGCGCGATCGTTGGCGGAGTGGAGATCGCCGGGCTTGATCTGTCTGTATTTCAGACGCTTCACGCAGAGCTGATCGGCTTGCGCGGAACGATCGACGCCACGGCCCAGGTGTCGGGCGCGACGAAGGCGCCGGATATTGACATGACGCTCGATTTGACCGGCGTCGGCCGCGGGGGCCTTGATATAGATCGGGCCGACTTCGGTCTGATTACGGTTCGCGACGGCGAGATACGAACGGACGCGGCGGTCATCCAGAAATTTGGGTATGTCGCGCGGCTGTCGGGCTCGGTGCCGTTCACCTACAAGCCGTTCGGCTTCCCCACCGATCTGCCGATCCACGGGGAGCTGGTTCTTCCCGAACAGGATCTGGCGGGCCTGCGGGTCTTTTGGCCGGAGATAGACGCGGAGCGCACCAATGGGCGTCTGTTCGGGGCGGATACCGGCGGACGGGATCGGCCAATCAGAGTCGCCGTCGGCGGCACGCTGCATAATTTCGCACTCACCGGTGAACTGGATGTGTCGGGAACCAGCTTTGCGATCAAAGACGTGGGCGAGGGGCTCAAGGATATCAGCGGCGTCATCCGGCTGAATGGCGAAGCGATCACGTTGGAGAGCCTGTCGCTTTCCAGCGCGAGCGGAGGAAAGGCGGAGGCCAATGCCCGCATCAACGTCCAGGACGGACTGAACAGCCCCATTTCCGGGGATTTGAAGCTGACTTCCCTGACGCTCAAGAGCCACGATCCCAACCCGCAAAAGTCCGGAACCGTCACGCTCAATGGCACGGTCAGCGCGCAAGGCACTTTGAAGGACCCGCTCTTTGTCGGTGTCTTGGGAGTCGCCAGCGGAACGATTCCCGTTCCCGAGAACTGGGAATCCAAAGCCGGTGGCGTGCTCCCGGCGATTGATCCCAGGCTCAATATTTCGGTCCAAATCGCTCCCGGAACCGAGATTCGGTCGCCCCGAATGGATGCCAAGATACGCGGGACGGCGAACGTGTCCAGAAGCGTCTACCATCCCAAGCTGACGGCGGAAATCCACATCATGAGCGGTTCTATCCGCGTGCCAACGATGCGGCTCGCGCTTCAGCCGGGCAGCAGCCTGAACCTAGAATACGACGGCAGGCCGGGGCAGGAACCAATTGCGGCCATGCAGGTCAACCTTCGGGCGCGGACCAGCATCGTAACCGCCAACGCGATCGGCTCGCCGGTCACTTACCGCATTGATATGCAGATCACCGGCTCCCTGTTGGAAGAGGACGGTCTGCGGATTCATGCCAGCTCGTCCCCGCCCGACCTGCCGGAAGCGCAGATCATGGCGCTGCTGGGCCAGCAGGGGTTTTTGGAGTCGATCGGCCGGGAGAACGTCGGCAAGGCGTTCCAACAGGAGCTGAAAGACATTTTGGGCGCATCGGTTCTTCCGGCGTTATTCGAGGCGATTGACCCGAATTTGGCTCAGAAGATCGGCCTGGAGGCCTTCGGCGTGACATACAATCGCTTCGAGCCGCTCACGCTCAATCTGACGAAGTCGCTGTTCGATGGAGTCAACGTGAGCTACCGGCGCTCTCTGGAGGGTGTCGAGACCCTGTATCAGGTAAAGTTGTCCTGGCAGTTGCCCATTCGGCACCGGTTCCTCGGCAACTTTAGTTTGGGATACGAATACGACCAGCAGAGACTGGGCCGCATCACGCTCGAATGGGGACGAAGATTCTAGCGCCCGGCTGCGTATACGGACCCCGGCCGCCGTTGGGGGGCATTTCGGGGCCGGTGACGAGTGAATGGCGGCCGAGTCGGAATTTCCTGAAACAGTTAATCGTATGACCGGTCTAAGGCAACGTTGGTTCGACAACGGCTCGACACGGAGGTAGTTTGCCCGCTCATGATGCGGAGTTCGAGTCGCTCGTGGTCCTTTATGAGCAGCGCATATTCAATGTTGTGTACCGAATGGTGGACGACTACGATGAGGCGGCGGACGTTACACAGGAAGTGTTTGTCCGTGCTTTTAGAGCGTACGAGAGGTTTCGCGGCGAATCGCAACCGTACACTTGGCTGTACAGGATTGCGGTCAATCTCGTGCGTGACCACGTGGCGAAGCGCAAGCGCCGATCGGCGTTGGAATTCTCCCTAGAATCCGGGCATTCGGAGGGTTCGAGGGAGCTTGACATCGCTGACGACACGTATATGCCGGAGAGGTTGCTGGTAAAACAGGAGTTGCGAGTGCAGTTGGAAGGCGCAATTCAGGCCCTTCCCGACGGCTACAGGGAATGCATCCTGCTTCGGGAATTCGAATCGATGTCGTATCAGGAGATCGCCGAGTCCATGGATATAACGGTGGAAGCCGTTCGGAGTCGGCTGGCGAGGGCCCGGGGAATGATCCGGCGGAGGCTGGGGCCTTACCTCGAGGCGTAAATTATGGAAGAGAAGGGAACAACATGAGAAAGGCGCTTCTGGCAGCAGGTTTGGTAGTGCTTTGCCAAGGAATGGCATCGGCCTCGTTGAAACTTCCCCTAGACGATTTTGTCGGATATCCGCGTCCCGCGGACGTGGTCACCCCCTGGGAACCGCGGCAGGGGCTTGGATTGGTGACCGAAGTGTTGATCAACGGTCTCAACAGGATCCGGCCCGAGGCGGTCAAGGGCGTCATGAAGCTTAAACCCGGCGAGCCGTACTCGGACCTGCAGCTCAAGGCGGATCAGGAAGCCATCCAGGGCTTGGGCTTTTTCCAGAACGTTTTGCCCCATGCGGAGCCGATGAACACGGGCGTCCGGGTGGTTGTCGATGTGGTGGAGCATCCGATCATCCAAAAGATTTCGTTTTCCGGCAGCGTCCTTATCGCCGACGCGGATCTACGAAAGGTGATGACCCTTCAAGAGGGGCAGGTCTATAACAGCAATTCGCAGCGAGCGGACCTTGCCAACATCAAGAACCTGTACGATAAAAAGGGGTATCTCGCTCAGATCGATTCGGCTGCATTTGTTCCTGGGCAGCCGGGTGTGTTCGATATCAAAATCGCGGTTGTGAAGGTCGCGGATATCAAGATGATCGCCCATCACACTGTCAACGGGATCCGATACTACGAAACGGAAGACGGCAAACCCGTCACAATGAGTACGAAGCAGTACGTGGTACGTCGGGAGCTAAAAACGAGGGTCGGGGAGTACTTCAATCTGGAAACTTGGCGGAGGGACCTGTTTCGAATTTGGAATCTCGGCTTTTTCGATAGCGTGCAAGGGATGGATCCCACGTCGCCGGACATCGATACCATCGGAGTTGGAATCGATCTAGAGGAGCGGCGGACCGGTCAGGTCAACGTCGGCGCGAGCTACGGAGAGGTGCAGGGAGTAACGGGCTTCATCAAGCTTGAGGAAGCAAATCTATTCGGTCGAGGCCAGGGTGTATCGATCACCGCGTCGCGAGGCAGCACCAACTCTGGCTTCAGCCTCGACCTCGGCTACTCCAATCCCTGGATCGACGGTCGCCACACCGGCCTGACAGTCAATCTATACGATAAACTGATCTACCGATTCAGTTCGTCCTTCTTTGGCGGCGTCGGCGGCGACAACAATACTGACACGCGATATAATGAGCGGAGGACGGGCGGGTCGCTCAGCCTCTCCCGTCCGCTCGGAGAATTCCTTACGATCTTTTCGGGATTTCGGATTGAATCCATCCGTACGAACAATGTGGCTACCAAGGAAGGGGATCAGTTCATTCAGCAAGACGGCAGCGTTGCCGCCGTCAACGCCGGATTCACGAACAACACGCGCGACCTTGATATCGATCCCGCCTCCGGCCACTATTTCAAGACAAGTTTGGAAGCGGGCGTTTCCAATATCACGGAGGTCGGCGGCGTGTTTTCCGGACTGAACGATCTGCTTGGCCGGAATAATTTCATTAAGGGCGCCCTTGATATGCGGTACTACTACTCACCGCAGGGCAGGCGCCTGAAACCGGACGACCTGCGGCACGTGATCGCCACGCGCGTGTATGCCGGTACAATCACCGGTACCATCCCGTTCTTTGAGCAATACTTCGCGGGCGGCTCGGACAGCATCCGCGGCTACCCGGAGGATCGCTTCTGGGGCAAGAATGTGGTGTACGCGAATTTCGAATATCGGTTCCCGCTCCAGAAGGCGATGTCGCTTGTTGGCTTTTTTGATTATGGCGACGCCTGGGGTGGGTACGATACGGTTAACACGTTTATACAATCGAGCTCATTCCAAGGGGAATTCGGCTATGGAGTCGGAATTCATTTTCGGACGCCGCTAGGACCGATTCGGTTGGATCTGGCGTTTAACAAAGACGGACACAATCGAACCCACTTTATGATTGGCCATGCGTTCTAGGGCTGTATGAGGAGGAAGAATAGATGAACGGTTTTTGGAAAGGTGTGCTAGCCGGCGCGGCTGCGGTCGTCGCAGTACTTACCGTGATGGCATTCGAACAGACCGCGCCAAAGGTCGGCAATGTCGATCTGGATCGTGTTGTTCGGGAAAGCAAAGTCGGTAAAGAGGCGGAGGGCAAGTTCAATACCGAGACGCGAGTCCGCAACGAGATTCTTCAGCACTTTGACTTGAATCGCTGCTACGACGAGCAGCAACAAAAAGAAGTGGCGGACCTGTGGCTCAAGACGAACCGCACGCCGGACGAAGAAAAGCGGCTGGGTGTTCTCAAGGACACCGGGCTCAACATGCAAAAGGAGCTCTTGACGTACTCGCAAAAGACCACCCCCCTTACGCCGGAAGAAAAGACCCGATTTGAAGACTTGCAGCGCAGGGCCAGCATGATGAGCCAGGTGACGCTGCGGCGCATGCAGGCGGAATTTGAGGACAAGCTCAGCGAGATGCGCAAGGAGTCACTGACCGGCATCATCGCGAAAGTCAAAGTCGCGGTCCAAAAGATCGGCAAGGAGCAGGGATTTACCATGATTCTCGATTCGCAGTACGCTCCCTATACGATGGTGGACATCTCCGATCTCGTGCTGAAGGAGCTGGACAAATAGCTTGTCCGATTCGATTCTCCTTTCACGGATTCGGGGGCGTTGTCGCGCCCCCGATTGTTCTCTTGTGCCTGATTTGCGCGGGGTGTTCTCGGCCTTCTGTGCGAACCGTTTTTGTGGATTTTGACAAGGCGTGGGCGGCCAGAAGCCAAAAACCGGAGGAGTGGGCCGCCAAGCTAGACAATCGCCAAGTGGCCCCGGCAGTCCAGCCCGCGAAAAACCTGCGAACCGAAGTAAAGCTGGAGCCGATTTCCACTTCGGCAGGAATGACTGCCGCGCTAGAAGCCCGGAGGCAGCGAGCCCTTGCGACCACTCGCGACCTGCGACTCGCGATGGAGCAGGAACTCCGCAACAGCGCGACTCGGCACGCGGCCCGGGAGGCGGAACGCAAGAGGGCGGAACTAACGGAAAAGTCTGACATCGAGTCGCTGACAATCTTTGATAAGCTCCGCGAAGAAATGACATCGGTGGCATATCGCTACGCCGACATCAAGGGGCCGCTCTTGCGCAGGAAGGTTGTGCTGACCGCGGATGGCGCTGGCGCGCCGCGACCGGCCTCTTTCGACAAGGAGTTGGCCGAGGTCCAGGGCGCGCTGGACAAGGCGGACGCGTCCCAGCGAGTAGAAGCGCAGGCGCTCCAGGCGAAGGCGGACAAAGAATCGAAGGGTCTGTACTCCAACATCGACACCTTGGTGGCCGAGCATGTCCAGCGCCTTTTGGCCGAGCGGCTCCAGTCAATCGAAGACAAGCTGTCCAAAGAGAACTTCGACCTCAATCTCATTTTGCCGGACAAGCCGCTGACGCCGGAGATATCGACGGGCGAAGAGTCGATCCATTTCCATCCATTGAGCAAGGCGGAAACAGCCACGACAGGGACGGGCGCAAGACAGCAATGGGAGTCTATTGCGCGGGAATCTTTGCGGCGGGAGATCGAGCTTTGGGTGAAGGCGAAAGGATGGCGGCTGTCCTCCACGCGTGCGGGGGCGGCGGACGTCACCCAACAGTTTATCGAGGAAACCGCTCAGTGATCACGCTCGCCGAGCTTGCGGAGCTTGTGGGCGGACGGGTTTTCGGTGACGGCGGCACGAACATCCGGACCATGAACACCCCCGATCGGGCGGTCGCCGGGGACCTGGTTTTCGCCACCGACGACAGGTGGCTGGCCGCGGCGGAAGCGTCGCAGGCCTCGGCGATTTTGACGAGCGTGGATGCGGGCGCGGGCAAGCCGAAGCTCGTTGTCGTAGATGTGCGGCAGGCGACTCAGCAGCTGCTCGGAGTATTTGCACGGACCTACCATCCGGAAATCGGCATTCATCCGCTCGCTTTCGTTTCGCCGACCGCTACCCTGGCATCCGATGTTGCCGTCGGTCCTTTCGCATGCATTCTCGACAGTGCTGTTCTCGGTTCCGGCGTCGTCGTCCATCCATTTGTCTATGTGGGCGACGGATGCACCATCGGGAATGACACCGTGCTGTTTCCCGGCGCGAAGCTGATGCCGCACAGCGTTGTCGGTAGCCGATGCAATCTGCACGCCGGCTGTGTCATCGGAGAAGCGGGTTTCGGATACGTGCCGGATGGCGGCCAACACCGGCGGATTCCGCAGATCGGCCACGTTGCGATCGGGGACGATGTGGATGTCGGCGCAAACACGACGATCGATCGTGCTATGGTCGGCGCCACCATTGTCGGAGACGGCACTAAAATCGATAATTTGGTGCAGATCGGTCACAACGTTCGCATCGGCAGCAACTGCATCATCGTTGCGCAGGTGGCCATCGGAGGCAGCGCGAAAATCGGCGACAACGTCGTTCTCGGTGGTCAGACCGGTGTCGCCGAGCATCTCGAGATTGCCGCGGGCGTCCGAACGGGTGGCGGAACCGGGGTGGCCCGATCCCTTCGGAATCCCGGCGACTATTGGGGGTTCCCCGCCCGACCGATGAAGGACACTTTGGCGGCGATGGCCGCGACGAATCGCGCCCCGAAAATGGCGCAAGAGGTGGCGGAGCTGCGACGCCGGTTGGAGGAGTTGGAGAAGCGACTTGGTTGAGCGCAACACGGTTGGCGCCGAGCTGACCTGGAGCGGAGTCGGCGTCCACACCGGTCAACCCTGCTCCGTATGCGTCCGTCCTTGGCGGCAGGGTCTCGCTCTTCGCATCGGACCGGACAGAATTCCTATTACCCCCGAATTGGCCTGTGAAGACTTCCGATGTACGGGCCTGGAGGCCAATGGAGTGCGCATCAAAACCGTCGAGCATCTGCTGGCCGCGCTCAACGGGCTGGGGGTCACCGACGCGGAGATTGAGGTCGAGGGACCGGAGCTGCCGATCTTGGATGGCAGCGCCTACCCCTACGCCGAACAGATTTGGGATCGTGGGCTGGAGCCTCTTCCCTCCACCGACAGACCGCCGGCAGCTCCATTTTCGCTGATAAAGAGTGATTCGCGAATCAATGTGGCGGCAGGATTTGGATTCCTCTCCGTTTCTATCAACTTCGAGAATCCGGCGATCGGGGATCAGAACCTTATGCTGGAGCTTACTCCAGAGCGATTCATGAAGGAGATTGCGCCTGCGCGGACGTTTGGTTTCATGGAAGAGGCGGAGCGTCTGCGAGCCGCAGGGTTTGCCCAAGGAGCAACTTTGGAGAACACCGTGGTATTCTCCGTGGACGGTCCGATGGGAGTCCTTCGGTTCCCCGATGAGCCGGTCCGTCACAAGATGCTGGACCTCATCGGCGATCTTGTACTTTCCGGACGAAGCATATACGAGTTGGACGTTGGGGCCGAGCGCCCCGGACATGCAATCAATACCGATGCCGCGCGGCGTCTTTTTATAGGAGGGTAGGGCTTGAAAACCGATTTCGCGATGGATGTGGAACAGCTCCAGCGCGTCCTTCCGCACCGCTACCCATTCTTGTTGGTGGATAGAGTCCTGGAGGTCGAGCCGGGGAAACGGGCGGTCGGCCTCAAGAATGTGACGATCAACGAGCAGTTCTTCAATGGGCACTTCCCCGGCCAACCGATTATGCCGGGCGTGTTGGTGTTGGAAGCGATGGCGCAAGCGGGGGCCGTCATCATGCTATCCCTGCCGGAGCAGAGCAGAAAGATAGCCTTGATCATTGGGTTTGAGAATGTTCGATTTCGCAAGCAGGTTATCCCTGGCGATACGCTGATCACAGAGGTGAACCTGCTTTGGTTCAAACGCAACATCGGCAAGATCTCCATGCAAGGACGCGTCAATGGCGAGATCGCCGCCGAGGGAGAGCTTTCCTTCGCACTCACCGAGCGCCGAAACGAGGACGGAATCTGATTGGCTGAAATCCATCCGACCGCCATCGTGGATTCAAAGGCCGATCTGGACGCTGATGTCCGGATCGGCCCGTTCTGCGTTGTCGAGGAGGATGTGGTGCTTGGGGCGGGCACGTCGCTTGGGCCCGGGGTGCATATTTGCCGGTGGACTCGGTTGGGAAAGAACAACGTGGTTCATCAAGGTTCGATTCTCGGCGGGCCGCCGCAAGACAGAAAGTACAGCGGCGAGCGCAGCTTCTTGGAGATCGGGGACGACAACGTGTTCCGGGAGTTCGTTTCCCTGCACCGGGGCTCGGGCGAGGACACGAAGACCACAATCGGCGATGACAACTATCTGATGGCCTATTGCCATGTTGGGCACAACTGCGCGATCGGCAACCAGGTGACGATGGCGAACGGGGTCGGTGTGTCTGGGCATGTTTCGATTGAGGACATGGCAAACATTGGCGGCCTTACCGGCATCCATCAATTCGTGCGCATCGGCAAGGTGACGATGATCGGGGGAATGTCTCGGATTGTTAAAGACGTTCCGCCGTTTATGCTGATGGAGGGGAATCCGGCGGAGGTAAGGGACATCAACGCCGTGGGCCTGCGGCGTATTGGGGTAACGAAGGAGGCCCGCATGGCGCTGCATAAGGCGTGCAAGCTGCTTTTTCGATCTTCCATGGGAATGACCCACGCGGTCCAGACGGTAAAGCGCGAGGTGCAGATGTGCGATGAGGTGGAGTATCTGCTGAAGTTCGTCGCGGGCACCTTGAAGGGTCGGTTCGGCCGCCAAGAACAGGCGTGAACCGGCCGCTGATCTGGATCTCCGCCGGCGAGGCGTCGGGGGATTTAGTGGGTTCTCTTTTGGTCCCCGAGCTGCGGAAGCTGCTTCCCTCATGCCGGATTGAGGCGGTTGGCGGCGCAAAATTGTACAGCGTTTGCGATGAAATGTTGGACATTTCTACCGATTGGGGAGCTATCGGCATTGCGCGATCTCTCCCCAAGGTTCCTCGCCTGTATTTCTCTTATGTCATGCTCAGGGATCGGGCCCGGCATACAAAACCGGACCTTGTCATTCCGATCGACTTCGGGGCATTCAACGTACCGCTTGCGCGACGGGTGCGGCGGATCGGGTCCAAAGTTCTGTACTATATGCCGCCGGGATCGTGGAGGAAAGACAAGCAGGGGTCGGACCTGCCTGCGGTTGCGGACCGGATAGCCACGCCATTTGCCTGGTCTGCCGACCTACTGAGCAAGATGGGCGCGAACGCCGCTTGGGTCGGCCATCCGCTCCTAGATTTGTTCAAAGGCGTGACGTTCGGTCCAAGAAATTCGGTTGTCGCCGTGCTGCCCGGGAGCCGCGATCATGAGGTGCGGTCGAATCTGCCGACGATCGCCAAGGCCTGCCGCTTGCTTCAATCCTCCACTGATGCCGTTCGGTTTACAATTTTGCGAAGCCCGACGGTAGACGAGGAGTCTCTCCGACGCGACTGGAGCCAATGCGCCAACATGCCGGCAGACATCGCGGACGGCCCCAATCCCGAAATCCTGGCAAGGGCCCGGGCGGCGATCATCTGCTCCGGCTCCGCCACACTGGAGGCTGCAATTGCCGGATGCCCGATGGTTGTCGTCTACAAAGGCGACTGGAACATGCAGCTTGAGTATAAGATCAGACAGCCAAAGTTCGACTTTATCGCCTTACCCTCCATTTTGCTTGGCCGCCAGGTGTGCACCGAGCTGATCCAAGAAGCGGCCGCGCCGGAGCGCATCGCGCAAGAAGTGCTCGCCGTCTACCAAGACGGCGGCCCACGATACATCCAACGAAAGGACCTGGAGGCGGTGGTCGAGCAACTCGGATCGCCGGGCGCATCGGAGCGGACGGCGCAATTGGCCCTGGAACTTTTGTCGGGTCGGCGGGCGGAAGGTTGCTAGTTCCCTGCCCTGTATGCTACGGTGTAGTCCATGCCAACGGTTGAACGCCGCGTTGTCAGGCTGGTAAAGGGGGAGTGGAAGGCCCTCACGATCGGCCTTTTGTGCACCGTTGGGGTTGCGGGCGTCGAATTCGCGATCGCCAAGCTGATCCAGTATTTCGTTGATTTGGCCACACACAAAGACCTAGCGGGGCTGGACCGATTGATGGCCGTGGTGTTCCTTGTGGCCGCATGCCGCTATTTCCTCACCAGCGGGCAGCTCTATTACATGGTTCTGGCCGGCCAGAACATGAGCCGAAAGCTCCGCCAACAGATATTCCGCCACATGCAGCATTTGCCGCTCTCGTTCTTCCAATCCAAGCAGTCCGGTGCGCTGCAGAGCACGATTACCATCGATGTTAACCTGGTTGAGAACAGCACAAAGCTGGCGCGCGACCTGATTAGCGAACCGGTCAAGGTGATCGGCGGCCTGATCTATATCTTCGTTCTCAACTGGCGCCTCGCATCGGTTGCGCTGCTCGCGATGCCGTTTATGCTGTACGTCATCATCCGGCGCGGGCGCAAGATTCGCAGGATTACACAGGATCTGCAGGACCGGTATGGCAGCTTCGTTTCCGTGTTGGAAGAGGCGCTGCGCGGCATACGGATCATCAAAGCGTTCGGCATGGAAAAGTATGAGATCGCCCGGTTTGAAGAGCAAAACAATGCCGCATTTCGAACCAGCATGCACGTGCAAAAGAAGATCGCGAGCATCAAGCCGCTGGTAGAACTGCTCGGGACGGTGGGAATTGCCGCGGTGTTGTGGATCGGCGGTCGCGATGTGGCTCGGGGAGCGATGAGCGGCGGCGAGCTGATGGGATTTCTGTATGTTGTGCATATGATGGTGACTGCGGCCAGCGGCGTGGGACAGATGAACGCAACGCGGAGCCAGGTGCTGGCGGCGGCCGAACGGATCTATCGCGAAGTGCTCGATGTGGTGAGCGATTTGACGGACAAACCGGATGCCCCGCCGTTGCCGCCGCTCGTGGGCCACATCGAATTCCGGAACGTGACCTTCCGCTATCCCGACGGCACCGAGGCCCTCTCCGATGTGTCTTTTACCATCCAACCGGGCGAATCCATTGCGGTAGTTGGGGAAAGCGGCGCGGGCAAGAGCACGATGGCGGACCTGCTGCTGCGATTCTATGACCCAATCGCCGGGCAAGTATTGATTGATGGATTTGATTTGCGCGATGTCACGCAGGGATCTATACGCAATCAGATCGGCGTAGTGCCGCAAACCACGCTTCTGTTCTCGGGCAGCATCCGCGAAAACATCCGATACGGCAAGCCGGACGCGACGGAAGAGGAGATCGACGCCGCGGTTTCGGCGGCCCATCTCACACGATTCGTGGAGCGGCGCGAAGACGGGCTGGATTCGGCGCTCGGCGGCCGGGCCGATGGGCTTTCCGGCGGCGAAGGGCAACGAGTGGCCATCGCACGGGCGCTCATCCGCAAGCCAGCGATTCTTCTTTTGGATGAGGCGACTTCCGCGCTCGATTCGGTATCCGAACGGTCTGTGCAAGAGGCCGTGGAAGAGAATAAGAATCAGCGGACCGTTGTTCTCATCGCCCACCGGCTCAGCACGGCGGCGCGGGCGGATCGGGTCTTGGTGTTCCATCGCGGGCGGCTGGTGGAGCAGGGCACGCACACGGAGCTGCTTGCCTTGGACGGCGAATACACCCGTCTCTACCGCGCCTATTCCCATGGCATTGTGGATATGGCGGTTTCCTAAAAGTGTCATTCCGCTTAATTTTGTCATTCCGAGCTTGTCGAGGAATCCCTTTCAGAACCTCTCGAATTTCACCAGCGTTGCTAGTCTCCAGGAAGTTCAGAAAGGGATTCCTCGACAAGCTCGGAATGACAGCAGAGCAAAAAGAGGGATTCCTCGACAAGCTCGGAATGACGACGCTTAGGACGGGGAATTGCTAGTCGCAGAAGATTTAACATGTGGTTATGGCGCGCGGGCCGTGCTTTCCAACGCGACGTTTTCCCTCCCCGGTGGCGAGCTGGTCGCGCTAGTGGGTCCGAACGGAATCGGCAAGTCAACGTTGCTCAAGACGCTGACAGGCTATCTATCGCCTTTGTCCGGCAACGTGACATTGGACGATGCCGATATCGCAAAAATGCCGCCGGGTGAGCGCGCCAAACGAATCGCGTACGTCCCACAATCCGAGCCGCCTGTCTTCGATTTTCTGGTGAAGGATGTGGTGGCGATGGGCCGCACGCCGCACGGTGACGAGGCCGCGTCGGGTGAGAAAATCGAAACGGCGATGGCGGCAATGGAACTGTTGGATCTGCGCGACCGGCCCATCACGCAGATCAGCGGCGGGGAATTGCAGCGAACTTTGATCGCGCGCGCGCTGGTCCAGGAAACGCCTCATCTGTTGCTAGACGAGCCGACCTCCCACCTCGATCTAGGGCACCAGGCATCGGTCATGTCTCGTCTGCGCGATCTCGTCGGCGCGGGGAAATCGGCGCTCTGCGTCACGCAGGATTTGAATTTGGCCGCGGAGTTCGCCGATCGGGTGATTTTTGTTTCGCGCGATGGATTCGCTGTCGGCTCGCCGTCGAAAATCCTGACCGAAGATCGATTGCGTCATGAGTATGGGACCAGCGTTTCGGTCAGTCAATCTCTAACGGGACGGCCATCCGTGCGAGTTGAAAGGGACGCTTAGACAGGCACCGCCGAGTGACAGAACTCGACCACCCGCGACGCCGCGAAACGTACTTGTTCTTTCGATAACTGCGCATGGACCGGCAACGACAGCACCTCGCGCGAGGCCTGCTCCGCGACCGGGAAATCGCCCGGTTTGTGGCCCAGATCGGCGTACGCATCCTGCAGGTGCAAACACTCCGGATAGTAGATCCCGGAATCGATTTCGCGCTCCTTGAGGAATGTCTTCAGAGCATCGCGACGAGGGTGGCGAATCGTAAACTGGTGATAGGTGTGCACGTTGCCGGAAAGAGTCTTCGGCAGCACAGTCTCCGTGCCGGCAAGCGCCTCACAATAGATCGAAGCGTTTTGCCGCCGCCGCTCATTCCATTCCTCCAGCTTGCGCAATTTCACTCGCAGAACCGCCGCCTGAATCTCATCCAACCGACTCGCGTATCCCACTTTTCGATACAGATAGTCGCCGGTGGGCATCCCGTGCATGCGAAGACTCAAGCAGTCCTGATACAGCGACTCGTCATCCGTTAAAATCATGCCGCCATCGCCCAGTGCGCCGAGATTCTTGGTCGGGAAAAAACTCAGAATCGCCGCTTTGCCGAACTGCCCCGCGCATTTGCCGTTACGGGACGATCTTATTGATTGCGCGCCGTCTTCCACGATCGGGATGTCGCCCGCCGCCGCGCAAGCGGCTTCCATCTCGGCCAGTTGGCCAAACAGATGCACCGGCACGATTGCTTTCGTTTTCGGGGAAATCGCGGATTTCAATTGGCTCGAATCCATATTAAAGGTGTCCCGATCGATATCCACGAATACCGTCCGCGCTCCAAGCTGCTGCACGACTTCCACTGTCGCGACAAACGTGAACGGAACCGTAATCACTTCGGTCCCCGGTCCGACGCCGAGCGCTTCCAAGGCGATCTTCAGCGCGTCCGTCCCACTTGCCACACCGGCCGCAAATCGCACGCCGTTTTGCCGCGCCAATTCCTCTTCCAGCGCCTTTCCGTGCGGCCCCAGAATGTAGCGCCCGGAAGCGCCAACGTCCAGCAAAGCGGCGTCCAACTCATCCTTGATCTCCGCGTACTGTGCGGCCAAATCCGCAATCGGTACCCTCATCGTATTCCCTCCCCTAACAAGCTGTAATCCTTTACGATGCTGCCCGCCCCCAGAACCACGTTCACCAGATGGCAGTGCGCGCCGATGCGGCAATCGCGATCGATCAGGCACCCTTCCACGACGCAATCCGTTCCGACGTGAACGCCCGGCAGCAGGACGCTTGCTTTGACGCGCCCGGCGATAAAACAGTGTTCGCCGACCGCGCTATGATCTTGGACGGTCGCTCCCTCTTCTATGTGGCAGCCCGGCGCGATGACGCAGCCGTTGCGGGCCTCCCCCAAGGGCGGCACAGCGGTGTCCACTTCCCCGCTCAGGATCGCCCGGGTGGCGGAAAGAAGCTGCGCGGGCCGGCCCACATCCGTCCAATATCCGCCGGTGATGTAGCCGCGGACCAGCGCGCCGGAGGAGATCAGGCCGGGGAAAAACTCGCGCTCGATGTTGCATCGGCGGTGCGGGATGCGTTCCGCCACCTCGCCCTTGAAGACGTAGAAACCGGCGTTGATGTTGTCCGTCCCTTCCTGCTTTTCGCCCCGGTCGGCGGCTCTCTTTTGCTCCTGCGTCGGCTCTTGGAACGAGAGAACGTGCCGTTGGTCATCGGTTGGCACGACGCCGTACGGATGCGGGCGATGGACGGTGTAGAGTGTCAGGGTGGCATCGGCGCCGGATTGCTCATGGTCCTCGATGATGGCGTGGATGTCGAAATCGTGCAGGGTGTCGCCGTTGAACACCACGCAGTTCTTGGTGGACAGGCCTTCGATGGCGTTTCGCACCGCGCCGCCCGTGTCCATCGGCTCGTCCTCGACCTTATAGATCATGTGCACCCCAAACCGGGAGCCGTCGCCGAAATGAGCCTCGATCTGGTCGGCCATGTAGTTGGTGGCGAACACGATCTCTCGAATGCCCGCCGCCCGGAGCTGCCCGACCTGATATTCCAGAAATGCCCGGTTGCATAGCGGCATCAACGGCTTGGGTCGTGTGAGGGTCAGCGGCCGCAGCCGGGTGCCGAACCCTCCGGCGATGATCACTCCTCGATAGTCTTGGGCAGGCATAGGGAATTGTAGCATGGGCAGCCCCGGTAGCCGCACGCTTTAGCTTGCGAAGAATTCGTCCGGTTCCCGCACGCTTTAGCTTGCGTTCCGATTGCGCAAGCTAAAGCGTGCGACTACCATCTAACGAAATGGAAATGTATCTAGTCGACCAGGATGTAACTTGTATTCTTGCTTCCACCGGAATTCCGTTTTAGGATGCCGCGATCGAGGAGGTCATTGATGTCCCGCTGCGCTGTCGCTGCGGAGCAATGGCCGATTCCGGCCCACTTTTTTGCGGTCAGATTTCCTTCAAAGCCTTCCAGATATCGGTTCAGAACTTTCTTTTGGCGCTCCGACAGCGGCTCGGCGGAGAATCGCTGCCAGAATTCCGCCTTCTTAACGACGGTTCCCATGATCTGCTCGGCCCCGTCGATCGCTCGTTCCAAACATCCGACGAACCAAAGCAGCCAGTCGGTAACGTCCAAATCTCCTTTTTGCGTGCTTTCCAGAACGTCGTAGTAGCGTTTTCGCTCCGCACGGATCTGATGCGACATGCTATAGAATCGTTGGCTGGAACCTTCGGAGCGAGCCAGCGCTTGATCCGCGATTGCGCGCGCGATGCGGCCATTCCCGTCGTCGAAGGGATGGATTGCCACGAACCACAAATGCGCAAGTCCCGCGGTGACGACGCTCTTCTGATCCGATTCCTCGTTGAACCAATGGAGAAAGCGCTGCATTTCCGAGGTCAGCCTTGCTGCCGGCGGCGCCTCGAAATGCATCTTCTGCCGCCCAATCGGACCGGAGACCACCTGCATCGGGCCATGCGCATCATCGCGCCAAGCGCCTATCCTGATGCGGTGCATGCCGGAAAAACCTGTCGGAAACAGCGCCGCATGCCAGCCGAATAGTCGCTCGGCAGTCAACGGTTGACCATAGTTTTGGGTGGCGTCCAGCGTCATCTCCACCACCCCCTCCGTACGCGCATCGGTCGGAATTTGAGCGACGCCGGGCATACCCAGACGGCGGGCGACGGAGGACCGCACGCTCGCTCGGTCCAGATGTTCTCCTTCGATCTCAGAGCTCTTGACTACATCTTCCGTCGTTGCTTCGAGCTGTGCTTCCTGGCGCAGATCGTAACCAAAGCGCTCCATTTTGCCAAGGAGAACGCCCTGCTTGTAGCGCTCCGCTTCGACCGCCGCCAAGAGGGCGCCGCTATTCCAGCGAAACTGTGGCCAGTCCGGTCGCTCCCAAATGTACGGTATTCTCCTCATCTTTTGAGGAGAATACCCCACTATTCGCATCATTTGCCCGGCGCCTCGCCGCCAGAAAAGGTGGGTAATGCCCTCCTGACCAGACTATCGGTCCTGCCTCGACCGACTCGTTGCTCGGCAGCCACGATGCCTGCGGCGAGGACCTGCCGGAGAAGCAAGCATCCTTGTAGACGCGGGTCGGACTACCGATATCGTTTCGAAACGCCGAACCTAAGACCCGCGTGGGAGGTCCGGCATTGATGATTCGCACCGGTATTGCCTTTTCCACCGTGGTCAAACGCGGGCACTTGGGGTTGGCGGACAGCAGGGTATCGACATGCCGCCCCGCTCTACGATTGCTGCCGCTCGGACCCGCGCGTTCAGGGCGCAAGCTGAAGCGTGCGGCTACCGGAGTCCCCCGTTTCGTGAATTCACGATATAATAACAATCGATATGCTCAAACGGACTATCTTCCTGGCAACATGCGGGGCATTGGCCGCCTGTCTCATCCTCCCCCTTATGGCGGGGGATGCGCAGAAGATCAGCTTCCAGGAGCAGATTCTGCCGCTTATCAAAGGTCGGTGCCAATCGTGCCACAAAGGCGACGCCCCGCCGGCAGGGCTGAACCTCATGAGCGACACTGGCTGGAAAAAGGGCAGCGCCAACGGCAATGTCGTCAAAGCCGGGGACTCCAAGAATTCGGTGCTGGTCCACCGAATCATGGGCCTGGACGGCAAGGCGCAGATGCCGATGAATTTCGCCCCGCTGCTGCCGGAAGAGATTCAGCGCATCAAAGACTGGATCGACCAAGGCGCGACCTACGACGCTCCGCGCAAGCATTGGGCCTATGTTGTTCCCAAGCGACCCGCCCTCCCCTCCGTCAAGCTGAAGGGCTGGGCGCTGAACCCAATCGACAGTTTTGTGCTTGCCCGGATGGAGAAGGATGGCCTGAGACCATCGCCGGAGGCGAGCAAAGAGACCCTGATCCGCCGCGTTTCGCTGGACCTGATCGGCCTTCCGCCCACCATCGAAGAGATCACCGGCTTCGTCAACGACAAAAGCCCGAACGCGTACGAAAAGGTGGTCGACCGGCTGCTGGCCTCCCCCCACTACGGCGAGCGGCAGGCGCGGCCCTGGCTGGACCTATCGCGCTATGCAGACAGCAACGGGTACGAGAAGGACAACAATCGCGTCGCCTGGCCCTACCGAGACTGGCTAATCAATGCCTTCAACAAGAACCTGCCCTTCGACCAGTTCACCGTCCAGCAGCTTGCCGGCGACCTGCTGCCGCACCCGACCCTCGACCAACGGGTCGCGACCGGGTTCCACCGCAACACGATGAAGAACGAAGAGGGCGGGGTGGACCAGGACGAGGCGTTCTATGAAGTGCTCAACGATCGCGTAGCCACCACCGCCACCGTCTGGCTAGGGACGACGATGGGCTGCGCGAAGTGCCACAACCATAAGTATGACCCATTCACGCAGAAGGATTATTACAGGCTGTATGCGTTTTATTCCAACAGCAACGTGAAGGCGGAAGGGCCGGCTTCCATAGGGGAAGAGAAGTATTACGAGCCTTCGATTCCTGTGCCGACTCCGGAGGCTGCAGCCAAGCTCGCGACCCTACGTCAAGAGGTCGAGGCGCTGGGCAAACAGTTTGATGCGGCGAAGCCCGCTGCGGTGGCGATGCTGGCGGATTGGGAGAAGCTGGCGGGAACGGAGTCGAATTGGCGGACCCTTTCGGCCTCGCAGGCAACCGCGGATAGTGGCGCATCGGTCGAAGCGCAGCCGGACAGTTCCTATCGTGTGACCGGCAAGAACCCGGAAAAAGACAGCTACACGGTCAACGCCACGATCCCAAGCGGCGGACTGGCGGGAATTCGATTGGAGGCGCTTTCTGATGGCGCGCTGCCCAACGGCGGACCGGGCCGCGCGGACAACGGCAACTTCGTTCTGACCTATATTTCCGCGACGCTGGACGGCAAAGCGGTGCCGCTAATGCTCGCGTCGCAGGATCTGTTCCAAGACCAGTGGCCGGCAAGCGGCGCGCTAACGCAAGATATCAATTCCGGCTGGGCGATGCTGCCCGGTCTTGGCAAGAATCACCAGGCGGTATTCCAACCACTGCAGCCGATGCAGGGCTCGAAATTGTCCGTCCGATTGGAATTCCAGTCCATCTATCCCCGCCATACGATCGGGCATTTCCGGCTCTCCGTGACGGAAGACGCGGACCCGGCGCTGCGCATGGTTCCGGAGCGGATCAAGACGCTGCTGAATAAGCAAAGGACGGAGAAAGAGTCTCAGGAACTTCAGGCCTATTATCTCTCGGTGGCCCCGGCGCTTGTCGACCTGAACGCGAAGAAAATGGCGGCGCAAAAGCAGCTCGACGACCTGACGGCGCAGCAGCCGGTGGCGCTGGTTATGCAGGAAAAGCCGGTCCCATATCCGCTCGCCGCCTGGGTCCATAAACGCGGCGAGTTCCTAACAAAGACGGAGTTGGTCTACGCGAGCACCCCGGCTTCTCTGCCGCCGATGCCAAAGGACCTGCCGCGCAATCGTCTCGGCCTCGCCGAATGGCTGGTCAGTCCCGAAAACCCGCTGACCGCACGCGTGGAGGTCAACCGGATTTGGGAGCAGTATTTTGGCCGCGGCATTGTCGAAACGTGCGAGGATTTTGGCACCCAGGGCGCGCGACCGACCCATCCCGAACTGCTCGATTGGTTGGCGACGGAATTCACGCGCACAGGCTGGGACATGAAGAAGATGAACCGCCTGATCGTTACCTCCGCCACCTATCGCCAGTCGTCCGCGGCAACGCCCGAGCTGATCGAAAAAGACCCCCAGAATTTGCTCCTCGCCCGTGGCCCGCGCTTCCGCATGGAGGCCGAGATGATCCGCGACAATGCCCTCGCCGTCGCCGGATTGCTATCTCCCAAGATTGGCGGGCCAAGCGTTTATCCCGATCAGCCCGAGTTGGTTTGGAACACGCCATACAACGGCCAGGACTGGATGCCGAGCAAGGGGGAGGATCGGTTCCGACGAGGCATCTACACGTTTTGGAAGCGCTCGGCACCATATCCGGTCTTCCTGGTCTTTGACGCCACCAGCCGCGAGTACTGCACCGTCCGGCGCATCCGCACCAACACGCCGCTGCAGGCGCTCAATCTGATGAATGACACTACCTACATCGAGGCGGCGAAGGGGCTCGCGAAGCAAATGATTGAACACGGACTGTCTTACGGCTTCCAGCTCTGCACGGCGCGCCAACCTTCAGCGCAAGAATCAGAGCGCCTGCAACGTCTGTTCGAAAAAACAGTCCAACATTATGAGGCGCAGCCGGAAGAGGCGAAGAAGCTGGCCGGTGATGCGACGACCTCCGCTTGGACGGTGGTAGCCAACGTGTTGCTCAATCTTGACGAGACGCTGACAAAAGGCTAAACGATGGATAAGAAAGAATTCGACCAATACCTGCTCCGAAAGCTGACGCGGCGGACGCTGTTCAAAGAGGTCGGTTACGGCATAGGCGGACTGGCTCTGAGTTCGCTGCTATCCGACAGCCTGTTTGCGTCTACGATCAAAGAAGATCAGATGGCGCCGAAAAAACCGCACTTTCCGGCAAAAGCGAAGAGCGTCATCTATCTGTTTATGGCGGGCGCGCCGTCCCAGTTGGACCTATTCGATCCGAAGCCGACATTAGTGAAGTTCGATGGCCAGCCGTGCCCGGATGAGCTGCTCAAAGGCGAGCGGTTTGCGTTCATCAAGGGTGTGCCGAAAATGCTCGGCTCGCCGTTCAAGTTCGAGGCCTGCGGGCAATCGGGACAGATGATCTCCGAAATGCTGCCGCATCTCAAGACCGTGGCTGACGACATTTCCGTCATCCGCACCATGAACACGGAGCAGTTCAACCACGCGCCGGGGCAGATATTCATGAACACCGGCTTCCAGATTCCCGGCCGGCCGAGCATGGGATCGTGGATGACGTACGGGTTGGGGACGGAGAACAGGGACCTTCCCGGTTTTGTCGTGCTGATTTCCGGGCAGAACAACCCCGACGGTGGCAAGTCCTGTTGGGGCAGCGGCTTCCTTCCCACCATCTTCCAGGGCGTGGAGTTCCGATCGAAGGGTGATGCGGTGCTGTATGTTACCGATCCGTCCGGCATCACGCGCGAGATCAAGCGCGAGGAGCTCGATGCGCTGGGCGACCTGAACCGAATGAATTTGGAGAAGACGCAGGATCCGGAAATAGAAACGCGCATCGCGCAATATGAATTGGCCTATCGCATGCAGACCAGCGTGCCGGACTTGATGGACATCGCCAAGGAGACCCCGGAGACCCACGCGATGTATGGTACCGAACCGGGGAAGGCGTCGTTCGCCAACAACTGCCTGCTGGCGCGGCGATTGGTGGAGCGGGGCGTGCGGTTCGTGCAACTCTACCATCGCGGTTGGGACCACCACGGCGACAACATGAGCAACGATATAAAGCACGGCCTGCCGGACCTTTGCGGCCAGACGGATAAGGCGGCGACGGCCCTATTGAAAGATTTGAAACAGCGCGGGTTGCTGGATTCCACCATTGTGGTTTGGGGCGGAGAGTTTGGCCGCACGCCGATGAAAGAAGGGCGCGCGGGCGTCACCTTCCCTGGCCGCGACCACCATCCGCACGCGTACAGCATGTGGGTGGCGGGCGGCGGGATTAAGACGGGGGTTTCGCTGGGCAAGACGGACGAGTTGGGCTACCTGCCGGTGGAGGATCCGGTGAACGTTCATGATCTGCACGCGACCATCCTGCACCAGATGGGCCTCGACCATACCCACCTGACCTTCCACTACCAGGGTCGCCAGTTCCGCCTGACCGACGTGGCGGGGGTGGTGTTGGATAAGTTGGTTGGGTAGGCGCGTAAACAACTTAGCCGCAGCCCCATTTTCCATGTCTCCATTCTCTCCCGTTGCGCAGTCAGAATTGGCCCTGCCTGGTTTTGAATGTACTTGAATCAATCGACCGATGGTCGTCGGCCGGGGAAGCGCATGGAGGCATTAGACCAGTTACCCCGGCGTTGGTTTCGGTCGACCGAAGAACTCGTTCGAGATGCGGGTGAATTCGCTTGTTGGGCTTTCCTCAGGATCGACGCGGCGAAAGACACTAGCGATTGAATCTTCGCTCCCACCAATGAACACATCCTTCGAGAAGAGCTCCGAGCATGCCTTCTGAATCGAGTGAAGAGACGGATGGTTCCACACAAACACCTTGAGCCCGTGGTCCTGGATCGCACCAACCAAAGCCGCTTTGATGTGCTCGTCGTTCATACTGCAGCCAATGATCATCAGTAGCGTTCCAGGTTTCGATAGAACGGCCTCAAAAAGGGCAAAATAGGACCGCAACAACGCATTTTGACGGATTTTTGATTCCTTGGTTTTGCCCATGATCATGATCTGCTTATCCCTATCAAACCAATTGGCAGAACCATGCAATTTGATGTAATTGAAAGAGCCGCGATAGGTCTCAGTTCCGCAGGCGCCAATGTCCGTCTTCCACCCAGAAAACGGCAGGTCATTTGGATAGCCACCAGAAATTTGGTGCATTGCTGGCGGCCTATTTACGGGCATGTTCGATTCTCCAAATGGTATTGAGAGTGCCGGGCACCGCCATTGCTCCATATACTTTCGCTCCACAAGCAAGTCTTGATTTAATGTGAAGATGTAGCCCGTGTCGACGGATCTGTCTTCGTTCCACCGGAATCCATTGATCATTCGCCAGAACAATTTGTCAGCTATTTGTCGCAAATGCGATTGCTGATTCTGGTCCCGATCCATTCGGTCGAAAGCCGTCGTGATTGCGTTCTGGAGATCTGTTACTGCGTCCGGCTCTTGTTCAAGACAGTACTCCCAAACGCCCTCGTAATCCGAGGTTTCGATTAGTTTGCGCCGAATGTTCTCATGCCGCTTCAGGGCTGGATCTCCGTATACCTGGAGACACACCTCTGCCGCCAATCTTCCGCCCCAGTCCTTGCTAAAGCCTGCGCCTGTCAGCAGTACGTGATGACCAAAGTTGCCTGTTTCCATCACCGTAAGCGTACCTCACCCCATTGGCTCGGCCGGACAGCCCAACCAATCAAGTTCGGGGTTGCATGCCTACGGACTGGCGATGAGATTGCTCCACCAAGCTCTACCACCATGATACGGATTACATTTTGGTGGTAAGATGACTTAGGATAGGAGGAGGTACCGACGGTGCGACATATGGTTTGGTTACTTTCAAGCCTCCTGGTGGGAGTGGCCGCCGCATCGGCATTTTGCGACAATGGGTGCGATTTGCATCTTCGCCGAGCGGCCAGTGTCAGCAAAAAGCCCGATCTTGCACAGTTTGAGCAAACAATTGCGGGTCAGATTCTGATTTCCCTAGAACCAGGAACAACGGTTGCTGAGGCAAGAGAATTCGCCGCGAATCATGATCTTGAATACATGCGCGCAATGACAGTGCCCGATCGATTTGTTTTCCGCGTCAAGGAATGGCGATTGCTAACAGCAAACCAATTGGCCGCCGAAAAGTGCCGAGCGTTAGAAAATACCCCAGTCACGCATTTCATAGAATTGAACACTACTCGTTCAGTACAGGATCAAACGCCGAACGACCCGCTATACGGCCAGATGTGGGCTTTGAAACAGATCAAGGCGCCGCAGGCATGGGACTTTCAGAAAGGTTCGGGCGGCATCACTATCTGCGTCCTGGACATCTCGGTCGAGATGGCCCATCCGGACTTCCAACTGCCGGGAGGAGATTCTCGCTTGCTTCCGGGTTACAACGTCGTTACGAACGGCACCGATGCAAGCCCTGATCCCAACTGGCAATTCTCCCATGGCACGGGCGTTGCGGGGATCACATGTGCAGCCACAAACAACGGTCTAATGGTAGCAGGTCTTTGTTGGGAAGGCGTAAAGGTCTACCCAATTCGCGCCTCCGACAATCCATTTTTTTTGTCGCTCGATCTTCTTGAAGAGGCCTATCAGCGGGTGAAGGACTATAACACAGAGCCCGGTCATCCCAAGATTGCTGTGTTGAACCTAAGTTTTGGTGGATCATATAAGTCAGAATTCGAAGGCGCGATGTTGCATGACATCCGCGAACAGGGAACGCTAATATTCGCCGCCGCAGGTAATGAACGCCCGTTCGGTCCACCCGGCTGGCCCGCCAATTGGCCGGATGTTATCTCGGTTGCGGCGACCGCCAATGGCGGAGGAATAGCCAGCTATTCTAGTCAAGGCGATAGCAACGGACACAAGGTCGACATCGCCGCTCCTGGCGGAGATGGTTTCGGGGCAGATGGAGACATGACGCTGTTAGAAATGCGTGGCACGACGTCGCTCGGAGTGGGAACATCTTATTCATGTGCAATGGCCTCTGGCGCTGCGGCACTATTGATTTCGAGCGATTTCCAGCCCGACCAGGTGTTTGACGTTCTAAGGCAAACTGCCAATCCGCGCGGTCAATCCGTCCCGAATCAGGATTACGGCTACGGCGAGATCGACCTTTTCAAAGCAATCCAACTCGCGAAGACTCTGCCCTTCGAAGGCAAAATCAGGTTCGAATTCCTTCGATCGGCATCGCCCCCAACATCTTGTACGCTACGCCTCGACTACTCCAAATCCGGCAGTAGAACGGTGGACGTGTACCTCGACGTAGACGGCAACTTCAAAACTGCTGTCCTACCTGATCTGTTCACCGTTTCGTGCAAGTACACGCATTGGCTCCGAAAATCCGCTATTGTTGACGCGAGAGATGGGGCAGCCGAATCTGTGGAGCTCGAACTGCCAAATGGAGACGGCTTCGGTAATAATAATGCGGTTGACATACGTGACTTGAATCTTGAATTTCTCTGGTACGGGCTGACCAATCCGGATGCTGATCTAAATGGAGATGGAGCGACCGACTTGTTCGATATTACAATCGTATTCCTAAATTTCGGTCTCGTCGGTGATCCGTAATTTTTAGCCTCCAACTCGGGGGCGGATGGAATGCACTCACTTCGTCACGCCCTATCGTAAGTCTAAGATGCAATCCCTTGTATGTTGTTCCCAGGGCTTAAAAGCTCTGGGAACAACATACAAGGGATTGCGGTAACCAAAACGCTATAAGCCATATTCTTCCTTGATTTCTCTTAACATGTCCGCCGCCGGTCGGACCCGGCCTTCCAACACGTCCTTCTCCCCCTCTCGAATCGCCGCAATCAGGTGGTCCCGTTCCAGCCGGTCTTCCATCTCCTGATAGGTCGCGGGATCAACCAACACCGCCTGCACCTTGCCGTTCACGGTAAGGAGCACGGGCTCCTTCGTCTCGTTGAGGTGTTCGATAAACTCCCTGGCGTTCCGCTGAAAGTCTGTTAACGGGTAACAATTCGTGATATTGGCCATGGCAAACTCCTAGCATGTTTATTTCATGCTTATTCCATGATACCATACCATGATGAATTTTGAATCCCTCCACAATCACATTGTGGGAGGGCTTGGCTGACCAAGGTTGACCCCTCTCATCCCGGCGCATCAGATTCCAGGACCTCGTACTCTCCCCAATGTGATTGAGAAGAGATTTAATTCTGAACGACGAGCCCTGACCCAGGGTATGCCAAATCGCCCAAGACCGCCCGACGTTCCACGAATCCAGGCGGGAGGTCAGCGTCGGCGACGCTTAACGACAAGACCCATGCCGAAGGCCCACAAGACGAGCGAGCTCGGCTCGGGAACAGTGGCGTAAAACGAGTGGGTGGTAAAGTCGTCGTCGATCGTACCGACTACAAGACCAAGATTATTTATTCCCGTGCCGCTCGGATTATAGTCCCCATCCGGCGTGTCGAAGAAGCGATAGCTGCCGTCCGTTTGGCGAACATAGCCGCTGCCATCGGTTCCTCCTGTAATCACTCCACTTTCGTTCAGGCCGTTTGCGAAGGTCAAAGCTGCGCCAGGAGCATCGAAGGAAAAGATGCTCCCATCCAGGGAGCGCAAGAACCCATGGTAGTTGAGGTCGCTTGTTTGGTAGGTACCGACGACCTGGCCACTATCATTGATGCCGGATGCGCGCGTGGCTACAGCGCCGGGAACGTCGAATAGAGTGAAGGACCCGCTTGCGCTTCGAAGAAAACCGTGCACCATGTTCGTAGCGTCCCAGTAGACCCCCACAGTCGCGCCGCTGTCATTGATGGCTCCGCCCGCGGTTTTTGACGCTCCCGGCACATCAAAATAGGTGAAGCTCGTGCCGTCGGTAATGAAGGCATGACGCATGGCGAAACCCGCCGGGCCGAATTGTCCGGTCATCTGGCCGTTATTGCTGATGTCTCCCAGAATGGTGAAGCCCGCGCCAGGAACAGTCAGAGACGTAAACGTACCGTCGGTCGCCCGGACAAAGCCGAGCGGACTTCCAGTAGAGTCTTCAAAGCCAACGATCACGCCTGCGTCGTTAACGCCCGAAGCAGCAGTGTAAGAATCACCAGTCGCGCCCGGCGCATCGAAGATCGTCAGCGGAATATCTTGGGCCAAAGCGGTTAATGGAGCGCCAAGGGCCAGAGCAGCTAGGCTCAGGAGGATTTTGGGGCGCGCAATCATTCCCGTTCTCCTTTCGCTGCAGGACGGCGCGACAAGAGCCCCCCACCACACCGGCGGCGTAGAAGAGGAGCGAGTAAGCACGCAAGACAGATCAGTGTGCTCGGTTCGGGCACCGGTGCGAACGCTATCGGGCCTACTGCCCCGTCAGCGAACTGATCGTAGGCACCCGTGACCCCATTAAAGCGGCTAATCTGATTGGCGCCGAAGTCGGTTACGTACAAGTTGCCATCCGGCCCAAAGATCGACCAGTCGGGAAAATTCAGGCCATCACCAGAAGCAAAAATGCCCTGATAGACTCCTGTCGTGCCGTCATAGCGCAATATCTCGTGGTTAGTGCGGCTGGTTACATAGAGGTTCCCATCGGGGCCAAAGCCAAGGCCAAACGGATCTTGCAGATCGCCACCCGACGTGAATACACCCCGCGACGCGCCCGTCTGCCCGTCAAAGCTATACACTTGCTTCTTGATATTATCGGTCACGTAGAGGTTGTGATCGGGGCCGAATTGCAAGTCGTAAAATGCACCTCCAACCTCACCCTTATAGTCGCTCTTAAGAATTCCGGTTACACTGTCATATCCAAGAAGATGGCCGCGAAAAGGATCGATGACGTGGCCGCTCGCATCGAGCACAGCGTAGGAATCCACGTTGTAGATCGTTCCATCGGCCCCAACCGCGAGACTGTTGCCGCCCGCGTCTGAAGTGACCGTTCTTACGTAGGCCCCGGAGCCCCCATCAAACTGGGCAATCTCATAATTATCGAGATCGCTGGCGTAAAGAACGCCGCCTGGCCCGAAGGCCAACCCCGAGGGCGAAGAGAAACCATAACCAGAAGTGAAAGCGCCTTGGTTGGCGCCCGTGTGGATGTCATAACGCACGACCTGCTCCGCACCATAATCGGTTACGTAAAGAGATTGCGCTTGGGCGACGCTAACAAAAGCAGCGAGGGAAGCGGTGAGCGCGAACGCGCTGCCGCGGTTAAAATCAGACAATTTGTACCTCTCCTTGGGGCTCTGGGTAAGTCCACGTACGAACAAGAGTCTACGCGAACAATTGAACAATAAATCCTTGCAGAAGTGTATTCACAGTTCACCATCCGAATGCAAAACAAATATTCCGCTCGTCGGCCACATAGTTTGTCTATGAAACCCACTACACTATATCACGATTACGCTAGAATTGCCAGGCCCATCCGCATGCGCCCTTCGAAAGCTAAGGGTGACCGACCGAGCGACTCGCAATAAGCTTGGGCGCCACGAGGTCGGCGGTCGGGTAATAATGATCGAAGACGAGACTGACGTGCCGCAGTCCAACGAACTACTTCGCGTTGCGTTGGAAGTCGGTAAGCGAGTAGCAATATGTGATGTTCGCCATATCACTCTCCATGGATGTTTATTTCATGCTTATTCCATGCTACCCGCAAATCAGTGCTCTGTCAAATAAGAAGCGGGGGCCCGAAGGCCCCCGCTGTCACGTCGTCTAGAAAGCGATTACCAGCGTCGGCTTCCGCCGCCGCCGCCGCCGCTGCCGGCTCGGTCCTCTTTCGGCTTCGCTTCGTTCACAGTGATCGCGCGGCCGGCAAGGTCCTTGCCATTGAGGCTCTGAATGGCGGCGAGCGCCTCGGTCTTGTTGGACATTTCCACGAACCCAAAGCCCTTGGACTGCTGGGTGAATTTGTCCATGATGATGGAGCACGAGGTCACTTCGCCAAATTGCGTAAACGCCGCGCGCACTTCGTTTTCGGTCGCTTCGAACGACAGATTCCCTACATAGATGTTCATTATTTTTCTTTCGTCTTGATTTATTATCCTGAACTCGGGCCGGTCTATCGATCGAACAAAGGTTTAGCTTACATGCGACTGAAAAAGCGGACAACGTTCCGGACAAGCGGATGTATCATACCCGATCCCAGCACACAATTAGCTCAAAGGTTTGCGGAATTTCGCCGGAAAAGTTAGGAAGCCACCCTGATTTGTTCATGTTTTGCCTTATTCCGGGTACGAATTGAGGCTCTTTTCGGACTTTCCGCAACTTTAATGCGTAATTCAGCGGGACCTAGTACCCTCGAGAATACGATTGTGAAGGGAAAGCATCCCACCGTCATCTCAGGCAACTGTCACAAATAACGAGCGGGGGCCGGAACGGCCCCCGCTATCATATCGTCGAAAAAGCGATTACCAGCGGCGGTTTCCACCACCGCCACCACCGCCGCCACCGCTGCGGCTTCCACCTCGGTCCTCTTTCGGCCTCGCCTCGTTCACTGTGATCGAGCGGCCGCCAATCTCCTTACCATTCAGGCCCTGGATAGCGGCAAGCGCTTCGGCCTTGTTGGACATCTCCACGAAGCCAAACCCTTTGGATTGCTGCGTGTATTTGTCCACGATAATGGAGCAGGACGAAACTTCGCCATACGAGGCGAACGCTTCGCGGATTTCGCTTTCAGTCGCGTTGAACGACAGATTCCCTACGTAAATGTTCATTTTCTTCTCGAATTGTATAGTCTTTATCCTGAACTAGGGCCGGTCTATCGATCGAAGGGCGAACCCGAATTACGACTGAACGAAGCGGACGACGTTTAGGACAAGCGAAGGCATCATACCATGTTTGACCAAAAGGCAACCAATAATCCGCCAATGGACCTAGTATTGATGCTGGCTTTAATTCTCGACTGCCGCCGTGTGGACCGCCCGGAGCACCTCTTCGGCCGTCGTCCAGCCGTTCAATATCTTCTGCAGGCCGTCCTCCATCATGTACCGCATGCCCTGCTGCCGGGCGGCGGCGGTCAATTCCTGGAAATTGCCTCCCCGTGCCACCGCGGTCTTGAAGTCTGGCGTGGCCAAAATCAGCTCAAAGACCCCCATTCGCCCCTTATATCCCGTCTTCCGGCACTCCTCGCATCCTTTGCCCTGCATAAAGTTGGCCTTCGACGCCTGCTCCGGCGGGATTCCCAGCGAGATCAGCTCGTCCTCGGGCGGAATATATGATGCTCGGCACTTCGGGCAGTTCACGCGCACCAGACGCTGGGCCATGATCCCGACGATGGTGCTGGCGACCAGATACGGCTCGGCGCCCATGTCGAACATGCGCTGGATGGTCTCGATGGCCGAGTTGGTGTGGATGGTGGTCAGCACAAGGTGGCCGGTCAGCCCGGCCTGGATGCCGATCGCCAGCGATTCAGGGTCGCGCATTTCTCCCACCATCATCACGTCCGGGTCCTGGCGCAGGAAGGTGCGGATGACCCGCGGGAAGTTCATCTTCTCGGTCACCTGCACTTGGCAGATGTGATCGTCGAATTCGTATTCAATTGGGTCCTCGACCGTTACGATGTTTCGCTTGACGCGCTCCATTTGGGCGATGGAGGCGTACAGCGTCGAGGTTTTGCCGGAGCCGGTGGGGCCGGTGACGCAGATCATGCCGTACGGGGCCTTGATCGCCTTCTCCCACCGTACGCGCACCTCGGTGGTCATTCCCAGCTTGTCCAGGTCCACCTTCATGTTGCCGGGGTCCAGAATTCGCATCACCACCTTCTCGCCGTTCAGCGAGGGGATGACGGAGACACGGGAACTGAGGCGGCGGTCCATGTACTCCATGTCGATGCGGCCGTCTTGGGGCTCGCGCTTTTCATCGATGTGCATGTCGCAGGCCAGTTTTATGCGGGCGACGATGTTCTGGGCAATCTCCGTCGGGAACTGGCCGGTGTCGTGGAGGACGCCGTCGATTCGATACCGGATCTTGAGCTGGTCGCGCTCCGGTTGGAGGTGGATATCGGATGCGCCGTTCTCCAACGCGCGGGTGAACATGTTGTCCACCATCAGGACGGATTCGGATAGCTCGTCCCCTCCCATCTCCCTGGTCGTGCCGGTATCCCGAAGGATCAGGCGAAACTTCTTCTTTGACGCCCAACTGCTTCCCGTGGTCATGTGCGTATTATGGAATACAGATGAGGGATTTCACACGATGACTTGCTGAGGGATGCAGATTCATCGTGTTGGGGTCTGGAAGTGTCGGCGTGCGATCAGATGCCGCGGGCGAGGACCCCAACACATCGGGGCGGTTTTTGGCCTGATAATTGTGCGGAGGACACCGAACAGTACCGATCGACCTGGCGGGGCGTCAACTGAGAGGAGGTTAACCGTGGGATCAACCAACCTGGCCAGAATTCGGACAATCGCGATCTTCATCCTCACAGCGTTTTGGGCAAGTCATGCGCATGCATTCGACCTTATGTCGATGTCGAAAATGGACGTCGTTGTGGTTGGGATCGTCGCGAAGGCGCCGCCCACGATTGTCTATCTCCAGACCGCAGACTACAACGGAACGCCTGTTGAATATGCGCCCAATCCCGGAAAGTATGCGCTTTACCGCCTGACGAACGTCATCGCGCTGAAGGGAACCGCGCCGAGCGAGATCACGGTGGTTGGTGACGCGACTAGGGAGCTACCACCAGGGAACTGGGGATCGAGTGGAATATTTCCGTCGGTACCACAACCCGGCAAGCGACTGCTGGTATTTCTGCACCGTTCCGACAAGGGCCGTTTTAATATGGAACCGAGCGCGAATGCCGACCCAGAGGAATGTGAGTTTCTTGAAGCTCCAAAGAACGTGGACCTTCGCTTCGATGGCATTCATACCATGCAGGGATGGAAGGAACTCAGCGACGAGCCAAAAGAGCTTCCTATTCACCACGATTATCTAGGATACGATATCGCCCGCATCTTTCTAGTGGCATACGGCGCAAGGGAATCGGGAGAGAACACGTCGTCGTTATGGCTGGGCCCGGATGCGACCCAGTTCAGAGAAGCAGCGGCATATCCAGAGGGATATCCCGATATTGTTGCCTGTCGGTCCCTGGTGGGTCACGATCCGGCGGCATTCTATCGATCCGAAATCGAACCGAAGCTCAAGGCGATGACGACTGACGCAGAGCGGCTCCAACGCTTGCTGCTGGCAGGCAGCTGGGGGGTCGAAGGTGTCGCTACGCAAATCACAGACATCATTATGGCGGCGGGCAAGATAACGGATCCGAAGTTCAAGAAGGCCGCCGAGTACGCCGCGCGGTCCGTCCCGCACTTTGACTCAGGGTTCGCCAACGTCGAGCGGTTGCTTACTAATATCAATCCAGGTGTTCTTTCGGCTGTGGCGCAAAGCCTCGGCAGCCCGAAATCTAAGCAATTCCCTCCATCGGTGTTCCGGTTACTGGACGATTCAGACGAAGAGGTATTGCGTTCGGCGATGCGCGCGCTCGCCGGGATGTTCAGCGACTACCAGCATGTGCCAAAGAGCGGGATTGGCGGTGGCTTCGAGCCCGGTTCGCGAAATGCCGAACTTCTAGAGTACTGGAGGGCCAAGGGGCCAAGGTGGTGAATTCTTGGAGCGGCGCCGGTCGTTGCGGCGGCTGCCAGGACCCTCAATAATGTGATTATTGAGGGATGCCATTACGCCAGGAGGAGTTTGAAGGAACTCCGAAAAGCTCTGAAGAGCAATTGGAAAAATATCGCTGAGCACAAAGGCTATCTTAAGGATCCGACGAAGCATGTCAAAGACTGGGCCGAAAAATCACGTGAAGAGCAATGCGGACTTATGCGTCATTGGGAAGGGGAGATCGACCGGTGGCTCGAGCAAGTGAACATTCTAGAAGAACTTATCAAACTGGCCGGTGAATGAAAATGCAAGAAAAGGATTACGTGGTATACGCGGAGGTTGGCTGTGAAATGTTGCTGCAATGGGCACAAGACCATTCAAAGAAGGGCAATCGCCAGGGTATTCCTGGAAGGCGGAAAGAAATAGCCCAGGTAGCTGAGACATGGAATGCAATCAAGGCCATAATTCTTCGCCTCGCGATTCAGCACCATATTCGGCCCTATCTCTTAGGTTTCAAGGACTACGATGGTAGTAAAGGTTCTGTCGGCGCAGAACAGTCCTCAGATCAAATTGCCGAATCAAATTATGCCTTGTTCATTCAAGACCTCATTCAGGAAATGAAGTTGGAGGCGCGGAAAGCATGGAGCCATCTCAAATCGGTAGGCAGGAATCAGGATTTTGACGGTCACTCGTGGGTATGGATGCATGCCTTGGACTCACTAAAGCATTTATCCGTGGATCTAGAGCTTTCTGTCGAACTCGATGATATCGAACCCGAGGAGGAATATATAGATGCTTTAGGGTCAAGTGTTAACAGATCATAGCATACTCAGACCGGGTAGGATCCCAGCGATCCAGATGTCAGCTTTCTTATCCCTTCACAGTCGTACTGTGAAGGGTGCCGGAATTTATGTTATCCAACCGTTTTGGCGCTTCCACCGTGGTCAAACGCGGGCCTTTGGAATTGGCGGACGGAAGAGTATCGGCAATCGGGCCCGCGCCTACGAATCGACAATTTCAATGACGCGGCCTATGTGATTGTTGAGGAATGCAAATCTCAATAAGGCTGCTTCGCCGGGTCCCACCAGCCCGCGGCGGCCTCGTCCATCAGTTGGTCATACGACAGCCGTCGAGCGTGCCCGTCCACATACCCGATGTTCGTGCCCGACGCATGCACGTTGGACGGCAGGTTGCGCAGGTCCGCGTGGTCCGGCCAGTTGAAGCACCCGTCGTCTATGTTCGGCCGGCCCTCGTGAATCAGAATCAGCATCCGCGCCGGCGACCGCACCCGCGCGCCGTTGTAGAAGTGCATCTTGATGTTCATCGTATACGACAGAGGGAAATTCGGGTTCTTTGGCACGTGCTTGGGAGCGATACCGCGGTCTACCGGACAGAGGTAAATCTCCTTGCTCTTCGTGTAAGAATATATGCTGCCGTTTTGGACGATCACGTCGGTGTCGGTCGCGACGGTGCCGTCCCAATCGGGCCGCGCATACCCATACCATGTAGACGGGTATTTCGAATGGTTGTCGGTCGCGTAGAGCTGAAACGCCAAGCTAAGGTTGCGCAGGTTCGACAGGCAGGTGATGGTCTGCGCGCTCTTCCTCGCCTGGGCGAACACGGGGAACAGGATGGCGGCCAAGATGGCGATGATGGCGATAACTACCAGCAACTCGATTAGGGTAAACCCCTGACGCTTCATTGAGGCTCCTTGGACGGTACGTTCCCATAGTACTCCAACTCGCGGCTCGTGTCAACCCGGCCGTTCTTTCCGGTGCAAGAGATGTTGAGGCAACCATCCGATTCGGAATGCGGAGAGTCTGAACAACATGGTCAGTCCTGCGGACGGCGAAGTCCAGGAGATTCCGATCATCGATCCGGCGAGGGGGCCGGGAGAGATGGTGCTCACCTAGGAGCTTGCCGTCGAAGTGCACGCGGCGCTGGCGCGCATTCCGGAAGTGTATCGCGTGGCGGTGACGCTGTGCGACATCGAGGGGATGTCCTATTCGGAGATCGCGGACATCCAAGGGACCACGGTCGGCACGGTGCGGTCGCGGATCCACAGGGACCGCCAGATGCTGAAGAAAGAACTGGCGAAGCGCAAGCTGGCATAACAGAATTCTTGTTGAGGATACGCCCCGATCTCATCGGGGCGTTTTTGTTGCTTAGTCCTTGAAAAGTGTCAAGGATGTCCTGGCACTGTGAGCGCATTCGAGGTGATGCAGCCGGACCAAATCCGATCGTTGGCTAGTGCTGCCAAATCAACCATGAACAAAGGTTGCCGATCATCGATCTCGCCCGAACCGGAGTAAGAAGCTACCAACGTGCAGGGCTTGGGGATCGACCTCCATGGAAGATACCGTGAATTCCACCTCTGTCGCGAGATAATCCAACCGCCAACCGGAATCTTGCCTGGCAATCTGATCATTTGGCTGACTCCGTTTTGGATCTGGTAGCGGTGTCCGTACTGATCAGTGGCGCTAATCGCAAGTGCGCCAATCATGAGGGTATCGGGTATCGCAAGCGTAAATGTCGAATGGTTCTCCAACAAAAGCGTGAGCTCGAAATCGTCTCCAGGTTCCACTTCCACTCCTTGAATGATGCTGATCTGAAGTGGTGAAGCAGCGGCGAAAATTGGGGTTAAAGCGGCTAGCAATGGTATCAGAGCAAGCATGTCATTCACCGGACCCTAGTTCTAGAAGTTCCTCCCCAAACAGGTTGTTGAGCGTACCCAATTTCTTGACTCGTCGACCGTAAACTAGTGGGACGGGTAGCACGAGGGAGCCGGAATCCAGCGCCAGAAAGTAAAAGCTCTGTGTTGTCGACAAGTCATCTCCTTGTAGAGTGTGGACCACGAGATCAAGTCCGGTGCTCGCTTTACCGCCCCACGAAGCGTATGGTCTGACCAAATAGTCAACCGAATCGATCACGTACCCCAACCGAATTTTGGAGCGTACGGCCCAACGCGATAGCGTCTTGCGAAGAATCTGGGGCTCAACTTCCGAAAGGGATCCAATGAAATCGACGTATGATTTGGCAACTAACAGGTGCGAGAAGTGGCTTTCGTACTCCGCATCGGCGGATCGAAGGGTTTCGATGAATGGCTCATTCCCTAGTATGACAACCAGCGGTGTTGAGTTTCGATGGGCTTCAAGCAGAGATCGTGCCGAACGAACTTCCCGCGAATCCACGCTGATAGTTATCCATTCATTGATGCCGCTGATTCGGAATTTGATGTCGGCCGCTTTAATAAGATTCTGCAAATCGATGAGCGAAATGATGTCACTCGCTCGCACATGCGCAACGGGCGAGAACTCAATTTGTTGCCCGACGAATGTATTTTCAAGGTTGGAAACTCGGAAGTTGATTTGCGTGGGTGGCATCGTGCCATCCGCTCGAGCCGAAGTTGCATGGCAAAACAACAGAAGCAAGGTGAGGATGTTGGCTACCCGATTCATTTTGCAATTGAGTCGGACTTGAGTTACCGGCACGAGTTTATGGCCTCCATTCGTCCGTCCACCGGAGGACCTGTTGATGGATAAACGGCCTCAGATGGTCCGTTCAATTGTCCACTATTGAGGATGTACGTTGGTTCTTTTTTCAAGCTCGACCTTCTTCAGATATCCACGTAGCCAATCTAGCATCAACGCGTCCTTGGGGGCCTACTCCTTGACCAAAATACGACTTTCTTTCTTTCCATCATCACTTGAAATCGGATCAGCCACGCATCAGCTTCAGTTCCGCCTTCATTCGACATACATAAGGTAATATCATAAGCAGTTGCTTGCTTTCCGTTATCCATGTATCTTCTCTTTAGGTAAGAACCAGATGTGACAAACTCCAGTTCGCCGATTTGCTCGTGGATTTCCTGCGTCGCAAGAGCCAGCTTCAATGGTTTGTACAGTATCTTAGGAGGCTTCAGGATCATTTCGTCCAAAGTCTGATTTAGTTGAATCTTTGTCGGCGGCCTCTGCTCCACAATTGTCTTCTTAGATGTTCCCAGCTCATAAAATGCAATAAAATAATCTTGGCGCTTGGCGGCGTTTCTTAGCACATTCGAAGCAATTCTTGCGTTCTGTTGTGGTACGCGGATTTCACCAATGCCATGCGCGGAATCAATAGAGCAAGGAATTTTGCGACTTTCGAGCAGGCTCATGATATGTCGTACCGTTGCCTCGTCAAAGAATTAATCTCTCCAATTGATATGTAACCCTCATTATAGTCAAGTGGCACATCGCCCGGAACCAAGGTCCTTCCATTTCCTTGTAGCAAAGCGAGAAAAAGCAGGCATCCATTTACGCTCATGGCAAACGCACTGCCGATTCCAGATTGCATTGTGGATCTCCTTTACAAATGCAACAGGCTCACTTGACTTAAGCAAATATAGCGAGATCACTCGCAGCACCCCTTAGTTCGGCCGTCATCATCCCGAAACACGCCATGCATCCCTCCACAAACACTTTGTAGAGCGTACCCGGTTGGCAGGCTCCTTGGCATCACGATCCCGGACCGGGTGGCAAATGCCCGCCCATCCGCCATGGATCGTGCGATCCTAAGACTCCGAAAACCCTCCACAAAGATCGATGGAAGTATCACTTCATAGCATATTACTTCCACTCCGGCTCCTTTCCGGTTGGTAGTCTCCCGAAGAACCTCAACCGGACGGCTTGCTGTGCCGTGCAGGTCATCGTGTTGGGGTCTGGACGCGTCGGCATGCGGTCAGTAGCGGCGGGCGAGGACCCCAACACATCACATTTCCTTTTGAATGTCTTGATGCGGCCGGTCTCCTGACCAAGCCGCGCCTCTCGTCCCAGCGATGCGGCCGGTCTCCCGACCGAGCCGCCGGGTTCTCCTCGGCAACTTCCGCCCCATTCTTCTCGTAATCCATATTGCCTGACGGGCCCGGAAACGGGTATCCTACGGGCGAACTAAATATGCGAAACCGAGGAGAGAGGGTTCGCCCGCTCTCCCTTTTTTATCCGGTAGGACCGGGAGACAAAAAAATATGGACAGAGAGTTCTTTGACGCTCTACGGCAGCTTGCCGTAGAAAGGAATATCGACTTACAGGAGCTGGAAGAGACCACTGAGGCGGCCCTAGCCAGCGCCTATAAGAAGCATGTCGGAGCGACCGGCGAGGTCACCGTACGCATCGACACGACCGCTAACACGATCAACGCCATCTGCGATAAAGAAGTGGTGGGGATCGTTACCAACCCGTATTTCCAGATTAGCCTTGAACAGGCTCTCAAGGCCGACCCCGAGAGCGAGATTGGGGACTTCATCGGCGTGCCCGTCTCGCCCCAGACATTTGGCCGCATCGCCGCCCAGACCGCCAAACAGATGCTGCTCCAGAAGCTGCGCGAGAGTGAGCGGAAGAGGATTTTCGAGGAGTTCGAATCGCGGGTGACCGAGGTGGTTTCGGGAATCGTCCAGCGGCGCGAGAAGGACAACGTATACGTTCAGGTCGGCAAAATTGAGACCGTGATGCCCAAGCGGGAGCAGGTCCCGACAGAGCCGTACCGGTTCAACGATCGGGTCCGGGTCTATGTGCTTCGGGTCGAGGAGGGGCGGATGGGCGCGATGGTGACCGTCTCGCGAACGCATCCCGGCCTGTTGCGAAAGCTGTTTGAGCTTGAGGTGCCGGAAATCGAGGCCGGAACCGTTTTGATTCATGGCGTTGCCCGCGAACCCGGTCAGCGATCGAAAATCTCGGTCAGCACCACCGATCCGCGCGTGGACCCGATCGGGTCTTGCGTGGGGCAGCGGGGCGCCCGCGTGAATGCCATCGTGGATGAGCTGTATGGCGAGAAGGTGGATATCATCCCCTTTTCCGAAGATTCGATCCAGTACATCACGTCATCCCTCAGCCCCGCCAAGGTGAACAAGGTGTTCTTGAACCCGGAACACCAGAGCGCTTACGTTGTGGTCCCGGACACGCAATTGTCCTTGGCTATTGGCAAGGGCGGCCAGAATGTGCGATTGGCCGCGCGACTGACCGATTGGAAGATCGACATCCGCAGCGAGGCGCAGTTCATTGAGGAGAAGGCAAGCGGCGCGTTCAAAGAACCGATTGTCGTCGTTGTCGAGGAGCCGCCGGAAGTTGCCGCCGAATCAGCGCCGAGCGATAGCGTCGAAAGCGGGGCCCAAGAGCAGCAGCCCGTAGAGGTTAAGCAGGATTAGGAATGTGACAAGAAGGCCGCCGGCCAGCCCGGCGGCCTTTTTTGGCGCCAGCTTCACCAAACCGAGGGTCAGTCCGGCCGAAATGGGGGCGATTGCCGGCAGCAGATACCGCGCCTGCGCCTGGAAATAGGTCATGTTGAATCGCAGAAATCCGAGAAAGACGAGTGCGAAGAGGAGCCAGGACAGGGCGCTTGCCCGGACTTCCGCTATGGGGTTTCGCCGGACGTTGGTGGCGAGGGCCGTAAGGCAAACGAGACCGCAGACGATATAGACCCAGGCCGGGAACAGCAGCTGAGCGTAGCTGAAAACGCCGAACAGAGATCGGAACGTCCACCATCCCACCCATTGGAACAGATAGGCGGGGCCGCCGTATGCGCCGATGAACATTTCCGCCCGTGGCGATCCGGTGAAGCCCTCCTGAAAGATGCGCATTCCCAGCGGGTCGCCGTAGAGCGATGCGTTCCGGGCGAACCACGGCGCGGAGATAATCAGGGCGACCATTAAGATGATGGCCGACGCCATGATGGCTCCGGCGATAGAACCTCCCTTTTCCCCCACCCCCGCTTGCGCCGCTCTGGAAACCCCCTCCCCCGCTAGCGGTTGCGGCTCCGACGGAGCGGAGCCCTCCAAGACTCCCTCCCCCGCTTGCGGGGGAGGGTTGGGGTGGGGGCTTCTTCGTGCTGCCAGCAACGGCGCCAACGCGCAAAACGCCACGAGCACCAAAGCGCTGGTCTTCGTGAGCAGCGCCAGCCCGCAAAGAACGCCGATCGCCAACGCCCGCCGCCAAGACCAACCGGCAACGCCGCCATCAATGCAGAGCAGCAACCCGAACGTACACCAGACAATCAATAATGGATCGTTGGAGACGGACGACGAGAGCGTGAGAAAGCTGGGAAACAGAGCGGCGACGGCGGCGATGGTCACGGCGTACGGCCGAGCCAGCCGCAACCCCACAAAATAGACGCCCCAAACGGCGGCCAGACCCATGAAACTGGTGAGGAGCCGCAGGACAAACCCATCTGATTCGCCGCTCAACTTCTCGATGGGAACGCAGAGCAGATAGTAGAGTGGCGGCTGATGATTCTCATAACCTTCCCCATCGCCGACCCGGAAAACCGGAAACTTCCCGCCGGCCAGCATGCGCACATAGTTGACATGCGCCCGTTCATCCGGCGCTCCGATATCCGTGATGAGCGGCCCTTCCGCCTGCGAATACCGCGACAGGTCGGCGGACATATCGATGCCGCTCGGCACATACAGGCCCCCGGTTCGATAGGGCGTTCGCAGGTTGTAGCCAATCGCCAGCGCGAGGAACAGCGCGCTGACCCCGACCATAGCGAGCAGATTCCGATTCTTATCCACAATAGAGGCACACTGGTATTTCTCCCGGACCGTGTAGGCTTCGGCAGGAGGAGGGTCAATCCTGCCGAACTGGAAAATACCTACGCACGGGGAAGAGTTAGGAGCACAAAATGCGCGCACTGTTTGAATTGGCGGCCGTGGCCGTTGCCGCGACCGTTTCCGCACAGGAACCCACAAACAACACCTTCGATACTCAACTCAAAACGGTTTCGATTTTCAAAGACGGCTTCGGATACTACGTACGAGAGGGCAAGGTGAAGCTGGAAGACGGCTGGGCAACCGCCAAGAGCCTTCCGACGGCCGTCCGGGGCACGATGTGGGTCTACCCTGGCGACGCGGGCGATTCCATCGACACCCTTTATTCCGTGAAGAGCAACGAGATCAGCGGCGGGGGGGCCGACGCGATCAAGAAGGCTCTGGCGAACAAGATTGGTCTGGACGTTGTCGTTACCGCATCGAACAAGACCTTTGCCGGCAAGCTGTCGCGATTGGACGCCGATATGCTGATGCTGGATGTTGGCGGCGCTTTCACGGCAATCACCTATGGATCGATCCAAAAAGTGGTGTTGCCTGGATTTGGGCTGCGCGTGAAGCTGAAGACCGACAAGCCCGAGAAGGTGACCACCATCGGCATCGCCTACGTGCAAGAGGGCGCGCGATGGGAGCCGAGCTATATTCTGAACATGAAGGCGGGCGGTGCGGCTACGATGGCGCTCCGAGGTACCGTGCTGAACCTTCCCGAAACGCTGAAGAACTGCGATATCCGTTTCGTTGTCGGAAGTCCGCAACTTGTCAATCGGGGACAAGGCGACACGTTTACCACCGCGGCGCTCAAGGAGTTGGAGGCCGATAAAGATGACGCCAGAAGAGGTCAGGCGGCCGATGAAAAGAAGGCGCCGACGCTGACGGCCACGCCGCCACCGTTTGCGGCGGGAGAGGGGTCGGGAGAACTGTACTTCTACACCAAAACCGGATTCAACATCGAAAAGGGCGACACCGCGATGGTCACCATTTTCGAGCAACCCACGACGGTTAAGCCGCAGTACGAGTGGCTTGCCGATGTGGACGAGTTGACCTATATTCTCAAGATCGATAACAGCTCCGGGCAGCCGTTCACCGATGGGCCGGTATTTGTGGTGGAAGACGGGCGTCCGCTGGGGCAGGAGACGATCAAGTTTACGCCGAGCGGTTCGACGGCGGAGTTGCGGTTGGCGCGTGGCTTTGGGCTGCGGACGGAGAAGACGGACATCGAGACCGGGCGCGGCGGGGTGCTGACCGTCGGCAAGACCCAGTTCCTGCCGGTGAAGATGAAGGGAACGCTGAAGGTCACCAACTTCCGGAATACAGAGGCGCCGATCAAGATCACCCGGACGGTGCGCGGGAAGATGACCACCATCGGCCAAAATGGTGTCGTCAAAGACACCCAAGTATTTACGGGCGATCCGAACGCGGTGTATAAGATCGAGTGGAACGCCACGATCCCCGCCAACGGCACGATGAGCTTTGACTACGAATACGAGACCTACACGGCGATCGCCAAGCTCGGCGGCCCGCCGGTCCCGGAGGGGGAGGGATAACATCGAGATCCATTTGAAAACCCTCCATGCTTTGACCTTTTGAAGGGCTGCCGGTTTGCAGATTGTGGTAAGATAGATTGCAATTGCAATCCGCTTAATTGAATTGTTGGCAGGAGGATGGAAAGTGAGCAACTGGGATTTCAGGAAGGAACGGCGTCATCTAGTTCTTGGATTGTTGTCGTTCCGGTATATCCGTCTTTGGTGGACCGTCGGTTTTGTGGCGCTGGTTGTGCTAACGGCTCCCGCGCAGCTTGGGACGACGGCGCGTGTGTCGGTTTCGTCGACCTGGCAGCAGGGGAACGGCGTCACCCGGTCTCCCTCCATCAGTGCCGACGGACGGTATGTAGCGTTTTGGAGCAATGCTGCCAATTTGGTCCCCAGCGACAACAACGGATATGCCGACGTATTCGTTCGCGACCGCCAGACTGGACAAACCGAACTCGTTTCCGTATCTTCCTCGGGCATTGAAGCGAATGGTGACTGCTTCTTGCCCTCAATCAGTGCGGACGGTCGATATGTGGCATTTGAGAGCTCGGCTTCAAACTTGGTCTTGGCAGACATCAACGCCACGGTGGATGTCTTCATTCACGACCGCCAAACAGGACTGACTGCAATTGTATCCGTATCGTCCACGGGTCAACAGGGGAACGGTAACAGCAGTATTCCTGAAATCAGTGCGAACGGGCGATACGTTGCATATCAAAGTTCCGCTTCGAACCTGGCCCCTGGAGACGCGAACGGCGCCGTGGACGTTTTCGTTCACGATTGCGACGCCGGAGAGACCACTCGCGTTAGCATTTCCTCGTCCGATCAGCAGGGAAACGGCGATAGCTATCGTCCCTCCATTAGCGGTGATGGGCGATACGTAGCGTTTAGCAGCCTTGCCTCTAACCTGGTCCTAGATGACACGAACGGCACAGTTGATGTTTTCGTTCACGACCGCCTGACGAAGACCACTGAAAGGGTCTCTGTCTCCTCGATCGGCCAACAAGCGACCGCCGATTGCCATTTTTCATCCATTTCCACAGACGGACGATATGTGGCGTTTCACAGCAATGCGAGCAATTTGGTGCCAGGCGACACGGACGGCCTGGATGTCTTTATTCGCGACCGTGAAACGAGTACCACTGAGCGAGTATCGGACACTTATTCAGGGGAACCCTCAAATGGTGGCAGCTACTTTGCGGCTATCAGTGGTGATGGGCGATTTGTCGCCTTTACCAGCTCCGCTTCCAACCTAGTCCCTTGGGACACCCACCACATCTCTAACGTTTTCGTTCGCGACCGCCTAGCTGGGCAGACCTCGCTCGTTTCTGTATCGTCCTCGGGGCTCTTGGGGAATTGCGGTAGTGATAATTCTGCCATTAGTTTGGATGGACGATTTGTCGGATTTGATGGTTGCAATACAAACCTGGTCGCCGAAGATACGAATGACGCAGAGGATGTGTTCGTGCATCAGATCGATTCCGGTCCTGGATGGGGTGACGCGGAGGTAAACCTCGCTGGCCAATTGAAGCCGGATAGTTACTCCGGCGCCATGCCGGCAAGCTTGATGTTTGAGTTCCGCAATCAGGGAGAGACTACGCCGTTCGACACCAGGACGGCCACCATCGCCCCGGACGGCACCTACACTGTCACGGCCTACGCGAGGCAGATGGATGCGAGCGTCAAGACCCTCTCCTGGCTACGGCGCACGATACCCACAGACGCGCGCTCAGGGTCGGTCAGTGGGCTGGACATGACCTTCGACATTGGGGACGCGAATGAAAACAATTCCGTGGATCTCTTCGATCTCAATGCAGTGTTCACTGCGTACGGTGACTCCGGCGGGCCCGCTGACGTCCAGGGCGACGGTGTAGTTGACTTGCGAGATCTGAACATCATCTTCCTCAACTTCGGCCTGTTCGGCGATCCCTAGACCAACACCGGGACCATGGGGGCGGGGCGATCAAGAACACGTAGGTGTTCACGGGTGATCCGAACGCGGCAGCCCGCCTGTGCCGGAGGGGGATGGGTAACGCTGGCATCCTGCCGGCAGATGCGGCTGGTCGCCCGACCGAGTCGCCGGAACGAAGATGCGACCGGTCTCCCGACCGAGTCGCAAGTCGCCTGAGTCGCGGGTCGCCCACAAGATGCGACCGGTCTCCCGACCGAGTCGCCGGTAATTAGGATTCGTGTGATAAGCTAGTATCCAGGATGTCTGTGATATCACCGGAACGGGAAAAGGGGCTGCAATCGCTCACGGAAAAGGAGCGGGAGGTCCTGCGCCTGCTCGGCGAGCTTGGCGTCAACAAATTGGTGGCCGCGAAAATGGGTCTGTCGGCAAAATCAGTCGAGCACCAGTTGAAAAGTATTCGCGCCAAACTTGAGGTGGGCACTTCCGTGGAAGCCGTCAGCCTATACAGCGCTTGGCGGGCCGGGCCAGATGTCGAAACCACCGCCGAGACAGAAGCCGTACGCCGCCGGGTAAGTCCTTGGGTCTGGGCCATCGGGTCGCTCGTCGTCGTAACCCTGGCTCTCGCCGGCTGGAAATTCTGGGCGGCCGCCCCTGTGAACCATGAACCCAAACTGCCGTCTTTGGATGAATTCAATGAAAAGCAGCTTGACGGTAACTGGACCGCAAAGTACGGACAAGGAAGCGTCTCCCTGACCGACCATCCGGGATACCTGCGCTACTCCCTGGGCGGCAAGACGGACCCCGGCGATGCGAAGGCGTTCAAGCTGTTCCGGACCTTCACCGGCCGAAGATGGACGCTCGAGTTTCAAGTGGAATATCACCTTCCTCGCGGTACCGGCAGGCAACTCTATTTTAGAGTCTGGTTCGGGGACGCGATGGCGGCCAATACGCCGAGCGTCGTATGGTACCGGTGCAGAGATGACGGTGCGGTCCTTCCAGACGAGGTCGGGATCGATATGATGGAAGGCAAATTCGAAACCAAGTCGCCGGACAAGCAGTTCTCCAAAGATGGCGGGATCATACGCATTGTCCGTCAGGGCAACATCGTGAAGGTGGAGGGGTCGGAAGACGGGCAACCGTTCCGAGTGTTGGCGGTGCATCCGTTCGTCTCCCGCCTGCCGGGTCGGCAAACGATCCAAATCAGCGGGGGGTCCTTCGGTTCTGCCGGCGGCCACGCGGACTACGACTTCATCCGCCACACTTCCGCCACCAACCTTCTGCCGTAGGTAGATTCACCATAGGCGATTCCCCGTCTAGCATTTTCGCCTAACGTCCCGTATCCTCAAGTCGCTGTGTTTCTAGGCTACCCCGCCCCAGCTTGAGATGACCAGAATACGAGAGACGGGAGTTCAAAATGTCCAAGAGAGCATTGATCTCGTGCCAGAGCCTACCGTTCTGTCCATGGCTTCGCCGCCGCTCGCGATTCCATTTCGACGACGTAAGGAGTAGAAACATGATTGCTGTCAACATTCCTCAAGTTCAATATCAAGTAGATAGGCTGGTGAAGGCGGGAAGCGGTCAAGCGGTCTCGCAAGTTCGGCCATTTCAGCGCATTGTGCTAGTTCTGGCGGTGATAACAATCAATTGTTTGTGCTTCTGCCTGAGTGCGGCGGCACAATCGGCGCCTCTGCCCACGCTCATGAATTACCAAGGGCGGCTGATGAAGGCGAACGGCGCCGCTGTTCCAGATGGCCCGTATCAAATCACCATCCGCGTTTACGACGACCTGGTCAGCACTGATTCCTCCCACCTCAGGTGGTCGGAGACGCAGACGGTCGTTGCGAAAAGCGGGGTTTTCGCCGTATTGCTCGGCCAGGTCACGCCGCTTACCTCAGCGGTCTTCTCCGGTGGCATGGTGTATCTGGAGATTCAGGAGGGTAACAAGCCTCCTTACAGCCCCAGGCAACCGATTGTCTGCGTTCCGTACGCCTTTCGCTCGGTTGAAGCTGACTTAGCGGACACGGTGAAAGATGGCGCCATCACGAATCCAAAACTCGCGGACGATGCTGTGAGCGGGGCCAAGATCGCCAACTCGGGTGTTGGGGCCGGGAAGCTAGATTGGACAGGCTCGACGGCGGGGCAGGCCCTCACGAGCACGGGCTCCGGCGTCAACTGGGCAAACCCCATCGCCGGTTCGCTGAAGCTGCCGATGGAGATAAACATAGGCGGCAGCCCGGATGGCTTCGGTCTCGGCATCTACAACACAACGGGCATAGCGATTACTGGACTCACCGGCATTCAGGGCTGGGACCAACCTTTGGGCTTCACTGGCACCCTTGGGATGACCTACGCTGGAAAATCAGCCGGGGTGTACGGTGGGAGCGGATACCACTTCCACGACTTCTGGAGTGGAACATATGGCGCGCTTGCCACCTCGGGCTTGGTCGGCGTCGTGGGCAGCTCGGAGCGGGGTGCGGGAGTTTGGGGGATTGGCAGCAATACTCCCGACAACACCTCATTAAATGTTATCGGGGTGAAGGGTACTGCGGTCGCCGGATCCGCAGGCTACTTTTCGAATACCGGCTTCGACCCCACGGTCCAGGTCCGCTACACTGGCACAGACGGCGGCCACTGGAATATTTACTCCCAGTCCCAGTATTATCCTGACGGCACTGGTGGGAACGGAGTCTATATCACAACATCAGAGGGTAAGGTTGGACTCCAGGTGGTCGGTGGGAGCAAGCAGGCCGTTGTGGCAACGTCGACCGGCGCGCGGAGCCTTTATTGCGAAGAAGCGACCGAGGTGATGTTCGCCGACTACGGGTTCGGACAACTGAAAGATGGGATGGCCGTTATCACCATCGATCCGGTCTTTGCGGAGACGGTGGTCCTCAGCCAGCCCTACCACGTGTTCATAACGTCTTACGGGGACGCCGAGATCTATGTTCTGAACCGCACTGCGAAGACGTTCGAGGTGCATGCGCGGTCGGGTGAACCAAACGCCCAGTTCTCCTACCGGATCGTGGCGACTCGCAAGGGCTTTGAGAACAAGCGGCTGGAGCGCGCGCCATGGTCAGACACAGACCCGAATCTTTACCCTGGAAAACCTGATGCGGACCCGAAACATCTGCCGTCCGACAAGCCCGTCCGGTCGAAGGAGCTGAAGTGAGATGCTGGCCTTCTTGGCTCTGTTCGCCATCGTCGCCGGTTCGGTTTTCTCCCAGACTGCGGTCCAACAGACCGGCGTAGACAAAGACGGGAACGCATACGTCCGAGGGCACATATTGGTCGGCCTTGAAGACGGACTGATTCCCCAGCAGGTCAAGAAGGGCACGACGCTGTACGGCGGCATCGTCGGCCTCGTGCTTCCGGAGATCGATGCCGCCCTCATCGTCTATCCGGCGAGCACCGACATCTTCGAAAAAATTGCCGAGATCAGCAACCAACCGTTCGTGCGCTATGCCGAGCCGGACTTCATCCGGTACGCGACCTTTACCCCGAACGATCCGTCCTGGAACCAGCAGTGGGGTCCGAAGAAGATTAAATGCGACCTGGCGTGGGACGTTTGGAAGGGCGACCCCAACTGCATCATCGCCATCGTTGACACTGGAATCAACTATAATCACCCCGACCTTGCCAGCAAGTATATCGGCGGATATGACTTCTACAACAACGACAATGATCCGATGGACGATAACGGTCACGGGACGCACTGCTCAGGAATCGCGGCCGGAGCGACCAACAACAATGTCGGCATCGCGGGCGTCGGATTCAATTGCCGGCTCCGAGCATACAAGGTGCTTGGCGCCGGTGGTTCCGGTTCCGATTCCCAGGTAGTATCGGGCATCGACCAAGCTGTCGCAGACGGCGCCCATGTCATCAGTCTGAGCCTGGGGAGGACTGGTTATTCATCCACCATGGCAAATGCCGTTGCAAATGCTTGGAATGCAGGAGTAGTCGTCTGCTGCGCTGCCGGGAACAATGGAAACACGACTCTGTTCTACCCGGCGGCCTACACGCAAGCCATCGCAGTCGCATCAACCGACAGCGATGACACTCGATCCTATTTCTCGGACTATGGCGCGAGTTGGGTCGATGTCGCCGCGCCTGGTTCAAACATCTACTCGACGTACAGCGCAAGCTACGGGTATCTGTCCGGAACCTCGATGGCGTGCCCACACGTCGCGGGTGTTGCAGGGTTGGTTTACAGCTATGTCGGCCTCGTTAGAGACGTTCCTCATGCTCAATTGGTTAGGGACAAGATCGAAAGCAACTGCGACTACGTCGGAACGTTCGTTTCCAAAGGTCGCGTAAACGCCTATCTGGCTCTAACTGGGTCAGCGAACGGGATTTCAACGCAGGTCACGGTATCATCGGCTTCGGGACCTGTTGGCGCCACGGTAACACTGAGTGCCAAATTATCGCGGTCCTACGATGGAGCCCCCATATCCGGCAAGCAACTATCGTTCACTGTTGCTGGCGTTCCAGTCAATCCTCCTGGAACGACCGATCCCTCTGGATTCGCCAGCGTGCAGTACAAGATTCCCGAATCGCAAGGCGGTCTCATTCCGCCTATCGGGGCACAGTTCGCCGGGGACGGCACATATGGCGCCTCCTCTGGCAACAACATTCTCACAGTGAGCAGGGCTTCGACGTTGATTACTGTCACGCCAGTCGGCGGTTCCATTGGTCAAACAGTTTCCCTCACCGCGCACCTAACGCGCACCACCGACGGCGCATCCGTCGTTGGACGGCAATTGTCGTTCGCGGTGAACGGCAGCCCGGTCGGTTCGCCACAACCAACTGACGGCTCCGGTAACGCCAGTGTGCAGTACAAGATCCCCGAGTCGCTCGGCATTGGCCAGGCTTCCATCCAAGTTAATTTCGCGGGCGACACCGCGTATCTCCCGACTTCCGCCACAGGTTCGCTTACGGTTTCAAAGGCCAATGCGGCGCTCGCCGTTGGAGATCAGTCGGCTCAGATCGGTGCCACCGCCACGCTGACTGCTACCCTCACCCGAACGACCGATAACGGTTTGCTGTCCGGCAAAACGGTGGCGTTTACGGTCGGTGGGAACTCTGCTGGGAGTGCGGTGACGGACGCCAACGCTGTGGCGAGCCGAACATACGTCGTACCCGAATCGCTGGGTGTCGGACCGAAAACAATCTTCGCCTCATTCGGCGGAGATTCCTTGTACATCGGAACTACCGGGAACGGGACGCTTACCGTCAATAAGGCCGGCACCAACATTCAGGTGTCGAACGTATCCGGCGCCATCGGCGAGACCGTTGCCCTCACCGCGTCGCTACACCGAACGACGGATAACATGCCGCTGTCCGGAAGGACGCTGAGCTTTAGCGTGAATGGATTCTCGGTAGGAAATGCAGTGACAGCTGCGGATGGCGCCGCATCGATCAGCTACTACATTCCGGAGAACCTTGGTGTGGGGACAGCAACGATCACCGTCCAGTTTTCCGGGGACGCCACCCATGACCCCAGCGGCGGCAGCGGAAACCTCCCTGTCACCAAAGCAGGATCGGCGATCTCAGTTGCCGCGGTAACCGGTCAGATTGGACAGACCGTTGTCTTGTCCGCAACGCTCCACCGCACGACAGACGGGGCAACGCTACCCGGTCGAATATTGGACTTGTCAGTCGCAGGTGTGGTCGTAGGCAGCGGGACGACAAACGCCTCGGGCAGCGCACAAGTAAGTTTCACCATCCCTGAGTCGCTCGGAGTCGGCGGGAAAGCGATTCTGGTGTCCTTCGCCGGCGACAGCACAACTCTATCTTCGGCCGGCCAGGGATTGCTGAGCGTTCTCCGCGCCGACACATCTATCGCGGTCCCGGACGTGGACGGTATGTTCGGCTTTGTCGTTCCAATCTACGCCCAACTCCGCAGAACCACCGACGGCGCTTTGTTGGCCGGTCGGTCGCTGACATTCAAGATCGAAGGCCCGGTGGTCGGCAGCGTAACCAAGATTGGGACGGCCAAGACCAACGCGTTCGGTTTCGCTCGATTGGATTACTTGGTTCCTTGGCGAGCTGGTACCACAATCGTTGTCGAGTTCGCTGGCGATGCAAACGATAACCCTTCGCCAAGAGCGACCGGTCACTTGAGACTTGGGAATTTGGAGTTAGGGCCGAGTCTGATCAGCGCGGCAACGTCGGACTACACCGCAGACCAGTTGTCGTACGGACTTCAAGGCAGTTTCGGTGAATGGGCGGTTTGCACCCTTGAAGGCAACGCGAACGGTCAACCCGGCGATGAGGTCCGTCGACCTGATGGGTTATTGTATTCCGGATTCTGGAGGAGCCTAATCGAAGGTCTCGTTCTCGAAGTGAAACCTTAACTCCTAAACCAACGCCGGGACCATGGGGGCGCGGGTGGAATCGGCAATTGGGGAGTGGCCGTGGGTGATCCAGTGCTCGTACTCATGCCGGAAGTGTTTCAGCGACGCTTGGATGGGCCACGCGGCGGCATCCCCAAGGGCACAGAGAGAGCGCCCATCGATGTTGCGGCAGATATCCTCCAGCAGCGGCAGGTCCTCCGGCCGCCCACCGCCGGTGATGATGCGCTCCAAAATCTGCGTCATCCAGATGGTCCCCTCGCGGCAGGGGGTGCACTTGCCGCAGCTCTCGCGCTGATAGAACAGCGACGTGCGCCACATGAACGTCGGGATGCAGACCGTGTCGTTCAGCACGATGCAGCCGCCGGAGCCGACCATGGACCCCGCCGCCACCATCTCCTCGTAGCCGAGTATCGCGCCCTCGCATTTGTCCGCCGGGAGGATTGGCACCGACGATCCGCCGGGGATGATGGCCTTCAACTGACCGTCCACGCCGCCGGCCAGCGCGACCAATTCCATCAGCGGCGTGCCGAATTCGATCTCATAGTTTCCGGGCTTCTTCACATGGCCGGACATGGAGAAAATCTTGGTCCCCCGGCTGCGCTGGGTGGACGCGCCCAGCCCGCCATACCACGCGCCGCCCCTATCAACGATAAATGGGACGCACGCGAAGGTCTCGACGTTGTTGATCAGCGTGGGGCAGTCCCACAGGCCGCCGATGGTGGGCAGCGGGCCGTGGGGGAATTTCAGCCGCGGCATGCCCCGCTCGCCCATCAGGCTGGACATCATCGCCGACTCCTCGCCCACCTCGTAGGACCCCGCGCCCATGTGCAGATAGAGGTCGATTCCGTTGCCTAAGTGGCCCGCGTCGTAGGCCTCGTCGATGGCCTTTCGGATCGCTTTTGCCGCGTCCACAAACTCGCCGCGAATATAGATGTATGCTGTGCGCGCCTGGGTGGCGATTGCGCCGATGATCATGCCCTCGATCACCAGGTGCGGGCATCGCTCCATCAGCTCCTTGTCTTTGAAGGTCCCCGGCTCGCCCTCGTCCGCGTTGCACAGGATGTAGTGGGGCTTGGCGGTGTCCTTGGGGATGCCGTTCCACTTGATCCACGCGGGGAATCCCGCGCCGCCCCTGCCGCGCAACCCGCTCGCCTTGACCTCGTCGATGATGGACTGGCGGTCCATGCCTTGGGCCTTCTTCAGCGCGGCGTAGCCCCCCTTGGCCTCGTATCCCTTGAGGGTGGCGTATTCGGGGTCGTGGGCGTGTTCGAGGAGGAGTTTCATTTCGGCCA
>JBGPGO010000007.1:0-210581 GCA_041483895.1 Fimbriimonadia bacterium
TCCGTCGAACGGACACCCCCGGCCTCGGGCTCAATCTTTCAACCGGGAACTGACTCCCAGGGATTCCTTCGAGCACAGATCGAGGCCGGGTTCCTAGTGACTAGATTTCGGGATAAGAATAACACACAAGGGATTCCTCGCAAGCTCGGAATGACAACCCTCCGGCCCCGACGCGGTATTCTTGATCATCAAACCGTATCAAATACGGGATGTGTCGGGGTCCACTGCCGCCGCAACGTGTGGCATGCCACTCACCAAGACCCCGACACTAGTTTGCAATCTGACCCTTGGGGTAACACTATGAAAGACTATCACATCAACGTGTTCTATAGCGAAGAGGACGGTGGCTATATCGCCGACATCCCCGATCTAAAACATTGCTCGGCGTTCGGCGCTACACCGGAAGAGGCCGTTCACGAGGTGCTGCTGGCCAAGACGCTCTGGATTGAGGCGGCGAAACACGAAGGCCTCCCAGTCCCCGCTCCCACATTCCGCCCGGCGATCTACAAGGTCGTTGCGGAGCGCCGCCATGCTGAGTTTTTCGAAGCATCCCACTCATCGTTCTGAGAGTGCCCGACGATTCCGGTAAGCAGAGCCGACGATGGCGGCGGTGCCGTGGGGACACCCCTACATATCGGTGCCGATATGGGCAGTACTTTTAGCGTCTACAACCCAAGTGACAATCGCAGCTATTTGGTCTCCGTGCCATATTCGATGTCGAGGCGGATATTCTCATATTCATCCCTTAAGATCGCTATGAAGTTCTCGCCATTCGCTATCCGCTTCAAGTGGCTCAAATTCAGCACTATTATCGAGATTCCATGCTGTTGCTGCATCTTTACAACCTCGCGCTTCGCAGCCCTAAGAGCGCCAGCACGTCTCCGATGGTTGCTAAACTCACCAGTGATGCCATCCCTCGCAAAAACTACGCCGCACTTACACCGTGCGGCATCCAATATCCTCCCAAACTTCGCGATGTAGGTAAATCCGACTGGCTTTTCCCAATCTTTGCATTCAACGATAACGTATCTGCCGATTTCTGATCGAAAGTCCAAGTAGTGTCCATCGAACGAAACAAGGACGTCGTAGTCGGAACCAGTTCCAGTCGTCACCCCGATTTTCGTCCTTGCACCCGGCACGCAATCAAACATGTATGACGCCAATAATTCAAGGTTCTTTCCAGAGTCCTTGCCAAGCCTCTCTATAAGGCGGGATGCGTAATCTTGGTTGATCTGGAAGACATGACACTCCGCTGGGGACGGAACGGTGCTCGTCCATGGGCCAACGGATCCTTGGACATCTTGCAGTATCCGCTCTGCCCAGCGATCGCTAGCTTTCAATTCGCAAAATGCCTTGAAGGATCCCGCACAGAATTCGTCAATTTGCGGGATAGGGATACCGAAAGTGTATTGCAGCAATTTCGGTGTCCCGCGCGTTTCCCAATTGATAAATCCTTCGTCATCAACCGCGTCTTCTACGAGCGAAAGCATTGCTGATCGCAAAGCCAATGCGGAGTGACCCATTTTTAGGCGGAAAATGCTCAACCAGTACGGCGGGACGCCTTTATGGATATAGGCCCTTTTCCTGGTTTGAATTCTCTGCATGCGCGCATAAACAGCGGTGACGATCGAGATGGCCTGCGAGGTTAGGCCGAAGTCTGCGATTGCCCGCGCAAAATTGACATATTCGTACTGTGCCACTGCTACATTGCGATCGCGGACCAGCAGCTCAGCCGCCATCACAAATCTTACGTCGACGTCGTAAGGAATCGAATAGCGTTGGTCCATGCCAATAATTCCGACATGAGACTTCCATTTCTCTAGAGCGTACATCATGTCTGGGTCGAGGATCGTCATTCGATGCCTCGATAGCTCGCGCAATTGAGGCTATATCCATAGTCGGCTTGCACGAAGTTAGCCTCAGTAGGAGGATCTGCTGAGGCATTGTACCAATCATCCTGCGCCACGTTCGTTTCGGGAGTGAACTCCCGAAACACCAAAAAAATCCTCAGCAGTACGTTAGAATTCTTCAGGCCTGTTCTCGCTTTCCGAACCCGGGCGCAATAGCTGCAGGTTGTCTATATCCAGGTCGGTTGGAGCCCGTAGGAACCGATTTGTCTCGCGCCGATCCCTTAGCCGGTTCTCCAGGCTCTCTATACCCCGATCCACTTGCTTTGAAATATCCGGTCGATATCCAGTTGGTAACGAAATGACATCGCCGCCGCCGATATGCACATCGAAGTGCCCTAAGAATCCCCAACGATTCTTCCGTCGACGGGTCAGTTTTCGCAAGCGCGCCAAAGAGCGATGAGAGCCAACCTTACTAAGTGCTTCGATTGCCGCAATATTAATGCCGTAGCTCCAATATGGAGAGAAACCGCACAGATTCTCAATTACACTCAAATCACCGGGCGAAAGAGTGGCGGAATGTCTAGCGTCAACAACACCCAAGAGCGCTATAAGGGTGTTCACGCCTTCTCCACTGACCACACCTGCCAATACCGCTCTTCCCAATGGGGCGATCGCTCTAATGTCGCCAAGCCCCCGCAAAGCCATGGAAGCCCCTTTGCTCTCTTCGCGCCAGCACACCGTGAGATAGAGGATCGCGCCTATCGCCCAAAACGGCCACAAAATACCAATCCAATTGATGTCCGCGAAACCTGCAGCCAACAACGCTAAACCCACCAAAGTGCAGACAATCTGGACTCTTCGCCTTGACGTCGGTATTGTCTCCAGTAGTGATTTCAACGCCGGATCCCGATCCAGGATTCCTAACGCCTGGCCGATTTCGACGGCGTTGTCGGGATTGTCTTTGAGCTCATCGAGAAGACCGGGGAATACCGCTGATCTATATACGGACAGTCCGGCGTTCGCAGCTCCTGATACCCTCGTATTACTGCTTGTAGTGCACACACCCAAGGTTATTATGCGCTTCACCAAATCGCCGCGAATTATCTGCCGCCGTTTGCCGCAATTCTGACACTTCCAGAAGCCACCCCGACTCGGCATTGGCTCCGGACAGCGTTCGCCACATTCCCGACAAAACGCGAGGAGCTTGTCCTCTTCGAATGGCGGAAGTGCGCAACTCGCTACGACTTCAGCCGACAAATGTGCCATAAGCGTCACACCCGTATCACCGACCGGATTACCGCCCCCGTCTCCATCTCGTGGAAGGCATCCTCCACATCCCCAAGCCCAATCTCCCTCGTCACCATGCTATCCAGGTCCAACTGACCCGACATATACAGATCCGCCAGCAGGGGGAAGTCGTGGGACGGCAGCGTGTCGCCCGCGTGGCACACATGCAGCGAGGCCTTGTTCCAATACACGCCCGTGTCCATGTCCGCCAAATCCAAAGTAACAGAAGCCCCCGTTTCCGGCAGTCCGATGTGCGTCGCCGTCCCCGCGTACGCCAACATGCGAATCGCCTGCTCGATGCACTGCGAAGTGCCCACCGCCTCGAACGCGAAATCCACCCCGTCCCCCGACAGCGCGCGCACCGCCGCGACCGGATCGCCCTCGCGCGCGTTCACCACATCCGTCGCGCCAAACTTGCGCGCCCACTCCAACTTGATCGGCATAACATCCACTCCGATAATCTGCTTCGCGTGGCACAGCTTGGCCCCTTGAATCACACTTAGGCCCACACCGCCGCAACCAATCACGGCAACGCGAGCGCCGCGCCACACCGGGGTGGTATTGAACGTCGCGCCGACACCCGTCACCACGCCGCACGCGATGAGGCATGCCTTCTCCAGCGGCACGTCGCTGCGCATCTTGATCGCGGCCTTGCTGTGTACCACGGTATGCGTCGCCATCGTGCCACAACGCAACACCTGCGAGCACACCGCGCCGTCCGGTTTACGCTTCAAGCGAAGGCCGGGACGCAGCGCCATCCAACACCGCCGCGGATCGCCCCGCCTGCACGCGGGACACTGCTCGCACGGCGCTCGGTAGGCGATAACCACCGGGTCCCCCACAGAAAGATGCGTTACCCCGGCGCCCACCTCTTCGATATATCCCGCACCCTCGTGACCCAGCACGATCGGAAACTGCATCCCCATCCCATTCATGTTTTTGATATGCAGATCCGTGTGACAGACGCCGCTGGCGACGATGCGCACCATCACCTCGTTCGGCCCCGGCGGATCGATGGTGATATCTTCCACAGTGGCCGGTTGGCCCGGCGCGTTTAGCAGTACCGCTTTCCCTTCCATCACCTAACCTTCTTAAGCAATGTGATACGTCCGATCGGCACCCACTCCACTACCAGTATGTCGCCGTTGTGCAGGAACTTTGCCGCGTGCGGATGGATGAACTTACCGGGAATAAAGTCGCTGCGAGGATGCCCGCGCAAATTCGAAGGATCGCCATCACCTAGCGATGCCACCACTTTATTATTCTTATCTACTATGGTGACGACGCTGCGCAGGTCCGGCACCACCATCAGCTCGCCGCGGATATGGAAATGGCATGGCTGTCGCATCCCTTCCGTCGAGAACTTGACATGCTTGCCGTCCAATGTGAAGTATTGCATCCGCGCGTTGGCCCGGTCCGCTACCACTATCAGTGGATTGTGCTTATCTCGATCATCCAGCCAGATGCCATGCGCGTTGGATACCTTGCCAGGCTCCGTCCCCCGTCCGCCGAACACGCGCACAAACTCGCCCTTGATCGTCCACTGGGTGATCCAATCGGAGCCATACCCGTCGGTAACATAGAAGTCGCCATGCGGATGAAACGCCACGTTTGTGGGGACAAAAACAGGGTCCTTCGCGGGATAAACGCCCGCCTCCACGGGCACACCTTTTTCCCACATCACTTTGCCGTCCAGGTCGGTCTTTACCACCTGGCGATGCGCGATGTCGCAGTGATACAGATACTCGTGCCCGCTCTCCTTGCGCAGGTCCAGCCCGTGTCCGCCGCCGCGGAACCGCTCGCCCCAGGATTTTAGGAATTTTCCGTTTTTGTCGAACACCAAAATGGCGTCGCCCTTGGGGCTGTCCGGATGCACGGTGTGGCTGATGTAGATGCGGCCCTTTCCGTCTTGGGCGATGCCGTGGGTATCGCCCCACAGGATGTCGCTGGGGGGCTGGAGCCAGTCGTGGTGGCACTCATATTTGTGCTCTCCGCTGCCGACGATGATCTTCTTGTCCGGGTCCGTTGGGAGGCCGCGGACGATGCGCGCCATCGCCACTCCCGCCGCCGCCGTCCCTGCCTTCTTGATAAACTCGCGTCTGGTTATGTCGTCCATGACTCAGGATTCGATGCCTCAACAGGTCCTCCTGTTGAGGCTTACTGTATCGAATGACCTTGCAGTAGCTCACCGAATGTGTCGGCGAGGAATTGGCTAATGTTGGAGGCTTGGCACATTGGGAGGGCATTGAACACGAGGACGAGGCAGTCTGTGAAGCGCCATTTGAGGCCGGACATGACCTCAAAGTCTAGCGTGGATTTGTAGAGGCACGGTGCGGTCTGCCAGTCCCCTGTACGGGAAAGCTTCGCCCGTGCGTTGATATCGTGCCATGCCAAAAAAGGTCTCGCAGCCTGGAGGATCATGTCGGCCTGCGCCAAGCATTGGTTCTCGAAAGCAGCCACGTCGGTGGCTGATTCGAAGGTTGGAGACTCTGGTTCCATTTGGGTCATCCCAATGAGGTTACCTCGAACTGGTGGTGGCCACACAACTCGGGTCTTCGTTGCTATCGAATGGAAACCCTCAAGACAAACCGACCCGCGGCTACGGAATTTAAATCTGCTTTCGCCGCCGAGCCAATAGCAGAGCCCCGGCGCCGAGCACCAACACCACAGACGGTTCCGGCACCACCTTCATGTTGTTGAAATACATGTCGTTCATGGAAATGTTGCCGACAGCAATCGCCTGCCCGACGTAGTAGTTCGAAATCGGAGCGACCGCGTTCAACGTGTAGTTCGACGAAGTCATCAAATCCGTTACACTCACAATCGCGGTGGTCGCGCTCGTCCACATATACTCCACGTGCAGCCCGCCGTCGGTCGCGGGGATGGCCGTCCCCACCCGCCCGTTCGTATCTTGGAACCAATAGTTGGTCGCCGCGCCGTCCAGACCCAGGAAAATCGACCCGAGCCCCCACTGCTGCACCTGCGCGCCAGGAGGAATATGGCCCGTATCGATATCCCAGCTAACGACCCAACCGACCTGTACGGTCGCTGCGATGCCGCGATAAAAATACGGGTAGGTGGGTCCCTGAACCGGGGCGTCGATTCCCCAGGCCCTGCCGGCCGAATTGATGCCCGGCCCGCCGAAAAACCCGTTTGTGTTGGAATCGCCCACGAAGAACGTCCCGCCGCTGGGAAATATCTGCCACGGCAATAACCCGTAGCCACCGTTTTGGCCGTTGCTCCAACCGGAGTTATAAACCGGATCGGCGGCGCTGTCAAAGGCGACGATGGCTGCGTTCGCCACACCCATGAGCATAAGAGCCATGCCCGAGAAAACTGTACGTGCGGTCATTTCACTGACCTCGCTTCCGCTGTTTCCATCCAGTGCGGCGCGGTCCGTGCCACATTGTACGGCATTTTTCACGGTTTGGCCACATTGTGAGTAGACTTTCGGGCATGTTGTTCATGGTTATGGAGCGGTTCAAGGATGTGGAGCGGACGATGAACGCCATGATCAAAGACGGTCATTTCGAGCTTGTCGAGAAATCCCTTTCAAAAGGTTGTCAATAATCGGGGGCTTCTGAGAGGGATTCCTCGACAAGCTCGGAATGACACAATTATCGATAAAAGGGGTATCGCAAGGCGCCATCGAATTGAACCTACATGCTCCGAGCGTTGGCGCGGTTGGACTCGATCGACCCGCGATGGCTGTATCTCGCACTCATCGCGGCGGTTGCGTTGCCGCTGGCAATCGATGTGCCGCTGCCGAGCCGCATGGGATACGAAGCGCGCGGATACTACGATGCCATCGAGCGAGTTCCGAAGAATGGAATCGTACTGATCCATAGCGATTGGGATGCCGGTGTATTGGGTGAGTTGAAGGGACAGTTCACCGCCACCATCGATCACCTTTTCTCCCGCAGCATCAAGTTTGCCATTGTGACATCCAATCCGCAAGGAACGGCGTTTTCCGATTCAGTCACGAATCGGATGGCGAAGATCTATCACAAGCAGTACGGCAAAGATTGGGTGCAACTCGGATATATCATCCCTGGCAGCAACGTTCCCCAGGCCGTGCAGGCGTTGGCAAAGGACTTCCAAGGCCAAGCGCAGTATGAGATCCGATACCATACACCGATACGTGATATTCCATGGCTGCGGAATGTTAGCAACGCGGGTGACTTCGCCCTCATCATTAATATCATCTATCAGCCGACGAAGGAATGGCTGCAGTTCGCCACCGCGGTCTACGGGACGCCGTACATCGCGGGCGTTGCGAGCATCGCCAGTTCCGACATGTATCCGCTGCTCACATCGGGTCAGCTCAAAGGCATGCTTGTCGGGGCGCGCGGCGGCGCGGAATATGAGGCTCGCCGGGGACTGCCCGCATTCGATAAAGAGCAACACACCAGGCAAAAGACGTGGGATGATCTTGCCTTTGCCACCAAGGTCATTAAGTCTCAGAGTTTTGCGCACATATGGCTGATATTGGGAGCCGTCATCGGCAATGTCGGTTTTTATGCCCGCCGTCGGCTCCAAACGAGGGAGCAGTCGTGAGCCGCCTCATTCTTCCCATCGCGGCAATTCTGACAATATTGATTGTCGCCGGTTTACGCGTTCACACATACGGGTATGACGAGATTAGGGTGTGGGTGGCGGCGATCAGCACCTTGTCGGTCCTTAGCTTCTTATACAAGGAGAACAAGGTATATCGATTTGCCGAACATGTCATGCTGGGAACTTCTATTGGCTATAACGTCGCCGCCTCTATCATGGATCTCTTGCGGTCACAATGGTGGAATCCCATGCTGGACGGTTTTGACAAGCATAATTTTGGAGCGATCTTTTTCGGGCTTTCCGCACTGTTATTTGGTCTGTTTTGGTATGGTCTTTTTCATCCAAAAACCGAATGGCTTTCCCGGATGGTGATGGGTGTTGTTTTTGGGGCGGGGGCGGGCTTGGCGATAAAGCAGCAGTTTGCGCTCAACATGCCACAAATCACCGATTCGTTCAAGGCGCCAATCGTCTTGAACGAGGTCGGGCGAGTGAACTGGCCGCATAGTGTCAACAACATGATATTCATCGTGGCACTATTGCTCACCGTCAACTTCTTTTTCTTCAGCTCGAATCATTCGGAGCGCGTCGGCCGCGTGGTCGAACGGATTCAGGACCGGTTGCCGTTATTCTTGAAAGGTTTTTCAGGCCTGATAACCATGCTGTTTACCGGTCGATTTTGGCTGATGTTGGCGTTTGGGGTGTTTTTTGGAAATACTGTGATGACGCGATTGTCGGTTTTTATCGAACGGATTTGGTTCTTGATTCAAGGTTGGCTGCAGCCGATCATCACCAACGCGCCCCGCTAAAAGGGGCCCGCGTCCGCAGCGATCGTGATGCCGTCCGGCCGCACCTCGATTGAGGTCACGGTAATGGGGATTGGCAGATCGGAAAGATCGAGCAAGGGATTTATTTGGCTCAAAACCGATTCGACCAACCTGCTGGGAGCTCCGAATCCGGCAACGCGGACCGATGTCGGCAGAAACTCAATCATGGCGCCGTTTGCCGCAACCAGCTTGCCGGTCGCCTCGATGCCGACGGAAATCAGACTTTGTACCTTCGCGGTCACGACGATGACGCCTTCGCCAAGCATCACATCGAGGTCCTTGACATTTTCCGGCGGGTTGGTCTCCAAAAACCGGTATACGCTGGCCGCGCTGAGCTGAGCAACCAATTTTCCAGGTTCGGGGACATTGATGCGCTGAGATATAGGATCGTATTCCAGGTTCTTGCCCGTTAGGGTGACATTGTCGATGAGCAGACCGTTTTCCAGCGTCAGATTCTGGATTTCGACCTTTACATTGGCGGCAGTGCTTTTCACGTCACTCCATTTTGGCAGAAACCGGCGGTGCTATAATTTGGATGTGCCCCCGTAGCTCAGCGGATAGAGCAACTGCCTTCTAAGCAGTGGGTCGTGGGTTCGAGTCCCGCCGGGGGTGCCAAAGCAATATCCTCCACTTTTACAGGTGAATCAGGGATGATCCTTTTATTGATGGCCGCACTTCTGTCGGGGGTGAGCATGCAGCAGGTTCCAACGATCCGCGTGACCAAAGACCCACTCTTCGATGGCAAGATTTCGCCGCTCATCTACGGCGAGTTCGTCGAGTTCCTCAACGACCTGATCCCCGGGATGTGGGCGGAGAAGGTGCGAGACCGGTCGTTCGAGGGGCCGCTGCAGCCGACGCAGACCTGGCCGCCGGGCCAAGACTGGCTGGCGCCGCATTGGAAGAGCTTCGTGTGCGGGACAGGGAAGCTGCCGGATTGGCCGAACGGGGATCAGTTCGGGATGGTGGACGCCTCGGCGGATTTCGTCCTCGATGCCGTCCGGCCGTTTGCCGGTTCCTACTCCGCCCAGATCCGTGCGCATGGCGACGGCGGGTCGTTTCTGGCCGGCATCTCGCAAGAGGGGATCTCGGTCAAGAAGGGTGAGAAAATCAATGTCAGCGCGTATCTCCGCGCGGACTCCAACGTGCACGTCACTGTCATGGTTGGGCGCCAGTATGGGACGTTTTTCCGGCGATACGGCTCGATGACTTGCACGGGTTTATCGCCGGATTGGAAGCGGTTTTCCGGCGAGTTCCTTTCTCCCGCAACGGATGACAATGCCATGCTCGTGATCGCGGCGGATGCAGAGGGAATCTTTTGGACTGACAAGCCATCGCTCATGCCGTCGGACAGCGTACATGGCTGGCGCAAAGATGTTGTTGCCGCTTTCAAAGCGATGAAACCGGGCTGCATCCGATTTGGGGGATCATCCCTCATATTCTATCATTGGGAAACCGGAATCGGACCGCGGGATCAGCGCGCCGCATTTGAAAATAAGCCCTGGCATAACAGGGAGGAACATGACGTCGGGCTGCATGAGTTCTTGGGGTTTTGTGAGGCGGTCGGCGCGGAGCCGCTGATATGTCTTAACTCGAACGCAGAGAGTACTAATAGCATCCTCAATGAGATAGAGTATTGCAATGGCGCGGCGGACACTCCCTACGGAAAGAAACGCGCGGCGAACGGGCATCCGGAACCGTTCCATGTCGAGTATTGGCAGGTGGGGAACGAGCAGGGCGGCAAGGAGTATGAGGACAAGCTGTTCGCCGTGTGCAAGGCGATACGGGCGAAGTATCCGGACCTCCAACTGCTATCATCTTTCCCGTCCGATGCCATGCTGCGCGATCCCGCGGGTTCGCTTGATATTGTGTGCCCTCATTTCTATGAGCCTTACACGCAGAATTTGGATAACTACTTCAAGCGCCTCTCCACCGACATTAAAGATCATGCCACGAACAAGAAGATGAAAATCGGAGTTACGGAATGGAACCACTCGGCGGGAGATTGGGGATGGGGCCGATCCTGGCTGATGACGCAATTCAACGCGATCGACACCGCGAGATATCTGAATATGTTCCAACGGCTGGGTGACATGATTGTGATCGCCAATCGCTCGAACATCGTCAACAGCAGCGCGGCCGGGACGGTGCAGACCACGCCGTCGGACCTGTTCTTCACGCCCGCCTACTATGTGAAACGGGTGTATGGCAACGAGGCAGGGGACATCGCGCTAAAGGTGGAGGGCGGTGGTCCAGTGGATGTATCAGCCACGCGCCGATCGAGCGATGGCCAGATTGCGCTTTTCATTGTCAATCCCACGGACTCGGCCAACGGGTTCCTCGTTGATTGTAGGGCTTGGGGTCCCCTCAGCAATGGGCGTATTTGGTCGCTATCGGCTGATTCGATGGATGCGGTGAACTCGTTTGCGGAAAAGGATCGGGTGGCCCCGAAGGTCACGAAATTGGAATTTGTCAACGGGTGCCTAGTTGTCAAGTTGGCACCGTATTCGGTCAATGTCGTGATGATGTCGGCAGCGCGATAAAAGAGCAAATTCGCTGATGCGATTCATAGGTCGGCGTCGCCGACAACGTGCTCGGATGCGGGCCGGAGTAGAGTAGTCGTGTCGATCTCGTCCGTAGTCGAGGCTCGGAGCAACGTGGAACGATCTTTCATCAGAGAATCTCGTTCGCGAATCGTTCGTATGGCGTTGTCCGCCTGCTCTCGTAGGTCCGGTAGCCGTTTTGCAGCCGCCTCGATTTCTGCAGCTACCTCGGCATCGCCAAATTGCGCCACAGCATGCATCGCGCCGCCGACAAGTATTTCGTCGGACTCTTCCAGCAACGCGAGGATTGCCGCCCGCTCATTTTTTCCAAACGATTGGGCAACATCCTCCGTAACTTGGGCCAACGTGCCGCGCAAAACTTCGTCGGCGAACTTTCGCATGGACTTTGTCCGGCGAGCAATCGCCAACCCGCCGCATGCCGTCGCCTGCCTTGCAGCGGCCAGCGCACTCGCTGTTCTTCGTGCTCCGAGCCATGCGCCTATTGCGAACAATAGATAGATGAAGATGAGGACGGCGCTGGTAAAATCATCAAACTTCAAATGCTGGTATCTTTCCACCATCAACGCCCCGAAAAATATTGCGGAGGCAGCCAAGAGAATCAGCCATGTTTGCCTACGCCGACTCTCACTCTTGTCAAGGGCGACGAGGGTTCGAATTGCGGATGGCGAGGCATGTTGTGCCAGAAGTCGGATAGCAATTTGGGATGCGGCTGCATAAAAGATCTGGGTCCCAATCCACAACGATCTGTTGTTGGCAATCCTCCTGAGGATGGGGATCGCATCGTCACCCATCTCAGCTAGTTCGCGCTCAGCAGCCTTCGAGATGGATGGATTTTCACTTATCAGACGTCTCGCGAACTTCCTCGCCAATCGAAACTCCCGAAACCGTTTGCGGATATCCAATCGTTAAGTCCCGGTTATCCCCAAACTGTTGCCGCAGGAAGGGCAGAGGTAGAGATAGTTATAGATGGGGCTCTGATACCTTCCGCAAAGATACCAAGGGCGAATGGCCATCTTGTCCCCCAACATCATCACCCCGCCGCATTTTGGGCACGGGCAGTAGCGCCGCGATCGGACGTAGTAGACGTTGCCCGCGATGCTCAATCCGAGCGCAATGATAACTACGGCAATCAACAGCGGCGTTGGATTGCTGATTGACCGGGCGAAACCGCGCAGACCGAAGACCAGCCCCACCCAACAAACGATGGCCACGCCGTGCAGAATCCAGGAAATCTGCCGATCGTGCACGGCATCGTAGAGCAGTCGCCGGTCCGGCGCGGCCGGCATCACGGCCTGCGCGGCCTGATGCACATCTTGCCGTTGTTGGAACAGCGCCGCCCCGCACCACTCGCAGTTGCCGGTACCGTATTGCGTGTCCCGCCCGCACTGCGGACACTTGATTTCCGCGATGACGTTTGCCACGGACAAAGGATACCCGCCTCAAGATGCCGTGATACCAAGCGTGTGGCCGCAATTCGGGCAACGATAGATGTAGTTATACAGCATGTTTCGGTACTTGGTGACCGCGTACCATGGCACGATTGGGATCGCCCGTTGCATAAGCATGACTCCGCCACAGACCGGACAGGGGCAATATCTGCGAAACCGCCCATAAAAAAAGCCTCCGATGGCGAAGAGTGCCACGCCGCCGCAAGCGAGGGCAATCAGAATCCATGGTCCCCATTTGGGTGGACTGTGCCGTCCACCCATGCCATATGCCAGCGCCAGGAAGCAGGCGATAGTGCCCAGACCAAAGATCCAAGAAATGATTCGGTCCACAAATGCGCCGAACAGCAAGCGGCGATCAGGTACTTCGGGCATCAGAGCCTTTGCCGCCTGATGCACGGCCTGCCTCTGTTGGAAGACGGGCGCTCCGCACCATTCGCAGTTGCCGGTTGCATACTGCGTCTCTCGCCCGCACTGCGGACACTTGATCTCGGAAATGGTCTTGCCCACGAAAGGATGTTACCTGCGCAACGCAAACAGACCAACAGCGGGTAGTATTGAGCGTGACATCACTATTCATCATTCTTGCGACGGTTATGTCGCAGCACAACGGCTTCGACGATATCGTTGCCGCGGCGAAATTGATTCACTGGGATGACGCCTATTCGGAGTTGAACGCGAACGATGCTCCGATCCCCATCGCCATGAAGCGCAAGTTTGTCGAAGATAATGTGGCAGTGATCCAGCGGGTTCGGAATGATCTGGAGGATCCTTCAGCGATACCTAATCTAAAGATGGGAGAATACGCTCCGTTCGGTTCTCTACGAGAATTCGCCCGACTCCTGGCGAGGCAGGAGGAAGTGCAGCTAGCGGACGGAAAGCGATTCGATGCGATCGAGACGATGCAGGTGGGCTGCGAGCTGGCTCAAAGGATGCAACACTATTCCATTATCAATGCGCTCGTCGCGTCGGGGATCGAACGGATCGTTAGCCGGCCGATGGAGACTGCAATCTCGACACTAAGCGAACCGGAGGCGGCGCGCCTATTTGAGATATTGAACAAGAACACACGGTTCGCACCTGATTTCGTAGAGATATTCGTAGGCAGCGCCAATGAGGAAAAAGAAATGGTTGAACACCCGGCGGAGTTCATTGAATCCGATCCAATTGGAAAGATGTTTCTTGGCGACAAAACGGACGAGATCCGAAAACAGGAACAAAACAGAACGGAGAAGGAGCGAGCGGAGATAGGAACCACTATTGATTGGGAACGCGCGGAAGCTCTTCGATTCGCGGTAATTGCCCCGGTGCCGGCCTGGCGGAGAGTACTGCCATCTGTACCTCGTCCTGAACTGCGACACGACCTGGCGGGCCTGCTTCAAAGCGACTTCGAAATGCAATGGAACTATCTTCAGGATTACGATCGTAATGTCGCACGTCGTCGGGTTTTTGCCGTCCGGGCCGCTATCGCGGTATATAAATGGCACAACTCGGTATTGCCCAAGGACCTGTCAAATCTCAACGAGCCGAATCTCATCACCAACCCGATAACTGGCAAGCCGTTCCAATACTGGCTCACCAAGGACAGCTATGAGTTGTCATTCACAGAGAACCCGGCCGAGGAAGAACCTGAGAACAGAGGTGTGAGCCGACGGCCCCGATGGGGTACCATCCCGACCGGAGGATGAGATGGACAAAGCCAAGGTTATTGAGTTATTGAACGGATGTTTGGGCTGGGAGTACCGGGCGCAGCTTCTCTACGCCCACTATGCCGAGTTTGTCGGCGGGGTCAGCACCGGTTGGCTGAAGGAGCATTTCGAGGAAGAGTCGGCAGAATCGATCGGGCACGCGCAAAAGGTGCGGGCGATCATCGCGCACCTCGATGGGATCCCCACCGTCACCCCGGACCCGACCCCAATCCCCCACACGTTGGACGCTGTCGAGATGCTGAAGAACGCCCTCAAGACAGAGCGGAAGGCCGCCCAGGCCTACTCCGAGGTCATGCCCCTCATCAAGGAAGACCCCATTGCCACCCACGACATCATGCATATATACATGGACGAGGTTCGCTCGACCGAAGAGGTGGAACAGATTCTGCGGGGATCCATTTAACATGAGCGAAGATCATAACGAAGTATCGCGGCGGGATGTTTTGGCGCAAGGCCTGGGATCGGCACTTGCGCTCGTCATGAGCCGGTTCGGCATGGCCCAGACCCCGCAAAAGTCAAAGGAGAAGGAGTTGTTCAAGGTCGGCCTGCAAAGCTATTCCTTCCGCACGTACAATTTTGAGGATGCGGTCCTTCGCTCGCGAGACATCGGCATCCACTATTGGGAGTCTTTTCCGGACCACATTCCGATCACCGGCGAGGCACAGAAAATTCAAAAGGCGCTCGGGATTCTCAAGGCCGCCGACATCAGCCTCTTGACATTTGGCGTGTTGAGTTTCGATAAAGACACCGCGAAAAATCGCAGCTACTTTGAATTTGCGAAAAAGATGGGGATACAGACTCTGAGCGCCGATCCCGATCCTGAATCGCTCAGCCAGCTATCGGAGTTGGTGCATGAATTTGATATTAATATCGCCATTCACAATCATGGCCCGCAAGACCGCCACGGCCACATCGCGCAGGTGCAGAAGGCGATGGAGGGGCAGCACAAGCGCATCGGCGCGTGCGTCGACACCGGCCACTATCTGCGCTCGGGCGAGGACCCGGTGACGGCGATCAAGACATTCGGCCAGCGCGTGTACGGGCTGCATCTTAAGGACTTCCTAAAGGGCACCGACATCGAGAAAGTTACCGGCGATGGAGACTTGGACCTGCATGGAGTATTGGTGGCATTGCGGGAGGTCGGGTACACGGGCGTCCTTTCCACCGAATACGAATTGGATGAGTCGGCGCCGGTTCCCGGCGTTCAGCGTTGCCTAGCCAATACTCGTGCAGCCGTCGCGAAGTTGGCCTAGTGCTCCCAGGTCCAGTGGAACTGCAGCCATCGCACGTCGCCGTTCGTTGAGCCGGCGACGCCGGATTCTATGGCCACCTGTGGCGTGATCTGATACCCGAGTCCAAAGACTGTGCTGTGGAAATCGCCAAGCTCTCCGGATCGATCGGACCAGCCATAGTATCCGACCCACGGCATCCACTTGCCAAAGCCCTGATAGGCCGTCTTAACAAATCCGAATCGGAACGGCGTGTTGCCACGATTGTGCGCCTCGATCGCCTCGCCGGAAACATTCCAATGATGCAGCGAGACCGATGCATCGGCGCCAATCGCCTTATCGTGACTGCTGTTGAACATCAGCCCGCGGCCGGACGCCCAGGACACGCCGACGTTGACGCCTTTCGCTACGTCCGCACAGATGCGAAGATAGGTGTTGTTTGTGTACGTATCAAAGTTCTGATTGCTCGATACACTGGCGCTGATCGCTTTGTGATTCCATTGTGCCATCATGCCTGTCTTCGGCTCATACTCCCACTCCTGCAACCCGAATGGCACCCAATACTTGCCGGCGCGGAAAGCGAATTCGCCGAACGACTTTTCATACCATGCTTCAGCCGGCTGCTCAAATCCTGTGTTCCGCGCTGTAAAGTTTCTTCCAGCGCCGAGGCTTACCTTTGCTGATTGGCCGCCTGTGCCATTCCATGCCACATACATGTTTGAAGGCAGACTAGTAGATTCGCCGGCCCACACTCCATCGCGAGTGCGCCGCATCGCGGGCAGGTTTGTGAATCCAAAATACGCGTCCCAGCCGGCGCGGAACGGACTTTCCATTATTGGAACGGTCTCGTTAGAAATCTGCGCGGGCACGTTTGCCCTGCCATGCACTTGACCTGTTACTAATACCGCGAACCAGACACCACTGAATGTCCACATGATGCGCTACCTCCACCAATCTGTCGCCAGGTAGGTTCCATATTTCCTGGTACAGTATCCCGGATTAGCTACCTGGATTACCGGCATTCGGTCGGTGAATCTGTGGCTTGCCAAATCGCTTTCCGTCCGGTAAACTCTCCATTCCTTTAGACGTATAAACTATTTAGCTGACTTAACCAAATGGAGCGTCAATGAAACGGTGGCTTTACGTTGTGGCCGGTGCGGCAATACTGTTCGGCCTGATCGGGTGGCGGGTCGTTTCGAAGAGCCGTGATGCGGCGGAACTCAAGACTTCGCAACAGAAGCGGCTTCAGGCGCCGGTTCGCGTTGTTTTGGACACGGCCGGTCCGAGGGAGATTACCCAGCATTTAGAGGCGGTAGGCTCCCTCGAATCGCCATACAGCGTCAAGCTCTCGCCGAAGGTTGCCGGGCGGATCGACTATTTGCAGGTGCGCGAGGGGGATGCCGTGACGCCCGGCATGCAGCTAATCCGTATCGATCCGACCGCGGTTGAGGCCGAGGTGCTGCAAGCCCAGGCAGCCCTCGCGGAAGCGCGGTCCCGATACACTCAGGCTCTTCTCACGCAGAACCCCAACGATGTTGGAGTGAAAACCCAGATCCGCCAGCAACAGGCCGCAAATTCAAGCGCGGAGGCGGACTTCAAGCAGGCGAGCGAGAACTACGCCTCACAGGTCGCCGCCGCGGATTCCGGCGTTGTTGATGCCGATGCCAAGGTTGCCGGCGCGAAATCGGGGATCAAGAGCGCGGAAGCCGATCTGAATGGCGCTAAGGCAAACCTCGACAACGCGAAATCCAAGTTCAATCGAGTCAACGATTTGTATCACAAGGGATATATCGCCGCGCAGGATGTAGACGACGCCCGGACAACCGTCTCTGTTCAGGAGAGTCAATATGGGTCGAGCCAGAGCCGATTGGCTGTGGCGAAATCCGCGCTTGATTCCGCCGTGGCCCAACAGAAAGCCGCGCAGAACCAGGCCTCGATTGTAAAGAAGAAGGGCGTGGCCGATATCGAGGCTTCGCGCGCGAAGCTGACACAAGCGGGAGCCTCGCTGGATTTGGCAAAGTCAAACACTGCGCAGACGGCCGCCTACAAAGCGAATCTCGCCGCGCTCAAATCCGGAGTTGCCGTTGCGGAAGCCCAGCTTGGCCAGGCCATCGCGCACCGAGCCGACACGGTGTTGACGTCGCCGATCAAGGGCTCGGTGACGGCCCGGGCAGCCGATCCCGGAAGCATCGTTACGGCAGGTCAGCCGATCCTCACCATCCAATATCTCGACTGGCTGTACGTGACGGCATCGCTGCCGGTGGAGGACAGCGGCCAGGTGCACATCGGCCAGGATGCGGATGTAATCATCGATGCACTGCCGGGTCAGAAGTTCGAAGGGATGATTTCGCAGATCAATCCCTCCGCCGATCCGACAAGCCGGCAGTTCACTCTCCAACTGAAGTTGATGAACCCTGACCACAAGCTGCGGGCTGGAATGTATGCCCGAGTGCAGATCGTTACGGAGCGGACTCCGGCTGCCGTGGTGGTTCCCAGGGAAGCGGTAACCGCACAAGATGGCAACTCCGTCGTCCGGGTTGTGGACGCGCAGAATGTTGTGCACGTTCGGTCCGTGAAGTTGGGGCCGTCGGATGATAAAGGGGTTCAGGTCCTCGAAGGCGTGGAGGCGGGTGACAAGGTGGTCGTGCTCTCCTATGCGCCGGTTCGCGACGGCCAAACAGTGACCGCAGGCAAGGGAGCCGCGAAATGAGTCTCGCACGATTCTCCGTTTCGCGCCCGGTTGCTGTTACGATGCGCATCGCGGCGCTTGTGCTTCTCGGCGCCATCTGTCTGACCAAACTTCCGATTGACCTCTTGCCCAAGATATCTCTTCCCATTGTCGCGGTCAACACCGCCTGGCCCAACGTCGCTCCGGAAGAGATGGAGACACAGGTGACGCGCATCATCGAGCAGGCCGTCTCCTCCGCTCCGAACGTTTATCAGGTCAGCTCCACATCAAGTCTCGGCCAATCGACGGTGCGCGTACAATTCAATTGGGGTACCGACATTGGGCAGGCCGCGGTGGATGTGATGCAGCTTGTTCAGCGCGCGCGGAATCAGCTTCCCAACGACCCGACGCTTCAGGTGCCATCGGTCTTCAAATACGATCCCTCGCAGCTCCCGATCCTGATCATGGCGGCCTCCGGGATCGACGATCCGGTGAAGCTGCGAACGATTCTGGTGAACGAGATCGGCCCGATGATCGAGTCCGCGGATGGGGTGGCGGCGGCGACAATCACGGGCGGCGACCAGCGCAGCATCATCGTCGACGTGGACCCCAAAAAGCTCCAGGCCTATAACCTTTCCCTCGACGATATTTCCCAGCGACTGAGCCAGGAGAACATCAACCAGCCGGCGGGGATCGCGAAAGAGGGAAAGACGGAGCTCACGATCCGCGCGATCGGTTATTTTGATTCCCCGCAGGATGCGGCCCGTGTTCCGGTTGGCAACTTTGCCGGAAAAGTTGTCACCGTTGGCGACATCGCGACGATAAGAGATTCGCATCAAGAGACTCGAATCTTGACGCGATTGAATGGCAAATCGGCCGTCGGCGTGATCATCACCAAACAGAGTGATGCCAATACGGTGGCGACCGCCGAGAACGTGCGGCAAAAGATATTGGATATCAATCGGCTCTATCCCGACATCAAATTCGGGATTGCCTACAACCAGGCCGGGTTCATCTCAAATTCCATTCACGACCTGATGACAACGGCGATGATTGGCGCGACCCTGGCCATCATCATTCTTCTGTTTTTCTTGCGCAACGTTCGAAGCACCCTGGTTGTCGCAATGTCAATTCCCGTCTCTATCATTTCCACGTTTGCGTTGCTCTATTTCTGCGGGTTCACGCTTAATACAATCTCGCTCAGCGGGTTGGCTTTGGCGACCGGACTGATCGTCGATGACGCGGTGGTGGTGCTCGAGAACATTTTTCGGCACATCGAGCGGGACAAACGCACTCCGGTGGACGCCGCCGTGTCCGCTTCCAATGAAATCATATCCGCAGTCGTCGCTTCCACACTCACAATCATCGTCGTGTTCATCCCATTGTTTTTCATCAAGGGGCAGGCCGGGCAGACATTCAGTCAGTTCGCGCTCGTCGTTATCTTCTCCATCTCCATCTCTCTGCTCGATGCCGCAACTGTCGTGCCCATGCTGGCCTCGCGCCTCATCAAGGACACGCATGTACATGACGACACTGTTCCAAATCCAACACTGATGCAGCGATTTTTCAATTGGTCGGGAAGTCGATTCAATGCCTTGGACACAGCATACCGCCGAGGTCTGAAATGGGCGATTCACCATCGCAAGGTCATCATCGGATTCGCGGCGGTCACGACGCTGGCCTCGCTGTTAATCGTCCCCATGATCGGAAGCGAGATGCTGCCGCAGACCGACAGCGGCGATTTCAACGTTAACATCAAATATCCCGTTGGCACAGCTCTAACTGTGACGAATGCGGGTGTGCGACAGGCCGAAAAGATTTTGATGGATGATCCGGATGTGGAAACCGTGTTCTCGGCGGCCGGCACCAACTTGGGAATTCGCGGCGCCACAAGCGCACAAACATCCTATCAGGGGTCCGCTTCGGTCCGACTTAAAGATAACCGGCGGCGCAAAACGCAGGACGTGATCAAAGACTTGCAGCGGAAGCTGGCCTCCATCGCCGGCGCCAGGATCATCGTCACGCCATACGACCTCGTCTCTCAGATATTGACGGGAAATGCCACGAACATGGAAGTGGACGTATTCGGGCAGAATTTGACAGCGCTCACCTCAACGGCGAAAGCCGTGATGGAGCGGCTGAGAACGGTGCCGGGCCTCGAGAGCGTCGACCTGGGTGTCCAGGACGCCACGCCGGAACTGCAATGGAAAGTAGACCGCCGCAAGGCACAGCTTTTCGGCCTCAACTTCTCCGACATTGCCAACGTGCTGACGACAAGCACCAGCGGCAAGCTATCGAGCTACTATCAGGAAAACGGCTTCCAGTACCCGATCTATGTCCAAATGCCGGAGGACGAGCGAAAATCGGTGGATTCGCTGTTCAATCTGCCGCTGTCGACGAGCTCAGGAAAGCAGGTGCTGTTAGGGCAGGTCGCGCAACCGGTGTATGGCTTGGGACCAAACCAAGTGACGCGCCAGGATCGCCAGAGGTTTATCTCCGTCACGGGCCGGTTGCAGGATCGGCCGGAGAGCGAAGTGCAGGCGGACATAACAAAGTCGCTGTCCGCCATGAGCTTTACGCAAGGAACCTATTGGAGTTTTGGGACGCAGCAGAAGCGGCGGGCGGAGGAGTTCTCGGGTCTTGGTCTGGCTGTTTTCCTTGCCATCGCTCTCATTTACATGCTGCTGGCATCGCAGTTTGAGTCGTTTGTATATCCGCTGATTGTTTTGACCAGCGTACCCCTCTGTGCTGTTGGTGTCGTGCTGGCCTTGTTCCTGACAGGCCGCAACTTTGGACTCACAGCATTTATCGGTCTGCTGATGTTGATTGGAATCGTCGTTAAGAATGGCATCCTGCTCGTCGACTACACAAATCGGCTTCGGGGTCGTGGCATGCCCAGAGATGAGGCGATCCTGACGGCGGGCCCCACACGACTTCGGCCGATCCTCATGACATCCTGCGCGGCGGTTCTCGGCATGTTTCCATTGGCATTGGCCCTCGGTCGCGGATCGGAAACACAGGCGCCGCTTGCCACCGCCGTCATCGGAGGGCTGATCACTTCGACGGTCCTTACCCTCTTCGTCGTCCCCGTTGTTTACACGTTGTTTGACGATTTGGCTCGACGGCGACGCAAGGATGACCGCGACTTGGCGCAATCATCGCTTGGACCGGGGGCCCTAGTGCCGCTTGTCCCGAGCGGAGCCGAGGGAACCGGGGAGGCGCTCGATGAATGATCAAACTCTTCAGCGGGCCGCAAATCTGGAAGATCTTCTTCCCAAAATCCTGCGGAGTCTTACCGAAATATCGACCGATCCGCTCGCCGACATCTCCCTCTCCCAACTTCGCGTTTTGCGAATCATATCCGAATGCGGCGGTACGCCAACCGCGATAAGCCAGGACCTTGGACTGACGGTCAGCGCCGTGACGCAAATCGCGAATCGATTGGAGCGGCGAGGCCTGATCGCACGATCGGACGATCCGGTTGATCGCCGCATCAAGCATTTGGCTCTGTCGGACAGTGGACGGGAGCTGATGAAGCGACGTCGAGAAATGCGGACGCGGCGGGCGGCGGCTATCCTTTGCCGACTGCCGGAGGGCCGTCAAGACGAACTTTTACGGTCCCTGAACGAACTGTTATGGGCATCGAACGCCGACACGGAAGTTGAGGAAGGCTCTTGAATCCATTGATCTTTTTGGCGGCGATTTCGGCATGCCTGCAGACGCAAACACCGCCGATAAAACCAAACCTGCAAGAGGTGCCGATTCCCCCTGCCATCACCTTGGAAGGGCCGGAAAAGGTCGAGATTTCGAATGCTCCGATCACCGCGGATGAGGCGGCGCGCATCGCTGTCGCCAAGAGTCCCGTGGTGGAGGGCGTGCGGCAGGACGCCAACGCGGCGGCAGGCAGGACCCGCCAGAGCCGCGCCGGCCTGAACCCTTCCATGTCACTTTCTTCGGCTGCAACGCAGTTGAAGGCGATCGACGAATCCGCAACGACAAGCGGCAATCGAGTGGGAAGTCTGACGCAGGGTATCCAATCCAGCTTGACGGTCCGGCTGCTCGTTCTCGATTTCAATCATGCGCGTGACCTGATGAGGCAAGCGACGTCGTTTGAAGACTCCGCAATCCGAAATATTACGAGAGCGGAATCCGACACGGCCCTGCTTGCGAAGCTGGCATTTTACACCTTTGCGCAGAACACACAGCTCGTCTTGGTTAATGAGGCAAACGTAAAGAGCCGTCAAGCGCAGGTCGATCTCGCGCAAGCACGGTTGGACTCTGGACTTGGCGCGCCCGCCGATCTCGTCCAAGCGAACACGAACCTGGCCGATGCGGTGCAGTCGTTGAACATCGCGCGAAATGCCGCACTGACCTCGCGCATTTCACTGGCGCAAACGATGGGCATCGACCCGCGAACGCCCATCAATCTAGCGGACACGCACGAAGCGCAGGCCGCAGAGCAGCCGCTAAGCAAACTCGTGGAGACAGCGCTCTCCCAAAGGCCGGAAATCCATCAGGCGGACGACCTGATCGCCGCCGCAAAATATGGAATCGGCATCGCGCGGACGACGGACAGACCGAGTCTATCGCTCAGCGCCGGTCTGTCCGCTCGCGGCGAGGAAGACCCATTTCGCGGCGCGACCGGCCTGGCAACGTTGACCCTATCCTGGCCGATCTCCGATGGCGGTCTGACAACAGGCAGAGTGCAGGAGGCGAAGGCCAACTTGCGAATCGCGCAGGCAGCCCGGCGCCAGACGGAACTTACCGTTATCCAAGACGTATCGGCGTCGCTGGTGCAGCTCCAATCTGCCCAGCAGCGCGTCGGCATCGCCCAAGCGGAAGTGAAAAATGCCGAAGAGAGCGTGCGACTGTCCGAGGGAAGATATCAGGCAGGTCTCGTGACATTTATCGAGGTGACCGCCGCGCAGGCCGCGCTTGTGGTGGCGCAGACCAACGCAACGAACGCGGTTTTCGCAGTGGATCAGGCGCGCGCCACACTGCGGAGGGCAGTAGCAGATTAGCTCTCCGTCGGCATATGCATGTACATCGACTGTAACGCGATGCGTCCGGGACCGGAAAATCTGTTCCAGAATATCTGTCCGGCGCTTGCAAACAGTCCGCTGGAAAACTTCTGGAAGATCGTCTCCATGGACACGGAGCGATCCTTATAGACCCATCCGCCCGGCTCGATATCGATCTGCTCGCCCGGTTGCAAATTCACTTCGAACACATTGCCGTACCCATGCAGCCACAGAATCCCTTCACGGTCGGGACAGTAAAAGGTGTCGATGAAAAAGCCCGTGCCGCTGAACAGAAGGTTGGCAACGCCCTTCACCCGCTGAAAGGTGTATTCAATGTTATCCGTTGCGGCAAGAAACTGGTGCTCGCGAACATCCACGCCCTGACCCTGGTTGAGGTGAAGCGCGAAAACATGGCCAACGCCGTCGCGGCTGAATGCGATGCGGCCGGGACCGCTCGCGACCGTCATGAAGACCGGCATGCCGGAAAGAATCCGCTTGATAGCGCCCTTCAGCGGCTTCAAACCGATGTCTACCCGCGGGTCTTTCCACAAGAGGATGTGGTGCTCGAAGAAAACCGGCATCGCGGACAGCTCAACATGGAGAGCGGGTACAAGCTCTCCTTCGATGTGATAGGTTACGCCGGCAAACGTTTCGTCACGGGCGGCGGTCGGGAGCAGGGTTGGAACGGGCACTTTCTTGTTACCTCCAATGAGTTACAACCCTTATTCGCCGTGCCCAGAGCCTACCCTTTATCACGTGTAGTTATTCGGACCTTTTCATCAGGCCATTTCATTGAAGATCGCATTGTCAAACGCCGCGCTGTGTTGGGGTCCTCGTCCACAGATACCCTTGGCCCGACGACACCAAAGACCCCAACACAAGCACTCTCTATTGATGATCGCATCGTCAGCCCGCGCGCTGTGTTGGGGTCCTCGTCCACAGATACCCTTGGCCAGGCGATAACAAAGACCCCAACACTTTGCCCATTGACGACGGCGTCGTCAACAACGTAAACTCGGCCTGGTGATCTATGCGCGCACAAAATTCTCTGACTCCGGTCTTGATCGGCTTTGATGCCCGATCGATGATTGCACCAGAGGCTCTGTGGAATCAGGAGCGTCGAGAAACGTATCTTCTCCGCCCTGAACTCCCGATCCCGATGTCGCTCGACGACTGGGGCTGGCCTTCTGTCCTTGACGACGTGTGGGAGAAGATGCCCGGTTGGCTCGGCCATAACATGCCATTATGGGAAGAGCTTGATCAACTCCAGACCGTATTGAGTTCCGAAGTCTGTGATTCGGTCGATCCGTATTGGCTGGTTGCTTTCACCGTTATGGTTGACGCCAAGAGTATTGATCGGATCAGAGAAACTGAATATAAGTCGGTAGGTGATAATGAAGCGCCGCCCAGGCTCTTCCCGACCAAGCCGCCGGATATCCAACATGGTTGGACGTTCCTCGGATACGATGTCGCCGACGGCAGCATCAGCGGCCTCAGCAACTGCGGGTATACAGAGGAGGACGATCCCCCGAAATTGCGCCGCGAGTGGGGTCCAAAACTCAATGGCTACGGTCTGCTGATGGACCTCCAGGACGCCGTCGAATTCACCGCCTTCACGGACGAGAGGGTAAAGGAGCACGCCCCATTTTTCATCTACGGGATTTGGCTGATCGAGAAAGTTGAAGGGATGCGAGGCTGAAAGGAACCCATTGGTCCCAAAGACCCAAAGAGTAGACAAGCGTCTATGCCTCGTGGTACACTCTCCCCAATGCGTGCACGCAGTCGGTCGGAAAAGTAGTCACATGTGACTATCATCCGGGACGAAGCGGATAGATACCTGCCCTAGAGGTCTGCCCTGAGCGGAGCCGATGGGCAAGTGCATCCGAAAGTAGAGTTCCGGTTTTGGGTGGGGTGGTTACCGTCAACGGTATTGAATCAAGCAACAGCGAAGGGCTTGTCCCGAGCGCAATCGAGGGGCTTGTCTAGAGCGAACGAGAGGGATCAGACCGGCACTGGCCACCCTCCCAACCAAATCAATTACAGGAAAAACCTCATCCTGCCGGATGGCGGGACGCTTCTTGCTGCCTTCCACCCGTATCTTCGCGGCCACTCGGTAGACGCGGGCCGTCTCGCCGATTCCTATCGATCACAAATTCCAAGGCCCGCCGTCAAGCGACCGCGCCTGCGGCGATCTCCGTCTTCCCCTCCTGCCGCAGGCCATCCAGCGCCAATTTGTAGGCCGGCATCTCGTCCTTGTCCGGAACGAAGATCATGGCGACGGTGAGCAGGCCGGCGTTGCGGGCGACGGCATCCATAATCACGCGGGCCGCAAAGCCCTTATCGTCCCGGTCGCCGGAATATTCAAAATCGCTGGAAAAGTCCGCCAAGATAACCCCATCGGCCTGATGCTTTCCCGCTTCGTAGATGGCATGGTCATAGGCTTTCGCCGCGACGGCAGGCGAGGTCAGGCCGTTGTCATCGAAAATGTTCACCGCAATGATCTCCTTGGCCTTGAATCGTCCCCCAAAGACAGAGCGCGCCTCGCACGGGTCCAGGTCGCCCAGCTCGCGCAACATGTCTTGAATGACATCGCCGCCCTCGTCCCTCACCATCTTACCGGTAGTCTTCCCTATCCAGCCGTCGGCCTTCGTCGCCACAATAATCGCTCCGGCGTTCAGCTTTTTCAGCGTCGTCCCCGGCTTGTTGAATAGCTGCACGCGCACGTCCCGGTATACGACCTCGTCATCCGGCTGGACATAGGTCATCTTGTGGACGAGAAAGCATAGGAAGAGCACACCAAGGATGATGATGGCGAGCGCGACCATGTTCATCCACTCGCTGCCGAGCCGTTCGACGGGAGTGTTGAAGAACTGGGCGTAACCACCGACGGCGGCAAGAGACAGCATGATGAGAGCAGCGAATTTGTAGGACACGGTTCGGAAGACCTCCACGCGGCTATTATGGCCCGGATTGACGGAACCGAGCAACTTCAAGAAAGACCCCCACCCTAACCCTCCCCCGCAAGCGGGGGAGGGAATTAAGACCATAGTACTCGGGAGGTGGAATAAGACCTTAGAACGGGGTGCCGGTGGTGTGCGTGAGGTTGTGGTACTCGGCCATGATCTTGCGGGTGATCGGGCCCGGGACGCCGCCGCCAATCGGCCGGGAGTCCAGCGAAATCATCCCGATGATCTCCGCTGCGGTGCCGGTGAGGAACACCTCATCCGCGCTGACCACATCGAACATCGTAGTGCGCTCTTCAACCACGTCGTGGCCCAAGTTGGCCGCGATGTCCATAACAACCCGGCGCGTGATTCCGTTCAAAATGCCGCAGGCGGTCGTCGGCGTCGAGACCTTGTTGCCGTGGATGACGAAGATGTTGTCGCCCGTCGCCTCCGCCACATGGCCCTCGGTATTCAGCATCAAGCCCTCGCCCGCCCCCTGGCGATTTGCCTCAAGCTTCGCTTGGATGTTCGCCACATATCGGCCGATGGTCTTGATTTGCGGGTCGAGGCACTGGGCCGGGAACACGCGCGTCGAGCAGGTGATCACTTTAAGTCCTTCTTGATACTGCTGCTCATTATAAAGCCGTAAGAAATTCACCATTACCATGACGTTGGGCGTCTGGTTGATTTTCCACGGATCGAGGCCCAAACCGGTCCCCCGCGAAACATTGAGCCGCACGTAGCCATCGGTCAAGTCGGCCTGAGGGCAGACATTGAGAATAATCTCGCGAAGCTCTTCAACAGGCATCATCCCGCGGATGTCCAGCATGTTGACACCATCGTACAGCCGGCTAAGATGCTCATCCAGCTTGAAAATCCTGCGATCGTAGAAACGAATCCCTTCGAATAGGCCGTCCCCGTACAGATGGGCGTGGTCGGCCGCCGGCGTGGTGGCTTCGGCAAGCGGCTTGATCGTGCCGTTGAGCCATACGATGGGGCCGGTCGTGGTAGGGCTAATTACAGCCTGGGATTCCAATGAACTCATCGTTGCCATAGATCCTCCTCATTGAGGTGTTGTCCCTTCGTTGGGGCTATCTGCATCATAACCCAAAGATCGGTCTCTTGGCCACCCCAGGGGACTGCTGGTACAGACAATTATTCGAGGCGCCTAAGCCGATCTCCTGCCGCATCCAGGGTTTCATCCCGCTTGCAAAAGCAGAATCGGACGTTCTGAGAGCCAAGCCTGGGTTCGCTGAAAAAGCTGCTCCCCGGCACGACGGCAACTCCGATCTCTTCAATCAGACGCCGGGTGAAGGCCACGTCGTCCGATGCGCCGAACCCAGAGATGTCGGTCCAAATGTAATACGCTCCTTGTGGGGGAAAGCACCGGAAGCCTGCCCTATCAAGATCCGGAAGAAGGCGGTCCCGGCGTGCCTGATAGCCCTGCGCAAGCTTATTGTAATAGTCATCCGGCAGGTTTAAGGCGACCGCGCCGGCCTGCTGGAGCGGGGCGGCCGCTCCGACCGTGACGAAATCATGAACCTTCCGGATCGCGCCGGTAACTTCGGGCGGAGCGATGGCCCAGCCAACCCGCCAGCCGGTGACGGAATAGGTTTTGGATAGGCTGTTGATCGTGACCGTCCGTTCGCGCATGCCGTCCAAGGTTGCGATGGGGATATGCTTCGTTCCGTCGTAAGTGATGTACTCGTAAATCTCGTCCGATAACGCGATCACGTCGAATTCGATGCACAGGTCCGCGATGGCGCGCAGCTCCTCATGAGAGAACACTTTGCCGGTCGGATTGTTTGGGGAGTTGAAGATGACGGCCTTGGTTTTTGGTCCGAACGCGGCACGAAGCTCGTCCGGGTCCAACTGAAAGTAGGGCGGGCGGAGCGACACGTAACGCGATTTCGCGCCACAGAGAATCGCATCGGGCCCATAGTTTTCGTAGAACGGCTCGAAGACCACCACCTCGTCCCCCGGATTGACAATGGCGAGGAGAGAAGAAAGCATCGCCTCCGTCGAGCCGCAACAGACCGTAATCTCCCGCTCCGGGTCAACCTCCATGCCGTAGCTTTTGGCGAAGCGTGCAGCAATCGCATCTCGCAACGGTTTGGCCCCCCAGGTGATGGCATATTGATTGAAATCGCTTTGCAGGGCCTCGCATGCGGCGTCCTTGATTTCTTGCGGGCAGGGGAAGTCGGGGAAGCCTTGGGCAAGATTGACCGCGCCGTGCTTGGCAGCGACGCGGGTCATCTCGCGGATCACGCTCTCAGTGAATCCGGAGGCTTTTTCCGAAACAAACCGGTGCATTGTGGGAGGTTACCTTATGGCCCCGTTGGTTTCTTGGTGGCCATCAAATAGATCAGATGGATCGCGCGAAGGAAGCTGTAACATCCGCCGATAAGCGCCAGGAACTGGCCGATGCTTGGCGGACCATGCTCAGCAAGCCCACCAACGACAAGAAACGGGAGACGAAAAAGAAGGGCAATGGATGGTGTGTGAACATCGCGATGCCGGCGGCAGCGAAAACCAGTCCAAAAAAGATCGGTATGGTGATGAAGGCGCTATTATAATTCGGGGCTACGCCGTTGTGCGGGAAAAGGCTTACAGCAATGGCACCGGCAATATATAACATTCCCAACGCCATGACAGCATCTAGAGTTTTCCAAGGGTCTGGGCGCCATTTCATTCGGTTAACATACCAGACTTTTCGCCGACGGGTCTTCACTGGCACGAGCTCTGCGGGACTCGTCCTTGTGATGAACGTTAAGTATCGCCCGTTGCCGCATTCTCTGTTGCTCCTTGCCATCGGTCTCATCGATCTGGTCACCACAATTCTGCTGGTAGAAACCGGGCTATGCCGCGAGCTGAACCCCCTCATGGCGCCGTTGCTGAATCAACACTGGCTCGTATTTGCGCTGGTCAAGAGTCTAACCCTGGTCGTGGCATTCGCGGCAGGCGAATGGTATCGGAAGCGGGACGAGCGGTTCGTGAAGCTGGCCATGAGCGCCGGCGCGATCACCTACCTGGTCGTCTGGGTGTTCTGGTTCGTCAGCGGCTGGAATCCTATGGGCGTTTAGGACAGGAAAACCCGGACCACTCCAAACAGCACCGTTGCCACCGCGACTCCAATAAAAGCGTTTTGCACCCAGTACAATCGGCCAACAATCCGCCGCCCCGTGATGACCGAGTAGCCGCTTGCCACCCCAAGAATACCAATGTAAAGAAACAGCAGGGGCCCAATCGCGTGCGCGCGAAACGCCGTACACGGCTGCAAATGCGCCATCGCCGAGAAGCTGGTTGTGAGGCCGCAGGTGGGGCATGGTTTGTGGAACGCCGCATAAAATCCGCACGGCGGCAACCCGAGCTGCAAGTGCGTACCATGCAGCTGCGGCGACGGATGCAGGTAGAGCGCCACTCCGATCAGCAGCAGCCATAATGAGAAGAGAATCGTTTCCGTCTTCAGTTCCCTTCTCGGAACGGCGACGGTCCAAAACGGCCTCATTCGATAGCCTGATATCGAGCTCACGAGTACAGTTTATCACGTCATGCGTCCTCGCTGGGCAGGACGAGCCACATTGAGGTACGAATAGAGGAGCAAGTGAGCGCATTCATTCTTCTGGCGGCAATCCTGTCCATGGCAAATAGCAATATCCAAGCGCCGGACCTCGGCGAGATCCAGCGCGTTTCCGACCAAGGCCCGTTTCATCCCACCTGGGCGTCCCTTTCGGCCCTGAAAGTTCCCGACTGGTACCTGGACGGAAAATTTGGGATCTTCATCCACTGGGGCGTCTATTCCGTGCCGGCGTATGGCAGCGAGTGGTATCCGAGGCAGATGTATCAACAGGGCTCGGCGGAATTCAAACACCATGTGTCGACCTATGGTTCGCAAAAGTTGTTCGGATATAGGGATTTTATTCCGCAATTCAAGGCCGAGCGCTTCGATCCGGATGCTTGGGCGGCGTTGTTCAAGGAGGCTGGGGCGAAATTTGTCGTGCCGGTTGCCGAGCACCACGACGGCTTTGCCATGTATGATTGCTCCCTGTCTGACTGGTGCGCCGCAAAGATGGGGCCCAAGCGCGACATCATCGGCGATTTGGCAAAAGCGTTGCGCAAACAAAAGTTGGTGTTGGGTCTCTCGAGTCATCGGGCCGAGCACTGGTGGTTTTTCAATGGCGGCCGCGCGTTTGACAGCGATGTGGCCGATCCCAAGAACGCCGGCCTCTATGGACCCGCGCGACCGGAGAACGAACCACCAAGCCAAGAGTTCTTGGATGATTGGCTGCGTCGCACATGCGAGCTAGTCGATAAGTACAAACCGCAACTGGTTTGGTTTGATTGGTGGATCGAGCAGCCGGCATTCAAGCCCTATCTGCAGAAATTCGCCGCCTACTACTATAACAGTGTGAAAGGCGCGGCGATCAACTACAAGAATGCTGCTTTCCCTCGCAAGGCTGCCGTCTTGGATCTGGAGCGCGGGCAGCTCGCCGGCACAAGTCCCACCTATTGGCAGACAGATACTTCGATATCCAATAATTCGTGGGGATATGTCGTTCCGCAGCATTATAAATCCGCCGAATCGATTGTCGGCGATTTGGTGGATATTGTCAGCAAAAACGGCGCGCTTCTTCTAAATATCGGTCCGAAGCCGGACGGAACGATCCCGGATGAAGAGCAGCAGATCCTCCGCGACGTGGGAAAGTGGTTGCGGGTGAACGGCGAGGCCATCTATGGAACCCGGCCCTTTCTAGTTTTCGGTGAGGGGCCAACCAAAGTGGGCGGCGGAATGTTCACGGACACAAACCGAGCAGCATTTACCGGTGAGGATTTCCGGTTCACCGTCAAAAAGAACACACTGTATGCGATCTGCTTGGCTTGGCCGGGCAAGGTCGCCCACGTCCGATCGTTGGCGGACAAAAATCTGCGGTTCGGCGGCACGGTCACGAAAGTGGAGCTGCTGGGACACAAGGAGGGCCTTCGATGGTCGAACGGACCGGGCGGGCTGACGATTGAAGTTCCGGACGAGAAACCATGTGACTATGCGTTCGTGTTTCGGATTTCGGGACTGAAAAACATTCAATTCGGCGGTCCAATCCGTGCGGATTCCTCCGGACAGTTCATTCTGCCGGCTGCATTGGCGGAGCTTCACGGCGCAAAATTGCAAATCGAGTCGCAAGGCGGCCGGCAGGACATTGGATTTTGGGATGATCCTTCTGAATGGGTCAGTTGGCAAGTGGAGGAGATCAAGAACGGTGAGTATGACGTTGAGTTGGATGTAGCGGCCGCGGCGGGGGATTCGGTGGCTGTGGTCGGAATCGGCGATGAGAAGCAGACCGTTGCCATACCCAAAACCGCTGCCTGGTCAGAGTTCCGCACGATCCATTGCGAACCAATAACGGTCGACAAAAGCGGCGCGGCTACAATAACCGTCCATGCATCTTCAGCTGGCGACTGGCACGCGATCAATTTGGCCGAGATCCGTTTGATTCCGCGAAAATGACGCAAAAACCGATTCACGAACGATTGCCGCTGCGAACAGCAATGAGTTTTCGTAAGCCGATGCCAAATCCCATCGTGATCGCGCTGGGACGTATGGTGTTACCATTGCTATTGCGATGGAAAGAGGGAATTGTCGGCGTAGAGTATCTCCCGGACGAGTTGCGCCGAATTAAGAACCTGGCGCCGGAACGCATTGTGCTGACTCCCAATCATCCTACGCACGCGGAGCCGCTTGTGCTGTTCCACCTATCCAAGACCATTCGCTTCCCCTTCGCCTACATATCAAATCGGGAGGCGTTTGATCGCTGTGGCGGCCTCTTTGGATGGCTATTGCAGCGAATCGGTGTGTACTCAGTGATACGTGGCATGCCGGACCGAGACTCTTTTCGCATGACCAGAAAACTGTTAGTCGATGGTCCCAACAAGTTAGTGGTATTTCCGGAAGGGGAAGATTACAGTCAGAACGATACACTTCTTCCCTTCCAATCCGGCCTGTTCCAACTACTGTTCTATGCGTGCGACGATATGACTTTCAATCACGCCCTGTATGTCCAACCCGTTGCGGTCAAGTATCATTACGTGGACGCAGCGAGGCGAGAGATTGACAAGTCAATGACCAGATTGGAGCGTGCTCTGCAGTTGCGTGGCGAGCCACCCCCTGACACGTACGATCGCTTGCGCCGCATTGGCGAATCGGTAGTGACAACCGCGGAAACAATGTATGGATTGGAACACGGAACCTTAGACGATATGAATCCACGCATCGACGCGATCAAGGAGGCGATGATTGTGCGAGTCGCCGATGCGGTTGGCCTCGATCGATCGTCGTTGGGCCGCACGTTGCCCGATCGAATGCGCACACTGATCAACACGGTCCATAGCGTCACAAAGGTCCAGGCGGAGCCAGAATCGATCTATCAGGTCCGATTGTTGCTGCAAGAGCGCGACCGCATTCGACCGCTGTTGCATGATCTCAATCGTCTGTCGAACTGGATCGCGGTGAAGGATGAATATGTGCGCGTGAAGCCGACGACGGAACGGATGATGGATACGCTTTCCAGGCTGGAGATCGAGGTTTTGGGCAAGGTGCGAATTGGCGCCAAGAAACGATGTTTTGTGCGATTTGCTGATCCATTTGACTTGCGCGACTATGCCGAATCATACGCCAACGATAGGCGATCCGCGGTTCGGGACGTCACGATGCGAACGGAACAAGCGGTTCAGGCGCTCTTGGATGAAATGAACGAGACTTTCTCCAGGTAGTCGATTGTCGATGATAAGATATCACGCTGGCGATGAAGATCAGCGAGAGCATGATCGGATACTCGCCGCGCCAGGTTGCGCCTTTCTTCGGAAGGTGAAGACTGACACGAAGCGGTCTTTTGGTAGATGCACCAATCCGCTGTAGTTGCGGCGATAACGGATCGCTCCGGCCCTTGGATCAGTTGCATTCCCGACACTTCGAGAAGCTCCTTATACAAAAAACCGTAGTAGGCAGACTCCGGTCGATGGAAGGGGCCAGGATTGTATAGGTCCACTGCCAGGTATAGTTGTCCGCCGGTTTCAAGATGGCATGATAGATCGACTAGCAGTCCCGGCAGATCTTCGACATGTTCGGCGACATCATAGCAACTAATAGCATCAAATCGCTCTTCCGGCAAGGATCTCGCATCAACGATTCGTATCTTTTGGCCGCGAGTATGATATCTCCAGGCAGCGAAATCGGTCTGAATTCCGGGCACGTCGGCATGTGTCACTTCGAAACCTACCAACGCATGTGCAAGGCAATCTCGCCCAATTCCTGCGCCGACATCCAAATACCGAACACCTCGTAAGTTCTTCGCGTTTTGCAGGGCGACGGCCGTGCGCGCTGTTAGATGGCGGACGCGAGCATTGCCTGCCAAGAGAGCGAATAGAAACTCCTCGGAATCTTCGTAGAGTTCAGAGTTGTGGATGTCCGGGGGAGTGGCTTGTGCCGTTTCGCATCGGGTGACGACATCCTCAACCGGTTCGCCCTTGTAGTCTGCGTACTCGGTCAGAATATCCAGATAGGGATCGTCCACCTTGTAACGGGTCAACTTTCGAACCCATTCAAATTCATTTTGCGCCGGCTCCATGCACACCTCCGATTCAATTATCGGCTTAACCTCGTCTAGTTACCTGGCGTCGCACACGATAGATGCGGAAGGTAGTAGATCCCAGGGGTCGGGTAGAAATGCCGGCAAATTGGTAGTCTGTGCGTGTTGACGGTTCCAGCTCGCTGGGACAGGATGGATATGGAGGTTGTCGCGCGATCTAATCGCTGTAATGCCTGCTTCGATTTATGTCCCCATCGAGTGCGCAGATCGACCGGCTGCGAGCGGTCCCACCGTCCGCCAACCGGCAGAGGTCCTTGTTGGGCGCCCCGGCTCAACTGACGTGTACCGGGCCAACGGACCTAGCTGGCCGGCGGGCTTGTCCCGACAAGTTGACGATCCTGGGGGCCAAGGGTATAATTCGCCGCACCGTTCCTCGGTAGCTCAGTTGGTAGAGCAGCTGACTGTTAATCAGCGGGTCGTAGGTTCGAGTCCTACCCGAGGAGCCAAGTTTCCAAGTACGAAGCCGATCGTTCCTCTGCGCATTTTGTGCTTTCCCACTTACCTTTGACACCTTTTTTGACACGCTTTGGGCGCGGGGGTTTTCCGAGTTTTCCGAGGCTTCTTAACGTGCGCGCGAGGCGGAATCGGTTGGTTTGGACCGGAGTGTTCGTTCCTTACATGACTCGCCTCGATCTTCCAGACAGTCGTCGCCGGTCAGGACGCAATCTAGGAACTTTTCACGCAATCATGTCTGCCTAGGAGGTGGCGCAAATCATGGCGAAGAGACGATCCAATGGCGAAGGAACAATTACGCAAAGGAAGTGCGACGGCCGATGGGAGGCTCGGCTGTTCCTCGGCTACATAGGCGGCAAACGAAAGTGGAAGTTCCTGCACGCCGCGACAAAGGAAGTGGCGGTGAAGAAGCTGCGCGAGGCGCAGGTCCAGCACGCTCGCGGCGTCAACGTCGCACCGGAAAGGCAGACGCTAGAGCAGTTCCTCTGGCGCTGGCACGAAGAGGTCGTGAAACTCCGAAACCGACCGAAGACAATTCTCTCTTACGAGCAACTGATCCGCGTCCACCTCGTGCCCTCACTCGGACGCTTCACTCTCCAGAAGCTAAGTCCACAAGATGTTCAGATGTTCCTCAACGAACGGTATCGCTCCGGCCTCTCGCCCCGGACCGTTCAGTATCTGCGTGGCGTGCTCCGTTGCGCCCTGAACGATGCTCTTCGTTGGGACCTCGTGCATCGAAACGTGGCAACACTTGCCCAACCGCCAAAGGGCCAACGCAAAGAGATGACGGCGCTTGGACCCGAGGAGGTGAAGCGCTTCCTCATTGCCGCCGAGGGCCACCGGCTGGAGGGCTTCTTCGCGCTCCTCATGGCGACCGGCATACGACTCGGCGAAGCGCTGGGCCTCAAGTGGGAGGACGTCGATTTCGACAAGGCGACGTTGACGGTGAGAAAGCAACTCCAGCGCCTGAAGGGTTCCGTATCGCTTATCGATCCAAAGACGGACCGCGCCCTGCGCACCATCCCGATCGCGCCGTTCGCGATCGAAGCTCTTCGCGGGCATCGCTCTCGCCAACTCGAAGAGCGATTGAGGAATGCGGGCAAGTGGGAAGATCAAGGGTTCGTCTTCTGCACTCAGGTCGGCACTCCGGCGGATGAGCGGAAGATACGAAACGGCTTGCGGGAGATTCTCAATTCGGCGGGCCTTCCCAAGATGCGCGTCCACGACCTTCGCCACACCTGCGCGACCCTGCTCCTCTCGCGCAACGTCAACCCTCGCGTCGTGCAAGAGGTCCTTGGCCACTCGAACATTAGCCTGACGCTCGGCACGTATAGCCACGTACTGCCGACGCTCGCCAGGGAAGCGGCGGACCAGATGCAGGCGGCCGTTGCAGGCTCGCCGCGCCCCACGGCCTTGCGACCATCCGGCTCATTTCTAGCCCGGCCATAGAACAATCAAGTGATAATTGCGGACGCATGCCCATGGAGTCGCACAATCTCTGCCGAATTACTTTCAAGACGCTCGCTCCTAATGGCTGGACGGGTAATAGTGCTTCAGGTTCAAGTTTTGTAGAATCGTCTGCCAAAATCCGCCAAACGGCGCCACCTGCCCCCATGTCCGAGTCAGCGGGTAACTCGGTAGGTTTTGAGTACCAATAGCGCCGGTTTGAGCGCGAGTGACACGCAAGTTGACACTCATCGTAGACCGTGCGAATCCAAATCACATGTTGCCGTCGGTCATGGAGAACATCTGTCCTCCGGCGTTGTAGCTGTAGGCGCGAGTGTTGCCAATCTGGTCCTTCTCCGTGGCCTTCCTGTTCATGGAATCGTAGGTGAACGTCATATAGTGGCCGCGCGGATCCCGCACCGTGGTCAAATTGCCCACGTCGTCGTAATAGAGGGTCGTGATCTGGCTGGCCGCGTCCACCGTGTAGCTGACGCGGTTGAAATTGACATCGTACACCCGCTCCGTCACGTTCCCCATGGCATCGCGAGTGTACCGGAGATTGCTGGAGTTGTCGTAGGCAAACGTCGTGTTCTTGCCGAGCTGATCGGTGAGCGTGGTCAGCCGCCCCATACTGTCGTATTGCCGGCCGACTGTGTTGCCCAGCGGGTCTGTCGTGGTCAGCAAACGCTACTCTTCATCACGAGGAAATGGGCCGAGGTGATAAACTGTCAATTAGCTTCATCTTTCCCTTTTGAGGAATAAGATACTCCACAGACAATAGCCGAAAAGTACAAAGGCAGGTATCCCAAGGAGAGCCACTACAGATGTGTCTCTCGAGGGGGTCTCCGAGAATGCAGTCAATTGCATCGCGTACAAAATCTCAATTATGGCTACTGGGAAGCACAGGACAAAAGCAGTAATGGGTCCCCAAGCCCGCTCTCGTTGAATTCCGATTCCTGCTATCATGAGGCCGACGCCCCAGCTCGATAATAATAGTCCGTTTGCGAGGCCGAATCCGGAAGAAAGCCCAAAGATGGGATTAACACCTGTTGCGAGTGCAGTCCAAATCATCAGAATGTTCCAACTGACACCGATCAGCATGGCTAATAGTCCAAAGATAGTCGAGTGCCTAGAGAAATCGATTTGCTTTGACAACGGCTCCCCTTTAGGTCGTGAAGACGACCCCACCGAGACATTGATTCTTGAGATCTAGGTCATTGCACATATATGCTGCGGTGCAAATTGCTGCCCGCACACACCGTGCCGGATCTGGAGTTGAAAGCAAGGAGCATCCCTCATCGATGCAGCTCTTTGCGGCGGCGCACAGTTGCTCATCACACTGAAAAATCCCAAAACTCGAGAACAGCCCCAAAAATCCACCGACGTCACTATAGCATTGATCGTGGGCCCAGCAGGCCGCATCAATGCAATCTATCGGCTCGCCATATCCTGGATTATTGCCGCCACAATAGCGACCATAACGGAAGAAAACATCGCCGGGCCTCCAGAAAACTGGCCCCCAACCCCCTGGTGGTTCCGGTGAACCGGGCCCCCATGGATTGGTCCTCGGACGCGGTCGTCGTGGTGGTGGCGTGCCGCCACCGAAGATGGGAGGCAACGAAACCCAGATTGGGCTCGGTGCAACAGGGAATCCTGGCGCAAAAGGCGGTACAAACGGTCCAGATGGTTTGGGCGCCCAAGGTTTGCAGCGAGCGTAATAATTGGAGGCCCATGCATCGCATGCAATATCGCACAGCATTCTGGCGATGCCCTCGAGGGAGTTGCACCCCCAACAGAACGTCCAGAGCGCATCGTTCTCGCTCTTGCATGTGACTCCCATTGCGAACCATAACCCACTCGGATCAATGCCAAATGTCGGTCTGTTATCGACGTACGCGTACAGGTTTTGGCCTCCGGAGTATCCGATCGGATCGGCGGTCTGGAATCTGGCGCGATCAGTAGAGTAGTAACGCCGGCGAAGGAACTTTAGGCCGGAAGTCGTGCCATCGTCGTAGTAACCATAGCGGCCGATGAACTTGAACGGCGTGTCGTATTGGGCAGGAAGGGTGTTCGATAGGATATTGCCCCAGGCATCGTACTTGACTTCGCCCCTCGCATTCCCGTCCGTGTCGTAGAGGCCGGTTGTGGAGCCGTCAGCATCGAAGGTGTAGTAGCTCGCGACGCCGTCCCGTTCTTCCATCAGAAGCTGTCCGTTTGCGTAAATATATTTAACTCCCGCCATTATGCCTTCTCCTCCAGCAGGTCTTCCCCGTCCCAGATCATGGTTCGGATTGTTGTCCCCGGTTCCTGCTTCGTCCTTCGCTTTCCATCCCCGGCGTAAGTATGGCTGCTCCGGGTCCCGCCGACATACAGGATCGACACTTGCCGGTCTGCATGCCTTACTCGATCCGAATCTCGAATAACCGCATTTCCCCTGCGGCGAGGCGCCCCGTTTGTCCTTGCCACTGGCCGCTCGTAATGACTGCGCCGCGCGACCTGCCGTCTCCGCCAAACTCCGTCACCCGATACCGCCCGGAAGGCGACTTGAGCCAAGCCGACAGGTTGCAGGAGAACTTGACAGACCTCGCGGGGCCGTCGTTGACCACGACCATCAGAGCCCGGTCGGGGAGCACGTAAGACGTCAAATGCGCCGGGGACGGCTCCGAGAGCAGGCACTCGCCGATTAGCACGCCGTCCGTGAAGTACTTCAAGAACCGCTTGCGCAGCGCCGCGCATTGCTTCAATGCCTTGCTGAACGCGGGATGGTTCACAATCGAATCCGACCCGTTTGTGGACTCGGGCTTGCGCGGCATGACGCACAAATACAGGTTGTCGGCGAACGCCCGCTTGACTGCGAGCGGCGAGGAGTCGATGCAGTAGTTCAGCCTCGGCGAGGGGAACACGCTCGTCAGCGGGCAGAAGTCCTTGCCCTTGTACGGTCCCCAGTTCCACGTGTAGTCAAGGATGTTGGAGTCAAGTTCCCAGTTCCGCAGTTCCTCGCCTGAGAAGGTGGATTCCGGGTCGCGCCGCTTGGCATAGGCGCGGATCAGCGACGTCACGGAGTTCATGTTGGGCGGCGGGACGTTCGTGGTCAGGTACTGGTCGAAGCAGACCGAGGCCACGCCCAGGTCGATCAGGTGCATGCAACCCTCCAGGATGTCTTCTGCCCATTTGACGCCCGCAGGCCCTGCCTGCACGCTGGCGAACTGGCTGGCATAACCCGACATCGTTCGCGGGACCAGTTCCGAATGGTAGGTCCAGGCGCCGTCGCTCGTCACTCGCAACCCGTAGCGGGGCGCTGCCTCCGCGCCTATCAGCAGCACGCCGATGAACGGAACAGCGTTTACGCCGAACTTTTTGCAGGCGGCCACGGCATCGGCCATGTCCTTCTCGGCGCCGATGTTCGGATACGGCTTGGGCATGGGCCGCTGAAGGTCGTCGCGAAACGACCAGAACATCAGCTCGTCCAGGCCGTGCTCCTTCGACTCCTTGGCCAGCGCGGGCAGGTCTTTGAACCTGTAGACCGGGTCCTTGGGGTCGGCGGCCTGATACTGCGACATCCAGACTGTACGGAAGCCGAGCCCTTCGCGAACGTGCTTCGGCACAGGCCAATCGCGCTTGAAATGGGTCTTCGCAAAGGCTCGATACGGCTCGATGCCCTTGGCCCAGCCGCCAGTGTGCGGGGTCAGCCAGAACTCGCCGCTTTCCCATTTCTCGCCAACGTTGATCGTGGCCGCGTGCAGGACCATCAGGCGGAGCTTCTGCTCGACCTCCGAATGCTGGAGCATCACGGGCAACTCGGGGTCCCAGCCCCACCTTCTGGGGAACAGGCTGAAGCCGCCCTTCAGTCCGCCAAAGTCCATCCACCGGACGATCATGTCGCTAAGGTGCAGCCCGCCGGAAGTGTATTGCACCGAGTACGACGACGAGGGCTGTACGTAGTGCCAGACGCGCGATTCCTCCGTGGGCGCAAGCTGCACGAACGGCTGCATGCCGAACGCGCAGGTGCGAAAGGTCGTATTGGCCCGCCCTGCGAACGGCAGGAGCCCACTGAAGTCCGGGAAGATCACCTGCCGGACCGGGGTCTTTGACCGGTTCTCGACCGTGCATGCCATGATCACCGAGCGCCCGTCCCTGGCTGCCTTCAGCGTGACGGTCGCCGAGACGTCGCCCTCGACCTTGGCCCAGTCGCGGCTCATGCCGAGCTGGTCCCAGTGGACGGTTACGGCGTCCTTGCTGACGTATATCTTCGCGCCGTGCGAGAAGCGCGATGCGCGGCGTAACGGTTCGAACTCGTGAATTGGAGTGGCGAGGTCGAGGATCGTGGCCCGTCCGGGCTTGGATCTCAGCATGTCGATCCCAGCGTACCGAAGATGCAGGATGCTGCCGGTGTCGGCGTCGAGTGTGATAGCCAGACCGTTGAGGTTTGCGGTGACTGCGCCGGCGTTGCCCTTCCCGATCGCCCCGCTTGGGGAGGGCCAGGCCGCGGCCAGGGTGAGGAGGCAGAAAAGAGCGCGATTGACGGTGAGGCTCGGGCCGTGGAACATTGCGACCATTATTGCACGGCCCACCCTCAGCGCGGAGGCAACCGGCGCATTGGAGCCGCCGCGTATCCCGCCTCACCGTGTCCGGTGCGTAGGCCATGGCCTCCACGGCCGCCACTCCGCCCGGCCAGGCCGCCTTTGCCCGCAACCCGAAACTGGGCGATCAAGCCGTTCACAAGATCGATGCGTTTCAAACGATTGGTAGGGCGAAGATGGAATTGGTGGTGCGACGTGGAAAGGCGTGCGTGTCGGCAGACGCCAAAATGGCTTCGGCACCATCCAGCGCCTCTACCCACTTTGGCAAGCACGCCATAAGATTGAGGGCCGGCGCGCCGAGCAGCCAGATCCCCATGCCGGTCCATCCCACAACAAGCACAGAGACGGTGGTTTCAGATTCTTAGGCTGAAAAGAAGGCAGTGCCAACCACACCGGCTCGGGCGACCGCTGACTCCTAAGGCTGTCTCTCAACTGCCTCTCGGATGGCGGGGACGAAATGCGCCCTGCAGGTGACCTCGACATCAGCTGCAATGACCGCGGTAACCCGGAGTTGCACCTTGCGGGGGCGCTCATCGGGACCAAGGACGAGGCGCCAGCCTTGCCACGGACTCGGAAAAGTCCATTGCCCGAGAATAGGAGCCAACCGGACCTCCGCGCCATCGACCGTGCCGGCGGCGGCAAAGAGATTGCCTACGTTTCCAACAGGGACAACCATCTCGTTCCGGTGCATTTCGACGGTCACGGCAACGATCCCACCGGCCTTTGTGGCCGGGACGGTGCACTCGACCAAAAGGGCACGCTTTGGCCGCTGCACTTTATCTTGATCAACCGGCGGCGAAGGAGCCTTCTCAGGGGCAATGGGCTCAACGCGAACCGGCAAGTCGACGCTGGGCTCTGCAAACCGCTGGGACTGTTCATTTCTCGTGAACTCGCGTCCTAGCGAAGGCTTGCCGCCCGCTGGAACGAGTTCCAACAAAACGACCTCGAATGGGCTCAGCGCGATCTTTGGCGACTGGGTCGTCGAACCCAGAAAAGCTTGTGTCGGGTACCACTGATATACTCCCGAAACGCCTTTGACAGCCGGCAACGGAAGCTCGACATTCTGCCATGTGCAGTTGTTCAGAGCCACGAAGGCGCGCGCTCCGTCGCTGCACAGATACCCGTAGGGCTCGTGCTTCCACGGATCGCCAAGAACCCGAACGGGATTGGCGAAGCACTTCGGGTTGGCCCGCATCAGTGCGGCAAAATCCGCGAACTGTTTGCGTTCGGGCTGGGTCATCCAGTCGCGGTCCGACCAGGGCTGAAGCAAGAGGCTGCCCCGGCACATGTCCATGACCGTGCCCTCCTGCCAGCGCTCCTTGCCAATCGAGCTGTTAAAGCCCCAATTGGAGAGCCACACTCCAAGGGAGTCCTTTCCAAGCGGCGGGACATCCGCACAATAGGCTTGGGCCTGGTCCAGCACGAGCGTGACGCTGTCTCGTGCATAGAGCGACGGGCTGTCGCTGGGGCTGGCGGCCTCTATCCAGAACCCTGGCTCGAATAGCGTGTCGGCATGGAGCAGCCACCAGGGCGAGCGGTGTCCCCAATAGAGCATCAGCAGAGCTTCGGGGCACGCTTGGTCCAGTATGTCCAAGGTCTTGATGATGCTGTCGTTGATGGCCTCTGTGGAGTAGACGCCAGCCAGGTGACCGTGGTGTGGGTTGTAGCAGATCGGGCAGTTCCCGTCGAACTTGAGGACGCGGGCGCCGCTTTTCAAGTGACTTAGCGCCGCAGAACGAAGCATCTCTTCGTAGAGTCCTTCCGCCTCACAAAAGATCACCCGGTCGCCGAGGCCGTAGGATCGATCCGAGTTCAAGCTATCCGATGCAACAGGGTTGCCGGTGATGGACCACCAGTAGTTGGCGGTGTCCCACCACACGCCGTAGGGAATGCGATTCAGGGCCCTCTTTATCGGGGCAAAGCCGTTCGGAAAGCGCTTGGGGTCCGGGCGCTCCAGGTCGCCGTTTCGATCGATCCAGAGCTCGATCATGAACGCGTCGAAGCAGCACCCGGTCTCCTTCTCCGATTCCTGCATCTTCGCGACAAGGTAGAGGTTATCGGCTTCCGTTCCGCCCCAGTAGTCGCCGCTGGGCCAGCTTCCGAACGTCTCGAAAATGGCGTAGGGCCTGTCATGCCCACGCACGACGCGGCGCATTCGAGACTTGACGTGGGCGAGGAACGCCTGTCTTGCCTTTCCCGCCGGCGCGACCCCTAAGACAGTCTCCATGCAGTCGAGCCTTTGGCCGGGGGATAGCGCTCTGCCCGGGTATTGGCGCAGGCGAACCGTTCCGTTCTCCCCCATCGCCCACCCCGAAGGGTGTGCCAGCGACGCGAAGAACTGGCCGTCCAAATACACCGGGAAGCCCTGATCGCCGTCCGAGACCTCGGCCGAAGTCACGTAGCGAGCGAGCCGAACGTTGAGTACGCGTCTTGTCGAGCGCCCCTTGTTCACGATGCTCACGAACTTGTGCAGGACGGGTTCCGCTATTTTCCAGCGGTAGATGACGGTGGCCCGCAGCGCCGGCTGCGCGCTTGACAGATGGACACGGCATTCGCCTGCCGCCCCTTGCGAGATTGTCTCGACCTTGACGACTTTCATCGAAGGCGTGATCGTGTGCTTCCCGATCAAGACGTATTGCTCGAACTGCGGAGGCCAGCAAAAACTGTTCTCCAGGCTGTGCAGCTTCATCGGATCAACCGCGTCGAGTTCCTTGGTGCGGGCCACGTACCCCGAAAGCTGCAGCGCGACGATATTCTCCCGGCCAAAGCGCAGGCACCTGTATCCGGCGCTCTTGGGGGTCAAGACGAATTGCCCGGGCTCGGGCCACCGCCCCTGCGTCCTCCTCACGGCGATCTCCTGGCCGTTCACGAAGACGCGCATGTAGCGATAGTCGAACAGCCCGAACCCGCCGAGAACCAGCGTGACAGCCTTGCCTTCGGCGTCGCGCGGCAGGAAAACGTGAGTCCGCGCCCAGCGGTATTCGTCGAACAGTCCAGACTCCTTCTGCGACGGCAGGAGAACGGTCGTTTGGCCGGACCAGCTGGTGTCGTCATGTTCCGGGAGGTATGCCTTGACTCCATAGCCATGCTCCTCGTCGGGCCCGCAGGGTTTGTAGCCCGTGTCGATGATCCGCCAGCCGGTGATGGGAATGCGCCTATCCGAAGCGTCGAGGTCCAGTTGCAGCTCTGGGTTGTTTCCCAACGCCAGCTTCTTACCCGTCAGGCGGTTGATCCAGGCTGTTGCGCGAAGACCATGTGCGGTGTCGAGCTCAAAAACGAACGAAGGGGAGCGCATTTGTAAAGCGTTTCCATTGAGACCAACCTCGCACTTGGGCGATTCCTTCGCAGTGGCACCCGCATTCCTTGTCCTTGGACCGGTGGCCAACCCCGGTGTCGCGAGAACCGCAACGAGAGCCAGCACTGATCCGACCTGTCCAAAACGTATCTGCATATCAGCCAACGTTACCAGAATCCGGCGGTTGGCATGTTCGAGGGTGGTCAAGCGCCCCCCTACGATGTCGTTGTTGCAGTTCCTGGCTCGCGAAGGCATTCAATCAATCGGTACCCGGTCGTTACCAGCAGCGTCGCGCTAGGAGCGATGGACGCATCGGCTCGTCAGATCATGTTCCTCCATTCCACATAAAGTGAACTTGTAGAGGCGGACCGCCACTAAGATTCGACCACAACTCCCCGCCATCAAGAGGATGCATGACTCCGATAGAGAAGGGTGTTTCGTCTGATGAGGAGGATGACCGCTTGAGTTCGCTCCATTCGCGCACCATCGTTGCCTTTTTGGCTGTCTGCGCTTTCGGCCAATCCCTCACTCCGTATCGGGACATGCAAGATATGCCGAAGGCGCTCCGGGCGTACCCGGTTGCGATGCCAAGGGACATATCGTTTGAGGCGGTAGTAAAGAGCCAACCGTTTCCGGCGATGAAGTACCCGGTGCCGATCATCGGTTGGAAGGAGCATCCCGAGGAGGTGCATGTGACGCCGAACGGGGCCCTAGTCTTTCCTCGTCCGGGAGTCCCACGAGGTCTGTACCTGACTCCATTTCTCGGCGACGCACCGTTTTCGTTGGAGAAGGTGAATCGGCACCTTGTTGACGGCTACATGCCAGGCATCGAGAGTGAGTGGTCGGTCAGTGATCTTCGCGTGCGGCAGCTTGCCTTTTGCACGTTGCTCGGCAGTGACACAGTGAAGACCGGACGGGAGCCGTTGGTCGCGTTCACTCGCTATCGTGTCGAAAATCCATCCAAGAAGAGCCGCACGGTACGACTTTGGCTGAATTTTGGGGAAGCGGTCATGGGGCAAAGCATGGCCTCGGTACCACCGCCCTATCTGCGAACCCTTCGCTTCCAGAGACCGTTTGTGATGGAGCCCGAAGATACGGTTGCCGCCTGTGTTTTATCTCATGGCAGGGTCGGTTTCCGTCCCCTCTCGCTACCAACCCGGACTGATGACTCTCGTTACACGACCATCAATGTACATGGCGAAGCCATGGGGCCGGACGTGCCCATCGACGTCGTGCGCGAGGGAGGTGCGGTGCGAGTAGGCAGGTGGAGATCGGAGCGCGGCTTCGATGTCCACATGGAGGCGTCCATGGGCCACAGCGTGCCGGTCGCGGCCGAAGTGGACATCGTATCGCCAGGTGGTGAGATGATCCATCTTGGCACCCTGTATCGCGGCGGGCTGTCCGAGACCAAGCGGGGCGAATTCATCAAAGCGGGTGAGCACTCTGCACCCATTCCGTGGTCCCTGCTTGCGTCCGTGTTGCCCCAGGGTCCCAGCAAAATCGTGGTCCGAGGCAGGTATCCGGTGGGTAACGCGGTCGCGCCAGTCGGATCGTGGGAATCAACATTCTATGTGACCGAGCCGGGAGTTCCGCCAAATTTCAAGCGACCCCTTCGCGGTGATAAGACAGAAAACAGCCTATTTGTCGATCTGCCTCTTCCGCCAAGCGGGTCAGCCACTGTGGACATCGCCATCCCGTACTTTCCGCTTGCCCGATCTGCCGCAGCCAAACTCGCTAGCCTCAATCTCGATCATGAACTGAGGCGCTTCCGACGTTATTGGGAGAAGGAACTCAACCGAAACGCTGAGTTCATCGTGCCCGAAAAGCGAATACGTGACTCCGTTCGCGCCTGCCTTGCGAACAATCTCATACTGACGGATCACGATCCCAAGACCGGCCTCCTTTTGATGCATCCGGATGCAACCGCTTACGAAAGTGTCTGGGCCGGTGACAGCGGAGTCATCCTGCAGGCAATGGACCGAATGGGCTATCACGCAGAGGCGGCGAGTTGGGCGCGGTTCTTTCTCCGCTACCAGGGCACGCGCAGGCCGGACGGGGCATCGAAGAGCGTCGACGGTTTCTACACCGGGAACGCCGGACCCCGATGGATGTGTGAGAACGGCTTCATCCTCTGGGCTCTTTCGGAACACTACAAACTAACCCGTGACGCACGGTGGCTTCGAACGGTTGCGCCGAGCATGATAAAGGGATGCGACTGGATTGTTCGCGAGCGGGCCGCCACCAAAGGCGATCCGGATGCCCGCCACTACGGGTTGTTGCCGAAAGGTGCGCCATCCGATATCGGGGTTTGGGACTATTGGTACTGGACGGACACCTACTCCTACATGGGCTTGCGCGGTGCGGCGGATGCGCTCGCTGATATCGGGATGGCTTCTGAAGCGAATCGGTTGAGAACGGAGGCCGAAGACTATAAGACGTGCATACGGCGTTCCGTCGAACGGTCCATCGTTAGGGAGGTCTCCCCGCCATTTATCCCACCCAGTCCGTACACGAATCAGCCGCCAACCTTCGACCGTCTGGCGTCGTGGTGGTACTCCATCTGCAGCCCCATCTACATGGTGGAAGCAGGCCTCCTCAGCAAGTCCGAACCGTGGACGGCGGACATCGAGTATTGGCTGGAACGATACGGGTTGTATTCCGGACTGTGCGCGTTTGGCGGCGGATTGGTAGACCCACATTACGTGTACAACCAATCGCTGGTTCAACTGCTTCGCGGCGAGACGGACAAGTTCCTCTGGACGTTCTACAGCCTCTTCGCCTATGGCCAGTCGAGGGACACCTACGCAACCATTGAAGGAATGAACCTCTTGACCGGCTCCAACGGCGATGATTGGGCGGCCAACCGCCAGCCGCACATGCACTCGAACAGCCGGGTGCTGGACATGGTTCGAATCGCGCTTGTTTTGGAGGAAGGGGACATGCTGCATCTGATGGCGGGGACCCCAAGGGCATGGCAGGCTTCAGGAAAAGTGATCGAGGTGCGAAAAGCCCCGACCTACTTTGGTGACGTGGGCTTCAGAAGCGTGTCGTACGGCAAACGGGTCCGTGTGACGATCCAGCCGCCCACCCTTCGCGCGGCGAAACTGGTCGTTCATATTCGGCCACCTTCCACGGTTGGACCAATCCGTTCCGTCACAGTAAACGGAAGGCCATGGAAGCAGTTCCAAGACGAAAAAGTGATGCTTGGTGCGCGGCGCTCTAAAACCACCGTCGTATGCAGATTCTAGCCTTTCAGCGCCCCTGCCACCATGCTCTCATAGATTCGATCGCGCAGGATCCAGTAGATGATGAGAATCGGCGCCATCACGATGGCAAGCCCGGCAAACAGCGCTCCCCAATCGCTTTGGTAGTGCTCCACCATGACCAGGTTCGCGATGCCAAGTGGCAAGGTGCGATTTTCTTCACTCACAATCAAGACGAGAGCGAGTGGGTACTCGTTCCAAAGTCCAATGGCGTTGAATACCGCCACTACCAAGAGGCCGGGCCTGGCGAGGGGGAGCATTACACGCCAGAACACCGTGGCATGTCCGCCGCCATCGATCATCGCTGCCTCCCCCAATTCCGCCGGCAGCGAATGGAAGAAGCCGGTAAGAACGAAGATGGTAAACGGCAAAGAGTAGGCTACGTAGACAAGCACCAGGCCTGGAAGCGAATCAAGCAAACCGAGCGTGTTCATCAGAAAGAACAGCGGCACAATCGCAAGGAATATCGGGAACATCATGCCACCGAGAAAACCGGTGAACAGCCAACTACTGCCGGGGAACGGGTACCGTGCGAAGACGTAGGCCGCCATTGCGCCGCATGGTAGGAGAATAGTCAGCGTTGCGAGCGTGACGAAGACGCTGTTGAGGAAGTAGCGGGCAATGCCGGCCTCCTCCCACGAGCGAACGTAGTTGGACCATTGTGGCGACTTTGGGATTCCCCAAGGCGAGGCGAAGATTTCCGGCGAAGTTTTCAGCGACGTGACCAACACCCACAAAAGCGGAATAACAACAGAGAGCGCAAATAGGAATAGGAGGAATTTCGTTATAGTGCGGATCACTTACGTCCTCGCGCCTTGCGGATCGCGGCGGAAGGCGGCGACCACCATCCCACTAAGCAGCAGCACGACAACCAGGTTTGCCACAGCCAGGGCGGTCGCGAATCCAAAATCACTATTCTTGAACGCCTGCTCATAGAGATACGTCAGCATCACTTCAGTGTGGCGATCGGGTCCGCCTTGCGTCATGAGAAAGACAAGGGCGAAGATATTGAGCGCATTGATCACAAGGTAGATCATAGCTACTCGCAATACAGCCCAAAGCATGGGCAGCGTCACTCGCCAGAGCAGAGCAAGGCCATGTGCACCGTCTAGCGTTGCCGCTTCCCGCACCTCATCCGGGATGGTCTGCAGACCCGCAGAAAACAACATAATGTAGAAGCCAAGAGCATGCCAAACAAACGCGACTCCGACCGCAGGCAGCGCCGTACCCGATGTTCCCAACCAGGGGACCGCCAGCTTTTCAAGTCCGACGTTGCGCAGTGTCGCGTTCATGATGCCAAAGGATGGGTTGAAAATGAACATCCATAGAATTGCGACGACGACCAGTGGCGTGACTTGTGGAAAGAGATATACTCCGCGCAGAACCCGAGCCGACCGGCTGTTGCCTCGAACGCCATGTGCGATGGCAAGGGAGAGAACGAGAATTATGCCGCCCGCGCCTATCAGCAGAGCAAGGTTGTGGGCAAGCGATTGCCAGAACACCGGATCTCCGAAGAGGCGCGAGAAATTGTCGAACCCGACGAAAACTCGAACTTGAGAAACGCCTCTCCAACGATAGAGGGACATGAGGAAGGCTTGCGCAACGGGCCAAATGACAAAGAGAAGATAAAGTGCTGTCGCAGGGAGAAGAAAAGTAACTATGAACCCGAAACGTCGGCGTTTAGTCACGCACAACCCGATGCTTGGGGATGCTTGCGTCTTGCCGCACTTTCTCGGCGGCATCCTCCGCGCGCCGCACAAACTGCTCCGGTGTGGCTTCACCGTTGAGCAGTGCGGTCATCGCGTTTTCCAGTGCCTTGCCGACCGACGGATACCATTGTGTGAACTGGATTGACCATACTGCCTTTGAGTTGCGAAACGCGGCAGCGGCCCCTGTAAGGTAGGAAGGAATGTTCGTTTGATCGCTGCCCCGAACGGACATCAGCGTGCCCTTTTCGGACACAAACTGCTTCGCCTTTTCCGGCGTTGTAAGGTATTTATAAAAATCGATCGCGATGTCCCGATGTTTTCCCTTTGACGGCACGACCCACGGTTCGATGCCGATGCAGATCGCGGTTGGATCGCCGGTTCCTCCCGCGACGATCGGGGGTGGCATATACTGCATTTCGAATCGGGGTGGCAGTTGCTTGCTCATCTCTGAGTGTAGCCATGTGCCGCAGGGAATCATTGCCGCGCGCCCGCCGACAAATTCCATCTGCGCTTCAGTGTGGCTCATCCCAACGGCGCCCTCTTGGAAGAATCCCCGGTCCCGCAACTGCTTGATCATCTTAGCAGCCTGCAAGAATGCCTGAGACTTCCAAGCGCCGGGTCGCAGCTCCTGTGCCGCGTTGAATGCTTCGACACCGCCGATGCTGATCGCCCAAGGATACAGGAGGCCGGTGAGAACGTATTGCGGATACTTGCCCTGGAAAGTGATTGGCGCGATGCCCGCGGCCTTGATCTTGTCGCAAAGCGCCAGCAGCTCTTCGAACGTCTTTGGCGCGCTCCAACCGTGGTCCGCAAACAGCTTTGGGTTGTACCACCAACCCATAACGTTGAAAAAGTATGGGAGCATGTATCGCTTACCATCGTACTGGCCCATCGTCATGAGAGATGGTTCGAACGCATCGATCCACTTTCCCTTACCGTCGTACGCAGGCGTGGCGAGGTACTCATCGAGAGGGATCACTTGGTCTTCGTAAATCAGGGACCAATAGTCCATGTCCCAGCCCGGCCAGGTGAGATCCGGTGGGGTTCCGGCGACAAATCGTGGACGGAGCTGCTCCCAGATCCTGGGGTTGCCCCAGACGCGCAACTTGACGTTTGGGTGCTTTGACTCATACTCGCGCGCAGCCGTTTCGAAGAAGTCGATCCCGTAGCCGCCTTGAAAGAGCGCAACCTCAACATCCGCGCCGGATCCGGATCTGGCTTGCTTCTCACTGCAGCCGGCAAGGCAAAGGCAGGCAAGGACAGTGGCGAGCAATCGGCATTGTTTGGTCACAGGGCAGCTTTCGGCATATGCAGAAGCAGGTCCTGCGTCCGGTGCATGCTCCAAATATTGGCCCTCGATGGGAGCTTTGCAATCAGATTGGTCGCACTGCGGTGTGTGTCGCGGGTTGGTCCGGTCCAGAGAGGGCGCGACAGACTTTGGAGCACATGGAATGCGTGGCTCAGCGGTTTGGGTCAGCTTCCGGGCAGTGGCGACGGTCTGTTTTCGTTGCCCGCGCCTGTCGGGGTGTTGGACTTGTCGGTGAACGGGACGCATTGGCTGCGGCGGACCGTTGGCGAGTTCAACACGACCGGCGGCAACGCGAGCATGGGAACTGTACCGCTGATCAACGGCGACGCACACGAAGACAGCATCGTCGATCTGTTCGACTTGGTCCTGATCCTCCTCGACTTCGCCACCGCCGGCCCAACCGGCGACGGAAGCGTCGACCTGTACGAACTTTCCATCGTTCTCGCCAACTTCAGCATGATCGACGAACCGTAGCGTTCCTGAGAGCGGTACCGTTGGCTGGATGACGACATTGATGCGGCATCACGCCAGCTCGGACAGCAGTCGGCTCGTCCTGCCCGGCAGGTGTTCCCGTGCATCGTCGTAGATCATCAGCGTCTCCAGTTTGGAATGGCGGCTGAGCTTCTGCGCGCCGCGCACGTCGCCGTTGGTGGCGTGGAGGTAGGCGGTGATGCTGGTGTGCCGCCACTTGTGCGGACTGAAGTTCTGGATGCCGGCCTTCTTGGCATAGTGCTTTACCATGAACGCAAGGCCGACGCCGGTGATGCCGGATGGCTGGCCGGCGCAAGAGAGGAACAGTTCCGGTCGGCTATCGTTCCGACATGCGAGGTAGTCGCCGATCGCTTCTATGGCCTTATCGCTCAGTGTCATCAGCACCTTCTGAGTCCCTTTGCCTTTGCCACGGACGGCTAGCGTCTTCGCATCCGGATCGAAGTCGGCCTTCGTCAGATTGCAGATCTCCTGCCTGCGAAGCGCCAGTTCCCAGAACAACCGGAGGATCGCCGCATCGCGCTTCCCCTTGACGGTAAAGGTGTTCGGCAGCATGAGCATCGCGGCCGCAGCGTCCTTGTCCACGCCCCTGGTGTCTCGATACTGCATTGTCTTCTCGCCCGGCACCAGTCCCTGCGGATTGACTTCCGTCAGCCCAAGCTGCCGCGCAACGCTCAGAAGCGAGCGGATGGCCGTTAGCCGACGATTGAGGGTCACCTCCGCCACGCCTTGCTCGATCTGCTGCATCTTGAAGGTGAGCATCGCCCGAACGACGCCGGTCGTCTCAAGCTTGAAGAACGCTCCGATTGTCTGCGGCGTTGGCTCGCTCCTGGCCACGACCCGGAAGAACAGCCCTAGATCCCGCTGGTAGGCCAGCCTCGTGACTTCGCTCCGCTTGGACTTCAGAAGGAACTCCAGTGCATCCGGCGCCACCGGACTCGGTTCTGTAAGTTTGAGTTCAATTGCCATGGTCCTTGCCTCCTTTGGTATCGAAAAGGGCCATTATCGATACCAACACCACATGTACTCGAGGGCTCCCACAGAAGTCCAGGCCGCGTGTAAGTGTCGATAGAAGTAAGTCGGTCGGCACGGATCGGGGGCATCCGGGGAATCCTACGCAACAGAATGACGTCAAATGTCGATCTTGCTGCCAGATGTTGGCGCGATATCGAGGGCGAGTTCGATGGCCTGCTCCATTGTCAGCGCGCGTCCTTCCTGCCAGGCGGACGCGAAGGCTTCTTCGCCCAGAGCGGCGCGCGCGTCGGCGAGCTGAACGTCATGGCGGATGCGATCGTTCGGCGACAACGGTGAACCGCTTTGCACCCGCATCACCTCGACCGCGCTCCACAAACGCGCGGCCCGCGCCGCCTCCCCTTTCGAAAGCCAGAGAGCGGCAAAGGCCTGAAGCGAGTGTCCGATGAAGAAGGGGAGCCCAATTTTGCGAAGAATCGCCAAGCTCTGCTCATGCAGTTCTCTCGACGAGCCGAAGTCGCCCCGCTGTTGCGCGACGATTCCCAATTCGAGGAGCATGACCCCTATTCCCGGCCGGTCTCCAACCTCTCGCCGAATGGTCAAGCTTTCCTCAAAGAGGGCGCGCGCCGATTCGTAGTCGCCCCGTTCTTTTGCGATAATCCCTAGGTCGCCAAGCGAGTCCGCGATCCCGCGCCTGTCTCCCACCTCTCGCCGCAAGGTCAGGCTCTCTTCATAAAGCGCGAGCGCCGACTTCTGGTCGCTATGCGCTCTTGCGATGCCTCCAAGATTGTTGAGAGTGACCGCGATGCCCCGCTTGTCACCCAATTCTCGATAGAGCGACAGGCTCTCTTCATAAAATTCTCTCGCCGGCCCTAGATCGCCTTGCCGGCTGTAGGAGTTGCCCATATTGTTCAGAGAGCCGGCTATGCCCACCTCATCCCCTATCTCGCGAAAGACCGACAGGCTCTCCTCAAAGAGCGTCCGGGCTGCCCCATTGTCGTCCTGGAAGTGAGCCAAGCCGCCCGCCCCGTTCAACGCCTTCGCTCTCGCGGCCGTGCGACATCCACTTTCGTCCCCGGACAACACGATTCCGACCCGCTCGCGCCCCTCAACCAGATGCCCACGCACGGACCAGAAACGCCACAAGGCCCCAGCGAGACGCAGGGCCTCGGCGTCGTTCCGCAGCTCAAGGACTGATCTGAGGTTGTCATGATCGGACTCCAGTCGTTCCAGCCAAGCAGCCTGCTCCAGCCCCGTCAACTGCGGTTCCGCTTCCTCCGCCAGCGTCAAGTAGAAGCCACGGTGCCGGTCCCGAACGGCCTCGCCCTCGCCGCTCTCGAACAGACGATCCCGCCCATACTGCCGCACGGTCTCCAATAGCCGATAGCGCGTCTGCCCGTTATCCTCTTCGGTCACAACGAGATTCTTGTCGACGAGGGAAGCGAGGATTTCGCCTGCCTCGAAGGAGTCGATTGGCCCGCTCATGCCTCGTTCGCCTCTAATGCGAATTCAACAGCTTGTTCTGTCGTCATGAGGCGGCCCTCCTGCCATGCCTGGTAGAATGCGGCATCGTCTCCCATATCGGCCCGGGCTGAGCTCACGCGTCGATCGTACTTCGATATTTCGCACGGCATTAGGGGTGATCCGATCTCTTTGCGTAGACGTTCCGACGCGCCCCAGATTTGGGCGGCTCGAGGAGGATGGGCGAGTGGCGCCAGTTGTTCCAGCGAGCCGGCGATGCCCCTCGGATCACCAAGTTCCTGCCATATTTTCACACTCTCCTTGAGTAGCTGCTGTCCAGCAATGCGGTCATCCAGTTCTCCTGCCACAGCACCAAGGCCTTGAAGCGCATTGGCGATTGTCCGCCGGTCGCCAAGGTCCCGAGCGATGGTCAGGCTTTCAGATTGCAGCGCTTCGGACATCGAGTACTCGCCACGATGCAAGGCCACAAACCCTAGGTTGCATAGCGCCATGGCAATACCCAACCTGTTGCCGGCTTCCCTCATGATCGCCAGGCTCTCCTGATGCATGGTCCAAGCGGTTGGGTAATCGACCTGCTCGGTGGCCATAATGCCGAGGTTGCCCAGCGCAACAGCAACGCCATACCGGTCATCGAGTTCTCGAAAGATCGCGAGGCTCTCCTCGAACACGGCTCGCGCATTCAGATGATCGCCCTGTGCCTTCGCCACATTCCCGAGACTGTTCAGTGAAACGGCAACCCCGAGACGGTCGCCGAGTTCCCTCCTGATCGCCAAGCCCTCTGCCAACAGCTCTAGAGCGGCTGTATAGTCGCCTTGCTGTGAGGCCAACGAACCGGCGCCGTTAAGCGCCAATGCACGGACCGACCCAGATTGTCCGCCCGGTTCGACAGCCAGAAGTCCGGTGAGCCAATCACGTCCTTCGCTGATATGCCCACGGATCCACCAGAATCGCCAGAGAGCACCGGCCAGCCGGAGGCCCAAATCATTTCCGTCACATTGCTCGCGGCACCATTTTAGAGCCGACCGAAGGTTGTCATGCTCTATTTCGAATCGTTCCAGCCAAACCCCCTGGTCGGGCCCCGACAACTGGGGCACGGCTTCTTCCGCAAAGGCCAGAAAGTTATCTCTGTGTTTAGTCCGCCACTCATCGCTCTCACCGGTCTCCAACAAACGCTCTCCTGCGTACTGTCGCACGGTTTCCAACAGACGAAAGCGCGTATGTCCACCTTCCTCTTCAGTCACAACCAGATTCTTGTCGACAAACGAGCCGAGTAAGTCAAGGACTTCCCGGGTTTCTATGGCGTTCATTTCACTCCGGATCCGAGCAGACGGATTCGGCTGCTTCGAGCGTCCAGCCGCCCGAGAAAACGGACAGCCTACGCAACATCGTTTGTTCCTTCTCGCTCAGCAGGTCGTAGCTCCAGTCGATCAGCGCGCGCAGGGTCTGTTGTCGCGGCAGTGCGGTGCGGCTGCCGCCGGTGAGGAACCGGAAGCGGTCGTGCAGCCGATCATTGATTTCCTCCACCGAGAGCGCCCGCACCCGCGCCGCCGCAAGTTCGATTGCGAGCGGAATGCCGTCGAGATGGTGGCACAGCGAGACTAGCGCCGGCGCGTTTGCATTCGTTATCTCGAAGTCTAGGCGTGCCATGCGGGCGCGGTCGATGAACAGTTGCGCCGATGCGAATTGCGAGAGCCGCTCGATCGTGTACGTCTGCTTCGGGTCCGGAGTCTCTAGCGAAGGGACTCGGTAGCTTTGCTCGCCCGTGATGCCCAACGCCTCGCGGCTGCTGGCTAAGATCTTCACGCCAGGACATGAGCGAATAATTGCGTCCGCGACCTTTGCGCATTCTTCGAGCAGGTGCTCGCAGTTATCGAGCACGAGCAAGAGATTCTTTTTCTTAAGCCACTCGACCAGCGTCTGCGAAATCGATTTGCCTGGCTCTTCCTTCGCCCCCAGCACGTTTGCCACTGCCTGCGGGACCAGATTAGGATCGCTGAGAGACGCCAATTCCACGAGCCATACTCCATCTCCGGTGCCATCCAGGAGATCGGCCGCTACCTGCACCGAGAGGCGGGTCTTTCCGCAGCCGCCGGAGCCGGTGAGCGTAACGAGGTGATTGGTTTCGACGAGACTTTTGACCTCCTCGACCGCCTTCTCGCGGCCGATGAGCGAAGTGGTTTGTTGGGGCAGGTTGTTGGGGAGCTCGGGGTTGTTGAGTGAGCGCAATGGCGGAAAATCGTCTGGTAGATCAGGGTGTAGGAGTTGAAACACCGTCTCCAACCGCCCCAGGTCCTTCAGGCGGTGCTCGCCCAGATCTCGGAACATCACGGATTCCGGCAGGTTGTCGCGACACAGGTCGTAGGCCACGCCAGAAACCAGGGTCTGACCGCCGTGTCCGATCGCGAGTAGCCGGGCGGTGCGGTTCAGCGGCTGGCCAAAGTAGTCCTCGTCGCGGAATTCGACTGCGCCGGTGTGCAATGCCATGCGAACTTTGATAGGTGTCCCTTCTGCCCACGGCTCCGATACCATTGCAAGCTGGGCGGCGAGAACCGCGGAGACCGCTTCCGGCGCCGTCGCGAACGCCGCGCAAAATGCGTCTCCAACTGTCTTGAAGATATGGCCCCGCGCGGCCGTTATGGCATCCCGAATCAGGGAGTCGTGACGAGCAACGGCCAGACGCATCTCTTCGGGTTGTGCCTCCCAGAGAGTTGTGCTCCCCTCGATGTCCGTGAACAAGAAGGTGACGGTACCGAAAGGAGGCTGTGCTGGGCTCATGTCTCATTGTACTCCTTGCTACTGAGCGATACGAATGAAACGAGCAACCACGGCGCTTATTCAGCGACGAGGTCCTTCCGGGGCAGATTGGATAGTTACCGAGCGTAACAATTCCCGATTTAAGCTTTAGGGCCGTCGTGAAATGGGCTCTCGAAAGAGACTTCTTAGGAGTCGTCCTCCTTGGCCTTACCTATCGATAACGTCCATTTTCGATAGGTTGACCGTCGTGGCAACGGACCGTGGTCCAACCCGGCGCTAGCTTCCAAGAAGTCGAGCGAAATCCAAGATGTCGGCAACGAGTGCGTCATCGACCGAGTCAGTACCGTGTAGAACGAAGTGGTAACGGTGTTTTGGGCCGTAGACCTCAAATCGGCGTAGAATCGGGAGCGATCCAAGGGGTTCGCGCCATAACATGATGCCTTGATCTTGGCTGCTGGCGTACAGAAGAATCCGCCGGCCTAAGACAATCTTGGCGTTGCGATCCGTTTGCCGATGATCGACCTCGATTGCAAGTCCTTCGGCTCGAATCCCCAGAAGCAAGGTTCCTAGAGCAGCCATCCGCCGATCGACGTCTACGTGGTCAACTGATGCCATTGATGCCACCCTTCCAATTAAGCCACCGCCCATTCACTACTCAAAGCCTCAGCTTGCTCCAAGACAGTCTGCGTCGCTTTCTCCTGCTTATCCGGCGGGTAGCCGTACTTGCGCAGTATCCGCTTGACAATCAGCCGCAAGTGAGCGCGGACGTTCTCACGGATGGTCCAGTCGATGGTCACGTTCGCCCGGACAGCCGTTACAAGTTCCTGCGCGATTGTCCGCAGCGTATCGTCGCCCAAGACCTTGACGGCAGAATCGTTCGTCTCCAAGGCATCGTAGAAGGCCAGCTCGTCCTCGGACAGCCCCATCTTCTCACCACGCGCCTCTGCTTCGCGCAGCTCCCGCGCTAGCTTGATCAATTCTTCAATGACTTGCGCAGCCTCAATCGCCCGGTTCCGGTACTTCCGAAGCGTGTCCTCAAGCATCTCGGCAAACGAACGCGCCTCTACCACATTCTTGCGCCCGCGCCTGCCAATCTCCCCCGCCAACAGTTTTCGAAGAAGCTCAACCGCCAAGTTCCGTTGCGGCATGTTGGCGACCTCAGCCAAGAACTCATCGGACAGGATCGATATGTCCGGCTTTTCCAGACCGGCGGCGGCGAAAACGTCCATTACCCCCTCGGATGCAATTGCTCGCGAAACGATCTGCCGCACCGCATGGTCGATCTCTTCTTCCGTCCGCGCCCGATCTGGATCACCCTTGGAAAGCGCCGCCGCGACCGCCTGGAAGAACGCTACGTCGTCTCGAATCCGTAACGCCTCAGGATGCGGCACCGAAAGCGCAAACGCCTTCGACAGATCCCGCGCCGCGCGCACGAACCGCTCCTTCCCATCCTCTTGCGCCAAGATGTGTTCCTGCGCTCCGGGGAGAAGGCTCAGCCGCTCACTGGGAGACTGCGACATCCATGCCGACCAGTCGAATCCATGGAACATGCCGCAGCAGATCTCGTACTTCTCCAGCATGACGGCAACCGCTTCGTCCTGATCTAGAGCCGGTGCGCCGGTCCCACCGCTCTTGGTGTAGGTGGCCAGCGCTTGTTTCAACTCATGCGCGATACCGAGATAGTCCACCACCAACCCACCGGGCTTATCTTTGAACACCCGGTTCACCCGCGCGATTGCCTGCATCAGGCCGTGCCCGCGCATCGGCTTGTCCATATACATCGTGTGCAATGACGGCGCATCGAATCCCGTCAGCCACATATCGCGCACCAGCACGATTTTGAACGGATCGTCGGGATTGCGGAATCGATTAGCGAGCTTCTCGCGACGGCCCTTGTTGCGGATATGCTCCTGCCAATCGACAGTGTCGCTTGCCGAGCCGGTCATCACGACCTTCATGGCGCCCTTATCGTCGTCCGAGTTGCCCCACTCGGGTCGCAACTTCACAAGCTCTCCGTAAAGCTCGACGGCGATTCTGCGGCTCATGCACACGATCATCGCCTTGCCTTCCATCGCGTCAAGCCGCTGCTCATAGTGCTGAACGATGTCCTCGGCGATTAGCCGGATGCGCTTCTCCGACCCAACAATGGCTTCTAGCTGCGCCCATTTCGTCTTTAGCTTTTCCTTCTGCGATATCTCCTCGCCTTCGGTTACCTCTTCGAACTTCGGATCGATCCTGGGCCGCTCTGCTTCATCGAGTTCGAGCTTCGCCAGCCGACTCTCGTAATAGATCGGCACGGTTGCCTGGTCCTCGACCGCCTGCCGAATGTCGTAAATGCTCATGTAGTCATCGAACACCGCCCGCGTATTCTTGTCTGTCAGTTCGACCGGTGTTCCGGTAAAGCCGATAAACGATGCATTTGGCAGTGCGTCGCGCATATGGCGGGCGAACCCATCAATGAAATCGTACTGGCTCCGGTGCGCCTCGTCCGCGATGACGACGATGTTGTGCCGGTCCGATAGGACAGGATGCTGATCGCCTTTGTCTTCCGGGAAGAACTTATGGATCGTCGTGAACACGACTCCGCCGGCATTCACCGACAGCTTCTTCCGCAGGTCAGCGCGATCGGTCGCCTGAACCGGCGGCTGGCGCAGCAGTTCCTGGCAGGCGGAAAACACCCCGAACAGCTGATCGTCAAGATCGTTCCGATCCGTCAGAACGACCAGCGTCGGATTCTCCATCGCAGCTTCAGTAATAACGCGAACGGCATAGAAAGCCATCGTTAGGCTCTTGTCGGACCCTTGCGTGTGCCAGACGACGCCAATCCGCCGATCGCCCGGTTTGCCTCCTGCCTGGTGCTTTGCCATATAGCCGCTCTTCTGCTCCCGCACAACGTCCGTCCGCAATTGCGCCGTGCGAACCGTCTCCTCTATCCCAACATTGACAGCGTGAAACTGGTGGTATCCCGCCATCTTCTTGACGATCTTGCCACCGCCCGAATCTTCGAAGACGATGAAATGCCTGAGCATCGAAAGCAGACGGCGTTTCTCGAAAATTCCTTGGATGACAACTTGCAATTCCGGTAACCTCGAATCCGCAACGCTATCTCCCGTGATCGCCTTCCACGGCTTGAACCACTCCTTCCCGGCGCTGAGGGTGCCGACGCGCGCCTGTAAACCATCGGAGATGACGAGCAGTTCGTTGAAAGAAAAGAGCGTCGGAAGCTCGGCCTTGTAAGTCGGAATTTGGTCATATGCCGTCCAGATGGTGGCATTCTCATCGGCGGCGTTCTTCAGTTCGAAAAGAGCAATCGGCAGTCCGTTGATGAAGACGACAATATCTTGTCGTCGGGTGTGCTTATTCTCAACGACGGTGTATTGGTTAACGGCCAGCCAGTCGTTGTTATCCGGATTGTCAAAATCTATGATCCGAGCCTGCTCCCCCTTGATCGTTCCGTCGGCTCGCTTGAATTCCACGGTGACGCCGTCCACCAACATTCTGTGCAAGGCGCGATTTCTTGTCTCGACCGTCGTTCCTTCGCTGCGGGCAATTTTCCGAAAGGCATTCTCAATTGCATCTACCGGCAGCGACGGGTTCAAAGTGACCAGTGCTTGTCGTAGCCTTACCTCGAGAATAACCTGTCCGTAATCCTCGCGCTAGGCGAACAGCCCTTCCGGTGCAATCTCCAAGCCGTTTTGGATAGCGTAGTCCAGGTCTTTCAGCCACGCAAGGGCGGCGTCCTCAACCTGTGATTCGACGAAGCTTGACAGTCCTGCACCCCAATGCTATTCAGTTGACAATTTCAAGTATACAGTGTTTCCCGTGTGAGTATCGTAACGATGTACACTAACAAGCCCGCCTGCGACATAGTCGAACCACTTCTCGCCAGTAACAAGCACCAGTTTCGCGGCACGGGCACAGGCAGCAATCCAAATGTCATTATCGCGATTGGGAACCGCTGGCTTGGATTCAATCTTGACTCTGTACTGAATCGCTGCATACGCATTGACGACTTCGTCTCGGTGGATCTCAACCATCGTGGCCCTCCGAAGTCGATGCTGCTGTCAGATATCGTGCTCGTGTTCCAGTTTCTTTGCCTTGCAAGAAACGCTACCTCACCGATTGTCACTGAGCTAATGAATATCGGTGTGTGCGATTGAAGCCCCAACTTCGAAGCAAGCTGTTGACCCACTTCGCGGTTGCGTGCAAGATATACGATCGCATTCGTATCAAGGAGATACTCGTGCTCTGGCATGTTACCGAAGCGTCTCGAGGAGTTTCGTCAATTCCTCATCCGTCTCGTCGCCGGGCCAGGTCCCTATCCAATCACCGATCGTCAGTGCACCACGATTGCGAAGACGCAGCTCATTAATGATCGCTCCTGCGCTCGGCAATTCGGTGAACACGGCATCCCGAACCTCAGCAGGACGCACAACCATAGCTTCCAGCCGCAACTGCTTGCCGTTCGGCTTGTATATTAGATCCCCGTCGACCGCCACTGGTTCCCGACTAGTTATGTAGTGGCCAAGTCGCTCTGGATCGGAACCTACCCAAACTCCGCGCAGGCGTTCCTGACCATCTTTGATAAGAAGCTCAAACGAAGATTCGGAAACACGGACCATATCGAGCCGTCCCACAATTCGGACTCTCTGCGGATCCGGAGTTTTCTCCAGCAGCAAACATGCGTGATCGGCTAGCGCCTTGTCAGCAGGCTCTCGTGTCGTACGGGCCACGTTGGGAAATGCGAGATATTCAACACCTTCCTTACCTGCTCCCTTCATTCTCGCAAAGTCCTCAAGTAGATCCGTGTCGTATCGACTGCTTTCCTCAACTTCGTGTTGAACATCGACGACCGCGTCCAGCAAATACTCAAATGCCGTGTCGTCTGGGTTAAGTGGTTCGCCAAAAAGTGCGGGTTGTTCAAGAAGCTTGGGTGCAGCTTCCTTTATGGTGGGTGCGCAATAAACTAACCCGTCTTGGGACCAGCCCTTTTCGAAGATCTCCCAAATCGGCCGAATGACGGATTCCGGCCTCCCAACTTTCCTGCTAATGGAAACGACGCGCATTCTTGTGCTTCGCCGGAGGCTCTCCTCGACCCAGCGCGACACAAAGCGCCCGGCGCGAGGGGTCGCCATCCCGTCGCGTACCCCGCGTCCTTTGACTTGCACCACTCTCTCAACTAGTTGCAGCTTCACACCTCCTCTGTTCAATATACATCATTGGAATGGCGGCAAAACGCTCCAGTCTTACGTTTGAGACCAATTGTCATATGACTTCCGCAACTGCCCGCTCAGCATCGGCGATTCGGATCTTGCCAGAAATCAACTTTGGCACCAAGGTATCACGCAGAGTTGCAATGGTTCGTGACTCAAGGGCGTTTAAGACATATTTCGCCATGAGCGGTCCAATAACGCCATCAAGAGCAAATATGTCCACTCGGACAAGCATATTGTCGCGCAGAAATGTCGCCTCGAAAATTGCCGGCACTTCGGTCGTCAGGATCTCGTGAGTTCTTTGGGCAGCATCCTCGTTCGACAACTCCCAAGTTGGTACGAGCACTCCACCCGGAAACAGTTCTTGCGCCAGGTTTCCGATGCGCTTCCCTGATTCCATCCTTGCCTGTGTAGCGCTCGAAGGTGGAGCCTTCTCTTCCGGCATGTGGATTGTCATCCATAGTGCCTTCGGGCAGTTCTCGGCCGTAGTGAACAAAGACTTTGTTAGCATGAGTTCAACCATTCGCTCTCTAGCTCTAATACTCGATAAGTGACCCAGATTCCTTTTCGGCCCTCGTATGATTCCGACTGCCGCTTTCAAAGCTGCCACGCGACCACTTTCAGGAGCCAGAGACCAAGGTGGTTGAGCGATCAATGCGTTGGATAATAACGGGTGCTCGACTCGTTGACCACTCCGATTCGTCCAATTCGGCGTCAGAAGTCCGCCAGCGTCCATCTGGGTGCGTGTCAAAATGAGTGTCAAGCGGTCGAAATTGCAGGTTGAAAGGTTACGTCAGAAGGTTACAATTAGCTTCAAAAACGGCTGGCTCCTCGGGTAGGACTCGAACCTACGACCCGCTGATTAACAGATGCGAGGACCGCCGTCCATTACGCGACACTTACGTCCGATTAGCGCACATACGTCCGCGACATCGTTCCGTTATGTATCCATAAGTCCGTAGGCGTCCATTACAAAGCGTGTCAAATTGGTGTCAACAGTCTTGGCCGCAGGGGCAGATGACGCTCACAGGAGAAATCGCAACCGCAGCTATCGATAATGGACGTTATCGACAGCTGGCACTATCCCGGTGGTGCTTCATATCCGAAGAATCGAGAAAAGATCCGCTTGTACTCCTCCGTTTGCTCTTGGTCTGGCGGGAATACCTCAGCTACCGTGTCGGCACTCATGTCGATCAACGATTCGGTTGTAACAAATGAGCGAAGGTCCTCGCGATCAAGAATTGATTTCACACCACGATTCCAAATGAACAGCTTGAGACCTGCGTTCTTCACGGCATCTTCGATGACCGCATTGATATGCTCGTCACCGAATCCATAACCAACTATCATCAGGCGAACGTCCCTGCATGAAGCACGGATCGAAATTGGTTGTGAAATTGCTGAAGTATCGGAAAAGCTGCAATTTGCACAGGTTTGGAACCGCCCATGATTAGCATCCCATCTCCGGTGATTGATCGCCAATTCGCGGAGCCATGCAGCTTGACGTAATTGAATCGACCGACAAAACTGGATTGGATCGTCGGATCGAGTTCGACCATCAACTCGTGGAGAGTAGACCCTTGGGGCGATGCAAACCATGGCTGGCTTGTTCCCAGTTGCCATTTTGCGGGTCTAGGATCACCTGGCAGAATCAGATCACATCGCGGGCGAGAGCCGTTGAAATACGTTCGCTCCACAAGCAGGTCCTGATTCGTCGTAAAGAAGAATCCGGTGTCAATCGATTTGTCCCAGCCCATTCCCATGAATGCCTGTATGAGATGGCTCCAGTACTTGGAGCCGACAGGCTTTGGACCGGCCCTGCGCATGGTGTCGTCCATTCCAATAAAGGCTGCAACAATCGCCTTTTCCAATGCGCAGGCAGATGCCGGAGATTGCTTCCTTGTCTCGTCCAGCGCTAGTTCATAGTCATTCGGGTTGTTCTTAAGAAGCTCTCGTACGTTTGGATGTCCTGCCAGCGCGGGGTGTCCAAAGACCTGTATGCAAATTTCAGTCGCCAATCGCCCCCAGGGATCCTTGCTGAAGCCAGCGCCAGTCAATAGCACGGCACGTGATGTCTTGCCAGTTGGTTTCATCGCTAACCAATTCTGCAAACTGCGCAGCCAACCTGTAGGGGAGCGGAGTCAGACACACGATTCGCGACTTTGATGGCTGGGCTCGCCGATCGTGGACTTCTTCGCGATCCCCCGAGTACATGTCGTTTTGGTATCCATGATGGCGCTCTTGATAGGTGAGTTGACCACGCCTTGGCCTCGTTGTTTCTGAGCAATTCTCTGCGCGGCGGTCGCACTCAGGAAGGAACCGGGACGCGAGGGCACGAGGTCAAAGAGATTGCGAATGCAGCCGTGTACGGCGAGTGAACCATGAAAGGACAATAGCGACCTTCGGCAATTCTTGCAAAGGGTTCGGACTCGTACCGGAGCCCGCCGGCGTGGCTGCGTTCGCTGGCACCAGCCTAGGGCTCCTAGCCCTTCGGCGAAGCAAGGCCCGAAGGTAGCGCGAATAATCCGCTAACCTAGTCCACGATGACCGTCTGGTTGGTTTTGGGCGCAGTCGCCGGCCAGAGGAGCTTTTTGCCATCAGCCGTCCGAGCCACGATGTAGTACTCGAAATCCTCCTGCGCCGCAGGCAGTGTCGCCTGGTATACCGCGCGGCCCAGATGCCGGAGCTCGATCCTTTGGAACTGCCCTTTGCCGAGCGGGCGAAGGCACAAGTACGCTTCACTCGCCGGCAAGTTGTCAAGGATGGCCACACGGAGCGCGAGTGATTCCCCTTTGCGCGCTTGAGTGCGCACGGTCGGCACAACGATGCGCGTCGCGCCGGCGTAGTGGTTGGACGGGGCGGCATCAAGAGGAAGCGGTCTTTCGAGAGCCGCCGTGATCTCATTGTCGTAGGCATCGAGCGTGTGCATGGTACGGCGGCTCTGCATCTCAAAATTTGCTATCGTGCCTAATTCCCCGGGGGTGTCACAGGCGGCGGCCTGGTATGTCATCAACTCCTCCCAGGCGCGCGCTATGGCGACACGAGACACCAACGCGTCGGAAGCCAGTTGCTTCCGCTTGGAGGTATCCGTCTCATTCTTCAGCGCCGCCGCCGCCCGATCCAACTCCGCCCGCAGGCAGCCCACTCGCGCAATCGCTTTGACTGCGCGATAGGTGTTGAGCCAGTAGTCGAAGCGCTCGAGATTGCCTGCTCCGCGTACGCGGGAACGCAGCTTAGCGAAGGACTCGACGAAGGCGAACTGCTTTTGGACGGTCTCCCACGGCACTCCGTTCGGCAAGATTCCTCCCGGACCGGTAATCCAGTCCGTTACTTTCGGCATATTCAGTCCGTCTACCGAAGCCATTATGGCAGCGGCGGCGACTGCGACTCCCGCCCCAAAGTTTGCTCGCGCAAAATCCTTGTAGAAATCCGCATCCGGCATCCCACGGTCCTTGCCCGCGGATGGGATGGCACCGACTACCGTGTCGGCTTCATAGCCCTCTACCTTACCGCCGCCGCAGTTAATCTTTCGGCTGAACGCCGTGCCTGTGTTCGTTCTTCCCTCAATCACAATCCCGGCTATGCACGGGAACTCGACTTGACGGACGAATTCGATCCGGAGTGGATCGGCACTGACTTCGATGTCGTGAAAGACGTAGTCGAGGGCCTTGTTCCGGCCCACCTCTTTGAACACATCCAAGGTATCGATCACTGTCTTGCCTTGCAAGCGCACGCCAAACACGCGCTTACCTATCGCATCGTGGAACGGCTCATTGAATTGCAGTCTCACACGGTACGTGCCGTTGGGTACCGAAAGGCGATAGCCGTCCATGTCGTATCGGACAGTCTGGTACACGCCCACTTCCTCGGTACCGGTAACCGGCTCTGTAAATACGGCAGCGTTCCCACCAACCGCTCCGTCCTTTGTCATTTGAGGTTTCCAGGACTTGGCGAAGAAGTTCGCGGGGACCCACGATTGATCCCACGCTGCGGCCGATAGGGCGGAAACATTTAGCATCATTGCTTTGGTGCGCCAATGGATGCCAAGCAGCCCTGTGCATCCAAGCCGCCGTGCGTCGGCGGCATCGTACCGCATGCGCGCCACCCAAGGCTGAGGCTGAGTCAGCATCGGATCGTTTTCCATCCATGGTATAGCCCATTTTGGACGCCCCGCAATATCCGCGAACGCGGGTTCGACAGGATCATGTCCCACCTGGCGATTAATGCAACTCATGGGAGATGTCTTCGGCAGAATTCGGTCAAGCGCAGTTCGGTCGTTCTGAGGTCCAAGAACCCACCCGCACGTCGCCAGTACGAAAGGGTTCCCAAGGCATTGTAGAGCAGCAAGGGCCGCGCGTATGTCGCTTGTGGTAGCATCCAACCGCTGCTTGCTGTTGCCGCCCCACGTCCAATCCTCCGGCGTCCACAGCCAGTAGTAGTCCACCGGGCAGGCCCGTGAGATTCGCATGAAGATCCCCTCGTATATCTCCTGCACCGTATTTGGATCGCCAGGGTCTCTTCCAAGAGCTTTGAGCCGCTCGCGCACGACGGTGGGAATGGTTAGCGGCGTCTCCGTGCCAACACATGTTTTCACACCCAACTGCTTCGCCCGTGAAAACACGATGCGCATCATCTCGCCGACGCGCCTGAACAGCTCATTGGATTCCGTGGGAGTGGCTGGGCGTGGCATCAGCCCGGTCTGCGAGTAGTTGCCATAGCCGTCTTGCGCGAAAAGCAGCGCCGCGCCGCCCGCAAACTCTGAGGTTGCAACAGGGGCATACCCCCACGTGCCCTTCGTCGTATTGGCCCACGCGGACGGATAGCTGAACTTCACCCCTCCCCGCTCGTCGCAGTCCGAGGGGCTCCCGATCCACACCAGCGGCTCCGGACCAACGCCGCCCTCCGGGTAGCAGTGAAGGCCCAAAAAGTTCATTCGCATCTTCGGCAGTTGTTCTACATACGCAAGGTAGTCATCCTGATCCCACCAGTCAGGGCCTTCTGGGAAGTCGTGAAATGGCTGAATACCTCGTATCGTGAACAACGGCGTTGCCGTCTCGTTGAGGTGGGGAAGGGCATATGCGATCCTCTCGTCCGGAATCACGTCGCCGTGCAGATAGAATCGCACACCCAGTTTCTCGGCGAAACGATACGCACCGTACAGCACGGCGACATCGCTCCCTCCGCTGATCATCAAACTCCCGCCTCTCGTTTTCAGACGAAATTGCTGCGGCGAGAGAGCAGGATCCACGCGCAGAACGATTCCCGTGGCGTGTGAGACGCGCGGGACTATTCGCAGCAGCTTCCCTGTCCGGAGGTAGACGTAGCGCCTTACCTCTCGCGCAGCCAGCCTGACGTTTGGAGAGGCGCCGGCGGGACAGACGATCACGTCCCCGGAAACCATCGCAACGCAGGCAACCGCCGCCAGGACTAACGGCAACCCAAAGTGCGACTTCGTTCTTTTCCATTTGCATGTGTGCATCGGTATCTAGGTGAAGATTCTACGGTGGACGCCACCGACTCCTTGAAGCCGCTTCGAACGGAGTAGGCAGGAGCGGCGAACATCAAGTGGATGGCCCCAGCCCGGTTGATTATTCGTCCACCAACAGACGCATGTTTGTGTCGCCAAAGCGGCCTTGAATGATGGATAGCAAATGGGACGCCGATTGAATTGGATCGTAGGACCGGTTAGAAATCCCTACGCACGAAACGGCGCATTGGCGGACGGGCGAATGCAGTCACAAGTCCGATATGCCTACAATCGATAAACCCCTCGTTCCTTGAGCCTGGACTTCCAACCGCTCTTCCGAGTACCTGTCGTATTGGTATCGATAATGGCCCTTTTCGATACCAAAGGGAGGCAGAAACCATGGCAATTGAACTCAAAGTTACAGAAGCCGCCCCAGCCGTACCGAACGCGCTGGAGTTCCTTCTGAAGTCCAAACGGAGCGAAGTCACGAGGCTGGCGTACCAGCGGGATCTAAGGCTGTTCTTCCGGGTCGTCGCAGGGACAGAACCAACGCCGCAAACGGTCGGCGCATTCTTCAAGCTCGATACCCCCGGCGTCGTTCGAGCGATGCTCACCTTCAAGTTGCAGCAGATAGAGCAAGGGGTTGCCGAGGTTACGCTGAACCGGCGGCTGACGGCGATTCGCTCGCTTCTCAGCGTGGCAAGGCAGCTCGGGCTAACAGAGGTCATTTCGCAGGGACTTGTTCCCGGAGAGAAGACGATGCAGTACCGGGACACCAGAGGCGTCGACAAAGAGGCAGCGGCCGCGATGCTGATGCTGCCGAACACCTTTACCGTCAAGGGGAAGCGCGATGCGGCGATCCTCCGGTTGTTCTGGGAACTGGCGCTACGAAGGCAGGAAATCTGCAATCTGACACGAGCCGACTTCGACCCGGAAGCAAAGACGCTGGCCGTTCGCGGCAAGGGAAAGGGAACGCAGAAGGTGCTGATGACGCTGAGCGACAAGGCAATCGAGGCGATCGGCGACTACCTCGCATGTCGGAACGATAGCCGACCGGAACTGTTTCTCTCCTGCACCAGGGACGGAAACGGACAGCTCTCCGGCATCACGGGCGTCGGACTGGCGTTCATGGTGAAGCACTACGCGAGGAAGGCCGGGATCCAGAACTTTAGTCCCCACAAGTGGCGGCACACGAGCATCACCGCCTACCTACGTGCCACAGACGGCGACGTGCGCGGCGCACAGAAGCTCAGCCGCCATGCCAAGCTGGAGACGCTGATGATCTACGACGATGCACGGGAAGACATCCAAGGCCGAGCGACGAGGCTGCTGTCGGAATTGGCATGATATTGTCAAATCAGCGCATGTTGCTGTCAATCGCCATAGCTGACGGCTTCCTAAACGCGACTTCATGAAGCGGAACAGATTCGAAAAGCAGGATCCGACGCTCAATCTCGACGCAGATTCTCATCGGGATGGAAATTAGGAAGATCCATATGGGGTTCAGACATAGCATGAATCAAGGTGATATCACCAGATCCCGTGTCACCTACCATCACCCCCGAGCGCCAACCATATCCCTTCAAAATCTGTCGGGGTCCCGGGCCGTTCTGAAATTGTTTATACTCGTCATGCGAGACAAGAAGAGAGTAATCGTAGAACGGTAAATCGATCGTTCCGTCTTCGTGATAACTGCCGCCGCCGAAAAAACAGCCGACGATGCCGGGCGCCGTTTCTTCGTAAAATGTAAGCGGATCGTCGTTCTTGATCAGGGGCGACTTGGCCGGATTTAGCCAAGGGCCGGCGCGACCATCATCTGGACACAATGCCTTGTACGCTGTGAGCGCGTCTCTCTGCATCGGGGACAGAGCACGGGCAGGAATAGACTTGTCGCTCCTCAATACGCTCTTTTGGTTTGGGCTGAGGGTCGCCCAGAATCGCATCATCGCGATTTCTTCGGATTGGCATACCGGCCCTTGGAATCCCCTCCATGTCACTTGGAGCGTATCCAGCAGCTGTCGGAACCGGCTATCAGTCATGTGGGAAGCAATGGAGGCCAAGTCATCGAATGAGGGCACTCCGTTGAAAAGCACCCGATATAATTGATGCAGGATGGGGCGCGGACAGCTATCGTTGCCCGCGATCCGAACCGACTGACTGGCGGCTCCGACGATCCAATCTCCTGACGATTTCCAGCAAATTTCGTCCTGGCCAATCTGGTACAGCAGGTCGGCCAGCCGGCAATGACCCGTGGGCGCCTGACTTCGTAGCATGCCGTCGTTGAGCTCCACAACAATGGGCATGTTCGTCGAGCTCGATATCTGTCTGAGCAATGGAGAAGTCACGACATCGAGCGGGTCCAGAAAGTCGTTCGCACCGTGCGAATGGACCCATTGACCATATGGTTTCCAAAGGTACAAGAGCCGCTCGGCAGTGAGATCGGATATCGGTTTCGGAACTGAAATGACTGGATTGTCCTGAATTTGCACCAACGAGGCCGGGCTGGGTTTCTCGGCGCTTGGAAGCGGCAACATCAGCGAATGCGACTGCAACAAAGGACGATTGTGCAAGTCGATAAGCGAAGACACGACATCGACCGAATAATCAAATGCCTTTACTGAGATCCGAAGCGACTTACAATTGGCAAGTTTGCGACCTTCTTTGGAGCGCAAAATCGATCGGGCGTGGGTGGGGACGAAACCTTCCAGATCGTACTCTTTCGCAGCGGATACTTGCCATGTCTTGCATGGTTCCTCGATACCGCTCAGCCCAACAATGACCTGCGCCGTAGACCCTTCCAGCACAGTCCACCACTGCGCCTCGCTCCACTGATCCAGCACGTCGAACGCTATGTTGCTGTCGGGATACGCTTGCTCCCAACAGTCATCACTTTGCTCGGGCCCATACTCCTGGTCAGGCACATGGAACCGCTCACTGGCCGGCAGATCCCGCTCCCGTCGCCGCCGGGCCATTTCGGTCATGATCGCGGCAAGGTTCCGATCCTCCTTCGCCTTGGCGGCAGATTGGCTAAGTCGATTGCGATAGGCTCTTTGCTGAGGAGATTCCCGTAATACGTAGCCGCCACCTCTCTTGAACCAAGTGAGGTCCAGCGACTCAGCGAGCCGGTTCATCACCTCGCGAAGCGGCCGCCCTTTTGCGCAAAGAAAGACGATCCGATTCCTGTTGGCGGCATCGGCCGACAATGGGACTTTGGTTTCCCTCGTCAGCAGTTCAAGAATCTCTGCGACGGACAGGCAAGAGCCGGCAGAATTCACCGTCAAGTTCAAGGGATTTCTTGCCGGGAGGACAGTCTTCCGTAAGGTGGCTCCCCCCAAGATTAGTGCCAAGACCCCTATTGCAGCAACAAATCTCATTCCAACTCAATAATATCACAAATACGCAATGAGCTGTTGCGGCGGCTCCGTGGCCATGAAGACTTCGAAACGCGACAGGTGCGTGCGGGCCATTCCCTATCGAAAATCGCCATAATCGACACCAAGAACACTGCTGCGAATCGCACCGCGAGGGCTGCGCAGCATCGAGCGCCAGGATGGCGGTGAATTCCCGAGTGAGCGCACCGAATACATCCGCGACGGCGACGATGCTTTCGGCAAGTGGCATCCGTTCACCTTTCAAGCCTTCCAAGTAGCCGTTGCCGTACCAGCGTTCCTGATGGTATGGAAGCCTTCCTAACTGATTCTGTGCAAGAACGGGGCCGGATTAGCCGCAACTGAAGAAAGTCGAGTTCGAAGTGTATAATAGGGTCGGGGAGCGGCTAAGACTTGTACAAACCGATCCAGATCCGAACGCAACGCCTGTTCATAGGCGGACACTCTTGACCGACTTTACATGGTCGGTGCGAGTTCGCGCCGCAGGTAAACAGGAAGCAACGGTTCATTCTCGGAACCACACGTTCCGCGTTGGACCGCAGCTAAGCTTCGCCCAAAGCGATTCCAATCCCACTGCCCTCGAGTTCTTCATTGGCGCCTTCGCGGCGGATATCGTCAATGGCTTTCAGCGGGCCGCCGCCAAGCGGAGAATAGCGCTCGATGAACTTGAATTCTCCGTGACCTGCCGGCTGAACAACCCGCTGGTGCACGTGGAGGTTATCGGTGAGGAAGGCCACCCCGGAATCGAACAGATCGACGGAACGCTTTACGTCTTCGCTGATTCCGAACCGAATGTCATCGAAGAGCTTTGGAACGAAACGCTTTCAATGTCACCTCTGGTCACTACACTGAAGGACTCGGTGACCTTAATGTTGCGTATAAATATGATCTAAGGGGGAAACGAGCATGTATGCACTAACAGAGAAGCAAGCGTCCATCGTCGGTCAAATCCACAAGCTCGTGGAAGAAAACGTCGCTCCGCAAGCAGCCGACGTTGATCGACAAGGAAGGTTTCCGAAAGAGGCAATCGACGCGCTGGCGGCTGAGGGATTGCTGGGGTTGACGGTCCCGCAAGAATACGGAGGCATGGGTGAAGGGGTACGAGTTGCCGCCGCCGCCCTCGACGAGATCGCCCAGGGCTGCGCCTCCACCGCGATGATTTATCTGATGCACCTGTGCGGGGTCGCCTGCTACAGCGCGGCCCCGAAAGTAGCCAACGGGCAGCTTCGGGACGCCGCCAAAGGCGAGCATCTCAGCACTCTCGCTTGGAGCGAAGCAGGCTCGCGCAGCCACTTTTGGGCTCCGATCAGTCAAGCCGCGCAGAAGAACGGCCATGTGTCGCTCAATGCCAAGAAATCTTGGGTTACTTCGGCGGGGTACGCGGACGGCTACGTCGTATCCAGCCGTACCCCGGGAAGCCAAGCGCCCACCGATACCATGCTCTATCTGGTTCTAAAGGAGGATCCGGGCCTGAAAGTGGACGGCCCATGGGACGCGCTGGGAATGCGTGGAAACGCCAGCGCACCGATGATTCTTGCGGACTGCGAGGTCCCTGCAAGCCGGGCGCTCAGCGAGCCGAGCAAGGGCTTCGACTTCATGCTCTCGGTGGTTCTTCCGACGTTTCAACTCGGCAACGCGGCCATCTGTGTCGGCATATGTGAGGCGGCGGTCGCCGCGACAACCGCCCACCTTATTGGTAAAGGCTTCGAGCACCTCAATACCAGACTCGCGGACCTGCCAAACCTGCGCGCACGGCTTGCGCAAATGCGCATCGAGACGGATCGTGCTCGCGCACACCTTGCAAGCGCGATCAACGCCGTCGAAACCCCAGGTCCGACGACGATGCTCATGGTTCTGGAGGTTAAGGCTGCGGCCGCGGAAAGCGCGATCACGGTAACGGACCTTGGAATGCGGGCCTGCGGCGGTGCGGCGTTCAGCAGGCAATTGGGACTGGAGCGCAACTTCCGAGACGCGAGGGCGGCGGGTGTCATGGCTCCAACGTCGGACGTGATCCACGACTTCATCGGCAAAGCGCTCTGCGGAATGGACCTGTTCTAGAATGGCGGCCCCGATCCTCGTTGGCGCGGTCGTATATGACCCCAAGGTAGTGTTGATCTGGGAAATCATCAAGGACTTCTTCGAACAGAACGATTGCGCGATGGACACCGTGTTCTACAGCAACTATGAGTTGCAGGTCGAGTCTTTGTTGAAGAACCAAATCCATATCGCGTGGAATTCACCTCTCGCTTGGCTGGACGCCCAGCGACAATCAGGCGGGCATTGCCGTGCGATTGCCATGCGGGACACCGACCGGGACCGTGTCTCTCATATCGTCGCCCAGAAGCAAAGCGGTTTCACCAACCTTGGTGATCTTCGCGGCAAGACATTCGCCACGGGAGCGAAAGACTCTCCACAATCAACTCTTATCCCAACCGGACTGATGCAGCGGAACGGTCTGAACCCGGGAGTGGATTTCCAGGTCCGAAGATTTGATGTGCTTGTCGGAAAGCACGGGGATCACATTGGGGGGGAGCTGGACGCTTTGAAGTCCCTCCAAACCGGGGAAAGCGATGCCTGCGCTCTGCTGGACCTCAACTGGCAGAGGTGGAAGACCGACGGAACGGCCGATCCGTCGAAATTGGCCGTGATCGCGACCACCGATCGGTTCGATCACTGTGTTTTCACAGTCGGCAAGGAGTTCCCACAGGACGATCAAGAACGGTGGCTCACAGTGCTGCACGCGATGAGCTACGACAATCCCGACCACCGCGAAATGATGGATATGGAGGGTCTTAAACAGTGGCTCCCGGGCCGGACGACACAGTTCACGGCGCTGACGGAGGCGGTGGAGAGGCAGGGCTTCTTCGAAGGGAGCTCATCATAGAACGGTTACCTCTTTTTCCGGTCACCACAGTTGGCAGCTGGCCACGTTCGCAAGAGTTGCTCCGGGCGTTCCGGCTAAAGCAACGGGGAGAGATGAGTGCTGCCGCCTTCGATCAGATTGCCGATGTCGCAGTCCGAGAGGTTCTTAGGTTGCAAGACGAAGCGGGAGTGGACATTGTTACGGATGGAGAGCAGCGGCGCGACAACTTCTATTCGTTTGTGGCGGAGAAACTCGACGGCGTCAAGCTAATGTCCCTCGCGGAGATGCTGGACCTCGTTGATGATAAGGCAGGCTTCGAGAAGATCCTACAGACCCTCGACGTCCCCGCCTATTCCATCAAGAATCCCACCTGCGACGGCAAGATCGCTCGGCGCATGCCGCTCGCACTCGACGAATATCTATTCCTGCGCCGGCATACCGACAAGCCGATCAAAGTAACGCTTCCCGGCCCCTATCTGCTCACCCGGGCTATGTGGGTTCCCGAGGTGAGCCGAGAGTTCTATGATTCCAAGGAGGATTTGGCGGAGGATGTGGTGACAATCCTGCGGCATGAGCTGACGGACCTCATGGATGCGGGAGCCACTTTCGTCCAGTTCGACGAGCCGGTGCTGACTGAGCTGATGTTCACGCAGGGTCAGACGCGCACGTTCATGTGCGCCGCGCTCGCGTCAAGAAACGATCCGGCGGAAGAGCTGGAATTCGCGGTTGGCCTGATCAACCGCGTCGCCGAGGGCGGTGAAGGGCTGCGGATTGGGTTGCATGTATGCCGGGGGAACTGGAGTCGAAATGAGGAGACGCTTCTTCGAGGCTCTTACCACCCGCTCGTCTCGTACTTTGACAGGATGCACGTCCAGCAGTTCGTGCTCGAATATTCGACGCCGCGCGCCGGCGAACTGGTCGCGATTGACGGGAAGGAGATCGGCCTCGGGGTCGTCAATCCACGCACATCGGAGGTGGAGACGGTTGATCAGATCGTCGCGAGAGTTCGAGCGGCCATGGACATTATTCCGGTGGAGCGCATGTTCCTCAATCCGGACTGCGGCTTTGGGACATTCTCCGCCCGTCCGATGAATGACACGGAGACGGCAACCCGGAAGATGAAGGCCATTGGGAGAGCCGCACAGGCATTGAGAGAGGGCGTCGCATAGCCTGTCGAAGGATGGACCGGCCGGTTGCGAGCGATACAGCACACTTGCGGTTCGGAGGCGAGGAGCGCTAATCTGTTTTTGACGCCAATCATCGACATCGTACAATAATCAGGACCGAAACTACGCGATCTCGGAACGCTCTACATCTCCCGCAACATGACGCACAGATCTCCAATAGGGTGTATAAGGCGGCGATGAGCGACAAGATGGGTTTGAAGTCCTACGCAAAGGATATCAAGCGAAGGGCGAAGGAACGGAATTAGCGTGCTCTTCTCCATGGTGGGAATATACCTCCCACAAATTCTGTCTCCAGCTATCGAAAATGTCCATTATCGATAGCAACAAAATTGCTGAGCCCTCGAAGCGGTGCTTGCGAAGAGGTGAGATGAGAGAGATCGCCTCGTTCTTCACGAGCGGTGCCTGCATCAAGAGGCGAGCGAAACTCCGGCGACGCGATGGTGCATTCGACATGCAGGTCCTACGGCCCCGTGTGCAACTCCGGCGAACCGGTCGCGACGAACCGAAGGAGTACGGTCGCGGACGCGTAGCTTCTGTGCTTGGGCAAACCGGCCACGTCGACGAACGATAGTTCCACCCCAACCGGCAAGCCGTGAAGTTCTTCCGGTCGCGGCCAGTTCCCGTCTTCCCGTGTGGTTCCGGAGCTCCCCGGTTTGAGCTCCAGCCGTGCGACCAGCTTTCGACTGGCGGTGTCCTTGGATCCCACGACCACCGACCACGGAAGACTCGGTGACGACAATCCCATCCACAGCTTCGGCTTGCCTTCCTGGGCCTGGAAATACTGTTCCGGGCCATGGTCGCCCAGCCACGACAAGTTCTCGAACGTACGGAATATGTCGGTGTCTCCCGATCCGGCCCGAATGAGTTGGGTGGCTTTGAGTTGCTTGCGTGTATTCCCAAGCCCCTGGATGCCGCCGATGACCGGAAAGTACACTTCGCCGATGGGAAGTTCCGTCGGATTGTCGATGTGCAGGGCGAACTGCACACCGTCGGGGGTCAATTCGATGGTCTCGGTAACGGTGACTGGATATTTCTTCCCAAGGTAGTTCCGCAGCGGACCCTTCCAAACGAGCGTCACCTTCGCGCCGTCGGTATGGAATTCAGAAAGCTTCTGGCTGTTTCCGACGATCCAATTTGCTTCAATCGTCTGCCACGGCTCTTTGCCGGGAATCACGAGCGCGAAGCGATAGCTGCCCGCGAGTCTTGGTTCGCGAATCAACTCCAACCCGGACGCTTTGTCGCGCATGCGAGTGACTGCGCCGTTCGCGCGGCTGATCTCAACGAGACACTCTGCGTTTTCCAAGCGGATCGTCGATCCACGGACGGCATTCGGAATCGGTGGCGGCACTCCACGATAGGACGCCGAGAGGTCGGCCGTGTGGACGTCATCGATGCACAGCATAGAATAGGTCGCGGCATCAGCATCGTCGACCGCTTCAACATACACTCGCTCTCCTTTATGCCCCAAACCATCTAGGAATGCGGTCACGAACGAGGTCGTATTCGGGGCGTACACGCGGTCCAGTTCGGTGCCGTCCGCAAGCTTTAGCGCGATGGTGTTCCACTTCCGCGGCTTTCCGGAGCCTTGGATGGAGTTCCACCCGGATATCAAAAGTTGCACGCCGTCCCGGTCGAGCAGGAACGGTTTCGATCTCAGCAATCCCTTGGCCGCCTCTCCGGCTCCACCGCTCCAAGCCCAGCACTTCCCCCGCCAGCCGGAGTAGTACCCCCGGGAGTCGCGTGCGATGACCCAGGTCGGATCCGCCGTCCACCCGGCAAAGGCGCCAGTTTCGAATCCACCGTTCGCAGGGCGCTCCACCGGTCGTTGTGCCGCTGGCATCCGTGCGCCTCCGTCACGCCCCAGCTCTTCCACGAAGGCGATGCGCTCTGCCGGTACGACCACGTTCGCCGGCAATCGAAGGACGCAAGACGGTTCAAATGGGATGCGCACACGCGCCGCGCCGCGGAAGCCCGTGAGCGTCAGCGACGCGCGCCCAAGACCGCTGTTCGTGACCACGCACACCCGCCGGCCGGTCTTGCGGTTGCGGAAGACGTTCCAATCGAGCCCGCGTCCCGGTTCGCCCACAACGCTCACGCCGCTTTTGCCAAGGATCTCGCCATAGAAGACCGTCTCTTGCAGGCTGTCGCGGATCCGCTTGACCTCGCGGATGTATCGTGCGAGCCCACGGAATGGTACCCAGGCGGGACTGTGACAGAAGTTCATCGGCGCGACCATGACAGTGTGCCCGCCCCGCACGGCGTTGTTTACGCCAAGGAAGTCGTAGGGTTGATACAGGCCGAGAGTCTCGGTGTTCTCGGGGAAAACCTGCCTCGTGATGATCTGGTTCCCGACCCACCAGGTCGAGCCAGTGAATTGGAGCAACCGGTCCCAGTTGCACTCGAAGGACATTGCCCACTCCGGCCGGTACTTCCGGCAGGCTGCCATAACCTCTTTGGTCAGCAGGATTGCGCCTTCCCAGGTTGCGGTGTCGGGACTCAGCGGCACGTGGGGATTGTATTCGATTGCCGCCGGGAACATTTTGTCGACATGCACGCCGTCCGCGCCAATCGCGGCCAGCTTTGCGAATTGCCGGACAAGCATTTGTCGAACTTCGGGAAATCCGAGATCCAGCCAGGTCATCAGCTTTGGATGATCCATGCGCGCCCAAAGCGTCCCCATGCCCCAACCGGCCATCCATGTGTACCCGCCGTTTGCGGTCATTTCTCGGTAATGTTCCAGTTCCTTCTTGTACCAATCCGATTCCACCATCGCCGGTTGGTAGTTCACAAAGAAGTAGACCTTGAGGCCCAATCTGTGGCAAGCGTGGATTCCTGCCTGCAGCTCCTTCCATGTCCCCAAACGAGGGTCCGGGGTGTAGTCGGGGTAGCCGTTGTCGTGGCCCCCCTTCTGCCAGCCGCTGATCTGGACGGCACGGAGCCCACACTGCTTCGCCGCTTTGGCCCATGCAGGGATATCCTTGAAGCGGAAATTGATGGTCCCCTCGGGCAGCATAAACATCGTCATCAGGAAGAACGACTCCCGACGGATCCAACACCTTGAGGGCTGTGCAATGCCGAAAGCGTTCTTGAACCAACTGCGATATACGCGCCCTGCAGTACGCCAACCGCCGTCCACGAAGCGAAACACTGCGGAGGAGCCGTCAAAAGCGCCGCCCGGCTTCGTGAATGGGTGGTGTTCGATGCAGGCACACACGTCCATGCCGCCGCGTTCCATGAACCGGAACTGTTTGTACCGCGCGACGCGATCTTGGGAGGCGATATAGAGGGAACGGCCCGATGACTCGATGCATGCGAACGACATACACATCTGTCCGGGGTAAGCAAATGATGCGTCGGCGAACGGCAGCCTGAGGGGCTTCACCCATGGCGTCGACGTCGGAATCCAGACCTCGGCGCTTCTCATTTCGTTTAGCCCGCCGATGAATGGGTAGGCCGCACTCTGCAGCGTACCCGGCCCGTGGTTTTGGACGCTCAGCCGGAATTGCAACTCACCAAGGCGGATGGTGACCATCATGCGCGCGCTCAGTGGTTGCTCTCCCCCCGCCGTGTCCTTGAGCGGCGACGCCCACCGGAGGGTGATCGTATTTCCGGTCCGCTCGCAGCTTGCAACGCGCTGGTCCTTGCCGAGGATGGAGACCGCCCCTTTCCCGGGGAGGTCAAGTACCAGACGGTAGTTCTCCGCGAGTCCGGCTGGGGCGGCGAGCACAGTACCTGCGATCTTGTCGCGAATGGCTGCGAAGACGCCGGTCTCCGGGTCGATGCTGAGCGCGATCCTGCTGTCTTGGAGCTCGATAGGCTGAGCTACTACCCCGCAACCGGCGAAGAGTGCGAAAAGAACCGCCGCCTGCACGTGCATTTCGTCTGCCTCCCGTTCACGTCTTCACTTTGTCGCCGCATGGGTGACGTCCTTTATTCGGCCGGCGGGCGGTTAGCGCGTAGCATCCAACTGCCACGTGCGTCATGTTCCGATCTCGTTCTCAATCGTGAATTTGTTCAGTTTCTTGAAGGCCGCTCGTCCGATTCCCATAGCGATATGTGAATTATTATATAATCTTATTGAGACACAGCGCCGGGCGCAGAGAACGCCGGGCGCTCCAAGGAGAAGGCGAGAGATGATTAACGGTACCGTTAGGTTTACCTTGGTATTTGCGGGGCTACTTGGATTCAGTGGCGGTCGGGCAGCGGGGCAAGTTCCCATCCCGGACCATATCGTCATCGTCATAGAAGAAAACCACAGCTACAACCAGATCATCGGCTCGGCGAGCGCACCGTTCATCAACGGCCTGAGAATTCAAGGCGCTTTGCTGACCAACTCGTATGGCATCACTCACCCGAGTCAGCCGAACTACCTCGCCCTGTTTTCGGGTTCGACGCAAGGAGTGACCACCGACGCGACGCCGACCAACCTTCCGTTCACAACGCCCAACCTCGGCGCGCAGTTGCTTTCGGCTGGCATCACATTCGCGGGATACTCGGAGGGAATGCCATCGGTCGGCTATACCGGCGACAGTGCCGGCGGTTCGGGGGGTTACCGTCGCAAGCACAATCCGTGGGTGAATTGGCAGCAAATCAGCGGCGCACCGCCTAATACGTTGCCGAGCTCGGTCAATCTCCCCTATGCGCTCTTTCCCAGCGATTTCACGCAGTTGCCAAGAGTCTCGTTTGTTATTCCCACGCAACTCCATGACATGCACGATGGCACCATCGCGCAAGGCGATACGTGGCTGAAAGACAATCTCAACAACTATATTCAGTGGTCGAAGACTCACAACAGCATCTTCATCATGACTTTTGACGAAGACAACGGCTCCAGCGGTAATCGTATTGCTACCATTCTGGTCGGCCAATCGATTCTGGCGGGCGTGGCTTCTTCGCAAAGTGTCAATCACTACAACTTGCTCGCCACCTTGGAGGACATGACCGGCCTGCCCCGGATCGGCAATGCGGTAGGCGCCCAGGCGCTGACAGGGATTTTCGCGGAAGCGCCTTACACGATCTCCGGCCACGTGACCCTTGCCGATTATTCGGGGAGCCCGGCTGGAGTGCCGTTTACTCTGTTTATCGAAAGCGGTAACAGTGTGGTGGATACACTCCCCACAACGCTCGATGCGAACGGAAACTACTCGGTCATGACAAGCCATCAGGGCACTTATGATGCGGTGGGCAAGGGTTCACACTGGCTAGGCGTTCGCCACACGGACGTGCCCATCACAGGACCACAGACGATCGACTTCGACTTATCGCTTAACGGAGATGCCGATGATGACAACGCGGTGAACCTGGACGACCTAAACCAGATATTCGTCCACTTCGCGGAGCTGAGCGTACCGAATGTCGACCTCGACGGTTCCGGGCAGGTCGACCTGATCGACCTAACCTTCGTACTCATCAATTTCGGACTGGTGGGTGACTAGCGACCCCTCCGGTCTCTGCGTTGGTAGGCCCGTGTTATCGAAAGTGTCTGAAGTCCTATCATAAAGAACCATTATCGATAGGTCTTTGGATTGCTCGGGCCAACCGCTTGCCTGGGTCGGCGGATGGTCCGCTACTGCCACTGACGGGGATAGGCGCGTTGAGTGCTCCAGCGCGCGTTCCAGGCGTCTTTGACTTCCTCCTCGCCCGGATACACCTGGACGCCTTCGTACTCGGCAGGGTTGCCTTGGACGATCTCCGCGATGGCGCGTGCCTTTTTGGGTTCCATCTACGGGACGAACTGGCCAGGAGGGGTCGGCGGTGGCGCGTGCCATGATTTTGATAAGAGTGTTCTTAATTGCATGCTAAGTTTCTGCAATGGTTTGGGGTTTGTATCGTGTAACGGCCCGGGCTGTCCCGGCGCCTGTGCTTACACTTGTCTCCTACCTCTCCTGCCGATTTGCATGATAACATTTTGTTTTCCGCAGGCTTCTCAACCGGCGAATTGTTCTGATGTTGGAGGGGACACGAGTCTAAATCCTATTTCCTTCAATTTTCTGCATGAGCTCGGCCACTGTTGCGGAGTCCAGCATGGGAACCATCCGGATTGGGCTCAGTGTAATGATATGATGAGTTGCTGCATCTTAGAAGTGATGCACGGTGTGGGAGACCCCAGCAACAAATGTGCTCGACATATACCATGAGGAGTAGAAATGAGCTTCATTCAAACCATATTCGGGATCGTTTTGGCGATGCTCACCGCCAATTTGGGGGGACGGGAAACCTCGATGACTGGACGCACTGAGCTGGAGGGCGTCCTTTCGTTCGATAGTCAAACGGGCAACTTTCTACTGCGCTTTGAAAATAAGACGCGTGAGAACGTTGCGGTCCTTAGATGGAACTGGACATATGAGATCCGATTGTATGACAAATCCGGATCAAGATTGAAGAATGTTGTTGGGCAGGTCAATCAAGCGGCCGTCACTGATGGTGATTGGGTTGTACTCAGACCCGGCGATTCGTGCGGATTTCATCTCGCAGCATACGCCGGAAGTGCCCTTCTGGGCACATCGGGCGTATGGCGTGCCGAATGCGATATACGAAAGGACACTCTTTCCAGGCAGAAGGTTCCCGCCTTCGTCCGGCAGATGCGAGCGACACCATTAGCTGTTCGGACGGCTTCTGCCGTGATTCGCGGATGAGCCAGATCGTGATGGTTCGCCATGGCTGCCGCCTAGTGAGCTTTCTCCAGAACCGATGTGAGACCACATCCGGAAAGCCGTTCCAGGGCGACGGCAACGTAGCGCGGCTCGATTTCTATGGCGTAGACTTTCCTGCCAAGCTGCTCACCGGCAACGATCTGGCTGCCGCTGCCACAAAACGCCTCGTAACAGACGTCCCCCTTCTTCGTGTGCTGCTCCATGGGGATCGTGAACACGCCGACCGGCTTGACCGTCGGATGCTCGATGTCATCTTGGCCATCGCCTCGGTTCGGAAACTCCCAAACGTTCTTCGGGTAGTCGCCCGCGAGGCGCGGAGGTTCATTGCCTTTCACCCAGCCGAAGGCACACGATTCAGATGCGTTCATGTAGTAGCTGTAGCCGAGCACGGGGCAGTTCTTGATCCAGTGGATGGTCTGATGCCAGAAGGCTCCGAACTCGTTCCACACGGCTTCCAGCATGGCTTGCCTACGCTGCGCGTGCCATGTGTACCAGGCGGCATTCTTCTCGATTGCGATCTCCACGGCGCATTTGATGAAGGAGTGGTACAGACTTGAGTTGGCGTCCGCGTCGTCCCAAGAACCGCCATAGGAAGAGGACCAATCTTTGTTTTTCGGCTTCTTCTCGCCGCGATCCACCTGTTTCTGGTACTCCAGAGAGGAAGGGTGGTTTTGGGCATCGTAGTTGACCAAATACGGCGGATCGGTCGCGAACAATGCCGCCTTCTTCCCGTCCATCACACGCACCACGTGCTCAGGGTTGGTGCAGTCGCCGCAGAGCAAACGGTGCTCACCGATGAACCACAACTGGCCGGGCTTCGTCTTCCACTTCTTCTGAAGCTCGTCGGCTTTGTCGATCTGGGCGCCGGGATCTTCCACCACCTTCCCGTCTTCCTCGAACAACTTCAGGAGGGCCGCGAGATCGTCATCCGCGTAGCCGGTTCCAACTAGACCGCCTTCCGACTCCGCCAGTTCCTTCAGGAGCGCAGCCAGCACCTCGTCATCGTTGGTCGCCAAATCGCTGAGGCGGTTATCCGCCAAAAGGATCCGCCGAGCCTTTTCGTCGTCAACATCAACGTACACCACCGGCAGCTTGTCGATGCCTTTGGCAATGGCAGCCCTGAGGCGATGGTTGCCAGCCAGCACGTGGCCCATGGAGCGCTGCACGACGAGAGTTCCAACGAATCCGTTGGTCTCAATCGACTCTCCGATCGCATCCACATTCCCCCGCCGAGGATTGTCAGGATGCTCGGTCAGCTTTACGACCGAAACCAGTTCGTACTTTTCGTTGGTGACCGCATTGTCCAACTCGCCTCGGGACTTGCTCTACGGTTTAGCGATGCACTTCCTGCCTTTTCGGCTCTGGTACTTCGCGAGCGAAACCCACATAATGAAGCGGTGAACCTTCACCGAATCAGTTCGCGAGTACCACTGACTGGGAGCCAGCTGTTTTTGAACCTAGTTGTAATCTTCCATCACTCCTCTTGACGGCCACATTGACGGCCATTGACACTCATTTTGACACGCACCCAGAGATCTTCCCGTCTACCGCAAAATGCTGAATCGTGATGAGATGAATGCTATGGTCGAGTTCGTTGCCCTCATCCCATCCTCAATATCTCCGCCGCCTCGCAGATGCAGGGCAATCTGAGCGCCGCCGTCCCCGGGTGGTTCATCGGCCGGCCAGAAAAGGCGCCGGCCCCATTACCAAGCTGGGGAAATCGCGGGCCAGTATTCTTACCGTGTAGATTCTAACTACAGGTGGGGAATTGCATCTTATGACTCAATACGGCCACAATGAGTGATACTGTGCCTGATTGCACCGAGGGGAACCTACTATGAAACACGGACCTGCCGAGCGTTCCATTTGGCTAACCGGTGAATCGGGAGAGGGCATTGTCAGCCTCGGGGAGCTCGTCTCTAAAGGCGCTGTCAAACTCGGACTCCAGATATTCACCTATCGGACCTTTCCCGCCGAGATTAAGGGCGGATCGGTCCTCTACAAATTGCGAACCGGCAAGGGAGCGCAGCTTTTGAGCTGCGGCGAGAAGCCGGATATCTTTGTGGCTTTGAATCAAGAGGGTTACGACCTATATTCATCGGCGCTTGCAGACGACGGCCTTCTTGTCTACGATAGCGACGGGGTGGAAATCCAAGAGCAGCCGGGCATACGCACGATCGGCATCCCGTTTACCACGATCGCGAAAAAAGACCTCGCTTTCCCTCTTGCAAAGAACATGGTCTGCTTCGGTTCCGTCTGGACCGCGCTCGGCGGACCCCCAGAGGCCGGCGAAACCTACGTTCGCAACCAGTTCGAGCGGAAGGGCGAAGAGATCGTCGCGACCAACATCAAAGCGTTCCAAATGGGCCGCGAACGGGTATTGGCAGGCATGGGGGTGGAGGTAGAGCCGCTGCCCGTGGGCGAACCTCTCAATGCCATCCTGATCAACGGCAACCAGGCGGTGTCGGTCGGCGCGCTGGCGGCTGGGCTGAAGTTTTTCGCCGGTTATCCCATCACTCCGTCCTCAGAAATCATGGAGACGCTCGCCAAGGACCTGCCGAACTTCGGCGGTCGAATGGTGCAGGCAGAGGATGAGATGGCCGCGATCGGCATGTGCCTCGGAGCCTCCTATTCCGGCGCAAAGAGCATGACGGCGACCTCCGGCCCCGGACTTTCATTGATGGTCGAACAACTCAATCTGGCGGGGGTGGCGGAGATCCCGGTCGTTGTTGTCGATGTTCAGCGAGGCGGAGCGAGCACCGGAATGCCGACGAAGACCTCGCAGGGCGACCTCAATATTGCCGCGCTAGGCATGCATAATGAATCGCCACGGGTCGTGATCGCTCCGATCAGCGTGGAAGACTGTTTCTACACCACCATCCACGCTTTCAACATCGCGGAGCGCTACCAAATGCCGGTACTGATTCTTTCCGAGCAAGCTCTTTCGGCTTCCGAAGTAACTGTTCCGCCGTTCGATCTGAAACGGATTCCATTGTGGGATCGGGTTGTAGATTATGAGGAACAGCCCGCAAATTCTGGAATCGACGCGGACGATGGGTCCGATTGGTTCTTGCGATACCAGGACACGTCTACTGGGATTTCGCCGATGCCACTGCCCGGAACTCCGAAACACCAATACACGTCAACCGGGTTGGAGCACAACGAGCGCGGAGACCCGATCTATGACCCCGATGGCGCGAATAAAATGGCCTCCAAGCGATTCCGGAAGATAGAACATTTTGTGGATAATTACATTGAGGACTTCATAGAGTATTTCGGAGACGAGGGCGAGGTAGAAATTGGTATCATCGGATGGGGATCCAATGTTGAGGCGATACGCGAGGGAATGGAACTCGCCGCCGAAAAGGGGATCAGCACGGCGCTGATCGCACCGCGAATATTGTGGCCCGTCCCTGTCAACGCCATGAAGCGATTCGCGAAGCGCGCCGGTCGAATCGTATGTATAGAGAACAATCACAGCGGACAGTTTGCGCACTTGGTCCGATCAAGGACGGGTATAGGCATCGTGTCTCGCACGCGCGACAGCGGCCTGCCCTTTGAGCCAAGTACCGTGTTACAACAAATCCTGAATGTGCGCGAGGAGAGTGTGGCCCATGTCTGACAATTTAAACACAGACCCGCAGGTGGAACGTGGGGCGAAAGATTATCGCACGGATCTGAAACCGATCTGGTGCGCCGGTTGCGGAGACTACGGTGTGGTCAACGCCGTTGTCAAGGCGTTCATGAAACTGCAAATCGACCCTGAAAAGACCGTCATGGTCGGGGGAATCGGCTGTTCCAGCCGCCTGCCGCTGTTCGTCGCCACCTATGGTTTTCACGGCGTCCACGGACGCACGCTACCAATCGCGACGGGCGTGAAGGTCGCTCGGCCGGAACTCACCGTTGTCGCTGTCAGCGGGGACGGCGATGGGTACTCGATCGGCGCGGGCCATCTGCCCCACGCATGCCGGCGGAACGCGAACATCACCTACATCGTGATGGACAACGCAATCTACGGGCTTACGAAGGGCCAAACTTCGCCGACGAGCGCACGGAACTTCCTGACGAAATCCACTCCCGAAGGCGCGCTGGAAAACCCGGTGGAGCCGCTGTCGCTGGCGCTTGTCATGGGCGCGACGTTCGTCGCGCGCGGCTTTTCGAGCCGGCCCAACGAGTTGGCCGACATGATCGCGGAAGGCATTGACCACAAGGGCTTTTCTTGGATCGACGTGTTCAGTCCCTGCCCGACATTCAACCGGGTCAACACGTTCGACTTCTACAAGGAACGGGTGCAGCCGCTTCCGGACGATCACGACCGGACGGACAAGCTGCATGCATTGAGCCTGGCCGATGTGGAAGACCCGTATTACTTGGGGGTCTTCTACAAGGTGGACAAGCCTACCTTCGAAGAGGGTATTGATGAGCGAGTCAAGGAACACACGGCACAAGGCGTTACACTTGACAAGCTCTTAACTCGATACGCCTAATGCAGAGCCGCTCCGACTTGGCGGGCCAGCTCGATCCATGGCAACGGGTATAGGCCGATCACTGCCGTCATCAGAACACAGATTCCAATAGACAGAGACAGCGGGCGAGATACGGTGATCTCCTGGGCTCCTTCCGGCGGCGCGTGGATGTACATGCGCTTTGCGACCACCAGATAGTAATAGAGCGACACCGTACTGGCGATTGCGCCCAGCAGCACCAACCCCCATAACCCGGACTCCATTCCCGCCATGAACAGATACCACTTGCCCACGAAACCCGCGAGCGGTGGAATGCCGGCCAGTGAAAGCAGGAAGATCAGGAACGCGAATGCCAATTTTGGCGCGCGGCGGCTAAGACCGTCGTAGCTAGCGAGCGAATGATCTTCATTGCGCTCCGATACCGAGTAGACGCAGAGGAAGGCGCCCACGTTGGCGAAAGCGTAGAGCAGCAGGTAGATCGCCACCGCCGTCGTGCCAAGCTGCGTTCCCGCGGCAACGGCGATCAAAATGAATCCGGCGTGCGCGATCCCGGAATAGGCCAGCAGCCTCTTGACGTTTGTCTGGACAAGGGCGACCAGGTTTCCCAAGATCAACGTGATGGCCGCCAGCGCGACGATGAGATTGACCCAGCTTGACGACGCCAGTCCGGCGCCCATGATCAACCAACGCATCAGCGCGACGAATCCGGCTGCCTTCGAGGCGGTGGACAGGAAAGCGGTCACGGGACTTGGCGCGCCCTCATACACGTCCGGCGCCCACAAATGGAACGGTGCGGCGGCGATCTTGAAGCCGAATGCGCCGATCACAAGCACAACGCCCGCCCATGCGTACGCGGGGACGCTGGTTGCCAGCATTCGGTGCAAGGCGTCGTAGCTCGTGGTGCCAACCGCGCCATAGACCCAACTTGCTCCGAAGAGGAGAACCGCCGATGCGGTGCCGGCAGCAGCCAGGAATTTGAATGAGGCCTCACCGGAGCGTCGCCGCGACTTGTCGTAGCCAGCCAGGACAAACAGCGGAATCGTGGACAGCTCCAGGCTCAGATAGAGCATCAGCAGATTGCCCGAGGTCACCATGAACATCATTCCCACGGAGGAAAGCAGCGTGAGCGCGAAGAACTCGCCGCCGTATTTATCGTCGGCCGCAGCAAGGCAGACGAGCAGCGCGACCAGCGCGAACAGCGCGCAGAAGAATGCGGAATAGGCGTCCCAAACGAACATGCCGTTCCAAAGGCTGCCCCATCGGTTGGAGGTCGCGCACAGATAGACAACAACCGCGCAGCCGAGGGCGCTGAGCCATGCGGCGACAGGCAACTTTCCCCGCCGTTCTCCCTGAACCATCTGCGCGATCAGCGGCACGAAGCCGAGGCAGGCCATGACAATGTGCGGTCTGAGAAGCCACCAATCTGCGTGCATATTAGAAACCCACCCCCAGGTTCTTGAGTCCGAAGCTGATAAGGTCAATGAGCGGCTTTGGGTAGAGGCCCACGACAATCAGGATCGCCGCCAACGCCGTCAATGCCACCCACTCCGGGCCCTTCGCATCCCCGATGTCCGAATACTTGTCGTTGCGCGGACCGAAGAACACCTTTTGCACCACGCGCAACACATACACCGCAGTAATGACAATGCCGGCCGCCGCAATGGACGTAACCACCGGGTGGGATGCGAACGTGCCAAAGAACACAAGAAATTCCGCGATGAAGCCGCTGGTCGCCGGGAGACCGAACGAGGCAAAGCCACCTACGATGAATGCGATCGCGATACCCGGCATGATCGTGGCCAGACCGCCCATTGCCGTGATGTCGCGCGTGTGTGTTTTCTCATATACTAACCCGACCAGGGCGAAGAACAGGCCCGTCATGATCCCATGCGAGAACATCTGCATCACCGCGCCGTTCATGCCGATCGCAGTGAGGCCCCCGATTCCGAGCATCACCACTCCCATATGGCTGACGCTGGAATAGGCGATCACATATTTCAGGTCCTTCTGACCCATCGCGGAGAACGCGCCGTATACGATATTGATTGCGGCGATCACACAGACGAATATCATCATGTCCGGAGCGGCATGCGGGAACATGCCGATGCAGGTTCGAATGATTCCGTAGGCGCCAAGCTTCATCAGGACGCCGGCGTGCAGCATGGAAACGGCGGTCGGGGCAGAAGCATGGCCGTCCGGCGACCAGGTATGGAACGGCCAGATGCCGGCCAAGACGCCGAACCCAAGATAGAAGCAAAGGAACAACAGGCGCTGCAGGTTCGCGGCAATTTGGGATCCGCCTTCGCTAAGCTGGACCAAGTTGAAACTGTGCCGCGGATCAAAATGATAGACGGCGAGGATGCCGGTCAGAATCAGCGCGCTGCCCAGCATCAGATAGAGGGTCAGCTTCATCGCCGAATATTCTTTCTTGCCGGTTCCCCATACGCCGATCAGGAGATACATCGGCAAGACCGCGATTTCGTAGAACAGGAACAGGAAGAACAGATCGAGGCTGCAGAAGACGCCGAATACCCCGGTTACCAGGAACAGAAGAAGCGTCAGAAATTCCTTGGATCGATTTTCGAGCGTCCACGAAGCGAACACGCCAGTTGTGATGATGATGGCGGTAAGGAGGATCATCGCGATGCTGATCCCATCGGCGCCCAAATGCGCGTCGATGGAGGTGAAGGGGAGCCAGGGGTATCGCTCTTGGAACTGGAATCCGCCTCTTGAGCCATCATATTGCAAGCACAACGTTATCGATGTGACGAGAGTGATGATTCCGGCGGATAATGCGATGACGCGGGCCGCGGTCTTTCGCTCCGGCGGCACCATAAGCAACGTGATACACGCGATAAAAGGCGCTAGGCAGGTGATAGAAAGCAGGTGGCTCGTGAAGAACTCGATCATCTCACCCCCACCCAAAGGGCCTCGGGCCGATCGTGCAATTGGAAGATCCATGTCGCCGCCACCGCACCGAGGACAATTATTGCGATGTAAAACTGCGGTTGGCCGCTTGTCGCGAGCCGGAAAATGCTGCCCAGCGTTCCGCAAATCGCCGCCGTCAGGTTGACCATGCCGTCCACCACGTTTCGGTCCACCCAAGCGACAATTCCCGCGAACAGCAGCGACACCCTGGCCACGCCACGCTCATACAGATCATCCCACCACCATTTATTGGCAAACAGCGAATAGACAGGCGCCGGCAGCTTTCGCACCGGATCGGCGTCGGTATACCGTCGATACATCCCGATGGCCACCCCGATGCCAAGTAGGGCAATTGCCAAACTGCCCGCCGCCACCGCAATCGAGAATGCCGGCGGTGTATGGGAAGGAGTTAGAAATTCGGCAAGAGTTTCTCGACCAGGCAGGTTGATCGCGCCCGCGATCACCGCGAGGATGGCGAGTATGATCAATGGCAGTGTCATGATCGCGGGCGATTCGTGCGCATGCTCCGCGTTTTGCGTACGGGCCGTGCCACCGAACGTCATGAACCAAAGCCGGAACATATAGAAGGCGGTCAGCCCGGCAACCAGAACGCCGACGCCGAACAAGACCGGGCTCTTGTGCATTGAGTTGAGCAGTATTTCATCCTTGCTCCAGAAGCCGGAAAGCGGAAAGATGCCCGCGAGGGCAAGCGCGCCGATCAACGTGGTGATCGACGTAATCGGCATCTTGCGATGCAGCCCGCCGAGATGCCTCATGTCCTGCGTCTCGTGCGTCGCATGGATGACGCTTCCTGCAGTCAAAAACAGAAGCGCTTTGAAGAAGGCGTGTGTGCCAAGGTGGAATATGCTGACCGTGACCCCGCCGAGGCCTAGCCCCAGCATCATATATCCAAGTTGACTGATCGTCGAATAGGCGAGGACGCGTTTGATATCATATTGGACCAGCGCGATGGTTGCGGCCATCAACGCCGTGAAACCTCCCACGATGGCGACCACGTTGAGAGCGACGGGCGATGCCTCATAGAGGAAATAGAGTCGCGCGACCAAGAACACACCCGCGGCAACCATGGTCGCTGCATGGATCAGCGCCGATACCGGCGTGGGACCCTCCATCGCGTCGGGCAGCCATACGTGCAGCGGGAACTGCGCGCTCTTCCCCGCCGCTCCGATGAAGATCAGAATGGCGACGGTGGTAAGGAAGGTCGGCAGGGCCCAGAACAGCGGTTGGAGCGTCCCAGATTCGATCAATTGCCGAATGGCCGCGAGATCAAAGGTCTTTGCCGCCGTGCCGAGGAATACGATGCCGAGCAGCAAGCCCAGGTCGCCGAAACGAGTGACGATGAACGCCTTTTTCGCCGCGTTTGCCGCCGATGGCTTACGGAACCAGAAGCCAATCAGCAAGTAGGAACAGATGCCGACCAATTCCCAGAAAATGTAGATCAGCATCAGGTTGTCGGCGATGACGAGCCCCATCATCGCCGCCACGAACATACCCATAAAGACGAAGTACCGGGCGAACCCAGGATCGTCTTGCATGTAGCCCATCGAATACAAGATCACGAGGAAGCTGACCGACGACACCACGATCATCATCGTCGCGCTGAGGGGATCGAGTATCGCGCCGGTGTTGATCGAGAAAGACCCGATTTGGATCCACGTTGTCGCCATGTGAGCGGGGCCGTGCGTCAAGAGTGTCTGAAGCGCCATCAGCGAAAGGACGACATTGGCGCCGGAGGCAAAAACGACCAGCATCGCCGATACGGGACCATTGGATCGCCGCGGCAGAAACAGGATCGCCGTCAGCAGAGCGGCCAGCGCGGGCAGCGCCGGGAGGATGCCTATTGCCGTAAACATCACTACCCTCTCATCCTATCCAGCTCATCCAAATCGACGCTGCGGATCTGCCGGAAGATATTCAGGATGATCGCGAGGGCAACGGCCGCCTCGCACGCCGCTACGAGAATGATGATTGCCACAAAGACCGGGGCTTCGAGACTGTCACTCCACTTATACCGCCAGAAGGACAGCAGATTGATGTTGGCCGCAGCCAGCATCAACTCAAGCCCGAACAGCACGGCAATCGTGTTTCGACGCGAGATTACGCCGTAGAGTCCGATGCTAAACAGGCACGTCGCCGCGATCAGCCAGTGCTGGAGCGGTATCGCCTCCATGACCATTCTCCTCCATGAGTAGTTCTTTTGATGGGGCGGTTATGCTCCGCCTCTTTTCCGAGTGGGCCAGGTACACGGCCCCGATCAGCGCGGCGACCAACAACAGCGAAGCGACTTCAAACGGCAGCACGTAGTCGGCCAGAAACGCATTTCCGATCGCCTGCGTGATGTCCTCCGACACTCGCGGAATTCGCTCCGGCTGCGCAACCCCCGCAATCCTCGGCAGTGCGAGAATCAGGAACGCGACCGCGGTCGCAAGCCCGAGGGGCCAGAGGCGGCCCTGCTCCGTTCGCCGCTCGTCCATCACCTCACGGGTCAGCATAAGCACGAACAGGATCAGAATCGGTACCGCGCCCGCGTAGATCAGCAGTTGGATGACGAACAGCAGGGGGTTGTCGAGCAGCAGGAACAGGCAGGCGACGCCGAGAAAGCAGGGCATCAGCCAGAACCCCGACCGTACCAGATTCTTCGACCCAACGACCAACAGGCCGGTGATTAAGACCTCCGCGACCAGGCCGTAGAAGAGAAAGATTTCCGACGTCATTCGCTCTCCTCTTCCTTAGCGCTCTCTTCGCCGGGCTTTGCCTTTGCGGCCGCTTTCTCCTCAGCCTCCTTGGCGAGCCGATAAATCGTCTCTTCGTTGGCGAGCGAGTCCCCTCCGCCATTCTTCGTCAATGCATGGATGTCCAGCACGCAGCCGTCCCGGTCGTACGTCGCGAACTCGTACTCGGGACCCATGTAGATCGCGTCGAAGGGACAGGCCTCAACGCATAGATCGCAGAACAGGCACCGGCCGAGGTCCATGGTGAAGATGTCCACGCCCGCGTCGGTCCCCTTCCCCACCTTGCGCATTTGGAAGACGTCGGTCGGGCATGCCTGCGCACAGAGCGTGCAGCCCACGCAGTTCAGCCGCTGCTTTTCCTCGTTCCACTTGAGATAGAACATCCCACGATAGCGAGCGCTGACGGGGCGGCGTTGGGTGGGATACTGGATGGTAACCTTTTTCTTAAGCATGTTGCCCATCGTCACGCGCATGCCTTGGAAGAAGCCAAGCATGGCAGTCCCGATCGAGGCTACTGTGTTCAACCCTGGCCCCCGGACTTATAGACAACGACGGCAAACGTCCACACCACGGCCAGAATGCCGGCCGGAACGAGCAGCTTCCACGCAAAGTTCAGCATTTGGTCAATGCGCACGCGCGGCAGCGTCCATCGGACCCACATCATGACGAGCACGAGGAGGAACGCTTTCGCAAGAAACCAGAGAGCGCCCCAAATTCCCTGCAGCCCATCCCATCCTCCGAAAAATAGAACGACGGCAAGCGCCGCCGCAAAGAACGTGTTGCCAAACTCCGCCAGGAAGAAGAAGGCGAAACGCATGCCGGAGTATTCCGTGTTGAAGCCGCTTACCAGCTCCGACTCCGCTTCCGGCAGATCGAATGGCGTCCGGTTGGTCTCTGCAAGCTGCCCAATGAAATAGATCAGCGCGGCGAAGAACAGTGGGAGGCTAAAGATATGCCACTTCGGCAACGGGAGGAATCCCAAGAAACGCCAACTTCCCGACTGGGCATGGACGATGTCCACCGTGCTCAGCGAACCGACATAAAAGACGATGCAAAGGGCGGCGAGCACGACCGGAATCTCATAGCTTATCAGCTGCGCCGCGGAACGCAGACCGCCGAGCAGAGAATACTTGTTGTTCGTACCCCAGCCGGCCATCAGGATCCCCATGATAGAGATAGTGGACGCGCCGATGATGAACAGCAGAGCCAAGCTGAAATCGCTGGCGATCCAACCTTCGCTGAACGGCATGACGGAAAAGATGACGAGCGTCGGGATGAAGACGAAGAACGGTGCGATCACCATTAGAAACCGGTCGGACTTGGTAGGAATCACATCTTCCTTGATAAGCAGCTTGATCGCGTCGGCCACGGTTTGCAAGATGCCGTAGGGTCCGGTGCGCATCGGTCCGAGACGGCTCTGGATGAACCCGGCGACCTTTCGCTCCAGATAGACCATCAACAAGACGGTATTCAAAATGAACAGCAGCAAGATGACGCCGTGGACGACCGCAAGCATCCAGGGACTGCCGCCGATCAGGGAGTCGATCCAGCCTTTCACCGATCCACCTCGCCAAGCACGATGTCCAAGCTGCCCAGAATCACGACGACGTCGGCGATCTTGGTGCCAATCGCAAGCTTTCGGAGGACCGTGAGGTTGCAGAAGGACGGCGCCCGGATATGGAGGCGTGTGGGGTCAGTGCCGCCGTCGCTCCTCATATAGAACGACAGCTCCCCGCGCGGCGATTCGACCTGGGAATAGGCCTCGCCTGCGGGAGCCTTGAGCAGCTTTCCGGTCTTGGTCAAAATCGGACCTTCCGGCAGCTTTTCGAATACCTGTCGCAAAACTTTGACGCTCTCCCTCATCTCTTGGATGCGCACCCGATATCGCGAGAACACATCGCCGCCCGATTCAGTGCAGACTTGAAAGTCGAGATGGTCATACGCCTCGTACGGCCGGAACTTTCGAATGTCGTGACGGATGCCCGATCCGCGAAGGGTCGGACCGCTCAGCCCATACGAGACAGCCTCGTCCGCCGAGACCACCCCGACGCCCTCCGTTCGGACGCGGAAGATGCGGTTGTTGGTCAGCAATCGATCGTTCTCGTCCAGCCGCGGCTCCATATAATCGCAAAACTCCAGCACACCCTTGTCCCAGTTCTCCGGCATGTCGGCCGGAAGACCCCCGATGCGCATCCAATTGTAGGTAAGCCGCGCGCCGGTGATCTCCTCTAGCAGATCGAGCACGTGCTCCCGTTCTCTAAAGGCGTAGAGAAATACGGTCGTGGCGCCGACGTCGGACCCAAAGGTGCCGAGGAAGACCAGGTGACTGGCGATTCGGTTCAGCTCCAGCAGTGCGACGCGAAGGTATTGGGCGCGCTCCGGCACTTCGATCCAAGCCAACCGTTCGACCGCCTGGCAATAAGAGTGGTTGTTCGCAAGCGAGCAGAGATAATCCAAGCGATCGGTGAATGGGATGTAATGGCGATAGGGCCTGCGCTCGGCAAACTTTTCGATACCGCGGTGCAGATAGCCGATCACCGGATCGCAGTCCACGACCTCTTCGCCGTCCAGAGTCAGGATCAGCCGCAACACCCCGTGCGTCGAGGGATGCTGCGGACCCATGTTCAGCATCATCCCCTGCGTGATGATCTCGCGGGTTTCCAGCGCGGGTGCGGTCGTCATGGCTTCCATCCCACCTCATCCACCGGTTGCGGACCATGAAGCGGATCGCCGCTTGGGACCGAAACGTAATCTTTGCGGAACGGGAAGCCCTCCCAGTCATCGGGCAACAGAATTCGCCTCAGATCCGGGTGGCCCTCGAATCGAATCCCGAACATATCGAACACTTCCCGCTCGTGCCAATTGAACCCGGGCCACAGATCGGAAGCGGTCGGGACTACTGGGTCTTCACGCGAGATGGAACAGTGGAGGAGCATCGCATAGCCCTTCTCGATGGAAACAAGCCGATAGACCAAGACAAACTGCTCGCCGGTATCGAACGCCGTTAGGTCGGCTGGGAACTTCAAGAGAAGATCATCGCGAGCGAAGGAAAGGAAATCATGCAGCTTGTCCAAAGAAACGGTGAGTCGCGCCTCGTTATCGACCCATTCCACCCCAGAAATCAGTTCTCCAAACCTCTCTTGGAGAAGAGGAATGTATCCTTGTTCGGTGGGTCGAGTTTCTTCACTCATACGTTCGTCACTGAACCACAATCGGCTCCAACTGTCTCCTTTTCGCAAGGAACGGCTCTTTTTGAATTCGTTCCTGCAGTTTCATCAGCCCATAAATCAAATTTTCCGGCCTCGGCGGGCAGCCGTAGATGTACACGCTGACCGGGATGATCCGATCCACCCCCTTGACGATGGTCTCCGAATCCCGATACGGTCCTCCGGCGCTTGCGCATCCGCCCATCGCGACGGCATACTTCGGCTCCGGCATCTGATCCCAGAGCCTCTTGATAAGCGGCGCCATTTTTACGCTGACCCATCCCGCGACGATCATGACGTCGGCCTGGCGTGGGGTTGCGCGGAACATGATTCCGAAGCGATCCAAATCGTAATGGGAGGCCGCCGTCGCCATCATCTCGATCGCGCAACAGGACAGGCCGAAACTAAGGGACCACATCGACGACTTGCGCGCCCAATTCAGCACGCTATCCAGCTGGGCGGTAATAATGCTTCCCCCTGGAACGTCGTGTCGCTGAACGCCGTCCGGAAGCTCCTCTACCGCTCCCATTCCAGCCCCCCAATCCGCCAAGCGTAAATCAGCCCCGCGACCAGAATCCCTATGAAAATTACCGTCTCGACAAACCCATACCAGCCGACCTGCTTGGCGACCAAAGCCACCGGGAAGAGAAACAGCGCCTCCACGTCGAACAGCACGAACATCAGGGCAAAGATGTAGTAGTGCAGGTTCATCTGCCTCCAGGCCTGGGAAAACGTCGGCGGGCCGCACTCGTACGTCTCCAACTTCTCGGGAGTTGGGTTCGATGGCCGGAGAAATCGAGAAATGAGCAGCGTCACCGCCATGAAGACGGTTCCGAGGAGAGTGAATGATGTGAAAACGATCAGCATCTTCATCAGGTAGTACCCCCGCTTCACCGCAATAGTAGCACATGGGTCCGACCATTTCAGTCTACGTAACAATCTTATGTCATAGAAAACACCGACTTTATCTTGTCAAAGGGAGACGGTATATTGATATTGGTAAAAGAAATACGCGCCGGGGGAAGGGCTCCCTGTGGGGAGGCCGATTCTTAGTCAAATGAAGTTCCGTCAGCCTGCTCAATAGGCAAGTACCGAACCCGGTCGGGAGGTTAATCATGGCCCGACTGATTACGCAAGAGTGCATTGCTTGCGGCCTTTGTGAGCCAGAATGCCCAAACGATGCCATCTCCTTGGAGGATTCCCTCTACGTCGTCGATAGCTGGCTCTGCACGGAATGCATCGGCTTTTTCGAGACGCCTCAGTGCGGTACGGTCTGCCCCGTGGATTGCATTGAAGATGACCAGACGGTCCGGGAGACTGAGGCGGAGCTTTGGGAAAAAGCCAAGAGTCTGCACCCGGAAAAGTTTCCCACGGATTAATACGAGGAGTAGCCATGACCGATCCAATTGAATCCCGCCTGCCGTACGAGGACGAGCTTGGATTCTGCAACATTTCGATGGTGGCGCTGGGCGGCGACGGCGCAAATTCCCTGGGGAAAATGCTGTTTGATATCGCCGTGATGGTGATGAACCTGGACGGCGGATATGATGCCGCCTACGGATCGGAGAAAAAGGGGACTCCCACGTCCGTTTCGATCAAACTATGCGAGGTTGGCCGGAAGGTCCGGGAGGTCGGTCCGACAAAAGCGCCGCACATTCTGGTCGTGTTTCGGGAGCATCTGCTCGAGTCGATGGTTCTCAACCGGGGCCTTCAAAAGAAGGCCACGGTGATCGTCAACACACTCAAAACGCCGGAAGAAATCCGAGAACGGCTAAGACTGCACAGCGGCAAAATCATCTGCTTCGACGCCACCGACATCGCAACGCGCACGAAGTCTCGCATCAATATCCCCTTGTTCGCGGTATTGGCCCATACTCTGGGATTTCCCGACGACATGATGATCGCGGCGATCGAAAAGAGTTGGCCTCGGGCCAAGGTGCAGAACTTGGCGGCTTACCAAATGGCGGCGTCTGAGACCCGATTTCAGAATTTCCCTGCCGACGGCAGATACCCGCTGGTTCCGTATGACCACCATCTGACCGGTGCGATTGGCTGGGACAACCAAAACGAAGGGTCTTATATCGAGAACACGGAGTATCTCAACATGCGCTCCACCAAGCCGATGCGCGCGGGACAGATCCCCATCTTTAAGCTGGAGCCCTGCATCAACTGCGTAAAATGCTTCTTCACCTGCCCGGACCCCGGCTCGATTGTGTACAGGGACGGACAGATGATTGGGATCGATTACGACTTCTGCAAAGGATGCCTTCGGTGTGTCACGGTCTGCCCGGAGACGAAGAAGGGGCACGCGCTGGTTACCGTCAAGGAGTCGGACTACGCCGCGCTGGTAACGGAGAACCCGGTGCGGCACACGCCGGAACCGGTTGGCGCGGTTCGGGTTTAGCGAGGAGGAAGAATAGAAATGGCACTTGTCAGAGAACTGAGCATTGGAGAGCAGCGGACGATTGTCGCCAGCGGCAATCAGGCTGCGGCGGAGGCAATCGCGCAAATCGGCTATGACCTGCAAGGGTTCTATCCGATCACGCCTTCCAGCGATGTTGGCGAAGAGATCGCCGCAAAGATCGCGCGGGGCGAAGCCGACATGATCTTCGTACCGGCAACCAGCGAGTTGGCAGCGATTTCCGTCTGCACCGGCGCCGCGGCCGCGGGGGCGCGCTGTGTCGATGTGACCTCCTCACAGGGTCTGCTACTCAAATTCGAGGAGCTGCCCGTGTTGAGCGGAATTCGGTTGCCCATGGTGATGAATATCGCCGCAAGGGCCATCTCCGCGCCGCTCAACATCAAATGCGACCATTCGGATTTTCTCCAGACCCTCGGTACGGGATGGTTGACTCTGATCGCCCGCAACGTACAGGAAGTCTACGACATGAACCTGATCGCGCTGAAGTGGGCGGAGCGCGTAAACCTGCCCTGCTTTGTGGTCTATGACGGCTTCTTCACCAGCCACGGTACGCGCCGGATCGAAATCTTCTCGGACAAGGCAACGGTCCAAAACTGGATCGGTCCGCAGCCGGAACGCGCCACGCTCCTCGACATCAAGCATCCGAAGACCTTCGGTCCCTATATGAACGAAGACCTGATCAACAACAGGTATCAGCTCCGTCTCGCCATGCGGGAAGCGCAAGACGTCTTGCCGGACATGCTCGAAGACTTTTCCGAACTCTCCGGCCGCAGGTATCAGACAGTTGAGCTGTACGACATGGAGGATAAGCCGGACGTGGCGATGTTCCTCCTTGCCTCTGCCGCTGATGCCGCGGAAGACGCCATCGACAAACTGAGAAAAGAAGGGCAAAAAGTCGGCCTCATCGCCCCTCGCGTCATTCGCCCGTTCCCCAGCGAAGAGATCGCGGCGGCATTCGATGGAGTGAAGGTGGCAATCATCGGCGAACGCGCGGATCAGTTCGGCGGCCCCGGCGGCTTTATGACGAACGAGATCGCCACGGTCCTGCAAGCCAAGGGCATCCCCACAAAGCTGTACACGCGTGTATATGGCCTGGGCGGCATCGAATTCACTCACCTAGAGGCGCGGGACCTGTTTGAGCAAGGCCTGGCAGCCCATCGTGGCGAGCCTGTTGAGACGAATACTTACTACGGACACTGGAAAGGGACGCTCGAGCAAGAACCGCCGCATCGCTTTGAGCCGGAGCCGTCCGAGTCTCTATTCATCAATCGTGACATGCCTGAGAAGATCAACATCAAGACTCTTCAGGCGCTTGCCTCGGACATGCCGCTGAGAGTCTGCCACCCGCAGTCCTGCCCAGGATGCGGCATCTTCACGAATCTGGAGATATTCTTTCATGGGATCGATGGGCCGATCGTGCTGCTATTCAACACCGGTTGCGGGATGGTGGTCACGACAGGGTTTCCGAATACTTCCTTCCGTATTCCCTACATGCACAATCTTTTTCACAACGGTGCATCGACCGCGAGCGGCGTCGTTGAGACCTACTTACGCATGCGCAAGAAGGGCATCATCGACGAAGAGATTACCATCATCTGCGTCGGTGGGGACGGGTCGGGCGACATCGGGCTGGACCAGATCATCGGCGCGGCGATTCGCAACCATCCGTTCATCTATCTGGAATACGACAACAACGTGTATGCGAACACGGGGGCGCAGTTCTGTTACACTGCGCCCAAGGGGTTCGCGACTCCCACCTCCCCGGGCGGCAAGAACTTCCACCACAAGGATATGATTGAGCTGCTGCGAGGGACGCACGCCAAATACATCGCGACCTTCGCGGAGACCCATGTGGAGGACGCGTTGAAGAAGGCGCGCAAGGCCCAGGCGACCGTGCGCGCGGGAAACTTCGCCTTCCTCAAGTGCTTCTCCGCCTGCCCGCTCAACTGGCAATCACCCGACGATTCCGGTCCCGCGATTGTTGATGCGGCGGTTGATAGCTGCTTCTTCCCGCTTGTCGAGATTGAAAACGGCAAGACCACGCTGAACTATGATCCGGAAAAGCCGGGCAGAAAAATCCCGGTAGTCGGTATCTACGAACGGCTCGGCAAAATGGGATCGCACCTGCGCGGCCCTGAGCACGAGAAAGAGCTGGCGGAGCTCCAGGCAGAGGTGGATCGGCGATGGGCGCGTCTCAAGGCGATGCACGAATCGCCGTACTTATAGGTGGCACAGTGAAAAGGCATAAGTCGCTGGTTCCGTTGACAGTGGACCATCATCATGGGCTGGTCCAAGCACATCGATTGATCAAGGCGGCGGAATTGCCTGCGGCGGAAGCATCGGCCGCCGCGCAGGCATTCGTCGCGTTTGCGAAAGAGCATCTTGTGGCTCACTTCGGCGCGGAAGAGGAGCATCTGCTCCCGGCACTATGCGCGCACGTAGACCCGGCGAAAGACGAACAATGTGTACGTATGATGGCGGAGCATGAAGCGTTCTGGAGGCGGCTGTCGGCGGTCGAGCAGGCTCTCGCCAAAGGTCCGCCGCCTCCGGAGTTGATGATTGCGTTGGGTCAGTCCCTCGACGATCACATTCGATTTGAAGAGCGAGAGTTCTTTCCCCGGATCGAGTCACTGCTGACCAAGCAAGAAATTGAACGCCTGGGGGATCTGTTGCACCGGGAAGAGGGCTGACGGCGATACCCGCCGGCCCTCTTGAATACCCATCCCTTCAAAGTCAGACTGTGAAGGGATTCAAAGCGAGTTAGGTGGTTGCCGCCGGCTGTGGGACTGGCGCAATCGCCAATCGGTGATTCAACCAGGCGCCCAAGGCGAGGATAGCCTCATCCGCGGCACGAAAGACCGGTAGGCCTGCCGCGCGGACGGCGGATGCCAGGGGATCGAACAGCGGACCGGCGTCACAGACAAACAGGATGGGTTTCCCGCCGCAGTCTTGCCAACCGCCGCAGAGAGAAGGAAACGCCGCCGGATCACCCAGTTGTGATTCCAGCGTCCTCAGTTCGGGGGCAAGCGGAACGCAGGAAACGATGACCGCGTCCACGCCATCATCTTTGAGCGCCGCGCGCACGATTTCGTCATAAACGGCTTCATCCGCCATCGGGGTCAAATCCATTGGGTTGCGTACATCGACGATGCCACCCAAGTTGCGCCTCGAAATCACCGACCTCAGTTCCTCACGAAGGGAATCGCTCAGATCGGCAAATTGGGCTGTGGCCCCATCGGCGAGCATGGTATCGGCGAGGCTGACTGCTTCCATCCCCGCATTCGTGACCGCGAAGACGCGATTCCCTCGGGCGGTCCTATCCGCCAACAGAGTAGCCGTTTCAAGCGACTGGTTGAACTCCCGGAAGTTCTCGACAACGATCGCTCCCGCCGCATGCATCGCTGACTGGCAAATGTCATAGTCTCCCGCCACAGCGGCGGTGTGACCGGCCGCCGCGAGCCTTCCCGCCTCGGTCCGGCCCGCCTTATAGAAAACAACCGTCTTGCCCGACTTCGCCAATTGGCTTACGGCGCGCAAAGTCTCCAAACCGTCCAAATTGGCGAAACCCTCCACGTAGACGCCGATCACCTGAACGTCCGGCCGGTCGTGAAGCGCCCAAAGCAAGTCTGATACGGTCACGTCCGCCTGGTTGCCGATGGAGATCGTGAACGCCGGGCGCAAATGCTCCAGGCTGCTAAGGCGCGACACGATAAACGCCCCGCTTTGGGACAGTATCGCCACCGGTTGCGCGGGGCGATCGTCTTGGCGGGCCATCTTGTTCTTAGGAATGAAGAACGTGTCATAACCTCCGGGCCGGGACTGTATACCCATGCAATTGGGGCCGAGGACCACGCATCCGCCGTCCGGCCGCTGTCTGCCCTCTCGTATGGCCTCCCGAATCTCCTCGCCGATTCCGTGCGAATCTTCCGTCTCCCCTCCACCGCCGGAGATGATTATCGCCGCACGCGCCTTGCCGGTGGAGTTAACGGCCGAAAGGATCGAGGGCGCCTCCTTCGATGCGGTGGAAATCACGAGCAGGTCCACGGGTTCCGGCAGGTCCGCGATGTCCGGAACGCACCGAACGCCGTCGATTTCGGTGACGTCCTTCTTTACCACCGTCACTTTGTCCTTGGGAAAACCGGATTGGAGAATGTTTCCGAGAATGATCCGTCCGATGCTGTCCGGTTTTGAGGAAACGCCGATCAATGAGATCGAGTCCGGCTCCAGCATCTTTCGGACGTTCTCTTTTGGGCGCGCCGGGGCGGCCTTGGCGGCTGTTTGCAACCAACCGCGTCCATCGAGCGGAATGAGGCGTTGATTGCGGAAGGCGAACGGATTGACCTCCAATTCTCCGATGTCCGGCCCCTCTTCCCCGCGATCCACGCAGAAACCGCGGGCGATAGCGATGAACGCCCGGAAGCACCGGAGCAGCTCCCCGTCCGACACCCTCCGCTCATGCCCTCTTGCCTTGCCCGCCAAGATATCGTACGCGGCGGTCTCCATGAACCGCTCAAGAAACGTCTCCGCGTCCGTATCCATGGCGACCGCTTTCGCTACAGCGACGCCCGGCCGCATTTTCGTGGCAAGGTACTCCGTATCCAGACCGCCCAGCCCTGCTGCGATAACAGGTCCAAATTCGCGAGTCGCACGTATCCCCACAAATAGCTCGCCGCCGAAACCGCGGAACTTATTCTCCACAAACTCCACAACCAGCGCGCCGGCGACGGTGGCGACGCCCGTATGTCGCTCGATAAGACGGTCAATCTCAGTTCGCACCGCTTGAATCGTCTTCGGAACGAAGGCCACCGCGTGCGCATCCGTTTTGTGAACGATCTCTGGCGACACCAGCTTCACCACCACCGTGTCGCCGGGATACTGCTCCAGCGCTTCTCTGGGAATCATCGACCCCTTCGGCACAAACGAGTATCGTGGCGGCGAAATCGCGCCCACCAGCTCCACAAGCGAATACACCTCATGCTCGTAGAGTCTCCGTCGGCCTTCTTCATAGGCGTTCATCAGGATGCTCTCAAAAGCATGAGCCTCCGCGCCGGAAAGCCGGTCCTCCCGGCCATGACACTCGCCCCACGACTCGGTCAGGAGACCGGTCGCATCAAGTGGGAGACCGGTCGCATCAAGGAAATCAACAAGCGACTCGGTCAGGAGACCGGTCGCATCCAGTGCATCCTCGGAGGCAAGATGCTCGGGGGAGAGCGTCTCGATCCACTGCCGTACGGACTTCGGTGAACCGCCTCGTTGCAGCCCATCGACATAGGCGGCAGCCGCCGTTCGTCCGAAGCGAAAAGCGCGGAGGTTGGCGTCTACCACCCGCTCCCCTTTCGCGGCGAACAGCTCCCGGATCGCCCCCTCCAATTCCGACACCGTGAAACCGAGGAAAAGCGAAGCGGCCCCCATCGCGACGGTGTTCGCGGTCATCGTGCTGCCGGCCGCCCGCGCAAGCTGCAACATGCTGATCGCCACATGGTTCGGGAAGCCGACAAGATGGTCGAGAACGGATTCGATGGGCGGATAGTTGCCGATGTTCGTTACCGCGTTCGTGCTCGCGATAACTGTGCCGTTCGGCTTTAGCATCTCGGCATACCGAAGGGCTTCCAGCGGCTCGATCGCCAAGATCATGTCCGCCTCGCCCATCGGAATCATATCGCTGAATATCTCCGAGCTGGAGATGCGCAGATGGGAATAGACGGCCCCACCCCTCTGAGACATGCCATGCACTTCCGCCTGCTTTACGTGCATTCCCTTTCCGAGCGCGGCAATGGAAAGCCCCCTGGCGATGGTGAGGATCCCTTGCCCTCCCACTCCGGCCAAAACGATGTTGTGTTCCATGGTTGCTACGCCTCGCCGACCGGGATGGTGGCGGCTTCCGGCCTTTGGTGGGGTCGAATATGGATGCAGGCTCGGCGGGCGACGATGACGCTCAGTCCCTTGTGCTCGATGGCACGCCGGATGATTTCAACGTTTTCTTCATGATGCTTGGGAAGGGGTTCAAATACGTGAAGGTCTTTCACCCCAAATCCGCGGAGAAGCTCGATCAGCTCCTCTCCCGTCGCCAGCGAGTCCTGCGCCCCGGTCATGGCGGTCGTCGCATTGTCCAAAATCATGACGGTGATATCCGCATTGGTCCGTATGGCGCCGATGAGCGGCGTCAGGCCGGAATGCGTGAATGTCGAGTCCCCGATGGTGCAAACAACCGGACGCGCCCCCGCCCGGGAAGCGCCGTGAGCCATGCTGATCGAGGCACCCATGTCCACGCAGGAGTGCACCGCGCGATATGGCGCCATCGCCCCCAACGTATAACAGCCGATGTCGCTGAACAGGACCGCGCCGGGGTAGCCCGCGGTGGCATCCACGAGCGCGCTGAAAGTGTCGCAATGCGGGCAACCCTTGCACAGCTGCGGCGGCCTTGCGACGGCGATCGGATCGGCGGGCATGTGCTTCGCGGATGTTCCCCCAAGCGCGTGGGTGACCAGTTCCGGAGTCAATTCGCCGTCCATCGGCAACGTGCCGTCCAGTTTCCCCCGAACGGATTTGCCGGGAATGCCGAGGAGGCCTATGAGCCGCTGCTCGATGAACGGATAACCCTCCTCGATCACATAGATTTCATCGCAGTGCCCAAGTATCTCTCGAATCCGATCCGTCGGCAGCGGATAGACGGCGACACGCAGGAGCGAATCCTCCGGCCTCCCTCCCAGCGCCTCCCGGATGTAGTTGTATCCCGTACCGGAGCATATCAGCGCGCGCCGACCTCCAAGGGTCAAGAGGTTGAACGGCGACTCATTGGAATATGCCAGTAGAGTCGGCTGCATCTCCAGCAGCCGCCTATAGCGTCGGCGGGCGTTGTGCGGCACAAGCGTCCAATCGTTGGGATCGGGGATGGGCAGAGCCGTCTCCCGCCGCTCGCATTCCTCATCCGGGTGGCGGATGACGATAGATCGGCTGTGGGCGAGCCGCGTCACCAAGCGAATCATCACCGGCAGGCCGACGCGCTCCGACAGCCGGAACGCTTCCCGCGTCATGTCGTAGCATTCCTGCTGGCTGCTCGGCTCGAAGCACGGGATCTTGGCAAACTCGGCATAGAAGCGGGAGTCCTGTTCGTTCTGTGACGAGTGCATCCCTGGGTCGTCGGCGGAGACGAGGACGAGGCTGCCATTCACGCCGGTGAGGGCGGAGTTGATGAACGGATCGGCGGCCACGTTCAGCCCAACATGCTTCATGGAAACCAGCGCGCGCCTGCCGGCATAGGACATGCCGAGCGCCTCTTCGTACGCCACCTTCTCGTTCGCCGACCAGCTGGCCCAGACAGAGGGAGCGACGGCTTGGATGGTCTCGAAGATTTCGGTTGAGGGTGTACCAGGGTAGGAGAAGGCGCCCGCGATCCCCGCGTCTATCGCGCCCCAGGCTACGGCCTCATCGCCTAAGAAGTACTCTGTCGCCATTGACATGTCTCCGGTACCGTCCGATTGGTTGCGACTCGGTCAGGAGACCGGTCGCATCCTTCGAGTACCATCCCTTCAAAGTCAGACTGTGAAGGGATGGTTGCGAAGTCTGACTTTGAAGGGATTAATTATACCTGCGGCCGGATGCCCTCCTTCTTCCAGACTTCCCGAATGAGCTCATACCGGTCCAGCCGCATGCCGGTATAAATGCAGTTGCTGGTGCTAAAGATATACCCAGGCGCGCTCAGGCCGGTTCGAATGGCATAGCGCGCCGATTCCACGCACTCTTCATCCGTCCCCGTCTGGAGCTTGCCGCAGTCCACGTTTCCACACAGGCAGACCTGGTTGCCGACGAGCCGCGCTACCTCCGCGATATCGACACCTCCTTGCGGATCGAGGGAATGAAGCGCGTGCGGGTTGCAGCCGACGAGCCGATCCAAAATCGGCATGATGTTGCCATCGGTGTGCTTGATCACGTAGAAACCGCGGTCCCGATATTCCTGCACGATTCGGTTGAGATGGGGAGTTATGAACCGGTCGAACCAGGGAAGGGGCAGGAAACTTCCGGAGTTGAAGCAATAGTCGGAGCAGAGCGCAAAACCGTCCAACGCGCCGTGCTCGCGCAGCCGGTCCGCCCTTCGGATGTGCCGGTCGACGTTTTCCGATGCCTCTCTGTCCACGACGCCGGGAGTTTCATGCATTCGCAGGCTCATCTCCTCCATCTCCTCGCCGTTCGGGATGGCGAACGTGGGATCGCCGTGCATCATCAGGAAGTGCCGGCCCTGGTCGAGATCGCAAATCTCATCGAGAAGCCGCATCTCTTCGTCAATGCCGCCGGGGTTTGGATGCACGAAGATCGCGTCGTGCTCGAACCGCTCGGCGGTCGCCACGAACAGCTCCGCCATGTCCCGCCGGTGCAAGCGCCGCTCCGTCTCGGTCATCTGGCGCCATTGAGAGTAATCACGATGGGAGGGGTGCACCTTGCCGAATGCCTCCATGGTCAAGAAGAACACCAGCTCGAAGTGGGGCACGAGGCCGGGAGGCGAGCGGCGTTCGAGGGCGGCGACGAACCGTTCGCGCGGCGTCATGTCTGGATCGGCAGAACCCCAAGGGCCTCGGCGACCGCCCGAATATGGTCCGGAGTCGTCCCGCAGCAACCCCCAAAGATGCGGACCCCTGCCGCGATGGCCGACACCGCGCAGTGGGCCAGTTCCTCCGGTGGTGCCAGATACACGGTCGAAGCGCCGGTAAATCTCGGTTCCCCCGCATTCGGCTGGAGCAAGACCGGCACGCCCTGAGAGGCCGCAACCAATTCGGGCGCCAAGTCAACGTAATCCGACATGCTGAGGTTAGTTCCGCAGTTTGCCCCGACCGCATCGGCGCCCGCTGAAAGGGCGGCGGCAAGCGCATCGCGGACCGTCGCGCCCATCATCGTTCGGAAGCCTTCGCCGGTTCGCTGGAACGCATAGCTTGCCAGTACCGGCCAGTCCCCGGCCTCCCGGGCGACGCCCACTGCCAAGGACATCTCAATCGGGTCTGCCATCGTTTCCACAATCACTCCATCCGCGCCGGCTTCTTGAAATGCCTCAATCTGCACGCGGGTCGCCGTGAGAAACTCATCCTCCGTGGTCTCTCCGTATGGTTCCAAGAACCCGCCAAAGGGGCCGATGTCGCCCAACACCCAACCGTCGTCTCCGACGGCCCGGCGGGCAATTTGGACGGCCGCCGCGCTCAGCTCGCCACAGCGGTCGGCAAGGCTATGCCGTTCCAATGCCAGGGCGCTGCCGCCGAAAGTATTCGCCGAAACGACCCGCGATCCGGCCTCCGCGTACGAGCGATGGACATCTTCGACCGCTTCCTGATGGTCGATATTCCAGAGCTGCGCGCATGTGGCGGCGGTAAGTCCGGCGTGGAGGAGCATGCTTCCCATCGCGCCGTCCATCAGAAGCACTCCTTCCGCGAATTGCTGATCGAGCCAGGCCTGCCCTGAGCTTGTCGAACGGGTCATGCCGTCGCCTCACCCGCTACCATCCCTTCACAGTCAGACTGTGTAGGGATGGTAGCGGGTGGTCCGAGGTGCCAGACCTTGCCCATCGGCTTGAGGTTGATTCCATGACCCCAACGCTTGCGGGCAAGGCGGAGATAGTAAAGATAGCTGTCAAGCGGGACGTCGGGCGGGACGCGGTGGTCGCAAAACGGTATGTATCCGCCTTCCTCGACGAGCGGGGCCAGGCGGTCGATCTCCTCTCGAATGCCACGGCGGCTTCCCGCTAAGATGTGCTTGTCGAAACCGCCCATCATGAGAAGGTCCTTGCCATATTCCTTTCTGTACCGCAGAGGATCTGCCCCCCAAGTGCCGATCTCGACCGGAAACATGCAGTTCACCCCGACGCCCATCCATAGCGGGATCAGGTTCTCGATGTTGCCGTCGCAGTCCAGCCATATGATGTCCACGCCGTGTTTGTGCAGCAGGTCCGTGATTCTCCGATAGCGCGGCATCAGGAATTGACGGAAGTGGTCGAGGCCCAAAAGCGGGCCGCCGGAATAGCACATGTCCTCCCACATGCCGCAGGCGTCGAACTGAACCCCCGAATCGAACGCCTTTTGTAGATACCCGCAGACCAGATCGGCAATCGTGTCCACCATCTCTTCGAACCACGCGGGGTCGTCATAAACGACGTAGGAGACGTTTTCGACTCCCATCCAATTGCGAATCCACCCGTACAGGCTGCCGCCAGGGAGGGTGAGAACGTTTGGCCGGTACGGGTTCTTCCACCGCTTGATGCGCTCGGACCAAGCGGGAGGGAATCGGCCCGGCGAATCGGGATTGAGGCGCGGTTTGTAGTGTTTCTCCCAACTCTCCCGGTCTGTAAGCAAGTGGCTTACGTGCATCGGGATGGAGCCCATGAACTTGTGCCGAAGGACCCGAACGCCGTCCTCGCCTTGCACGACCTCCATGTCGCCGCGATCTTCGATGACCACTCGTTCGAACCATGGATCGAGCGATTCGCGGATGCCGACCCAGCCCTCATACCGATCCATGCCGAAGAAGTCGCAGGCTGTATTCTCGTCCAGATGCTCCGGCAGGCCCTGCCCTTTCCAAAGTTCGATCGTTTCCGACCAAAACCCGAAGTCGCAGATGGGGACTCGGTCGGGAGAACTTGCGACTCGGTCAGGAGACCGGTCGCATCGCATGGTCGCCAGGAATCGTTCGCGGTCGTTCATATCAATCGTAGTTCCCGTACTTGTCCACCATCTCAATCACAAAGCGGTAGGTATCCCAGCTCACGGTCGGGGGGACGGAGTGGTCGGAATGATACGCGTAGCCGAGGGTCGCCATCCCAGCCTCCAGCTTCGACCGGACCTCCTCCTCAATCCGCTCCTTGTCATTGGTCGCCATCACCATCACGTCGATGTTGCCGAACATCGCCAGGCGTTTCCCGTATTTTGGGGCCATCTCGCGCACGTCCATTCCCGCTTTCGCCTCCAGCGGCTGCAGGCAATCGAATCCGGCGTCGATGTAGTCCGGCAGGATGGAATTGACGTCGCCGTCGGTGTGAAAAATGAAGGGTAAATTATGTTCATGCGCCCAATCGGCAAGCCGCTTGTGGTCCGGCCAGACATATTTGCGATACATGGCAGGCGAGCAAAACGGTCCCCGACGGTAGGCCATGTCGCCGAATATCCAGACGCCATCGGTGTCAATGCCGTGTCGAACCAAATTATCGAAGTCCTTGAGCACGAGGTCGGTCATGGTCTGGGAGATGTCCACCGCCCATTCCGGGTCATCGATAAGGGCTATGAGGAAAGTCTCGTCCCCCACTTGTCTTCGGGCAAGTTCAAAGGTTTCCAAGGCGCAATGAAATGTCCAGCGGCCGTTCCGCCTTCCGAGCGTCCAATAGTCGCGGCACACAGTCGGGTCGGCGAACGGCCATGCTTCCAGCAGTTTCGGCTTGTAGACCTTGTACCAATCCTCGCGCGTTTGGCAACCGAAGCCGGTATGTTCCGGCGTGCCAGACTTGTGCTTCCAATACTTCGTCAAATTGTCATATTGGTCGCGGAACGTCCGAGTGAATTCGTCTTCCGCTACGGTCATGTCTTGACCGGGAAACGGCCGCGGCTCACTCCACATCGTGGGTTGAAAGTCATACCCGATGAACTCCAGCGCCGCATCGGTCATTCCCTCGGAGCGCCAACGGGTGATGGTCTCATCCCAATGGCTGTCCCCTCGTGGGATGCAGTCTTGTGCCTCACGCCGGAGCATCCGGTTGAACCGCTCCCTCCCGGACATACGGGTGTTTCTCATTGCGCGCTAGCCCGCCAGGAGCCGGCGGGCGGTTTCGACTCCGCTCGCGGCGTCGGAGGCAAATGCGTCCGCACCGATCTGGTCGGCAAATTCCTGAGTGATGGGGGCTCCGCCGATGATCACCTTCGCCTTGACACCCGATTCTCGTATCGCCGAAATCGTGGCTTTCATGGAGGGCATGGTTGTGGTCAAGAGGGCGGAAAGCCCTATTAGGTGAGCGCCGTTTTCTTGGGCGGCCTCGACGAAACGTTCGGCGGGCACATTGGTTCCCAGGTCAATCACATTGAAATGAGCGCCCCGCCACATCATCGCGACCAGGTTCTTTCCGATGTCGTGGAGGTCGCCTTGGACGGTCCCGATAACGGCGGTGTGTTCCGGCCGGATACCGGCCCTGACCAAGATCGGCTCCAGCAGCGCCATGCTTTCCTTCATCGCGCGGGCGGCGATCAGCATTTCGGGTACAAACGCCTCGTTCCTTTGAAACCGATCCCCGACAACGTCCATGCCGCTGACAAGGGCGGAGAGAATGTCCTTGGGGTTGGTGTTTGCGTCTATCAATTCCTGCGTGAGGCTGGCCGCTTCTTTGCGGTCGCCTCGGATCACGGCTTCGCTCAACGATTGAAACTGTGTCATGAAGACTCCTTCGCGGATGCGCGGCCAGGGGATTTGCCCCCGACCGTGTCCTCAATCCCTATTATGAGGCACAAGAAATCCAAATTCCAGGCGAAATTGGCTGAATCGGCAGAACCGTTTGCCAAATTCGCGATAAAATTCACACAAGTGACGAATCCACCCAAAACGGCGGTGATTTTGTGCTCGGTGCTGGAAACCGAGGTGGAGCATTTCGCCAGAGATCTCACTCATATCGTTCACATCGCAAAACTGCCTCAGGGGCTGCACGACGATCCGCCGCGCCTGCGACGGGAGCTTCAGTCGCTGGTCGACCAGATCGAGTCGGAGCATAGCCCGGAGGTGATCGCCCTCGTCTACGGCCTGTGCAGCCGAGGGACTGAGGGGGTGTTCACGAAAACTTCCCGCCTCGTGATACCGAGAGCCCACGACTGCATCACCCTCCTGCTTGGGAGCAAGGAGCGGTACGCGGATTATGTGCGCTTGCATCCCGGGACCTATTGGTACAGCCCCGGCTGGAACCGCCACCATATCCCACCGGGTCCAGAACGGCATAGGCTCCTATATGAGGAATATCGCGATAAGTACGGGGAGGATAACGCGGATTATCTTATGCAGATGGAGCAGAATTGGTTCACCACCTACGACCGGGCAACGTATGTGGACATGGGTGTCGGGGCGACGGAAGATGACATCCGTTTCACAAAAGGGTGCGCAGAGTGGTTGAAATGGAACTTCGATCGCCAGCACGGCACGCCGGATCTTTTGAAAGCGCTGCTGACGGGCCAATGGGATGAGGAGCGCTTCCTCGTGTTGGAACCAGGCCAGACCTTCTCGATGACGGCGGACGAGCGCATCATCGACATCGTAGACGAGCGACTCGGTCGGGAGACCGGTCGCATCACGGAGCGGGAGAGCGACGAGCGATTCGGTCAGGAGACCGGTCGCATCGACATCGCGCGGGACCCCAGTGCGGATCACGATTGAGGATGCGACCGGTGGGGATGCGACCGGTTTCCCGACCGAGTCGCTCGTTATCGGTCCGGACAAACTGGGACTGCGGCTGACCCGCATCCTTCGGGGCGAGGGATTGCCGCTCAACACCCGGTGCGGGGAAAAGGATATGTGCGCCGGCTGCACGATCGAGCTGGTGCGCGGGTCTTTGGTCCATGTGGAGACGGGGGAGGTCGCGCTGCCGGGCGAAATCCGCGCCTGCCAATATATGGTGGGATCGGACGCTGAAGTCGTGTTGCGAATTCCGCCTCGGGCGTTGCTTGCCTACGCGCCGCAAGTGGTGGCCGACTATCGAATCAACGTGCCCTACGCGCGGGATCCCCTTGCCGATTCGGGGCTGGGAGTGGCGGTCGATGTTGGAACGACGACGGTGGTGGTCCAGCTTGTCGATCTGCTCACCGGAGATACTGTGGGGAGGGCGGCGGGTTTCAATAAACAGATGCACTTTGGCGATGACGTGCTGACTCGGATCAACCTCTGCTCCACGGATGTCGCCATGTTGGCGGAACTTCAACGGGCCATCGTCGCGGAGACCCTGCGACCGCTCTTGGATGAGGCCCTCGCCGGGGCAGAACGGCAGAGGGACGAAGTGTCTTGCATTACGGTTGCCGGCAATACGACGATGCTGCATTTGCTCGTTGGCGAGGACCCAAGTCCGATGGGGATCGCTCCGTTCACGCCGAGGTTCTTGGATCGAGGTCCGTTTCCGGCCGGCGCGATCGGGTTGGAACCGGGCGACGCGAACGTCCATCTGCTGCCTTCCATCGCCGCCTACATCGGCGCGGACCTGACTGCCGGGCTGTTGGCGTCCGGATTGGCGTATGAGGAGGGACCGAGCCTGCTTGTGGACGTGGGGACCAACGGCGAGATTCTTTTGATGCACGGCGGGGAGATATCCGGCTGCGCGACGGCCGCGGGACCGGCGTTTGAAGGGTCTCGGCTGACCTGCGGCCTGCGGGCGGGCGAGGGCGCGATTTCGCACTTGTCCCTCGAAGCCGATCCGTTCGCGGTGCGCTACGAGGTGATTGGCGACGGTGGCGGCCGGCCGACGGGACTATGCGGATCGGCGTACATCGATTTCCTTGCGGAGGGCCGACGCGTGGGTCTTCTCGACGAGATCGGGAGGTTTTCTTCCGCCTTGGGGTGCGACTCGGTCGGGAGACCGGTCGCATCGAACGACGAGCGACTCGGTCAGGAGACCGGTCGCATCAATGGCATCAAGGAGACCGGTCGCATCAAGAGTGGGAGATGTTTCAAAGTGGCCAAAGGCCAGGGCGCCCGGGCGATCGTCGTCTCTGAGGCGGATGTGGCTTCCTTGCTGCAGGCCAAAGCGGCAATTGCGGCTGGGATATTGACCCTGTTGGCCCGGCACAAATTGGACTCGGCTGACGTCAAAACGCTCTATCTGGCGGGCGGCTTTGGCATGCACCTGGACATCGGAAACGCCATCGCATGCGGTCTGCTTCCGGGCTTTAGCGTCGAACAGGTGCAGCTGGTCGGCAATGCCTCGCTGGCCGGGGCCACCCTGGCGTTGCTCGACAAGAACCTGCTGGCGGAGATGAAGACGCTGCGAGAGAAGGTCGAAGTGGTAGAGCTCAACCTCGATCCATCCTTCGAGGACCGCTACATCAGCCAACTGTCATTGCCGTAGCGCTCTCGGACGTTGTGGCTCGGGCTCCGGATAGGTCGTATAGGACGTATAGGACGTATGGGTCCTATCGGCAAGCATTGCGAGCCCGGTCAGGAGACCCCGGAAGAACTTGCGACTCGGTCAGGAGACCGGCCGCATCCAGTGGAAGTTCCGACCCCCTTCACAGTGCGACTGTGAAGGGATAAAGTACTTGCGACTCGGTCAGGAGACCGGTCGCATCCAGTGCTAGACGCCTGCGACGACCTCCATCCGGTTAGCTAATTGGCTTTTCGATACTTGATCAGCACCGATCCGGGCGATTTGTCGCTGTCCACGCGCAGGGTCGCAAGCTCCGCTCCGGTCAGCATCAGCTTCTTCTTTGCGTCAACAAACGTCACTTCATACTTTGCTTTCCGATCGAGACCGTGCAAGGCCACCTGAACTGTCGTGTATTGGCTCTTTGGACGCCGGAACAGCATCGCGAAGCCTTGGCCAAGATCCGGCCGATCGAATTGCCAACCACACCATTGGCTTTCATCCAAATTGACCGGCAGCAGCGGGTAGTAATCGCCGAGCCAAAGCGGACGCAGGTCCTTGACTTCCTCGGTGGCTCGTTTCGCCGCGTCGAACGCATAGTCGCCCTGCCAGATGTTCCCTGGGAGCACAACGGCGGTCGTCGCGACGCTTCGAAACGCATAGGGATCATAACTCCATGCTCCGGCGGAATGGAGCGGCATATAAAGGCTTAGACCCGCAGTCTGGCACTGATCCCAAGCGGACGAGACGGGAGGCGCGCACGTGGTGTCGCTGCGCCAAAGCGGATAACTGCGGCTAATCGTTTCAATGTCGATGCGGCGGCCACCGCTCGCGCAATTGTCGATCGTCAATCCGGGCTTTCTCGCGCGCAGCTCATCCCACATCGTGTAGAGCCCTTCGATGTAATGGTTTTCCGTGATGCCCTGGCGGTCCGGTTCGTCGGCGGCTTGCCAAAATCGAAGTGGAGCGATGTTGAAATCGTTTCGATAGACATCAACGCCCCAATCCGAGAGGCTTTTGGATAGGGTATCTGTGAGCCACTTCCGCGCAGCGGGATCGTCCAGTTTGAAGAGGCCATCCCAATCGGTCCCGTTCTGCAAGCGCACCCACTCCGGAAACTCGTTCGCAATTCGACTGCCCTTGCATACGCGCTCCGGTTCGAACCAAAGGATGAACTTCATACCGTTCTCGTGCGCTTTGTCTCCGAGCGGCTTTAGACCATGAGGAAAGGCGCTTTTTGGCACCCAGCTTCCCGCGCCGCCAGGCCACTCGCCTTCGAACCAACCCGCATCCAGCCAAAACATCTCGGCCCCGGTCTTCGCGATGCGCGGAATCTGCGAGAGCTGGTTCTCTTCATTGCACCAGTTCAGGGCTTGGTCGACCGCGAGCTGGCCCATCATCGGGACGGCGACCTTTCCGTTGATGCGAGGCACATAGTGGGCAAGAAGGAGCCGACGGAGCAGATTGTTCCCGTGCAGACTGTCCGCGCCGCGCCACGGGATGACAAGGATGCGTGGCGTCCGGATACTCTCCCCGGGATGAAGTTTGAGATGTGTGATCTGCTGCCCGGCCTGCAGCAAAATCTCGCGGGCCGAATCGCGCTTTACGCGCATGGCCCACTGTCCGCTCCAGCCGATCGCTCCAATCAAGCCTCCTCCGTGCCATTCGAGGTTGAAGAACGGCAACACGCCATCGGATGAGCGTCCGCCGTTCGGCGCAAGGTTCAGCTCGGCGCTGGGAGCGACAGTTGTATCGAGCGGTATGAAGTCTGTGGAGTCACACGTGGAGCCGTTTGAGTGGTGCAGGATGATGTCGCCCTTTGGGGGAGTGGCGATGCGAAGGTCGAGAGCACGGATGTTCTCCAGTATCGGCGTGTCCTTCGCGCCGCTGTTGTGGAAACGCATGACCCATTCCGCGGCGGGGAAACCGGCGAAGACAGTTACCTCGCAGATGACCTCAAGTCCGGTTGCCGGGTCGGAGAAGGTGACAGTTTCGGTGTGCTTGCCGTTCTGGGTCTTGCCAACGGAGTTCGACCGCTTCCAGGTCGGCAAGAGCTTCTCCGAGGGCACACCGTCGTAAGTGAATGAAAACGGGAGGCCGGTGGCAAGGCGCGCGGGGGGAACCCGCACTGGCATTTCATCCAGCCAAACGCTATTGCCGTCTTCCAGCGCTACCTTTGCGTTTGCCCAATCGGATTGGTCCCAGCCGATGCCGTCGCCCGAATCTGAGATCAGAAGCGTGAACTCCTTGGCGCCACCCAGGTCCAGATCGACGCTGACCGGCTGATCGCCGCCTTTCAGCACCGATGATCGAAATCTCTCTTTGCCTCCGACATCGACTGAGAAGACGACGGTGCCGTGCTTGCCTGCCGTATCCCAGTTGTTGTCGATGCCAACCTCCGCATGAAACGACTTGCCGGGCTTGGCCAGGCGTACAACGATCTCGCTGTTGGCGTGCGCCCCCAAACCGTGTTCATAGTGTTTCGCGCCGATTTGGAGGGGAGTCAGGCGCACGGATTGGCGCAGGAGCAACTCGCCGGCATCCTGTCTTCGAGGCTCGAGACCAGGTGGGATGGGAAAGTCCGGCATCGGTTCACCCAGCAAGGCTACGCGCGCCCAAGCATGCGCGTACTCAACCTCATCCAGAAGAGAAGCGGACGCAAGGTCCTGCGTTGATTCTGTCATCACATGTCCTCCCCCAGGGTCCCTTGATTGGCCGACCATTGGCTGCGCAAATACTATCAGTGCCGCGAGTCCGAAACCAAGATGCAAGCTTGCCATATACTTCCCGCTTCCTCTGGGCGCTGTCCACTGCCACAACGACTCCGATTGTGACACTTCCCTGGCGGGTCGGTAAAGCAGTCGTACACGAACCGCAGGATCCGTCGATGCGACCGGTCTCCTCACCGAGTTGCAAACATGCGACATGAATCGAACCGTATGGCTCGCCCTCCGAATAGGTCATATGGGTCGTATATGTCGTATAGGTCCTATCGGCAGCGGGGGACTGGATTTGCGTCGATGCGACCGGTCGCATTGAGGAGAACTTGCGACTCGGTCAGGAGACCGGCCGCATGGAGGCTATGGACTGACTGCGGCCGAGCCGATCGCCAGCAGAATTCCGTGGATGATGCTCCAGGGGTGCGGTGGGCAACCTGGCACAAATGCCGCGACCTGCAGATGAGGGGTCACGCCGTTCGCTTCGGCGTAGCCGCCACGGTGCAATCCCCCGCTAATTGCGCACGTGCCGACGGCGATCACGATCCGGGGCTCCGCCATGGCGTCAAAGCACCGAAGCAGTGGTTCTCGCATCGCCTTGCCAACCGGCCCGGTCACGAGCAGCACATCCGCAAACCGGGGAGAGGCGACGAAGTGGATTCCAAAACGTGAGCAATCGAAGATTGGGTTGGTTGTGGCTGCGACCTCGAGGTCCGTTGCGTTGCACCCGGTAGAGACCTCGCGGATATCCACAGATCGCCGGAAGGGCGCTTCGGTCATGGGTAGGAGTTCCATGTCCGCCCTTTCCGGGGTCTGCCGCAGCACCAGGTCGCTTCGGTGGCGCACCGCGGTCCGGGTGGAGCGGTCGTGCACGATCGTCTTTGTTGGACAGGATTCGACGCATGCGCCACATGTTACACAGAGACCACGATCGAGCGCAACGGAAGGCAGTCCGGCCTCTTCCGCAATGGTGATCGCGCCGGTCGGACAGGCTTGGACGCAGCGGTTGCAGGTTTCCCCAAGACAGGGTTCTGAGGTCAGACATGGCAACCCCTTTGCGCCATCCGGCAGGTCCGGAAAGTTGGCGGCATCGGTGACGTGTCGTTGTTGCACCGCAAATAGGAAGGCGCTAAGCACCGTTTCTCACCCTCATAGGTCGTTCCCGCAATAGGATAGATTGAAACTCTTGTTGATCAGTGGAAAGTCCGCAACAAGGTTGCGCCGCACGGCAATCGCGAGGCCGGTCCAGTTCTGAAAGCTGGGGTCTCGAATCGAATAGCGGGCGATCCCGCCCAGGCCGTCCGTCGTTATCCAGTGGATCAGTTCGCCCCGCCACGCCTCGACGATGCCGATCCCCACCCTCCCAGGAGGAAGGCTTTCTGGCGTATCAATCGAAGCGGGGCCGCTCGGAAGATCCGCGGAAACGCTTTCAAGGAGATTCAACGAGGCGAACAGTTCTTTACGGCGTACACGGGCGCGGGCAAGAACGTCGCCGGCCGGTTCGGTCGCGACCTCGATCCCTTGGGCGGGATATAGAGCGTGGGCGAAATGAGCGCGGGCGTCGTAGCGGCTGTTGCTGGCCCGCGCAACCGGGCCGACCATTCCAAACTCCGCGGCTAGGCTTGGGCGCAGAACTCCGACCCCCTCCATTCGCTCTTGAACGCCCGGGTTATCGAAGAGCAACTCGCATACTTCTTGGATTCCCGGCTTGAGCTCGGCAAGCCCTCGGATGAAAAGCCGCAGCTCTGCTTCGCCAACGTCCCACGCGACTCCGCCCGGACATACAAATCCGCGCTGAAATCGGGTTCCGGTCAAAGTTTGGCCGAGATTAAGTGCCGCGCCCCGCAGCCGCGCAAAAGCAGCCGCGCCAACGGCGAAGCCGATGTCCGAGCTCAAGCCGCCGAGATCGCCGAGATGATTGGCCAAACGCTCCGTTTCGAGCGCACTCGTGCGCAGCGCGCGGGCGCGCTTCGGCGTCTCGATTTGCCAAAGGGTTTCCAGCGCTTCCGAGTGAGCCAATGCGTTCGCTAAGGCAGAGTCGGAACTGGCGCTCTCCGCAACGTGGCGCGCGTGACGCCACGGGACCTCGGCCAATCGCGCTTCGATACCACGATGTTGGTACCCCAAGCGAATCTCCAAGTTCGCGATCACCTCGCCGAGGCAGCTGATCCGAAAGTGGCCTGGCTCTATGATGCCCGCATGAATTGGACCGACGGGAATCTCATGGACCCCTTCCCCTTCAACAACCATGAACTCCGATATTCGTGGGGACAACGGTCCGTCCGACGGAATTGCCATCGGAAACTGATCAATGGGCCAGGCTTCGTGAAGGATCAGACTCTTCCAACGAGGGTGGCCGGCGGCGCGAAGACCCCAGAGGTCGCCGATCATGCGCTCGGCCGAATGTGCGGCGGGAACAGCGCTCGTTACCGAGGGAAATTCCGTACGGCCAAACGGAAGCTCGCAAAATATGACTTCAGTCGAGCCGGTGTCGATGTTTAGCAGCAGGGCTTCGAGCAACCGAACGCCGCCCTCTGACCGCCGGACCGTGAGATGCCCATATCGCCAGCCCTGCCGATTCCTGCGTTCCAGTAGGGCGGATTGCCAGTTTGCCAGGTCAACTGATAGGGTGGTACCGCCGATCAAGAATGGCCTCCCGGCTGCAACGCCTTCCCGATAAACTCGAGCGCGGTGGGTGTCACCGCAAGAAACGCCGCCGCCGCGACCAGCAACAGCACCGACGGGTAGATCGGTCCCGGCGATCTCTGGCTCTCCGCGCGTCCAGGATTTCCGCCAAAAACGACGCGGCCCAAGTGAATGAGCACAGCCACAAAACTAACGGCCAGGCCGGCAACGAGCGCGATACCAATGCCCCAATGCCGTCCGTCGGCAGCCTTTGCCAACAGCAACCACTCGCTTACAAATGATGCAAAGGGCGGCGCACCCATTACCGCGAGGCCTGCCGCAAGCATGGCGAATCCGAGCCCCGGAGTCCGCCGCATCACGCCGGTGAGCTTGGAGAGCATGACGGTCCCATGGCCCTTCATAACGTTTCCGGAAAGAAGAAATGCGGAGGTCTTTGACAAGCTGTGAGCCAGGGCGTGCAATGCAAAGATCGGGGCCGCGCCTAGTCCGACCGCAACAGCGAGCAGACCCATGTTCTCGACGCTCGAATAGGCCCACATTCGCTTGAGGTCTCGTTGTCGAATCAAGATGATGGCGGCCGCGAGAACCGAGATGGCGCCCATCGGCGCGAGCAGGCCGGCGAGGAGGATACGAGATTCCGATCGCTCGACGATGCCGGCAATGCGCCACAGGGCGACCATCGCACAGTTGAGCAGCGCGCCGGAAAGGAGCGCGGAGGCCGGGGCCGGGGCTTCGCTGTGGGCGTCGGGCAACCAGTTGTGGACGGGAAAGAGGCCGGCTTTGGTTCCGTATCCAAGGACGAAGAATACGAACCCCGCCTCCAGCAATGAGCGCTTCAGGCTCGAAGCGTGTTCACTGAGCCAAGAGATGCTAAGACCTCCCTCCGCGCCACCGGCGCCCCCTGCTGCAGCCAAGAACAGCACGGTACCGAGCAACGCAAACGCGATCCCGACGCCACACAAGATGAGGTACTTCCAGGCCGCCTCAATGGACCTTCGCGATCCTTGCAGCAGGATGAGCGGCGCTGTGATCAGCGTGGTTGCCTCCATTGCGACCCATAATGCGCCAAGGTCCGCCGCGCAGACGACGGCGTTGGCCGCAACGATAAAGAGCGCCGCCAGCCCGAACAGCGCTCGTGCGGCCTTCTTGCTTAGGTGTAGTTCGTCGGGATTGTCGAGCAACAGCGCCGCGCTGACCATCGACGCACCGAAAACGATAGAATTGACGGCGAGGATCCATGCCGCGATCCCGTCGATCTGAAACCAGTTAAGGAACAATGGCCGGGCTTCGTGTCCAAAAACCGAAACGGCTACCCAGCCCGTTGCGACACTCTGAGCGACGCCACAGATGGCTCCGATCAGACGTATCCACTTCAGATCGTGGAGCAGCAGAGCGGAGGCTGCCAGCACTATCGGAAAGAAACCCAGAGCCAGCACGGTTGTCATTCGCGCAACTCTCGCATCTTGACAACGTCCATGTGCTCGAAGCTCTCCCGAACGCGAAACAGGACGATTCCGGCCAAGAGAACCCCGATGAAGAGGTCGAATAGGATGCCCAACTCGATAACGACAGGCATTCCCGGTGTCTGAGTGGAGGCGTATGCGAAAATGCCGTTGTCGAGCACGAGAAACCCAATCAGCATTCCCATTGCCGATCGCCGGGTCATCATGATCATGAGGCCGATCAAGACGGTGGCCATCGCCAGCCCGGCGCTGGCGGAAAGGAGCCCGGTCGCCGAAAACCGTCCGCTCTGAAAATAGCAGACTGCCGTGGCCGCCGCGCCAAACGGCATCGCCAATCCGGGTCCAATCCCCACTCCTCGGTCCCGAACGACTTGCAACCGGCAGGCGCTCCAATTCAAGAACACGGGAATTCCAATTGCCTTCAGCGCAATGACGGCGCAGCCAAGCCACTGCTCGCCCGGAGACCCTTCACTGATTCCTCGGAAGAGCAACAGCGCGCCCAAAGCCGCGCTTTGCGCAGCCAAACCCCATAGCATGCTCCGCACCCGAGTGACACCGAGCATCCAGAGTGAAGCCATCGTCGCTAGTCCGATGAGGTCTTGGAACTGTGTCAAGCCATCCATCTAGCTTCCCACCGCCGCCACGAAGGCGGACATGACTGCCAGCGCCGTAGAAAAAGCGACGAACGATGGAACGCGCCTCCAGTTGAGCTTGACAGCGATTCCCTCCAGAATCCCCAGCAAGAATCCGAGCAGCAGAATCATTCCGCCGGTAAGCATGGCCTGGAAGACACCCGGCCCAAGCGACGGACTCATCCAACCCAGCGTCATTCGAATGCCGATGCCGAAAAATACCGCCGTACGAAGGGCAACGGTCGTTTCGATGAGCGCAAGGCTGCGTCCGCTGTTTTCGAGAATCGTCGCCTCGTGGATCATGGTTAATTCCAGGTGCGTCGTCGGGTCGTCCACCGGCATACGCGAGAGTTCCGCCAAGGCCGCGACCAAAAACGCAGACCCGGAAAGTAAGGCCACGGTACTTCGAATCGGTGATTCCAAGGCGATCGACAGGTCCGTCGATCCGCTTGCAAGCGCGACAGCGGTCAAGCTCACCAGCACGCTTGGCTCTATCAGCACCGCCAATGCGACTTCGCGGCTCGCTCCAAGACCTCCGAACGCCGAACCGGTGTCCAACGCACCCAACACGGAAAAGAACCGAGCTGCCGCAAGGAGGTAGACGATCAGAATCAGGTCCGCCGCTCCCGTCCCCCTGGCCAATGGTTCCGCGCCTGTCCAGGGTACGACTGCCGCGACCAAGAGCGCAATACCGAACCCAACCAAAGGGTTCGCGCGAAAAACCCAGGAGGTGGTCGAGCTGATGGTCTCACCCTTCCGGAACCTCTTGGCGAGGTCGAAAAACGGTTGCAAGAACGGCGGTCCGGGCCTTCCCTGCATCAGCGCTTTGGTCTTGCGGATCACGCAAGTCAGCAGCAATGGGATGAAGATTAGTTCCGTCAGGTGCAATGTCCGCAGAGGCAACCCGGTCATCATAGAACGCCCGCCAGCCACCAGAGCAACCCGAGCGTGATCACCATCCACATCAAGTATTGGTGAATGCTGCCCGCCTGCAGTCGCATGATGAACCCTTCGGACAGCCGCACGGCCGCTCCCAATGCGGGCGAATAGACCCGCGACTCCAGATACGGCTCATGGCGCGACTCGGCACGGACCTCTGTTGGAAAATGCCGTCGCCCTTTCCCCTCGACTGCCACTTCCATCTCGTAGCGATACAGCGCACCGAACAGCCGCACAATCGGCTGCGCGAAGCTCGCAGCTGTGTATTGCGCGCGCGCCGGCAGAGCGCCGAAACCGCAGTCCCATGTGACATATTGCCGTGCGGGACGCCATTTGGCCAATCGAGTCATGGTGGCCCAGACGACGCCAATGACAGCGAGACCCGCAATCGTCATCGGAATTATGGGGAGACTGTTGCCGGATGCCTGCCGCGTTTGGACGAATCCCAGATCAAACATAGCCTGCCAAACCCGAGGCGCGCCCAGGCCCAGCGCCGCGCACAGAACAGCGAGGAACCCGCACGCCGCCGCCATTGCGGGACCGGCTTCGCGGGCTTTGGCAGCCTCTCTGCTGCGCGGCTGTCCAAGGAAACAGATTCCGAACGCCTTACCAAAACAGGCAAGGGCCAATGCGCCGACAAGGCCAACCCAACCCAGAAGGAGCACAGCCACCAACCTCAGCTCGCCGCTCGGACCGGAAGCGCCCATCTGGAAGAGTCCCTTGTACAGCAGCCATTCGCTGGCAAAGCCGTTTAAGGGCGGAAGAGCGCATATTGCGGCGCTTCCGACGAAGAACATCGCTGCCGTCCAAGGCATCCGGTGGATCAGACCACCCAAGCGATCCAACTCCCTCGTGTGAGCGTTGGCATCGACTATGCCCGCGCACAAGAAGAGCAAGGCCTTGAATATCCCGTGGTTCAAAGTATGAAATAACCCCGCAGCCAATGCAACGTCCGAAACAGCACGAAGTCCCGCTCCCCGCGCCACGAGAGATATTCCCGCCGCAAGGAGAATCAGGCCGATGTTTTCTACGCTGTGATATGCCAGCAGTCGCTTTAGGTCGTGCTGCAGCAATGCAAACAGCACTCCCCAGAAGGCGGATACGGCTCCCGCCGCAATCAGCGCCCATCCCATCCACGGAACTCCGATGCCGCCTAACAAAAACAGCCGAAAAATCGCATAAATCGCCGTCTTGATCATCACGCCGCTCATGAGCGCGGAAACCGGGCCAGGAGCAGCTGGGTGCGCAATCGGCAGCCACAGGTGGAAAGGCCATGAGCCTGCCTTCGTCAGAAGACCGACGAGAATGAGCGCCGCCGGACCCGAGGCCTCGCCGCCCCGGATGATCCATTCCTGGAAATTCCATGATCCCGTCATCGCATGCGCCCAAAGAAATCCCGCCATCAAGAACGCTGAGCCGATCCGCGTCGCCCCCAGGTAAATGAACGCTGCCCGTCGAACAGCTTGCCGTTCATGCTCCGTGGCAACCAACAGGAACGAGGACAGTGCCATCAGTTCCCAAAATGCGAAGAACACGAGCGCGTTGCGTGCGATGACGACGCCTGCCATGCTGGCGAACAACAGCGCCAGACCCGACCAGACGAGCCCCGGACGCGCCCGTCCACGAAGATGTTGCAAATAACCAGGGAGATATATGCAGATTGGAAGTCCGACGACCCCTATCAGACCAAGAAACCATCGGCTCAACGGATCGATGACGAAGCTGATGTCCGTCCCTGCCAAACCGATTCCAGCCGGCAGGGTGACGAGACCGGTCTTTCCGATAAACGCCGACAGCAGACACAGAGCGCAACCAGCGATACTTAGTACCCCCGCAACGCCAACACGACTCGCGGAGCGGAGCAGGCCCAGCAGACTCGCGATTCCAAAGATCGCCAACGCGCCGACGACTATGGATGGCGAATCGAAGTTCATGTCGCCCGCTTTCGGCGAGTATTCTTGACCGGATTTTTCTTCAGAGCCGTTGGTTCGAGCTGCTCCATCATCTCGGCCATTTCGGCGATGCGCGCATAGCAGAATGCCCGGAGGGTGTTGAATACTTGCGTGATCGCCGGATCGCGGATCGAATACAGGACGCTATTTCCGACCTTTCGCGGACTGAGGATGCCCTTGCTGCGAAGGATCGTCAGGTGCTGTGAAACGTTTGCCGGCTCGATGCCAAGTTGCCGGCACACCTCTCCCGAGGACAGCTCTCCATCGCGCAGAAGTTCAACGATAGCGACCCGTGTCGGATGCGCCAGCGCCTGAAACACTTCTGCCTTGTACCTCCGGATTGCTTCATCCATATTCATCATCCGTCTCGGCCATCGCCGAGAGAAAATCATGGCATATATATTCGCAATTTCGCAAGGGACAACTTTCGAACTTTCGCAGGAATCGCTTCGCTTTCGGTTAGACGTGGGACCTGGATGCGACCTGGATGCGATCGGTCTCCTGACCGAGTCGCAACCATTCTCTAGGTCTCCTGACCGCCCACCGTTTGTCTTGTCAAGAGACGCCGGAAGAACCTGCGACTCGGTCAGGAGACCGGTCGCATCTTTGGGCATCTTTGTGGTTGTGTCAGCGAAAACCTGCGACTCGGTCAGGAGACCGGTCGCATGGAAGGAGACTGGTCTCATCGAAGAGTGTCAGCGGATTGGACGGCTCCCGTCCCCTATCCGAAAGCAGGTTTGATGCCGAGCAGGCAGTCGATCACGTCGTCTGCCGTGTAGGACTTCTGACCGGGCTTCAAAAACCGGGACAGGTTTGCGAGGTCGTCTCCCGCCGTGACGATCGCGGGCTCCATGAAGCCATCCTTGCGCACCTGGCCAAAGCCTGCCGTCGTAAGCAAGCCATTACATATGCACTTGCGCCCGGCAGTAGCGGCACGATCGCCACCCTTGGCAACGTAGTCTTCGATCGGCTCTCCAGGGCAGCGGTAGCCCACAGACCCGTTCGCTTTTCGGTAGGGTTGGCGCAGGTAGCCCAAATTGCACAAGCGCTCCCGGCGCTCATAAACAACCGGGTCGGAGAGTGTGCCGGGCAGGTCGACCACCTTAAATGGAAACCCGGTGGTGGATGCGAGAGGGTCCGTGAACACTCGAATTGTTCCATCGAGGACCTTTTGGATGACTTTCGCTTTGATGTCCGGCGCGATGCCGGACTCCTTGCAGAAGGCGAACGCCGTTCCGACCTGGATACCTTGCGCTCCGATGCAAAGGGCTTCGCAGAGCTTTTCCGGCGATCCGAATGAACCCGCGAGCCAAAACGGCAGCCCCAGATCGCGAATCACGGATATATCGGGAGCATCGCGCGGACCGTATATCGGCTCGCCCGAATCGCTAAGCACGCTCACGCCTCGCGGCGGCGCATTGTGCCCGCCGGCCGTCGGTCCTTCAATGACGAAGCCGTCCACTCGCCCGACGCTCTTTTTGGCCAAAGTGTTCGCAAGCACGGTCGAAGCGATGATTCCGAGGAACTTCGGGCGGCAAAGGCTTTCGGCGCCCTGACAATATTCCCGAGGGTCGAATTCGGAGAGAAAAACTTCGTCGGGCCCGGCGTCCGCGACGTCGATTCTCAGATCCGTTGGCTCAATCGCCGCCAGGCGGTCCAGCGCGCCAGGAATGAACCGTGGGATCCCGGCGCCCATCAGAACATAATCGACATTGGCAAGGATCGCGCCGAACAGCGCGGGAAGCGTCGGAAGCTGGATCTTTTCGAGGAGATTGATGCCGACCAACCCACTATGCCCCCACTTAGCGAGGAAAACTTCGACGAAGCTCGCTACGACGACAAGTTCCGTAAACGCTTTCGGCGGATGCAGCGAGGGGACGGGCTTGGACTTGAATGGTGCGCTTGGACGCTTGCCTCCAGGAACATAGAAGCGGGACCACACTCGCTCGGCCATGTCGCGCAAGGGAAAGGCGTCCAGCCCGAGGCGCATATTCCCGCCCACGTCGCCAAGCTGCAGCCTCCGTACAAGAATCGCATCGAGACCGGTTCCGGACACCACGCCGAGTTGGCCGCGCATGGACACCGCGCGAGCCAGCGGCCACGCCGAAACGGCCACTCCCATCCCTCCCTGGATAATTTGGGGATATGTCAAGGTTTTATGTTCACCATCGGGCGGCAGCGACCGCCCACGTGGGCACTATTGAAGCCGAGCAGTTCACCACATTAGTTTACTTGATCGAAGAATGTCCGACGTCCCCAACTTAGGCCGATGACGTCCGCTCCTTGATGCAAGTCTACCCGTCGTATAGGACATATAGGACTTATACGACATATAGGACCGTTCTGGTTGCGACTCGGTCAGGAGACCGGTCGCATCGCATCCAGCATCGGAGTTGCGAGCAGGTTCTTTCAGGGTCTCCTGACCGGACAAACGCCGGGCGGTCAGGAGACCTAAAGAATGGTTGCGACTCGGTCAGGAGACCGGTCGCATCCAGTGACCGGTCGCATCCAGTGCTAGTGGTGGGGCGGTGGAGTGTCGAGGATGCCCTTGAGCGTCATCAAGCCGATGAGCAGAACGACCGCCACGCCGGCATCGATCACCCACTGGCGCTTACCCGGATGGCGCGATTTCGAACGGTCGAGCCACGGAAGGAAGAACATGCCGAGCGACACCAGCCCCGGAGCGATGACCGTCGCCACGATCTCCCACCGGGCGGGCATTAGCTTCAGGAGCTCATACAATCCAAGGAAGTACCACTCCGGCCGGGGTACGAAGTCCGTCCCGGCGGGATTGGCGACCGACTGCAACTCGGCGCCTTTCGTCAATGCCAGATAGATCACCAGCCCCATGCCTAAGAACACGACCACTGCATCGCGGAAGAGCTGAACCGGGAAAAATGGGACGGGCCTTCCTTTTTGCGGCACAACCGGCCCGGCTATGTGAAGCCGTCGGACGAGATAGAGATGGAGCGCCGTCAAAGCGATGAGCGCGGCAGGCAGGAGCATGATGTGGATCGCGTAGAAGCGGCTCAGGGTTAGCGAACCGACCTCTTCCCCGCCGCGAATCAGGACCATCATCGCGTGGCCGACGAACGGGACGGTGTTCGCAATCCGGGTGCCCACGACCGTCGCCCAGTACGCCTTCTGGTCCCAGGGCAGCAGGTAGCCCGTGAATGAGAAGCCGAGCATGATCAGAAAGATGAACGAGCCAACGAGCCAAGTCAACTCGCGCGGCTTCTTATAGGATCCAAAGAAGAAGACACGAAGAATGTGCAAGACGGTGACGATGACGATCATGGTCGCGCCCCAGAGGTGGACGCCACGGACGAATGAGCCGAGCGGGACCTGATAGGTTAGGTACTTCACGCTATCATACGCCGTTGTCGGTCCAGGGCTGTAGAACATGGCCAACGCGATTCCTGTGACGAACTGAAAGACCAGCAGCGTGAGCAGCAGGTTTCCGAGTGTCTGCCACCAGCCCACGCCGGGGGGCATTGGCTCATCCAGGTTCTTGCGAACAAATCCCCACCAGCCAAGCCGCAGATCCAACCAGTCCTTGAAATTTGGGCGCTCTAGTTTTAGTTGATCTTCTTGGGACAGCATTTCTTCGCTCATGATCACACCATCTTCAAAACATAGATCTTGCCGTTTTCGATTTTTGTCGGATGTGTCTTTAGGCCCTCCGGCGGCGGACCGGCAACAACACGGCCTTGGTCGTCAAAGACGCCACCATGGCAAGGGCAGAAATAGCGCAACTTATCATCCTGGAATTTGATCCGGCAGCCAAGGTGCGTGCAAGCCGGATCGAAGGCGACCACCCGATCGGGGAAACGGCGTAAGTAGACGGTGTACTTTCGCTCCGTATCCAGGTATCCGTCCTTCATCTTGAACGTGAACGAGACCTCGCGCGTTTTTCCCTCCGGCAACTCATGGTCGTCCAGAATCGGCACCCATTGGCCCGTCGATTTCCGGACGATGGGCGATCCAATGAAGCCCAGCACCGGGCCGAGGATCGTGCCGGCTACCACCACGTTGATAATGCCGACCAGCCAACCGAGGAGCCTCCGCTTGCCGGGATCCAGTGGTACAGTCTCTAACGATTGATTTGCGCACATTGGAACACAACCTCCTCATGGGTAATAACGGATCACAATCGTCTTTGCCTTGACCGGATCGACGAGATCGACCACCTGCCGCGCGATGCGGTCCGTTTTGTGATGCCGGCCGGGTGATGGCTCACGGCGGTATCCGATCTCGACGCCTGACTCCGTGAGCGCTTCCGTGCCACGCGTGACCGCGACCAGCGCCGGCACGACCCACGCATGTGAGAAGCGGGTAAACGGCGCTGTCGCGATGAGAAGTGTGATTGAGGACAGGTGATACAGATAGATCGTGAGGATCCAGGCGGAACCGCCCAACCGGGCCAGGAAGAAGACGAAGAAGCCGCTCAATATCGTGTGGAACAGCAGGTTGACGAACAGGAAATCGCGTCCCAGCGTGACCCCGTTGTCAATGAATTCGTCTTTTTGGTACCGATACTTCACATAGAGGATGCCAATGAACACGGCGAGGCCGGAGACGAGCGGCAGCACTTTCAGCGCGCTCCCCAGCGGCAACTCCGCGCGCATCGGGTTGTAGATCGCGATTAGGATGTCGGCGAGCATCAGGCCGCAGAAACCGTACAGGATCAACCCGTGCATAAACCATCGCAACGGGCTGCGCCGAAACAGTGAGGCAACGAGGAAGCCGTCAACAATCATCGCGCGCAAGGCAATCAGCGCGGCCTTGCCGGTACCAAATTTGCGCAGGTATGGCCTGGCCTGCCGGATGCCCGTGCAATCAACCCAATACCAGAGCACTTTCAAACCGAACAAGAATGCGAACCCGAAGACGAATAGGAAGTAGATGGACAGCTTCTGAGGGGTGAGCAGGCTGCCGATCTTGTAGGTCAGCGGGACCTGGTCGGGAAGCCACGGTTTCAGGCGGACTTCATCTCGAATGGAATTCAGGTCGCTGTCAGACAAAGCGTCGGCCGAAAACGCCGGCATCATGCCCTTGCCCTTTCGGACGATCGCCTGAAACTCCGCATCTGTGATTTTCGTCTTGGCAAGGGGTGGACCGAGTCCTCCCATCGCGGCGGCGCCGTGGCATCCGACACAGTTCGAGGTTGAGAAAACATCTGTTTTCGGGCCCTGCCCCATCGCGACGGCGGCAACGAGCAGAGTTAGGCCGAGGAGCGATGTAATGCGAATAAAGGCCTTCTTGAATAGCGACAGCGACTCGGTCAGGAGCCCGGTCGCATCGACCTTCTTCAAGACTGACATCGGCCGAGTCGCGTGGACTGCGGGCCGGGCTATCTCAGTGACCCCAATCCCCACAAACGCTTCTTCCGTGCCTCCGTGCAGAGTTGCGGTCTCTTGTTCCGACATGGGTCCGAGGTAGCAGGTGGCAGGATTCGTCTTGCACTCCGGCAGCAGGTGGAACGGCTCGCGCCCGGTCCCGATCGCTTCTTCGACGATATATCTGGAGATTGCGCTATGATCATCTTCCAGGTCGCCAAAAATGCGCGCGGTGGTCGGGCAAGCGACGACGCATGCGGGATCGAGACCTTTGTCCACACGGTGAGCGCAGTACGTGCATTTGCGCGCGACGTTCTCTTTCAGGCGCGGCCGAACGTGCTTGGTTTCGTACTCCATATCGTCCTCGAGATACCAGCGGTCCACTTTCTGCAAATACACGTTGCCGTATGGGCAGGCGGAGACGCATGCGCCCGTTCCTTTGCATCGGTCTTGGTCGATGAGCACGATGCCGTCATCGCGGCGGAAGATCGCCTTATTCGGGCAGGCCTTCAGGCACGGCGCGTCGTCGCAGTGGTTGCACAGAATGGGCAGATAGAAGCGCTTGACGGCGGGATATTTGCCGGCCTCGATATTGATTACGCGGGCGAAAAAGGTATCCACCGGCGTGCCGTTCTCCTGCTTGCACGCCACGGTGCAGGCATCGCATCCGATGCAACGCGTCATGTCGATCAGCATCGCGTACCGCGCCATCGCTTAGCCCCCCACCTTCCGGATATCGACTCGCGTGTCCTTCCAGTGCTGGCCGGGGGCGTACACCGCCGGAAGGAAGTAGTTCTCATGGGTTGGCTTCACCAGCTGATGCGTGGTGACGGTGTGGTACTTGCCTTTTGCCAGATACCGGTCCCACCATGCATGATCCACGCAGAGCACGCCCGGTTTGATGGTTTCTGTAACCAGAGCCCAGAGCTCGTAGGAGCCGTTTGCGTTGAATATCTCCACTTGGTCGCCGTCGGCGATGCCGCGCTTGGCCGCGTCGCGTGGATTGATCTCGACCACGGGCTGTCGATTGAGGTTGAGGAGAAGAGGGTTGTTGCTGTGGGTGGAGTGGACCCGCCATTTCGAATGCGGCGTGACGATGTTGAGTGGCATTTCCTGCTCTTCCTTCGGAAGGTAATCGTATGCAGGCTTGTAGATCGGGACGCTCTCGCCGAGCTTTGCGAAGACCTCTTCCTCTTTATAGAACTCCATCCTGCCCGTCTTCAGAAACTCGCGCTGGGCGCCCTCCGGGAAAGGGTAGGCACGGGGCGGGAACAGTTTGTCTTCGTGGAACTGCTCGTCCAGCCCGACTTCCGGGTCGTGTACGTTCAGCCGGACTGGACCCTCCAGCAATTGCTCCAGTGTGATGCCCGCGGATTCCTTCCCGCCCGTTTCGAGAAGGATGCGAATCGCGTCGTGCTCCGTTAAATCGAAGTAGTGTGAGAGGGTAGGATCGATGCGCTTGATGAGCTCTTGCACAACCCAGAATTCGGTCTTGCTATCGAACTGCGGCTTCACCACCTCTTGCTGTATTTGGAGATACGGGTGGCAGCCGGTGCCGACCAGCTCGTACTTCTCCCAAAAGGTTGGAGCGGGAAGAACGATGTCGGCGTACTCGCAGGTTGGCGACATCGAGAAGTCTGAAACAACGAACAGCTCCATTTCATCAATCGACTGCTTCAGCGGACCAGAAAATTCGGTGACGAGCGGATTGGCGTGGGACACGAACATCATCTTTACGCCGTGAGTTGGGTAGTGGATTTTCGGGTTGATCGTTGCCGTGGGCTTCCCCATTACGACGTAGTGCATAGGCAGCGATTTGGGCCGGCGACCCTCGGGGAACCAGAACCCGCTGACGTCAATCCGGAAGTGGTGTTGGCCGGAGTAGATGGACACCCCTTCGCCCGGTTTGCCGTAGGCGCCGGCGAGAGCGCCAAGGAGCAGGATTGCCCGAATGGTCAGGTCCCCGTGCATACGGTGATTGACCCCCATGCCGATGATGATGGAGGCGGGGCGAGTCGTGGCGTACTCCCTTGCGACCTGGCGAATCGTCTCCGCGGGCATGTCCGTCAGTTTCGCCGCGTTCTCGGCACGATATTCTTCCCGCATGATCGTCTCTTCGAGCAGCTCGAAGACTGGCCGCACCTGTACCTCTTGCCCGTTGATTGTTACGACATGGGCGCCGCGAAAGACGGGCTTGTAATCGTCCGGAAGGCGAAGAGAATCCATCGACAGCTTGAAGAGGCTGTCGGTAGCCTCGTTCCAGGTCACAAACTCGTTCTCAGAGCCCATCCCAACGTCGGACGCCCGGAGGCGCATCCCGTTGTCCTCACGGATTAGGGTCGCACAGTCCGTGTACTTTCGGAGGAACTCCCAATCCACAAGATCATCTTCTATCAGCACCCGGCAAAAGGCGAGGGCGAGGGCGCCATCGGTCCCAGGAGTGATGGGAAGCCATAGGTCGGCCCCTTTCGCCGTCTGGCTGCATCGGGGGTCGATGGACACGATCTTGCAGCCGTTCTGCTGCTTGGCAAAGCGAGTGAGGAATTGGCCGTCTGGGATTCGCGTTTGGAAAACGTTGCTGGCCCACAGTATCGCGTACTTCGCAAATCCCCAACTTCGCGACTCGCACTCCACAGAGTCGATCCCCAGTGTGTGGGTGAATCCCATCGAGATGTCGCCATTGAAATCGTACGCTGTGGCGAATGACATGCCGAGCAGGGAGGCCATGCGGACCTGCGCGCCCTTCTGCACGTACCCTGTCCCCACCACTTGGTTGAACAGCAACGCGTGGTCCATCCCATACTTGTCTCGGATCTCCTTCATTTTGTCCGCGATGGTATCGAGCGCCTCATCCCAGCTCGCCACGCGCCATTTCCCCTCCCCGCGCTCCCCAACGCGGATCAGAGGCGTCTTTATCCGATCGGGTCCGTAGATAATGTGGGTCATCGCCATCCCACGCAGGCAGCCCCGGGGGTTGTAGTCGCTGCAAGAATAGTCGCCGGCCGGCTTCAGGTCCACAATTATGTCGTCGACGACGGTGGCGAGCCAACCGCAGGCTCCGGTGCAATTCGGGCTGTCGGTCGTCCGGACTACCCTCGCATCCCCCTTCGGTTCTTCCTGCTTTTGCCTACCCGGAACTCCGTACCGTGTGGCCATAGCTACTCCTCCTCATCGTCTGTATTCTATGGCTGAGGGAGAGGAGCGGTCTATGATTTGCGTCATAGCGCTTGGAGAATCAACTTGGTAACCTAAAGTGGCCAGGGAGATTCCTGATGCGACCGGTCTCCTGACCGAGTCGCAGGTTCTTCCGGGGTCTCCTGACCGGACAAACGACGGGCAGTCAGGAGACCTAAAGAATGGTTGCGACTCGGTCAGGAGACCGGTCGCATCGCGGGACTAAGCTGAAGTGGCTAGGGAGATGGGCCATCGAATCGCCAAAAGTTTTGACTAGTCAAAAAATAATCTTAGCCGGTGTTGACCAATAGCGCCGTACCCGAATATACTGATGGGAGCATGCCACAGATGACGCTTCGTTCGGAAGAGGTCCGGGACCCGCAATGTAAGGCCGAGTGCCGGGATTCCATCGTCGCGATCGTCGGCAACCCAAACGTCGGCAAGAGCGTGCTCTTCCATCGATTGACCGGCCGGTACGTCACGGTTTCGAACTACCCCGGAACGACGGTCGAGGTGTGCAAGGGCGGTTGCCAATTAAAGGACAAGAGCCTCTGCGTGATCGATACGCCGGGAATGTACGGCCTCAACCCGTTTACGGAAGAGGAGCGGGTGGCCCGCAGGCTGCTGAAGGAGGCCAAGCCGGACCTGGTTCTGCATGTTGTGGATGCGAAGAACCTGCGCCGCATGCTTCCGCTCACCGTTCAGCTCATCGAGGCCGGCTTCAAGGTCGTCCTCGTGTTGAACATGATGGACGAGTTAGAAAGGGCCGGCATGTCGGTCAACACGCGCGCCTTAAGCGAGAAGCTCGGAATCCCGGTCGCCCCGACCGCCTGTATCGTTGGCCGGGGCGTATGCGGGCTGCAGGACATTATCCATGAGCAGCTCCGCTCCTAGCCTCGACCTGACCTATTCCCCTGCCGTTGAGCAAGCTATTTCTGAGATCGAGGACCATCTGGTCGGCGATTACGGTCTTTCCCGCCGCGCGATTGCGATGCTTGCGCTGCAAGGCGACGAAGAGGTCTTGGAATGGATCGACGCGCAAGAGGGACACAAGGCGGCAGAGGCGGTTCGAGCCGGCATCGCGAACAACTTGCGACTCGGTCAGGAGACCGGTCGCATCGAGGAGACCGGTCGGATCCAGCCGGAGAACAACTTGCGACTCGGTCAGGAGACCGGTCGCATCCAGCTTGCGATTTCGATGGAATTGCAGGAGTGGGCCTCGAACGTCGCGGACGATGCGCTTTCCACGCCAACCGAGAGGAAGACTCCGTCTGGTGAATGGCTCGGACAGGTGTGTGCTTCGCCGGTCTTCGGCCTCCCGATCTTGGTCCTGGTCGTCTATTTCGGCCTATACCAGTTCGTTGGCGTCTTCGGCGGCGGGACCGTGGTCAATTGGCTCGAAAACGGGGTGTTCGGAACCTATGTCAATCCATATGTGACGAATTTCTTCGCGGCAATTGTGCCTTGGGAATCGATCCGAATGCTGTTCGTGGGCGAGTACGGCATTATCACGCTTGGCGTCACCTACGCGATCGCATTGATCCTTCCGCTGGTCACGTTCTACTTTCTGGTCTTCGCGGTTCTGGAGGACAGCGGCTACCTGCCGCGCCTCGCGATGCTGGTCGACCGGGTATTCAAGAAGCTAGGGCTCAACGGCCGCGCGGTGATTCCGATCGTGTTGGGATTCGGCTGCGATACGATGGCAACGATCGTGACGCGGATTCTGGAGACGAAGCGCGAACGGATCATCGCCACAGTTCTACTCAGCCTCACCATCCCCTGCTCCGCACAGCTCGCCGTAATCATGAGTCTGCTGGCGATGCGGCCCGCGAAACTCCACCTGCTGGGTCTATCCATGGCTACGGGCCTGCTGGTTTGGGCATCCGTGCTGGTCATTGTTTTCTTGTTCGCGGGATTCCTCGCCGCGCGCCTCACGCCGGGAAAAGCGACGCCCTTCTTCCTGGAGTTGCCGCCCATGCGCTGGCCGAGCTTTGCGAACGTTGTCGCAAAGACGCTCTCACGGCTCCACTGGTATTTCCTGGAGGTCTTTCCGCTCTTTATCTGGGCGAGCGTGATGATCTGGATCGGCCAGATCACGGGCCTATTCGCGATCGTCGTCAACGGCCTAGAGCCGCTTGTCCGGTTCATCGGGCTGCCAAACGAAGCCGCGACGGCGTTTCTGTTCGGTTTCTTCCGAAGAGACTATGGAGCGGCCGGGCTCATGAAGGTCGCGGGCGAAGGCGGCCTAACCGGCACGCAGATCGTGGTGGCATGCGTGACACTGACGCTTTTCCTGCCATGCGTGGCGCAGTTTCTGATTGTGAAGAAAGAGCGCGGCTGGAAGATGGCGATCGGGATGGCTCTGACGACCTTCGTGGTGGCAATCTCCGTTGGCGCTGGATTGTCACGACTTCTTGCCGTGTGGACATTATCACTGTGAGGTCCGCTCCCGGATGATGACCTGCGCAGGATGCGGCAGACAGTTCAGCGAAAGGGATGCGGACGCCGGCTGTCAGGGGTGCGGCGCGCACGGAGGCTGCCACCTGATCAAGTGCCCCTACTGCCACTACGAGCAGGCGGCGATGCCGAGATGGGTGGCCAAACTCAAGGACCTGATGACCGGCAAGAAGGGCAACTTCACACCGCTTTACCAGAACCGCCCGGCGCCTGACCGGTCAGGAGACCCCGGAAGAACTTGCGACTCGGTCGGGAGACCGGTCGCATCCAGCGGACCGGTCGCATCGGGGGAGCCAGGCGAACTTGCGACTCGGTCAGGAGACCGGTCGCATCCAGAGCATCCAGAACGGTCGCATCCAGAGCATCCAGAACCGGAGATACCGGAATAGTGCGTCTCGATCAGCTTCCAAAAGGCGTCGAGGCGACGGTAACCGCTGTTTCGCAAGAAGACGGTCATTGGCGTAAGTTCATGGCATTCGGCATCCGTCCCGGCGCTCGAATCACGGTAACCCAGCGCTTTCCGGCGTTTGTCGTCCGAGCCGGCCACACGCAAGTGGCGATCGATCGACAGGCCGCCGCCCTTGTCACCGTCGAGCCTACCTGCTAGACACCGCCTTATTCGGCGTCTCCGAGAACGTCCTGAACCCACGAAAGACCCTTCATCATGTTGGGGAAACCGCAACCGGTGAGGGTCAGGATCGCGGCGTGACGAATCTCCGCCGGCGAGGCCCCGGCCTCCAGCGCCTTCCGGACTTGACTATGAGTTCCGCCTTCCAGCCCGGCGGCGATAGCGATGCCTATCTTGATCAGTTGCCGCGTCTTTCCATCGAGGGGTCCCGCCGCCGAAACGGCTTTGCCGAGCGAGCCGTATGCGTCCGAGATCTCCGGATACTGTCGCATGAATTCTTTGAATTGCTTTGGTACGTTGTCCATAACTTGGGATGATACTACGCGCCAATCGGAAAAAGGGCTATGATTCGCGTCACATATGATCGAGGCATTTCTTCTCACGGGCGGCGGAGGAAAGCGGATGGGGAGGGACAAAGCCTCGCTTCCTATCGATGGTGTTCCGATGGCGGAGCGAATTGCGTTGGCTCTCGGCGGGCTGCCTGTGACGGTCCTGGGGAGGAGCGCTATCGAGGGCTTCGACTTCCTGCCGGACGCAGAGGAGTTTCAGGGCCCGGCTGTTGCGTTGAGCCGCGCGAAGCCTAAACGGGAACTGGTTTTCGTGGTCGCTTGCGACCTGCCGCGTTTCGACGCGCGCATCGTTGCCCTATTAGAATCCCATTTGGGCGGAAGTGAGGCAGCCGTTCCCTTGGTTGGGGGCAAGTTGCAGCCTTTGTGCGCCCTATACCGCGAGCGCGCCTTTGAACGGTTAATCGGTTGCCGTTCGATGATGGCGTGGCTGGATCGACTGAACGTCGTTGCCGTCGAAGAGAGTGAGATTTGGAAGGAAGGCATTGACCCGGCGTCCCTCCGGGGCGCCAATAAGCCGTCCGAGTTGGGCTAGCTTTGAACCGCCTCCGCCAGCGAATGTGGGTCAATGATTGCGATGTGCTTGTTGTTCGTGCTGATAACCCGATCTTTCTGCCATCGCGACATCACGCGAATGGTCGTTTCTACCGTTGTTCCGGCCATCTCCGAAATGTCTTGGCGCGTGAGCGGGACGGCGATTTCCACGCCCGTACCAGTGTCGAGACCATACGAGTCCGCAAGAATGAGCAGCACCGCCGCGATCCGGCTTTCGACCCGGCCCGACGAAAGCCGAGACATCATGTCGTGGGCTCGACGCAACCGGGGACCGATGGCCCGCACCACCTGATCCTTCAGCCCCGCGCTGGCCTGATAGATCGGCTGCAATATTCTTGTCGGGATTTTCAAATACCACGTGTTCGTAGCCGCTATGGCATTGAGCGGAAAGGCGCGGCCCTCGATCGCCGCGAGCAGCCCAAAACACTGGCCGGGTCCAAGCAGCTCCATCGCCACTTCCTGTCCTTTTGGAGAGTACTTTGTCATTTTCAGGAAACCCGCCCCAACAATCCCAACAACATCGGAGGGCGATCCGGCGGCCCAGAGCATCTCTCCTCGAACCGCGTAGGCCATGAACGAGTGATCGGCAAGCTCGGCCCGTTCGCGTTCCGTCAACGCATTCAGCAACGTGCATGCTTCCAAGGCCGCAAGGTTCGACGGCCTTTCCGGCACTTCACCGAAAGTGGTGCGGGCAGTTTCTCGTTTAGGCATGAGAGAGTCTCCTCGATCTGAGCATCGGACGCGCGACGCACCACGCCCAAATGGCTATTGCCGTCAGTTCAATGAACCCCGTGATGCTCATTGGCGCGAACGCATGAGGAGTATAGTCGCTCGCGACCTCCAGGACAACTCGCAGCGCATTGCCGAGATTGAGTAGTACAAATACGATCCAGAGGGACGGAGCGGCATTTTCGGTAATATCGTTCATCCGGGTGACGACGTGCATACTTACGCCGACGATCATCTGGGAGATGAAACCGACGGTCAGCGCGTGGCGAATCGCGCCGATAAAGGCGTGGGAGAAAGGCTGACCGATCAAGCGTAGGTGCAAGGGTTCCATCACCATAAGGAATCCGCTGACAATCAGCCAAATCATGGCCGCCCGGATGAATTTGTGCGATGGCAGCCTGGTCTCAAGCGCCTCGAACATCCGCGTGTTTGCAACCAGCACCATCGCGCCCAACGCGATCAGCGCGCCGCCTAGGAAATAAATATTTCCTGCACCTGGCGCCATATCGCTGTCCATGTACCGCAGCCAACCCACCATCCTGCACAGCAAGCCGCCGTTCCACAGGGCGAAGCCAATGAGCCCCATGATGCGGGACGGTTTGGCGGCGCCAAAACAGCTGTTCATCTTGACGAGGGCAACGCCGAAGATCATCATCGGCACAAAGCCTAGAAATTGCGCTTCTCGATAAGGAGGAAACCAGCGAGCGACGAACGCAATGCTCGCGGTCGGATCCACTTGGTGCGATAGCGCAAAGTAGAACGGCTCAGCAAGCGCGACGAGCATCCACCATCCGAGCGAGGCGAAGACGAACACCGTCTGCCATGTCAGTCCTTCGCCGGATTTGTGCCGCGTAATGCCGATTGTCGCGATGAAAAGGGCAACTCCTAATGCTTGCAAAACCGACGACAGGACGCCAACGGGCAGCCATACGGTCCGGTCGACGGCGACGAGCGGTTCGGCGGCGAAACGAAGTCCGATCCCGACGGCCAGCAGAACCAGAATCCAGGCGGCCAATCTATGGAACAACTCTGAACGTCCTATGCTCGGTGGGTGCTGCTGCAGCGCGAAACCGACGATGAAGAAGCCGACCCATCCGTAAAGCTGGGAGTTCGCATGAGCGAGGACATATGGCGTCCAAACGCTCGCCGCATAGTTGCCCCGCATTGCGATCCCGAACAGAGCCACCGCGCCCAATAGGCATCCGGCTGTGAGAGCGGCGAGCATGCCGCTGAGGAAGAACGGCCGGTAGATGGCGACGTTTGCGCGCGTATTCGGATTAATTGCCAGCGTGATGGGCGTTCTCAACCGAACATGGCCTCTCTGCGCCTTTTCGCGCTAAGAACCGTCAAGCCATTGAACATCGAACAAGACTCGATGACGGCAATGTTGGCCGGCCGATCAGGCGGCAAATCGTAAACTTCAGAATGAGTTTGCATCACACACCCCCAATCTTCATGTCACTTGGCCTCGGCCTGCGACTGATCCAGTGGTCCAGTCGGCTTCATCCCCCGCGTCATTCTCAGAATTACCAAATGCATCCAAACAAGGGAAATCAGAGCCAACATACTAAGGAATGCCCAGCAGGAAGTCCAAAGGCCGCTTGACTTCAACATGTACCCAAAGATGACGGGCAGGAAAAAGCCGCCGAGCCCGCCGATCACCCCGACCAGACCGCCAACGACCCCGACATCCTTGGGGAAATACTCTGGAATGTGCTTGTATACGGCAGCCATCCCGATTCCCATCGAGATACCGACAAGAAGCGCGAATATCGTAAAAATCCAGCGGTTCGCTTGGAAGTAAATTTGAGTCGTACCTCGCGCGAGAACTTCCCTCCGTTTCACCGTTTCCCCAATGGAAACGACAGGTTCCTGCCATGTCTGCAACTTCGGCAAGACAAGAAGCTGGTCATCGCGAAATCTAAGCGCTTGTGGAGGCCTTAGCGAGTAGGGTTTTTCACCAACCCTGACTTCGGACGCCGATACAAATGTGACGGGTCCAGGCGAATCCGCCATCACCCCCTCGCCAGGCGAACTGATCTCCATCCTTGGCGCCGAAAGCAATAGAAATAGGACGACGCAAAAACTTAGCACCCAATACATGGTCGTCCGCGCGCCGATCCTGTCCGAAATCCAACCGCCGAATGCACGGACCAACCCCGTGGGCAGGCTGAAACATGCCGCAAGAAATCCGGCGCCGGCAAGCGTCATGCCGTACACGTTTAGGTAATACGGGATGAGCCATTGTGAAAGAGCCACGAAGGCACCGAACAGCACAAAGTAGTACAGCCCAAAACGCCATACTCGAATGTCGCGCAGAGGGTGCAGCATCTGGCCGATTGTCTTTTGACCGGCCCCCTCAACTCGTTTTGGGATGGCCAGCAGGGCGAACAAAATCACAGTCGCCAGCAGCGCCCCCGCATAAATCTGGGGCAGCAACCGCCATGCGTCCACGTTCTGTCCATCCCGTGTGAGCGATTTCAACAATAAGGGCGCACCAATGCTCGTCAGAGCCGCTCCAATATTGCCGACGCCAAAAATCCCAAGCGCGGTGCCCTGTCTTTCCTTGGGAAACCAGACCGATGAATAAGCAATTCCAACCGCGAAGGACGCGCCGCTCAACCCAAATGCCAATCCGCCGAGCATGAAGCCGGTGAAACTATTGGCGAAACCGGTCAAATACGCCCCAATGGCCGCAAGCAACATGACTCCAATGTAGACCGGCTTACCACCAAATCGGTCGGTGAGCATTCCAACCGGGAGGCGTAGAATCGATCCTGTCAAGACCGGTATCCCGATCAGCCAGCCCATTTGGCCCTTGTCCAAATGGAGAACCTGATGGTCAACGAGGAAGGTGATCAGCACGCCATACATTGTCCAGACGGCAAAGCAGACGGTGAACGCGAATGTGTTCATGAAGAGGACGCGATTGGCCTGGCTTCGCTGGCTCATGGCGCTATTGTCGACCCCGGCTGCAGAGACCGCTATGATCAAGATCATATTGCGTCGGCGGCCATGGCAATTCGCTCAGCAGTGCGTGACGTCGGGTTGGTCACCGGTTGTCTCCTCAACCGTAGATTTGTTACTTCGCGTCGAGGCCGCTATGACGTTCGTCATATCTTCGAAAAGGTTCCTCAGGGACAGCACGACCGGCTTGGTAGGTACCGCCCGTTATGGTCGTTGCCTCAGCAAGCGAATCCCCAATGAGGAGACCTCGTAGTAAGGGATTGAATCAACGCTCCTGAAACCTTCCAGTGGCACGATTTCTTTGGTAGAATGGGTCATGATCGGCACAATTCTCGCGATCGCAACCTCAAGCTGCTTTTGTCAACTGCAGGGAGACGCGCTTCTCGACGACCTCTCGTACAAAGCGTTTCGCTATTTCTGGGAGCAGTCCAACGTCGCCACAGGTCTCACGAAGGACCGGGCGGCCAACCTCACCACGACCGATGGCTACAACGTGGCCAGCATCGCCGCAACGGGTTACTCCTTGGTAGCCTACGCGATCGGCGCGGATCGTGGCTGGATAGGGAAATCTTCCGCTCGGACCCGCGTCCGGCTCACGCTCCAATACTTGAACACCAGCGGGGCGAAAAAGAATGGCTGGTTTTACCACTTTGTCAACTGGCAGACCGGGCAGCGCGTTTGGAACAGCGAGGTTTCGTCCATCGACACGGCGATTCTGATTGCCGGAATGTTGGTTGCGGAACGATACTTCGCCGACAGCCAAATTACAGCCAGCACGAATTCGATCTTAAAAGCAATCGACTGGCATTGGATGCTGACCGACGGCGGCGCGAAGCCCAATTCGCTTACGTTCTGTCATGGATGGACGCCCGAAAGCGGTTTCATACCATATCGCTGGGACACTTATTCGGAAGAGATGATGTTGTATGTTCAAGCTTACGGCGCCTATCCGGCGTTACCGCTTGGTTGTTGGGCTGCGGTGTCAAAGCCGATGGTGACGTATGGCGGATATACTGTGATTTCCGGCGGACCGTTGTTCATGCACCAGATGTCCCATGGATTCTTGGATATCAAGGGGATAAAGCAAGGCTCGTACGACTATTGGGAGAATAGCAGGCAGGACACCTTGGCGAGTCGCCAATATTGCATCAACAATCCAAAGCATTACACTGGCTACGGTGCGAATTTTTGGGGACTTTCCGCAGGCGATACGCCGGACGGATACATGGCGCTCGGCGCGCCAGGTTGGGGAAGCGATAACGGAACGATTATTCCGACGTCCGCGATCGCTAGCGTGATGTTCACCCCGACAGAAAGCAAGGCCGCTGCGGATTATATATACTCCTACCGGCCAGCTGCATATGGGCGATACGGCTTTAGCAACGGCATCAACCCATCGCGAAACTGGATCGATCCGGACGTGATTGGGATCGACCTTGGCATGATGCTCGTCGGCATCGCGAACTACAAGGATAATTTCGTTCACAAATGGTCGACAGCTCATCCCATCATCAAATCGGGAATCTTGCGCATGTTGTTGCTTACGAAAAAGTCGTAATCACTTCAGCCCGCTGGTCACGAACCCGCGGACAAAATATCTCTGACCCAGCAGGAACAGTAGGATGAGCGGCAACATCACGAGCACAGAACCCGCCATGATTAAATGCCACTGCTCGCTGTTAAGAGTCTGATAGGATCGCAACCCTAATTCCAGCGTCTGTTTGTCAGGATCATTCAAATAGAGCAGCGGTCCAAGAAAATCGCGCCAGCTCCAGATGAAGGAGAAGAGCCCGACCGTTGCCAGCGCCGGGCCGGACAGCGGCATGATCAATCGCCAGAAGATTGTAGAATGCGATGCGCCGTCCAGCATGGCGGCCTCTTCCAATTCGCGCGGGATGGTCGCAAAAAACTGGCGCAGCATGAAGATGTTGAACGCGCCGCCACCCAGCCAAGACGGCACGATCAGCGGATAGAACGTATCCACCCAGTGTAGATATTTGTAGAGAACATAGGTGGGAATCATCGTGACTATCCCTGGGAGCATCATGGTACTGAGCAATAGGATGAATAAGCGATCCCTTCCTCGAAAGCGTAACCGCGCAAAGGCGTATGCCGCGAGGCTGGAAGTGATCAGTGTGCCGATCGTGGAGAGTGTGGCAATCAGAGCGCTGTTGCGGAAGAGAAGGCTAAACTTCACGTTCGGGTTGTCCAGCACTTGTCGAAAATTGTCCCACGACGCCATCTTTGGCCAAGCCCAAGCCGATGTCGTCGCAATCTCCGCCGGTGTCTTATAGGCCGTCGAGAGCATGATGTAGAATGGCACCAGCATGCCAACCGCGCCCGCGACAAGCACCAGCCACACGATAGCATGCGACGTCCGTTTCGCCGTCCGCGCTTTGCGGTCTAGAGAATTCACTTCGAGTCCGCCTCATAATACACCCACTTGCTCAGTCGGAACTGCAGCAGCGTGAATATCAATATGATGACAAACAGCACCCAAGCGAGCGCGGAGGCGTACCCCATTCGAAGCCCGTCGAACGCCTGTCGGTACAGATGCAGCATATAGAACAGCGTCGCATCGTTGGGGCCGCCGCTCGTCATCACGAACGATTGCGTGAACACTTGAAAGCTGCCAATCACTCCCGTTACCAAGCAGAAGAACAGCGCCGGGCTAAGCAACGGGATCGTAACGGCTCGGAACCGTTTCAGTGCGCCCGCTCCATCTACCACGGCCGCTTCGTAGTACTCCTGCGGAATATTCTGCAGCCCGGCCAATAGGATCACCATGCCGCCACCGATACCCCACAACGACATGATGATCAATCCGGTTAATGCCGTGCTCTCATTGCCTAACCAGTTGATCTGCTGTCCGGCAGGAGACAAAGGCCGCAAAAGCGACGCGAGTCCAAGAAAGTCGCCCTTTCCATTTGCGCCATAGATGATTGTGTTCAGCAGGCCGCCTTCCGGTTGGAAAATCCGTCTCCAGATCAGCGATGCCGCCACCACGCTCGCAAGGGATGGCAAATAGTAAACGGCGCGAAATAATGCCATTCCTCGCACCTTCGCATTGAGCAGCAGCGCCAGCATCAGCGAGCCGAAAAGGCCAAGCGGGACGGCAACCAGGGTGTAAACGAAGGTCACTCGCAATGAAAGCCAGAACCGAGGATCGGCGGTGAGGGCATCGGCGTAGTTCGCCGCACCGCGCCATCTTGCGGGCTGAATGATGTCCCAATCGGCCATGCTCATGAAAAACGAAAGAGCCATCGGACCGAATGTGAACACAACGATCCCAATCAGCCATGGAGCGATGAACCAATACGCGCTGCGATTCTCTCGCTTCTCGCGATTGGAGTACCGCACGCCTCGCTCCGGCCAATAGACCCACAGGAGGATCCCCGACGCCAGCAAGAGCCCACCCAGGATCGCGGGCCCCCATGCAAACGGGGGAAGGCGCTCCTGTTTTCGCAGCGCGTCGAGGCGGGCCTGGGCCTCCGCGGTTCCCTCGTGCAGCGCCTGCTGTGCCGACTTCGTGCCGAGCCAGATAGTATCCAGGCGAGAAGTGAGCAATCCGTACACTTCAGGCCAAGCGTCACCCGAGGGGGCGAAGTGCACATACGGGATCGCCTCGTCCGTCACGATCCGATGTGCGGGATAGCGCATTTCAACCGGTGTGTTCGGTCCCGGAATCCAAACGTCTGATAGGGCGATGCGGCGGATCGCCGGCTGGCCCAGCCCCGACTCCGCCAGGTTCTTCATCCCTTGCGGGCCGGCGAGCCATTGGACGAGCAGCCAGGCCTCCCAAGGGTGCTGGGTTGAGCTTGCGATGGAATAGCCGGAGCCGCCGGTCGGGAATCGCCTCGTCCCATCCTTGTATGCCGGAAAAAGAGTGATGTCGTAATCGAAAAATTCCTTCGTCCCGGGCTTCAGAAACTTGCGAAGGTTGGGAACTTCCCAAATTCCGGTCTGGTACATTGCCACCTTTTGCGATACGAACAGCATGGTGGCGTTGGTCTGCATCACGCTCGACATTTCAGTCGGGCTCGGCTCAAATCCGTACTTGAATATCAGGTCTGCCGCCAAACCGTACCCGCGCCGCATCGCGGGGCTATCGAATAGGATCTTGGTCGGGTTCTCATAATCATCGGTGAACCTTCCTCCCAATGAAAGTGAGAAGCAGTCCGCCGTCAGGCTCGGCCATCCGGGGCTGTATCCCCACTGAATCGTTTTGCCCTCTTGGTTCTTTTTGGTGAGCTGCCGCATAACCCATAGGAAATCCTTGTCCCGCAATTCCGGCCGCACCTTATCATCCCATGTCCAGCTTCCATCCGGATACGGAATCCCCGCTTCGTCAAACAGCCGCTTGTTGTAGTAGATCAGGCCGATGGGCGCGATGTCGCGAGGAAGAACGTACAGCCGGCCTTTCCGCCGGTGCGCGCGGACGATCGGTTCATAGTATTGTTTGATGTCGAATCCCGGTGTTTTCGCGATAAAACCGTCCAGGGGCAGCAGCGCCTTTCGCTTGGCGAATTGCTGGAACCGCTCGAAGCCCATCATGAGGACGTCCGGTGCGACGTTGGCGGCATACTGTGCCAGCATCTTCTGCTGATACATACCGTAGTCCACGTTCTCCAGCTTCACTTTTATGTAGGGGTAGCGCTGTTCAAACTCCGCGATGGTCTTGCGTTGCACGCTCAGGGCTTGGTCGCCTTCCCAGGACGCCAATCGGAGGACGATTGGGTTCGGCGCCGCCACTCCATGGCCAGCTGCAAGCAAGAAAAGGAGGTAGATGACAGTCAGGCGGAACACTTTGCTTCGCGCGACATACGTCACGCGATTAAGGCTGGTTCCGTGCTTCACAGCTCGTTGCCGATACGGAGTGGATTGCGCCGGAACCGGCAGAGGTCAGCAAATTTCCATCGAGCGGCTCGCCATCCACATGGAGTTGCAGCGCTTTCTCCAACCCGGTGATGTTGAATCGTATGTCGAACCGTTCTCCTCGGAATCGCCGCATCACGCGGTAGGTCTCCCAGGCGCCCGGCTCGATGAGCAGGCCTTTTCGAGTCGCCCGCACCCCGCACAGCCAATCGAGCGCGATCCGGTACATCCAGGCGGAAGAGCCCGTGTACCATGTCCAGCCGGCTCTGCCCTCATTTGGCGAGTCAGGTCCATCCACGTTTCCTGGCATGACATAGGGTTCGGCGGCGTACCGCCCTGCATCCTCCGCCGCTCGGCAAGGCGGAGACATTGACCGGTAAATGGAGTAGGCGGTTTCCATTTCGCCCATCATGGCGAAGGCTTGAATCGCCCACGTGGAAGCATGGCTGTACACCCCGCCATTCTCCCGAAGTCCGGGCGCGTATCGCGTTATGTAGCCGAGGGACGGATCGACGGAGTCAAACGCCGGCGCGAGGAGCAGCGCCCCGTACGGCTTGACCAGACGTTCGCGGACCGACTCCATGGCTGTCCGTACCCGCTCCGGGGTACCGCTGCCGCTGATTGCGGCCCAGGTCTGCGGATTGAGGAAGATGGAACCCTCTTTGCACTCGTGGCTGCCGAACGGCCTCCCGTCGTCGCGGAAACCGGCGACGTACCAATCGCCATCCCATCCGTGCTTGTTGATCGCTGTGAAGAGCTCTTCGTTTGCCAAATCGTAACCCGCAACGAGGTCGCAGCGCCCCAATTCTTTGAGCGTTGGAGTGAGCCGCCGAAGAATGTCGACAAGGAACATCGCCAGCCAGACGCTTTCCCCTTTCCCGTCGATCCCCGCATGGCTGAGGCCGTCGTTCCAGTCGCCGGCTCCGATCAGCGGCAATCCCCGCGCCGATCGTCTTTCCAGAGCGCGATCGATGCCGCGCAGAACATGATCCAACACCGTTCCCTTCGCCCCGAATCGCTGTGTGGTTCTCGATAGGAAACGGCATGGTTCCTCGGCAAAGTCGAGGTCGTTCGACTCATCAAGATAGGCGAGGAATCCATAAGCGGGCCACAAACTGGTGTCGCTGTGGCGGCTTTCGGAGAATATCTCGGTACCCGGATGCCACCAGTGCCGGACACCGCCGTCTTCATACATGGCTTCCAGGTGCGTCCGCAACTGCTGCTTGGTCTTCTCCGGATGCAAGGAGCACCAAAGCAGGCTGTCTTGCAGTTGATCCCGGTACCCGTATGCGCCGCCCTGCTGATAGTAGCCGCATCGAGCCTGCAGGCGGCCGACAATCGTTTGATATTTCATCCAGTGGTTGGTCAGTAGGTTCACGCCTTCGTCCGGAGTTTCGATGAACGTCTCTTGCAACAACCGACTCCAATGGTCCTTCAGCCGGTCCAATTCTCGCTGTGCCTGGCAGATCGTCCATCCCTCGCTCGCCTGCTCGGCCGCGGCACGGTCGGTTTCCGCTCCCAGCACAAATAAAAGAGTCTTCGTTTCGCCCGGTCCTAAACTCAATGGGACAATCACTGAGGCGATTGGGTCTTGCCACCGTGTTCCAGCACAGGAGGGATCTTGCCGTCGAAGCGAGTCGGGGTTTGCAAGGCTTCCACCCGGACCGATGAAGGAGGCTTTGCTGGTGTTCCACGCGACGGACTCCGCTCCCTTGACGGCGTGAAATGCGAATAGCTCGCAATCCTCCGGTTCCCGAATGTTCTCCTTCATCCCCGGGTGCTTCCAAGCCAAGCATCGATCGGATGCGCAGGAGGTTTCTATGAACAGCCGATGGAATTCCCGGTGCCATTCGCCGACAGCTCCCAGAAACCAATCGACATAGGAAGCGACGCGCAAGGAGCGCGTTTCGGCGCCAATGTTCGTCACCTCTAACAGCCAGAGTTCGCAGTTGGCTTCGAGAGGGACGAAGCAGGTCTGGCGGGACCGAATGCCGAACAGCTCACGCTCGAATATCGTGTACCCGAGCCCGTGGGTCACCGCTTCAATATCTGCCCGCAGCCGCGTCGGCCCCCAGGTTGTTGACCAAGGTGGGCCCGGCTGGTCGAGGTCCTGGAGGTAGATATAACGGCCGTAGGCGTCGGCAACCAGATCTTGCTCCCACCTGGTGATTCGGTGGAGCTGGCAATTGTCCAGCCAGGAGAACCCGCCTCCCGCCTGGCTCACGATGGCGGAATACCGTCCATTGCTGAGAATATTGACCCAAGGCGTCGGGGTTCGGGGATCGGTGATAATGAACTCTCGGCCGTCTGGGGAGAAAAATCCGAATTCGTTGGGCATGACACCCTGGTGAGGCATTCGAGTCTCAATTCTTGGAGGAAGTTGGTCAATTCTACCAGAACTGAAACCTTTCTGCAACCCGCATTTTTCCTTAAGTCATAGAAAATACCTACCCCGAAAGGTTGCTGTGTGGCACAAGTTGTGATATCATGAGGTAGCAACTGCTGAAAGGCTTCAGCAAAACATCAAAAAAATCGGAGCATGAACGTCATGAAGACGCGTACCCTGCTTTGTGCGGCTGTTGGCATCTGTCTGGTGGCAACAGGCTCCGCGCAAAGGTTTTCATCAATCTACAAGTCCGAAAGGTACTTCAACGACAACCCCTTATCGGTCCTCAAGTCGACCGACCAATATCCGAAAAGTTTGAAGATGGACGAAAGCAACCTCAATGTCAATATCAATCGGCACGTCTATTACTTTTCGGAAGACGGCGGCGCCAATCCGTCGTTATTCAACAACACCGAGTATTGGAATATTTCAACGGATGTCACGATCAATCATGATCCTGTGGTTTACCGGCAGGAAGCGGGAATCTACTTCAACTACAACGGTTGGGACGGCCAGATGATGGTGGCCTCCGACGGCGAAGTCGCTGTCTTCGGCTACATTCTTCCGTTCCACACATTCGGCAACATTTATACAGAAGGCACCACGATCCGAATCGGGATTCGCTATTTCAACGATCCCAATGACGGACTCAACAAGCTGGAGTATTACGCCGGGAACAACAGCGTGGTGTACACACCCGGTAACACGGAACAGGGTTTGCTGGACGGCACGAAGCTAGGCTTCTACGCTCAGGACCGGGGCGATGCAGGCAACCCGACCGAGACTCACATTCGATTCAGCCACATCGTCGCGGGGTTAGATCCCGATCCGTTCGCCAATGTCCAGATCAACGAGAGAGTTTTCAACGACACCCCGGGCAGTGTTTTGACAACAACGAACAGCTATCCGGACAGCATTCAGTTCGCCGAAACGGGACTCAACAATGGTCTCAATCGGCACCTTTGGTACTTCTCTCCGAACGGAGTTGACGCGAGTCTGTTCGGCAACACGGAGTATTGGAACGTCGCGATGGATGTGACAATCCAGCCGACGCCGAGCGGACCGAGACGCCAGGAAGCCGGCATGTACTTCAACTACAACGGCTGGGACGGCCAGTTCATGGTGGCCTCCGATGGGGAGATAGCCATATTTGGCTACATTCTGCCGTTCTACAAGTTCAAGACGACGTACGCGGTCGGCACGACGATCACCATAGGGATGCGCTACTTCAACGATCCCTGTGATGGCAAGAACAAGCTGGAATACTACGCAGGCAACGAATCCAAGGTCGTCACACCGGACAACGGCGAACAAGGACTGTTGACCGGAACCAAATTGGGCGCGTATTGCCAGCATGGCGGCAGCCTGGCCGAGCCGCACGACGTGACCTCGACCTTTAGCCATATCGTCGGCGTCCACTGGTTCAATTCGACGGCCTCGTCAATCGGTGGCGCGGTATCGCTCGACCTGTTCTCCGGCGATCCAAGCATACTTTCCGGTGAGCTCGAGCTCCGAGATCCGGACACCAATGCAGTTCTCAACACCTATGGCGTCACCCTGGAAAGCGATGGCACGTACACGGTTCCTTCCGTCGTTCCCGGCACATACGACGTCGCCTTCAAGCTGGACCACTTCCTAAGAGAAGTGAGTTCCTCGGTCGAAATTGGCGCCGGCTGCGCAACGGCGGACTTCAATCAAATCAACGGAGATGCGGACGGCAACAATCAGGTCGCCCTCCCGGACCTCAACCAACTGTTCATCAACTTCGCTTCCACCACCGAACCCGGTTCGGATCTGGATGGAAGCGGACAAGTGGACCTGGGAGACATCAATGCCGTCTTCCTGAACTTTGCCATGGTTGGAGCGCCTTAGGCGTCACCATACTTCGCTAGTGACTAGCCCCCGGCCATGAAGCAATGGCTGGGGGCTTTCTTGAGCCTGGAATACGAACGAACCCCGGCGGATACCGCCGGGGTCGTCGGACCGGACGCTGCGAATCTAGAATGGAAGGGAATTACAGAATGTGTCGAGCCAGGGAATCGATGTCGGCGAGCCGTTGATATCGTAGACCCATTGGCCGCGCGTGTATTGCCACATGTTTTCCGCATTATCCGGCTGGCAGGTCAGTCGGAGAGGGATGTTTTTCGAGTGGCCATCCATGAAGAGTGTGACCATGGAGCGATCATCACGGCGGCCGCCACCCCAGTTCGGGATGTTCCAACCGCCTTTTCCGTTGTAGAGATACTCAATCCATGGACCGTAGTCCGGGTACACGTCCTTGTTTTCCGCAACGACAATCGCTTTCGCCGGTTCGTGGACGGACCGAGCGGTGTAATTGGCCACGTCCTGCCAATTCCCGGTTTTGAAGAACGGTCTGTAGTAAAAGTAACCGCGATAGAAGCGTGGTTTTACCGGGTTTGTCATAACGGCTTGCTCATCGAAGATGCGCGCGCCCGGATTCAGAGGATCCTTGAAAACTTCGGCGCTTTTCGCGTACGGCTGCAAACCGTGCTTCCAACTCCGGCGCCCGTCATCGTCTCGGATCTTGAACATGACGCCGTTCTGATCGTCCACGTACATCTGAATTGCGGTGCCGATCTGCTTCATGTTCGAGATGGTAACTGTTCCCATCGCGGAAACCCGCGCGCTGGCAAACACTGGGAAAAGAATGGCTGCCAGAATGGCAATGATAGCGATTACCACGAGAAGCTCGATGAGAGTAAAGGCCTTTTTATTCAATTTCATTCGATCACCTCAAGACTTAGCTTGTATAAAGTTCGGGACGGCTGGTCGAGCCCCGCACGTCAATCGCGAGCGGGAAGACGACCTGCAAGTGGTCTACGGGTTGTTTATGAACAATCGAGGCCAGCAGGATGGTTGCCCGCCTCGCCATATCTCGAATCGGTTGACGAATACTGGTTAGTTTCGGGTCGACCCGATCGCATGAATCCGTGCTGTCAAACCCCACGATTGACACGTCCTTGGGAACCGCCAGACCCAGTTCGCACAGTAGCCGCAGGCAGTTGAACGCCACGTCATCGGACCAGACAAAAAGCGCCGTCGGTCGGTCCTTGCGGTTCATCAAATCGATGAGCGCCCCAGTGTTCGAAGAAGGGGTTTCCATCGTGACAACCATCTCCGGATCGAACGGCAACGACGCCTCCTCAAGGGCGCTTCGAAAGCCATGCAGGCGATCCGTGGAACTCCGCGACCCGTGCGGTCCCCGAATCATACCAAGCCGCTTGTGCCCAAGTGAAATCAAGTGTTCGGCCGCCAGCCGGCCGCCAGAATAGTTATCGGCATCCACAAAGGGTACGTCCGGATCGTCGGTCCGCGTGAAAAACAGAACGCTCGGAAACTTGCGGTTCAACAGGTCCAGCTGTGTTTGATCGTCGACGTCTCGCAGAACCAAAGCGCCGTCCACACGGCCATCGGAGATCACATCGGCTTCGCTCCCCGCGCCGTTTACGGCTTTCGTGTGGAGCAGCAGGTCCATCCCAGTCTCCACGCATCCCTCGCACACGCCGTGCATCGCCTCGGCAATGAAATTCGACCACGATGAAAAGTAGGTGGCATACTGAAAAACGACGGCGATCGTATCGGTCTTCTGTTTCAAAAGCATCTTTGCCAACGCGTTGGGCCGATAGCCTAACTCGCGGGCGACCTCAATCACCCGTTCTTCCGTGCCGGCACTGATGCGCGCCTCTGTTGCCCTGCCGTTCAGGACGTAGCTGACGGTGACCTTGCTGACCCCGGCAAGGCGTGCCACATCCTCAATCGTATTTCTCTTCTCCATCGTTGCTGAAACCTTTCACCTAAAGTGTAACATACTGTCGGGTCGTGCCGTTATTCTCTGTAGCGATTCCGAATAAACACGTAATTATACCAGGCTATCTCCCGATAGTTACGAGATGGTCCTGGAGCTACAATCAGTGCTGAATGGTTTCAGTTTGGAGAATTGAGCGATGAGAAAAGAAATTCCAGCGAAAACGATGGCAGTCATCGGCGTTTTGATCGTCGCCGTCTTGGGAATCCTCGTTTGGCAAGTTTTCTTCAAGTCGGGGCCTACGAGTCCAGCAGAGATCGGAATCGGCGCGCCTGCGCTTCCGGGTGGCGGCACCGTCTCTCCCGGCAGTGGCAGCAACCCGAACGGGTCTGGAAAGTAAAGCGAGTCAACCGGCCGTTACTATGGGCTTGGCCCTAGGCTCCTTGGCGGAGAGTCGTTCAATCGAATCTCCCATTCGGTTGGCACGGCACTTAACTTCGTTCGTCAAAGGTATTGTAGAATGCCGGGTATTGGTTGTAATCAGGGGAGGGGACATGGACGAGCAGGCTCACTTGGCGCAGTTAGACCAGATTCGACAGCAGTATGAGACGCTGCTCGAGGAAGTTCACAAAGTTATCATTGGCCAAGACGATGTTGTCCGCCATCTGGTGAGCGCGCTCTTTGCGAAGGGACATTGTATCGTCATTGGCGTGCCCGGCCTTGCGAAAACCCTTCTTGTGAAAACCCTGGCCCAATGCCTTTCCTGGGACTTCAAACGCATTCAGTTCACTCCCGACCTGATGCCCAGCGACATCATCGGCACGGAGATTCTGGACACCGACCCGGCAAGCGGCGGACGCTCTCTTCGTTTCGTCCGGGGTCCGGTCTTCGCCAATGTCATCCTCGCTGACGAAATCAACCGCACTCCGCCGAAAACTCAAAGCGCCCTTCTGGAGGCGATGCAGGAGTATGCCGTTACCGTTGCGGGCCACACGATGCCGCTCGACCCGCCGTTCTTCGTCGTCGCCACGCAAAACCCGATCGAGCAGGAAGGCACCTATCCATTGCCCGAAGCCCAGCTTGACCGGTTTATGTACAGCCTCTACATCGATTACCCCACCGCCGAGGAAGAGGAAGCGATCGCCGAAAGCACGACGACGAACGAAGTGCCGGAAGCAGGGACCGTGTTCACCAAGGAGGAACTGCTGAACGCCCAGCGGTTGGTGCGTGAGATTCCCGTCTCGCCGCACGTAGTCAAATACGCCGTCTCCCTCGCCCGTGCCAGCCGGCCCGGTTCTCCGGAAGCGCCATCGATGATCAAGAAATACTCGCAATGGGGCGCCGGTCCGCGCGCCGCCCAATACCTGCTGCTGGGAGGCAAGGCATTTGCCGTCATGCAAGGCAAACCAACGCCGACCGCCGCCGACCTGCGCCAGATCGCCCCGCTGGTTCTGCGCCACCGAATCATCCCCAACTACGCCGCGGTTGCCGACGGAATCACCGCCGCACACCTCGTCCAGGACCTTTTGCACAATGTGCGGGAGCCCGCGTATGCAACCGAAGGATGAGATCCCCTCGACTTCGCTCGGGGCAGGTGGCACTGGGCGGCGCTTCCTCCAACCCGCGGACCTAAAGCGTCTGCAAAATTTGCAGTTCGCCGCGAAATTGATCGTCGAGGGCTATTTCCAGGGCAAGCACCGCTCGCCCTATTACGACTTCTCTTCAGAATTCGCCGACTATCGCCCCTACACGCCGGGCGACGAAATCCGTGCCATTGATTGGAGGGCCTTCGCGCGCACGGATCGCTTCTATATCAAGCTGTATCGCAAAGAGACCGACATGAACTGCTGCGTCCTCGTGGACAAGAGCAATTCCATGGCATTTCGCGGCAGCTCGCCCCTTACGAAGCTCGAATATGCCAATTTCCTCGCGGCCGCCCTGTCCTATTTAATGATAATGCAGGGGGACAAGACCGGCCTGGCGCTCTGCGACGACAAAATGTCCGGCTTCGTGCCCGCCGGCGGCACCATGCGAACGCTCCAGCAAATGCTGGTGACATTGGAGCGCGCCACCCCCGGCGGCCCGACGAAGCTCGCGGAAGGCCTTCGCGTGCTGTTCAGCCTGCTGAAGCGCAAGGGTCTTCTTGTCGTGATCTCCGATTTCCTGGACGACACGAGCGAGGTCTTTTCCGCCCTCAGCATGTTCGCGCATAAGGGCTTTGCTATCTTGCTCTTTCACGTCCTGACCGATGACGAAATGAATCTTCCGCTGGTCAGCAACGCGTTGTTTCAAGACATGGAATCGCCCGCGTCCGTTTCCGTGGAGCCGGAACCGATCCGTGCGGCCTATCAGGAGGAGATGCGCGGGTTCATTGCGGAGATGGAATCGAACGCGAAGGCACGCAGAATGCACTACCAGCTTGCCACGACAGCCGAACCGTATACCAGAGCTCTCGAAGCCTATCTGACGGCAAGGGCCAGGCTATAAATGTTCTCGTTGCTAAACGCCGGCCTGTGGCCTTGGATTGCGGCAGCGTCCGTGCCGCTGGTGATCCATTTGTTGACCCGCCGTACTCGCAGACGGATGGACCTGCCGACGGTGAAGTTTCTGCAGCGCACGCTCGCCCATCAGAGCCGCATCTTTCGCTGGCGGCATTGGCTGCTGCTTGCCCTTCGCACGCTGGCGATTGCCGCGCTGGTTGTGGCCTTCCTGCGCCCAGCCTTGCTGAGTCCGTTGGCGGCGCAGGGTTTCGAGCGATCCGGCGTGGTTATCGTCCTCGATGTGAGCGAGAGCATGGCCTACTCGTCCGGTGGTGTGAGCTCGCTGGCGAAAGCGAAAAGCCAGGCGCTCAGCGTTCTGCAAGACTTGCGGGCCGGCGACCATGCGAACATAGTTTTCTGCGGCGCTCAGCCAACATCCGCCCAGCCGTCGCCAACCACCGACATCGCCGCTCTTCAGACGAGCGTTCGTTCCATGGAAGCGACCGACGAACGGGCAGACGCGGCGTCGGCAATCAATGTGGCGGTCGAGCAGTTGGGAAAGACAAATAGTCGGGCCAAGCGGCTCTATATCATCTCCGATTTCCAGCGAACCAACTGGTCGGATGTCAAGTTTGACGCGGTGCCCGCCGATGCGAGGGTGCTGTTCGTCAGCGTGGATTCGACCGCGCGCCAAAATGCCGGATTGACCGGTCTCAAAATCCGCCCCTCAACTCCGTGCGTCGGCGAGCCGCTGACGGTGCAGGCCGAGGTATTCAACTCTTCCTCCTCGCCCCGCACGGTGCCGGTCACATTCACCCTATCGGATCCCTCGGCTCCGCTCGGGACAGGCAGCCGCAACTTCTCGGACAGCGTTCAGCTCGCCCCCTATTCCAGCGGGAACGTTAGCCTGCCGCTCACCTTCGACGCGCCGCAGCGGATGGAGTGCACAGCCACGCTGCCGCAGGACAATCTGGCCGGCGATAACACACGGCGACTCGTCATCGATCTTGGCCGCATGGCAACCGTTTTGCTGATCACCGACGAGGACACCAACGCCACCACGAGCGCGGCCTACTATCTGGTTCGTGCCCTCCATCCGGACCCCGGTTCGGTCGCCGGCTTCCGGGTCTTGCCCGTCCATTCGAACGCGGTCAATAACCCGATGCTGAAGGCGGCGGACGCCGTGATGGTTTGCAATGCGCCGAGCATGCCGCCCGTCCAACTGGAGGTCCTCGCGAAGTATGCGGTCTCCGGCGGCAGCCTGGTCTGGTTTCTGTACGGCGACCGTGTGGCCGAGCAGATCAAGGGGCTGAGCGCCCAGTTGCCCAAGTCGGAACCCGCGCCGCTACAGGTGGAGGGGATCGCGAACGTCCAAAGCCGGGCCAAGGGATTTGTGACGCTATCCGAGGCGCGATACGAGAGCAAGCTGCTGAAGGCGTTTCGCGATCTCACTGCGTCAGATCTCGGCCATATCAAGTTCTACAAATTCAGCCTGACGAGCGAGGTGCAGCCGCGCGCTGAATTGCTGCTGAAATTTGAGGACGGGACGGCGGCGGCGGTCCGGTGCGGGGAGGGCAGCGGCAACCTGTTGCTTCTCAACATGTCCCCCGCGCCGTCCTGGAGCGACCTTGCAAGGCAACAGATATTTTTGCCGCTCATGCACGAATTTCTTAAAGGAATCCTCGCCAAAGATTCCGGTGCTTTGGAAGCGTTTCCCGGCGGCACGGCCTCCACCACGATTGAGCCGACATCCGCCACTCTTACGTGCGTCGATCCGCTTGGACAGGTAGTGCCGGTAACCATGGACAAGACGACCGGCTCCATCGTGATCGATCCGGCGCGTCGGGCGGGTATCTACCACTTGACCGCGGGCGCGCAAGAGGTGGCCGCTCTCGCCGTCAACCCGCACCCGGACGAGTCCGATCTCCGCTCAATTGATCCGCGCGAACTTGAGTCGCAGCGGGAGAAGTCCCGCTCCTATCTCACCGGCTCGACAGGCAATGACCCGGACGTCAGCGATCTCGACAAGGGCACGCCGATCTGGCACTATCTGCTGATATTCGCGATTGCAGCACTGTTCGCGGAGCAGGCCGTTGGCCGCGTGGGCGTGCGATCGCGCAAGGGGAAGACGGCATGAGCTTCTCCCCCATCTTCCCCCTTCTGCAGGTGATCGTATTTGGTTTGATCGCTGTCGGCATTGCGTTTGCGCTGTATCGAAGGGATGAAAGAGTCGGCCCGCGCTCGCTCGTACTCGCCGTTCTGCGCGCGGTCGCGGTAGCGGGGATCTTCATGCTGCTGCTGAACCCAATTCTCTCGCGCCCGGAAGACCAGCCGACCGGCAAGCCGCCGCTGATGGTGCTGGTGGATACGTCTCACAGCATGGCGGTCAAGGATGTCGGGACTGGCAGTCGCTTCGATGCGGCAAAGCGTCAGGTTTTCGACAACCAGCCCCTCCTCCGCGCCCTGTCGCGCAAATACACGCCGATCTTTTTCCGATTGGATTCCGATGCCACGAGACAAGACCCGACTGCGCTGGATAAGCTGGAGAATCCCGATGGTACGCGGACGTGCATCGGCGAGGGCATCGCGCATGCCCTCAGCGCCGCGGGGGATTCGCGCATGGGTGGCATCTTGCTGCTTTCCGACGGGCGCAACAACGGCGACCTCAGCCCCGCCGATATCGCCAAGCAGGCCAAAATGCGAAAGTTTCCGGTCTTCACCGTCTGCCTCGGTCAAAAGTCGAACACGAAAGACGTTGGCGTCGCCGTCCGACGATCGCAGGTGTACGCCGCCCCGGATCAGGAGGTGACGATTGACGCGGACATCACCTGCAGCGGATACGGGTCTGCGCAGGCTCAGGTCCAGCTCCTCCGGGACGGCAAGCTGATGGCAAATCGGACGGTGGGGATCAGCGACAGCGCCCATTCCAACGTCAGCTTTCCCGTCAAGGAGTCGCAAAAGGGTCTTTATCGGTATTCCATTGTTGTCCAGAAGCTGCCGGGCGAGGTGATTGCCAGCAACAACAGGGCCTCCGCCCTTGTCAACGTGCTCAAAGCCAACACCCGAGTCCTGGTCCTCGAAGGCAGGCCGACCTGGGACGCCAAGTTCCTGATCCAGGCGCTCCACTCCGATCCGAGCGTGCAATTGGATGCGATCTTCAAGCTGACCGACACTCGGTTCTTTGCGGTGCGCGCCGCCGAGACCGGCGAGACTACCTCCGCAAGCATGAAGATGCCCACCTCCCCCGCCGAGCTTGCGAAATATGACGTGATCATCATCGGCAAGGGGTTTGAGGAGTTCTTTACCGACGCGACCGCCGATTCGATCCGCACCTACGTTACGGAAAGCGGCGGCAATCTAATTTTGTTCCGGGGTAAGGCGGAGGATCGTTCGACGACCCTCGCATCGTTGGAGCCCGTGACATGGAGCGACGATCAGGTGCGCGATTTCCGCATGAAGCTGACCGCCGACGGACTCACGAATCCGGCCTTCACATTCAATGGCGAGGGCGATTCTGAAACCATTGTCCAGGCCCTCCCGACGCTGATCTCCGCGACAAGGGTGGAGAAGGAGAAGGCGCTCTCGGTGGTCCTTGCCCGCGCAAACGGCGTTGCGAACGCCGGCCAGCCGAACAAAGAGATGGCGGTGCTGGCGTATCAGGACTTCGGCACGGGTCTCGTGGTTTCACTCATCGGCCAGGGGCTCTGGCGATGGGCTCTGCTACCGCCGGAGCTGGCCAAGTACTCGAAATGTTATAGCGATTTTTGGACCCAGCTCATTCGGTGGCTGGTCAGTCGCTCCGACTTCCTGCCGGGCCAAAACGTCTCGCTGAAAACCGACCACCTGAACTATTCCCCCGGCGAGGCCGTCAACCTGATGGCCTTCGTCCGCGGAAAGAAGCCGGACTCGCTGGCGCCTGTCTCGATCACGGGCCCGGACGGCCAGCCGGTGAAGGTGTCGCTCAGCAAGGCGGGCGGCAAACAGGCGGATTTCCTCGGAGTTTTCCGGCCAAAGGCGCCGGGCGACTACATCGCGACGCTGGCGACGCAGACCCGGAGCGGGGGCCAGATCACCGTCCCGTTCGCGGTGTTTGAGCGGCGCGAAGAGGACCTGAATACGTCGGCCGATCCGGGGCTGATGCGACAGATCGCGATGGCCGGCGGCGGCGAAGAGCTGACGCTTGACCAATTGAACGGTCTGCCGGCCAAATTAAAGGAAGCGCAGGCCCTGCTTGTGACGAAAACGGAGCCGCAAAGCGCCTGGGATCGATGGTGGGTGCTGGCAATCATCCTTGGTATCCTCAGCGCGGAATGGATCCTGCGGCGAAGAATGGGTATGGTGTAATGCAATGATCCGATCGCACGTTTTCCCTGTGACCAACCTCAGAGCGGCCCTCCTGAAGACCGCCGGCCGCATCCGCGAGACCACCGTCCGCGAGGCATCCTACGGACTCGCTTGGCGCTGGCTTGCCATGCTCGGCGGCCTGTTCCTTCTGGACCTGATGTTCGCATTGCCGGTCTGGCTGCGATGGGCGGGGCTGCTCGGGCAGGGATGGTTCGTGTATCGTGGCGTGCAGGAGATTCGCCGGTCGGGGCATCGTGCGAAATTGGAAGATCAGCGGGCGGCCCGCGTCGTCGAGGAGAGCCATCCGGAGCTGGATAACGCGCTGATCAATGCGGTGCAATTTGAAGACAAGATCGACGCCGCTCCTGAAGCGCAGGCCCCGTTGATGCGGCGCGAAATTGAACGGGCGGAGTCGGCGATTGCCGGCGTTTCGCTCGAGGAGACGGTGTCACGGGACGGGGAGCGGCGGTCCTTCCGAAAGATGGCGGGTTTCGCGGGCGTGTGGCTGCTTGTGGCGGTTCTGTTCCCTGGGGCGTTCTTTGCCGTCATGCCGCGTCTGTTCGCGCCATGGCTGGACGATATCACTCCGCCGTTTTCATTGACCAAATTCGACGTGATGCCGCACGGCGCGTCGGTCCGATTCGGCGACCCGCTCACTTTGAACATCTCGGTCTCCGGCCCCATTCCGGACAACATCGTCTTGATGACCCGGACGAAGGATACCGATTGGCGCAGCGTGGCGCTTGAAAGCACCGAAGCAGGCCATTACGCGGTCACGCTCGATTCGCTGCGAGAGGACACATGGTACTGCGCGCAGGGTGGCGGCGCGCGCAGCGCCCGATGGCTGGCGAAAGTGATCCTCCCGCCTACCGCCGAATCCATCACGGCCTCCTACGTCTATCCGCGCTACGTCAACCGCCAATCCAACACGGAAACCGTCGGGGATGCGGGAATTCACGCTCTGTTCAACACGGATGTTCGGCTGAAGATCAGCGCCAATCGCGACCTCAGCGGCGGCACGCTGACCCTGACCTTTGCGGACGGAGAGACCGAGCGCGTGGACGTGCTGGTCGATCCGAAAAGTCATCGCCAGGCGATCACAACGTTCCGCCTCACCCGCTCCGGCAAATTCACGTTGATGCTGGCCGGCGACGACAACCAGGTCAATCCGGAGGCGGCGAAGGGCAAGCTGACGGTCGAGCACGATCAGCATCCGACGGTTTGGATCGACGCGCCCGGCCAAGAGCTTCTCGTCACGCCGGAAATGAAACTCGCCATCGGCGTGGAGGCCGAGGACGATGTCGGGGTTCAGACGCTGGAAATCCATCGCACGATCAACGACCTTGCGGACACGCAGGACATCCTCCACAATGGCCCGCCGCTCAAGAAGGTCGGCAGCCGGCTGGTGATGGACCTGGCCGATCTCGGCGTTCGGCCCGGAGACCAGATCACCTACTATGCCGCCGCCTACGACAACGATCCGGGGCGGCCGAACTACGCCGAAACCGATCCGTACAAGCTGAAGGTGGTATCGAAAGAGGAGTATATCAAGGCGCTCAAGGATCAGCAGGACGCGGAGCGACTGAGCAAAGACATGCAGGACATTGTCGAAGCGACCCAGGAACTGGCCAAGCAGCAGCGCGAGCTCGCGGAAAAGATGCAGAAAATCAAGAACGAATTGGCCAAGAAGCCCGGCGATGCAGCCTTGCAAAAGCAGCTTCAGCAGGCACAGGCGGAACAGAAGGAATTGCAACAGGCCGCGCAAGAATTCGCCGACCAGCTCAGCGCCTACGCCAAGTCGCCGAGCAACTCCGATTTGGAGGCCGCGTTGAAAAAGAAGATCGGCGAGATGTCTCAGAAGATCGGGCAGGCGGCGCAAGGGCCGATGCAGCAGGCACAGAGCGGGACCCCGGGCGAGGCCGCGGATGCCGCCAAGAAGGCCGCCGAAATGCTGAGCCAGGTGAACGGCCAGATGCAGCAGCAGGTGGCCAAGAGCATCCAGAATTTGGAAAAGGTCGCGCCGCTCTTTAATGACGTCGAGCGATTCAAAGAGCTTTTGACTCGCCAAGGACAACTCGTTCTGCAGGCGCGCCAATTCCAGGATCGCGCCGCCACCGATGCGACGGCCAAGGCGCGCATGGATCATATCGCCACGGAGCAGGAGCAGATTCGACAAGAGCTTCAACAGCTCCAACAGGATTTCCGCGCCCATGCCACCGCCGCGCAGAAAGATTTCCCCAAAGCCGCCGCGTCCGCGCGAAAGATCGCCGATGAGATCGGCCGCCGGCAGATCGCCAATCTGATGCAGGCAGGGACAGACAAGTTCCACGAATACCAAGGACCGGAAGGATTCCAAAACGCCCAGCGCGCCCTCCAGGAGATGGAGGCGATGATGAGCAATTGCCAAGCATGTCAGAGCAATTGTGAAGGGGAGCTCGACATCGCGCTGGGCCGGAGCCTCGGCCAATCCGGCCTCGGCGACAGCCTCTCGCAGTGCATGGGAAACAGTCCCGGCACGGGGCAAGGGGGTGGCAACGCATCCGGCCGCGGCGGGATGGGTGGCGGGTCGGTGGGGCAGACCGGTGGCGGCTATACGATGCGCGGTCCGATGGCATATGTTCCGTCCGTTCGCAGCTTAGGCGGCGCGGCGGGCGTCAAGCGCGCAAAGAATCCAAACGGGATGGCGCGAACGCCGGCGGAGCTTGCCCCCGACCATGTCGAGACCATGGGCTCCAATGTCAAGACGCCGCCAAAGGCATCCGACGCCGCGAATCGCGCATACCCGCCGGAATACCGCAAGATGATCAACGACTACTTCATCTCGGTCTCAAAGGAAAAGCGATGAAAAAGACTCAGCGACTTCTCGCCCTTGCCGTGTTCCTTCCCCTCCTCGTGATGGGGCATCCGGGACCGGGCGCCGTTCAGGAGGGCGACAAAGTTAAATGCGCCAACCTGACCTACGCGATGAACAAGACATCGGTCTGCTTCAGCGATCGCTTCCTGCGCCGCCTGCAGCTTGAGACCAACATCCTGACGGAGCCGCGATTTATGAAGGCCCGCCTCGGAACCAATGAGGTGTTCGATTATCCGTTTTGCATCATGACGGGCGAGGGGGGCTTTTCGCTAACGCCGAAGGAGAGGATCAACCTCAAGTATTACGTCACGCATGGCGGATTCTTGCTGGCATCCGCGGGATGCTCCGATCCCGAATGGACCAAGTCGTTTCGCGGCGAGATGGCCCGGATCTTCCCGGATCTCAAACTTAAATCGATTCCGCTCACTCACCCGATCTATCACACCGTCTACGATATCAAATCCACCCAAACGATCCATGACCACCGCGGCGCGGTCTTGGAAGGCCTGTTTTACAACAACAAGATCGTCGTGCTCTTTTCCCAGGACGGCCTGAACGACACTTCCCATGCGGAGAACTGCTGCTGCTGTGGCGGTGATGAGCTGGATCAGGCGGAGTATTTCAACGTCAACATTCTCGGCTATGCGCTTCTCCACTAAGCTCGGAATCGCTTTGTGCTTTCCGCTATCGGCCCTTGTCACTGGTATGGTATTGGAGGGCTGCGGATCCGGGATGCCGGAGCGGTTGACTCTGTTCGTGTCGGGAGATAGCAGAGGGTATTTAGAGCCGTGCGGCTGCCGGATCGATCAGGCCGGTGGACTGCCCGGCCGAGCAGTCGCGATCGAGAAGGCAGGGGTGGGGGAGAAGCTGGTGGTGGACGTTGGAAACCTGACATCTGGCAGCCGATCCTACGAGCTGCTCAAGATGCGCTACCTCTTGGAAGGAATGAAGGCGATCGGATACGACGCGGTCAACCTCGGCAAGAATGAGGCGCAACTCGATCGGGTGACGCTGAGCGACATGATGTCCCATTCTGGGCTGCCGTTTTTGTCGGCGAATGTATTGGATAAGAAGGATAAGACCCCGATTGCCGACCGCTATCGGATCATCCGCCGCGGTGCGCTGCGGGTCGGCGTCACTGGAGTCACGGAATGTGAGGCGCGCGACGCCGGGCCGGGCATCGAGGTCCGGCCGCCGATTGAAGCGCTGGCCGATGTCATCCCCGACCTGAAGGGCAAGTGCGACTTCGTCGTCGTTCTTGCATTCGTTGACGAAGAAACCATCAAACAGATCGCGGAAAAGTTTCATGAAGTGGACTGCATTCTCGGCGGCGACGTCCCGCAATCTTCGGGAACGGCCCAAACGATCAACCGCGCGATCGCGTTCAACGTCGTCGATCGCGGAAAGGTTTTGGGGCAGATCGATCTGGTGCGCAAGGGGGCCGGCTACTCGGTCGCATCATCCAAGGGGATAAGGATCGCGGCGGACAAAGTGAAGGGACCGCCCGCGATCGCCGACCTTCTCGCGCGATATAAAAATGAATTGCGCGAGCGAAGATTTGAATTGGCAAGCGCCGAAGGCATGGAGCGGATCGCCGGGCAAGAGACCACATCGGACGAGTTCGTCGGAGCGCAGGCCTGCCAGAGCTGCCACGCTTCATCTCTGCACGTCCTGCTTGCCTCCGCCCATAGTCACGCGCTCCAAACCCTGAAAGAGAAAAAGAGCGAATTCGATCCGGAATGCCTTCGCTGCCACACCGTCGGTTACGGTCTTTCCAGCGGCTACATAGACGAAAAGACGACGCCGCAACTGGCCGGAGTGCAATGCGAGAACTGCCACGGAAGAGCGAAAGAGCATATCGCAAAAGGGGTGAAAACGACGCTGAAGCCGGTGACCCCCGCAACCTGTGTAAACTGCCATGATGAGGAGAACAGCGCGAACTTCCGCTTTGCCACCTTCTGGCCGAAGATCGCGCACTGATAGCCATGAAAATGATACCGATTCTGTGCCTGTTCCTTGCTGCCGCCGCTACAGCCCAAGTTCACTGGGAGACTAGCTACGACCACGCCAAGCAGGTCGCCGATAAAGCCGGAAAGCCGCTCCTTGTTGACTTCGCGGCGTCCTGGTGCGGGCCATGCCGGATGATGGACGAGCAGACCTTTAGCAACGCGAGCGTGAAATCTCTTCTCGCACGAACCATCTGCCTTCGGCTCGATGTGGATCAGCGCCCGCCGCTTGCCGCAAAGTTTGGCGTCAACTCCATCCCGCGCGTGGTCTTGCTGTCCACAACAGGCGTAACGATCATGGATATTCAGGGTTTTCATGACGCACAGTCGTTTTCGCAGGAGCTCAGTCGTGCGCTGGGAGTGAAAGCCGATGCCGCCGCACCGACTGAATCCCCCGAGGCAGTTAAGGTGCGTGAGGCGCTGCGAAATGGCACGTTCAGGCGACTGAAAGCCAGCGATCCGAAAACCGCCGCGCGCGGATTGGATCTGCTCGTGGCACAGCTTGGGGTCTTTGAGGAAGCGCAATATCGTCCGATCGCGTCGCTGATCAAGAACGCGGGCAGGGATGCCATCCCCGCGCTCATCGCCGGGATGGGGCATAAGCATCTGGCGGTCCGCGTCGGCGCTTATCGGACGCTGCAGTCAATCCTTGGCGCCAAACGTGGCCTGCCGGTTTACAACCCGTGGGCGTCTGCCAAAGTTCGGCAGCAGCAGCTCGCCGCGTGGCAAAAATGGTGGCAGAATCAGAGCGGCTAATCCGCATAGCCGCCATATCGTTGACCCTGCCGCATCATGATCTTTGCGATTGCCATATCCGCCGTGCCGAACTTGGACGGCTTTGACGATTCCAGTTTCCATCCACCCGACTGCCGGAACTTCGCGAGGTACTCCTTGGGCATCTGGCCGCGCATATCGTATGGTGAGTAGTATGTTTGACTCCCCGCCATGGGCCGCCAGGACCAGTAATGCACCTCCGCCAAAGAGCGCGAATCGTTGAACAGGACAGGTCCGTCCTTTGTGAGTATCGTCATGCTGTCGTTCGCGGGGCCGCCGAACTGCAAAACGCGCATCCCGCCCAGATCGTCGACCCGCTTCATGTAGTCCTCTTCCGTTACGCAGATGACGCGCGCCGCCGCTCCGTGAAACTCCTGCCAAGACGGCTTGTCCAGCACGACGATGATCGGATCGCGGGCTTTGTCACCACCGAAGCAGGCGGTGAACACGGTTTGGAGAATCTCGCGTCGGTCGGCGTTCCCAGCGAGCGGTTTCCCCTCCGTCCCGTTCGGGGCAGGCGCCAGCGGGTTGGCGTCCTTTCCGTCCGGCGCTCCGTCTCCATCCGTGTCTTTCTTGCTTGGGTCCGAACCGAGGCGCTTCTCGATCCGGTCCGGCAGCCCGTCGCCGTCCGTATCTTGCCGCATCTCTTTCAGCGATAGTGTGATTGGGGTCCGCAGTCCTTTGCTGACCGACTGCTGCAGCTTGCTGGACTTGCGGTACAGTTCCGACCGCCGTTCCGCCACTAGGCCGGAATCCCGCAGCGCCGCCTGCACACGCTGCAATTCTAGCGCGTCGGTCTTGTTGGGCGGCGATAGGACTACGCTGTCTCCGTCCACCGAAATCGTGCAGCTGCCCGCCTTGGGTCCACCGCCGTAGCTTGAATAGTTGGATCCCGCGACGTACTGTTTGCCGGAGAACAGAAACTCTTGCCATTTGCCTTCCCGTTCCCGCGCGAGCCAGAGGTCCATCGCGTTCCCCAATCTGGGACAGACGACAACCACCCATCGGTTGCCGTCGGGCGAGAGATTGGAAGCGACGGGTGATAGCGTGCCGGTTGGAGCGTCTTTTTCGCCATGAAAAACCGGTAGTTCGAATTCGCCGAGCGCGATCGTGCCGTTGGAGTCTGATTTGAAGGCGGTCAGATTCCCGGTGGCAACGAGACCTTGCCGGGCGGTGGCGCGGGCCTCATCCGACGCGTCCGGGCTGGTGGCGATCTCTCCCAGCGCTTCCATTCCGGCTTTCGTGCCCTTCCTCGCGATCGCGGCGGCGCATTTGGAAAGGAGAAGCGCGGCCATGCCCTTTTGCTTGGGATTCGTTGTGTGCATTGCGCGTTTGGCGAAGTTCGCGATGGCTGCGTCCGCCGTGGGAAGGTCCATGATTTCCAGTACCCGCAAGGCAGCGTCGGCAGCCGGCGGCTTCGCAACGTCGAGAAATCCGGCAAGTGTGGGAACGGCGGCGTCTCCGAAAAGGCCGAGCGTCGAGAAGGCGTCGTTCGTCTCTTCTCGCAACGGCGGAATCTCGGTGGGAGATTCTACTTCCGCACCGGGTGATGCGCCGGAGCGGCCCGCGTAGGACGAAAACCCTTCCGCAGAAATCTCCGGGCTCCCATCGATCTTCGCCTTTAGGGCGGCGATCTTGTCGGATATCTTCTTCGGATCGGTCAGCCGCGATAGCTTCCAGGTCCCACTCTTGTAGGCCGCCTCCCCGCCGAAATAGTCCGCGAGCCGCACCATCAGCTCCTCCAGCCCAATGCGGTCCACCACTTTGAACTGCAGCATCGCGCGGTGGGTCTGCTGGCTATAGGCGCCGGAATAGGACCGACGGGAGGCTTCTCCATACATCAATGAAAGCACGCCGCCGCCTTCCTCCTCCGGCTTGGTTTCGCGGCCAAGGAGGTTTTGGCGAAGGGTCAGCAACTGTGGATCGGCATCAATTTTGATCTGCCAGGTTGAGCTCATGGCCGTCACCATCTGGCCGGCCGTCTCCGCGAAGATTCCAAATCCGGTGATCCCGTCCGGCGGCGACTTCTCTATCGCATGCAGCTCTTTTTCCGGGCCGAAGTACAGGAGAACATATTCCTTCCCCTGTTTCCAGGCAATCGGGGATTTCTTTGCGCACGTCTCTAGAACCTGCTGGACGGACTGCGCTTGGGGCGTGTAGGCCGGCGTCCATTTAACTTCGTCGAGCGGCTTGGGCGCGAACACGACCCAGCAGCCGCCGGCCGATTGGGCCATCGCAGCCGCCAGAGACAGCGGCTCGCCCGTCCGGCCCGTGCCGACCCAGGACGAAATGTCGAACGGCCGGGACAGATCGGCGTCGTGCGAAACATTCTCTGCTGATGCATTTGTGCCCGGCTTTGCCGCATGGCGGCAGGACGGCAACGCTAGCAGCAATACTATGATCGCAACCCAAAACTGGAATCGACTTCGCGACATTTCCCCACTCCTTCACCCGCCAAGAACGTAAGCTATTCTACGCTAAATGAGCCGTCTCGCTGACAACAACTTGAAGCGTGTCTGCTTTCCTCGGCTTCTAACCATGTCGCCCGACGAAATTTCAATTGCCGGTTGACACGCCGGATTCTTGATGCTATAATGCTTCCCAATATGTTCTCTGGCGGAATCACAAGGATCGCGTTCAAGGGCCTCGACCGCATTGCGGCGGTTGAGGGCGTTTCGCTTGCGCTTATTCTTGGGCTTCCATTGGTCCTTATTCTTGGGCCAACCTAACGCCGGGAACAGCGCACAAATTTCACAACTTTAGGCCTCCCGGAAAACCGGGGGGCCTTTCCGATTTTGAGCGGCAAACGCGCCGACAGTGTCGTCGGCCTGACATCCCGCCTGCCCCGCCCGTCCCGAGCGAAGCCGAGGGAAGCGGAGCCGAGGGGATACCGGGAAACGAAAGGACGCGACATGGATAGGACTGGCGCAAGAGTGGTGATGGAGGCGACGCAATGGGCCGGCGAGCGCTGGGGCGGTCACCCATTCCGGGAGGCGCGGCGCATGACCCACACGATAGCGGTTCTGCCCGGCGACGGTATCGGCCCGGAGGTGGTCGCCCAGGCCGTCTTGGCGCTCAAGGCGGTGGGCGTCCGATTTGGATTGGAGCTGCGATTTGACGAAGGGCTCGTCGGCGGGGCAGCCTTCGATGCGACGGGCCATCCTCTGCCGGACGCAACGTTGGAGCTTTGCCGCCGATCGGACGCTGTCATTCTTGGGGCGGTGGGCGGCACGAAATGGGATGGACTCGATATGGAGCTGCGACCGGAAACTGGGGCGCTGCTACCCTTGCGCAAACAACTTGGGCTGTTCGCCAACCTGCGGCCCGCGCGGCTGTACGAACCGTTGGCATCGGCTTCGCCGCTCAAGGCGGGCCATCGGTTCGATATCCTGATCGTTCGGGAGTTGACCGGCGGAATCTATTTTGGGAAAAAGGAACGGACGGCCGGCGGCGCGATCGACGTCTGTTCCTATTCGGTGGAAGAGATCGAGCGAATCGTCCACGTTGGTTTTCGGGCGGCCCGAACGCGCGGACGAAAACTGTGTTCTGTGGACAAGGCCAACGTTTTGGAAACGTCGCGTCTCTGGCGAGAGGTCGTCGTTCGCATTTCGGCCGAGTATCCGGATGTCTCGGTGACCCACATGCTGGTCGATAACTGCGCTATGCAACTGGTGCGCGATCCGAGCCAGTTCGATGTGATCGTCACGGACAATCTTTTTGGCGACATTTTGAGCGATGAGGCGGCAGCGATGACCGGCAGCTTAGGGATGCTTCCATCGGCCTCTCTCGGCGATGGAAGATTCGGCTTGTACGAACCGGTGCATGGATCGGCACCTGATATCGCCGGGAAGGACGTCGCCAATCCTATGGCCGCAATCCTTTGCACGGGGATGCTGCTGCGTCATTCTCTCGAATCTCCCGAAGCGGCGGATGCTGTCGATAAGGCTGTGATCGCGGCGTTGCATGACGGTTGGCGAACGGCAGACATTGCCGGCGACGGTAAGTTCATCGGTACAAAGGAGATGGGTGCAAGGGTCTTGGAAAAACTGGAATCGCGCTTCCCAATCCCTTCACAGTCGGACTGCGAAGGGATTGGGAAGTCGCACTGTAAAAGCGAGGACTGATATGGCAACACGCATTACTATTTTTGATACCACACTGCGGGACGGGGAGCAGTCCCCTGGCGCCTCGCTCAACGTCGAGGAGAAGATCGAGATCGCGCGGCAACTCGAGCGGCTTGGCGTGGATGTCATCGAGGCCGGATTCCCGATCTCTTCGCCGGGAGATTTTCGCGCGGTGCAAGAGGTGTGCGCGGTGGTGAAAGAGGCGACGGTCTGCGGTCTGACTCGCGCCGTCGAAAAGGATATCGACGTCGCGGCGGAGGCTCTAAAAGGGGCGGTCCGTCCGCGAATCCATACGGGTCTCGGCGTTTCCGACAACCACCTCCGCTACAAACTGCGAATGACCCGCGACGAGGCATTGGAGCACGGGATAAACGCGGTCCGCCATGCGCGGCGATACGTGGACGATGTGGAGTATTTCCTGGAAGATTCCGGCCGTGCGGATACGGACTATCTGTGCCGAGTCATCGAGGCCGTCATCGATGCCGGTGCGACCGTGATTAACATTCCTGACACCACCGGATTTACGACTCCCGACGAGTTCGGCGCGCGGATCCGGACGGTGCTGGAGCGCGTCCCAAACGTGGACAAGGCCGTCATCTCCGTGCACTGTCACAACGATCTTGGCATGGCGGTGGCCAACTCGCTGGCCGGCGTCATGAACGGGGCCCGGCAGGTCGAATGCACGGTCAACGGCATCGGAGAACGCGCGGGAAACACGAGCCTGGAAGAGGTCGTGATGGCGATGAAGGTCCGGAGCGATCTGTTTGCGATGGAGACCGGCATCGTGACGCAAGAGATCTATAAGACGAGTCGCCTGGTCTCGAATCTCACGGGCATTCTGGTCCAGCCGAACAAGGCAATTGTTGGTTCGAACGCATTTGCCCATTCTTCCGGGATTCATCAGGACGGAGTCTTGAAAGAGCGCACGACGTATGAGATCATCGACCCGCGGGATGTGGGCATTCCTGAGAGCAAGATTCTCTTGACAGCGAGATCGGGACGGCATGCATTGCGCAGCCGCCTTGCCGACCTGGGCCACCAACTGGGCGAAGCGGAGGTGGACAAAGTTTATCAGCGCTTCCTCGAAGTTGCCGACAAAAAGAAGATGATTTTCGACGAGGACTTGGAAGCGATCGTCGCGGATGAGACTTCCAGTGTGCGAGTCACGTACGAGTTGGCTCATGTACAGGTCTCATGCGGCAGCGACAGCATTCCGACGGCAACCGTCGAGCTTCTCGGGCCCGATGGCGATCGATTCGTCGATTCCGATCATGGCGCCGGACCGGTTGACGCCATCTACCGATCGATCAACCGGATCATCGGCGTGGAGAATGAACTGATCGAGTTCTCCATCCAAGCCGTAACCGAAGGAATTGATGCCTTGGCCGAGGTCACGATTCGGATACGCCGCGGCAACGACATATACACCGGCCGCGCCTCTCATTCTGACATCTGCGTCGCGAGCGCGAGGGCGTATATGCAGGCCCTCAATAAGCTGCTTGATCGCGTGGGCGCACCGGCTTTGGAGCCCGCCGTATGAAACCGAAAACGATGTTCGACAAGATATGGGATTCGCACGCGATCCCGGCCGAAGGGCGTGGGCATCCGCTGCTGTACATCGACCGTCATCTGGTTCACGAGGTCACGTCGCCGCAAGCGTTCGATGGGCTGCGACTCCATGGGCGAAAGGTCCGTAGGCCGGACCTGACCGTCGCCACGATGGACCACAACGTCCCGACGACGGACCGCCGACTACCAATAGCGGATCCGATTGGACGCAAGCAGCTTGAGGCGCTCGCCGCCAACTGCGCGGAGCATGGCATTGCGCTGTTCGATCTGCACAGCCCGCGACAGGGCATCGTGCATGTGATCGGTCCCGAGCTCGGACTGACGCTTCCCGGCATGACGATTGTGTGCGGCGACAGTCACACGTCGAATCATGGCGCATTTGGCGCGCTGTCTTTTGGCATCGGCACGTCGGAGGTCGAACATGTGCTCGCGACCCAATGTCTTCCCCAATCGAAACCGAAGACGATGGAGATTTGTGTCGATGGATCGCTGCCGCGTGGAGTGACGGCAAAGGATCTGATTCTCGGAATCATCGGCCAAATCGGCACGGACGGAGCGGCGGGTCATGTGATCGAATACACGGGTTCGGCGATTCGAGACCTTTCCATGGAAGGGCGGATGACCGTATGCAACATGTCGATCGAGGCCGGAGCGCGGGCGGGGATGATAGCGCCGGACGAGGTTACGTTCGACTACATCGAGGGCCGTCCCCGAGCACCGAAAGGGCAGCATTGGAAGGAAGCGCTCGAATCTTGGCGCGGACTGCCGTCTGATCCAGGCTCGACGTTCGATCGAACGGTGGAAATCGATGCGGCGGATCTCGCGCCGTACGTCACATGGGGGACGAACCCGAGCCAGGTCGAGCCGGTAGACGGATGCGTGCCGTTTCCCGACAGCTTTGCGACCCCACAGTCCCGGGAAGAGGCGCGGCGGGCGCTGGAATATATGGACCTGGTTCCCGGCACGCCCATGCAAGATATCCCCCTCGATCGCGTCTTCATCGGCTCGTGTACCAACGGCCGGATCGAGGACCTACGGGCGGCCGCAGGTGTCGTGGCGGGGCTACGCGTCGCCGAAGGGGTTGTGGCGCTCGTCGTTCCCGGATCGCAAGACGTCAAACGGCAGGCGGAATCGGAAGGCCTCGATCGGGTGTTCATGGATGCGGGATTCCAATGGCGCGACGCCGGCTGCTCCATGTGTCTCGGCATGAACCCAGATACTCTTTCACCAGGACAACGGTGCGCTTCGACTTCAAATCGGAACTTCGAGGGTAGGCAAGGCAGGGGCGGACGCACGCATTTGGTGAGTCCGGCAATGGCGGCGGCGGCGGCGATTTCGGGCCGATTTGTTGACATTCGAAAATTTGATTTAGGGAGGCTACAGTATGCAGTCGTTTGACAAAATAACCGGTGTGGTTGCGCCGCTGAATCGGCCAAACATCGACACCGATCAGATCGTGCCGAAGCAGTTCTTGAAGCGGGTGGAACGCACCGGCTTCGGACGCTTTCTCTTTCACGATTGGCGCTATCATCCCGACGGTTCTCCGCAGTCGGAGTTCGTGCTGAATCAGCGGGAGTATGAGGGCGCCGCCATCCTTGCGGCTGGCAAGAATTTCGGCACCGGCTCATCGCGGGAGCACGCGGCTTGGGCGCTCATGGATTACGGCTTTCGCGCCATCCTCGCGCCGTCGTTCGCGGATATCTTCTATAACAACTGCCTGCAGAACGGCATTCTGCCCGTCGTTTTGGACGAGGAAGCGATAGAGCGGATTCACCATAACGCACAATCCGTTTCCGGTTATCGTCTAACGGTGGACCTCAACGAGCAGCGCGTGAGCGACAACAATGGGTTTGCCGCCGAATTTGAGATAAATCCGTTTCATCGCCATTGCCTGCTGAACGGCCTTGATGAAATCGCTTTGACGCTGGAATATGAGGACGCGATAGCCGCCTTCGAGCGTGGCCGCGCCGAGTGGTTGAACTCATCGGAGCCGGACGTGCGGGAGCAGCTCCACGAGGTCTACAACTAGCGGAAGCCGTTACCCCAGTTTAGGAAGCTCTGACTCTCGGGTTTTGGCGCTCAGAACCCAAAAATCCTACTAGGCAATGCCCCTTGGAGGAGTACCCGATGAGCACCCAGACGCTGCCGATCCGTCGATTGTCATCCCTATCACTGTTTTTCCCTGCCTATAATGAGGTCGAAAACCTAGAGCCGCTGGTCTCCGAAGCCGACAGTACCTTGCGCCGGGTGGCGGAAAAGTACGAAATCATCATCGTGGATGACGGCTCCACGGACGGCACCGGGGAGCTGGCCGACGAGCTGGCCGAGGAGTACACGAACGTCCGGGTGATCCACAACCGACCCAATCGCGGCTATGGCGGCGCGCTCCAGGCCGGTTTTGAGGCGGCCAACAACGACTGGATCTTTTTCACAGACGGCGACCGGCAGTTCCACCTGGACGAGCTCGCCAACCTGGTCGCCGTGAGCCAGGGCGTGGATATGGTGCTCGGCTACCGGATGAAGCGGAGCGACCCGCCGCATCGGCTGCTCAACGCCCTTATGTATAAGACGATGATCCGGATCTTGTTTGGCCTAAAGTTGAGAGATATTGACTGCGCATACAAGCTGATCCATCGAAGAGTGTACGACGCCATGGAATTGCGGAGTGAGGGCGCACTGATCTCGGCCGAGCTGCTGATCAAGGCGAATAAGATGGGCTACACCTTCACCCAGGTCGGCGTGCATCACTATCCCCGCATCGCCGGAAAGCAGTCGGGCGCCAATCTGTCAGTGATACTCCGAATGTTCCGTGAGCTGTTCCGGATGCGCAAGAACCTGGCCACCTACACCGGAAAGGCCGTGGTTTCTGTGGAGACGGATCGAGAGAGGGTGGCTTAGTGCAACACGTTATCGTTGTCGGCGGAGGCTTTTCGGGTCTCGGTACCGCTTATGAGCTCTTGAAGCGCGGCGTTCCTGTGTCGATCTATGAGGCGACGGACAGCCTGGGCGGGTTGGCGGGATCCTTCCCCGTCGGCGGTACGAGGCTGGAGAAGTTCTATCATCACTGGTTCAACAACGACACCACGGCCCTGCAATTGGTACACGAATTGGGGCTGGAAGATAATCTGATTCGGAAGAACAGCAACACCGGGACGTACTACGCGAACAGCATACATCGGCTTTCCGGTCCCAAGGACCTGCTGAAGTTTAAGCCGCTGCCTCTCATCGATCGCGTGCGATTGGGCAAGTTGGCATTGATGGCGCGCCGGGTTAACGACTGGCATGCGCTGGAGAAGATCACGGCGGAAGAATGGCTGATCCAGATGGCGGGGCGCAATGTGTACGACGTCATGTGGAAGCCGCTGCTGGTCGGCAAGTTTGGGGACTACTCCAACCAGGTGGCTGCGGTTTGGATATGGAACAAGCTGCGGCTTCGGGGAGGGTCGCGCGGCAAAGGGCAAAAAGAGGAGTTGTACTATCTTCGCGGGGGATTCCAACGCCTGACCAATGCGCTGGCGGAGAAGATTGTGGAGATGGGCGGGGAGATTCATCTCCAATCACCCGTCGCCAAAGTGCGGACCGCCATGGATCAGGTGCGCGGGATCGAGCTGACGGATGGCAAGCGGGTGGATAGTGATACGCTTGTAATTACGTTGGCGCCGGAATTGGCCCATGCGCTGCTGCAAGACCCGCCGACCAAGTTGGCGATGTCACTCAAATCGATTCCGTATCTGGCTGCGCAATGCGTGATTCTGGAGATGGATCGCAGTCTCAGTTCCACCTACTGGCTTAATGTCAATGATATGGAAGCGCCATTTGTCGGCGTCATCGAGCACACGAACTTTGAGGAGTCGAGCGAGTACGAGGGACGTCATATCGCCTATCTCGGAAAGTACCTTCCCCGGACCGCCCGGCACTATACGATGGGCGAGGGGCCGGTGGTAAACGAGTATCTGGAGTATCTGCCGCGCATGTTCCCTGAGTTCGACCAAAGTTGGGTGCAGGATTGGCATGTGTGGCGGGCGGACTACGCGCAGCCGGTGGTGCTGCCGTTCTACCGCGACCTTGTGCCCCCCATGCGGACGGAAATCAATGGACTGTGGCTGTGCAACATGGCCCAGGTCTATCCGGAGGATCGAGGCACCAACTACGCGCTCCAGTACGGCTATCGGTGCGCGCGTGAGATGGTGGAAGTCGCGCGGAAAACCGTATCCCATGACGTTCCGAACGTCAAGGGATAGTTCCCATGGCTTTCGATCCGGGTCTTGCCGTTGGGGAGCCTGCGCCTGTGTTTGGGTTGCCGGATCATGGTGGCGCTGTTCGCCAATTGGCTGACCTGTGTGGTCGTCATGGATTGGTGGTCGTGTTTATTCGCTCCGCTGCCTGGTGTCCGTTTTGCAAAATGCAGTTAGCGCAGTTGGTTGCGGACTCCGATCGGATTGCGTTGGCCGGTTTGGGAATCGCGGCCGTTTCAAAGGATTCCGTGGACGTATTTCGGACTTTTGCCAACGCCGTTTGCGCGCCGTTTCCTCTGCTCTCCGATTCAGAAGGCCGGTTTATCCGTGAGGCCGGATTGCGCAACGAACAGATATCGATCGAACGGAGCATCTACGGCATTCCGTATACCGGTCTTTGGGTTCTCGACTCCTCCGGTATCATCCGCGAGAAGGAGTTTCAGGAGGACTATCGTTACCGGCCCCGGATTTTGGAATCTCTCCAGAAAATGGGAAAAATCTAGCTATTGCTTTGCTCGCTGCTTCGTCAATGTTGAGATCAAATCGATCGCCGGAATGTGAATCCCAAATCGAAATTCCCCCGGGTTCTGCCGCCAGACAAAGAACGGTTCGATGCAGTGGAACAGAGATTTGAACGATATCTCGACGTCGAACAGGTCCTTGCGATCCGGATCGTATTTGGTCAGCAGAGATACGTGGCTGCCGCCGACCGCGACGTCCAATCGCGAATGCACGGTCCTGCGGCGCGCCGGCTCGTCAAAACGCAGCACCGGCGCACCCGTTATATATGTTTTGGCCAGCCCAAATGCAAATCGGAGCCGGTCGGAACGCTCCAACACGATTTCGCCGATCGGCCGCACCCACTCCAAATGTTGGCTATTATCATAACGGAACAATGCGCCATCACCGCGCAGACGGAATGACAGCCAGGGAGTAAATTGCCACGATCCAATCGTTGCTGTGCCTTGCAGCGCCAGTCGATCAGACGCCCGATCCGACGGCTGCTCGCTCACCCGGCCCAACCGGACCGTTCCGGTGCCGAAGACCGATCCGATGCGGCCGTTCGCTTGGACACCGAACTCCCAATCCTTGCTAACGAACAGATCCTCTTCGATGCGTGCGAATACAGGCAGATTGGAAGAGTTTTCGAAGAAAACTGACGCGCGAGCGGACTTCAACCGACGATCCTCTTCCTCGGGCGTCGGCACGTTTACATTATCGAGGTATGAATTGGTAAAGCGCTCCCCCTCTTCCGTATCCGGAAGGAACAGTGAGTCAGGTCGGTTCGGGGAAAGAAAGGAGTGAGCAAGAAGCTCACGGCGTTCCAGTGGCGCCAGTGTGAATGCGCCGATTTGCGCCAGCAGCTCGGTCTGCGGCGCCGGAGTAAACATGCTTCCCCAAGCGATGGAAACCCCTTGGTGCCGATTGAAACCGACCGCCGGAACGGAAAACTGATTCTCTACCTGGCGGAGAGAGAATCCAAACCAGGGAACGGTAACAATATTCTCATTGAAGAATCGAACCCTCGCGTCATAGATTCGGCCTTGCTCCCCAGGACGAATTCGCAGCTTTTTGAACCCGATGGAATAGTCCGGACGGATCAGGTTGCACGTGGTCGCTTCGCCGTCAAATGCCTGCCACTCCCCTTGATTGAGCTCCACACGCTTAGCGATAAATCGCGCTCCTTGAGCGACGATAACGGCGTTTTCCGCGAACCCGTTGTGGTTGCCAAAGTCATACCAAAGATTTGTGGCGGTCATCGTGCCGATCGGATCGGTGACAAACACGCGGCCGCTCGCATGGATCACGGTCGTATCGTCCTGCCAGGTCATCTCGTCCGCGGAGAACGTGTCGATCCCATACGTGGCAACGGCCTGTGACGCGACGTACCGATATCTCTTTTGCCGAACAATTGTAACGGACGAGGGGATTCCCCAATGCGACAGGGGGCCGAGTTTGACGGTCTGCGACGGGATCTCGGTCACCGTTATTTTGGCGTATCCAAGGTCGATCGGTTCTTGAGCGGAGCAATGCCCGGCGATGCCCGCACAGATCACCCAGGTCCAAAGATACCGGCATCGCATGCATCCTCGGTTCGAGGAACAGCTACGGGCTCCTGCCGTCTAGTCGTCTCCAACGAGATCGAAATTGCTAAAGACCGTATTGAGATCGGGAAGATTGACGACGCCGTCGCCATCGAGATCCGCGTTCTGGTCTTGGGTACCGAAGCTGGAGAACACGGAGTTCAAATCCTTCACGTCTACCCGGTTGTCGGCCACCTCCGCATTGCCGTTGCTCAACACGATGTTCAAGCCGGGATTGTTGTCGGGCTGATAATCGACTTCGAGTGTCCGACGCAGCCAGTGGGACGGCTTTACAGAAACCGTGAATCGGGTGACGGGGACGTCGAGATTCAGGACAAAGCGGCCCTCGTTGTCGAGCGGAACTGAATAGTCGTGGGAAGATTTGCCCAACGGCGTGACGGTCATATCAACGGATGATGGTCGCGCGCCATGTTGGCTAAGACCTTGGAATTCCACGGCGCCTCTTACTGACATGATTTTCGTCGACTGAACAACTGGGTCAAACACTTCGACAAATTCCCAGCTCAATGGCGGCATGGTAAAGGTCAATTTTAGCGTGCTTCCACTATTGAATTTGATCCACTTCCCTCGCAGCCCTTTGTATGCCGCCTTGAGAATATCGTCAGGCAGGAAGAAATCGGAAGGGGTGATGTTTACAGTAACAGTTTTCGCGGTTTCGCTTGGGTTCCAGAAACAGAGGTATCCGTACTTTCCGTTCAACTTTGGCCGCAGATGGTACATGCCATCGACCCACTCACTCCCGAAATTGGAGGAGTTGGTTGGGTCGTAGCATCGCTTCGTGCTATCGTCAATTTGGGTGTAGGCTGTGTACTCTTGGTTTTCTCTGAACCAGGCGACCCACTTCTTGCAAAGAGCCATTTCGGAGGCGGTGATACCATCGAGCGAGCCGCTAAACTCCAAATTGCAGTACGAACCGACGATGGATGCCAGACTATATTCCAGCGCGTCCAACGCAGTCTCAATGCCAGGCAGATGCGCGGGCGTCGTACCCGTCCGGCCCCAATTCGGCATCAATGCGTTCGTCCAACCGGTTCCGTTTCGTGTGGAATCCGCCGAGCGGTACCACCAACGCGGGTCCTGGCGACGCGGATCGTTGAGGCCGGCGAGAATCCAATCCGTTTGCCAACCCATATCGTTGTAACCGAGCGTTGGTGTCGTGGAATAGCCGCGGTCCAGGACGATTTCGGGTCTCGCTGCTCGAAGCTGCTCGCAGGTCAGCTTCCAGTTCGCCAATTGACCCATCAATGCGGAGCCCGGAGCGTGGGGATGATCGATGGCCCAGCAATAGTCGCGCTCTACGACAAAGTCAAGTTTCAGAAAATCGGCTTGAGTCTCATTCACCCAGGACAGTATCTTATTGGTGATCGTTTGCTGCCAATCGGTTGCAAAGCAGTATGCCGGCATGCCGGGACTCCAGATGGCGCCTCCAGGGTTCAAGATTAGCCGACTTGGATCGATGTTTGGCGCACTGGGATCCGTAAGCGCGGGCGCAATCCAGAAGCCAAACTTCATTCCATTGTTCCGGATGTTCTGCGAACAGGCGCCGAGTCCGTGCGGAAACCCAAATATATCCAGCCCCCAAGAGCCGTATAAATTCTCCCAGCCGTCATCCACGACAAAATAATCTGCGCCGAGCTGCTTGGCGGTGGGGGCGATACGGGCACAATCGTCCTCGGTGACATTCGTCTTGTACCCATACCAGGTGTTGTAGATCACCGGTCTGTTCATCCGTGAAGCATGCGCGAGGTATGTCCCCCAAAACAGTTGGAGACCAAATGCCGCCGTGTATTTGGTGCCCTTTGCCAAACAGAGAACAGCCTGTTCCGTGTGGTCCGTTTCTTGCTGTACCCGCATCGACGCGGTAATCGCGTTATTGGCGCGATCGCAGACTCCGGCGGGGCGAGGGAGGTTGCACTCCAAACCGATCGCATACCCCTGTCCCGCGACCGCGATGCCGTTGTCGTCCCAGACGCCAAACGAGCCGTTGACCACCGGCGATGTGATCGTTAGCTTTTCTACCAGAGCCGATTCCACCCGCTGCTTGGGCAGGAACTCGAACCACTTTGCGATCCAGGGCCGGTTGCCCTTGAATATCCGATAGTGGATCACGAAGTTCAAACCGTTTTTCTCGGCGATCACCCGGACGTGCTTGGCTTCCACCTCATCTTCAACCTGAATATCTTGAATGGTCGAGCCGACGAGATCGACGGTTCCGGATGGAAGAGTGATCGTCCCTTCGCTGTTCTGCTGAGCGATCATCTCTTGACCCCGAATCTTCAATGAGGTAGTTATCAGGTCCAAGGACACGACGCGGCTGCAGACGTCGTTCTCCATGGTGATTCCGGTAGTCCCAATCGTAACTTTGGCGTAGTCGCCGGAAAAGAAAGGATTGGAATTATAGGCCTGCGCCGTAGCGGTTACCAAGAGTGGCGTTAGCATCCAGAAACGAAACAATTCAACTCTCCTTAACGGTAGTCGGCAAACTGCCAGAGAACCTTGCGAGGTAATGATATCACATAGTGGCCAATTTTGCCATCGTGTAAAGTCCGGTTGTCGCGGGCATCCGAGCGCGAATTGCCTGCATGGTTTGCCGGGCCGAAGTAGGAGAACGGCAACCAGTTTTCCCGAACCGTTGGCAAAATCCCAGAAATCTCCCGGAAATTTCGGCAGGAAGTGGCGGGCCGCTAGAGAACCTCACTTTTCCTAGAATCTAATCGAGGCAGGTCCGAACATGAGATTAATCGCAGTCACCGCAGCCCTACTCGCCGCCGGAATGGCCCTTTCGCAGGATCAGTTGGCGAAGAGTTTCCTCAATCCACCCGATTCCGCCAAGCCGCACACCTGGTGGCACTGGATGGACGGCAACATCACCAAGGAAGGTCTGACGGCCGACCTGGAGGCGATGAAGAAGGCCGGGATCGGCGGCGCGCAAATGTTCACAGTAGCCGTCGGTATTCCGCCGGGACCGGTCGGATACATGAGCGACAAGTGGCGGGAGATGGTCAAGCATGCGGTGAAAGAGGCAGGCAGGCTTGGGATCGAACTGTGTATCCACAATTGCGCCGGTTGGTCAAGCAGCGGCGGTCCCTGGATCGATCCCGCGCACGCGATGCAGCTGATCGCCTGGTCGGAGAAAGCAGTCCACGGCCCCATGCACTTCGATGACAAGTTGGCCATGCCGAAACCGCCCTATTCCTACAAAGTCATTGACTATCACAAGGATATAGTCGTGCTCGCCTTCCCGACTCCCAAGCCGTTCAAGGTCGAGGGGTTGAACGGGAGGTCCGGCGCTTCCCGCGGACCGGACAACCTGTATCCGGACGTAACCCCCGTTCCCGACGGAGTGGCAATTTCGCGCGAAAAGATTCTGGTAATCAGCGAGAAGATGGACGAGTCCGGCCGGCTGGTGTGGGACGTGCCCGATGGCGATTGGACGATTTTGCGAATCGGATACACCCCGACCGGCAAGGACAACCATCCCGCGCCGCCGGAGGGCGATGGGTTGGAAGTGGATAAGCTGAGCCGCGAGGCCCTCGACGTGCACTGGAACGGGATGATGGCGAAGATCATCGCCGACCTCGGGCCGCTTGCCGGCAAGGTGCTCAACAACTCGCTCATCGACAGCTATGAGGTGGACAGCCAGAACTGGACGCCCAAAATGCGGGAGGAGTTTCAGCAACGGCGGGGATACGATCTTCTCACGTACCTGCCTGTCGTTTGTGGCAAGATTGTTGACAGCCATGAGATGAGCGAACGGTTCCTGTGGGACTTGCGGCGAACGATCGGCGACCTGTTCGCGGACAACTACTACGCTTACTTCCGCGATCTCTGCCACAAGGCGGGGCTCAAATTTTCCACCGAGCCTTATGGCAATGGGACGTTTGACAACGCGCAGTGCGGCGGAATAGCCGACATCCCAATGGGCGAATTTTGGGTCGGCGGCGGGGCGATTGAAACGACAAAGCTTGCCTCCTCAATCGGCCACGTCTATGGCCATCCAGTTATCGGGGCGGAATCATTCACGGCGGACGACAACGTCGGCCGATATCTGGTTGAGCCGTATGGCATCAAGGCTCTGGGCGACAAGATCTTTTGCAACGGAATCAACCGTTATATTTTCCATAGATATGCGCACCAGCCGTGGATGAATTTGAAGCCGGGAATGACCATGGGCCCGTGGGGAATGCATCTGGACCGCACGGAGACATGGTGGGACGACGCATCCGCCTGGCTGAAGTACGTCGCGCGCTGCCAGTACCTGTTGCAGCAGGGCCACTTCGTGGCGGACGCGCTCTATTTCTATGGCGAAGGCGCCCCCAATGATCTTCCCTACGGTGATGCGCTGCTGCCGGCGATGCCGAAGGGATATGATTACGACGGCTGCGACGCCACGATCGTCATGAATCGCATCACCGTCAAGAACGGGCGCATTGTTCTTCCCGACGGCACATCCTATTCCATCCTCATCCTGCCCGATTCGCAGTTCATGACCCCGCGGATGGCGCGAAGGGTCCGCGATTTGGTTCGGCAGGGTGCGGTCGTCTACGGTCCGAAGCCGACGATGTCGCCAAGTCTCAACGGATACCCAACCTGCGATGATGAGGTCGCGAAGATTGGCGACGAGGTTTGGGGGAAATTCAACGGGAAGACAGTGTTAATCGGCTCCTACGGAAGCGGGCGCGTCATCTGGGGCAAATCGCTCAACGAAGTCCTCACCGATTTGGGTGATGATCCGGATTTGCAATATCAGGGATTGAACGGCGGCGCGAATCTGGCGCATATCCATCGAAATATCGACGGCGCAGACGTCTATTTTGTTGCCAATCAGCAAAATCGCGCCGTGCGGGTTGATTGCAGCTTTCGTGTGGCGGGCAAGGCTCCTGAGCTTTGGTTTCCAGAAACGGGCAGGACCATGCCGGCCCCGATCTATCGTCCCGACAAATATCGCACGTCGGTGACCATGAATCTCGGTCCCGTGGAGTCGGTCTTTGTTATTTTCCGAAAGGGTGATTCGGCAGACCACTATCCGAACCTGACCTTTGTTCCGCAAGGACAGGAATCGGAGACGCCTCAAACCATCGTCATCAAGTCCGCCCGATATGGAACGGAGGACGGACGCGGGGTAGATGTGACGGCAAAGGTGCAGCAGATGGTGTCGGAAGGCCAATACGAGATTCACGCGACGAATGGCATGTTTGGCGATCCGGTGGTCAACGTTCAGAAGCGATTGGTCGTGCAGTACGAGCTGAATGGCAAGCCGATGGACAAGACGGTCCCCGAGAACGGGACAATCGCGATTCTCGTAACCAACGACAATCCTTACACGTTCCCGGAATTTGATCTGATTCGGGACAGCAAAGGAATGGTTGCGGCGTTGCCGTGGAAAGCCGGGACGTTCGAGTGGACGCCATTGGTAGCCGCACAAAAGAAGATACCGGTTGCGAACGATGCGGACGCTGTGAACATTGCTGGACCGTGGACAGTCAATTTCGCGAAAGGGTGGGGCGCGCCGCCGACGGTGCACTTTGCCGACCTGCATTCATGGCCAATGGATACGGATGATGGCGTAAAGTATTTTTCCGGCACCGCAACGTACATCAAGCAATTTTCGGTACCGGCAGCCATGATCGGCCAGGGCCGCTCCGTTTGGCTCGACCTTGGCAAAGTGAAGAACTTTGCGCGGGTTCGCGTGAACGGTAAGGATTTGGGGATTCTTTGGAAGCCGCCGTTCCGCGTCGAGGTGACCGGAATCGTGAAGGCCGGTTCCAACAATCTAGAGATTGCAATCACCAATCTGTGGCCGAACCGGCTGATTGGGGACGAGCAGCTTCCGCCGGACGTGGAGTGGGCGGGGGCGCGGCTGAAGGAGTGGCCCGACTGGCTGAAGAACGGCAAGCCTCGCCCAAAGACCGGCCGGCTGGCGTTCACCACTTGGCACTTTTACAACAAGGATTCTCCGCTGTTGGAGTCGGGGTTGATCGGTCCGGTTGCGTTGCGATCAGCGCGGGTCTTGTCATTGAATCCGTAGGTTGCATCTCCCTTCATAGTACGACTATGAAGGGATGTTCCTATCTCTTTCCTCTCCCTCAACGCGGGTCTTGGTGTGAGCCAAATGCAAGGGACCGGCAAAACGACCCGCGTCTACTATGCCGAAACTGTGAAGGGATGGGATTCACTTCGATACCTTCACAGTCGCACTGTGAAGAGCAATCGCTATTTTTCGCTCTTCGGGTTCGGTTTGCAGCCGCCTTCTCCGGTGGCGCGGACGTGGGCTTTGTGCTTATCCTCGATGCCCTTATACGCATACGGATCGATGCCGGCGATAAGCACGATGTCGCGATTATCCGTGTTCGCGAAGTGCCTGCCTTCCTCTACCCGTCCCCAAGGGAGGAGCGACTCCGCGCTCATATAATGGTTGACCAGCACTCGCCGATACCCGGCTGCCGCCCGATTCGGCTGCGAGCGATGGAGCAGATAGCCGTTGAAGAACAGAATGGTCCCCGCCTCGACCTCCACCGGGATCTCATCCTTCTCCGAGTAGGGAAATCCAAAGGTTTCCTCGGCGCAGTCGAAGCGGCGGTCATCGTGCTCGTGCTGCGGCCACAGGATGCCGTGCTTGTGCGATCCCGGGATGACCCAAAGGGTGCCGTTCTCGACGGTCGCATCGTCTAAGGCGATCCAAGCGCCGGTAAGTGACCGGTCGCGCGTTGGAATATAGACCTCATCCTGGTGCCATGCCTGTCCGGGCTTGCCTGCCGCCTTGATAAACAGCATGCTTTGCATGCACTTTACATTCGGGCCGATCGCCTTGGTCAAGACATCGCCGATGACCGGATGACCGAGATACTTGAACATGACCTGCGAAATCTTGTGCGGGAAATGGATGCAGAGGAAGCGCTTGAGGATGTCGTCCTCTCTGTCGCCCGCCTCGGTCGGGACGAAGCCGTGATAGTCGCCGTAGTCTCCCCGGCAGATTTGGGTCGCATCTTTTCGCAACTCCTTAATTTCTTCTATGCTCAGGGCGCCGGGCACCGCGAGGAAGCCGCTTTCGCGGAAGAAAGCGATGTCATTATCGGTGATCGTCGGGTAGGCGTGTGTTGTTGGCATGTTGTTTCCTCATTCTATCACGAAAAGTTACTTTGTCATTCCGAGCCTGTCGAGGAATCCCTCTCTGGAGGCTATGTGATCTGACAGCGTTCGCTGAAGTCGAGAGGTTCTGAAAGAGATTCCCCGACAGGCTCGGAATGACAACTTCAACGTGTTCAGAATGACAGCTCCGTTACTATTGAAGAAGTGCCCTTACAAACGCCTCTGCCTGTGCCGGTAGGTCGCCGGCCTCACGCATGTCGTGGAGGAACTGGACGAGAGCGCTGCCGACGACCGCGCCGTCGGCGAAGGCCTGAATGGCGCGAACATCGTCTACCGTGCGGATGCCAAAACCGACCACCGCAGGGGTCTGCGTCGCGGCTTCTACCTGTTCGACAAGGGCCTTCGTGTCATCGAGCGCTGCGGAACCGACGCCGGTGACCCCGGTTCGAGAGACGCAATAGACAAAACCCGTCGACAGCCGGCACGCCAATTCGATGCGATCCGGCGTGCTGGTGGGCGCGAGGAGAAAGATGGTGTCGAGTCCGGCGCCGTTCGCCGCCGTCTTCCACGGACCGGCCTCCTCAGGCGTGAGGTCGGTGACGATGACTCCGTCGGCGCCCGCCTCTTTCGCGCGGTTGGCAAACGCTTCCAGGCCGATGCGAAGAACCGGATTGTAGTAGGTCATCAGCACAATCGGCACATCGGTCTTCTCCCGTGTTTCGGCCAATTTATCAATGATCTGCCCCACGCGCACGCCACGATCGAGGGCCCGTTGGGAGCTTGCCTGGATGGTCGGTCCATCGGCTATCGGGTCGCTGAACGGGATGCCGATCTCCACCGCGTCCGCTCCACCCTTGGCGAGCGACGCGACGATCTCCGGCAGTTGCGCGATATCCGGATCGCCGGCGGTGACGAAGCAGATGAGGGATTTCTTTCCAGGCTGGGCGAGGCGTTCGAGTCGGGACATGGGCTTCAGTTTACTCGGCAGCAAGCATATCCATGAGGCGGTCGTTGATAAAGAGCACATCGCGGCCCATTTGACGGCGTCTGAGCACTCCGATATCTTCCAGTTGAGATAAATATCTGGCAGCGGTGTTTCGCGAGGCTATTCCCGCGCGTTCCAATGTCGTTGACCGAATATATGGCAATTGGAAAACGAGATCGATTAGCTCGCGACTGTATCGGCGTCCCAACTTTTCCATTGCCAGTTCGCAGGTCTCCTTTATCGCTGCTCGAATTTGCTCCAAACGTCTGCGTGTCCCGGTGGCGGTTTCGCGAATCGCTTCCAACAAATAGAGAATCCAGGGTTCCCACATTTCCAGTTCCGTCACGTCTCGCAGATGGCGATAATATGCCGCACGATTTTCTAAGATGTAGTGACTCAAGTACAGCACAGGTACTTCAAGCAGTTTGTTCTGAAGCATCGTGAGAATATTTATCACCCTGCCGACTCGACCATTTCCATCCGGAAATGGGTGGATGGCTTCGAATTGATAATGCGCCACCGCCATTTTGATCAATGGATCCACACCGTCGTCAATTGCGAGATAATCACAGAGGTTCTGTAGAAGGCTACTTATCAGGTCCTTTCCAAAGGGAGGCGTATAAACGATATCGCCTGATACGCTAGCGGCAAGTCTTGTTCCGGGGCCCGCGCGAAGATCGAATACGGGAGACTTAATGATCTTGGCCAACTCGATAATTAAGGACGTATCGATTGCGGGCTGCTGGTGCAACGTGCGATAGCCATGCCAGACCGCCTGCTCGTATCTAAGGACTTCCTTTGCTTGAGGACTTTTGGCATCGGTGTTGTCTGCCAGGGGAACGTATAAAGCATCGTTTGTGGTTACGACGTTTTCTATCTCGGAAGATAGTTTCGCCTCTTGAATTACGGCGGCTCTCAATAGAATGGATTGATTCGGGATGGACTGACCGAGGGTGTTCAACTCCGCGAGCGCCAAACGAGCCGGCAGTAGTTCGAGAAGAATCTGTTTTGTTACCACGTCCTTCGTCGGAGGCAATGGCGGTAAATCGTTGTATGGTTCTTCGCGATCGAACATGCACACAAAATACCTGGTTTTTTCAATCAAAGGGCGGAATCCGCGCAAATCTTAGGCATATGCAAGTCAATCTGCCCAGAAAATACCTTGTTTTTGGGCAGATCGGTCCGGACATGCCCAGAACTTGGGCATGTTTCCATGCTTATGCACAGCAAATACTGGGTTTTTGGGCACTTCAACCGAAAGGAGCCACCGAGTATAATCCCAGCCAAGATGGACCGGCCAAGCTGGGATGCTTATTTCATGCGGATCGCCCACGATGTTTCCACCCGGGCGACATGCCTGCGGAGGAAGGTCGGGGCGGTAATCGTGGCGGAAAAGCGGATTTTGACGACCGGTTACAACGGCGCGCCGCACGGCCTGCCCCACTGCACCGAGGTGGGCTGCAAGCTGGATAACGGACACTGCATCCGCACCCTGCACGCGGAGCAGAACGCCATCGCTCAGGCCGCGCTCTTCGGCGTCAGCTGTTTGGGTTCCGGTCTTTATGTCACTTGTCAGCCCTGCAACAACTGCGCCAAGATGATCATAAACGCCGGCATCAAGAAGGTGGTTTTCGAGGGCGATTATCCCGACCCGTTCGCCTTGGAGCTATTCGAGTTCGCCCAGGTGGAGCTGTTTCGGTACGGGGAAGACACTATTGAAAAGGTGCCGCTCGGATGATCGTCCAGATACTGATCATCGGCTTTGTCTCCCTACTGACCTCTCTGTTGCTGACCCCATTCGTCCGGAGGTGGGCGGTCGCAAAGGGGATCACGGACGATCCGGCTGACCCGCGCCGCATGCACAAGACGGCGATGCCGCGTTGGGGCGGGCTGGCGATCGGCGCGGCTACCCTGGTTGGGGCGACGGTGGCCCGTTTTGGATTTGGTTTCGGTCAGGGACCGGAGAGCACGGCATTCGAGGGCGTTCTGCTGGTCGGGGTTGCGGTCCTCCTGATGGGGGCGCTCGACGATAAGCTCGACTTCTCGGCAGGCACTCAGGCAATCTTCCTCCTGCTTTGCGGCCTCGTCGTGCAGCTATTTGGGGTTCAAATCACCGGAGTCTCAAGACCTTGGCATGGGCCAGGCGAATCGAATTGGTTCCCGCTCGGCAACTGGGCCTGGCCGGTCACCGCGATCTGGATGTTCGTCGTCTCCAAGACGATGGATACGATTGATGGATTGGACGGCTTGGCTGCGGGGATTGCCGCTATTTCCGCCACAACGCTTGCCATCTTGGCCCTTCAATATCACCCGCCCATGGCAGCCGCGGCGGCGCTGGCGGCTGCGGTTTGTGGGGCCTGCATCGGGTTTTTGCGGCACAATTACAATCCGGCAAAAATCATCATGGGCACTGGGGGAGCGCAGTTCCTCGGGTTTACCTTGGCGGGTCTGAGCGTCATCGGGGCGTCCAAGACCGCGGCGGTGGTTACCGTCGGGATTCCCGTCCTGATCTTCGCAATTCCGATTTTCGACGCATTTTTCGTGGTTTTTCGGCGCATTTTGCACCGACAACCGATATATAAGGCGGACAAACGCCACATTCACCATCACCTGATCAGCAAGGGACTTTCGCAACGCCAGACGGTTCTGGTGCTGTATGCTGTTGCAATCGTCCTTTGCGCCACAGCGTTATGGATATTTGGGAAATCACGCGATGACAGACATTCAACCGGGCAGGTCGCCTCTTTCGGTACTAACAGTTTTCGGGACCCGGCCGGACGCCATCAAGATGGCGCCGGTTATCAAGGAGCTGGCGCGATTTCCCGATCAAGTACGGCTTAGGCTGGTCTCCAGCGGCCAGCATCGAGAGATGCTGCGGCAAGTGATGGACACGTTCGAAATCGAGCCGGATATCGATTTGGACATCATGCAGCATGGGCAGACGCTTGCGGGCATCCTCACTCGCTCGCTCAACGGTCTGTCCGAGGTTATTGCGGAGGGGAAGCCGGACCTTGTGATTGCCCAGGGTGACACAAGCACCACTTTCGCCGCCTCCCTCGCCTCCCATTATAATCGCACCAAGTTCGCCCATGTGGAGGCGGGGCTGCGCACCCACGATCTGTACAATCCGTTTCCGGAAGAGGCCAATCGCCGTCTGACCGCCCAGATTGCGGATTTCCACTTTGCGCCCACCGATCTTGCCCGCCGAAACCTGATTGCCGAGGGGATTTCAGAGGATCGAATCTGGGTCACCGGGAATACGGGGATTGACGCTGTGAAGATCGCGGCCAACCGAATTCCGGACGCGGCGACGGGCAGCCGAATGGTGCTGGTTACCGCCCATCGCCGGGAAAACTGGGGAGAGCCGATGCGTGACATCTGCCGAGCCATTTTGCAGCTTCTCGATCGGTTCGAAGATATCGAGGTCGTGCTGCCGATGCACAAGAATCCCGATGTGCGGGCGATCCTTACCGACGAACTTGGGCATCATCCTCGCGTGAGTTTGACCGAACCGCCCGAATATGCGGAATTCGTGGCCCTTATGAAACGGGCGACTCTGATCCTCACCGACTCCGGTGGCGTGCAGGAAGAGGCGCCGGGGTTAGGGAAACCTGTGCTCGTGCTGCGAAAAACAACGGAACGGCCGGAGGGTTTGGGCGCGGGCGTCGCTCGGCTGGTCGGCACCGATCCGGCGGCTATCCTTTCGGAGGCCTCGGAACTTCTCTCTTCGGAAACGGCCTATCATCGCATGGCGCAGGCAGTCAACCCGTATGGCGATGGCCTTGCCTCGGCCCGAATACGGACCGCGATTTTCCAGGAATACAGCATCGCCTGCGATGCTGAACCGGTGGCGCAATGGCAATCATAGACACTCGCTCCTCTATGGGCTGGTTCGCGCCGCTGTGGAACGTGGTGTGGCGGGTTGCCATTGCCGTCGGCATCCTTTGGTTTTTATCCCGGATTCTCGGTGTTGTCGCGATGTTCTTGGTTTCCGGAGCCTTCGCCTACTTCGTCTGGCTCGGCGTCGGGTTCCTCATCCGCCTGAACTGGGGTCCGTTCAACCACTGGGGCGGAAAAGTGAAGCGGGTGATTGCGTGCATCCTCTGCTACATATTGCTAATTCTCTTCCTCTGGTTTGTGGGGGTTCAGATCTCCAAGCCGGTGAAGCAGGGTTTTGCCACTCTGAAGGATAATTGGTCGAGCTACTCGGCAAGGTTTGCGGAGTACACGGCGGACGCGACGGACTTTTATGAAAAGAATGTGCCGGAGCCGATTCGAAGTTTCCTTGGCGACTGGAGGCTGCATTTCTTCGACGAGCGCGCATCGGTCCCCGGGCAAGCTCCGCGTTCCCCGTTTGCATGGATTTCAACGGTCGTGGAGTTGGTGCTGGTGCCGGTCCTCGCATTCTTTTTCATCGTCGATGGCCGGTCCATCAAGAAGGAAGTTCTTGAGCTGATACCCAGAAATCGCGTCCGAAAAGCGCTCAAGATCTCCCAGGAAACAAACCAAGTGATGATCGCATACACCAAGAGTCAGGTCATTCTATGCGTACTTGCCGGACTGGTTACGTATGGCATCTTCTTGCTTCGCCCGGAATGGCGGCCGTATGCGGCGGTGGTAGGGATATATGCCGGATTGACCCGCGCGATTCCCCTCGTTGGACCCATCATAGGCGGCATTCCCATCATTTTGCTCGCGGGGGTGTCATCCGGCAGCCCCGTTGTGGCGGCATGGGTCACCGGCGGCTTTACAGCCATGCACTTCTTGGAGAGCAAGGCCGTCTTCCCTCTCATCGTCGGGCATCGGGTGGAGATGCACGCGGTGCTTGTCATCACATCGCTTCTTGTCGCCTACGAATTCTTTGGAATTTTCGGGATGTTTTTCGGACCGCCGGTCGCCGCTATCGCGCGCAACGTGATCGTGGGATCGATACGCAAGCGGCGGAGCGTCGAGGCGAGGGTGACTCCGGAGCTTATGCGTGCCGGCTGACCACAATGCTCGTAGCAGCGGGTTCGATCCCCGGCCCCTTCCTCGGCCACCCACCCTCATACCCGCTGAATGGGGAGTTATGATGCGACACATGGATCCGCGACTACAAGGGGTATGTTGATGGAGAGTTGGCTTGCGGCATCGCTGCTCGGACTGATTCAAGGTCTCACAGAATTTCTTCCCGTCTCGAGCTCCGCTCACCTTATCCTCGCCCGTGACTATTTTCACTGGTCGCTCGGCAGTGAGAACCTCGATCTCACTTTCGACGTAATGCTGCATCTAGGCACTATGCTGGCGGTCGTCGCCTATTTTCGCAAAGACATCTGGCGATTGTTGACCGGCCTTTTCTCTTCCGATCCCGAACGGCGGCCGGACAAGAAGATGGCGATCTACATTCTTCTGGCCACCATTCCGGCGGGCCTTTTCGGCGCGCTGTTCGAGCAAAAGATCGAGGATTATTTCCGATCGCGCGTGCCGGTCATCCTGATTTTCCTCGCGGTCATGGGAATCGTTATGTGGCTTGCCGACCGGTATGGAAAGAAAGCCCGGGACGAAGAGAGTGTCGGATTCGGGGATGCCATGTTGATTGGCATTGCGCAGGCGGCCGCGTTGATGCCCGGCGTGTCTCGATCGGGTGGGACGATCACGATGGGCCTCTTTCTGGGGTTGAACCGAGCATCCGCCGCGCGGTTCAGCTTTCTGCTGTCTACGCCCGCCGTTATTGGGGCGGGACTTTGGAAGCTGAAGGACCTGCGGGGTATGCAATTGCCGCCCGGCGCCGGCCTGAATATGGTGATCGGCGTGATCGTATCCGCGATCGTTGGCTTTGCCACCATCGCGTTGCTTCTCCGGTTCCTGCGGGAGCGGACAGTGCTTGTCTTCACCGTCTACCGGGTCCTACTAGCCGTGGTCCTGTATTTTGCCTTGGTTGCTAGATAATCGCCCAGCGGGTTATAATATTAGAAGTATGAAAAGTTACGATGAGGTAGTGGCGGCGGCTCGTAGCCTGCCGAAGGCCGATCAAGCAAGACTCTTGCGTGAACTGCAGGTTGAGTTGCACAATGAATCGGTTAGTCGCCGTGGCGGCCTTACAACCGACCATCCTCGAACACCCGAGCTGCAGGTCAATCCTAGGGCAAGTTGGCTGGATTACATGGGCATTGCACCATACCCCTTGGTAGGGATGGACGCGCAGGAATGGGTCACGAAACTGCGTGAAGAATCTGATCGAACCATTCCGTAATGCAACCCTCCATGTTTGATGGCATCGATTCCATTTTGATAGACACCGCGCCTGTGACATACCTCATCGAAAGACATCCCACATACGAGGCGCTGGTAGCTGCGCTTTTTGCGTAGTTGGAGCAACGAGACATCCGTCACATTACGACACCCATCACATTGTATGAGTGCATTCGCGGGGTCGTTTCACAGGCCATTGAAAGCGAATTCGTCGCATTGTTGACTGACGGGCCGCAGACAGTCTTCACAGCAATTGATGTGGTTACATCTCTCAATGGGGCGAAGTTAGGCCAGAAGTATGGTTTGCGATTGCCCGATGCGATGCAAGCGGCTATCGCCATGGATACCGGCTGTCAAGCTATTCTGACGAACGATAAGGAGTTTAGGAAACTGCCCATGATCAAGTCTTTCGTTCTTGATGAACTGATGCAAAATCCTTAGTCCTGCCTTAATTCACGGAGCAAGCTGGGCGCGGCGTGGGGTGGTGGATTGTTCAGGCCCTTGAACTCCTCCTCAAACACGCCCCACAGATTGTCCTTGATGATATAGCTGGCATCGAAGACGCTGATGCCAAGGGTATTCTCGCGCGCCGCCCGGATCGCTTTGCGGAGCTGATCGGGAGTCTTGTAGTCGTTTAGGTAGATCGTCCCGTAGATAAACGCCGATGCTCCGGCCACTTCGACGGCTCGCTGACAGGCCCCGGCAACCGTCTGCAGCTTGTTGTCCGGCTGCTCGTATGGCTCGGCGGAGGAATAATATGCGCCGACGCAAAGAAAGTCCAAGAAATCGGCCTCGCCGGTAAATCGCATCTCCGGTTCGGCATTCGGATACTGGACGGGTAGCAGGTCGCTCGCCCAGTTCACACCGACACTCTCATACTTATCATACCAAGCCCCGACATAACATCCGACGGGCACAGAGCTTCCGGCAGCGTACAGTTCTTGCCGGAGATCGCCGACAAAATCGCGGATGATGGAGGTTCGCAGAAGCTGATATTCCGGCCAGCGCGGACCCCGCCGTGGTGGTTCGCCATGCTTCAGCGGTGGGAGCAGAATGCTGCCCGGCCAGAACCCCGGCTCGCCAAATCTCCCGGTAAACGCCTGGTGCATCTCCGCGCTAAAGTCGCCACCAATGCCTTCGAAGCGAAGGCGGTCGTCCATCACCAGCCCATCCACGGGGTAGTTCTTCGCGACCTCAATCATAATCGCCATCTCGCGCTTGCGGACGGCTTCATTAAGTGGATTCACGAAGAGAGGAATATTGCGCTTCGGCTGCTTGAGAACCGATTCAAGCTCTAGCCGGGCTACGCCATCTGTCCAATACGGAACCGCGACGATGGAAGCCCATTCCGGGTGATTCCAAATGTCGCCCGCACGATCGAATGACGAATGGCCCTCGCTGAAGATGGCGAAGTTGGCGAGGCAGCGCAAGCCAACTGCGTGCGCCTCTCTTACCATCGTACCCAGGACGTCCATCCCCGCCGGCATCTGGATGCCCTTCCACGTGGTCATCTGTGTCGCGATGGCCGACGGATAGAGCGTATAGCCGACAATCGGCTTCGCGTCGATGATTACCTCGTTGAATCCCGCCTTTTTGGCATTGGCGCAGAATTCCTTGATTTTCTCCGGGTACACCAGCCAATACCAGTTCGCGGAAGCGTCGACCCAAATTTGGCGAGCCTCAAGACCGATTTTCTTGGCGCGCTGAAAAAGGGCGGGAGGCCCCTGTGAAAAACACTGGGTACCGACGAGCGCAGCCAGCGCCGACAAACCTAACGAGTACAGCCTGATGATGACCCTTCCCCACATTCTGTCTGGAGCCGCAATCGGCCGCCGGGTCCGACCGACCTGGATCGCGTGCATCGCCGCTTACTCCAGCCACTTCATTTTGGACCATTATCCGCATCTGGAACCACTGCGCGAGTGGCCTATGTGGCAACGAACGCTATTTGGCTATTCGGATGCCGCCATAGCCATCATCATGCTTGCTCTGGTTATCCGATGGAATCGGGAGCGATGGCTGCCCATTGTTCTCTGTGCTTTTCTGGCCGATTGGCCGGACATTATGCGCTCCATTCCCGTCGTGTCTCCGTGGCTTATCGAAATGCCGATATGGAAGCAGATGAACGACTTTCACAACAGCTTCCACGCGCAGACCGTATGCGCGACATGGTACACGGGACTCTGGGGACAGGTGTTGGTGATATGGATCTCCATGTGGCTATTGCGGCCCAAATCGAGGGATTCGCACCCTCAGCTCTTAGCGGTGGCGAAGCGTTCGACCGGAGATGGAACCTAGCTGGCTCCGGCGCACAAATGCCGGCGCTTCGGCAAAGTCCGCCGAAACGTTAACTGTCACCGCAAGGGCGTCCGCAACCGTCCAATCCGCGGTAAGATTGCCGGCCGCCTCGACGATCGCCGCATCGCACTTCGATTTGAAGTCGTCGAAATATGTTTTGAGGAGCGCCATCGCCTTCTTGTCTCCCAGCAGCGGCGAGCCTTTTTTCGTGGCAAAATTGAACAGTTGCGCCGCCGTCTCGGCATTCCCCTTGAGCCACTCCGCCGCCGCGACGATGGCGACCTTCCGATATCGCCACGGACCCAAGTGCAGCCACTCCAGATCGCCGGGGATTCCCGACATCATCGATAGGGCGTCGTTCGGCCGTCCGCGGGCCAAGGCGACGTAGGAGCATGCGAACAGATACGGTAGGCGAATGATCAGGGTTTCCGAATTTGCCAGCCACCGATAGGCTTTCTGGCAATGGGACTCGGCCAGCTCGACATTTTCTTGCAGCAGAGCCAATTCCGCGGCGCGTGAATAGGAGGAGCACGCCACGACGGCATCTTCCATCTCCTCCCCCATCGCGATCGCTTGCATGCACCATTCCGAAGACCGATCGTAGTTCCCCAAGATCATCTCGCAATCCACATACAGGTTGAGCGCCCAGTAGGCCACAGCCTGGTCCAGCTCCTCTATATCCGAAAGGTCGGTGTTGTCCAGGATTCGCTTGGCGTCTCTGGCATCCCCGCGAAGCAGCGACAGTTCCGCCATGCGAACCTGCGCTGCCGCAACGACACTGGCATCGCCGCACGACTTGGCGGCCTCGACCGCAATCCGCATGGATTCAACTGCCTCATCGATGCGGTTCTCCTCGGCATGAAACAGGCTTTCGTAATGCTTGTGTTGGAAGACCAGCAATGCTTCCCCGGTTTCTTCCGCCATGGCCGCAACTTCGCCGAGCAAGGAGAGCCGAAGGTCCGGTAGGAGCACGGAACCGACGGTCAGATAGGCAGAGGTTCTCCAGTTCTGAGCCAGCTCTCTCAGCAAGGCCAGGGCCTCCTCGATCGCCGCCCCAGCCTGATCTTCCTTGATATGAGTAGTCAGGCACAGAGCGCCGTACATGAACAGGCAATGCGCTGTGTCCTCCGGTGGGCGATGGGTTCGAATCTTATCTAGATTTTCTTCCAACATCTTCCGGCTTTCGCTTAGCGGGAACGGAAGGTGGGGCAATCGGAGCTTCATGACTGCCGCAATGTAGTCCGCGATGAGCTTATCATCGTCCAATTCGAAGGCATACCGGCCGGCTGCCCGAATCTGGTCGGCGGCCCGGACCAACTTCTTCACGCCGCTTACCGTCAACCCGTCGAGTTCTCTGCCACAGATTTGCTCGATCAGATTCGTAAAGTACATGATATGCCGGCGCTTGAGCTCTTGGACCCGCTCATGGTCCTTTACTTTTCCCAGACCGTATTCCCGCAGGCTTTCCAACATGCTAAACCGCACTTCGCCGCCCAACTCCACTGTCCTCACCAGCGACTTATCGCGCAGCGCCGCCAGATCTTCCAGGATCTGATCGCACCCGGTAACCGCCTTGGCGGCTTCGATGGAGAAGGGTCCGTCCAGGACGCTCAGCTCGCGAAAGTTGAGCTGCTGCGATTCCGTGAGACCATCGTAACTCCAATCGATGGCTGCCATCAGCGAGCGCTGCCGTTCCTCGACATCGCGGGCGCCGGTCGCCAAGAGGGCAAATCGGTCGTCGAGCCGCTCCAATATCTGCTTCGGCGTGAAAATTCGGGCTTGGGCGGCGGCAAGTTCGACGGCAAGGGGCAGACAATCGAGGCGGCGGCAGATCTCCTCGACAGTCCATCGCTGGTCGGCGCCGAGGCTGTAGGACGGCCGGGAGCGTTGGGCGGTGGCTTCGAACAGGCGTACAGCATCGACCGTGTTGAGAACATCGACAACGTATTCATGTTCGCCCGTCAATTGAAGCAGTTCCCTGCTGGTCACGACCTGCTTGATCCCTTGGCAGCTTCGCATCAAGGCGGCAACCAGAGATGCCGTGGCCATCTGGTGCTCGAAGTTATCCCAGATGAGGAGCGATTCTTTGCCACATAGCCGTTCTGCCAAGGCTTCCACCGGATCACCCTCCGGAGCGCTCATGTGCATCGCCGCCATCGCGCGGGCGGCCAGTTCGGCGTTACCGGCATTTGGGGGAATGTGCGATAGTGATACCCACCAAACACCGTGTTGGAAATGGGGCAGAACATCTTCCGCCGCTCGGGCGGCCAACCGGCTCTTGCCAACGCCCCCCGGTCCGGTGAGAGTAATTATGGGGGTTTCCGGTTTTCGGATCAGCTTCGCCAATCGCTCCACGTCTTCATCGCGACCGAGAAAAGTCGTCACGTCAACCGGTAGGTTGTTCGGTTGGACTTCCGGCGTGCGAAGCGGGGGGAAATCCAGAGGCTCTCCGGCCGTCTCCAATTGAAAGATGCGTTGCGCCTCGGCAACTCCAGGCAGCCGGTGCCTGCCCAAATCGCGCAATCGCCACCCGCTTGTTGTGTCCAGCAAGTTGGCGGTCGTATCGGAGACAAGGACTTGACCACCGTGGCCGGCCATCACCATCCGGGCCAATCGATTGACCGGAGGACCGTAGTAGTCGTTCGCTTCCGGAGTAAGAAAGCCGCTGTTGAGCGCCATTCGCACCCGGATCGGTTCCGGCGTGGGCCATTCGATACCCGCCAACTGCGCTTGAATCGTGGCTGCCGCCCGGGCCGCCGACTCGGGGCTGGAAAATGCCGCGAAGCAGCTATCGCCCCCGGTTTTTACGATCTGTCCGTGTTCCCGTTCGATGACGGTCCGGAGAAGATCATCGTGAATAGACACCGCCTGCCGCATCGAGCCCAGGTATCTTTCCCACTTTTCGGTGCTGGCCTCAATATCGGTCATTAGCAAGGTTACGGTGCCGGTAGGTAAAGGTGATTGCACAGTCAAGTCAGTTTACCGCTCCGGCAGCCTGGCGGTTGCGACGGAACTTGGAACCTTTTAAGCCCGTTCACCATCATTACGAGTAGCAAAAACAGTCGCTCCGGGATATATTGGAGATGGCGAGCATATTCAGTGATTTAGACGAAGTGCACTGGCCCTATCTTTGCAGGGAGAGACCAGGAGGTTTCGCGACATGCGAATTCGAGCAGCAATTCTAGGTATTCTTGCTAGCGCCTTTGCCGTTGCGTCTGCTCAAACAACTATCCGAACGGTCTTTGGACCAAGCATTCAGGAGGTTGTGCCGGGTGAGATTCTGATCAAGTTTCGGCCCGGAGTGACCTCACTCGACCAGAGCCGTTTGGCAGCCCAGCTCGGCGGGACCATTAGACCCTCCATTGGCGGCAACGGCTTTCAGAAGATCCTCCTCTCGAAGTTTGCCAACGTCGTAGGATTGGCCGATTATCTGAAGACATTGCCGGGAGTTGAAGTGGCAGAGACCAACGGCTATGTGTACGCAGCCTCGAATCCTAACGATCAGTACTATCCTCAGCAATGGAACCTGCCAAAAATCAATTGGCCGACCGCCTATGCACAATATTGGGGGAAGTCCACCGTAATTATCGCCAGCGTCGACACGGGTGTTAATCCCAATCAGGAAGACCTGGTCGGCAAAGTACTGGCTGGGCGCGACTTCGTAAACAACGACGACAATCCGATGGATGACAACGGGCACGGGACATTTGGCGCCGGCATTGCCGCCGCTTGGACGAACAATATGGTTGGCATTGCGGGGACCGCGCCCGGCGTGACTATTTTGGCTGTCAAGGTCTTGAACTCGGCCGGCCAGGGCACCTGGGAGAACCTGGCGGCAGGGATCGACTATGCTGTTGCCCACGGAGCGCAAATCATTAATATGAGCTTAGCCGGAGCGGGAGGCAAGGCCATCACTCAGACGGCGGTGGAAAACGCGGCCAATGCCGGTTGTATTCTGTCGGTCGCGGCCGGCAACGGGGGATCAACGACTCCGCAATACCCTGCCGCCTACGAGCAATGCATTGCCGTGGGAGGCACCGACCAGAACGATGCCCGATGGTCCGGTTCCAACTACAACGCGGGGATGAGTCAATGGGTTGACGTCGCCGCCCCTTCGGTAACCATTTGGGGCTGCCAATTGACGAACAACTATAACGCCGGCAACGGAACATCATACGCAACGCCGCAGGTGTCGGCGGAAGCCGCGCTACTTTACTCCGCGCTTACCGAGCCGAACCCGCAAACGCCGCGTTCGACATCCATTGCAGCACAGGTGAGGCAGATCATTGAAGCCAATGTGGTGGATGTTGGGGCGTGGGTGATTAAGGGCCGCATCAATTTGGGCGCAGCGGTGAGTTCCGTTGTGAAAGTATGGCTGACCGGCACCGTGACGTTGGACAATCATGTCGCTCCCCAGACGATTCCAGTGACGGTCCAGGTGCTGCAACCGGGGACCGGCACAGTGGTGGAAACCGAGGTTTTCAACACAAACCCTGCGGGAAATTTTCAGGTGGCACTCAAGTTCACCGGTCTCAAAGACTTGCGATTTTCCTCAGGGGCGCAGTTCTTGGCGAGACGGTTGAACGGAGCGGCGCTGAATAGCTTTTCGCCGACGTTTGTCGATATCGAATTGCCCAACGGCGACGTGACGCACAACGGAGCCGTTGATACGTTTGACCTGAACAATGTGTTTATGGAATTTGGAAATTCAGGCACCGATGCGGACCTCAATGGCGACGGAGTAGTGGACCTCAGGGACCTGACAAATGTATTTCTGTTCTATGGACTGACGGCGGACAGTTAGGTCGGGTAGCCGCAGGCTTTAGCCTGCTCTGAGATTTGGTCAGGTCGCCGCAGGCTTTAGCCTGCGCCTCGATTCGGACGCAAGCTAAAGCTTGCGGCTACCGGGCGAAGGTAGAATCGGTTTATGGCCACCCTGCGGCGTTTGTGATTTGCCCTAGGTGTTCGGAGCCGACAACAATATCTAGGGGGCCGTTCTCGGGTCGTACAATGGAGCCTCACGGCTCTCGCGGCGGACCGGACGCCACCAATTTATGTTCGGGGTTCCTGAACATCGGCGGTACACGGCGGTTGCGGGGTGGTATTCTATTTATGTTATGAGTCGAATTACATGGTTAGCGATAGGGATTGGCGCGGTTGCTGGGGGCGCCTGGACGGCTTGGCGCGTCGGGAATACTTCCACGCCTGCAGGCGGCGACACTATCGATCAGATCATGGCGGCAGCGGAATTGGTCGTGCTGGATCCGAAATACACGGAACTGGATGTCAATGAGAAACCGGTTCCGTTGGCGCTAAAGCGAAAAGTGCTTGCCGACAATGCAAAAGTATTCGAAAAGGTTCGATCAGCCCTCCAAAATCCGACCTTTCGAACGAATCGCGATGAAACAGACGTTCCCAAATTTGCCGCCGTACGCGAATTTGCCCGCCTGGTCGCCCGCAAGGAAGAGGTGGAGATCGAGGAGGGCAACGATCATGGCGCGATCGAAACACTTGCATTTGGGCTTCATCTTGCCAACGCAATGGAACGGGGCGCTCTTATTTCCGGCCTTGTTGGCATGGCGATTGAGTCGATCGTTTTGAAACCGGTTGCAGAACGTTTGCCGAAGTTGAAGGCTGACGACGCCACCTACCTGCTGGCTAAAATGAAAGGTGCGATCAACCGTCCGATTGATCTTGCTTCCATGATTCGTGGCAGCTTGGAGTCGTCCGCTCGGAGGTTTGAAGACCTTGAAGGCACGGCGGATAGAACCGTCGAGACCTTGCCCAGCCCGGCGAAGGAGTTTGGGAGAGAGGTGCGGGAGAAAAATCGTCATAAGCCGACGGCGAAGGAAATCGCGCAGGGCAAAGAGTTGGCGGCCTACTATCGGCGGATGGCCCCACCGGTCCTTGCCGAGATTCGAAAACCGAGATGGCTGCGGAAGAAACCGCCGTTGCCGCCGAACCCGCCGAAGTCGGCAGATCGAGAGTTGTTCCTGGGGTCGTTCGATGTGAATTGGATGGTTGTCGGTCGGTTCGACGTGCGCATGGCGCGGTTGCGGCTGGTGGCGACAGACACCGCCATCCATCTATATCAGATCCAAAACTCTATGGTTCCGCGGAACCTCGCCGTGCTTAACGACCGGCAGATCACGATCGATCCGATGAATGGAAAGCCGTTTGTTTACAAGCGATTATCGAAAAGATATTTGCTGTATTCCACTGGGGAGAATGGCAAAGACGAACACGGCAAAGGGGACGATATTCTTGCCGTTCGGCGCTAATACCAGTTATCGCGAGCGAAGGCGCCGAATGAGAGATGGTGTCATAATTCTGCTATGAGCCGCTTCACTTGGCTGGCGATTTTCGCTGTTGCATTGGGCGGCGGCGGATTCTACTATTATCATTCCCGGCAGTTGACGCCCGATACTGTGGACCGGATAATGGATGCCGCGAGTCGGATGGTGCTTGATGAGCAATACAAGCAGTTGAATGCGAACGAACAACCGGTTCCGCTAGCATTGAAACGCAAGGTGCTTGCCGATAACGCAAAGGTATTCGAACAGCTGCGCATCGCCCTTCAACATCCATTCCACACCGACTCGCGGAATCGCACAGCCGACACAAGCAGAGGATTCGCCGTCCGAGAGTTTTCGCGGCTGATCGCGCGCCAGGAGGAGGTGCAGATTGCCGATAGGGATGTCAAAGGGGCCATCGATTCGATGGCTTTCGGGTTCGATATCGCGCAGGAAATGGAACGAAGTTCGGAGGGTTCCGCTTTGGCCGGAGTATCGATCGCTGACAGCGTTATCGAGCCGATTGCCAAGGAATTGGGGAAGCTCCAACGCTCCGAAGCTGCCTATTTGATGACGGCATTGAAGAGGGAGTCGGATCGCCATACCGACTTCAAGTCAAGAGTCCAAGGCACATTTGAGCAGTATGCACAAGAATCCGAGGACCCGTATAAGGCAATGGAGACCATCATCAAGTATGTGGGCAGCCCAATGAAGGAACTCATGGCGCTAGAATTTAAGAACAGGAAGCCTCTCACGAACGAGCAGGTAGCCGAGGGGCGCGAAGAGGGGCGCTATCTGCGGACGATGGCCGCGCCGCTCATTGTGGAGGCAGGCAAGCCTAGATGGCTTCGGGTGAAACCCAGTCTGCCCGGAACGCCGCCGAAGATACACGGGGCGGAGATATTCCAAGAGGCGCTCGATACCTCTTGGAAGGTGTTAGACGTATTCGACCGTCGTGTCGCCTGGCTGCGGCTGTTTGCCGTTCAAACGGAGATTCGCCTTTATCAGTTGCAGCATCATACGATGCCCTCTGACCTAGCCGCCCTCAATGATTCCAGAGATTGTATTGATCCCTTTACAGGCAAGACGTTCATATATCGGCTACTATCGAAAGGGTATCTAGTCTATTCCATTGGAGCTAACGGGAAGGATGACGGCGGACGCGGTGACGATGTGCTCCCAATACCTCACCATACGATTCGCCGAAGCGCAGGTAATTGATACAACTGCTCCGATCCGTGAGTCGTTTCTCCATCCACGCGCGCTCCTCTTTGAACGCCTTTTGGTCTTTGGGACTGAGCCTCTTCATGACCTCCACCCAAACCTCTTGGGCTCGCTTCTTGCTAATCACTAACGCGTCCACATACATGTCGCAGGCCCACTGAAGTCGAACTTCGCCGTCGCGTTTTTCATGGTCCAGCTTGTTTCTTGCGGCAACTATATGTGCCTCTAGTCGATCGGGGAAATTCCGCGTGACATCGACATAGCGTCCGTTTTTTAGGCCGAGGATGAGCAACGGCATCGGTCCCCAGCCGCTGGGACTACCAAGTGCATATCGGTAGCCGTCATCATAAGTACACATTTCCAACGTGCCATTGCCGTCGAGGTCTTGGTAGACGACCTCGTTACGGCCAGAATAGAATGCGATTAGATTCTTGATTCGCTTCCCCATCGAAAATATCAATGTGTCCGCATGGCCATCCGCGCCGGCGTCTATGTTGACGACCACCTCCGGAACTCCATCACCGATTACATCCAACTGCCACGGCACGCTCATATATTCTCGCCTTATTCGCGCGGCAAGGCGATTGTGTCGGTCTCGGATGGTGAGCGTGTGCATCATTTGGTCTTCTCGTTCTGACAGCGTCAATCGATAGCCCTGAATCGTGTTGTGCCAAGTCACTTTGTTGATCGAAGCCAAGCGGCCAAGGTGCGAGATAATGATTGCGACAAGGATGTTAATCACTTCTGTGCTCCAATCAGTGCGTGGTCAGGATCAGTTTGTCGACAACAAACTTGCCGGACTGCTCCCGCAGCTCGATCCTCCAGCCGACGTTGCTCAGCGCTTTGGCCGCAATCGCCGGACCATGGAAGACATTCAATTCGTAGGACTGTGTGTCTTTTCCGATATTGATCCAAGAATAGAAAGAATGATTGACAAACTCACAATAGTTCTTCCAAACCGCCCGCAGCATTTTTGATTGCGGCTTCCTCGTTTCTACGTCAACGAATATCGCCGAATAGAGCTGGATGTCGTCACTTTCGCTACGCTCATCAAGATACCGGTCTGGAACTAGAGATGCTGGAAAGGCGTTCCTTCGAACCTTGGGCCAGTTGTCGTAGTCGATTGCATAGGTTCGCTGGTACTGAACGATCAACAAGTGGGGACCACAGAACTTCTTGAACTCCGTCCAATTAGCAGAATTGGCCGCGCTAAGAATCAGTCTACAGGTTGTACGGAAAGCATCACCCTTGGCCTCTGTTTTCCGCGATACCTGACCTTCTGAATCCGAACTTGTGCTTATCACGGCAACATAGACCGCCATTACCGCAAATACCTTGACTAATTGAACCGTTCTCATTTCTCTCTCCCTAGAACGACGTTCCGCTTGTGAACGTGAAGTTGTCGGCAACCAGGCCGGGGGCTTCGATATCCATCCAGTTGCCACTGCGTTTGGGGCGGCCGAGCGCCTGGATGTTGGACAGCATGACGATGGGACTTTCATTAAAACGCATATTCTTAACCCCGCGCGTTACTTCCCCATTCTCGATGAGGAACAGCCCGTCCCGGGTCATGCCGGTTAGCAAAAGCTGCATCGGATCGACGTAGCGGATGTACCAAAGCCGAGTGATAAGCAGCCCGCGATCCACTTGGCGGATCAGGTCATCTTCCGTCGCGTCGCCACCGGACATGACGAAGTTGGTTGGCGAGCCGGTGTGGGGCCGCCCGACTTCTAGAGACCAGTACCGGTTGTAGCAAAGCGTCTTCAACCGGCCCTCTTTCACCCAATCGACGCGGCGAAGCGACCTGCCCTCGGAAGTGAAGCCGGTCGATCGGCAGGTGGGATGCAGCGGGTCGGAGAACAGGTTCGCTGCCGGTGCGACGAGATTGGTACCCTCTTTGCCCGAAAAGACGCTGCGGCCCTCGATCGCCGCTTTCGCGTCCAGACCCATCGCCAGGAACACGAGCAGATCGGCGACGGCGGGCGGCTCCATCACAACGGTCCAATCACCCGGTTGGACATCGGTGGGGTTCTGCCCCGCAACCGCCTTTTTCGCGGCGCGAGTGGCCAGGGCGCGGGTATCCACATCGTTTAACCGGTGGCTGACGCCCTCCGCCCAGCCGGAGCTTGTCTCGGTCATCGCCGTGCAGACGAAACGCACCTTGGTGCCGGCATGGCGATAGAACGCGCCCTTTGTGTTGGCGAGGACGCTGGTGAAGCGGCGGGTGGAGAGGCTTCCCGCGAGGCTGACCTTTGCGGCATCGGCTGCGGCTATCGCCTCTTTCACTTGCTCCGCTCGGCAGGCCGGATCGCATTGGACGACTGCCTTGTCCCAGGGTTCCGGCGCTTCCGGCATCGGATGTTGCGGCGGGCAGGGGACGAATTCGGTATCGGGAGCGGCGACGCGGGCGAGCGCCTCGGCGCGCTGAACCGCCGTCTGCAAGGTTTCGTCATCGAAAGAGTTGACCGACGCCGAGCCGACCCGGTTGCCGAACGCGACGCGAATCTCGAACTTCTCATCGGATTTGGCGGTGTTCTGGGTGATTTCGCTGTTCGCGATTCGGGTAGTTGCTTCCGCGGATTCGTAGATGGTCGCGGTGGCTTCGTCGGCGGTCACGAAGGAGAGGGCGCGGTCGAATATCCGTTTTGCGTCTTCTTGGGTCACGGCATATTGTACAAGGTATCCACGGGGGCGGGTCGAATAATGAGGAAATGTCTGACCCCTATGCCCCGCTGCGAGAAAAGATGGTGACCGAACAATTGGTTGCGCGGGGTATCCGGGATGAGCGGCTATTGGCCGCGATGCGAAAAATACCGCGCCACCTGTTTGTCCCGGAACATCAGGTCGATAAGGCCTATACGGATAATGCCCTGCCGATTGGATATGGGGTGACGATTTCCCAGCCGCTGATGGTGGCGGCGATGACGGAACTGCTCAACGTTGGGCCCGGAATGAAGGCCTTGGAGATTGGGGCGGGGTCTGGATATCAGGCGGCAATTCTTGCGGAGCTGGGCGCCGAGGTGGTGACGATTGAGAAGATTGAGCCGGTGGCGGAGATGGCGCGTCGCAACCTTTCTGATCTGGGTTATGACGTGAAAGTCGTTGTCGGCGATGGGTCCCTGGGATGGCCGGAAGATGCGCCGTATGATCGGATTATTTTCACCGCGTCCGCGCCCTCGGTTCCGGAACGCTATATCGATCAGCTGGCCGCCTTCGGTCGGATCGTCGGGCCGGTGGGGTCGCGGCAGTCGCAGGAGCTGATCGCGTTGGACAAGAGCAGCACGGGCGAGACCGTTATGACCTACCATGGCGGTTGTATGTTTATACCGATGGTGGGCAAGGGAGCATGGCCGGAGGGGACCGAGCCGCCATCTTTTCCGGAGGACGAATGAAAACGGTTTCATTGCGGCAAGGGATGACGATTGATCGGGCTCTCTCAGTCAAGTCAGGGACATATACTTTTGGTGGAGATGGGCCGGGGCACTCTCTGTCCATTACTGGGTCGGACTATTTGTTGGAGTTCCTGGGCTCGAAGCTGTGCTCCGTTAAGAAGCTGAGCGGCGATATGACGAAAGGCACGGGCGTCTTGATTAAGGGTGCGCGGGGGGTCAGCATCGCCGGCCTGGATGTGAGTTGGTATCACCGCGGGATTCAACTCGAAGATTGCGAGGATGTGACGCTGATTGACTGCGATGCATCGGATAACGGCCAACGAAAGTTTCGAAGCACGGACTCCAAATATGACAAGCGCGATTTTCTGGACATATTTCACTATAAGGTTTGGAGCAAATATGGGGCGGGTATCTATCTGAAGAATTGCAAGCGGTGCAGGGTGATCAATTGCGTGGCGAAGTATCAGTTAAATGGGATTATATTGGATGGGTGTGAGGACTGTTTGATCGAGGGGAATGTTTGTACGGATACCATGGGGTGGGGGATTCGGTTGTGGAGCAGCAGCAACAATCGCATTATCGGAAACGATTGTAGGCGATGCGTAAGCGGGGAGTCGGCGATTTACAGCCACGGGAACGATAGCGCGGGAATCGTGATGGTCAATGCGTGCCATCATAATCTTATCTCCGGCAACGACTTGCGTCATTCCGGGGACGGGTTTTTTCTTACTGCGGATTTAGGGACGGAGCAGTCGAATGACAACCTCATCGTCGGAAACGATGGGTCTCATGCGCCGCACAATCCGTTTGAGTCCACCTTTTGCCTGCGCAATAAATTCTACAACAACAAGGCTTCGCATTCGCACTACGGATTTTGGATGGGTTTTTCTTGCGATAACGAGCTGATTGCCAACGAGATTGAATACAACCGTGCGGCGGGCGTGGCGATCGAGCACGGGCGGGGGAATCGGATCATAGGGAATCGATTCCGATTCAATCGCGAATATGGGATATTGCTATTTCGTCGGCGCAAGGATGGACCTGCGTCGGAACACTATCAGATTATTGGGAACGAATTTGACGAGAACTTCACTGCCGTTGAAATGCGGCTGACCTCGCATTGCGTCCTATACCACAATTCGCTTCCCGGAAGGGATATCTACACAGCTCAAGGATGGGAGGGTCCGAATGAAGACATTGTTGTCGATGGAGTAGATGTGGCGTCCCCGGACTATTGGAAAGATTGGCATGAGTAGGGATGGGCTGAATGACACCGTCGGAAACCCACGTCAAGCGCTCTGACGACTTATCCGGCGATAATCGTTGCGGCCCAATCAAAGGCTATTGATCGAACAGGCCGAGTGTCTGCTTCTGGCTCTCAAAGTCTATCTCAATGAGCTGCAGCGGCTGCAAGGCTTCCCGCAAATCTACAACCTTTGCGCCGTGCGATCGCAACTCGGTTTCGGCCCGCGCGCCCTCTATGACAAAAACTTTTCGGCCCTCTTTCAACGCATCCGTGGCACCTTGCCACGTGCCGCCGGTGCCGGGATCGCACTCGACAATCAGCGTCGCCTCCGCGCAGGCATAAGCCAATCGGTTGCGAGCCATCGCGTTCCCCACGTCGAATCCCGCCTCTGGATGCACTTCCGACACGAGACAGAGATCGCCTTCGTCCAGCACGATATGAATCCCGGATCGGCGCGTCGCGCGCAACAGGCTGTCGGAAAGAATCCCCACCACCTTGCCGCCCGCCTCCAACGCGGCCTGCATTGCCGCCGAATCCACTCCGCGGGCGCCGCCGGAGACCACGCACAGTTCCGCCAATACGCAGGAGCGAGCTACCTCCGCCGCCTGCTCGAGCCGCTCCTCCGACGCATTCCGAGAGCCAACGATCGCAAATCCTGAGAGACTGAGGAGGCAGATGTCTCCTGCGCCATATAGGAGGGCCGGCGCACGATTCTTCAACCGTGTAAATGCTACGGGAAAGTCGGAATCTCGGACGGATCGGACCCATATCCCCGCGTCGCTCCACCGCTCCAACTGTTCGAACACGTCTCGCGCCTGCAAGGCCCGAAATCGCTCCGGATCGATGGGGCACCCAGCGAGATCGGCGGGCAAATCTTCCTCCGGGCCCAACCACGCGGCTAGTTCCAGGACCTCGCGATTGGACAGCGGCCGGCAGTCGTCCACGAGCCACCGCGCGGTGAGTTGAACCGCCAATTGCGTGAACGGAGACATTTCAGCCATCGGCGTGAGCCACCGCCGTCGAAGTAAGCGCAAAGGGGTATACCTCCGGGCAGCCCGCCTGCCGGAGCATGGCCCCGATCACCGTAAAGGTCCATCCCGAATCCACCATGTCGTCAACCAACAACACCGGCTCCTTTCTCATCGCAGCCAATTCGAACACACCGTCCAGATTTCTCGCCTGCTGAAAGCTGTTGTGCATTGTTTCGAGCTTGATTTTTTCACGTCCAGAGGTCGCGGGGGTCCAACAAATGGTAGTCGGCGGGCAACCAACGAGGACACATCATCAGGGCCATTGTCGGGAAATGCTCTAGGTACGCGCATCGCTATCCATGCTCTCCGTAATGCCATCTATGACGGCCTTCCAGTTTGGTAGACAAGGGTTGCTAGGGGTGATCGATTTAAGGTAGGCGTAGTACCCAGTAAGTTCTAATACTCTGGGAACAAATCGCCGGGGATCGTGGTTAGCCTGAAAGAACACAGCGCGAAGCCTGAGCCTCAAATAGCGGGGCAAATTTGCAGACTCGTTTACAACTAGCCCGGTGACAAGCTGACAATTCGTCTTATAGTTCACCCGGAATTTGGCCAAATTGATCAGAAACCCTTCGTCTGCGATAATTTCTGAGACGCGCTGGAAAGAACTGCGGCTGAAACCCTTTTCACCGGAAATTGTTATGTCATCGCAATAGCGCGTGTAGCCATATCCTCGCTTACTGCAATATCCCACAAGCCTCCCGTCAAGTTTCCGGCAAATCAAGTTTGCAATGTCCGGAGATGTTGGCGCGCCCTGCGGTAGTCTTCCCCTGTATGTGCAAATTCTTGTAAAGGTGGAGGCAATTTCAGCTGAGTATCCTAATGACCGGTACAATTCAAAGACCCGATTGCTGCTGATTGTTGGGAAAAAATCCTTGAGGTCGATGTTTGCAACGAAGTCCCTACCTGTATGCTGATCGGCGTTCTTCAGAACACTGCATCGCGGTCGAAAGGCCGTGGCGGCTGGTGAGATTTGAATCTGGCGGAGCACATATACGAGAATCCACCGCTGGAAGCCTTTAAGAACCTTGCTTGGAGCAGCAATCTTCCTGTATCCTCTGCCTCCCCGCTTCGGTAGTCGAAAAACTTTGTAGTGACGATCCGCATTTGCACGAAGGTCGTAAACTGTACCTGTCGTGATGCCAAGGTACTGAGAGAGTTGTACGACGTCGGCTACTGCAATCTGGGCCATTCTTCTCACTAAACCATGGGCGGATGCTTTGTGACAACTCTTCGCCGGTCCGGATCTGGTGTATTAAATGCAGGAATCTGCAGCCGAATACACCAGTTCCCGGACTGATAATGTTATCATCGTATCCAGAGTGACGATTGCGTCACCCGTCACTGCCGAGGCAGTTCAAAGACATACCGCCCGTCTGCAATTTACCCTTCGTCAGAGCTAATGCGCAAGTGCGTGGCCTCAGGAGCGGTCGGCGCCTTGGAGCCGCGCATTCAGCACGGCGAGCCTTACTCGTGAAATGTCGAGTGCAGCCGATGGGGAGACGCCTAAGGCGTCGATCGGCATTTGCGGCAGATAAGTTTTTTTCTCTTCCTTTATCATCCCTATCTGAAACAGCTTGGTGAGGCTAGGCCGCACGATTTTTTCCGATCCGATGACTTCGCAGAGTTCGGCGTAACTGATCGGGTGCGACACGTAAATGCCGCACAATGTCACGTATTCCTCGAATGTCAGTGGCTGAAGTAGTCGCGCCGCGCGCTCGGACTTCAAGTACCATTGACGGGCGATGCGTAGATCTATATCTGAAAGGACTCGACCCCGTGAAACGGATTGTGCCGGGTCATAGTATATGATGCTATCCTGGTCGAGGAGTCGGAGCGGGCCATGATTAATGAAGCTGTCCGAATCCCGGAATTTGATCGGATTGAACACAACAAGTTTATCATGCAGCTTGTTATTCAATGCAAATGCAGTGACTTCAGCGATCGTACCGGCTGAGCCGAGAAATATTACTATCAAATCCGACTCTTCGGCTTTCTTGACTTCAATGGACAAGAGATCGCCTTTCTTCTTGACCCTCACGTCATCAAGCCCCTCGATCTCTTCGCCCAGGAAGGCATCGCAGCCCATTTTTCGGTTCAGTTCGTGACGCAGCTGGCGGCGCAAATCTCTGCCGCGAGGTTCGGGCTGAGAACCGCACAAGAACACTTTGAGCCTGCGACCCATTTGCATATGGGCAAACAAGCCGCTCAGGTAGAAGGATTTCGGGGTGGCGTTATCCATTGGGTTAAGCCTAATTGCCTTCCTGTCGAGTCGCTCCAACGCTAAAGTGGAGTAGATGGTACCCGACCTGTTGACCAACAATAGATTTTAGTCGGCCCGCCGCCCGGATCGCCTCTTCCTGCCCGGCCCGAAATTCAGCCGTCGGATTTCCGAGCGCCTCTCGAAGCAAATGAACCAGCGAAGTCATGTCACATCCCTCCGACGGCAATAGACTCGCACATCGCCCCGGTTTGTGACAAGCGTTCAGAAAAAAATCCTTAAAATCGGAGCGTGTAGTCCACGGAGCCGACCGTCCAGTTCCTGTCCCGGTCGTTGGGGACCGCATGTTGGTACTGCGTGTCGGCAATCGAGAAGGAGAGCGCGTTCTGAGGATTGACCGTGTAGGAGTACCGGAGGGAAACCGTATGGCCGATGGTCGAATTGCCGTAGATGTTGGACGACTCCAGCCCATAGCCGACCGACCACAGGTCCAATCCCTTGGGGTTCTTCATGTTCAACGTCAGGCCGCCTTTGCGAGCGACCTGGCCCTTCGTATCGTCATAGTTGGTTAGGTAGCTGCCGACGATCTCGTTGCGCTTGTCCAGCCTCATCCCCAGCGCCCAGTTGCTGGTTCCCGTCGGATTGATGATCGTGCCGAAGGGAACGTTTTGCTGCGCCTTTTCCGGGTTGGCGCTCAGATCATGGGTGAGCGTCAGGAAGTTGCCCATTTTGTAGTCGAGATGATAGGTACGAATGATCTGCTGAATGTCGCCCGGTAGCGTGCGAATCTTATAGAGAACGTTGGCGTGGAACGTCTGTTTCGGATCCGGGTTGGTCGTGTAGTTGAATGTTCGATCCACTGCCCGGAAGCCGGATGGAGTCATCGCGCCGCCGTAGCTCCATGCGAGCTTGCTCGTGCCCCAATCGGCGGAGAAGCTGCCGGTTTTGTTCTCTGTCTTCCACACCGTGGCTTCCGCAAGGCTCTGATAACCGAATGCGAAGGTGGCGTTCTTCAGCGGTCCGAAACGGAACGGCTTGGTGTTCTTCAGCCCAAACTGCCCGGTGGCTTTCGTGTTCGTGGCATCGCTTCGATCCTCAACGTATCCGCCGGAAAGTTCCAGGTTTCGGAAGGTGGTCTGGCTGATGCTCCAGTTCTGCGTCGCTTTCCCTAGACCCTGGCTGTTGAGCATGCGCGTGTACGACCATTGGAATTTGGTACCTTTACCCAGGTCGTATCCGACGCCGTATATTCGGTGCACCTCGTCCGCCCGCTTGTCATCTCGATCGATGGTCTTTTCCGTTACAGAAAGGTTCAGGCGCTTGGTGATGTTCCCGGAAATGCCATTTACGTCGGTATGCTCTTTGTTTCCCGCGCTGTCGTCCATGACCAGGTGTTCGGAGACCAGTCCCAATCCGCCGAAGGGCGATCCTTCGTATTTCCAATACTGAGTCTGTTTGTCGACGCCTGTCGCTGTCGTTCCGCCGCTTGATTCCCGCTCCGTAAAGCTTGCCAGTTTCCCGATTTTGCCGAAATCCCGATTGAGGGTAGTCTTCTCGTGCTGGTAATCACTCAAACTAGCGATCGGGGAATCTGCTTTGAGCCGATCGTTGAGGTGAGTGAACCCAGTGTTCTTGTCCGGCGCCCAGTTGATGAAGAACTTCGTCTGTCCTCGTTCGATGGCCATATCGGGATTGCTCGCCCCGAATTGGAACAGCTCCGCGGAGAGATTCTTGAGCAGCTTTATCTTCCCGGAAAAATCAAACTGCTTGAACCCGCGCAGTTCGGATAGCAGGCCCGTCTCCGGGTCAGCCAGATCAGCCGCCCTGGTGAATCCATTGTCCACGTTTCGGAAGTTCGCGAGGAGCTCGTAGTTGCCGCCTTTGAATCCGATGGTTCTTCGGGTAAAGCCGCCGCCTTCGCCACCGAGCGCCAAGTCCCTTACGCTTATGGTGCCGTTCTTTCCGAGCGCCAATCCCAATGACCACTCGTGGCGAGAAAGGCCCGTTTCATTCGCATAAAATTTCCGTTCTGATTCGAGCAGGTCGCCGATTCTGCTGAATCCCGCATCGATGCTTTGGTCCAAATAGTTGAACGATATGGTTTTCGTTGACAGACCGAATCGCTTGCGGTCGATGCCGCCATTCTTACCATCGATCGAATACATGTCGAAGGCCAGCTTGCCGAACTTTTGGTCCAGTGAGAAGCCTCTATAGTCGCGGGTAAGGCCCGCCTGGCGTACCAAGAACTCCTTGTCTTTCGGTCCGATGGCGTTGTCATCCGACTGGTAGCTTTGGTGGATTTCGTGGATGGCGGCGTCCTGCTCGTCCGGGCGCAAGTTGCCGAGTCCCGAAAAGCCGGCATCCGCCTGCGTGGAGGTCCAACGAAGACCCCAACCGAGGCCATTGAACATCAGGTTGCGGCGGACGAAATCCCCGCCGCTCGTTTCGACCCGATCCTCGGCGAAAGTGTTCCAAACATCCTTGCGCCGCATGAAGTCCAGAAGCTGGAGCCGGAAACCGCTGCGATGGAAGCCGGTTTCCTTTTGCCACTGGCCGCGCTCGCCTTCCGCCAGGTCGCCGAACCGGGTGAAACCTGTGCCGATCGTTTGATCGTAATGCGAAAGCTTCGCGACCTTCGTATCGAGCGAAAGGTTTTGCTGATGGATTTCCCCTCCCGCGTCCCGAATGCTCTTGTCGTCGTACTTCAGCAATCCATCTTTGAGAGCCAGCGCCGCGCCCATATTGTCTCGCGTGATGCCCTTTTCCTTTGCCCACTGTTGGGCGTCGGCGTCGTTCAGGTCCTTGAAACGTGTGAACTGCGGATCAACCCACCGGGAGCTCCATGAAAAGCTGGCCGCGCCTGCCTTGAAATCAAATCCGCGGCGCTCGATGCTTCCCTGCCCGTCCGTGATGCGGCTGAACAGGCTGCTGAAGTCCGTCGAGCCGGTTCCGTACCCCAGGCTGTAGCCGAGACGGTTGATCCCTTTTTCCTTTTGCCATTGGTTGACCTGATCTTGGCTCGCTCCTTGTCCGGTGAGCCCTTCAAAGCCATTGAACTTCGCGCCGATGTCGGAATAGTTGACGTTCGCCCGGAAGCCGCCTTCTTTCAGCGCCAGGTTTTGGTAGATGAACCGATCCATGACGCTCTCCTTCGTCGATCCTTGCTTCGTGTCCGGTGAATTGGGATTGGCGAATGACTTGACGCCCTGCTGAGAGGACATGAAGTAGATGCCGGATAGGCTGGACCCGCCTCCCAGTTGGAAGTTGTTTGCGATTCCATAGGTCATGCGCTGCAAAATGCTTCCATCTTGCAATCGTTCCGCGCCCATTAGGCCGAACGAAGCCTTAATCGCGCCACCTTGGCCGAAACTAAAAGCGAGCAATGGCTGACCCGAAGACTGATTTTGCCCAACCAAAGACGGGTCGTGGCGATAGAGTACCGTGACCGATTCTTGGGATCGGACCGCCCGGACGAAGGTGAGCGTGCCCGACGAATAATCGATCTGATAGTCCTGGCCCCTGTGGAGAGTTTTCCCGGCCACGTCCACAGTCTCGGTGCCGGGAACGATGCCGCCGTAGCGAAGGGCGTATCCGAATCCGCTCCCGTTTCCCGGCAATAGATCGGAGGCGGCGGTTCCGGCCACAGTCGGCGTTGACGGTATGTCTGTGTAGCCGCCACTCCCCTGATTCAGGAAGTCGTCGTACCATTGCGCGGCCGCCCGTGGCCCGAAGGCCAAAGGAAGTACTAACGCAAGGACGAGGATCAGTTTCCGCATGAGTTGGTTAGAACTTGGCGCTCACTAGGGTCAGTCCGGAAGAACCGCCGGAGCTACGGAAGGAAGGCTGGTCGAACCAGCGCCTTCGCGTGGGTCCGCCTTCGATCAGGAAGGTGATCCGCTTCTTTGCGTCGGCCGTAAGGAAGGCGGCAACAATCGGCGGCTTGGCGCCGGTGCTGACGGCGAGGTCGGTTTTGGCAGCCTCCGCATCGTTTGCCTCTCCGCTGGATTCGTCAGCGACGTAGATTGGCTCGGTTTTCTGCTTGCGCTGAACGGTCTTGTAGCCCATTTCCGCATCGCTGGGATCGTACGGAACGGAGGCGACCAGCATGGAGCTGCCGATAAATCCAGGACGGATGTCGGTGGACAGCGAGGGCGCCTTTACAATCGGTTTAGGCAGTTTCTTCGAATTGTCACCCGGACGGGCCTGTGCCAATCGCACTCGTGGCTCGCCGGCCTTCGCCTGTTCGTTGATAAAGGTATCGGTGACCTTGGGCGCAGGCGCCGGCGTCACCTTCGGCAGGTTCGGCTTGAGGGTGATTTGCGTGGAGCGATTCGAAGCCATTTCCCTTGGATGCCCCGGATTGCCGCCGATCAGGACGAACAGCGCCCAAATCACGGCGGCGGCCGTTGCGACCGCGCCTGCCATTCGATAGCGGGCAATGAACTGGCTGAGAACGCTTTTGCGCTGGATGGTGGCGTCGAGAATGTTCGTCCGGAGAGATTGTGGTGGAGCCACTTTCGGAATCTGCCGGAAAAGGGCCGGGGTCGAGGTCAGGAATCGATACGATTCCTCGCACTCCTGACAGGTCATCCTGTGGTCCTTCAGCAGGGCCACTTCACTCTCTGAAGCTTCCCCATCGGATATCGCCGAGAGGATTTCCCAGTAGTCCTCACAGCCTCTCTCAGTAGGAGAATTGTATTGAGACACGATAAAGCCTCCAAATCAAACGGTGCTGTTGGATTAGACCTGTGTGGAAAACAATCGTGGCGGGAATGGGTGCTGCCTTTAGGCCGGTATTAGGACTGAAGGATTGGAAAAAAATCTCGGACAGGGCAAATACTTTCGGGGACTTTGAGAGTCTACTAAGGGAGTGGCCCTATGTCCGGGGCGGGAAGGCGGCACAGAAGTGGCATGGGAGACAGCAATATGCACAACCAAAATGGGACTTCTGCGACCGAAACCATGAAGCAGCTTCACTTTACCAGGGAGGAGGCGCTGGCGCTCCTCAGTCTATGCATGCTTGCCCCGACACCGCCGGACGTTTTTGCTGAACGGGGGCTGATGAAGCTGGCCCACGCCTGCCGGACCTTTTTGGCCGATGACGAACGAGATGCGGACAGCCTCCCCGCCCGGCCTGCGGAGAATTGAATGCGAGGTTCGTAACTGTGGTTGTGTATACTTGCTGGGAATACTATGTCCGATGCCTCCCGACGAACACAGGCGGAAAAGCTCTACGACGATCTCATCGCGAGATCGCAAGGAGTGGAGTGCCCCCGGAAATTTGAACCAATCTTTAGATTAGACTCTTTCCCTGAACAAGAAGGAAGGAGACTGGAAATTGAAGCAGAGCAGGTTCACAGAAGAGCAGATCGTCCGGATTCTCTCTGAGGGGGAGCGCGGAGA
>JBGPGO010000008.1:0-187194 GCA_041483895.1 Fimbriimonadia bacterium
ACGTTCGCTGGAGATCAATGAGAAGCTCGCTCCGAATTCGTTGGATGTGGCGGGGAGCCTGAACAATCTCGGCAACGTGGCCGAGGATCGCGGCGATCAGGTCTTGGCGGAAAGCTATCTCAAACGTTCGCTGGAGATCAATGAGAAGCTCGCTCCGAATTCGTTGGATGTGGCGGGGAGCCTCATCAATCTCGGCAACGTGGCCTGGAGTCGCGGCGATCTGGCCTCGGCGGAAGGCTATTACAAACGTTCGCTCGAGATTCGGGAGAAGCTCGCGCCGGGATCGCTGAATGTGGCCAAGAACCTGAACAATCTCGGCAACGTGGCCGCCGGGCGCGGCGATCTGGCCTCGGCGGAAGGCTATTACAAACAGGCGCTGGAGATCAAGGAGAAGCTCGCGCCGGGATCGCTCGATCTGGCGGAATGCCTGGACGGTCTTGGACTCCTGGCAAAGAGACAAGGGGACCTGAAACAGGCAACAACGCTGCTCTCCCAAGCCATCGACCTCGTGGAGAAGCAACGGGCCGTCATTCGCAATCCGGAAGCGCGGGGAATGCTGACGGAACGGCAGGACTACTTCAGCAGCCTGATCCATGTTCAGATCGAAGCCCACGACCTGCCGGGGTCTTTCTATACATTGGAACGCTCTCGCGGTCGGGTGATGGCGGATCGTATTGCCGAGCGGGGGGTGGATTTCACGGCGGACGCTCCGAAGGAGCTTTTGGACAGGCAGGCGCAGTTGGACCGGCGTCTATCCATCGCGATGACGGCGCTGCAGAAATTGGACAAGTCGGATTCGGCGGTAGGGGATAAGCTGCGGTTGGAGGTGGAGAGCGTAAGGGTTACCCAGCGGGAATTAGATGATCGGTTCCGGGCGGTATCTCCCAAGTATGCTTCGATACAATATCCCAAGCCGCTCAACCTCGCGGGAGCCCAGGCGGCGCTCGATGACGGAACGGTGCTCCTCACCTATTATCTGGCCGAGAAAAAAATCTATCTCTTCGTTGTCACAAAGTCCTCCCTTCGATTGGTTAATGTGGATAAGGACCTGAAAACTCTAATTGAGGAGGTGGGAAGCTATCGAACCAGGCTGATGAAAACCGATGTGACGCGCGAGGGGCTGGCGCTCTATGACCTCTTGGTTCGGCCCGCCCAGAAAGAGGTGGAGGGTTCGAAAAGGGTTCTCCTCTGCCCCGACGGGTGCCTGAACAATCTTCCGTTTGGCTCTTTGGTGGTCTCTGCCAAGGAGAACACGGGGGAGCGGGGGGTGGTGGCGGTCGCCACCCAGGCTGCCTTTGCGGATGTGGTCTATTTCTCGGACCTTCGTCCCTTGCATAGCGTTGTCTCGATGACGGTGTATGCCGAGACCTTGAAGGCGCGTGCCAGGAAGAAGGAAGGTTTGACGCCGCTCGTTGCCTTCGGGGACCCGGACTATGCGGGGTTCGAAGACACGAGCGCGACCCGGTCGGCCTTGCGGGGTGTGGAGCTAAAGCCGCTTCCGGGGACCAAGGACGAGGTAAACGCGATCGCTTCGAAGGTAACCGGCGCGAGCGTGCTGCTTTCTGATAAGGCGACGGAAACCTCCGCAAAGGAGCTTGCCGGCAAGGCTATGATGCTTCACTTTGCCTGCCACGGACTCTTGAACGACGCCGACCCGCTGCGCTCCTCGCTCGCGCTCACTCCGGATGAACCGAAGAACGACGGCTTTCTGCAGGGCTGGGAGGTTCTGGGTCTATCGCTGAATGCCGACCTGACGGTGCTGTCCGCCTGCGAAACGGCCTTGGGTCAGGTGACGAAGAGCGAGGGCGTGGACGGGCTTGTGCGCTGCCTGTTGTTTGCGGGTTCGCGCTCGGTCCTTGCGAGTTTGTGGCAGATTAGAGACGACAGCACGGCATGCCTGATGACAAACTTCTACCAGAACCTAAAGGGAGGCGATGCCAAGGATGTTGCACTGCAAAAGGCGATGAAGACAGTGCGAGAGACGAAGGAGTGGAACGGCAAGAAGCGCGACTGGTCCCGTCCCTACTACTGGGCGCCCTTCACCCTCACCGGCGACTGGCGGTAACGGGGGAGCGCCGGCATCCTGCCGGCATTGAACTCATCTGACTGATCGGACCTATACGACCGATATGTCCTATCTCGGAGTGCCTCCCTCCGGCCGGCAAAGGTCAATGCCGCCAGGAAGAAAGCGCTCCCGGAAAAGCAATGTCGGCATCCTCCCGGCGCTACCCTAGGCGCTCCCCGAGAAATGCGAAAGGCCCGGGCGATTGCCCGAGCCTATGCGATTGCTGCGGTAGGACGGATGAGACATACGACCGGCGGCGGCTGATGAGGCCGACGATGCCCAGACCGATGGCGGCCAAAGTGCCCGGTTCCGGCACGCACGTGGTGCTTACCTCGTACGCGGCGTTGTTCTTCAACCTCACTGCGGTACCAAGAGTGAACGAGTTGGTCGGGTCGATACCGACGGCGTCATTCTGCGTCCAGGCGCCCAGAACGTAGGGCAAACTGTTCTCAAGGATGAACGTTTGGCCGATGTCTTGGAAGTCCGCATCGACGGCGACGCCGATCCAATAATGCCCGGTGGTTCCGAGGTTGAGGTTCAGGTTGTTGAACGTGGCGACATATGCCGGGTTGACGGCGCTGGTGCCACCCAACGGATTTATCACGGCGGTCGTTCGGTACGCTTGCGCAACGGTGTTGCCGTTCAGCGCGAAGCCAGAACCTGCGGGGTCCGCGACGCTGCTCCAGAAGGAAATCTGATAGCCACGAATTTTGCTGACGTCCAGTACGCCGGTAATTTCAAACGCTACGCTGACCGAATCTACGATATTGCCGGTGGCATAAAAGTCGTCGATCACTGTACCGCTGAACGGGACGTCCGACATGATTTGCATGACTCCAAATACCGGCATGGAACCGAGAGTGCCGCCTTGGACATCGATGTGGTCCATGTCAACTGACGCGTTGGCGACTGCGCCGATGGCCGCGCAAGAGACAATGGCGAGAGTTCGAATCTTCACTTTATATTGCTCCTCTTCGTGCCGGCCAGCCATTGCTATTGCCAAGGTGTGCACGCGGCCGGGTTGGTCTTTCGGTGATGCGGACGGCCGCGGTCTCATGAATCGAGGTCCGTCTTATAAAAAGAGAAGCAGATTGCGTGCCAAATGGCGTGGAGACGGCTGATGCCGGTATCTCGTTTTGCAAAATGAAAAGACCCGAACTTTTGATAGTTCGGGTCTTGCGATGAGTCGCTATTATTGTTCGATGTTAGCTTCGTCGTCGGCGCAGGAAGCCTAGGAGTCCGGCGCCAACAGCAGCGAGCGTAGCCGGTTCCGGAACGCAATCGGTGACGACCTGGTAGGCCGCGTTGTTCTGCAATGGAATCGGGTTGCCCTGACCAAAGGTGCCCAACGGGTCGATTCCAACGGCATCATTGGCCGTCCCTGCTCCGAGGATGACCGGCCAGCTGTTCTGAAGGATGAACATCTGGCCATTGTTCCCGAACGGAGCGTCGACCGAGACGCCGACCCAGTAGTGGCCGGTGCTGCCCAGATCAAGGTTCAGATTGTTGAACGTCGCGACATAAGCCTGGCTCACCGCGCCTGTCCCAGCAAGCGGATTGATAATCGCGCTGGTCTGGAACGTTTGCGCCACTGTGTTCCCGTTTAGGAAGAAACCGGATCCCGCCGCGTCGGCAACGCTCTTAAAGAAGGAGATCTGCCAACCTCGGACCTGGTTGAAGTCAAAGGCGGTGAAGCCTAGGTCAAACGCGACGCTGACGGATTGGACGATATTGCCCGAGGCGTTGAAATCGTCAACGACCATGCCGCTGAACGGATAGTCGGCCGCGATCTGCATGACGCCGAACGTAGGCATGTCGGCGAGCGTCCCGCTGATCACGTTGATGTGGTCCATGTCGATTGCCGCGTTGGCGACGCCGCCGATGACCGCGCAAGAGACAACGATAAGCGATCTAAGTTTCACTTGTACTGCTCCTCTTTTGCCGGCCAGGCATTGCGTCTGCGAGACCTTCGGTGCGGCCGGTTCATGTGTTTCGGTAGTGCTGGCGGACCGCGGAGTGCTGACCGCGGGCCGGTTAGAGCAGGGTGTTGCAGAATGCGTGCCAAGCGGCCCTCTTCGAGCAAGATTTAACTATTGAAGTCAGGAAATTTTGCGGGTTGGCGGCCTTACCCGAACCACTTTTTCAGCAGACCGGCAACTCCGCCGGGCTGGGAAGCGAGTCCTTCCACCAGTTCCTTATCCGAGCGCATCCAGCCCGGACGGAGCAGTTGGGCCGACTCCTCGCCACCGGGTCCGGCGGTCCGCAGCAGCTCCTTCGATTGCGCCTCGGCAATGTCCGCATCCGTGGCGGCCCGGAGCAGGGAAGACATGTCTTTGATTGCGTTCAGGGTCTCCTCCGCGGAAATACGGATCAGATCGTCGTTGGAATGGATTGCCGAGCCGAGATAGTCCACGCAATCGAACTGATTGATTCCGTTGAGCCGTAGCACGGCGCGCGCCCGATCATAAGCCGTCTCCGATCCCGAGCGCAGCACCATATCCGCAATCGCATCAGGCCCGCCGATGGCCGTGATAACCTCATACGCAAGGTCCCGGGTGTCCTGCTCGGGTGGGGCGTTCACGCACTCGGCAACAAGGCCCAGCGCATTCACCTGCCCACTGCGCGCCAAGGCCGCCACCGCCGCCATGCGGACGTTCGCGACCGGATCATTGAGGAGCGAGGACAGCGCGGTTGCCGCCTCGGCCGGTGCGCCTGGCGGAACCCCCTCAGCGACCCCAAGACGCACCACATCGCTCTCGTCATTCACCGCATGGGAAAGTGCGGCCACATACCCGGGCCGGTCGCATGCCAACAGTGCGTTGTAAGCGCCCAACCGAACCGCCGGCGCAGGATGGCCCAGTTTCGCATCGATGATCTGCCTTGCAGAACTGCCCCCGATCTTTCCCAGGGTCTCCAAGGCCTCGCGGGCAATACCGGGATCGGGGTCGTCCGTCATCGGGATGAGGCTTGCCGCTTCAATCGCATGGGCATGCTGCTTGACGGCCTGCAGCGCGGCAATCCGAATCTGTCTTGGACCGGAGGCGGCCGCTTCCAGAAAGGCCGGCCAGATCGAATCCGGCGCTTCGAATTCAAACTCGGCGGCCCGTTGAAGCGCGAGTTCCCGATACGAGGGGTCCGACGCCGGGTCTCGCAGGATTTCCCCCAAAAGCTCCAGAGCTTCGCTTCCCTGGTATCGCAAGATGAGCCATGTTGCGGCAACTTTCCCCAGAGAGGCGCCATGCTGAAAGAGCTCCCGCATCTGACTTGGTCTCATCATGTGCGGTTCGTCGGGCAATCCCAGGGTCTTCACAATCGCCTGCACGACCTCCGGCCTGTCCGTCTTGCATAGCTCCAGCATGGGCCCGACGATTTGCGGGTCCGGGAAGTTGCGGAGCTCCTCGGCCGCCGCCAGCCGCACCTTCCAGCTCAAGTCGTTTAGCGCCTCGAGAAGCTGCTCGACCACAAAGGGACCGGCGAGCTGAGCGGCAATGCGTACGGCGGTTTCCCGCAATTTCCACGAACGGGACGACCACCCGGTGGGATAACTTCCGTGCGGACGCTTGACGGATGGCCCGTTTCCGGGGAATAGTTGTCGGGTATTGGAATCGAAGGACTCCATCGCAGTTGATTTTGGCACGACGAATACCATCGTTGCGCAGTGGACGGGCACGCGGGCGGAATGCGTCGAACTCGACAACATAACTGTTCATGAGCCTACTTGGGGCACGCCTCTGGTGCCCTCAGTCATCTATTTTAATGAGCCGGACCAGGTTGTCATCGGCTCCCGCGCCCTCAGCGCTATCGAGGCGGACCGGACGGTGGTTCTCGCGCCGGAACGCGCTCCCTGGGCTCTAGCCGTCAAAAAGCAGCTTCTTTGGGATAGCTCGAAAGTGGTCTCCACCTGTGACCACAGAGCGATCACGGCCAGAGAAGCGGCATTGCTGTTCCTGACCGAGTTAATGCAGGAGTGCCTCAAGGAGGAGGCCCTGCGTGGCAAGCGGGGCTGCCTCGGCGGTTGGATGGTTCGCCACAACAGGCCCCACATCTCGCACCTCACGCTCACCACGCCGGTCGAATGCCACGAACCGTACCGGTTGGAGCTAGGTCGAATGGGGTCTCGCATCGGGGCTACCAAGGTGTCACTGCTGGATGAGCCGGTTGCCGCCGCACTTGGGTATGGCGTGGACCTGACCAACGAACAGGTCCTGATGGTGTTCGACTTTGGGGGCGGCACCATTCAATCGGCCATCGTTCGGACGACGCCGGGAACCGGACATGAGCAGGTCGGTCGAAGATCGTCGATGCTTGCCACACGGGGCGAGATCGATTTCGGTGGCAGAACCGTCGATGGATGGCTCCAGGATATGCTACGGCCGCGCCTGCCTCGTGGCGCGGAGACGGAAGATTGGTTGCGACGCAATGCCGAGCTGATCAAAATCACTCTGTCCGCGGAAGATGCCCCACCCAGTATCCGATTCGCCGCCCCGTCGGGCGTGCAGATAGAGATCACGCGGGACGAGTTCCTGCACCTCTTGGAAGAAAAGGGAATGTACAAGACCATCGACTCGATGCTGAGCGATCTGTTCGACGACCTATACAAGCGCCACGGATTTGGCCCGGAGGGCATCCAGGCGGTTCTTCCCGTCGGCGGATCGACACTGCTTCCCAAAGTGCGGCGCAACCTGCTCGACATGTTCGGACCCAGCCGCGTTTGGTACGACAGCCCGTTCGATGCGGTGGCAAAGGGGGGCGCGATATTTGGGGCGGGGGCGGTTGTCGACCAGATCGTCCACCATGATTATGCGGTCCGGCTGTTCGACGACAAGAACAACCGGCCCGAATATGAGCTGCTGGTGCCCCGTGGAACCTCCTTCCCGACCGCCGGAGCCATCGCCACCCGATACTACAGCGTGGCGAAGGCGCAGCGCGAGTTCCGTCTCCCCATCTGCGAGGTTGGATATTCCGGCCGGCGTTCGGTGCCTTGGCGGGCGAGGGCGCAGGCCAACTATTGGAACCCGGATACCGAGCACGAACAGGAGGCGATTGTCTGCCTGAACGCCGGGGACGTGATCCGAATGGCCTCGCCTGGGACTGGAAACGAGGCAAGATTGCGTATTGAATTCTGGTTGGACGAGCAACGTCACCTCGTCGCTAGTATTTATGACCTATCTCGCAAGTCCTATATGAGAGAAAAAGAACGTGTCGTGCAACTGAGATAGGGATGCGGCGTAGTTGTGGAGGGCTCCGTTCCATCGGAGCCGTACTGAGAAGGGGAAACAATGAACGAATGAGCAACAATCAAGCGTCTGCCCAAATCTTGCCGACGGTCGGCCTAGCCTGGATATCTCTCGTCGTTCTTGCCCTGGCGACCGGTGTGGTGCTGGAATTCAACTACGGCGCCGCCACGGCGTACAAAAGCGTCGAAGCGATTCAGTCCGTGAAATTTTGGGCCTGGTTCCGCGGCGTTCATCACTGGTGCTCCGCCGGCAGCATCATCGTCGGCTTTCTTTGGCTGGTGCAGGGGCTGTTTGAGGGGGCCTATCGTAAGCCCAATCAGCTTCGATGGATCGCGGCGGTCATGGGGCTTTTCATCGTCTATCTGTTCCAACTGACCGGGCACAGCCTTCCCTGGGATCAGCGGGCGGTGCGCACAACCGCTATCGAGACCGGGATCGCGGCGGACGCGCCAGGATTCGGACCGGCCCAAGCCCGTTTCTTGCGCCAAGGCGATGAGGTGGGAGACCAGACCCTCGGCTTCTGGCACAAGGCGCACATTTGGTTCATCCCCGCCGCGCTGCTCGCGCTGGTCATTATCCCAATGGGGATCGCAAAACCGGGCGCAAAGGGCTCTTGGGGCCTCGCCATCATTTTGATCGTGACGATCATGGCCATATCAGGGGTGATGGGCGCGCCGACGTTGGACCTGACGCCGACGGCGAGCGACTTTGCGGGTGGGCCACAGCCGCCGGAATGGTATGTCTACCCGCTTCATGGGATGCTCCGGCTGTTTCAGGGGATGAGTCCGTCGGTCACCTTCGTCGGGACGATGGTGATCCCCGGTCTGGCGCTCGTCTGCCTGCTGCTGCTCCCTTGGCTGGATCGGTCGAGTTCGGGCGGATTGGGGAAGGCGCTCGCTGGGATCGGGGTTGTTGCCATTGCCTTGCTGTCCGTGATGGGTTACAATTCCGCGACCGCTGCACTCGCTACCGAGTCGGATCCACCGCCACCATCCAAGTTGTCCGTGAACCCGGAACTGATCGACAAGGGAAGGGCGCTGTTTGGCAAGGCAAATTGCAGTGCGTGTCATAAGTTGGCCGGCAAGGGCGGGATCGTCGGCCCGCCGCTGGACAACGAGGGCGGCAGGCACCCGGACCTGCAGTGGCAAATGGACCACCTTAAAGACCCCAAGAAGATGTCTCCCGGCTCCACCATGCCGTCGCAGTCGCAATACTCCAACGAGGACCTAACAGCGCTGGCCAACTACTTATTGTCCCTAAAGGGAATGCCGGCTTCCGGCCGGCATTAACCGGGGAAGCGCGTCGGACATATAGGACTTATAGGACCTATACGACCTATCTGTCCTATCCGGGATGGCAGCTCTCCCCGTAACGCTGGCTTCCAGCCGGCTTCCAGCAGATAGGTAGTATCGGACATATAGGACTTATGCGACCTATACGACCTATCGGGGATGGTATCATGCTCGAAACTGGGAGGGCGATGGAGTCCGCCAGAACCGTCCCGTTGTATCGGGGCTAATGGCTCCTACTACAAAACCTCGGGCTAAATGCCCGTAGTAGGAGGCTAAGTTGGAACACGTTTGGTTTACCGCCGCCATCTGGTTGGCGCTGGCAATCGCAGCCACAATCCTTGCAATCCATCTCCGAATTTCCGTTGCCCTCACGGAAATCGTCGTCGGCACGGTCGCCCAGCTCATAATCGGCGCGGCGTTCGGCACAAAATCGCTGGGCGCCGGCGAAAGCTGGGTGACGTTCCTGGCCGGGACCGGCGCTATCATGCTCACCTTCCTAGCGGGGGCGGAACTGGATCCGAAATCGTTCCGCAAAGGCTTTTGGGGTGCCATGTCCGTCGGCCTGGTTTCTTTTGCCGCTCCATTTCTGTTCGCCACGGCGGTCGCGTTTTGGCTGCTCCATTGGGACGTTCGCGCCTCGTGGCTTTGCGGCATCGCGCTGTCCACGACCTCTGTGGCGGTGGTATACGCCGTCATGCTGGAGCTTGGCCTCAACCGAACCCAATTCGGCAAGGCCATTCTCGCCGCCTGTTTCATCACCGATCTCGGCACTGTTCTCGCGCTCGGCTTCATCTTTGCGCCGTTTACGATGCGCACCTTGTGGTTTGCGATCGGGATGTTGGTCGGCATTTTCGTATTGCTTGGCGCGACGAAGCCGTTCTTTCGGCGCTATGGCAAACGGCCAAGTGAATTGGAGGCGAAGTTCCTGTTGCTCGCTCTCTTTGGTCTCGGAGGTCTCGCTGTTTGGGCGGGGTCCGAGGCGGTGTTGCCGGCATATCTGATTGGGATGGTATTGGCCGGAACGGTTGGCAAGGATCACGCCTTGGTCCGCCGCCTGCGCACACTGACGTTTGGGTTGCTGACGCCGTTCTACTTCATTCGGGCGGGCTCGCTGGTCCAGTTGGGGGTGGTCGGTAGCGCGTTCGGCGTCTTCTTGGCGCTTTTTGGCGCGAAGATGATCGCAAAAATCGGTGGTGTGTTTCCGATTTCGCTCCGGTTGGGGCACAGTGCTCGCAACGCGGCGTACGTAACGTTGCTCATGTCCACCGGCCTCACTTTCGGAACAATCTCGGCGTTGTATGGCCTGTCGCACGCCATCATCACGCAGGCACAGTATTCGCTGCTTGTCGCCACCGTAATTGGCAGCGCCGTAATACCGACCTGGATCGCCAACCGCTTCTTCTTGCCGCACGAACACCTTCCACCTTCTCCGGGAGCGGAAGAGGCGTTGGCATTCGCGACCGAGGACGACTGACACCATTGGCGCCATAAACCGACCTATGCGGCCATCGTGGAGCTGGCGCGCAAGGAGGGGCTGGCCGGGGCGACGGTGACGCGCGGCATCATGGGCTTCGGCGGCAACAGCCGCATCCACACCGCCTCCATCTTGCGCCTGTCCGAGGACCTGCCGGTCACGATCCGGATCGTGGACACCCCCGACCGCATCGACGCCTTCCTGCCCCTGCTGGAGGAGATGATCCAAGGCGGGACGGTGATCACGCAGGATGTGCTGATTGAGAAATACGTGCACAACGGGGAGTAGACGACAAACCGATGTGTTGGGGTCTTGGGTCACTGCACAAGGAAGGTATCGGTGGCAGTGAACCCCAACACATCGAAGCTGCAACCTAATTTTCCACACTCTTCTTGACAAAACTATTACCAGTAAGGCATAATTGGCGCGCTCTGGGACCGAAAGGTCCGTGGAGCGTACAACCCGTGCCGTTAGGAAGGGGGCGTAGCCAGGGCCGAGGGAAGATCCCGACGCCAAACCGATAACGCCAGTTCGTAAGAATTGTAAGCCGTTTTGGTATGACTATGTGGCCCTCCGCGCGTACGGTGAGGGCTTTTTTGGTGTCTGGACGAGGAATCCCTCAACAGGTCCTCCTGTTGAGGGTCTAAGGCGCCGCGCCCTCAACAGGAGGACCTGTTGAGGGATGCTGTGCTAGGAAGTGAAAGTATGCCAACGGTAAACCAGTTAGTACGCAAAGGGCGAAGCACGCCCAAGAAGAAGGGCAAGTCGCCGGCGCTGCAGGAAAATCCCCAGCGGCGAGGCGTCTGCACGCTCGTCCGTACCGTGACGCCCAAGAAACCGAATTCCGCCCTCCGAAAGGTGGCCCGCGTCCGTCTCACCAACGGCATCGAGGTCACGGCGTATATTCCCGGCATCGGTCACAACCTCCAGGAGCACAGCGTCGTCCTGGTCCGAGGCGGGCGCGTGCCCGACCTGCCCGGTGTGCGATATCACATCATCCGCGGGACCCAGCAGACCGCAGGGGCCGCCAACCGCAAGCAGGGACGTTCGAAGTACGGGGCCAAGAGGCCGAAGGCCTAGGGGGTAAAGAATGCCACGAAGATCCGCACCAAAGCTTATTCCGATCCGACCCGATGCGATCTACGGGAACGAGATGATCCAACGGCTCATCAACCGGGTTATGCTCAACGGCAAGAAGACCGCCGCCGAGAAGATCGTTTACGGCGCGCTGGAAACGCTGGAAAAGAAGCTGGACAAGCCGGCTCTCGAAGTGTTCGAGAAGGCCATCGCGAACGTGACGCCGCAGGTCGAGGTCCGATCCCGGCGTGTCGGCGGCCAGACCTATCAGGTTCCGGTCGAAGTCTATTCGCGCCGTAAGCGGTCTCTCAGCCTACGGTGGATCGTGACGTTGTCCCGGAAGCGCACCGGCAAGAGCATGTCGGAAAAGTTGGCGGGAGAGCTGATGGACGCTTTCAACAATACCGGCCCGGCCGTAAAGAAAAAGGAGGATACCCACCGAATGGCGGACGCGAACAAAGCGTTTGCCCATTATAAGTGGTAGTCCAATGGCCAAGCCCACGCTCGAGCAGACCAGAAATATTGGGATCGCTGCCCATATCGACGCCGGCAAAACGACGACGACTGAGCGTGTGCTGTATTACACCGGAAGAATTCATAGAATGGGCGAGGTGCATGAAGGCGCCGCGACCATGGATTGGATGGAGCAGGAGCAAGAGCGCGGCATCACCATCACTTCGGCGGCCACCACATGTATCTGGCGTGACCACAAAATCAACATCATTGACACCCCCGGCCACGTTGACTTTACGGTCGAAGTGGAGCGGTCACTACGGGTCCTCGATGGAGTAGTGGCCGTTTTTTGTGCCGTCGGCGGGGTGCAGCCGCAGTCGGAAACGGTGTGGCGGCAGGCCAACCGATACGGCGTTCCCAGAATTTGCTACATCAACAAGATGGACCGGCTTGGGGCGGACTATTTCGACGTTGTTGACAAGATTCGAACCCGGCTGGGGTCCAACGCCGTGCCGATCCAGGTACCGATCGGCGCGGAAGCCACGTTCAAGGGCTACGTAGATATCGTCGAACAGAAGGCGATCGTCTATACCACCGAGGACGGAGTGGAGTACGAAGAGCAAGCGATACCCGCCGACCTGGTCGATGAGGTTGCCGTGTGGCGCGAAAAGATGCTGGAAGCCGTCGTCGACATGGACGACAGCGTTATGGAGAAATTCCTTGCCCGTGATGAGATATCGGTCGAGGAGATTAAGAGCTGCCTTCGCAAAGCGACCTTGACGACGAAGATCGTGCCCGTGATCTGCGGTTCTTCGTTCAAGAACAAAGGGGTACAGGGTCTTTTGGATGCGGTTGTGGACTACCTGCCCAACCCGGTGGACAAGGGCTCCGTTACCGGAATAGACCCCGACAATGGCGAATCGATCGTACGAAATCCGGACCCGAAAGAGCCGCTGGCCGCCCTTGCTTTCAAGATCATGACTGATCCGTACGTAGGCCGACTTACATTCATTCGCCTCTATTCCGGCGTGCTTGACAAGGGTTCGCAAGTCATCGTAATGAACCGCTCGGTCGATGGAACGCGAGAGAGCAAGGAGCGGGTCGGCCGCATTCTCCAAATGCACGCCAATTCGCGGGAAGATATCGATCGGGCCGAGGCTGGAGACATCGTAGGTGTCATCGGCCTTAATAATGTCCAAACCGGCGACACGATTTGCACGGTACACCACGAAATTGTGTTGGAGCGCATCGCCTTTCCCGAGCCGGTCATCAGCCTGGCGATTGAACCTAAATCGGCGGCGGACCAGGACAAGTTGGTCGCGGCGCTGCAGCGGCTGCTTGGCGAAGACCCGACGCTTCGTGTATCCACGGACCACGATACTGGCCAGACGATCTTGTCGGGCATGGGTGAGCTGCACCTGGACATCATCATCGAGCGCCTCAAAAGAGAATTCAACTGCGAGCCTAACAAGGGCAAGCCACAGGTTGCATACAAAGAGACGATACGCATTAAGGCCAAAGCGGAAGGGCGTTACGTGAAGCAGACCGGCGGCTCCGGGCAGTTCGGCGTGGTAACGCTCGAGATCGAGCCGCAGTCTGAGGGCCAGGGGTTCAAATTCGAGAACAAAGTCGTGGGTGGCGCAATTCCAAAAGAGTACATTCCGGCAGTGGAGAAGGGTGTCAAAGAGGCTTTAGAGGGCGGTCCCCTTGCGGGCTACCCGGTTGTGGACGTGAAGGTCCGGCTGACCGATGGCGCGTTCCACGAGGTTGACTCGAATGAGAACGCATTCAAAATGGCGGGTATACTCGCCTTCCGCGAAGCGATGAAGCGGGCAAATCCTTGTCTCAAGGAGCCCATCATGTCGGTGGAAATCAGCACTCCCGAGGAGAATCTCGGGGACGTGATGGGAGACGTGAACAAGCGCCGCGGCAGGGTAGAAGGTTCGGAGCCGTCGATCGGCGGGGTGCATATCGTGCGCGCCCAGATCCCGCTCGCCGAAATGTTCGGGTACGTTACGTCGCTACGATCTCTCACTCAGGGACGGGCCTCGCCGAACGTAACTCCTTCCCACTATGAGGAAGTGCCGCAGCATATCGCTGACGAAGTTATCAGCCGCGCCCAGGGCCGGCAGCTTGTAAAACATTAGCGTCGGGCAGCCGACGGCAAACTATGAGGAGACAGACTTATGGCCAGAGCCAAATTCGAGCGGACGAAACCGCACATGAATATCGGAACCATCGGGCACGTTGACCATGGCAAGACGACGCTCACAGCCGCCATCACGCGCGTGCTAAGCGATAAAGGCATGGCCAGCTATCAAAAGTACGATACGATCGATTCAGCGCCGGAAGAGAAAGCGCGCGGAATCACAATCAACATCTACCATGCGGAGTACGAGACGGAAAATCGCCACTACGCCCACGTGGACTGTCCGGGTCACGCCGACTTCATCAAGAACATGATCACCGGCGCTGCGCAGATGGACGGGGCGATCTTAGTGGTTTCGGCCGCGGACGGTCCGATGCCGCAGACTCGCGAGCATATTCTGCTCGCTCGCCAGGTCGGCGTTCCGAGCATGGTCGTCTTCCTGAACAAGGTCGACATGGTGGACGATCCGGAGCTTCTCGACGTCGTGGAGCTCGAGGTCCGCGAGCTGCTCAGCAAATATGAGTTCGATGGCGACAATATTCCGATCATCCGCGGAAGCGGTCTAAAAGTGCTGGAAGCGGCGACATTGGATCCCAACGACCCGAATGTCAAGGCGATTCATGAGCTGATGCATGCGGTCGATACCTACATTCCGGAGCCGGTTCGAGACGTGGACAAGCCGTTCATGATGGCGGTGGAAGACGTCTTCACGATTACGGGTCGCGGCACGGTCGCCACCGGGCGTGTCGAGCGCGGCCACCTGAAGACCGGCGACGAAGTGGAGATCATCGGTCTGAGCCGAGAAAAGCCGAAGAAGACGGTCTGTACCGGTGTGGAGATGTTCCGCAAGATATTGGATCGGGCGCAGGCGGGAGACAACGTTGGCCTGCTTTTGCGTGGTATCGACCGCAAAGAGATCCTGCGAGGCATGGTCATCGCCAAGCCGGGGTCTATCACCCCGCACACGAAATTCGACGGTGAGGTCTACGTTCTGACAAAGGACGAGGGCGGACGTCATACTCCGTTCGTTACCGGATACCGCCCGCAGTTCTATTTCCGAACGACGGACGTGACCGGCAGCCTCTCGTTACCGACCGGCGTGGAGATGGTTATGCCGGGAGACAGCATCACGATGACAGTGGAGCTGATCGAGCCGATTGCCATGGAACAGGGTTCCCGGTTCGCGATCCGCGAAGGCGGCCGAACCGTCGGAGCGGGCGTCATCACAAAGATTCACGAGTAGGAGAGTTGGGGGCCGTTGAATTCAGCGGCCCCCTAAATATTGCATGCGAAGAGACAAAGTAAGAATAAAACTTAAGGCATACGATCACCGCGTGCTGGACCAGTCGGTAGAAAAGATTGCCGACACGGCTCGCAGAACCGGCGTTCGGGTTGCGGGACCGATCCCGCTGCCCACGAACATCCGCAAGTTCTGCGTGATCCGAGGTCCGCACATCGATAAAGAGTCGATGGAGCATTTCGAGATCCGTACGCACAAGCGTTTGATCGATATTCTCGAACCGACGAACAAGACCATCGACGCTCTGATGCGGTTGGATCTGCCGAGCGGCGTTGACATCGAAATAAAGAGCTGAGTTGCGACTCGGTCGGGAGACCGGTCGCATCGCCAGATTGCCTCACAGCGAGGCGGTTTCGCGACCCTGAACCATGAGGGGCGACGCGAAAGAGACTGCCGAAAGCGGACGAGGCGGAAAGGTTGGAAGCCCTATGCTGCCAGGAATTCTGGGGCGAAAAGTGGGAATGACGCATATCTTTGACGACACGGGAATCATGATTCCGGTGAGCGTCATCCAAGCGGGTCCGGTCTTTGTTACACAAATCAAAGCGCCGGAAAAGGACGGCTACAGCGCGGTCCAGGTCGGGTTCGAGGCCTTGCCGAAGCGCAAGATCAATCGGCCCCAGCATGGACATTTTCGGAACGCGGGCGTTGAGCCGACCCGATTTCTCCGCGAGTTCCGGGTGGATGACGCGTCGTCGATCACGGTCGGCCAGTCGTTTAGCGTCGAGCTTTTCTCGCCCGGCGACCGGATTGTGGTCAGCGGGACCAGCAAGGGGAAGGGGTTTGCCGGCGGCATGAAGCGGCACCACTTCCACGGCCAGACGATGACCCACGGCTTTATGACCCACAGGCGGCCTTGTTCGGTCGGTGCGACGGGCCCGGCCAGAGTTTTCAAGGGCCATAAGGGACCCGGTCACATGGGAGACGAGCGCGTCAGCCAGAGCGGCCTCAAGATTGTGGCCGTTGATGTTGAGAAGAACCTGCTTCTCGTAAGCGGTTCCATCCCCGGCGCACCCGGCGGCTTGGTGGAAGTTCGCAAGGATAGGAAAGGTTAGCCATGCCAACCGTCAAGATTTATGACAAGAAGGGCAAAGAATCGGGCGAATTGAAGCTTCCCGACGCGATGTACGGCAATGCCGAGACCCGATCGCGCGACGTCGAGGGCGAAACGGTCGACGTTCAGCGGAACCTGGTCGCCAATCTGCATCAGGCCGTCCTGGCCGAGCAGGCGAACGAGCGCCAAGGGACTCATTCCACCAGAACGCGCGGAATGGTTCGTGGCGGTGGGCGGAAGCCGTTCAAGCAGAAGAAGCTGGGTCGGGCTCGGCAGGGAACCATTCGGGCGCCGCATTGGAAGGGCGGCGGTGTCGTGTTCGGTCCGTCGCCGCGCTCACACGAACAGAAGATGAACCGTCGGTCAAGGCGACTCGCGATCCAGTCTGCGCTCGGCTACAAGATTGCTTCTGACATGGTGGTCGCCATCGACGGTGTAAACTTCGAGCGTTTCAAGACCAAGGATGCGTTAGAATTCCTCAAGCAGTATGGAGGGGATGGCCCACGGACGCTCGTCATCCTTGGAGAGCACAATCCGTTCGCGGTGCGGAGCTTCCGCAATCTGCCCGACGTCGAGTTGCGGACCGCGCCGGACTTTTCCGCCCGGGACATCATGGTGGCACGCCGCATCATCATGGATAAGTCGGCCTTTCAAATTGTAGAGGAGCTCTGGTCGAAATGAAAAGTCCCTACGAAATTCTGCTGATCCCGCGGATTACGGAGCGCACTTTGCGACTGGTTGAGGGCGGCCAATATACGTTCATCGTCGCGGACGATGCCAATAAAATCGATATCGCCCGCGCGGTTGAGGAGCATTACAACTCCGGCAAGTCGAAGGACAAGATCAAGGTCGTTGGCGTGAATACCATCAACGTGCGCGGCAAGATAAAGAGCCGGATGCGGTTCAAGAAGCCGGGCCGCACCCCCAAATTCAAGAAAGCGATCATCCGGCTGGCACCAGGTCAGACCCTGCCGGATTTTGGAGTTTAGCTATGGCAATGAAGAAACACAAGCCGACGTCGCCCGGTCGCCGTTTTTTGATAACGGTTTCGAACGACGACATCACGAAGAGCGATCCGGAAAAGAGCCTGACCATCAGCAAGAAGCGGACCGGCGGGCGCAACAATACCGGCCGCGTCACTTCGCGATTCCGGGGCGGCGGCAACAAGCGGCTCTATCGAATCATAGATTTCAAGCGAGACAAAGTTGGCGTCCCCGGCAAAGTGGCCGCAATTGAATACGATCCGAATCGAACGTGCCGCATCGCCCTAATTCACTATCGAGATGGCGAGAAGCGATACATTCTGGCGCCCAAGGGTCTTGCGGTCGACGCCATGATCATGGCTGGACCCGAGTCGGACATTCAGCCCGGCAACGCGCTGGCGCTTCGCGACATCCCGCTCGGTACGCTGGTGCACAACATAGAATTGACGCCTGGCAGAGGCGGGCAGATCGTCCGCTCCGCCGGCGGGTCGGCGCAGATCATGGCGAAAGAGGGCGACTATGTGACGCTGCGATTGCCATCCACCGAGATGCGGCGCGTGTTCCATACATGCATCGCGACGGTGGGCGAAGTCGGAAATGCGGACCATGAGAACGTTTCGTACGGCAAGGCCGGCCGCATCCGCGCGAAAGGTAAGAAGCCGCACGTGCGCGGCGTCGTTATGAGCCCTCGTGACCATCCGCATGGTGGTGGCGAAGCCAAGTCGCCGGTCGGACGGAAGAAGGGCCCGGTAGACCGCTGGGGCAACTCGTCTCGCGGCAAACTCACCCGTTCGAACAAGCGGACCGACAAGTTTATCGTTCGCCGAAGGAGCAGCAAGTAATGCCTCGATCACTGCACAAGGGTCCGTTTATCGACGCTCATCTGGAGAAGAAAGTGGACGCCATGAACTCCAGGAACGAGAAGAGGATCATCAAGACCTGGTCGCGTCGGAGCACGATCCTGCCGTCGATGATCGGGCACACGTTCGCGGTTCATGACGGCCGCAAACATATCCCCGTTTTTGTGACGGAGAACATGGTCGGGCACAAGCTGGGTGAGTTTGCGACGACCCGCACATTCCGAGGCCATGCCGGTCAAGAAAAGACTTCGAGGGTTAGATAAAGATGGAAGTACGAGCAAGCGTAAAGATGCAGCGCGTTCCGCCGAGAAAGGCTCGGTTTGTGATCGACCAGGTTCGGGGCATGCGGGCGATCGCGGCGATGAACATGCTGACTCACGTGCCGAACAAAGCGGCGGAGATCGTGAAGAAGCTGATCAAATCGGCGATGGCCAACGCCGTCGAGAATCACAACCTCAATGAGGAGGACCTCGTGGTCACCGAAATCTACGCCGACGGGGGACCGACGCTGAAGCGTATCAAGCCGCGCGCGATGGGCCGGGCCAACAGAATTCTAAAGCGCACGAGCCACATTGGGTTGATCGTCGAGGACATTCCGGAGGTTGCGAAGCCGAAGCAGCCCGCCCGCAAGAAGCCGGCCAAACTGGAACCGATCAAGGTGGCGGCTGTGGCTGCGCCCGTCGTTGAGGAAGCGCCTGCGGTCGAAGAGGCAACGGCCGTCGAGGAAGCTCCGGTGGAAGCCGTGGCAGAGGAAGCGACGGAACCGGCAGCGGAGGCAGTTGAGGAGCCGAAGCAGGAAGAGGCCGAAACACCCGCCGCCGAAGGCGAAGAGGTCAAAGAGGAGTAACGCATGGGTCAAAAAGTAAACCCGATTGGATTTCGGCTAGGGGTCAACCGGACCTGGGACAGCAAATGGTTCTTCAATAAGAAGATCTATCCCGAGATGGTCATGGAAGATTTCAACATTCGGAAGCTTCTCAAGACAAAGTGGGCGAACGCCTCCATATCCCGCGTGGAAATCGAGCGTCCGGCCGATCTGGTAAAGGTCACGATTTACACCGCGCGACCTGGCGCAATCATCGGCCGCGGCGGCAAGGGCATCGAAGAAATCACGCATACAATCGAGCGCATGGTGCACAAGCGGCACAAAGAGGCGCGCGTGTATGTGAATGTCAATGAGGTCCGGCAGCCGGAACTGGATGCCCAACTGGTGGCAGAGGGAGTGGCGCAGCAGATCGAGCGACGCGTCTCCCACCGGCGCGCAATGCGGCAGGCCGTTTTGAGGGCGAGTCGCCTGAACGTCAAGGGCCTCAAGATCATCTGTGCCGGGCGCCTCGGCGGATCGGAAATGGCCCGCCGGGAGACCGAGAAGCATGGCAAGGTGCCGCTTCATACCCTGCGGGCGGATATTGATTACGGGTTGGCGGTCGCCCGGACGATCTACGGAGCGATAGGGGTACGAGTTTGGATTTACAAAGGGGAAGTGCTGCCCGAGAAGTCCCGGCGTAAGGACGAATATATCGACGCTCCAGGGCACGGTTCGCAGGACCGGGAGCGCAGGGCAACGCGTCGTCCTCGAAAGCAGGCGGCCGCGCCAACACCAGAGGCAGGAGAATAACGCTATGTTGATGCCAAAGCGTGTCAAATACAGGAAGGTGCACCGGGGCAGGCGCACGGGCAAAGCGACCGGGAGCTACAAGATCGATTTCGGCGAATTTGGCCTGCAGGCGATGGGCGCGTGCTGGCTGACCAATCGGCAAATTGAGGCCAGCCGAATTGCCATGACCCGCTACATCCGGCGCGGTGGAAAGGTGTGGATTCGGGTCTTCCCGGACAAGCCGTACACCAAAAAGCCCGCGGAGACCCGGATGGGATCCGGCAAAGGCAATCCCGAGGGATGGGTGGCGGTTGTGAAGCCGGGCCGCATCCTATTCGAGATGTCCGGGGTGCCGGAAGTCACGGCCAGAGAAGCGATCCGGCGGGCTATTCACAAGCTGCCGATTCGGGCGCGATTTGTCACTCGCCGCGACTTCGCCAAGCTCTACGAAGAGATGGGCGGCGAACCCGAACTCATTATGCCGAAAGAGGGCGAAGAGATGGACACTGAGATCCATCTGGAAGCCGGCGAGCACGATACGGTGGCAGTTGCCGCGCCGACCGAAGAAAAAGTGCCGCCGCCGGAGGCCGGGGGGGAAGCATGAAGGGCATGAAACCAAGCGAATTGCGTGACAAGAACATCGAAGATCTTGCGGAGGAGCTGGCGAAGGAGCGCGAGGCGCTGTACAACGTGCGCCGACAGATTATCTTCGGCCAGGTAAAGGACGTGATGAGCGTTCGTGGGCACCGCAAGAACATCGCGAAGCTGATGACCGTGATAACGCAAAAGCAGAGGGAGGACGCACAGTGAGCGAAGCCGCAACCGAACAACGAGGGCAGCGCAAGGTCCGCGAGGGCTACGTGGTGAGCAACAAGATGGATAAGACGGTCGTTGTGACGATCGAGCGCCGTATTCGACACCCTCTGTACCACAAGATCATACGGCAGACAAAGCGATACAAGGCTCGTGACGAGCAGTCCTGCGACGTGGGCGATCACGTGGAGATCACTGAATGCCGCCCACTCAGCAAAGAGGTCCGTTGGCGCATCAGCCGGATCATTGAAAAGGTGAAGTAATTGGTTCAGCAATACTCAAGACTTAAGGTGGCGGACAATAGCGGAGCGCGCGAGCTGATGTGCATCCGAGTCCTAAAGGGTTCGCAACCGAAATATGGCGGCATTGGAGACATTATCGTCGGAGCGGTCAAAACGGCGACGCCGAACATGCCGGTGAAAAAAGGCAACGTCGTCAAGGCGGTTGTCGTTCGCACGCGATTCGCGCAGCGCCGGTCAGACGGCTCAACAGTGAGGTTCGATGATAACGCCTGCGTTTTGATCGATGCGGCGAAGGAACCCAGAGGCACGCGCATCTTCGGCCCGGTCGCCCGCGAGCTGCGGGACAAAGGGTTTATGAAGATCGTATCCCTCGCGCCGGAGGTGTTGTAATGGATAAGAAGCGGCCTACACAGCCTTTGGGCAAGATGAAGGTGCGGACCGGCGATATCGTGATCGTGATCGCCGGGAAAGATAAGGGTCAGCATGGCAAGGTGACGACGGTGAACCGGGTCAGCCGGCGCATCACGATCGAAGGCGTCAACATGGGCACGAAGCATGTGAAGCCCATACAATCGGCAAGCATGAATCGGCCGGGAGACAGAGTGCAGCGCGCGATGCCGCTGCATATTTCCAACGTCATGCTCGCTGATCCGAAAACGGGAAAACCGACGCGAATCGGCCGCAAAGAGATCGATGGCAAGATGGTCCGCTACGCGAAGGATTCCGGGGAGCAACTGGAGAGCTAAATGGCAGACAAGATAGACAAGGCAGAAAAGGGCGGCAAGAAGGAACCGAAGGGCAAGGTCAAGGGCAAGGGCGGCGGCGGCGCCGCGATTGCAACAGCTACCGCCGCGGAATTGGCGACGGTTCCGCCTTCGCGGCTGCATCAAAAGTATAAGGATTCTATCGTTCCGGCTCTCAAAGAACAGTTCGGATACAAGTCGCTTCTGGCGGTTCCGCGGCTGGACAAGATCGTGGTCAACATGGGAATTGGCCGGGCCGAGGATGATGCCAAGCAGTTGGAGAATTCCGTTCGGGACCTGACTCTTATCGCGGGCCAGCGGCCGGTGGTCACGAAGGCTAAGAAAGCGATTTCAAACTTCAAGATTCGGGAAGGGAACAAGGTCGGATGCCGGGTCACATTACGCGGCGAGCGCATGTATCACTTTTTCGATAAGCTGGTCTCCATCGTGCTGCCAAGACTTCGCGACTTTCGCGGCCTATCGCCGAAGGCATTCGATGGCAGAGGCAATTACGCATTGGGTCTAAAAGAGCAGATTATTTTTCCGGAGATTTCTTACGATACCTTCGACAAGCTGCGTGGCATGGATGTGGTGATCTGCACCACTGCCAAAACGGATGAAGAGGCCAGGGTGTTCCTCAAGAAGATGGGAATGCCGATTCGGGAAGCAACTCAATAGAGAGGGATTTGGGATTTGAAGAAGTACAGCGCTGACAAGATTCGCAACGTGGCACTCGTAGGACATGGCGGTTCGGGAAAAACAACCTTGGCCGAGCATATCCTATTCATATCCGGCGCCACGGACCGAGTTGGCACGGTGGAGGCCGGAAACACAGTTTCCGACTATGATCCGCTGGAGCAGAAGCGCAAGATCAGCCTGAACGCATCGGTTCTTCCCATCGAGTGGAGGGACCACAAAATCAACCTGATCGATGTTCCCGGATACCCGGACTTTATTGGCGACCTGTTCGGCGTCTGTCAGGTGGTCGAATCCATGGTTATCGTTACCGAGGCCAAGGACCACACAGACGTCGGTTTCGAAAACGCGTGGGAAGAAGCAGAGATCGATGCCCTGCCGCGCATGATTTTTGTCAACAAGATGGAGCGGGAAAACGCCGACTTTCCCGGCCTCGTCCGGTTCTTGGAGAACTCGTACGGCCGCAAAGTGGTGCCCATCCACATGCCGATCGGCTCCCAACTCGAATTCAAGGGTGTGATAGACCTGCTGGAAATGAAGGCCTATGTCGGCCATGACAAGGACCTGCACGCGGAGGATATCCCGGCGGACCTGCTGGCGGAAGCGGAAGCCATGCGGGAAAAGGTGGTGGACGCGGCGACCATCGCGGATGATGAATTGGCGCTGAAATATCTCGAGGGCGAGTCGGTGACTCCCGACGAGGTGATGCACGGCCTCCTGCTTGGCGTGGAGCAGGGAAGGGTGGTCCCGGTGTGTATCGGGTCGGCGGCGCATGGCATCGGCGTCGGCCTTCTCGTGGATAGAATCGTCGGCGCGCTTCCCGCTCCGACCGATATGCCGCACAAGGCGGGCGATAAGGAACTTGAATCGGATGAGGGAGGACCGCTGGCCGCGCTGGTATTCAAGTCTACGGCCGATCCGTATGTCGGCAAGATCAGCTTCTTCCGGGTTTTCAGCGGAACATTCACCAGCGACAGCCACGTGTGGAATCCGAACCGCGAAAAGGACGAGCGGGTGGGTCAGGTGTTTTGCCCACGTGGAAAAACTCAGGAATCGACACCAGCGGTCGGCGCCGGAGACATCGGGGCGGTCGCCAAGCTGCAGGAGACTCGAACCGGCGATACATTGACGACGAAGGGTTCGGGCATTCAATTCGAGCCGTTCCACTATCCCGGCCCGATATACAGCATCGCCATCCACGCGGCGACAAAGGCGGACGAAGACAAGCTCGGACCGGCCATGATGCGATTGGCGGACGAGGACCCCACCTTCGTATCGCGGCAAGACCCAGAGTTGAACCAGACGATTTTGTCCGGCATGGGGGATCTGCACCTCGACGTGACAATCGAGCGCCTTCACAACAAGTTTGGCGTGAACGTCGAGACCGAGGAGGCGAGGGTGGCCTATCGCGAGACGGTGCGATCGAGCGCCACCGCCGAAGGAAAGCACAAGAAGCAGACGGGTGGCCGCGGACAGTACGGCCATTGCAAGATCGAAATGGAGCCACTCGATCGTGGGGCCGGTTACGAATTCGTCGACAAAGTAGTCGGTGGAGCGATTCCCCGCAACTTCATCCCAGCGGTCGAAAAGGGAATTCGCGAGGCGCTGACCAAAGGCATCCAGGCCGGGTATCCCGTGGTGGACCTGCGGACTACGCTTGTCTTTGGCTCCTACCATGATGTGGACTCGAGCGAGGCGGCGTTTAAAATGGCTGGGCAGCTAGCCTTCCGGAATGCGGCGGCGCTGGCTCAACCCACGATGCTGGAGCCGATTGTGTTGGTGGACATCATCGTGCCGGAAGAGTATGTCGGCGACATCAACAGCGATCTGAACGGGCGGCGAGGCCGGTTGCTGGGTATGGAGGCCATCGGTTCGGGCCGGCAGCGCATACGGGCTCATGTGCCTCAGGGCGAAATGATGAAGTACGCCCTCGACCTGCGCTCGATCACCCGGGGACGGGGCAAATTCGCCACTGAATTCGATCACTATGAGGAATTGCCCGCGAACGTTATCCAGGAGCTCGTGAAGAAGCACGAGCGCGAGAGGAAAGAAGAGCAAGAGGACTAGCCGGCTTGGGGTACACTTGCCGGTCGGCTGCGGGAACGGTTCGATTGGAGGATCTATATCTATGGCAAAGACCTGTTTGATAAATAAGGCGAAACTGAAGCCGAAGTATAAGGTGCGCGGTTACACGCGATGCAACGTGTGCGGTCGGCCACGTGGCGTCTTTAAGTACTTTGGCCTTTGCCGAATTTGCCTGCGTGAGCTAGCCCACAAAGGCGTACTGCCGGGTGTGACAAAGTCGAGTTGGTAGGAGTAAGAGATGCACAGTGACCCGATAGCGGACATGTTGACAAGAATTCGGAATGGGGGACGAGCCCACCTGACGCAGGTGGACATGCCCGCGTCTGGAGTGAAGCAGTCATTGGCCAAGATCCTCCAAGATGAAGGGCTGATCACCAGCTTTGAACTGGTCAAGGACACGAAGTTTCCGACGCTCCGCGTCCAGTTGAAGTATTTCCAGGATAAGAAGCACGCGATCCGAATCATCCGCCGGATCAGCAAACCGGGCTTGCGGGTGTACTCATCGAGCGAGAAGCTGCGCCCGGTCCGAAACGGTCTCGCGACGCAGGTGGTGTCCACCTCGCAAGGCATTATGACCGACCGAGATGCCCGCAGAAGGCATATCGGCGGGGAAGTAATGTTCGAAGTTTGGTAAAGGACGACAGATATGTCTAGAGTAGGGAGAAAACCGATAACCGTGCCCGGCAACGTGACCGTCACCAATCAGGACGGCCACATCACCGTGAAAGGTCCGAAGGGCGAACTGGCCTGCCGGGTCGAGCCGCGCCTGGAAGTCAAACAGGAGAACGGCATCATTGCCCTTGAGCGGCCAACCAACGAGTCCTACATGCGCCAGCAGCACGGATTGGCGCGGACCCTGATTGACAATTTAGTAATCGGAGTAACCGAAGGTTTCACGAAAAACCTTACGTTGGTCGGCGTTGGATACAGGGCAACGTTGGACGGGAAGAACCTCGTGATGAGCCTTGGCTTCTCGCATCCTGTGATTGTTGAGCCCAGGCCGGGAATCACGTTCACAATCGAACCCGGTGATCGAACGCGGCCCATGTCCATCAACGTGGCCGGAATTGACAAGCAGGTTGTCGGGCAGCAGGCCGCCGACATCCGACGAAAGCGTCCGCCGGACTCGTATAAGGGCAAGGGCGTCCGATACGTAGGCGAGGTGGTCAAGACCAAGCCGGGCAAGCGCGGCGTGGCTGGTAAGTAGGAAGAGCAAGATGCCAAGAACATCACAAGACTTGAGACTGAGAAGACACCGTCGGATCCGAAAGCATCTTTCCGGCACGGAACAGGCCCCGCGGCTCAGCGTATTTCGCAGCCTGCAGCACATCGCCGTTCAGCTGGTGGACGATTCGAAGGGACAGACGATTTGCAGCGCCTCCACGCTGGAGAGCGACCTGCGATCAAAGTACGGGGGCAATCTGAGCGCCGCCAAAGAGATCGGCAAGCTGATAAGCCAACGCGCTAAGGAAAAGGGCGTCGAGCGGGTCGTGTTCGATCGAGGCGGGTTCCAATATGCCGGCAGGGTCAAAGCGCTGGCCGATGCCGCCCGCGAGGGTGGCCTGAAGTTTTAGGAGCAATGAATGAGGAAATTTGATCGCAGCAGCGAGGGCGAAGGCTCAAATATGGAGGTCCGCGTGGTGCGGACCAACAAGGTATTCAAGACCCACAAGGGAGGCAAGACCGCGAGTTGGTCCTGCCTGGTCGTCGTCGGCGATCATAAGGGCAAGGTCGGGGTGGGAATCGGTAAGGCCCGCGGCGTGCCGGATGCCATTCGCAAGGGAGAAGAGGCTGCCCGCCGCGCGATGATGGAGATCCCGATGATCGCCTTCACTATCCCGCATGAAGTCAAAGCCAAGGTCGGGACCTCGCTGGTGCTCTTGAAGCCGGCTTCGCCTGGGACGGGCGTGGTTGCCGGCGGAGCGGTTCGCGCGATGCTGGAAGTGGCCGGCATCCAGGACGTTTTGGCCAAAAGCTTTGGGTCTCGCAACCCAATCAATTGCGCATGGGCCACAATTGAGTGTCTGAAGGACCTCTCGGTGCCGGAGGAGACGGCCAGCCGGCGCGGCAAGAAGGTAGAAGAGCTGATCCCTTGGCTGCCCAAGGCTCGAGGCGAGGCCCCGGTCAATGCTTAAGGTCACTCTGAAACGAAGCGCCGTCGGCTACAGCGTGAACCACAAGCGCACGGTTGAAGCGCTGGGCCTGGGCAAACTGAATTCGTCGAACATGGTTCCGGACAATCTCGCCATTCGTGGGATGATCCACAAGGTCGCTTTCCTGGTCGTAGTGGAGGAAGTGGCAGAGAAACCGAAGAGAGGCAAGAAAGATGTTTCTGCATGATCTGAAGCCCGCTCCCGGCGCGAGGAAGGCTAAGACGCGGCGTGGAAGAGGTCCCGGTTCCGGGCTTGGCAAGACCGCCGGCCGTGGAATGAAAGGGGATAAGGCTCGTGGTCGGGTCTGGCTGGGATTCGAAGGCGGCCAAACCCCCCTGCATCGACGCCTGCCCCTGAAAAAGGGCTTCCGGAACCCGAATCACAAGGAGTTCTCGGTTGTTAATCTAGATGGCCTGAGCGAGCGGTTCAAGGACGGCGAGGAAGTGACTCCAGAGACGCTGACCGAGCGCGGGCTGGTGACGAAACGGCTGCACGGCATCAAGATACTCGGCCGAGGCGACATCACCTGCAAGGTCAAAGTATCCGCCCACCATTTCAGCAAGTCGGCGGAGGAAAAGCTGCTCGCCAAAGGCTGTGAGGTCACGCGTCTGTGAACTTCAAAGAAACGATCCTGGCCGCCTGGGCAACCCCGGACCTTCGGCAGCGGATCATTTTTGTCTTTGCTATGTTCATGATCTATGTGATTGGGATCCATATTCCCGTCCCGATCCAAGGCGTTGACCCCAACCTTATCGCGGACGCCGTTGAAAAGAACCAAGCTCTACAGTTCTTGAACCTGTTCGGAGGCGGCGCCCTCAAGCGGCTTTCCATCTTTGCCCTGGGGCTCAACCCGTATATTACGGCCTCCATCGTTATGCAGCTCATGACGGTCGGCGTACCGTCCTTGCAAAAGCTGCAGCGCGAAGAAGGCGAGTACGGCCGCCGCAAGATCAACCGCATCACCCGCACGTTGACGATTTTCCTCTGCCTGTTCCAAGGCTGGGGATATACGACGCTGCTCTCCCAGGTGGCGGCGCAGGCCGGTACCGGCTCGACGTTTACGATGGGCATGCGAGCATCCATCATCATGTTCTGGACGGCCGGCGCGATGTTTGTGCTCTGGCTCGGCGAACAGATCCAGGAGAAAGGGATTGGAAACGGCGTTTCGCTCATGATCTTCGCCGGCATCTTGGTCCAGCTGCCCTATACGATCGCCCGGCTTCGGACCAACGTTGCGGACGGGGCTGTCAACGGATTCAATATCATCACGCTGGTCTCTATTTTCCTGGGAACCATTTGGATCATCGTCTTCTTTACCAAGGCCCAGCGGCGCATTCCCATTCATCACATGAAGCGGGTACCCGGCCAGAGGATGACGGGAACGCAAACAACATATCTCCCCCTGTCAATCAATATGGCGGGCGTCATCCCGATTATCTTTGCCATCTCACTCCTGTTTCTTCCTGGAACGTTCGCGACGGCCTTTGGCGAGACATCCGGCATCGGCCAACTGTTCCGCCACATTCAACAGCTGTTCACTCCTGGGCAAAGCGGTTGGGGCGCACTTCTGTATACCGCCATGATCTTCGCCTTCACTTACTTCTACACGGCGGTTATCTATAACGTGGAAGAGATGGCGGATAACCTCAAGAAGAGCGGGGCCTTCGTGCCGGGCGTTCGTCCGGGCAAGCCGACACAGGAGTTCTTGGACGGTGTGATCAGCCGCATCACCTTGGTCGGCGCAGCGTTCCTTTCGTTTGTCGCCCTGCTACAATATTACGTACCGAATTGGACCAACACCGGAACCTCGGTGTCGCTTGTCGGCGGCACTTCGCTGCTCATCGTGGTCGCCGTGGCGCTGGACACCATGAATCAGGTCGAAGCACAGGTGATTATGCGCGGGTACGAAGAGGTCGGCTAATTGCGGCTCGTTCTTCTTGGTCCTCCCGGAGTTGGCAAAGGGACGCAGGCGAAGCTGGTTCACGAACAGTACGGTATCCCTCATATCTCAACCGGCGACATGCTGCGCGAGGCTGCCGCGATTGGGACCGAGATGGGAGAGAACGCCGGCCGGTATATGTCCGGCGGTGAACTGGTGCCCGACGATGTGATCATTGGGGTTGCAGAGGAGCGCCTTTCGATGGTCGACGCGCTACCGGGCTTCATTCTGGACGGTTTCCCGCGAACAGTTCCCCAGGCCGAGGCGTTGGAAGAGATGTTGGAACGACGCAAGGCGCCGCTGACCACTGTCGTAGCGATGGAAGTTGACGTGGAGAAAGTGGTCCAGAGGCTGAGAGGACGTAGGATCTGTCCGAGCTGCGGGGCGAGCTTTAATGTCGAGACGGCCCCGCCAAGAGATCCAAATCGTTGCGACGTCTGCGGTCAGGGGCTGGTAGTTCGTGAGGATGATCGGCCGGAATCGGTCCGTGAGCGGCTCCGTGTCTATACGGAAAAAACGCTCCCTCTCGTACAGTTTTACGAAAAACGGGGCCTCTTGCGGCGCGTGGATGCGACCGGCGCCATCGAGGATGTATTTGCGGAATTGCGTCGGGTGTTAGACTAAGATGATTGTGCGCAAAAGTCCGGAAGAGGTCGAAAAGATGCGCGACGTGGGGCGAATTGTGGCTCGCACGTTGCGAATCCTGTCCGAGAGCATCATACCGGGGAAGACGACGACTCGGGAACTGGACGAACTTGCTCAGCGGCTCCTCGATGAAGAGGAAGCCTATCCGGCATTCAAGGGCTACCGAGGCTATCCGGACGCGCTTTGTGTTGCCCGCAATGACCAGGTGGTTCACGGCATCCCGTCGGACGAGCCACTCGAAGAGGGCGACATCGTCGGACTAGACATCGGAGCGGTAAAAGGCGGCTATTACGGGGACGGCGCGTGGACCTACCCCGTCGGGGAGGTCAGCCCGGAGGCGCGCCGGCTTCTGAACGTGACGAAAGAAGCGCTCTATCAAGGGTTGGCGCAGGCGAAGGCGGGTAACCGGATCGGGGACATTTCTTCGGCGGTACAGAAATACGTCGAGAAGAACGGGTATGCCGTCGTGCGGGAGCTGGTCGGGCATGGGGTCGGCCGGGCTGTGCATGAAGACCCTTCCGTCCCGAACTTCGGGAAGCCGGGCAGCGGACCGAAATTGGAAGTTGGGATGACGATTTGCGTGGAACCGATGGTGAATGTCGGCACAAAAGAGGTTGCCACGCTGGAAGACAAATGGACTGTGGTGACAAAGGACGGAAAGCTTTCCGCGCACTTTGAGCACATGATAGCGATCACATCCAACGGACCTGATATCTTGACGAAGGAGTAGTCCGGTGAGAAATAAACAAATGGAGGCCTATGGCTAAACCGAGAACCAGCGAAAAGGAACGAGGACTGCAGGTGCAGGGAACCGTAATCGAGGCTCTGCCGAGCGCCCAGTTCCGGGTCAAGCTGGACGATGGTCCGGAAATCATGGCGCATGTATCAGGCAAGATTCGGATGAACTACATTCGAATCCTGGCCGGGGACAAGGTGCTGCTCGAACTATCGCCCTACGACCTGACTCGCGGCAGAATCGTCTATCGTTACAAATAGATCGCTTGCGTTTTCCTGTGGGGTATACTGACCCTTCGCGTGTATGGCGCCACGGTCTCTGATCGGCGCCCGTGCGTCTTTGTGTACGGGCGGGAGGGGTTTGTTGTGAAAGTTCGGGCTTCGGTTAAGAAGATTTGTGACAAATGCATCATTATCAAGCGGGCCGGTGTCGTGCGCGTAATCTGCAAGGTCAAGAAGCACAAGCAGCGACAGGGCTAGTTGGAGGACTGATTTGGCTCGTATTGCGGGCGTAGACCTGCCTAGAGACAAAGCAATAGAGTATGCACTGCCGACTATCTTCGGCATCGGGCCGACGACATCGGCACAGATATTGGACGCCGTCGGCATCGATCCGCGCAAAAAGGTTCGTGACCTTACCGATCGCGAGGTCGCCAGCATTCGCGACGCCATCGACCGGACGATGAAGGTCGAAGGAGATCTGCGGCGCGACATCCAGCAGAATATTAGGCGGTTGATTGAGATCGGCAGCTATCGGGGCCTGCGCCATCGCCGCGGCCTTCCGACGAGGGGCCAGCGAACCCGGCACAACGCCCGGACGCGCAAAGGTCCGAAGCGAACGATTGCCGGCAAGAAGAAAGTGAAGAAGTAATCTATGGCACGGAAGCGGGCGACCGGGAAAGTCAAGACGAAGGAAAAGCGCAGTATCGTCCACGGTGTCGTGCACATCTGCTGCACCTTCAACAACTGCATCGTGTCAGTCAGCGATCATGACGGCAACATACTGTGTTGGCAGAGCGCCGGCGGGTCCGGTTTCAAGGGATCGCGCAAAGGCACGCCGTTTGCCGCGCAGACCGCCGCCGAGCAGGCCGCGCGCAAGGCAGGCGATTATGGAATTCGCAAAGTGGACATCGTGATCAAAGGACCCGGTTCCGGTCGCGAAACCGCGATCCGCAGCGTGGGAGCTTCCGGCCTGGAGGTTACGTCCATACGCGACGAGACCCCGATTCCACACAACGGGTGCCGGCCGCCGAAGCGGCGGCGAGTGTAATAGGGAGGATATGTAATTGTCCGTAATTTGGGAATCACGTTGTAGGTACTGCCGAAGAGCGGGAACGAAACTATATCTTAAAGGCGAGCGCTGCTACACGAAGAAATGCGCCATCGAGCGGGAAAGCCGCCAAAAGCCGCCAGGGGCACACGGCCAGCCGACCGGGCGCCAGCGAGTCACGGAATATGGCGAGCAGCTAGCCGAAAAGCAGAAGTTGAAGCGGATGTACCAGCTTCGAGAAGGGCAGTTCTCCCATTACATGAGCGTCGCCCAGCATCGGCGCGGAGTGAGCGGTGCCAACCTGCTGCAGATTCTTGAAACGCGATTGGATAGCGTGGTCTATCGGCTGGGCTGGGCAAAGTCGCGTGGCATGGCTCGCCAAATGGTTACGCACCGATTCTTCGCCGTCAACGGCGTTCCGACAAACGTACCGAGCTTTCTGACGCGACCAAACGACAAGGTTTCCTTGGTTGACAAGAAGCGCGCGACGAAAGCGGTTGCCGAATCGCTGAAGTCGATGACAACCCACCGAACTCCGGGATGGCTGGAACTGGATACCAACACCTTCGACGGAAAGGTACTCCATGCTCCGGCCCGGGACGAGATCGACACACAAATTAGGGAGCAGATGATTGTTGAGTATTACACCCGATAGCGAACGGGAATTCGAAGTAGCGCCGGTTGAACAGGCCTTGCCGCAAATCGGTTTGCTGGAGCAATCCGATTTTCATGGCAAGTTTGTCGTTGAACCGTTGGAGAGGGGATACGGTCACACCATCGGCAGCGCATTGCGCCGAGTGCTTCTCTCTTCGATACGGGGCTGCGCCATCACCGCCATCAAGATCGACAAGGTGCTGCACGAGTTTGCCGCCATTCCAGGCGTGAAGGAAGATACCAGCGAGCTGATCCTCAACCTTAAGGGAGTCGCAGTCAAGATTGACTACGATGCCCGGCCCGGCCCGAACGAGGATTTGATTTTGACTTTGGACGTCCGTGGGGCGGGCCGCGTTACCGCGGCGGATATCCAGTGCCCATCCGGCGTGGAGATCACGACCCCCGAAGTCTACATCGCCACGATCAGTGACAAGAACGCCTCGTTGCGGATGGAGATTTTCGTGGGCGTTGGGATCGGGTATGGGCTTCCCGAAAAGCACGAGCGGTACAAGCAGATGATCGGCGTCATTCCCATGGGTTCGCAATTCACGCCTGTGAGGAAGGTCGCCTACACGATCGATCCCACGCGCGTCGGCTACAAGACCGACTATGAGCGCTTGATGATTGATGTGGAAACGAATGGCACGGTGACGCCGAGTGAAGCTGTCGCGGAAGCGGGCCGAACCCTCGACAAATTCTTCCGGATGTTCTTCGACCTGTATGAAGCGCCCGGCGAACCGTTCGAGCAGATGCACGATGTGTTGCCGCCGGAACTGCGCGACGTGCCGGAGAAGCGGATCGAAGAGATGGACTTTTCCCAGCGAACATTTAACTGCTTGCGGCGCGCGTCTCTGCTTACCTTGCGGGACATGGTGCAAGTTGATGAAGGGTTCCTGACTGGCATCCGCGGTTTTGGGAAAAAGTCGCTTTCCGAAGTTCGAGAAAAGTTGGCCGAGCTGGGCCTGGAGTTGCGACCGTCCAAAGGCGGCGCCCGACCCGTGTTCGACGACGACGATGAGGATGACTTCTAATGCGCCATAGAGTTGCCAACCGAAAACTAGGTCTGCCCAGCGATCAGCGAAAGCACCTGCTTAGCAATCTCGTTCGGCAGATGATCATGCACGGCCGTGTCCATACGACGTTGTACCGCGCCAAGGAGCTTCGGCCGATGGTCGAAAAACTGATCACGACCGCGAGGAACGGCGCCGATTCCGTTGCCGCCCGTCGACAGGCTCGCAAGCTTCTGGTCGGACATTCCAGCCGTCAGGCCAACCCGAAGATGGCGACCATGACCCCGACCCAGCTCGGGGACAAAAGCCTCATTACTGGAGAAGACCTTGTCAAGCATCTGTTCGATACGGTTGCGCCTCGGTTCAAAGACCGGCCGGGCGGCTATACGCGAATCACCCGAACCGGCATTCGGAGAGGGGACGCCGCGGCGACGGCGTTGTTGTCTTTCGTCGAGTAATTGACCATCGCGCTCGTCATCGAGTACGACGGAACGGATTTTCATGGATTTGCCCGGCAGCCTGGGCAAAGAACGATCGAAGGAACGCTCTGGGAAGCGATCGCGCGGATCGAGGGCGAGCAGCTTGAGATTTTCGGAGCGGGTCGCACGGATGCCGGTGTTCATGCGATTGGACAGACTGTGCACTTTGTTTCGAAGCTGCCAATCGAGCCGAAACGTTGGGTAGAGATTGTGAATAGGGCGCTGCCGCTCGATGTTCGAGTGAGAAGCTCGCGGAAAGAGTGGGACGGGTTCCACGCGCGGTTCTCGGCAGATTCGAGAGAGTATCGATATACGTTCCTCAACCGAGGGACCGTGAGCGTTTTCGAGAATCGATACGCATTGCACGAACCGCACCAGTTCGATGTAGAGCGGATGGATCGAGCGGCGAGAGACTTCGTTGGAGAGCACGATTTTCGTGCATTTACGAAAGAGCTTGAGCCGGAGAAATCGAGTGTCCGGACGGTGATGGAGGCCGGGGTGCGAAGGGTGGGGCCGCAGGTGCGGTTCACGGTGGTCGGCTCGGGGTTCCTTAGGGGAATGGTCCGCATGATGGCGGGAACGCTATCGGAAATCGGATTGTGCCGGCGGGAAGCGGAAGATATCGGGAAGATGCTGGCGGATCCGGGGTACGGGCGAAGAGCGCCGATGCTGGCGGCCCGAGGACTGTGCCTGGTGAAGGTGCGCTATCGAAAAGACAGAACGATTTGGTGGTCGGATTCGGCCCCAGTGGACGCAATTGAAGGATAGATGATGATGAGAACATATTCGGCAAAACCAAGTGAGATCGTGCGGGATTGGTATGTGGTTGACGCGGCCGGCAAGGCGGTCGGGCGCGTGGCCAGCGTTGCCGCCCAACTGCTGCGCGGCAAGCACAAGCCCACCTTTACCTATAACCAGGACGTCGGTGACCATGTGATCGTCATCAACGCCGACAAGGTGAAGCTGACAGGGAACAAGCCGGAGGAGCTGATCTATTGGCACTCCATGTATCCGGGCGGACTGAAATCCGCAGCCCGCGGAGAGTGGCTGGACGCAAAGGCGGATGAGCTTCTCTATAAGGCGATTTGGGGAATGACTCCCAAAACCCGACTCGGTCGGAAAATTATCAAGAAGTTGAAAATCTATAAGGGCAGCGAGCATCCGCACGAGTCGCAGGCGCCCAAGGTGTGGGAGGTCAAGTAACGAAATGGCGCACGCAGCACGCAACTATGGCACCGGGCGCAGGAAGAACGCCATCGCCCGCGTCTGGATCAAGGCCGGCTCCGGTTCCATAACTGTTAACGGCCGCAAGTCGGACGATTACTTCTGCCGGGCGACATTGAGCGCTTTGGTCAACGCGCCGATGAAGTGTGTTGATCTGGAGAATCGTCTCGATATCGTGGCGACTGCCAAAGGCGGAGGGGTCAGCGGCCAGGCCGGCGCGTTGGCCCACGGCATCGCACGAGCTATCATCGAAATGGACCCTACATTGCGATCGCCGCTTCGCCGTCTTGGACACTTGACCCGAGACCCAAGGGTCAAGGAGCGGAAGAAGTACGGGCGGAAGCGAGCCCGGCGCGGATTCCAGTACGTCAAGCGCTAGTCTTCGACCCTCCACAGTGCGACTGTGGAGGGATGTTGAACTGGGCAAGGAGTTCGATGGGCACAGGTTCGGGGCCCGCCCGCATCTGTGCCCTTTCAACTTAAATGGCACAGGCGACTGAACAGGCGGAACTAGACGTGACAGGCGGGCCGCATCCAATTTGGAGGCGGCACAACCTCTGGCCGCTGTATGCCATCGCGGTGCTCGCCGAGCTCGGGTACGCCGTTTTGAACATCTCGGCGATGCAGCCGTATCTCCGTTACGATCGCCAGTTCGGCGAAAGCATCATCGCGCTCGTGATCACCGTGTTTCTGCTGTCCGAGGCGGTGTTCAAGTCGCCCATGGGACATTTGGGGGATCGGTACGGCAGGCGCAGGCTGCTGCTCGTCGCGCCATGTATCTCACTTTGCACCGCCGTTCTCACCACCCTGATGCGGCCGGCCATCGGTTTTATCGGCCTGCGGGTTTTGGATGGCATTGGGGCCGCGATGATTTGGCCGAACCTCTTTGCCGCGGTCGGGGACAAGGTAAGCGACAGCGACCGGGCGGAGGCGATCGGCGTCCTCAACATGTGCTATTGGGTTGGGATAGCGCTCGGTCCGTTCCTTGACGGGTTGGTCTTCCAGTTCACCGGCAACCGGCATTTCTCGTTCTACCTGGTGGCGCTCCTGTTCGGTGCGGCGGCGCTGATGGCTTTTCGCACCATCCCCGCGGATGGCGTGCACCCGCATCACGAAGACGAGGCGCATCAGATACCGAAGCTGCGGGACCTGTGGCAGGTGGCGCATGAGATTCCCGGCCACTTGGCGCTCTCTATCGTCACCTTCTTCGGAATCGGCCTGCCGATGGCCATCTTCAAGCTGTACGCCAAAGATGTGCTGCAATTGTCGGACCTCAGCTTCGGCGCGTTGCTTCTGCCGGCGGCTGCGGCGATGGCATTTTTGAGCATGCCCGCGAGTAGGGCGGTCAATCGGCTCGGAAGGGTGAAGAGCGTGCAGATCGGACTGCTCACCGGCGCTGTCGGCATGCTCATTATCGCGCTTACTTCTTCGCAAATTGCCTTGGCTGTTTTCGGCTGTCTGGTTGGGCTGGGGTTCTTGGTGGCGATTCCGGCCTGGCTTACAATAGCCAGCGATGTAAATGAGAACCAGCGCGGGACCTACTTGGGCGCGGTCCAGACCGCCCAAGGCGTGGGGGCGCTGTTTGGGGCTTCTACGGGCGGATTCCTGTACGAGCACGTATCAAAGAACGCGCCGTTCTTGGGGACCGCAGGGGCGCTCTTCCTGGCTTTTGGGCTTAGCTTCCTGGTGTTCCGGCCGCGCCGAAGCCCGTTCCTGGAACAGCCTGGCCAGGACTAAATCCCGGTTGATTTCGCGGGGCTTCCATCGGCGTTCCGCTGTCCGCTTCGGGGATGACCTTGCCGTACGGATTCTGGCGGCGGTCTCTCTCTTCCGGGGTGTACATTTCGGCGTATTTGTCCGCGACGCTGTTTGGCAGCTTTACCTGCTGATCGACCGCGACTTCGGCCTTGGCGGCGGCGACCTTCTTGTCCAGCTCCGGGGTCGGTCTAGGCCCCACGCTCATTTTGCCAGGCTTCATCTCGACAACGGGGCGCCAGGAATCCAGGTCCTTTGGGCTCGGCTCGGTCCGATGGTGCCGGCATCCCCCAAGGACTAGGGCGAGGAGGGGCAGGGCGATCCAAATGCGTTTCATTACATTGGGATTATTGGCGTATTCGCGCCACGGCTTCCTCAGCATGTTTGCTTAGAATTTCCTAAGGGAGGGAAGAGCTGGGGTGGAGATGCCCGGCCTCTGGGAAGACTGAATCGCGCTGCTCGGCCTGGGGTTTCTTGCTTCTTGGCGATAGTGAGTTATGTTGGCGTCTTAGAACATCCCGTGCCTCTTCACGGCTGGCAGCCTCTCGAATTCCCTCAATAATGTGATTATTGAGGGATGCCACTACCAGCATGGCTCTTCACCGCCTCTAACTACGAGCCTGCGTTCATTTCGGATCGTTGACGAGACCCAGATCTCTTTGCTAGAATCACCAGTATCAGCCTCATATGCGATCCACCTGCCATCTCTCGAAATCGTAGGTTTGGTCCCATGTGCAATTTGCCTTATCCTGATGTTGCTGCCGATGGTGGCTATTTTTATTATCCCATCGCTCGTGCCTTCCAATTTGCAGACATCGAATACTATTTGATTGCCAACTGAACTCCACTGGAGACTCTGCACCCCTCGCGTATTGGGGTCGGCCCCTAGGCGGCCAACTATCTTTGCCTGAGAAGAAAGTCTCCTCTCGTGCCATTGCATTCCCTTCGCAAATAGATCGGCACGCTTCGAAAAAAATGACCCGCTTTCGCTCCCTGCTAACCAAAGGTCTCCGTTCAGCGAAAACACGAGTTTCACACCGTTCGGTGAAAATGATGGACTCCAGCAGGATGTTATCGAAATCGACTCTAGGCCAGATGTTGCAGACCCAATAAATCTGAATTCTCTTGGGTGCAATGGATCGTTCTCAGTCTTGTGCGGGATATAGACAAAGCAGATCGAAGTAAGTCGTATACTCGGATGCTCGGAATACCAAACGTCTTGCAGTTCAAGTGAACTGGGCAATAACGTCCTCTTTTCTTCAATTGAAAAAGCGATTCCGTTTCCATTTGGATGCCAACTCGGACGACCAATTACAGTTGCGCGCGAATGAATGCCGAAGCTTGTTAGCCTCAGTTGCAGCCGACCGTTGCTGTCACACATCCAAACATTGTTGGCACGAAGAAACGCAATGTGTTTCCCATCTGGACTTATCGATGGATATGATGCATCACGGCATATCTTGCTTGCAATCCCATGAGACCATTGCCACAGATCGTTACCGCGTACAAATACAAATTTCGGAACCTCGGTGCTTGCTGCATCAGTAGAGCGTGGACCAACAACTTCTCCATGCAAGTTGCGCGACAGCATAAACGAAGCCATAATGAGCGTAGCCGCAAATACGACTCTCACAACGATATTACTATTAGCCATGTCCATTTCTCCAATTGCTTAGGATTTACGTTCTATCGCCCAACAGGTCCTCCTGTTTAGCGGCGTGAATTCGTACGCAAGAGCCACCTGGGGACCGAACTGCCAGGCGTCAATTGCACCGCTCCAGCGGCGGAAATGCGCCATGTGGAAATCTTACACCATTCGACGGATTGTGTCGCAGTCAGCCTCTCCGAAGCGCCTCAGCAGGCGAATCTATTGAGGGATCCTTAGAGCAAACTCTTCGGCGAGACCCAGCGTCTTTCGGCGGAGCTGATCTCTACGGCCTCCAGAACCGCCTGGTTCTTCAGTCCTTCCTCGAAATCGGGTGTGAGCGGCTTGCCGTGCGCGATGTTCTGAAGCGCGTCGTGGATGAGGTTGGTGAAGGTGTGCTCGTAGCCGATGATGTGGCCCGGCGGCCACCAGGCCCCCGCGTAGGGATGGAAGCTTTCCGTCGTTTGGATTGTCCGGAAGCCGCGAATGGCCTGCGGGTCGTCGGTTCGGTACAGCTCCATCTCGTTCATCCGCTCCATGTTGAACACCAGCGAGCCCTTGGAGCCGTTGATCTCAAATCGATTGAAGTTCTTGCGGCCGGGCGCGAAACGGGTTGCCTCAAAGTTACCAATTGCGCCGTTTTCGAATCTCGCAAGGAACAGCGCCGTGTCGTCCACTGTCACCTCGCCCATTTCCGTCCCTGCCTTGCCTGCCAGCCCTCCGGTTGCATCGGCGAGGATCGGCCGCTGCTTGACGAAAGTGTCCATGAGGCCGGAGACTTCGGCGATTTCGCCGACCAGATGACGGGCGAGATCGATAACATGCGCGTTGAGATCGCCATGAGTGCCGGAACCGGCGAACTCTTTTTTCAGCCGCCACACGAGAGGGAAGTTGGGATCGGCGATCCAGTCCTGCAGATAGGTGCCGCGGAAATGATAGATATGGCCGATTTTGCCGTCGTCGATCAATTGTTTCGCAAGGGCGATGGCGGGGACGAAGCGATAGTTATGGAAGAGGGCGCTCTCGACTCCCGCGCTTCGGACCGCCGCCGCCATCTCTTTGGCCTCCGCCAGGTTGTTGGCCATCGGTTTTTCGCAGAGGACCACCTTGCCGGCTTTGGCCGCCGCGATGCTGATTGGGGCGTGCAGGTGTCCCGGCGCGGCGACGTCGATGATATCGAGATCCGGACGCTGGACGACGCGCTCCCAGTCGGTGTCCGTCTCTTCCCAGCCGAAGGTTTTCGCGGCTTTGTCTACCCGTTCTTGGTTGCGGCCGCAGATCACTTTCATCACGGGATCAACATCGAGATCGAAGAATCGGCTCACCTGGCGGTAGGCGTTCGAGTGGGCTTTGCCCATGAACTGATAGCCGATGAGGCCGATATTGAGCTTCCGTTTCGCCATGTGGGTTCATTTCACCGGGTGCATACCCGATCCCTTCACAGTCGCACTGTGAAGGAGTCTTCTTTGTGTTGGGGTCTGGGGTCCTCGGCGCCAGCTAGGATTCGGCCGGCGAGGACCCCAACACATCATCGATTCATTTCCCTAGAAATGCATCTCCTCGTCGCCGTAGAGAAGCTGAATGTAGTTCACCTGGCCGAGGTGGTAGGTGTTGTTCCACTCGTGGTAGCTCAGGATTTCACCGACGCGGGTTGTCCCCCATGGAAGCTCTACCGTTTTGTTGATGTCATCATCGGACAGCCCCATGATGTAGCCGCCAAAGTCGTCCGTTTCTTTTCGCGCCACGGCGATGGCCTGATCCATTGTAGCGACGGTCTGCTTGAACGCATCCCATTTTGCCGAATCGGATTCCGGCATCTTGCCTTCGGTTATGCAGCCCTTGATCCATCTCGGGAATCCGGCCACCTCTTGCATCATCGATAAAATCGTCCGCGCTTTCCCCATCGGAACCCATTCCCATTTGTCCGGCGGCGTGGATTGCACGCATTTGATCAGTCCTTCTAGGGACTGCTTGGCTCCTTTTGCCGTAATGTCTTTGTTCATTTACTCCTTGCTCCTATTCAAAAGTATTGAGTCGCTGGGCATTCTAGTATTCAACCATCATCCGATTAATCCTACGTGAGGCTAGGGATAAAGTCCCCGTGCGCCTCAAGCATTTCGTCCACCATCGCCTTGATCTCGTCGATTGTCAGCTCGGCACAGGTGTGCGGATCCATCATTGCCGCCTGATACACATAGTCGCGCTTGCCGGTGAGGGCGGCTTCGACGGTGAGCGACTGAACGTTGACATTGGTCTGAATGATGGCGGCGAGTTGCGGCGGGAGATTGCCGATGTAGGTTGGTTGAATGCCGTTCTTGTCTACCAGGCACGGCACCTCAACGCAGCAGCCGGTCGGGAGATTCGTGATGAGGCCCGTGTTCTTGACATTGCCATACACGACGCGCGGAGTGTTCGTTTGCATGCTGTCTACGATCAGGGAGCCATATTCGGAGCTTCTTTTGATCGCAATCGGCTCATCGCCTTCATATTCGATGCGGCGCTGCTCCCAGATGCCGATGATGTCTTCACATCGGCGGATGTACTCGTCGAGCGGCACATCGAACCGTTCGATCAGGTCTGGGCGGTCGCGCCGAATGAAATAGGGGCAGTACTCCGAGAAATGCTCGCTCGATTCGGTGACGAAGTAGTTCAGATGCTTCATCATCTCGAATCGCACCGCGTCTTTGGCGAAGATTTCAGGATTTTCGGCCACATCGAAGAACCTTTTGTATAGGTTTTCCACTCCCAACTTGAACTCTAAGAAAAAGGCCATGTGGTTGATCCCGGCCACGCGATAGTGGACCTGATCGTAGGGGACCCCGATGTATCCGCAGAGCTGCTGCGCGGTGCCTTGCACCGAGTGGCACAATCCAACGGCCCGGACTCCGCCCGAGCGGGCGAGGGACCAACAGTTCATGGCCATCGGATTTACGTACTGAAGCATCAGCGCATCGGGGCACAACTCACGCATGTCCTTGGCCAAATCGAGCAGGACCGGGATGGTTCGAAGGCCCCGCATGATCCCGCCCAGATTGAGGGTGTCCGCGATCGTGTGTCGGAGGCCATATCTCTTGGGAATCTCGAAATCGATGACGGTCGAGGGCTTGTAGCCGCCGATCTGGAACATGGTGATGACATAATCCGCGCCCCGTACCGCTTCCCGCCGATTTTGGGTTGCGGTGATGGAATGCGGCTTCGCGCCAACCGCGGCGGCGACCTTCTGGGCGACCCGATCAGCCGTGTGCAGCCGATCGGGATCGATGTCCATCAATGCAATTTCACAATCCGACATGCTTGGGAAACTTAGAATGTCGCCCAAGAGGTTCTTCGCGAACACAACGCTGCCCGCGCCAATCAATGCAACTTTTGCCATGTTGATATTGTCGCATAGTCCTGGTGCTACAATCGAGGCATGGAGCTCAAAGTGGCGAAAGCGACCAACGCGGATTGCCCCGGAATCATCGCGGTTATCAAGGACGTCTGCGTGGAATACGGCTTCACGTGGGAGGACGGCGGCTACTTCGGCGACCTCTTCGATGTGGAAGGCTATTACCTAAGAAAGGGCGGGATGTTCTGGACGGTGCGGGAGGGAGATGAAACGGTCGGCACCTGCGGCGTCAAGCATTGGTCGGCGGAGATGTGCGAGCTATCCAGGATGTATCTTCTCAAGAAAATGAGAGGTCAAGGGCTTGGCGGCCGGCTTTTCCAATTGGCGACCGATTGGAGCAGGGAACAGGGGTATCGCCGAATGGAGATCTGGTCGGACGTGAAGTTGACCGACGCGCACGCCATGTATCAGAAAAGGGGCGCTATCCCGATCGGTCAGCGGATCTGCGACGATCCGGACGACAGCTTGGAATACGGGTTCTTGTACGAGCTAGCTTCCGTCTCCGGGGGTTAGCTGGTTGCCCTTGAAGAATTCTTTCATCTGCGGCGTAGCCTCCTTGGCTTTTTCGTTGTATCGCACCAGGATCGCGACGCGACGGTTGGTCGGATCCATGGGGTTGGAGCGCACCCGCGGCCGAGTATCGGCGAATGCATTGACCTGCTTGATTCGTCCTGTTAGGCCCGCACTTTCCATGATTATTTTCGCGGCCTTCGCGCGATCGAAGGATAGGTTCCAGTTATCATAATTGGGGGTTGCGTACTGAACCGAATCCGTGTGTCCTTCAACGTCAACCGGATTCGAGAGCTCTTTCAAATGCGTCCCCACCATTTTGAGGAGGGCGGCTGCGGCGGGAAGCATTTTCGCCGAGCCCAATTCGAAAAAGCCTATTTCCGTTCTGTCCACCAGCTCAATGAGTAGTCCTTCATCTGTGACCGTCACTTCGACCTGACTGGCGAGGTTGGTTGAGCCTTTCATTTGTTTGAGCGCCACTTTGATCTGCTGCTCTGCCTTTTCAAACTTGCTCTTCTCCGTCCGGCGGACGGCGTTCATCAACGAATCCGCGCTTTTTGCGCCGGCGAGGGATTTTTCCCCGGACTTATTGCCCGTCATCGCCAACGGATTGCGGCCGTTTTCAAATCCGGCGGTAAATCCGACCGGATCGTTGAAGTATCCCTGAATCGCCTTGCGCGTTTCTTCGCTGAGGCCGAGGATCCACATGACGAGGAAAAACGCCATCATGGCGGTCATAAAGTCGGCGAACGCAACCTTCCATGCCCCACCGTGGTGGGCTTCATGGCCGCCGGTCTTTTTGATGATCCGAATCTGTGGCTGCTCGGGCATTGTCAGGCGGCCTTTTCCTTCACGAATTCTTCCATCTCGCTGAAGCCCGGCCGGATGAGCGGCTCAATGTTGCGCCGTGCAAACTCGCAGCATGTCATCGGCGCCTCACCCCGGCCGAATGAGATCAGCGCGTTCTTGATGGCGTTCATGTATGCGTGTTCCCCTTCAACCCGGCCCTTCATCGCGGTGGACAACGGTCCAAAAACGCCGTAGGCCATGAGGACTCCCAGGAATGTTCCGACGAGCGCCGCGGCGACGTGATGGCCGATCTCGGCCGGGCTGCCGCCGATCGATCCCATCGTGATGACGACCCCAAGGACGGCGGCAACGATTCCAAATCCAGGCATGGCATCGCCGACTCCTTGCATCAGCGTGGGGATATCCATTTCTTCTTTGTGGGAAGCCTCCAAATCGCTATCCATCATGTCGGAGAGGTCCATGGGCGACACGGTGCCCGTGAGAATGACCTTTAGGGTATCGCACAAAAAGTGGACGGCGTGAGGGTTGTTTGCAAAGGTCGGATATTTCTGAAAGATTTCGCTCTCCGCAGGTCGCTCGACGTGGCCTTCCAACGCGAGCAGCCCCTCTCGCCGAGACAGGTTGAATAGCTGGTACATCATTTTCAATAGCTCTTTGTAGGCGACCTTGGTGTACAAATCCGGCTTGAGGAGGCCCATGATCTCTTTGAGAACTTCGCCGATTACACCGACGCCGTGGCTGACAATCATGGAACCGATGCCCGCTCCGCCTATCACAATGAACTCGGATATCTGCATTAATACGGCAATCTGCCCGCCAGCCATGATGAAGCCGCCGAGTATCGCACCCATAAGAACCACGACACCGATAATTAGTTGCATTCCGCCTGGTATCTCCGCTGTATGGTAATTCCACAGACCCCGGCCGAAACCCCTGAGAATAGTGATAGGGAGCGCCGGCATCTTGCCGGCTCAATGCCGCCTGGAAGGCAGCGTTCCGTTTCGGTGCAAGGTAAACTGGAAGCATCGATCAAACGAAGGGGAATGTAAGTTTTGGTACCAAGCAGCAAGCGGCTCGATCAGATACCGCCGTACCTTTTCGCGGAGATGGCCAGGATCAAGGCAGAGGCCGTCAAGGCGGGCAAGGACGTGATCGATCTTGGGATCGGCGACCCGGATCAGCCTACCCCGCCCGAAATCATCGAGGCATTGTACAAGTTTTCAAAGGAAAGTTACACCCATCGATACGACGAGAGCCCGCGCGGCGTCCCGGAATTCTTGTCCGCCGCCGCCGACTGGTTCCGGCAAAAATATGGGGTATCGCTCGACCCATCGCAAAACCTGCTGCTGCTCATCGGCTCCAAGGAGGGACTTGGCCATCTCTGCTGGGCCTATTGCGATCCCGGCGACGTGGTCATCGTGCCGCAGCCGGGCTATACGGTGTACAAAGTGAACGCTTTGATGGCCGGCGCGGAAGTGTATGAGGCGCCGCTAACGGAGGACAATCGGTTTCTGCTCGACTTCGATGCCATTCCCGACCATGTCGCCCGCCGCGCAAAGCTGCTGTTCATCTGCTACCCGAACAACCCGACAGCAGCCGTTGCATCCATCGATTACTTTCAAAAGGCTCTCGATTTTTGCGACCGTCATAGCATTATTCTCGTCAACGACGCCGCGTATGCGCAGGTCTGTTACGATGGATTCGTGCACCCGAGCTTGCTGCAGGTCCCCGGCGCTGTTGACCGTGCCATCGAATTTCATTCGCTTTCCAAAATGTTCAACATGACCGGGTGGCGTCTCGGGTTTGCGGCCGGCAGCCCGGAGGGTATCAGCGCCCTTGCGAAGTTGAAGTCCAATATCGATAGCAAGCAGTTCATGGCGATTGCGCTGGCCGGGGCGCACGCGCTGCGACATGTGAGCAACCAGAAGACTTTCGATCTGTATCAGCGGCGGCGTGACATTCTGGTGAGCGGTCTGCGGCGGCTGGGATGGATGGTTCCAAACCCGCAGGCGACATTTTACATTTGGGCGCCGGTGCCGAAAGGTTACGATTCGATGCGGTTTTCCAAAGAGATTCTGGAAAAGACGGACATCGTGCTCATTCCCGGCGTCGGTTATGGCCAGGTCGGGGATGGCTATGTTAGAATGTCTTTAACCCTTTCCGGCGATAAGAACGGCGAGCGATTGGCGGAGGCCGTCAGCCGGATCGAGGCATGCGGTTTTCAATTCTAAATGTCGAAACAGACGACTACACACAGCGTAGTTCTCCCCGCGGAGCGAGTGGTTCTGGTCTATGTCAATACGGAGCCGCACGAGGATTCGTACGTCGAGAATGAGCTCCGTTCCTTGGTCGATACGGTGGGGTATGAGGTGGTAGGCGAATTGCGGCAGCGCCGCGACCATCCGGATTCGCGCACCTACTTGGGAGAAGGGAAGGCGCAGGAACTCGGCGAGTTGGTGAAATTCGAAAACGCCGACAGCGTGATCATCGACGCGGAGATATCAGCGCGCCAGCAACACAACTTAGAAGGGGCCGTCGGATGCTCGGTGGGGGATCGGCCGCAACTGATTCTTGACATCTTTGCACAGAGGGCGCACACAGCGGAAGGGATGTTGCAGGTCGAACTGGCGCGGCACACCTATTGGCTTCCGCGTTTGATGAGCCGGTACACGAAGTTCGAGCGGCAGCGCGGCGGAACCGGAGCGCGTGGCGGACAGGGCGAGCAGCAGCTAGAATCCGATAAACGAAGATTTAAAGATCGCATCGCCCAACTCTCGGGCGAGCTGGCAGACCTGCGCCGCAAGCGCAGCCAGCAGCGGGAGAGTCGGCGAAAATACCCATTCCCGTTTGCCGCAATCGTGGGTTACACGAGCGCTGGAAAGTCCACGCTGCTAAACACGCTCAGCGGTTCCCAGATTCACACCGACAAGGCTTTGTTTTCCACGCTCGATCCGACAACCAGGCGGGTAGCACTTCCCGACGGATATTCCGTGTTTGTGACCGACACGGTTGGGTTCCTTCGAAACCTGCCGACCCAGCTCATCGCGGCGTTCCGGGCGACGTTGGAGGAGGTGACGGACGCGGATTTTCTTGTTCATGTGATCGACGTGAGCCATCCGTTTTGGGAAATGCAGCGCGACTCCGTGTTCGACACCCTCAACGAGTTGAAGGCCGGTGGAAAGCCGATGGTCACGATCTTCAACAAGTGCGATCTGATTCACGATCAGCATCTTCTCAATGAGTTGGTGGCGCAGACACCCAACTCCGCCTATATCTCGGCGCAACATGCGGTTGGGATCAACTATCTCACCGATCGGCTGGTTGCGACGCTGCGTTCGCTGTTGACGGAGGTGCGGGCGTTAATTCCGTATTCACACAGCGGCATGGTTTCTGAGTGCTATGAGCTCGGGCGCGTCTTGGATGCGGAGTATGTGGAAGAGGGCATTCTGATGCATGCCGAGGTCGTGTCCGAGATGGCCGCGCGGCTTGCGCCGTTCCTTCAATAAAGTGGCAACCTGGCAGGCGCTTCTTTCTCAATCGCCCATCGACCGTCGAGAGTCTGAGATGCTGGCAGGGGCCGTGTTGGGTCGCGACCGGGCATGGCTGCTGGCACATGACGATGATATTGCGACCCCGGATGCGGAGGCTCAATTTCGGTCATGGATCCGTCGGCGATCCTCTGGCGAGCCGATCCCCTATGTCACGGGACACAAGGAGTTTTTTGGTCTCGATATCGAGGTAACTCCATCTGTCTTGATTCCAAGGCCGGAAACGGAATTCGTAGTGGAGCGATTTCTTGCCATCGAGTCGTCGTTGCCACCTGGTCCGGTCGTCGATGTCGGCACGGGGAGCGGATGTATTTTGGCGGCGGCGCTTTCCCATAGCAATCGGTTTGGGATTGGGGTGGAGAGCGAGAGGGAAGCATTGACGGTTGCGGTTAGGAACTGGTCGCGGCTTGACATTCGTGCGCGTCCGGTACTGGGGGACCTTCTTACCGGATTCCGTCCCAATTCCGTGGCTGCGGTATTGTCGAACCCTCCATATATCGCCGGTAACGATCCCAATTTGGATCCCGCCGTAGCCGAATTTGAACCCAGCCGGGCACTCTTTGCGGGTGCGGACGGAATGGATGTAGTTCGCCAACTTGCCCAACAGTCGTCTTCAATATTGCTTCCCGGCGGAGTACTCGTTATGGAGTTTGGGTTTGGACAAAAGGCGGAAGTTGTGCGCTGTTTGGCAGGTTGGGACCAGGTTACGGTCACGAATGACCTTGCAGGGATTCCTCGAGTCGTTGTCGCACACAGACCCTAACGGTCATCGGCTTTTTTCGGCGGGCTTTTTGGCCAGCGATTCGCTGCATGCAAATGTATCGAGCCAGCGGCGCCGGCCTTCCAATAACTCCAAAAGGTTGCTGAACGCGGCCCCAAGATACGGATCGTGCTCAGTCTCCGAGCGCGCCCGGCCGATCTCCTTCACGTAATCGATATATTTCTCGTTGGACTCGACCCATCTTTGAACCGTCTCCACTCGTTCTTTCGGAGCAAGCATTCGCAGCATCAATGTCCGAGATCGCAGCGGGTCGGAGAGCATGCCAAGGTCTTCTTCGGGCGGCACAGCCGTGAGCCATGCGTGAAGTTCTTTGACGCCTGTATCGGAAATGTGATAGATAGTCCGGGCCCGGCCATTGTCGGATTGGTCTGTTGTGACTTGCAGATATCCACCGGACTGCAGGCGACGCAACGCGGGATAGACAGCGCCCGTGCTGCCGCTCCACCGCGACGCGCGGGTCTTCAAAATCAACTGTCGAATGCTGTATCCCGTGTTGTAGCCTCGATAAACGGCCCCCAAAAGGATGAAATCAAACTCCGCCAGCGCTTGCCTTTTTGGCATGCTCCTATTGTACCGGATAGGACGAATCGCACTGTAACGCTGGCTTCCAGCCGGCACAAGACTTCAAATTGCCGGCTGGAAGCCAGCGTTACAAACAGAGAACCCCGGCGAACCGGGGTTCTCAGAGGTCCATGCGTCAGTGAATGTAGAAAGATCTATCTTCCGCCGCCACCGGGACCGGGCGCTCCGCCGCCGCCAACGCGGGCCGGAGGCGCCGGAAACTTGAACGCTTTGCCCTGAAGCTCCTTGAACTTGGTCTTCTGGGCTGAGGTGAGCTCGGCTTCGACCTTCGCGGCCATCGCCTTGCGCATCTCTTGCATCTTCTGCATCATCGCAGTACGATCGCCCTGAGCGTCCTGCCTGGCCTGCTGCATATCCTGCATCGCGTCCTGCATCACGCCGCGCATCTTATCGAGCTGGTCGGCGGTCACTCCCAGTTCCTTCTGAAGCTTCTCATCATTAAGGATCATCATCGCGCCGGCCTGTTGAATGGTCAACTCGCGAAGCCGCTTCTGCTGGTCGGCATTGAGCACTTCGTCGATCTTCTTCTGGACATCCGCGAAACCAGCGCCCCTGGCCGCTACGCCCTGCGGAGGGCCGCCGGCGCCCGGCTGGTCGCCCGGCTGTACGTTGCCGCCGCCGCCACCGCCGGCGCCACGATTACCCCGGTTGCCTCGGGCTGCTTGGGCTTCTTCAAGGATCCTGGTGATCTTTGCATCCTGATCCGCCGTGAGCTTTAATTCCTTCTTGACTTCCGCCAGGCCAAGAAGCATGGCGCCGCCGCCGCCAAAACCTCTCTGGCCAATGCCCTGACCTCGCTGGCCGATGCCGCGCCCGCCGCCACCGCCGGGATTTTGGGCCAACAGGGTTCCACTGATAAGAACCGAAACGGCGATCACTGTGAACGCACGAATCGAAATTTTCATCTTCCACCTCCGATGGGATTCGAGCGAATAGACGCTGGCGGACACCGAAAGTTCACCAGTCGTCTGCCTGGCAAAAATACTAGAAGTTAAAAAGCTTGCCGACCAGTTTGATCATGTTCAGTTTTTGGCCCGGATTGAGGATGCCCAGCACCATCTTGCCGATATCCAGTCCACCACTTTTCAGGTCGATTCCCAGAGACTTGGTAATGCCGCCGATCAGCGTCTCCATCGCGCCCTGCTTGACGTTTTTGAGGGACTGGAGCGCGCCGCCGTACTTTTCCATCAGCTCCCCTACCTGCTGCTGCTGTTGAGGCGACAGCTTTAGGGCTTGCCGGAGACCCATGTTGAGCAGGAGCGCCTTCGGCCCGCCTTGGTATTGGAGCGCGAGCTGTTGAAGACGATCGAGCTGCTTGCCCTTCAGGCCGCCGATGGCTTCCTGCGCGGCGGTCGTCTTGAGCGCCAGCATCGCTTCCGGATTGTTCAAACCCTTCGTCCCGGCATCCACCACGAACTTGTTAAAGATGCCTTTGAGCTTGGCTTGCTGGTCTTTGGAAAGACCGAGCTCCTTGGCGACCTTGGGATTGGTGCCGAGCGCGACGGTGCTGAGTGCGCTGTCCGCGACGGATCCGGGCTGTGGCGGTTCGGGCGATGGTGGGGGAGGTTGGGGGTCTGAAATCGATTCTGTGGTGATGCCGGCGTTTGTGAAGTCGAACGGCTTACCTTGCAGGTCTGCAAACTTTTGCGCTTGATCGGGTGTGAGGACGCCGAGGATTGCGGCGTTAATTCGCGTCGTTGCTTCCCGCTCGATCGCCTCGATGGACGCCTTGTCATTGGTCTTCGCCAGCTCCCCTTCAACCGAACGGAACTGGGACCAGTTGGCCTCAACCGCCGATTCCATTTGAATCTGTTGTTCGGGGGTGACGCCGACCTTGGCCCGCACGTCGGGGTCGCCAATCAGCGCTTCGGGCCCCCGGAATTGCAGCGCCAGCTCCTTTGCCCGCTGGAGCTGCTGCGGGTTGAGGGATTTGATCAGCGCGGTTGCGGTTTTGCCTACGATGATGATATGTGCCGTGGAGTCATCTTTGGGGGCGGCCGTGAAATCTGTTTTTAGCGTTTTGAGGGAGGCTTCGAGCTGTTTCTTTTGGTCCTTGCTCAGATTCAGTTCTTTTTGAACCGGCGGCCTCATGGTGATGGCCAGGATCGTGACTGCTGTCCTCAGCTTCCGCACGATCGACGTGTCTGTCCGTTCCGGTTGTTGCCCTAAGCTGGTGATCGCGACGGCGGCCGCGCCAATCCAACATGCGATTTTCATGAATGTCCCCCTTCGACCTGCTGGGGAATTCTACCGTCTGGTAGCCTGCCGCCGCGCGATGAATGCCAAAGGCAGTGCGAGGAGTGCGACGGTCGGTTCGGGAACTACCTGAAGATAATTGTCTGTTATGATCTCTGTCTTATAGCTGTTGCTGATTCGCCTCGTGGAGAGTCCTGTACCAGTGTCTCTGCCAATAAGGTCCCAATTCAGCACCTCGCCGACGCTGCCCGCCATTACCGTGAACTTGAAGAAGTCTATGTCCTCATGTAACCGTTCTCCGCCATTTAGAAAGCCCACGATCGCTCTGCCGCATACGAACGGAGAAGTTGCGTCGGTCGGGTCATACGCGTTGTCATAGATCGGCCCATCGGACGGCTGCCAAGAAGCCTTGTAGATATAACCGGTTGTACCGATTCTGAAGCTCTTATTGCATTGTGCTCTGAAGGTATTCGCATCTTCATCTGAAATCATGGACTTGCCTTCTAGACAGATCAGCGTTTGCACTGTGTCCAATTTCTCTAACGTGCCGCCGTAGTCGAAAAATAGGTGAAGGCCGACGGTGTCCCCGGGTTTCGCGAGAAGCAGCCCTGCATTTTGGACCCCGGTCGTCAGGTTCTCGAAGTACAGCCTGGCTTTGTATGCGCCGAATGCCGAGACGCAAAACAAAGAGGCCAGGAAGCAGACTAAAATTCGGTGCCGGATAACCATGATAACACCTCAAAAGTGCCATCATATTCTACAGGATCGATGTTCGGTTGTCAAGCAGGGAAGGGGAACATTCGCATGGAACTCTTTCCGTGGAGGTGGCGGATGAAATCGATCGTCGTGGGATTGGCAGTCATATTCGTGGAAATGGGATTCTCGCAAGTCGTTGTGAAGTTGCCCGAAAATCGGCCGGAGTGGCAGTTTGCGGTCAATGAGATCAAGGCAGCGGCGAAGGAGAAGCTGACGGTGGTTGCGTCCATCGCCAAGGGCGAACCGGAGAGCTTCCGGATCCGGACCGGCGGTGGACAAGTGATGGTTGATGGCGGGGACGCGCGCGGTCTGATGTACGGCCTGCTCGATGTCGCCGAACAGCTTCGGGTCTTCCATAAGGTCAGCGGGAAGCAAGACAAGCCGTTTCTGAAATACCGCATGCTCAAGTTCAATCCGCCATTGAAGGGAAACGTCTATCTGAGCGATGAGGACGCGGCCAACAGCGCGTGGTTCTTCGATCTTGATTATTGGGACGCATTCTTTAAGATGATGGCGAAGGCGCGCTACAATGTCATCAGCTTCTGGCACTCGCATCCCTTCGGCAACATGGTTACTCTGGCCAAATATCCCGAAGCCGCCTTGCTGCAAGGCGCGGAGATGGACAAAGCAAAGCAGTTCTACCACTCGCTCTTCCAACTCGCCCATGCGCACGGCATCGATGTCTATTGGATGACGTGGAACATCCATGTGACGCCCGGTTTCGCAAAGGCGCACAGCGTCAAAGACGGCCAGGATTCGCCGCTCATTCGCGACTACGCAAAGGAGTGCATGCGCGAGACTCTGCGCGAGTACCCTGAGATTGACGGATGGGGCACCTGTCCCGGCGAGGCGATGGGCTCGCTCGATGCCAATGGCCGAGAAGATTTCATACGCGAATGCATCTTGGAGCCGATGCGGGAAACGGGACGCAAGATGCCGCTCATCCACCGCTATTGGGGCGCGGAGCCGCCCGCGCTCGCCAAAATGGTCTCCGATGCCAAGTATCCAGCGGACGTTTTGCTGGATATCAAATTCAATGGCGAGCACATGTACAGCTCCCCGAAGCCGCATGTTCAGGACCAGCGCTGGTTCAACCAAAGCCCCAAGCCGTACCAAATCCTTTGGCATTTGCGAAACGATGATCTGTATCAGTTCAACTGGGGCGATCCCGATTTTGCTTATGCGCTGATCAAGAACTGCGCCGGATCGGGCGGGTTCGTGATGGGGTCAGAGGTCGAGGTGCCCGGCGTGGACCGGTATCACACGAAAGAGACCGAATGGCACAAGACCTGGAAATACCAGTTCGAAAAGCACTGGTTCCGGTGGATGCTGTGGGGCCGCGCGGGCTACAACCCCAACATGGGCGAGGACGTTTGGCGGGGGATGTATCAGGCGAAATACGGCAAAGAGATCGGGGCGAAGGTCTATGAGGCGACCAAGACCGCCAGCAAAATCATCCCGGCGGTTGAGCGATTCCACTGGGATTATATGAACGGGGATTGGTACGCGGAAGGGAACATTGGCGGGTGGAACACGAGTGCGGAGATGCCGCGGCCCAACTTCCGCCGCAACCAGATGTGGCACGATTTGGACGGATACATTTTTAACAACACGATTGACGAAGGGATGCTCTCGATACCGGAAATGGTCGGCGAGTCGACAGTGTCCGGCAAACTGCCGTCAGGACGCAAGACCGCCTTTGAGGTCGCAGCCGAGCTTGGGCAGTGGTCGGCGAAGGTTGACAGTTTGGCTCACGAGGCAGAGACATTGGCGATCGGCCCACGCGCCATGCCTCGCGATGTGATTCTTCGACAGGCGAAAATGGAGAGCCTCGATTGTGACTTGATGGACCTTAGCGCCATCAGTAAGCTGGGCGATTTCTACGCCGAAAAGCTAAACGCCGCCGGCTCGGCAGGGCTGCTGCTTTTCGGTTTCAATCCAGATGTCCGCGATGTCGCCGTTACGATGGCGAAGCAGGCCGCCGATTCCTGGTCGCGACTTGCAGACATCGCCGACCGTCATTATCTCAAACACGAAGTCTGGCTAATGGGTCAGTTTTCCTGGGGCATGTATACTCCTTTCGTCCAACGAGACGTGGAGATGGCGCTGTCCGTTGTGCCCATCCCCCGATCCGAGCGTGAATGGACGGTCGGCGGCAAGAAGTTGAAGACTGTCACGTGGCAACACGTGGGCGATCCGATTAAAGACCAGTGGATCGACTTCATGAACGGCATCGCAGGCAAGGTCCGTCCAACCGCAGACACAGCCACGACCGAGATACAAGTTCCGGCGGGCCGTACCGCAGCCGTCAAGTTTCTTGGCAAGGGTCTGATAGAAGCAAGCGCGCCCGGCGGTGTCAAGTTCGGGCCGGGGATGCCGGAAGCCGCAGTCGTGTCGCAATCCGGAGTACTCACAGTCAAAGTCGACCCGAAAGAGGCGAAAGATGGGTTTACGATTCAAGTGATTCCGCAAGGCAGGCCCGACGATCAGATCATCCTGCCGGCAAAGGACGGCAAATTGACCGCTCCCTTCGCCCTGGAAGCGCCACAAGGCGGCCTGCACGGCCAATGCATCCTCGTGAAAAAAGGCGTTGGCCACGGCAAAGAGGGCTCCGCCGGACCGATCAAGGACAATGGTTGGGCGGACTTTTCTTTCACGACCAAATTGGCCACCAAGTACGAGGTCTGGGCGCGAGTCTGGTTCACCGACGACGACAGCAACTCATTTTTCCTAAAATTCGACGGCGGCGATCCGCAGATTTTAGCGAGCGAGGATTTCAATCGATGGGCATGGGTGATGCTCCCGGCGACGATGGAACTGAAGAATGGTAAGCATACGCTCCAGGTTAGGAACCGCGAGGACGGAGTGCGCCTCGATGAGATTCGACTGATCCCAATCGGCATGGACGCGCAGGCGCTGCTGCCAAAGACATTGCAAGAAAGGTTGGCAGTCTTGGGACCGAAGGGCGCGGCGGACAATCTCGCCGCCTACTTCCAAAAGATGACCCCGATCAAGGGCCCCCAACATGCCGACAGTCTCGAAGCTTGGAAAGTTCGCCGTGGAGAAGTGCGCGAGATGGTGATGCGAGATATCGGCCTCTGGCCGCTGCCGAAAGACATCCCCCTCGACCCGCATATCGCCGGCAGCAAGGAACGGGACGGTTACACGCTCAGCCGCATCTATCTCCAGATGTTCCCTGGTTGCTATGGGACCGGGTGGCTCTACGTTCCGCTCCATCCAAAGAGCCCGAAGATGCCGGCGATTATCAATCCCAACGGCCACTTTGAGCACGGAGCCTGGAACCCGACAGAACAGTCGCGGGCTATCGCGATGGCCAAGAAAGGATACGTCTGCATCGCCACCGACAGCATCCACGCTGGAGATTTCGAGGTCGGCATGTGTCCCATCGGCCTGATGACCTGGCAGAATATTCGGGCGCTCGACTATCTATGCAGCCGTCCGGATGTGGACCTCTCGCGTATCGGAATCACCGGCGCAAGCGGCGGCGGCCAGCAAACGATGTACATGATGGCGATCGACGACCGACTCGCGGCCGCCGTTCCGGTCGTGATGGCCTGCTATTACGAGCGAATAATGAACCCGGATTGGGCCCATTGCTGGTGCAACCACGCACCGGGAATTCAGGGAGATACCGATCCGATCGAATACCTCAGCCTCTTCGCCCCGAAGCCCGCGCAGTTCGAGTCTTCGACCTACGACTGGACCGCGCAGTTCCCCGAGAACGAGTGGAAAGACGTGCAGAAGGTGTGGAATCTGTACGGCGCCGGGGACAAGATCGCGAGCCGCATCGACAACATCCCGCACGACTACGACAAAGTGCGCCGCGAGGCGATGTACGGGTTCTTCAACAAGGTATTTGGCGTGGACGATCCCGACCAGGGGAAAGAGCCGGCTCTGAAGACGGAAGACTATCCGTTCATGGACACACTCGATCAGAAGATCGCGGGCGTGCAGGATTGGTCGGCCGCGGCGGCGTGGTATCGGGCGAACCGGACCGCTAGCGGCGTCACGCGCGAGAAGCTGGCGAAACTGGTGCGCGCGGCGGACCCTGTGGAGGCTGAGGTGGGTGGGGAACCAATGGAGACGCTGCATGTCTCTGTGCCGTTCGCGCAGACATTCCTCATTAATGGGGAGAAAGGCACCAAGATACCCGCCGTTCTGCTCTCTCCAAAGGCGACGGCACGGGCGATACCCGCCGTCATTCTCTTGATGCCGCACGGCAAGGCGGACGCGTTCGGACCGGACGACAAACCGAACCCGCTGGTTCAGGCCATTTTGGACTCCGGCCAGCACGTGCTCGCGATCGACGCACGGCTTACTGGGGAGCTCCAAAAGGACTGGGTCCACAACTGCCTCTTCTGGGGAAGGCCCGAGGTCGGCATGGCCGCGGACGATGCGCGCTGGGCCGCCGCCTATCTCGCCCACTATCCCGGCGTGGACAAGAAGCACATTTCCGTCATCGGCGTGGGCCACATGGGGTTGGCGGCTCTGATTGCGGGAACGCTGGGCAGCTTTTCTTCTTGCGTTTTCGATGCGCAAGGCGCGAGCTACAAGAGCCAACCACTCTACGACACAAAGGGCTACTACTCCGGCGGCAAAGGGCTTTCGACCTTCGTCCTGCCGCTGCTTCCCGGCGTAATGGAGTTGGGCGATGTGCCGGAGATCGCGAAGGCGTGCGCTTGCCCGCTTGGCGTGATCCAGCCTGGGGAAGGCATGACCGGCGCTGCGGTCTTGGATCCAACCCATCTGGAATCGGTCGCCGGGTTTTTGCGGAAATAAGGCGAAGTTCGTTTGGCCGTTCGAAATCAACCGTGGAAGTTCAACGATACTTCCACGGTCTTGATTTAGAGGATCTGATTTCCGAGATGAACGTGCAGACGATAATTCAGAGAACTCGAGGAAGGACCGATCAGATTCTCGTTCGATATTTTTTGGAATCGCCCATACTTTCAATCCGGAATCCAATTAATTTCCGCGATGACGAGAGAAGATTTTTCCAGTTGAGGATCGCTCGTTAGGCGGATCGAATCTCAGTTGCGAATAGAATTTCATTGTCGCGCGCAACGTCCGATGCGACCGGAATCAGTTTCAATTTGAGAAAATCGAGATACCGATCTTCGGTAATTCCCAAAAGTTCTTCATCAAAATGCACGATATTTGCGAACAAATTTGCATTTGTGCACATCAAAATAAAAAGAACTATTGCAATTTTGCCAATCATTATTGCAATAATAACTCATCCAAGGAGGGTCTTAGCTTATGAGGAAAACAACGACTAAGAAAAAACCATCCTCGTCCGCGTCGAAAAACGGCGTGACGATCACCCTGTCCGGCGACGTCGCAAAAGTGTTTCCGAGCGCCGCAAAAGCGACTGCGGCCTTGAAGCAACTCGCGGCGATCGTCTCGTCCGCGGCTCCAGCCGCCGCTCCGAAAAAGGCCGCGGCCAAGAAGGCTGCACCGAAGAAAAGAGTGGCAGCAAAGAGAGCGGCTCCGAAGAGGACCGCACGACCGGCTGCAAAGAAAACCACTGCGGCGAAGAAAACCACCGCACGGAAGACAACAGCCAAGAGAAAGACAGTAGCGAAGAAGAAGGCCCCAGTGGCCGCTTCCATGTCCTCCCCAGTTAGGACAATGAAATAAGAAAAATGGGGCGGCCCGAATGGACCGCCCCATCTCTTTATTTTTGCCGCTTCAGAACAATTTCGTGCAGCAGCTTTTCTTCGCCATTTTGAACCTGAACAAGGCGATTGGAGAGCGTATCTTTGTCAGTGAACCGTTCTGTAGCTTTCCACTGTTTCGGGTCGCCACCAATCGGTCCGAACTCGAAAATGAACGTATCGCTGGCCATAGTCACGTGGCCGTAAAACACGCTCTCCGATCCGTGCGTGTCAAGATAATAGACCTGCTTCGCGGTGGGATCCCACCCCAAAAAGCTGGTCACATAGATCGGCGCTTTCGAACCCTTGCCGATCTGGCCCTCGCCAATAATCCCTTTCCCGTCCGGATGGCGGCGATACTTGAATTCCACAATCAGCGGCCCGTTCGGAGTCTGCACTTCGCCCGTCCATGTGCCTCCGATAATCTGAGTCAGTTTCGTGAGAACCGGATCCTCAGCCTTCGTCGGCGTCTGCGCGGCAGCCACCCCGGCCGCCAAGATCAACAAACTAAGCCATTTCATGATTTTCCTCTCTCTCCCTTCGGTTCGGGACATGCTTCATATCCGATGCCTTCCTCGCAATATCGTTTCAGCGATTGTTCCATCAGGGCGCGCGTGCCTTCCCGGAACATTTTTTCCAGGTCTTCCGGCACATCGCCCCAAATCACAAACTTCCGTTTGAGAATCGTCGCGTCGCCGTCCGCCTCAAACGTGTCGACGCTGAACGTGTTGTACGAGCCGGGCAGACCGCCCGGTCCGCGATACGCGCACTTGACCGGCGGATCGAGATAGACGACGATGCCGTACGAAGCGAAACCGCCGTCCCACAGCTCGCCGATTCGCCCGTTCATCTGCGGCTCGAAGATAATGGTGGAACCGGGCTTGAATCGGTGCGGCCACCAATTCGGAAATTCCACCGTCGCGGCGCGGAACACCCGTTCTTGGGACGCGTTGATCCGCATCTCCATTTCGATGTTCACGTGCCGATAGGGCGTCTGGTCCATTTGTTGGGCCACCTCTTTCGTGGTTTCTGCGTACCGTCGTAAGTGTAGGGCCGTCTCGGCCGCGGTGGACGATAGGGGGCTGGTCCATCGTTCGTACATCTCGCGCAAGGGGATCGGGTTCAGATAGTTGAACCGATTGCGCCCCTCGCACCGGAACAGGACCAGCCCCGCATCCTCCAAAACTCCCAGGTGCTGCATAACCGCGAAACGGCTCAGCCCCGTCAGCTCTTTGGTGAGCTGACCGGTGGTTTGCGGCCCTTCGCGCATCAAGTCCAGGAGTCTCCTCCGATGAGGACTCGCCAGCGCCCGCCAGACGGTTTCCGATTCCACGTTTGCCAATACGTGATATTATTATAACATATCATGTGGCGGATGTCTAGGTATTTGGGTCCTTTTTGAATGTAAAAATCCCTCAACAATCACATTGTTGAGGACTTACGTATGCCGTCCGGCTCCGTCCATGGGAGGATTGGCCGCCCTTCGTGAACTGATCATCCCGATGACCGCGCAAGCCAAAGCAGTAACTGCAGCGACGGTAATGACCCCGGCGGGCCACACGGCTTGGGTCATCAGAAGTTTGCGGCCAAAGAACACCGTGTCCAGTGCGGCCATGCACGCGCAGATGGCGTAGCCGATTTTGGGCCTGTTGTGCGCGAGGGCAACGCCTCCAATCACCACCACCCCAAACCCGACGTTCCAAATGAGCCAGGGCAACTTGCCCCCGGCCATGTATCCCTGCACCCCGCTGGCAATGTCCAGGAGGGCGTAGAGAATAAGGACGCCTCTAAGCCAGGTCATTGGGGAAAAGTGTACCTAGGCAAAGAAATGTGCCGGGGTTCACTTTCGCCGACCACCCCGCTGTTCCTGACCGCCTTGACCCCAGCACAGAACAGTTGCGCTGGAGTGTTTCAATCTTCCCGCCGGGCCGGCAGCCGCCTAGGTAATCCCCCGCTCGTTGAGTTGCTTGAGATCAGACCGAACGTACTCACCGACGGCCCAAGAAGTCCGATCCGTCTTGTTCGAAGCCAAGTTCGCTGCTTCGATTAGAAACGCCTTGAGTCTGACAAGGACTCGACGATACCCCGATGTATCGCTAACCATCTTGCAGCCACTGGCCTCAATGCTGTGCAAAAGGCGAACTTTCCAAAAAAAGCGCAGCTTCTCTTCATCGGTTAGAGTACCCATGTGGTTCGAAATCAGCGTTTCAAGTTTCGAAACGGCTTCGCGAATGTATGCATCATGGCGGATATCAATGTAGCCCTTAAGCGCCGCTCCCCACAATTCCGCTTCGCCCAACGCCCACTGAAATGGTCTGCGATCCTCGATAAGCGAAGCAATCTCATTTGGCTCGATTCCTTGCCAGGCCATTGCTTGACACTGACTGAAGAAGATGCCTTGGCATATTCCTTGTCCGGCTTTGCTTTCAGTCTTTTGAGCCCAAGTGCTTTCGTGGTGCTCTATCACATACAGTGTCTGGCGACCCAGAAGCCCCCACACTCGGCGCGAGTTTCTCAGTACCGGCAATCTTCTTGTCACTGCTACTGCCGTTTGTATGCTCAGCATCCGGCAAAGGGCGATAAACCCGTCAATAGACTCGAAAACTCCCACAAAGCCAATTACATCTTCTCGCAATTAACCGTTGCGGAGGCAGTAAAAACTGAAACAGGGTTAGGGTGGGGGTTCGTCCGCATCAAAAATCTATCATTCCGAAAAACCCCTGACAGTGCGAATGCCAGGGGATATCCGCGCCCCCGATGTATTGGGGTTTTTGGTGCTTGGCAGTCAACACGAATCGGCAGACGTGAACCCCAATACATCTGGGGGGAGTATCACCGTTGTGTTGGGGTCCTCGCCAGCCGCAACCGAACGAGAGCCAACCACCATAGACCCCAACACGTCGGATACCTCCGACGAATCGATCGTCGGGGGATAAAGTCGCTGTGCCAAGTCAGCTATCGTGCAGCACCGCGATCGGTCGGCCTCGCGTCTCCGGCAACGTCCAGATCCATGCCCCGGTCAGCAGCGCGAACAGCGCCGCCAGCGAAATCCCTCCCGCTAGCCCGTATCGCGGCGCGATGACCGCGATCACCACCGGTGTAAAGAACTGCACCCCCCGCGCCAGGTTGAACGCCGCCCCCATCGCCGTGTTCCGAATTGCGGTCGGAAACAGCTCGGAAAACAGTGGGCCATATCCCCCGAACATCCCTGTGCCAAATCCCACCAAGAACATGAACGCCAAAATCATCGGCGGCGAAGCCGAAATGGAAGACCACAGCAGCGTGATCATAATCAGCCCCAGCGCCATGATGACCGAGTAGATGGAATACGCTGGCCGCCGGCCGACCCGGTCCGCCACCACCCCAAAGCTGGCATATCCCAGCAGCCCGCCGCCCTGCGTCACCAGCATCCACACCGCCGAAGTGGCCAGGGAAAAATGCCGCTCCTTGTGGAGGTACGAAGGCATCCACGAATAGGTGAACCAATAGGCCGACATATCGAAGATGGCCAGCACCAGCGACAGTGCGAACAGCCTGCCGGTCGTGCCGGATAGCAGCATCCGAAGACGATTGCTGGTCTCTTGCGCCATGGCATCGTGTGTCAGCCCGCCCTCCGCGATCAGCTTCCGCCGCTCCAACCACACATCCGACTCCGGGAGCGATGTGCGAACGAAGATCACTAACAGCGCAGGCAGCACCGAGACGAAGAAACACATCCGCCAACCGATCTGCGGCGCCAAAAATCCGCCGACAACGGTCGCAAGCGCGATGCCGATTGGCGCGCCCGTTTGCATCAGCGCCCCATACCGCCCACGAACCTTTGGCGGAAACGTCTCGCCCACATAGGTCTGTCCGGTCGCCCACTCACCACCGACTCCCAGACCGGTGAGGACGCGGAAAACGATGAGCGCGCCCAGCCCGGAAGAAAGGCCGCAAAGAAACGTCCCGACACTGTACGTGAGGATCGTCCACTGCAAAACGCTGCGCCGCCCAAAGCGATCCGAAAGAACGCCGAAGATCACGCCCCCTATCGCCGTCGCCGCCAGCGACGCCCCCATCACGTAGGAAAGCTGAACTTCCGACAGGCCCAGCTCCTTGCCAATCGGAATGAGAAGAAAAGTGTACAGGATCAGATCGTAGAAGTCAAAAATCCATCCCGCCCAGGAGAGCAACAGGATTCGGTAGTGCTGCCTTGTCGGCCTCTCATGATCGGACAGCAACATGGCTTTCACAATCTAGTTCAGTGGCGCCGAATAATATCCTACCCAAACGAGGGAGCAACGCAAACTCCCTACCGACGCCGCAGCAGTCCCCCGACCTCCGATAGGTTGAGGCCGATATAGAAATAGTTCGCATTCGCCTGGAAGTTGCGACCGAAGCCGACCCAGAACATGTCCCGGAAGAACGTCGCGGAGAGGGCCAACCCGATCTCCACCGGTTGCTTGTCGGAAAAATCGAGCAGGGCGATGCTGAAGCCCAGTCCCGGCGAGAGGCCGTGATTCCAGAAGTCGTTGTTCTTCATCCCATACTTCCAATGGTAGCCAAGACCGAGGGTCGGCTGGTAGCTGACATTCCGATCGATCGTCCCCTGCGGCTGCACCATCAACAAAGCCCCGCGCGTCTCCATGTACAGGCCATACGCCTCGAGTTTGAACTCTTTGCGCCCCTGCATCAAGACTTTCCGCTCCTTGGTTTGCGGATCGTCCGACACCACGGAAATGTCAACGATAACTCGATCCCCCGGATAGCGCGGACCCACGGATCGCATGTCCAGTGTGGTGTCCAGGTCCTGATCGCCTTCCGCGGCGCGCGGAACCAAATCCCGCGCCTGCAACGCAACCCCTGCGCCGATATCAATTGCCTTCGCGACTTCCCGAAATTGCGACGATATCTGGCTGAAGTAGGTGATGTTGTTGGCAAAAACACCCGCAAAATCGGTGAAATTCTGTGCCGACGCTGTGTTCACCACCCCTGGGTGCGTGGCGTTGTACGCGATCATGTTGGCGGCAAGAGATCGGAATCTCGAAGGGAGGTCGGTAACGTCTCGCAACATCCTGCGGGAAGAGGTATCGAGCAGCGTCCCGATCTCAAGCAGCTTGCCGGCGTTGTCAGCCGCCTGAAGAGTCGGCACGTTCGTCAGCATGTTGATGGTCTCGATCAGGCCCTTGGCTTCTGCATGGAGCGGCTTGCCGTCGGCAGGCGCCTTGGATAGGTTATCCAGAAGGGTCGTCAGATTTTGGGTTATCCCGTCGAAATTCATGCCCGCGACCAGTTCGTGCAGACCGTCGCCCATATCATGCAGCGTATCGCGGACCTGGCTCTGAAACGATCCGGTCATGAACTGGTTGGACAGATTTGCAACTCCCTGCGCTAATTGCAGGTCCCTTTGCGTGCGCGGATCCGCCACGGTTTGGAAGCGAGCGAATGGGATGGGGCTTCCCGCCTTTAGGCTGTCATACCTGTCGAGGTGTATGCGAGTCGACCGGCCGTCGTGACCCACCAAGTGCGCTTCCATAAAGACCTGAACCTGGCTCGTCTGACCGGACTGCCGACCCAGCTCATTCGCCGTCTTCGTCAGATTGCTCCCGATGGCATCTCCGAGCGGCTTATAGTCACCCTCGCCTATCGCCTTTTCGATCGCCGGCTTGAATTCGTTATAGATGACGGGGTCTTTGAATTCCAGCGTCTTGATGGCAGCAAGAATTTTGACGCCTGCCGCGCCGTGTTCGCCGCGAACAGAATTGAGCTGCGTGTCAAGAGACATCAGACGCCGCGTATCGTTCATCTTCAGCGCGACCGCTTTGCCAACGGCCATGCCGGCCATGGCGATCTGTCTTTCCTGCGCCGTCAAAATCTGGCCAACGGCGGTCTCCAGGAGCTCCACGCGATCGGTCAGCGGTCCTGTCGCGATACCAGGGGATTTTTCTTTCGCAAGCGAAGCGAGAAACGCCTCTCGCTTCCAGTTGATCTTGAAGGTGGTGTCCATCTCAATCTCGGTCGTGCGGTTGCGGCTATCGATCGGCTTGCCGTTGGCCAGCACGAACGAGATATGATCGAGAACGTCGCCATAGGCAATCCCCATGGCAATGGGACAGAACGCGATTAACCCTAGCAATCTTCTTCCACCGTGCATACTGTTTGGATGGTACTAACGTTCGGCATGGTACATGGAGGGGTCCTTCTACCCATTGCAAAGGGAAAGGCCTCCATCGTGGAGCGATGGAGGCTGGACAGTAGTGTCACGTTAGCCCTTTTTAGACGGTGTGGCTGTTACTTTTCCGCCCTGAACCTTCAGAATGGTCGCCGGCTTTTGCGGCCATTTCACTGGTTCGGAAGCATTCTCACCAGTATACTTATAGGTCCCCGCGCCATCCAGCCGGACATCCAACTGGCCGTTTGCGTTGATGTGATCGAACGTGCCGACGGCATTAACCGTGAAGCTCGGACCGGTGCGGACCGGTGGGCCAACAAGCCCGCCGCTTCCTTGGGCGCCCACACCGCCTCCAACGACGACTGCGGTGGCTGGGCCCGGCTTGTAAATAAAAGTGCCCAATCCTTTGAGGGTGTACCGTGGTCCCGCCTTCGTGACCTGGAAGCCATCGACCTTGATGTATTGATCGTAATCTGTCGATGCGAACGTGATGGTGACCGTACCGTCGCCCTTGATTTCGAGGTTCCCCGATCCGTCGATCAAGACCACGCCTTTGCCCGCCGCCCAAATGCCGGACGGTTGTATTAGGATTTTGTGGTCGTTCTTATGATCGGTCGGAGTTTGCGAATGTCCGATTTGGATCAGCGCCGCAATCAAGACTGAAATCGCGATCTGGGTTTTCATTTTTGTCCTCCTTGTTCTTTGGTCACGGTCCAGTGACTGCACTGGACCGTGACAACGTGGCTTAGATTAGCCTTATGGCTTCGGGTCGATCTTCAGGTCCGTGCCATTGGCGCTCCAGGGGTTGGCGGCGGTAAGTTTGCCGTTCAATCCGGTAAAGGTCTGATAGCTGCCTTCACCCGTCAATGTGAGCGCAAACTTACCGACGGCATCGATCTTGTCGAAGCTGCCGTAAGCCTTGACTGTGAAGGAAGGGCCGGTGTAGACGGGCGGTCCGACAGGTCCGCCGGGATTTCTGGTGATCGCGTCGACGGCGCTGTAGGCGCCGTGAACGGGCTTGACCTTGATCTTACTCTTCAGATTAAGGATCGCCTTCGGGACGATCACGCCGTGCCCTGTGAGCTCGATCGCGTCGCCGTTAATCTCCTTGACGACAAAACCTTGATGTGTGAAGATCTTGTCGAACTGGACCTTGGTCAGGCCTTGGATATGTACGGTGCCATTACCGTCCAATGTGAGGTAGCCGGAGCCGTCTACCATGATGTCGCCTTTTCCCTTGGCAGTAACACCGGTTACTGCTGTTTGTGCGATCGCGAGCGTTGTTCCAAGAATCGCTGCGATTGCGAGTGCGATATATCGACTCATTCGATTCTGTCCTCCTGATTTGGTCCGCTGTGCTGCGTGCGGTCAGCGGTACTGTTATGATTCCGGGCTTTATGATACCAGTTACACCTTTTTGGAACGGTCCTGGGTCTATGCTGGGAGTTCTTTTGTCTTCTTTCATGCTTCGATGTGCCGGGGTCTTGATTTTTTCGAATTTTTTGTTATAATAGTAGACGTTAGTGTACTATTACTTGTGTATTCTGTTTGCAGGGAGTGGCTACAAAGAGGAGTGGTTGGAAGGATGTCTACAGTTCACCGATGGGATCGAGCCCAGCGGCGGGGACTGCGCCTATTTTGACCTTTCCGGTCATCCGGATCCTTCCGAGATAGCCGCGCGGTTGGCCGAGTTCCTGTCCGATGCCTCGGGCAGGCCGGTCCGATACGGCGCGGCCGGCTCCAAGTGGATCGCTCGCCTGGCGGCGGAATGGGAAGACGACGGCCTCGCTCTTTCGGATCCGGCGGCCTTCCTTGCGCCGCTTCCGGTGGAGTGCCTGCGCCCGATCGCTCCGGAGAACATCGTGCGGCTGCGCTTTTTGGGCTATCGCACGATCGGCGAGGCGGTTTCGATTCCGTTGGAAGTTTTGTGGCGGCAGTTCGATGAGGAAGGGTATCGGATCTATCGCGCCGCGCGGGGTTTTTTTGCCGATCCGGTGCGGGCGCTGTTCCCGCCGGAATCGATCATCGAGCGGTTCCGGTTCGACGGCTGCGTTTCGAATTGGGCGGATGTGGAAGGGGCGTTGCGGTTGCTGGCCGATCGGTTGGGCAAGCGCCTGGCCGATCGGGATCGGCAGGGCCAGCGCATGGTGATCGTTTTGGAGACTGGGGGCGCTCCCTCGCGTCTGGAGCGCATGTTCGCCCGTCCCATCGCCACCCCTTCCGCCGCCTTCGCGGCGATGACGTTGATGGTGAAAAACGCCTTTGACGATACGATCGTCAATGAAAAAACAAAAAACAAAAATTTCATTGACGATCGCATCGTCAAATCCACTCCCAATGATGCGACCGGTCTCCTGACCGAGTCGCAAGTTCCTCCGGGGTCTCCTGACCGGACAAACGACGGGCGGTCAGGAGACCTAAAGAATGGTTGCGACTCGGTCGGGAGACCGGTCGCATCGATTGAGTCGCACTGTGAAGGGGCCATCCGCGCCATCCGCATCCTGATGCCCGGCCTGGAAAAGACCGACCGCGCCCAACCCAATCTGCTGGAAAGCGTGCCGGAACGGAGGCGGAGGCTGATGATGGAACGCATCATCCGCACCTTCCGCTCCCGTTACGGCGACCGCTCCATCCGCCCGGCGCGCGAGGTCCCCGTCCCGCGGCGATTGCAAATCCTGCGAGAGTGGCAGCGTGGATAGCCCCGCAAGGAAACGAATATTGGAGGGCTCCGCTCCGTCGGAGCCGCAGATTGCCGTCTGGCGCGAGGCGGGGCGGTGGTGGGACGGCGAGGCGTATCGCGAATTCCGCCGCTTCTTGGACGAGCGCGGCATCCAGCGGGAGAGCGTGGACGAATTTCCATCCCTCAGCCGGGCGCTCTCGGAGAGGATGGAGGAGCAGCCGTACGAGGAGGACCATCGGGAGGAGTGGGCCTTCCGCATGCGCAAGATCCGGGATGAAAAAGTCGCCCGCGCCAACGGCTGGCTCCCCCGCGACGATGCGACCGGTCTCCTGACCGAGTCGCAAGTTCTTGACGATGCGATCGTCAATGAAAATATTAAAAATGTAGGCGCGGGTCAGATTGACGATTCGCCACCGATTGCCGACAACCAAGACCCGCGTAACCCCGTTGGAAATTCCGTCCCCCTCGGATCAAAAAATGTAGGCACGGGTCGGATTGACGATGCCCCGCCGATTGCCGACAACCAAGATGCGATCGTCAATGAAAAAACCTCTCCCTTCACAATAGGGATTGTGAAGGGAGAGAAAAACTCTCACCTACAGCCAGATTCCTCGCAAGCTCGGAATGACAACTCCCCTTCACAGTGCGACTGTGAAGGGATAAAAAGCACCATATCGTATGTATCCATCCCTTCACAGTCGCACTGTGAAGGGGACAACGATGCGCCGGGGTTCTCGTCTACCGAATCCGTACGTCCGCCGACCACCCAGACCCCGGCGCAACCCTGTCTCCATGTGCTCAGTGGATACAGCTTCGGCAGAAGCTCCATGCTCGCCGAGGAGATCCCGGTCCTGTGCGCCGACATGGGTATCCCCGCCGTCCTCGTCGCCGACATCTTCTCCCTGACCGGCGCGATGGAGCATTCCAAAGCCGCCAAAAAGGCCGGAATCAAACCGCTGATCGGCGCCACCTTCGAGATGGCCGAAGGCGGCGAGATCGTCCTCGTCGCCCGCACCCGGAATGGCTATCGGAGCCTCTGCCGCCTGATCTCCGAGTGCCACTTAGGCGAGCCGCGCCTCTTCCCCCTATGCACCTGGGAGCGGCTGGAGCGGCACCGCGAAGACCTGCTCTGCCTCACCGGCGGGCACCCCGGCCTGATCAGCCGCCTCCTGCTCGCGCAAAAATATGGCGAGGCGAATACCGTAACGCGCCGACTGATCGATCTCTATGGCCGCGATAATGTCTTCATACAGATCGAGCGCAGCTACTATCCGTTCGAAAAGGCGCTGGAGGGGCGGCTGCTGGAGCTGGCCTCCCATTGCGGCGTGCGCCCCGTGGCCGGCGGACCGATCACCCATGCCAAATTCGAGCACTTCCCGGCGCAGGACGTGCTGATCTGTATAGATACCCTTTGCGCGATTGAAGAAATTGACGGGCGCAAGCCGGGCAGGAAACAGGGGCAAACGCAGGTCGAAGGCCCCCCTCGCCGCGCCCTCAACGCCGAGAGATATCTGCACAGTCCCGCCGAGATGCGCGCCCTGTTCGTCGACCGGCCGGATTTGCTGGAAAACACATGGGCGGTGGCCGAGCGGTGCGACCCATGGGTGATGCCGCCCCGGACGGAGCTGCCGAAGCTGTACCCGGACGAGTTCGCCACCCTGCGCGAAATCACCTATGCCGGCGCGCGCGCCCGCTATCCCAAAATCGGCAGCAGCCTGCACCGCCGCATGGAAAACGAGCTGAACCGGATCGAGCAACTCGGCTTCGCGGGGCATTTTCTGGTCGCGTGGGATATGTGCCGGTGGGCGCGGGAGAACCGGATTCTGTTCAGCGGTCGCGGGTCGGTGGTGGATTCGGTGGTGGCGTTTGCTCTTGGCCTTTCCCGCATCGACGCGCATCACCACAACCTGCACTTCGATCGCTTCCTTCCCGCAGATGGGTCCAAAAGGCCGGATATCGACATCGACTTCGAGGCCGCCAAACGCAACGACGTGCGCGAATATCTGACGAAAAAATATGGCGAAGATCATGTGGCCACCGTCGGGGCGGTGGGGGCCTACTGTTCGCGGGGAATCGTGCGGGAGGTGAGCAAGGTGTTCGGCATTCCGCCGGAAACGATCGGCTATTTTGCCAAGCGCATCCACGGCGGCGTCAGCCCGGACAACCTGCGCGCCTCCCTCAAGGCCCGGCCGGAACTGCGAAACAGCAACATCCCGGCGGACCTGTTCGAGTGGGTGTTCGCCCTCAGCCCTCTTCTCATGGATGTGCCGCGAAACATGCGCTCCCATTCGTCCGGCGTCGTGATCTCCCGAACGCCGATCATGGACACGGTGCCGGTCCTCATCTCCGGCCTGGACTCCGTAAAAATTATGCAGTGGGACAAGCGCAGCGCCAAGCATGTGTTCGACAAATTCGACGTGCTCTGCCTGCGCGGGCAAGACGTGCTGGGGAGGACCCAGGAGCAGATCCGGCTGTTCGAGGATTTCGATGTGGAAGACATCTCGCTGGAGGACCCGGACACCTACGCCACCATGCGATCGGGGCATCTGATCGGCGTGCCGCAGTCGGCCTCTCCCGCGATGCGGCAGGCGCACGTGCGGCTGGGGACGATGGACCTGAAGGACGCCAGTTTGGTGCAGGCGGGCATCCGGCCCGGCGTGGGCGGGGCGGTGAAGATCAACGAATTGATCGCGCGGCGGCGGGGCAAGCCGTACAGCTTCCAGCATCCCAAATTGGAAAAAATTCTGGGCCACACCTATGGGATTATCGTTTTTCAGGAGCAGGTGGACCAACTGCTGCAGGAGTTCGGAAACTATACGTCCGGCGAGGCGGAGGCGACGCGCGAGGCCATCTACGAGAAGCGGCGGGAGAAATACGCGGCGCAGATTAAAGAGGAGGTGATCTCGCGGGTACTGGCGCAGGGATACGCGCAGTCGGTGGCGGAGGAGGTCTATGATTTAGTTTCCGGATTTCAGGGATATGGGTTTGCGGAGGGGCACGCGCTGGCGTTCGCGGAGATTTCGATCCGCTCGGTCTGGTGCCAGCAGCACTATCCGGCGGAGTATTTCGCGGCGCTGCTGAACTCCCAGCCGGCGGGATATTACGGCCCCTGCACGCTGGCGAACGAGGCGCGGATTCGGGGGGTGAGGATGCTGCCGGTGGATGTGAACGCGAGCGGGTTGGAGTTTTCGGTGGAGGATGTGCGGTCGGAGATGGACCCTCGGTTGATCCTTCCTCGCGCCGGCATCCGCGTGGCCCTTCACCAGATCAGCGGAGTGTCTTCCGACACCCTGACCCGCATATCCTTAAATGGGGTCTTGGATTTCATTGGCGATCGCATCGTCAACATCCCTTCACAGTGCGACTGTGAAGGGATAGGAGATGTGTTGGGGTCCTCGCCTGCCGGATCCGACCGAATGCCAATAAGCCCAGACCCCAACACCGGCATCATCACCCCGGATTTCATTGACGATGCGATCGTCAATGAAAACTCCCCTTCACAGTCGCACTGTGAAGGGATGGAGAGACTCCCTCCCCCTTTTTCCGGCGCTGCCCGTTCCCCTGCGCCGGAAAAAGGGGGAGGGTTGGGGTGGGGGTTTGAATTCTCGATGCGCCGGGGTTCACTGTTACCGACTCCTCCCGATTGCCAACAACCCAGACCCCGGCGCTATACCTCTTTCTTCGACTTCGTCGCGCGGGTGCGGCCGGCGCGGGACGAGTTGGAGCGGCTGATCCTGTGCGGCGCGCTGGACAGCCTCCACCATAACCGCCGCGCGATGCTGTGGGCGATTCCCTCGGCGCTCAACTACGCGAGCAGCGTCGCCCCTTCACAGTGCGACGACGATGCGATCGTCAATGAAAAAGTATCTTCCTTCACAATGGGGATTGTGAAGGAAGAAAAAAATGATGCGACCGGTCTCCCGACCGAGTCGCAAGTTTCTTCGCGGTCTCCGGACCGATGCGGCGACTCGGTCGGGAGACCGGTCGCATCTATATCGGCTTGCGACTCGGTCAGGAGACCGGTCGCATCCGTAAGCCCAGACCCCAACACCCTCCCCCTCACCAACACCGAACCCCCCATGCCGATGGACGTGGCGGATTTTCCCGAGCAGGAAAAGGCGATCTGGGAGCGCGACATCCTTGGCATGGACGTGCAAAAGCACCTGATGGCCTGGGAGCGCGAGCATGTGCAGGCGCGCGGCGGCATCACGGGAGCGCAGGCGATGGCCTCCAAGGACGGGACGAAATGTTTCGTGGTCGGCCATCCGATCCGCCTGCGCTTTCCCCCGACGCAAAGCGGCCGCCGCGTGGTGTTTTTCGATCTGGAAGACGAGACGGGCCTCTTAAATGTGACCTGTTTCGATGAGACCTATCAGCGATATGGGCACGCGATTATCTGCAATCCCTATGTGACGGTGGTGGGCATCGCGCAGGCGCGGGACAACTATATGGGATTTTTGGCCGAGAAAATTTTCCCCTACCGCGCCAACCTCCGCAACTTCACAACCACCCTCCCGCTCACGATGGCAGATTTTCTCGTTAGGTAACGCTGGCATCTTGCCGGCACTATCGACCCGAAGGCTTCGCACCTGAATGAAAATAAGTGATCGTCCGCGAGATGGCCGGGAGATCGTCGACGAAACCCTCACCATTAATCCATGATCGGTCAGTGCCCATCTGCAAGGTCCAGTTTCCATGCCTATCGTACTTGTACTCGTACAACATTTCCCAGTCCCGACTTCCATCTTCGTTGTAGCCATTGCGCGAAACAACATTTCCGTACTGATCATATCGCTCCACCTTCATCATCCAGGCCTTCCCATCCGCCTCATACGACGTCATCGTCACGGTCCGCGCATCGGGAGAAGAGTCTTCAACAATCTTGGAGCCTGATTCGGTGTCCGTTAGCGTCCTGGACCTGAGCGTTCCATTTGGATAGTACACGAAATCCTCCACCTGCTTTCCACCATATCGACTGAAGTGCGAAACTAGCAGTCCACCAGCAACACCATATCGACGTGTCTCATCAATTTGTACGGATCCGCCGAAATCACCAGACGAAAACAATTTTGCATAATGACAAAACTGTTCGAAACCATCCGCCGTGCGACTCCATCTCCATGAGCCGCGTTCCGTCTTTTCGCCAGAATCATAGGCCTCGTAGGATTTCCGAAGATGATGACCATTGTCATATTCGAAAGTCTTGATTGACCCATATGATGCGGAAATGCTAAGGAGGTCTCCCGTTGGCGAGTATTTGTATGTTATCGTGGATTCGGGGGATCCATCCCTAAACTCCTCCTCGATAATCGGCCGGTGCGAAGCGTCGTAATGATAAACGCACTCATAGAAGCTTTTCCGGCACGCAGGCACAGATTGGGATAGCTGAGATAGCTTGATCATAGTGCCGCGCCGATCATACGTTAGTTCGCGCTGAACAGTCCAATGAGCCTGCTCGTTCTCACCATCCCGCGTCTCTTCGACGACTTGCCGGACAGGTCCACGGAGGTTCTCATCCTTGGCCATTGGAAATAATTCGGGAGGATTGATCGGCTCGATGTTCTTCGGCCATTGAGGTTGCGCGGCGGCGGATTGCAGCAGGAGCAAGAGCACCATCATCTCATAACTCACTTGTAGTACTCGATAGTTCGTCGGACCGCCGCCAGTTCTTCATCGGAAACCTCGCCATCGGGATAGGTAGTGCGGTTGGACCCAGTGCGCAAAGTCCAATTTCCGTGCGAATCATATGTGTAGTGGTAGACCTGATCCCACGTCATCGCGTCATCGCCGCCAGATGTGCGGCCCTTACGAGTCAGCTCATTACCATATTTGTCGAACGTCACCACCTCCGATATCCACTGTTTTCCACCTCTCTTCATCACGACCGTTGTTAACGTCCGGCCATCCTTCGATCGAATCTCCTTATAATCCATCTTCTCGTCCTCATTCGTGATTTTGGTATAACCCTTGCCGACTAGATCGTACGTGCACTGCTCTCCGACGTCTCCTTCCGGACCGGTAAGCCTCGTACTCACAAGTTTTCCGCTATTCGTATAAACCCTCACCTCGATTACTTCAGCAAAGGCAACGGCATGTCCCGATGAAGTGACCATTGTATAGTGGCATTGCTGCTGAAACCTTCCAACGGGAAGGCGCTTCCACTCCCAAACGGCACCTCTCAGCCGCTCGCCATGATCGCCGATTTCTGATGACTTAATGACATGATGATCCTGATCATAGGAGTATGTTGTGATCCAAGACGTGTTCTCGCCCGTTGATGTCATTATGGACTCGACGAGCCCTCCCCACGAATTGAATTTGTACGCGCACCGACGCCAGCAATGGCCGTTGTCTGAATACTCGATGCCCTCAGTCTGTCCCAGCTTGTCATAACTGTATTTTGTCGTTCGGAACCCTTTGTCTCCAGCACGCATCATATCGATCATGCGCACCCGCTCTTCTGTCATGTGGCCGGTTCGGTTGTAAGATGACTCTTTCGTTATTCGCCATTCCGGAGGCTGATCCGGTGTCTTCTCATGCGTCTCGACACGGACCTTTGAGACGGGTCCGCGTAGATTTTCATCAGCAACCTCCGGAACAAGCTTCGGAATGTTGATGGGCTCGATGTTCTTGGGCCAGGGAGCTTGGTTTTGAATGACGAGAGCGAGAAGCGTCAGCAGCATGATGATTCCTCCTGACTGGTGGGACGAATGAGCTCCCGTAGCGTTCCGCTCAATCGACCATCGGCTATACTCCATTCATGTCTGAATATCGGCTTACACAAGTGGTGGCGTGCGCGGGTTGAGCGAGTAAGCTGGGCCCGACCCAGCTCGCGGAGGTGCTCCGCGGGATCCCCGTGCAAGATGACCCGGACGTGCTCGTCGGACTGGACAGCTCCGACGACGCCGGCCTTTTTCGCCTGCCCGACGGCACCGCCCTGGTTCAAACGGTGGATTTTTTCACCCCCATCGTGGACGACCCGTACACCTATGGCGCAATCGCCGCCGCCAACGCGCTGAGCGACGTGTACGCGATGGGTGGAAGGCCGCTGACCGCGCTGAATATTCTCTGTTTCCCGATCGATAGTGCCCCGGCGGAGGTATTGCGGCAGATCCTGCTGGGCGGGTTCGACAAGATGCGCGAGGCCGGGGTCGCGGTCGTCGGCGGGCACAGCGTGGAGGACAAGGAGCCGAAATTTGGCGCGGCGGTGACTGGGATCGTAGATCCGGACAAGGCGATCACCAACGCCGGGGCAAAGCCGGGCCAAAAGATATTCTTGACGAAGGCGCTGGGGACCGGCATTGTCGCGACGGCGGCCAAGTTCGACGCCTGTCCTCCATCGGCGTTGCAAACGGCCTGCGAATCGATGATGAAGCTGAATAAAGAGGCGAGCGAGGTGGCGGTCCGGCATGGGGTCCGCGCGGGCACGGACGTCACCGGTTTCGGCCTCGCCGGGCACCTGTCGCACATCGCGCGCAACTCCAACATCGCCATCCGAATTGATTCCAACCGGCTTCCCATCCTTCCGGAGGCTATCCAACTAGCTTTAGCGGGACACGTCACCGCAGGCGCGAACAAGAACGCAGAGTGGCTTGGCGACATGCTGCAGGTGGGACCCGTCGCGTCTGGGATCAGGGACATCGTCTTGGACCCGCAAACCTCCGGCGGCCTGGTCCTGTGCATCGATCCCGCCGTTGCCGATGCCTTCCAAGCTGATTTGCCCTCCGCCGTCGAGATCGGGGAAACCCTCCCAGGCCCGCCGTCGATTCAAGTGCACTAATCGGACCCATCGGACGGATCAGACCGATCGGACCTATTAGTCTGATCCGTCCGATCCGTCCGATGGGTCCCCGTTGTGTCGGGGTCCTCACCTGGCAAACCCCTTTCTTGTGAAGACTCCAAAGACCCCGACACGGCGCCCTGGGGTAACCTAAAACCCAACAATGGCCCGCGATAAACCGACCCTCAGCCCGTCCCGGTTCACCACCTACCTCGCCTGCCCGGTGATGTATCGGTGGATGCACATAGACCCGCGCGGGCGTTGGTATCGCAAGGCCAAGGGCTATTTTGCCTTCGGGGCCTCGCTCCACAAAGTCCTACAGCAGTTCCACGAACAGGGCGGCGTCGGAACCGTGACAAAAGAGACCCTGATCGCCAACTACGAATCCGGCTGGATCGAGGCGGGATATGAATCCGATGAGGACTCCCGGAAGCACATGGAGATGGGCCGCGAGATGCTCGCCTCCTACTACGAGAAACAGCAGGAGGTCGCGACGGAGGCACGCCCGGTGTATGTCGAGCGGATGCTGCGCTACGACATGGGGCCGTTCATCCTGTCCGGGCGCGTGGACCGGGTGGACGAGCACCCCGACGGACGGCTGGAGATTGTGGACTACAAGAGCGGCCGGACGAGCGTGAGTGAAGAAGAGGTACGCGACGACCTCGCGATGTCCGCGTACCAGTTGCTGCTGAAGCGAACCCACCCGGAGAGGGAACTGTTTGCCACCATCCACGCATTGCGTTCGACCGAATGCGCCTCGGCCTCGCTGACAGAAAACGAGTTGGCACAGTTTGAGGAGACCCTGCGGCTGTTGGGGGAGGAGATCATCGAATGCGACTTCGAATCACTCCTCCCGACCTACAAGCCGATCTGCGCCCGCTGCGACTTCGTCCAACTATGCAAGCGCTCGCCGGAGTATTTGGAAGAATGGACGGCTGCGCAACAGTCGTAGCTTCTATCCCCCAACGGCGCCGAAATTGAGTAGCACGATGTTGAAGTCGAATAGGTCGACAACGCCATCGTAGTTGAGATCGGAATCCAAGTCGGTCCCAAATTCCAGCAGGATTTGGTTCAGATCGACAAGGTCCACGGCGTTGTTCCCATCGACGTCCCCATTTATCAGAGCGAAGTTTTGCTGATTCGCACCGGCAACCAGCGCGCGATTCGAGACGACCCCGCGTAGGGAGCGAGGAAGTTTGAAGGCGACATCGTAAGTGCCTGGCTCAATGTCCTGGACGGAATAAGAACCTTGAAATCCGAGCGTGATGGGGAAGCTGTAGAGCGACGTTTGCGTTCCCGGCTGACGAAGAGCGAGAACGCCGGTCAAACCGGAAGTGGTGCTCAGAAACTCCAACGAAACCTTGCCGGTCAGCTTGGCCTTCGGTCCCTCCTTATGACAAATGGCTCCGTTGTATCCGCCGAACCACATGTCGTTGGAAGTCGGGGCCGTGATGCGATAGGGATAGTACGGATACCCGTTGACCATTTGCCGACTCCACGTCTTACCGCCGTCCGTCGTGTGACGCATGACCCCATTGAAGTCGGTGTCGCGACCAACGATCCAAATGTCGGTCGCGCTGACGATAGCAACGTCGAAGTAGATTTCTTCGGTGGAGCCAAGATCGAGCGGCTGCCAAGATACTCCGCCATTGTCGGTCTTCGCCACATATCCATACCAACCGACCGCCCATCCATGCTGGCGGTCCAGGAATCTCATCCTGCTGAGCGTCGGGCCACCGGCCAACCCCATCTCCAGCCAGTTTTGCCCGCCATCGATGGTGCGCAATCCAGAGCCGCCGATTCTGTATAGCCAGCCATATTCGCTATCGACGAATTGGACGCCATTCCAGCCGGCGGGGCCATCGAAAGTGACCGGCTCCCAACTCATGCCGCCATCTACCGTATGGAACAGGCCCTGCTCGTGGCCGAGATCATAGTCCGTGCCTGCAATCCATCCGTTGAGGGGATCGGTGAAGGAGACGCCCTCGATGTAGAAGTCGCCGGAAAGGGCAGGGTAGCCGATGTTCTGCCAGCTCTGCGCGCCATCGTCGGTGCGAAAAACCATTCCGCCCGGCCCCGCCACGATGGCCACATCTCGATTCAAGACGTCGATCGCATGGAGATTCTCGTCTCGACCGAATATCTGGCCGGTCACCTCAACCTTTTGTGTCTTCCAGAACTTGCCGCCGTTCTCGGTGCGGAGAATGTATCCATTGTGGGCCACGGCCATGGCGACATTTCCGTCGATGGCCTTGAGATCGTAAATCTGGGACCCGACCCCGGAATTGATTTGCCGCCAGGTAATTCCTGAATCACTGGTCGCGAAGATCAACCCGGTATCGCCAACGACCCAACCATTATCGGAGTCCACGAATTTGACATCCCAAGACGCCGGCAAGGAACCAAGTCCGTCGAATACCCAATCCCACGAATATCCGCCGTCTGGGCTGCGCCAGATATCTCCTTTGAGAGAAACCCCGACCACAACGTCCGAAGTGCCGGCTCTTGTGATTTTGGAGAAGCCCGTCCAAATGCCCGAGGCGATGGTATGCCATGAATCGCCGGCGTCCAACGATTCCAAGACTGTCGTCCCTTCGTCCGCGATGACTCGATTTGAGTCCATCCATAAGACTGTGTTGGCGGATTTCGGGTGCGTTTGGTCCCAGGTCTTCCCGCCATCAATAGTCTTGAAAATGCCGTCCGCGTCGGTTTTCGGCAGCCAACCGCCGGCAATACCAACGAGCGGGTCCCGGTAATCCGCTCCGTACATCACCGGGCAATCTGGATACCCGGATCGGAGATACCAGTTGACGCCCCCGTCATAAGTTGCGGCCGCGGCGCCGTTCGCACCGATGATGCCTTCTAACGGGCTGAAAAAAGAGATCTGGTACCAGGATCCGCCCGGAACGCCGTACATTCGGGACCAATGAACGCCGCCGTCCGTAGAACGCCATGAGTCGCTTCCGTTCCCGAGCACGTAGCCGTGTTCCGCATCGCTGAAGAGCACGGCATAGAACGGGTCCGCTCCGAGTGGGCCGGTCAGCCACTGAAACCAGGTCTTTCCGCCGTCGGGGGTCTCAACCAACGTGTGGCTAGAGCCGCATACGAACGCATGATCCGGTCCGAGAAGGGAGACGCCGTTATAGTTCGCGTCGGCGGGTAAGGGACTTTGTCGAATCCACGTGTCCTGGGCAGGTACGCCGGTCGCGAGCAAGGCAATCACGATGACAAGCGAGTCACGAAACCTCATTGTTTCCTCCAATTCTTTGCCACCCAAATGGAGTCGCGTTCAGCCGCTTTGATACGGGAACCGACTCGGCGATTAGGCGTTGGGCAAGGTAGCCCCGATGGACGTCAACGAGGATCGCGTCAGGTTATTGTAACTCGGTGACCGGCAATTGTCATGTCGGAAGTTTTAACGACAGATCGAGCTAAAAGCGGGTCAATGTCTTCGAAAGAATGCGCTCCACCTGTTCCAGTTGCTCTGGCGTATCCACCGAAGGGCCGGACGGGCGGCGGGTTCGGGTCATCGCCATCGTGTAGCCGTGTTCCAGCAGCCGCAACTGTTCCAGCCCTTCCGCCTGCTCTAACGGCGTCCGTTTGAGCCTGGTGTACTGCATCACCGTCTCTCGCTTGAAGGCATAGATGCCCAGGTGCCGGAGCGGCTTGAACCCCGGCTGGCGGGGATAGGGTATCTGGGAGCGCGAGAAATAGAGCGCGAAGCCCCAATTGTCGGTGACGACCTTGACCACGTTCGGATCATCCTCCTCCGATGCGGCGCATGGGCAGAAAACGCTCGCGGAATCCGGGCGCTCGGAGGCCAGCATCGGCTTGAGACAGGCCAGAATGTCGGCGGGCCGGACGAGGGGCTCGTCGCCCTGGATGTTCAAGTAGATCTCTCCCAGGGTTGCCGCCGCCACCTCGGCCACGCGGTCGGTGCCGGTGGGGCAGGAGGGGCTGGAGGGGACGGCCTCCGCCCCGAAAGCCGCGGCCGCCGCCTGGATCTCCCGGTCCGGCGTGGAGATCACCACGCGATCGATCATCTCCACCTGTCGGGCTTTTTCCCACACCCATTGCACCATCGGCTTGCCGGCGATAAGGGCGAGCGGTTTGCCGGGAAAGCGGGTGGCGCCCATTCGGGCGGGGATGACGGCGATGATGCGGGCCTGTGCCATGGGGGTGATTGTTATCCGTGCGGCTCGCGGACGTCAAGGGGTGTCGGGGTCTTTGGTTTCGGCTGGAGCAAGGAGTTGCCGGACGTGAACCCCGACACATCCCAAAAATCCCTTCACAGTCGCACTGTGAAGGGACATCCAAATATTAGAATGCCCCGGGGCAAGCCGGGGCAGTTTTTACGATCCCACCAGGAGGATGCGGTTCATCGCCGCACATCCCCGGAGGGCGGTCGGCTAAAACGCGCGACCCTCCTGGCGCATAGGTTCGTTATACATCTTTTTGCACCACCTCCTTCTTGCTTAGGATTGGTGGCATTATCCCATGCCTGGGGGAGCGCCGTCAACGGTACTCCACTAGATAAGACGAATGACCCAGGCAAATCATTCCCGCCTTCGGTACCGGGTTTTCGAAATTGCCCACGCGATGTGCCGGGGTCCTCGTTGGCTGATCCGGTCTGTTCGTTTGCACCGAAGACCCCGGTAATAGCGTAACCTTTCGGCAAATGCCGGCGTCTAATGCTCAAGTTGGACTTTTTGTCGAGGTGATGAGATGTTTCGTTTTTCTGTAATGCTCATTGCTGTGTCTGCGGTTTCGGGCGCGAATGCCAAGGGCTACGGCCTGTTCGGAGACCAGATCATCGGGCCGTACGAAAGTTTCAAGACCGAGGTCATCCGGCTGGGCGGCACACGCAACTCGCCGATCTTGTTTTCCAGCGGAACGGCGGACAAAGATGGCCGCATCTTGGAAACGTTCCGCCTTTCCGGACCTATGCCGACGCAGGCCTCTATCGGACCGTCCGAAGCACTCGGCTTCTTGGATCCGGAATATCTGGATTCCACCCAAAGAAACAGCTACCGACAGATCTGCAAGTACGATCCCCAGGGCCGCATGACAGAGATGTACTACACGACCATCACCGACGGCAAAAAGACGGATACCCGATACGTATACACATACGACACTCAGGGCCGAATGAACAAGCAGGCCACGTATCAACGTGACAAGCTGATTTCGGCATCGTCGACCGAATTTGATGGGGACGGACGAGTGGCAAGGAGCGAGAATTTTAGCGCCGACAAGCTGCAATCCACCACCGTCTACACTTATGACGCCAAAGGCAATCAGACCGAAATGCGGACCGAATATGCGGATCCAAAGGAGCGCACGAGTGGATACCGCTCTGTGACGGAGTTCGACGGCCAAGGGCGAACGGTGCGCATGGCCACCTACAACGGCGATGATTTCATGTACAGCGAGCAGTTACAGAAGTACGACGATCAAGGCGGAGTCGTCCAGACCACCTATCTGAACTATGTGCCCGACAAAGCGGTGGCAACCCGGACGGTCACCAACATCGGTGCGGACGGTCGAGTGACGTCGGAAGAGCATTTTGATTTCGATGGCAAGCTCACGAGTCGTTCTGAGACTTCGACGAAGGACGGAGAAACGGTCACGACAACGTATGGCGCCGACGGCAAGGTGACGCAGAAATCGATCAGTCGCCAGGACGATAAAGGCGGTTTAAACGAATCCACAGCATACGACGCCGAGGGAAAGGTGATCTACAGCTACAAGAGCTGGCAAGAGAATAAAGAGACTCACAGCGAATCCATTCAGCGATCTGGAAACGATAAATATACAAGAACGGTCAAAGTGATCACGAAGGATTTCCTTCCGAAACTGGAACAGACGTACGACGGCGACAAACTCACGCGCCAGGTCCGATATGAGTATCATATCGATAAACACGACAATTGGACGAAGGTCGTTCGCTTTGAGACTGAGGGAACCGGGCCGGAACGGGCAGTGTCGATGGCAACGAGGTTGATTCAGTATCGTCTGGAAGCCGAAAAACAAAAGTGAAGTTCATCCACATCTTCTGGCTGCTTGCGGCGACAGCCCGCATTTCCGTCCTTGCCATGCCGGCCCCAACGCCGCCAGAAGACCAATTCCACGGCAAGGTTCATCACTATTCTTTTGAGGTTGCAAAGATAGGTCCCGGAGGAATCGGAAAAAGGACCTTGTTGAAGTCCGTAACGAAGAACTCCCAAGATCAGGTTGTTGAAGAGTTTCTCCTCACGAGCTGGCCTCCGGAGGTATGGGGAGACGCCTTGGAATCTCTTGGTGAATTGACCTTCTTGAATCCAAATTCCATCGGCCGGCCGATGCTCATGACCGAGCATCATCATTTCGCTCGCGACAAGAACGGCCGCGTATCAGAAGACGTCTGCCAATCCATTAAGGAGGGAGAGAAGTTTACTGAGCGAAGGGAAAATACCTACGACTCGAAGGGCCATTTGATCGGCACAAAGTGTTATCGCGACGGCAAATTGGGTGAACGCGACGTGTACACGTACGACGAGCACGGCTTGCTCTCTGGAGAGCGATATGTTGGCGATCCGGAGCGTTTGATCTCCAGTTATCAATCTCCACGTACCAGTGATTCGGACGTCGCCGGCGCGCCACGAACACGAGAGGAAGTCGAAAAGGACGAGAGCGGCAACGCGATTCGCAGGCGAACCTATGATACTGATGAAGTTCTGATTGCTGACGCGTACTTCAGATATAACGAAAAGAATATCGTAATGCAGTCTACAATTTTCCATTCCACCGCAACAGGAATTTCTCCGTTCAAAGAAACCTCTACCACCGATCCGAAAAGCAATTCGGAAACGATCGAAACGGTCGACCGAGCAGGGGACATCTTGAGTCGAATCGTCAACACAAAATCGACCTATACGATCGATAATCGAGAATACGGTTATGGTGGAAAGCTGGTCAAGCGCAGTGTAGAGGTAATGAAGCCGGAAGAGCGTTTTACCGAGCATACGGAAACGGACGCAGACGGAAAAGTCACAAACTACGGCAAGAACTGGATGGAAGACGGTAAGATGCATACGCTGGAGTCAGGGAATCTGATGGACGGAAAGTTTATGACACGGCGTATCGACTATTTGGACCTGGACATGGACCTGCCGTTGGAGATCGAAGAATCGGATGCCTCCGGCAAGTGTCTCATCCACATTCGGCTTGCATATGACATGGATGAGCGCGGCAATTGGACCAAAATCACCCGATACGACGCCAAGGGAGATGGCAAGCTCGAACCTGTCGCCGTCGCCTTCCGAACCATCGAATACGCGCGATGAAATACTGTGACTAGCAAACGCTCGAAGGAGCAAAAACGATGAAATTCAGAGCAACGATCCTCGCCGCAACTGCGATCCCGGCAATTATCTTTGCCATGCCGGCGCCAACCCCGCCGGAAGACCAATTCCACGGCAAAGTACGCCAGTACTCCCTGGAGATAGCGAAGATAGGTCCTGGAGGCGTTGGGGAAAGGACGTTGCTGAAGTCCGTAACGAAGGACTCCGAAGATCAGGTTGTTGAGGAGTTTCTCCTCACACGTTGGCCCCCGGAAGGGGCGGAAGACACCCCGGATTCTCTCGGCGAATTGACATTCTTGAACCCGGATTCCATCGACCGGCCGATGTTGGAATCCGAGCATCATCATTTCACTTGCGACGCGAGCGATCGGATTTCGGAAGACATTTGCCAATACAACAAAGAGGGAGAAAAATTCACCGAGCGCACGGCAAACTCGTACGATGCCAAGGGCCAATTGATCAGCGAAAAAACCTACCGAGATGGCAAACAGATCGAACGCGATGTTTACACGTACGACGAGAAAGGAATGCTCTCTAGCGAGGGATATGTGGGAGACCCTGAAAAGTTGGTTTCCAGTCACCGCTATCCGAGAGCAGGCGATCCGGACGTTGTCAGAGCGCCCCGGATCCGTGAGGAGGACGAAAAGGACGAGAGAGGCAATGTGGTCCGCCGGCGGACCTACGATCCCAGCGGTGTTTTGATTTTCGATTTGTATGCCAATTTCAACGAAAAGAACGTTGAAATTCTGTCGACCACTCTCTGCATTACCGCAACGGGAAACGATCCATACAAAACAACGTCCACCAACGACCCCGAAAGCAACTCGCAGACAAAAGAATCAGAAAATCGGGCAGGCGATATCTTAAGTCGAGTCGTCAACACAAGGTCCAACAACAAGTCCGAAGTAAGCGAATATGGATATGGCGGAAAGCTGGTCAAGCGCCGCGTGGAAGTGGCGAAACCGGAAGAACATTATTGGGAGCATACGGAGACGGATGGGGCCGAGAAGGTCACGCGCTACAGCAAGGGCTGGATGAAGGATGGCAAGCTGCACAACTTGGAAACAGGCAGCTTCGTCGGCGAGAAATTTATCACACGCTGGACCGAATACTTGGAGGCGGACCTGCCGTTGGAGATTGAAGAATCGGATGCCTCCGGCAAGTGTCTCATTCACATTCGTCTTGCATATGACATGGATGAGCGCGGCAACTGGACCAAGATCACCCGATACGACGCCAAGGGGGACGCAAAGCTGGAACCCGTCTCTGTAGCCTTCCGCACCATCGAATACGCGCGATGAAGTGCTATACTCTACGTAGTAACATATAGAAATCCGGGCATGGGTATCGGGTGTAATGTGCCGCACCTTTGAACCAAGATAATAAGATTTTTGACCGTAGCGTGCGGGCGCAGACCCCGCCGGCAAAACCTCGAAACCCCGCCCGATCAAAAGGGGTATCGTCCCATCGAACCGAGAACTAAGAAAGAAATCATTGTCAACGTCACTCCGCGCGAGACGCGGATTGCCACACTAGAAGAGGGCCAACTGGTCGAGTTGAGGGTCGAGCGCGAAGAGCGCGTGGTAGGCTGCATCTTCAAAGGCATCGTCCAAAACGTCCTGCCCGGCATGGATGCGGCCTTCGTCGACATCGGCCTGGAGCGCAACGCTTTTCTCTATGTCGCCGACGTCCTATTGGATGACGGCACCGACACAGATGCCGCGTCCCTCAGCCGAAACGAGCTTCGCCAGCGCAAGATCAAGGACCTGCTGCGTCCCGGCCAAGAGTTGCTCGTCCAGGTTATCAAGGCCCCCCGTGGAACCAAAGGCGCGCGCGTATCCACACGCCTCACTCTTCCCGGCCGATACGTGGTGCTCATGCCCGAAGGAGGCCACCTGGGCGTCTCACGCAAGATCGAGGACCGGGATGAGCGCGACCGACTGCGCAAGATCGGCCAGAAGTTCTGTCCGGAAGGCTTCGGTCTAATCCTCCGAACGGAGTGCGAAGGCAAGACGGAAAAAGAGCTCGCGCAAGACATCGCTTTCCTGATGAGAACCTGGAACCAGATTTCGGTCAAGGTTGAAGGCAGCCGGGCGCCCTCCATGGTGCATTCCGATTTCACCCTGCTTTATCGCACCGTCCGCGACGTGTTCGGCGCGGATGTAAATCGCCTCGTGGTCGACGATCCGGCGGAATACGAAGCCGTGAACGAGCTTGCGGATCTGGTGGCGGCAAAGATCAAGGGCCGCATCCATCTGTATGACAACGAAGAGTGCATTTTCGACAAGTACGGTATCGAGGCCCAAATGGACCGGTTGCTCCGCCGCAAAGTGTGGCTGAAATCGGGAGGCTATATCGTCGTCGACGAGACGGAAGCGATTACAGCCATCGACGTCAATACCGGCAAACAGGTCGGCGCAACCTCGCTCGCCGAAACCATTGTCAAGGCGAATTTGGAGGCGGTGGAGGAGGTCGCGCGCCAGATCCGGTTGCGGGATTTAGGCGGAATTATCGTCATCGACTTCATTGACATGGCCGGTGCGGGCGACCGCCGCATCGTATTGAACGCATTCACACGGGCCCTCAAACGGGACCGGGCGCGCACGCGCGTCGGACGGATCAGCTCCCTCGGCCTCATTGAAATCACACGCAAGCGAACCGGGGAATCGATCACAGAGGCGATGACGGAGCCTTGTCCGTTCTGCCACGGCCGGGGCCGGATTGCAGGAGCGGAGACCGTTTCCCTGCGCGTGGAGCGCGATCTGATGCGCGCGGCCAACGAACCGGGCAACGCGCTCTTGGTCGAGGCCCATCCGGACGTGAGCGAATGGATTATCGGCGCGGACGGAGAATGTATCGAAGAGCTGGAGCACCGGGTGCGCCGCGCAATCTACGTGCGCAGCAATCCATCGCTGCCGGTTGAAGAATACGAGATCAAGAACGGGACGACGGCGGAGTTTTCGCAGGTTTTGTCGCACTACAAAAGGGCGCAGGTTTTGGAATGCGACGTGGTGCAGTCGGTGTTATCCGCCGGCGAGCCAAAGGCGGTCGGTTGGTCGGACGACGGGTACTACCTGCGCCTTAGCAACGGGCTCGAGCACATTGGCGGACGTGTCAAGGCAAACATTACCGAGGTCCGCCGCAGCCATGCCGCCGCGAATCCCGTGCCGCTGGGTCACGCCAACCCGGTGGCGTAATGGATGTCGAGGAACTTCGCCTGCAGCTTGCCCGGCGCGAAGCCGAATTGGAGGCGATGCGCCGCGTCAACGAGGCGATGGGTTCCGCATTCGGCTCCCAGGAAATGCTGCAGGGAATCGCCGAGATCGGCCGCCAGGTAACCGACACAGACGTCTGCGAAATCTATCTCATTCCTGAGAACGGCGAAGAACTTGTCCTCAAAGCCAGCACGGAGAATCAGGACCTGATCGATAAGGTGAGCGTCAAAATCGGCGAGGGGATAACCGGGATGGTGGCGCTGGAACGGCAGCCGGTTGGGGTCAATCAGGACGCCTATAAGGATCCCCGCTCGAAGTACGTTCCGATTCTGCACGAAGAGGATTATGAGAGCTTTTTGGCGGTGCCGCTCCTGGTCCGGGACAAGCTGCTCGGCGTCATTACCGTCCGCACAACCGAGCCGCACGATTACAGCCCGGAAGAAGAAATGCTCCTTGCCGGCGTCGCGGGCCAGGTGTCGGGAACCATCGAAACGATGAGCCGATTGAGTGAATTGGAACACCAGGCCGTGCAGTATCGGACGCTGGCGCACGTGGGCCGCATGCTGTCCTCCACCGCCTATCTGGAAGAGATATTGCAGCTCTTGGTATCGGAAACCTCGCGGCAAATGAATTACAGAGTCTGCACGCTGCGGCTGCTCGACGAAGAGTCCCAGGAGCTTCTTCTGCACGCTTCCATTGCCACGAGCCGCGCGTACCTCAACAAACCGAGCATCAAATTGGGAGAGAGCGTTGCTGGAGTGGCCGTCAAGGAAAATCGCACGGTGACCGTTGAAGACGTGCAATCCTCTCCCGACTATCTGTTTCCGGAGATTGCGCGGGAACAGGGATTGCGGTCCCTCATCTGCGTGCCGCTCACGTTGGCGGGGAAGGCGCTCGGCGTACTCTCTTGCTATAAGGGGCAGCGTCACAACTTTACGCGAGACGAGATCCGGACGCTGGAGACGATTGCGGGACAGGCGGCGATAGCGGTCAGCCACGCTCGGCTCAGCGCGCGCGATACGCTGATGCAAGAGATGCACCATCGGGTCAAAAACAACCTCCAGCAGATTGCGAGCTTGCTGCGGATGAGCATGCAGCATTCAGAGCAAAAGCCACTGGAAGAGCACCTTGCGGAAAGTCTGAACCGCATCCAGGCCATCGCTACTGTGCATGATCTGCTCTCCCGCGACGATCTCGAATTTGTGCGGCTAAAGGCCGTCGCTGAGGCGATCCTGATGAATTTGATTCAAGGCTTTGCTCCGCCCGACTGTCACATACGTGTCGCGATCGAAGGCGAAGATGTCCGCCTACCGATGAACCAGGCGAATCATGTCGCGCTGGTGCTGAACGAGCTGGCGCAAAATGCGATCGAACACGGATTCATCGGTGGAGGTGAGTATGTTATAGAGATTTCGATCGGCGTACAGCAAGACCACGTCGAGATCCAAGTTCGAAACAATGGCCGGCCTCTTCCTGATGGCTTTGACCTGGCTTCGTCAAAGGGGATGGGCCTTAGCATTTGCGAATCTATCGTCCGCAGCGGTCTCGCCGGAAAGTTTGCCATCACGCAGGCGGATATGACCGTCGCAGTGTTTACCTTCCATCGGGGTTAGCGGCTTCAGTTCCCTTGACATATCTATCAAACCAATGCAGCCGCTCCCACAATACATGTTCCACCGACTCGCGAGCCGAATAGCCGTGCGACTCGTAGGGGAGCATCACCAACCGCACCGTGCCGCCGTGGCCCTTAATCGCCTGGAACAGCCGCTCGCTTTGGATGGGGAAGGTACCCGGATTATTGTCCATCTCCCCGTGGAACATCAGCAGCGGCGCCTTGATCTTATCGGCGTACATAAAGGGGGAAACCTTCATGTACATGTCGGGCGCTTGCCACAAAGTCCGGCGCTCACTCTGAAAACCGAACGGCGTCAGTGTACGATTATATGCGCCGCTCTGTGCGATTCCCGCCTTGAAAAGATCACAATGGGCGAGCAGGTTGACGGTCATGAATGCGCCATAGCTGTGACCCATTACGCCGACACGATTCGGATCGGTTACACCCATCTCGTCTGCCTTGTCGATGGCAGCCTTCGCGCTCGATACCAGCTGCTCGATAAACGTGTCGTTAACTGTTTCCGGATCGCCCACAATCGGTATGGTTACATCATACAAGACGGCGTATCCATTCATGAGGAAGAAGAGCGGCGAGATCCCCGCCATAGTAGTGAATCGATCAGTGGAGCCGCTCACTTGGCCGGCGGTTGAAGTATCCGTGTATTCTAGCGGATAGGCCCAGATGACGGTCGGAAGGCGCGTGCCCTGCTTGTAGCCGGACGGCAGGTACAACGTAAAGGAACATTGCACACCGTCGCTCCGCTTGTAGGTAACTAGCTGTTTGGCGATTCCGCGAATCTGCGGCGTGGGGTCCTTGAATGCTGTCAGCGCCTTTACCCCCGAGGCGTCGTGTAAATAGTAGTTTGGCGGCTCGGACTGGGACTCTTTTCGAGTCACATATTGTCCAGAATCCGGCAGGTATTCAGCCACCGTCTCATAGTTGCCACCGCCGCATCGCCAAACCTGCTCCGTCTTGCCGCTGGACAGGTCATACCATTGCAGAAACGGATGGCTGCCGGTCGGTCCCGCTCCCTCGCCGCGCAGCAGCAGGCGTCCGTCTTGATTTATCAGGGCATATTCGCCATTCGTAAGACGCGTCGCAACCGGCTGGCCTGGGTCGCTGTATCGATCGCGCATATCCAGGTCCCACAGCAGTTTCGGCGCGCCAGCCGGCTGATTGAAATCCATGAGATAGGTCTGTCGTCGCTGCCGCTCTCGTTCGTATTCTGTCAGGAGTCCTACTCCGTGCTTCTCGGTCCAGGATATCCCGGCATATCGGTTCCTCGCAAGAGCCAACTCGCGCGCCGCCCCTATCGGGACGTCCCGCATCATCACTTTGTCCCTATGGTCCACCTTTCGTTTCGGGTCGCCGCCATCCAGCGCCTCCACCCAAACCAGTGTCGAAGGCGCATCCGGACTCCAACCGATACTACGTATCCCCGTGGGCACGCCATCGAGCGGAACTCCTTCTTCATTCGGAAGGCTGGCCAGCGTCTCGACCTTTCCGGCGTCGATCCACAATAGCTCGATCTCGTGGGCGAATCCGCCGGCCGGCAAGAGGCGGGAAAAGGGGGGTACGGTCCTATCAACGAGAACGTAGTTGCCATCAGGTGACACGTCCGCGGAGGCGTACATGCCCTTCTTGCCGATACGCCGTTGCGCACCATTGGGAGAAACGATGATAAGTTGCGATGTCATGAAATATTCGAACAAACGGTCATCGCTTTCGTCCTGGAGTAGGTCCTGGAAAGTCCGCGTGGGGGCCGTTTTGCCGATGTTCTCCTGTACGTCGGGTCCGGCAGGCACCGGGCTTCGGTTTGGCATCTTCCCGCGATCCTCCGGCACGGCCCTGACCAGCAGTGAGCCGGTTGACCAGATCCATTGATACGATTGCCCATAGGCCGCGTTCACAGTCAAGTGGGGAAGCGCCTTCGATTTCCCCGTCTTGGCATCCGCCAGCCAAAGCTCTATCCCCTTGGCGCCGGTCGCAAGAAACGCGATGCGCTGCTCATCCGGCGACCAGCTCGGGCTGGACACCGAAAGGTCCTTGGGAAGCTGCATCGCCGTCTCCTTCCCATCAGCAACGTTCTTGATCGTCAAACCGACGATTTTTGCTGGCGCATGAGGACCGCTCGTCTGCGGATTAATGCGCGATCCGGCCAGGCGCAGCATGGGCGCCGCCAAATCCGCGATGGACGGGTACCGAACCCCCTGCACCAGCAGCATCCTGTCCCGCGCCGGAGAGAATATGACCGTGGGAGGCGGGGGTGCATCCAGCACGTCCAATACTGCCTTCGGCGGCTTCTGATAGCCCTGCGCGAGAAGGGCCGACGGGAGGAGCCATAGTGCGAATAGGATCGATTTCACGGTTCTCATGCCTCGAATGATACACAATGGAGGGCATGATCCATCTGCTTTTGTCCGCCGTCGCGATGCAGACTTGGCCGCTGACCCGCGCGGAACGGACCGATTTCCAAGAGACATCGCATTACGAAGACGTAATCGCCTTCATTCAACAGCTTCAGAAAATGGGGGCCCCGATCACGGTCGAGTACATGGGAACCAGCCAAGAGGGAAGGCCGATACCGCTCGTCATCGCCACCAGAATCCCCGATCCGCACAGGGCCGGAAAGCCAGTGGTCTACATCCAGGCCAATATCCACGCCGGCGAAGTGGAAGGGAAGGAGGCCGCCCTACACATTCTCCGCAAGCTCTGCCAAGGCGGCGACATGCTCGACAAAATGGTGATCCTGATGACCCCGATCTACAACTGCGACGGCAACGAGAAATGGGGTCCAGGGGAGCGCAATCGGCCGGAACAGGACGGCCCCGCCATCGTTGGGGTACGGGGCAACGGACAGGGATTAGACCTGAACCGAGACGCGATCAAGGCCGATTCGCCGGAGATGCGGGCCGCATTGGATCGAATCTATTCCCAGTGGGACCCGGACATCGTGATGGACCTGCACACCACCGACGGCACGCGCCACGGGTATGAACTGACCTACGCGCCGCCGCTCAACCCCAACACCCCGCCATCCGTCCTGAAATATTCGCGCGATGAGTTGCTTCCGGGTTTGCGCAAACGGCTTCGGCAGCAGTTCAAGATGGAGATGCAGGACTATGGAAACGTTTACGATCGGGAAGGGATCAAAGCCTGGTATACGGTCGCGCCGGAGGGCCGGTACGAAACCAACTACGCGGGCCTTCGCGGGCGAATTGGGCTGCTGAGCGAGGCCACCACCTATCTGCCGTTCAAGGACCGCGTCGTCGCAACCGAGCGCTTCGTCTGGGGCGTGTTAGAAGAGGTGGCGAAGAATCCGGCCAAGATCGTTGCACTGACTCGGCAGGCGGACAAGGATGTCGTGACGTGGGCGACGACTCACCCGGAACTTGGCGTCCGCTTTGAGATGGCCCCGCGCGGATCCGAAGAAGTGATTCTGGAGGGCTTCGCTCCGTCGAAGCCGAACGCTCCGTCGAAACCGAACGGCAAATTGGAGGGCTCCGTTTCATCGGAGCCGCACGGCCGCCCAACAAACCTGACACGCGTCAAGATGCCGGTGTACGATCGCTTTGTCCCAACGCGCACCGCCAACTACCCCGCCGCCTACTGGATACCGGCGGAACAGGAGAAGGAGATCGAACTGCTCCGCCGCCACGGAGTCAAGGTCGAAAAGCTGGTAGAGGACTCGCAGGTCGAGTGCGAGGAGTTCACGATCTCGGAGGTGCATGAAGATGCCAAACTATTCCAGGGCCATCGGCTGGTGCGATTGGAGGGGAAATTCGCTCCCGCGAAACGCACGATGCCAAAGGGCAGCTACCTGGTCCGCACCGCCCAACCGCTCGGCCTGGTCGCGTTTTCCATTCTGGAGCCGGAGGGCCTGGACGGCGCCTCCGCCTGGGGCTTCTTTTCACCGGCGATGAAAATGGGTGACGCGTTTCCTATTCTCAAGTCATTTGAAAGTCCGAAATGCGCCACGGAGTCAAGGTGGTAGGAGCGATGCAGACACAGCCGGAAGCCATCCCCGACTCCTGCAGCCCGTAATTACTGATCGATTTCACATATGAACAGGAGTCCTATTGCAGACGTATAACTTGGCATCAGGAATTACCTGTGAAGCGTGTCATTTTCGTCGCTCTATTACTCGGTGTGGCGCTCGGTTGCACCCGCGCCCCGATTCGTCCGAAACCGCCGGCCGGTTGGATTCTTTTCAAACCGCACGGCTGCGGTTTCTCGGTCAACCTGCCGAGGGAGCCCGCCGAAGGACGGACGAATTGGACGCCCAATATGAAGGTTGGGAAAAAGTGGAGTGTCAACGACGAGCTGATCGCGTACAAGATTCTGTACGTGGAGTTCACGAAAGTGCGCGGCAGCGATCGGGAAAAGCTGAGCGCTTATGTGACGGGGTTCGAAAGGTCCTTCGCTCGGGAACGAATCCTCACCACCAATTCCACGGATATCAGCGTGCGCGGCAAGCCAGGGCACCGGTCCGAGTTCATCTTCCCGGACTCTGTCAGCGAGATCATGGTTGTGGTAGAGCAGGATGACGTCTATAGAATCCTCTTCGTGGCTGGGCCGAGCGGGCAGTTGGATGGGGTCAAACCGAAAGCCTTTCTCGATTCGTTTGAGGTCGAATAGCGTTCTTGCAGGAATCCCCAGCGCATAGCGCAAAGTAGGCTGGGAAGGAGGCGAGATTTGAAACGAATTTACTTTTGCCATATGATTCTAGTGGCTTGCCTGCTCGTGGGCTGTTCGAAACCCGTCCAGCCGCGTCCATCCCTTCCCGTTGGATGGATTGACTTTAGTCCTGCAAATATGGGGTTCTCTGTCTATCTCCCCAAAAAGCCGGCCCCCTTTCCTGTTCCAAATGTTCCGAAAGAAGCCAAACTCATGAAGGCATGGCAGATCGTCGGCCCGCCGATGGGGTATCGCCTAGTGAATTCGCGCGGCCCTTTCACCAAGGATCTGAAAGTTGAACTTTCCGCTTATTGCGAGAAGTTCGATCGGGATTTCTGTAAGGCGAGTGGGGCAACAGTCAACTCTTCGAAAGACATGGAGATCCGCAGCTTACAAGGACATCGGACGGATGTGACGATTCCGGGTGGCTACACGGGATTTATCGTGTCGGTAATCAAAGGTGACGGGATATTTTCATTGGTTGCTGTCGGTCCGCCGGCGGACGTGAATCGACCGGAACTCAACACCTGCATCGATTCAATCGAGCTGAAATAGCGTCGAGAATTAACCGATTGGTGAGGTAGGCATGAACCGATTGTATGTACAACTTTGCGTCATTGGAGTCATTGCGATATGTGGTTGTTCCTCAAAGCCGAAACTTCCAACCGGATGGGCTGTCTTCCAGCCGGCAGGCTGGAAGTTCTCTGTCTACATGCCCCAGATTCCTCCGACGGATCCCAGCATGATCTTCCAAGATAAAACGGGTCGAGGGCAAGGCTGGTCAATCGAAGGCGAAAACCGCATCCATATGATCGTGGCGATGGAGGGCAAGGGATTAGAACAGATGAGGTCCGGTACTGAAGCCTACTTGGATTCCCAGGTCAAGCCTATGTTCGCCGAAGCCAATCTTCGTCAGACCGCAAAGCGTGAAACCAAAATCAACGGCCATCCAACGACCGTCGTGGACTACACAGGATCGCTGACGAGCTTCATGACAGTCCAATATGTTTACCACGGAGACGTGGTAGTGATGCTGATTTTGGGTAGTACGGGCGGCAAAGATGATGATAATATGAAGGCGTTCCTCAATTCCGTTGAGTTCAAGTAGGTATCATCGCCCTTATGCAATATCGTAGTCTGGGAAGAACGGGAGTGCAGGTCAGTGAGCTGTGTCTGGGGTGCATGAATTTCGGCTGGGGGACCGAAGAGGCCGACTCCATCGCCATCCTCAATCACGCCTTGGAGCAGGGCGTGAACTTTTGGGACACTGCCAACGTGTATAACAAGGGCGAGAGCGAAAAGGTGGTCGGCAAGGCGCTGCAAGGGAAGCGCGAGAAGGTCATCCTGGCGACCAAGTTCCATGGCAAGATGTCCGACGACCCGAACGATTCGGGCAATTCCCGCCGCCACATCATCGCCGCCTGCGAAGCCTCACTGAAGCGGCTCGGCACGGACTGGATCGATCTGTACCAAATCCATCGCCCGCAGCCGGAAATCCCGATTGATGAGACCTTGCGCGCGCTGGACGATCTGATCCGGGCCGGTAAGGTGCGCTATGCCGGGACCAGCACGTTCGGCGCATGGCAGATCACGGAATCGATATGGGTTGCCAAAGAGCTGGGCCTCAATCGCTTTGTCTGCGAGCAGCCGCCATACAATCTCCTCGATCGCCGAATCGAACGCGAACTGCTGCCGTGCTGCATCACTTACGGGATTGGGGTCATCGCCTGGTCTCCGCTCGCGGGCGGGTTCCTGACGGGCAAGTACATCGGAGGGGCGAAGCCGGAAGGATCGCGCTACGAAAAGGACAAGCCTTTCCGCGAAATCGGCCCGCACGCCCTGGAAGTCATCGACAAGTTCCATGCCTATGCCAAGAATAGGGAAGTGGCGGCATCGCATCTGGCTCTGGCGTGGGTCATGCGGCTGGAAGGCGTTACCGCCCCGATCATGGGCCCACGGACAATGGAACAACTTCAAGATCAACTAAAGGCGTGCGATATCGAGATCACCGACGACGACCGGAAAGCCATCGACGAGATCTCTCCGCCCGGAAGCCATGTGGCGGAGTATTACACAGCCAACTTCGGACCGAACAAATACGCTCTGTAAGTCGCCGATGAACGCTACAGGGAAATCGCAACGACGGCTTTGCCGAGGGCCGGGATGAATCGCACCTCGTTCGCGCCGAAGTACTGCATCCCCATGCTAAACGCGATACCGGACACACCCGCCTGGCGCGCCATTTTGGTGACCTTTCCCGCAATCACCCAGTCCGGAGTCGTCTCGCTTGAGACCTCCTCCGAAACATAGTCGGCGATGCGGCGAACCCAGGCGTCAATGGGCTGCATAAACAGCCGATCCGCCGGTTCAACGTGCAGCTCCAACGCGTAGAGCCACACGATATCGCGGAGCATGAGAGAGCAAATCTTCGGACCGATGCCGCGCACGGCGACGAGCCGCTCAAACCAAGGCTGAATTTTTCCGGACCGGATGACGCTGTCCCGCACCGCATGAAACAGATTGCCGACGCAGTCTTCCCGATGGATATCTTGCACCAACTCGAGAATGCCATCCAAGATGCCGCGGTTCATCTGTTCGGTGGGTTTCCGCCGGCGTTCTTCGCAGACCTGCAGGAACAGGCTCCAAAGAGAAATCGGTCCGGAAGACTCCAACAAGTGATCGAATGCTTCGTCCGTTGGCGTCAGGCGATTGAGGGCCTCCACCGCAATGGCGGCATACTCATCCCCGACATCTCCGCGCCGAGAGAACGCATAGTAACCGTAGACCACTCGAAGCACTGCATGGGGGCTCTCGAGCGCTTCCAGAATCATGTCTTGCGAGATAGGAGGCAATCGGAGGACCGATGCGATTCTGGGCAAAAGGACATCTTGTTGAAAGCGGGTCGCCTTTTCCCCCGCTATTTTACGGATCACCCTCTTTTGGGCGAGTTCATCTATTGTAAAATTTGTCATGGTTGCGCCTGTGGTCGCGACAGGCTCTAAATCAAAAAGTAGCGTCGGCGCCGAGGGACCAGTAAAAGGGCAGAACAGGTGTCTGGACCTCTTTATTAGCGCCCGAGGCCGTATTCACAGCCAACATTCTCTGCAATATTTCCCCGACCCACGACTTCACATCCAACCGCGCGCCTCGCATCTTGTTCTCAATTACCCACGCGGCGGAGGAACACCATAGTCCTACCGGGCCAGTTGGAGAACCGATGGTGAGACACCGCTCGTTCTCCCAGCAGGCGTTGATCAGTGCGTAGGCGCCCATCTTCATGTTGTCGTAACCGAACTTCATGTCGTTGCTTTCAACAAGCCGGTCCACTTGAAAGACCGCGCAGAGCCGATTCGTCTTTCCAATGAAGTTAGCCAACAGATCGTTCTTTTTGACAAACTCGCTGAACGCGTCTCGATTCTCGACGCCGCTTGGGATCAGATAGTCCATTTTATCCGCCGGATTCTCCCGGCCCGCTCCCGTGAACATAAAGAACACCACAGCGCCGGGCGGCAGGGTCGCGGCGAAGCTCTGGACGCCTGTCAACAACTGTTCATACGTGGGCTCGGTGAGGATCGTCACGTGAGACGGATCGTATCCGGTGCTCTTCGTGAGAGCCTCCTTCATCAGCGCGCAGTCATTGATGGCATTGGGAACATCGCCGACCGAGGCGTGGTACTTGCTGATGCCGATCAAGATCGCATACTTCATGGGGTCGATAGCGACCGGAGCATTCGGATTCGTGCCGGTTGGCCCGGCGGAGGTCTTCACTTCGCTCTTTGCCTTCACCATCGATGAGGCGGCGAGCCGGTCCGAATCGGTAAGGATTTCGTTGTCTACTCGCCAATCCAGCTTCTTTTGCGAATCGAGATCGCCGGCTGTTTGAATGGCGGCGGCGGCCTTTACGGCATCTCCCAAGGCCTTCTGGGCATCAGAAATCACAAAATAGAGGGCGGCGCTGTTTTGACCCTTTGCCGCAAGCGCCTGCAGTTCCGCCACGGCGGTCGCAAAATGAGGCTTGCCGGATTCGCCACCGGCGGCCAGACCCAATTGGTACTCTGCATAGGCCCCGCCGAAGTTGGCGCTGTAGGGCGCGCCCTTGCGCCAGGTTTCGCGTGTTGTCGGGCCGATGGTGAAGGTGGTTGATAGGCTGGAATCCATCGGCCGCAGCTTGCCGGCGGCCTGGAACATGGAGCGGGCGGTAGCCCAGTTCTTGGCCTTTGCCGCGGTAACTCCCTGCATATAGGGCTCAATCCAGGGTTCCTGGGCGAGCGCGAGCGCCGCGAACCCCAGAGCCACAATCGTCATTCCAAGCCGTTTTGTCAACATGGTCGCCTCCCAAGCTTAATCTTCGCCGAATTGGTAGTTCAACGACAGGCTTGTATCCATCCCAGAATGGCGATTTGAGGATCCAAAGTCCAAATTCAGTCCCCAACGGCCATCCAACGGGCGATATCCCAAGCCGAACGTAAATATATTTTCGTCGCTGAACGTCTGATCGTTCCCGGCTTGATAGCTATGGAACCCAACTCGGACCGGAACAAGGAAGCCATGCAGGCCCAAAGTGTATTGGAGGCCCAATCCAAAGTTGGTGGCATTGTCTCGCTGATCAGCAAGTCCACTGTTGGACTTGAAGAAGTGGTCAATTTGGGCCGCTCCCACCAGGAAGTCCGTATTCGAGCCTCGCGGGTTCTCTAGTAAAAGGTAGCTGGCGCCGAACGAGACCTTGGCGGGAACAGTGTCGCCGAAGGCCGCCGCTCCGCCGAAATCGCGCAGTTTCATCTCGGACCGGTAGGTTACACCCCAGGTGCCCTTCATGGTGTTGAACGGTGACATTACGCCCACCTGAACCCCGAAACCCGTGCCGGTCTCGTTGATAGTCGATTCAGTCGTGCCGAGGTCATTGTTCGGGTCGTTCGGGTCGACCAGCGTCTCCGAGTGGAAATAATTAAAGTTCTCTTGGACGTAGAGCAGGCCGATCCCGAATTGCATGTTGTTTGTTAGCTTGCGAGCGTAGGCAAGTGTGAAGAAATCGACCGAAATCTCGGTATTGTCGATATAGGGTCGGATTTCGAGATTGCTGTCCGGGTCCCCGCTCGTGAGGCGTGCCGCAAACTTGTTGTTCTCATAGAAGCCGCCTCGCCAATAGGCGATCCCCAGCGTGCCGCCCGGTCCTTTGCCGTTCTTGCCGAGCGGAAGCGCCAACCCGGCGAATCCAAGCCGCTGATCCCCTGAGCTGCCGGTTGTGCGGGAGGCCGGATTGATCACGTTGCCGGCAAGGGTCGTTTGATACGTAGGCAGAGTTCGCATGACGATCGAGAACTCCGGCTTGGAAAGGTATGCCAGTCCTGCCGGATTCCATGCGGCGGCCGTCACATCGTCGGCAATTGCCGCAAACGCGCCGCCCATGCCATATCCACGACCACCCATGTCGAGCGAGTAGAGCGTATCGCCCGGTTTTTGAGCCCATACGCCAATCGCGCTCATTCCGATGCCGATCCAGATCGCCTTAAGCGTCCTTGCTTGTCTCATGATAGTTCGCTCCATTCCTTGGTACTAGAACGATACAAAGAACTGCTTCTTTGCGGTCGTTGGGCCGTTGCCGGCCTTATCGGTGGCTGTAACCTCAACGGTATAGGCCGTATTCGACTTGCCCGGGCCCTTTCCCACATTGACTTGACCCTTCCAGCGGATACCCGTGCCATTCGTGAGCGCGGCGCTGGAAAGAAAGTCCACTTTGGCTACGACATTGTTGTGGGAGTCTCTGATAACGGCCGTAATCTTCGCGGGATCGAGGCTCTTGTCGCTCAGGTCCTTCACGTCGACGATCACAAGCATGTTCGAGAACGGCGGGATCTTCTGACTTTTGAACGGATAAAGGATCGTCAGCGTCGGCGCCGTTCGGTCAATCTGGACGCTGACCGACTGTGTGGCAATATTGCCGGCCTTGTCCGTCGCGGTAATCGTTATCGTGTGGTTTCCCTCAGAATAGCCGGTTGTATCCCAGTCGACGCTGATCGCCGATGTGTTTCCGGTGTTTGACGCCAGGTCACCGCCATCTACCTGGACCTTCCAATTGTCCAAGTTGCTTTCGATGACTTCGCCTGTGATGGAAACCGTGCCGCTGACGAAATCATCTTTGAGCGGCTTGACGTTCTGGATGACCGGTGCGGTGTTGTCCACGTTCACGCTTCGACTGAGCGTCGCCACGTTTCCGGCCTTATCCTGGGCGCGGACGTCGATGGTGTGCGGACCGTCCGGGAAGGTTCGATTGCTGCCCGTCTTGGCCCGCGTGTCCCAGCTCACCGTCAGATTCGAAGAGGTTCCGGTATTGCTCGGGATGTCCACGGAGCCGTCGATCCGGACCGTCCATTTGTCCAGATTCGAATCAGTAACGGTTCCCGTGATATCCGTGATTCCCTTCACGAAGGCATCGGCGAGCGGTGCGGTCAGAACGATGGTCGGACCGGTCTTGTCGATGCTGAAGGTGACAGAGGTCTCGGCAACGTTGCCGGCTTTGTCCGTACCCGACAGCTTCAGATTATGCGAACCTTCCGATAGGACGCTTGTGTCGATCGTTGAATTGACCGTGGTCTGGGTTGACGTGGCCGTTCCAAGCCCACTCGTGCCGCCATCGACGGTGAGGTCCCAGTGATCGAAGTTCGCGTCGGTCGCCGTTCCGGTCACCGTGATGCTGCCGCCTGAAACGGTGGTGCCTGCGGTTGGCGCCGTGAGGTTGACGACCGGCTTCGTATTGTCCGATGTCACGGTCACCTGGGCGGAACCCTGGTTGCCGGCTTTATCGAAAGCGGTGACCTTTACCGTGTGGCTGCCATCGGAGTAAATCGTGGTGTTCCAGGTGGACGCGATGGTCGTCGTTGTCCCGGTACTAGGCGTCAGACCGGACGTGCCGCCGTCCACCGTTACGTTGTAGTGGTCCAGATTCGTCTCATTGATTGTTCCGTCGATGTTGACGGTACCTTTGACAAATCCGCTGCTGATGGGCGTAATCGCAAAGTTGACCGCCGGACCGATATTGTCCAGCGTGAAATTGCGAATTACCCTGTTTTCGTTTCCGGAAGCGTCGACGAGGAGCAGGGTTAAGGCGCGGGAGCCGTCTGGCACGCCCAGCGCAACCGTATCCCACGTGAGGTCAATGGTCTGGTTCGACCCTACTCCTGTGAATAGATTCGCCCCCAGGTCAGTTGTGACCGTCGTCGTCGCGCCCGCATCCGGGTGATGGGAGTCGCCCTTGATGCTGATCGTTCCCTTCAAACCGGCGCCTTCCGTCGGCGCTGTCAGCCGGACAACAGGATTGGTAACGTTCTTGACGGTTAAACTTCGGGTAATGGTGGACTGGTCACCAAAGCTGTTGGTAACTGTCAATACAACAGTATGCGCGCCATCGCTAAGCACCGTTGAGTTGAGATCGGCGTTGATGCTGCCGGCCGAGCCGGAGGCCGCATTGGAAGTGCCGTCCCAGCGAAGGGTCCAACCGTCGCCTGCCTGGCCTTTCGCCCGTACCAGGCCGCCAACCGTGGCCGTATCCGTGGGATTTGTGAGCTTAATGTAAGTAGCGTTGTTGACGATGAGGCTGGTTACGCTGTTTTGGCCACTCGACGGAACGGTGTCGGTGGCTGTCACTCGGATCTCCCAGTCGCTGTCGTCGGGGAATCCGCCCGCGTCCGTGTTCCATGTGGTGTTCACTGTGCCGTTCGTCTGCGATCCCGTCGAGACCTGGGTGTATCCAACGGCTTGGTTGGTGGATTTGACTTCCACAACCAAGTTCATGGTGCCGACGCCGCCACTCAAAGTGAACGTGATCTTGGCGGTCCCGCCGATCTTTCCACCAGTTGTCGGGTTATTAATCGTTACGGACGGGATGGCTAGCGCGAGCGACGGAATCAGCGCCACCAGCGTAAGCCACAGATTTCGTACGTGCCTTCCTTTGGCCATTAGCTCAACTCCTCCTGGTTCGGTTCTCCGACAATCGTCTAGTTCGACTTCGCCTGGGACAGAGAAACCCCTGCGGGTTTACCCAAATTTGTGAATAAATGGCAATAACTGCTCGAAGTTGTTATCGGTAGACCTTGGAGTAGTTCTTTAGGTTTGAACGGGACGGTTACCTCGTGATTTGCGGTACAGTAAAGTGAACGTAATAGGTGTCGTCCAGCGTTCGAAGGGATCGGATGCGGACGCATTTTCGAGAATAGGGAGGAAAAATCGTTGAAATCTATCAATAAGATGCTTGCTGTCGTTGCTGTGGCGGCCGTCTCGATATCGGCATTTAGCCAGAGCATTGTCGCGAAAGACGACTGCACGGCTTGCAAATGGCTTGGCGACTTCATGTCGAAGTCCATGGCGCGCGGTATCACCGACGATATGGTCGTCCTGAAAAACGGCACGGCCTGGTTCTTCTTTGGCAAGACCGCGGCGGATGCCCAGTGGGTAGTGACCCAGTTCGAAGCCTTCGACAAGGCTGTTGCGGCTCCTGACGCCAAGTTCTGTGCGGACTGTACCGTGTTCGCGAATTTCGCGATGAACAAGGCGACCGTACAGGAAGTTACCAAGACGAAGACAGGCGCCATTTTCACGTTGGTCAATTCGGACAAAGCGGTCGCGGCTCCGTTCGTCAAGAAGATCACCGCAATGATGGCCGCTGAGAAGGCCGGCGCAGCCGAACCGACCGGTGGCACGAAGGCCGTCACCGTGTTCTTGGCCAAGGGTGATGGCATCACGACCTGTCCGGTTACCGGCCAACCGGTGAACAAGAACGTCAGCGCCGTCATTTTCGGCAAGACCATCTACTTCTGCTGTGGCAACTGCCCGGCAAAGGTCCAGGTCAACCCCGAGGCGTACGTCAAGAAGTAATTCTGTCCCCTTCACAATAGGGATTGTGAAGGGAAACTGAATCCAGCCCCTTCACAGTACGACTGTGAAGGGATATCTGCTCGAATGTCGCTATCTCCCTTCACAATCCCTATTGTGAAGGGAGAATTGGTTTCCGTTGATCGACGATGCGATCGTCAGGGAAAAGGAAACCCGCGCAGAAAAAGGAAATCCCCTCACAGTCCGACTGTGAGGGGACGTTTACCTACTTGCTGACCACAAGGGACTGGGGCGGGGAATAGGTGACGTTCTCCGGATTGTAGTACTCGTACACCTTGCTTGCCGGAGTGCGCGCGCGGAGCGGGTACTTCGCCTTCATCCGATAGGAGAACGTGACCGACTTGCCCTTCTCCAACTTGTCGAAGTACAGGATCGCCTGTCGGCCGGTCAGACTGAACTTCTGTATCTTTTTGGAAGACACGAGTTCGGCCAGGTCGCCGGCGATCACATCGAATCCGGGCGGCGTTCCGAGGTCCACAATCACCATGTTCGCCGCCACGCCGGGACCGTTGTAGATCACCCGAACATTGGAAGTCACGATGTCGTCTTTCGCCAGCTCATGCTTGTCGAAGTTGACGTCGATATCCATCTCCTTCTTTTGGTCCGTGGCCTTGGCGCTCCATGGCGCATAGTAGATGCCGGTGATCTGATACATCGGCGTGCCCTTGCCCGCGTACTCGATCCGCACTTCGTTCGCGCCGCCCTCCACGTATTGTTTGGCATCGAACTGCCGCACCACATCATAATCTTCCGGCGTGATGACGAAGGTGCCAACCACCTTGTTGTTGACCAGCACGCGCCCCTCGCCGTTCATCTCTTTGCCTGCGGTCTTCATCGCGGTAATGAGGGCCTTTAGCGCGAACACGGTGGCTTGGGTCGAGTACCAGGTGCCGCTCGGGTCCTTGGACGAAATCAGGAATCCGATGCCCTTGTTGATCACGTCCGTGTGCCCGCCGGCCTTCATCAGCGCCAGCAGCGCGAGGGCGGTGGTCTCCACGTCGCCCGACTTGCCGCGGCTGTAAACCAATGTCTCGGTCTCGGAGTTGAAGTAGATCTTCTCTCTGTCGCGCTTCATTGTCGCCAGCAGCATTTCGATGGCATTTGTTTTCTGCCCGGCGGCCAGTTGCGCGTTGGCGGTAAGGGCCAGCGCGTAGGCGTCGTTGACGCCTTTCAAGTTGCCGTTGAGCCATGCCAGCGCCTTCATCAAGGACGGGGACCTGCTGCCGCTTTCGGCCATTGCCCAGGCGATGTAGGCGGTGGTCTTGAACACGTCGTTCTGCCGATTGATCGCGCCTTCCGCGATGCCGCCCTGATCCGGATTCCAACTGCCGTTGCCGTTCTGTTTGGACTCGAGCCAGGATTGCGTCCGAGCCAGAAGCGCCGGATCGATGTTGTACACCTTGGCCATGTCTGAGAATTCCAGCAGGCCATAGGCTGTGAGGACCTTGTTGGCGGGCGCGTTCCCGAACCATTCGAATCCGCCGCCCTTGACCTCGAAACTGAGCAGCCGCTGGTAGCCCAGATTGATGTACTGCTCCGCCTTCATCTGAATCTCCGGCGTGATCTGCTTGGTCTGCTTCATGTAGTCCAACACCATCACGTTCGGATACGTGCTCGAGCTGGTCTGCTCGAAGCAGCCGCCCGGCATTTGGAATATCTTGTCCATTCCTTCCAGCACGGTCGCCATCAGGCCGGGATAGATTTTCACAATGACATTGGATGCGTCATTGATCGCGTTGTTCGGGAAGTCCACGGTCTTCTCGACTACGCCTCCCAGACGGTCGCTGAAACCGATGGTCTCGCGCCGACCGTCCGGCAGCACGTCGATCTCGCGGGTCATGGCATCCGACAGCCGGTCGCCTTTCGCCCGCACGATCAGCTTGTGGCGGCCGAGACCGGTGACCTTGAAGCGGAAATAGACGGCGCGCACATCATTGGCGCCCATCGTCACAGATTGCGTGCGATCGCTGAGGAATTCCATGCCGCCGCTCGATTCAATCTCCAGCGCGACGGTCTGCTTGCCCGGCAGGTAGTTGTAGACGGCAACCGGGATGCTCACCTCGTCGTTCTGCGTCAGCGCCACGGGGAGGTCTATGTCCACAAAGAAGTCCTGGAACACCTTGATCGGAGCGGTGGCGGAACCCATTTCGCCGTTGCGATTGACAGCGCTTAGGGTCGCGCGCCACGTCGTGATGGAGTCGGCCATGGGTACTTCAATCGTTGCTTTGCCAGTTTCGTCGGTGATGATGGCAGGGTTCCAATAGAGGGTTTCGGGGAAGTACTGCCGCATGCGCGGCTCTTGCGCGCCGCCCTGCTTTTTCTCGTCAACGGACCCATTGAAATTTGTCTTGCCCGCTGTTTCCCGCAGCAACATTCCTTCCGCAGCCGGTTTCGCGGCATTGGCGACCATTCCCAATCTTTCCTCGCCGGCAAATTCACCTCCACCGCCACCGAAGCCTCCGGCGCGGCCGCCGTCTTTGAACATTGTACGGATTCCGAAATCCCGATCTACTTCAATGGACGCGTACACAGCGGTGTATCCGCCAGGCGTATAGACGTAGGCGGCGATGTCATCAATCGTGTCGAATCGACCGTCAATCCCCGCCGACTGGATCGTGACGCCGGTATACCCGTCAGCAACCTGACCGCTGCCATTCCATACGTATCGCGGGATGCCGGCGAATCGATAGACGTGGCCCCATTGATCCTTGAGATCCGCCTGCGAAATCCAACCCCTTTGAACGCAGAGTCGCCAATCGGACTCTGTCATCGGGACTCGGTGCTGTTCGGCGAAAGTCTTGCCCGTTTTCACAGAATATCGGGCCACAAATTGCTCTGTCGCGGATCGATAGGCTTCCGTCTTTGACTGGAGACGATTCTTCCACTCTTGGAGGAACGGCTCGATCTTCTTGGCATAGCTGTTTTGCATGATCCCGGGCACGCCAACCGGTTCGGCTTGCGCGAACAGAGCTTTGGCCGCAAGCTGCGTGCCACCCGTATACTTGGCCGGCTCAAACATTCGTTCCGGCGTGATCGAGTGGATCTCATACCTGGGATGCAGCAGCTCCTGCTCCAAAAGGAAGTAGACGCGTTCCATGCCCGGATGCATCTCCTGCAGCGCAAACACGCTCTCGTCCACGATGCTGAGACCGATGGCGGACGCCCCCCGGCGGCCAACCTGGAGGACGAGCTTGGCGTTCTCGCCGGGGCGGTACGTCTGTTTGTCAGTCGTAATCGTTACGGCCAGATCGGTGGATGGAGAGACGAAAACCACACGGCTGTCCCGAACAATCTGTCCCGCATAACTCAGACGATAGGCATGGATCCGAAGGGTGCCGGCAAGGTCTTCGGTCGGAGAAAACGTGATGCCCGCGACCCCGCGCGAATCGGCGCGGGCGGTGCGCGTCAGCACGGTACGGCCGTCTTTGATAACGTCGAAATAGATGGTGCCGGTGGGGTCCGGCGTGGTGAGGCGGGCCTCGCAATAGAGCGGCCTGCCGGCGCGCACAAGAGAGGTGGCGGTGCGGAGGAGGATGCCGTCCGGCATCGCGTCCATCAGCACGTTGACCGTCGCCTTGCCTTCATTTCCCGCCTGGTCATGGCCGACGACGGAGACAGATTGGTTGGAGCCGGGACCGCCTACGAACACGCCGCGCGGAACACGGATCTCAACCAATCCAGAGTCGTCCGTGATCCATTCCTGCTGTGCGAACCGTCCGTCGGGACCGGCCAGGCGCAATCGCGCGCCCGGAACCGGCTGCCCGTCCGGGGTGCTGGCGATCGCATAGAAGCCCATGTCCATCCCTGGGAGCATCGTTTTGCGCTCTGGGATCAGATTCAACAGGAGGGCCGAACCGGCGACCGGGACGGTCTTGGACATCGTCTGCTCGTGGTCCGCCGTGTCTGTCACCTTGACATCGATCTTGACCATGCCGGCGCCTTGGTCCAGCGGCTGGCCGACGAAGTGAGCGGGAAGGGTCTGATCGAAGTGGAAATGGCCCTCACCGTCGGTCTTTCCGCTGACGGTGGCAAATTCTGAGAATGTCACGTCGTAGGTAGAAAGCTTGACCTCGACAGTGCCGCCGACGACGGGCTTGCCAAAGATGTAGTCGGTGTTGATATTGCCGCTCATCGCCTGACCGGGGGTGTAATATTCGTGGTCGGTCTTGACGGCGATTTTGAACTTGGGCAGCACGTATCGATCGACGGTAACCGTTTTTTCCTCATCCGTGTTGCCGACCGTGGTGCGAATCTTGTACTGGCCCATGCTGATTTCGTCGGCCAATTGGAAGTCAGCGGAGACGATGCCGAACGGCGAGGTCTTGCCGATCTTCTTGAACACCTTGTTGCCTTTGGCATCTTCAATCTCCAGGGTCGTGTCGGTGTTCGCGGCGGGGCGTTTGTTGCCCGTCCACAAAGACAAAGCCCGGATGTGTATCATCTGTCCGGGCTGGTAAATCGGTTTGTCGGTTGTTATCAGAATGCTTACCGGTTGCTGTACGATAACGGGCGATTCTAGTTGGTCGGTTTCGCCAATCGCGTCCACGCGGACCAGCATCGTGTAGTTTCCGGCTGGGACGCTCGGTGTGGTGAAGTCGGCGCTGGCGATGCCGTCGTTGCCGGTTCGGCCGGCGAAAAGGGCGTACTCTTTCCCCTTTTGGTCCTTTAGCCGAATGTTGACCTGGGCGTTTTTCAGCTCTTCATTCGCCAAGTGATCGCGGCAGGAGACGCGCAGCGACGAGGCGCTGTCGGCGAGAAGGATGTTGGAGCCTAATATAACGGTTTCCAACCGTGGAACTTCGGAGGAGCCGAGGCCGGGCAGCAATACCGACGCGGCCGCCAAAAACGTGAAAAGAGTGACCTGCCACACTCGGCGTCGGATGCGGCTAATTTTGTGCATATTTGAGTCCATAGAAACTTCCTCTAACAGGGAGCTAGAGCCTTGCTTGCTAGTTAGAAGCTTGGGAGCAGAGACAGGTTACACGTAGTCGCGGGCCAGCTTGCCGATACCCTTCCGTCCACCAACTCCAGGGGCCCGCGTTGGACCACGGCGGATGTGGAAAAACTGTTGGATATCGGATATTTCGCCCCTCGCACGCGGGACATATGGTCGGCAATCCGATGCGGTATCACAATGCTGTCCCGCGCCTACAAAACATGGCCATTCCGTTATTCGGTATCCCTTCACAGTCGCACTGTGAAGGGTGCCGCTGTGTTGGGGTCCTCGTCTACCGAATCATGACTCTCGCCATCAGCCCCAGACCCCAACACAATGCGTGGGCCTAATCATCCCTGTACTTCCATCGAAACAGCCAAATGAGGAAAAGGCCGAAGCCGATGCACATCACCGGCCAGAACATGGCCTGATACCAGGGACCGGTTCTGTAAAAGTGACCATATCTTCCCGGCATGTAGTAGGTGAACACGCCGTCGATGTTGGTGCGCACATAATGTTGGATGTACGCCGCAGCGATCACGAGGCCCGCGAGGATCGAAACGACACCGGAGGCGATCCCGACGACATACCCGGCCTGATATTGCCGCTCGCTTGCCTCAACCTCACTCCAACTCGCATCGACGACCGGCGTTCGCTTCTGGACCCGAAACTTGAGGTCCTCGATCTGCATCGAGGACGGATGCCGCGCCGCCAGCACGTGCAGCATCCGCTCGGCCTCGTCGTACTTCCCCTTGGCAGCGAGCGATCGCACAACGGCCAATTCGGCGTCAAGCTCTTCCATTTGACTCATCCGTTTGCGGTTTTGACCGGAGGAGCTGATTTGGCGGGACGTCAACCTCCTTGGAGCGGCGGAGCAGTTGGGCCGACTCGTCTTCGGGTTCTGCGGCGCGCAATAGCGTCGCTTGCTCTGATTGCCGCGCGGCCCGTCCGCGAACAGTCGCCAAAACGTCCGCAGCCCGCGCCCTCAATTCTTCAGGTCCAGACCGCGCGACCCGCTCCAATGAGCGGAGACAATCTTTTCCGCCCACCGCTGCCAAGGCCTCGAGTGCTCCTGATACGATGCTGGGATCTGAATCATCGATCAATTCGGTAAGCGCCTTCATGTCATGCTCCGACAATTGGTCCGATTTGGTTGCGTCGACTTTCGGAAGCATCTTCAGAAGGGCGCTCCGGGCTTCTCTACGGAACCTCCTTTCCCGGTGGAGTCCTGCCATCGCCCCGACGAGGGCAGCGTCATTTGCACCGTCCAACAACTTGGCAATCTGCTTCCTTCTGGATCGAAACGCCGTGATACCGAGAATGTTCAGAATTATCCAGATGCCATAGGAGCCTGGATTAGAGAACGTCGTCCAATCGTGATGCCAGAACCAGCCGACAAGCGACATGACGACGAATAGGCCAATCAATACCAATGGAACAAAAACCAATCTCCCGCGGCTTATTGATTGCATCGCGCAGAGATCACGTGCGACGCTACGATATGCTTCTGCACTGCCGATGGCCCTAGCCACCTCGACTTTGCATTCGTAGAGATTATTGCCGGCGTCGATCATAGTTAGCAGATGTTCGCTTTCGGGAACATGACTTTTGAGGAGTGCGAGCTCAGCCTGCTTCACGGATTGAACACCAGAGCTCATACGTACGAGGAAACTGCCTAGCGCCTTCAACGCTCCCCGATTGTTCAACGGCGGCGTTTCGATGATCAGGCTGCAGTCGGGACATTCGAACATCGGCAAACCGGCTGGACGATTTTCCGCGGCGAGGTCCGATGACGCGTTGCAATTCGGGCAGATAGTCGGTTTTCCCACACATCCATTGTAACCGGTATTCCGGTAGTCGTACGCTCTAGTTTGCGCCACCTTACGTTTCTGTTGCTACGGAGTGCTGTCCTTGAGAAACTAACGCAAGCTAAAGCGTGCGACTACCACGATTAGACTGCCGGAGCCGGAAGCTCGTAGATGCCAATCCGCCATAATAGGTATGAACTTGACTTTCCGGCCTCCGGTTGGTACAATAAACCTGCCGTGCGGCTGCCCGGAGGGTATTTTGCGTGTTGAGGTCAAGGTCGGTCGAATTCCGAAGATATTGGTGGCAGTGGACCTCAACACATCAGAACCTACCGGGCGCGATAGGAGGAGTTTCGGAGTTTGATACATGTAAGCGTACAACAAAACGAATCGATCGATGCCGCCATTCGGCGCTTCAATCAGAAGCTGCAGCAAAGCGGCATTCTGAAAGAGCTCAAGGAACATGCTCACTATGAAAAGCCGAGCGAAAAGAAACGCAGGCTGCGAAGGCGTCGAGGCCGACGCTAGCGCCCCCCTCCCCCAGGCCGTTCGCGGCTAATCCCTGATTATGCGAGCCTCCAAGCGATCGCTGTCTTCATTTGTTGGTAACCGCCCTCGCAAGAGCGCGAAGGACTACCTGCGTTCACTTACCACCGGTATCGCCGCCTGGGTCATCATCGCGGCCTGCCTCCTGCTGCCGTTCGCGGCCAGCTTGGACCTGGGCCGATGGATTGCGACGTTGGTCTTTTCCGCCGTCTCCGTCGCCGCCATGACCGCGCATCTCTCGTCCCGCGGCCTCAACACAGACGACCGGACGAAGTTTCTCCGCATGATTTTCCTCGTCGCAGTTCTGTGCCTGTGGGGCCTGCAGCTTGCCAAGTATGCCCTCGGCGCACGCCTCAGCGACCCCGGCGTGGCATTGCTAGGCGTCTCGCCCATCGTTGCCGCCGGTCTGCTGCTTGGGGCGCTTTCCACCCCCGGCACAGCGGTCGTCGCGCTGGCTTTTCTCACGACGTGTTCCATCGCCGCCGGCATCTCCAACCCAATGGACCTCAGCGCGGCCTGGCTTAGCGGGTCTGTGGGCGCGTACGCGGTGAATCCGCTCAAGCGTCGTTCCGACCTTCTGCGCTCCGGCGGTCTGGTTACCGCGGCCTTTGCGCTTCTCGGTCTTTGCGCCAGCCTTGCCACAGCGCCAATCCAGGTGGAATCGCTTCGGGCCGCCGTCTGGAGCGGCATCGGCGGCGTCTGCGCGATGGCGTTGTTCTGGCTTTCCGTCCCGGTTTTCGAGCGGCTGTTCGACCTAGTGTCCGACTGGGGCCTCATGGAGCTTTGCTCGCCGGAACAGGAGCTTCTGCACGAATTGACACTCCATGCGCCGGGGACCTGGGCGCACAGCGTGATGGTGGGCAACCTCGCCGAGGCCGCCGCCAAGACGATTGGGGCCAACGCTCTGCTCGCCCGCGCCTGCGCCTATTATCATGACGTCGGCAAAATGCGGCGACCGGAATTCTTTATCGAGAACCAGGTGGGGATCAACGTCCACGATACGATCACGCCGAACCTATCGGCTAAGGTGATCGCGGCCCATGTCAAAGACGGCCTGGAGCTTGCCACTCAATACCGGCTGCCGCAAGCCATCCGCGACGCAATCGGCCAGCACCACGGCACCTCGCTGATTAGCTACTTTTACCACCAGGCCACTGTAGGAATGGAGCAGGAAGACCCCATCCTGAAGCAGCATTTCCGATACGAAGGACCGCTGCCCCAGCGTAAAGAGATCGGGATACTGATGCTGGCGGACGTTGTCGAGGCGGCCACGAAATCTACTGAAAAGATGTCGCCGGCCCGTCTGGAGAACCTGGTCGCGAACCTAGTGCGAGAAAGAGTCGAGGATGGCCAGCTCGATGCATGCGAATTAACTTTTCGAGACGTAAACAAGATTGTAACATCGTTCGTCCAAACATTAACCGCGGTGCGGCATCAGAGAATTGAGTACAGCGCCGCCGAGGAGACGTGTGAAGATAAGCCGAGTGACGCTGACGAATCGGTCACGCTGCCGCCTACGATCGCAAGCGGTTCGTAACGCTGTGAAGACTCTGTTGGACAGGCAACACGGGGGAAAGCCGGAAGTAAGCATCCTGCTGTGCGACGACGAGGAGATTCATGAGCTCAACCGATCGTTCAGAAACATGGACCGTCCCACGGATGTGCTTTCGTTCGGATTGGATGAACCCTCTCCGGACGGCCATCAGCTTTTGGGCGACGTTGTGGTCTCGCTGGAGACGGCAAAGCGGCAGGCGGTACAGCACGGCCATGATTTGGAGACGGAGACGGTGCTGCTGGCTCTTCACGGGACCCTGCATCTTCTCGGCCACGAGGACGGCACCGATGCGGAGCTTGCCGTCATGATCGACCAAGCGGAGCGGCATGCTCGCGATCTGGGGTATCTAGGTGGGGCATGATTAGCCGCCGGCACAACCCCTTCAGCGCGTTTCGAGTCGCAATCCAAGGCGTGGTTTACACGTTCCGGACTCAGCGCCACATGCGGTTCCACTTCTACACAGTCATCACCGTTTTGGTGCTGGGGCTGTTTTGGAACCTGCCGTATCGGGAAATCCTCATTCTTTTGTTCACGATTTCCATGGTGTTGGTTGCCGAGATGTTCAATTCCGCCATTGAGGCGGTCGTCGATCTGGTTCAGCCGACATACCATCCGATGGCGAAGTTTGCGAAAGACATCGCGGCGGGCGCGGTCCTGATCACGACGGTGAACGCCATCGTGGTCGGCGGCCTTCTTTTCATTGGGGATACGCGGCTGGTGGATGTCGCCACGCTGCTGCGGCCCAACGAAATTGCCCAGCCGGTGGTGCTCAAGACACTTGTCGGAATCTTCTTGGTATTTGTTCTTGTGGTGGTTGGGAAGGCGCTCGGAAAGCGAGGGTCCCTGTGGCATGGGGGACTGGTGAGCGGTCATTCGGCGCTGGGGTTCTTTCTCGCCATCGCAGTCGTTTTTCTTGCGCAGGGAAACATCCTGGTCCAGTTATTGGCCGTGATGCTGGGAACGCTGGTGGCGCAAAGCCGGTGGGAGGCCGGCATACATTCGCTCTTTGAAGTAGGACTCGGAGCGACCGTCGGCAGCATGTTGGCAGCTATCATTTACGGCCTGACCAGGCACTAACAACAAACTATGAACGAGACAACCAATGGGGACAAACCCACTTCGAATAACGGAGATCAACCTCCTTTATACCGCCTTGTCCAGGCAGCGGCGATACCGCTTCTTCTGCTCGGCCTGTTTGCCGCGCTGCGGTCGCAATGGATCCAGGAGATAACCGGGTTCACAATAGATTCCGACGAGAGTATCCGGGCGCAGTTCTGGCTCGCCTTAGCGTTCCTTGGCATCGCGCTATGGCTGCGATATCTGCTTGAGTCGGGCGAAACCGCGGTGGCATTTATCAGCCAGACCCGCGCCTCCTCTCTCATCGAGAAGAAGCTGAAGGGCGCCCGAGGTCTCAAGCGGCTGTTGGACGACCGGGATCAGTCTTTCCGCACCATCCGAACCGCTTCGCATCTCGTGCTCGCCACCAGCATCGCGGTTTCCATGCTGTTCATCGGCCGCGGTGTCCAGACGCTCTTGGCGCGTTGGTTCCCCGATACCAATGAACGGAATTTGGCGGGCGTCGCCTATGTGCTCGCGTTCCTGTTCGCTGGATGTCTCATGTTGATCGTCGGGGAAATGCTCGCCCGAAGCGTGGCGAGCGCCGATCCGGAGAAATGCGCGCTCAAACGATCCTGGTTCCTCCTCCTCGTGCGAAATCTTCTTTCCTGGCCGGTCGGCATCGTGGGCAAGATCGCGTCATGGGTCTCGCTGCTGTTCCGCGTCAAGCCCTATACGTCCGTGCCGACAATTACTGAGGACCAACTTCGCACTCTGCTCGAAACAAGCGAAACCCAAGGCCAGTTGGAAGAGGAAGAGCGCGAAATGATCCATTCCGTGTTCGACTTCGGCGACGCTATCGTGCGCGAAGTGATGACCCCGCGAACGGATATGGATACGGTCAGCATCGATGCGGGTATTGAGAAAGTCGCGGACCTGGTGACGGCGACAGGGCACAGCCGCATACCGATTTACAAAGATACGGTGGATCAGATTGTCGGGGTTGTGCACGCGAAGGATCTGCTGCAGTGCATGAACGGGCACGAGAAGAAGACAATCGAAGAGATCATGCGCCCTGTCTATGTGATTCCGGAGAACAAGAAGCTGGCAGAGCTGCTCTCAGAATTCCGGTCGGGCCGGAACCAGATGGCGATTGTCCAGGATGAATATGGGGGCACGTCGGGACTGGTGACGATTGAAGACGTAGTCGAAGAGATCGTTGGCGAGATCGTCGACGAGTATGACGAAGAGCAGCCGATGTGGTCGATCACGGATGATGGGGCCTTTGTTTTCGACGGAAAGATGAATCTGGACGATGTGAACGATCTGCTTGGTTCGGACCTTGATTCCGAAGAGTTCGATACGATTGGCGGATATGTATTCGGGTTGATCGGTCACCAGCCCTCTCCCGGTGAAGTGGTGGAGGCGGAAGGATGGCAATTCCACGTGGATGAGACGGACGGCCGCCGGGTGCAGAAGGTATGCGTGCGCAGAATTCCGGAACAGGAAGAGTCGGCAACGGGGCAGGAACAAGAGGCCTAAGCGCCGCGGTGAGGGGCACGTCCCCGACGGTGGCGGATCAAGAAGATTCCGGCGATCATCATGAAACCGGTCGACGGCTCAGCAACTGGCGTGGAAAGGATGTATGCGAAGGTGTGGTCTGGGTGTACGATCTGCCATAAAACCTGGCCGTTCGGCCCGATCGCCTCACCGCCACTGGAGTCGTACGCCTGCCCTTGCAGGTAATCCTGAGTCAGATTGAATCCATTGACGAATGTGTCCACTTTGTGATTGGTGAGCACTCCGCTCCCAGACCAGAGGGCGTCTCCAAAATCGTCGATGCCATAGCAATACAGCCGGTCCGTAAGCGGCATGCGGTCGCCGAGCAATGGGCTTGATATATCCGTCTGGTTCTTGGCGATGATTCGGATATTGCTGTTAGTGGCATCGTCACCGAGCCAGACAATGTCGCCGGATTCGGACAGATAGTTGTAACTTTGCGTCGCCTCATACTGGTCCAGATAGCCATCAATGTAAGAAAGATCTTTTCCATCCACCTGAAGAAACGCGACTCCACGCGTCAGAGCCAGCCACGCTATGTGGCCGGAGTTTGTGATCTCGACCGGCAGCGCGGCAGGCCTATCAGTGTACTGGCTTCTTGCATAGACCTGATCGTTGAGAAACACGACGGATTCGCCATTCGTGTTGGCGCCGGCTCCGCCCCAGAGTAAGTCGTTGTTATCATTTAGGCTCAATAGATTCGCGGCATAGCGATTATTGCCAAGGATGTTGGCGGAGTAATTGACGCCGTTGTGAAAGACATCAAACACGCTGTTCCCGGTGAGGCCGGACAGTGCTTGGAACGCCGTGTCTCCATACTTGTTGACGGTAGCCTGCGCGGAAGAGTTGGACAGTTCCATGCCAACGTAGATCTCTTGCCCTCCCAGAAACAGGCGGCTGTATTGCCCCGGAAAGCTGGCACCCCAGAAAGGCCGTCCCTGGCCATCGATTCCGATTACGTTTGCATCGTCTGGCGGCAATCCCGGCGGAAAAATGTCGGCGTAGTAGTCGTGTCCATCGACCATGGCGTGGAGAGACTTGGAATCCAGTCCTATCCATCCAACCTGGCCATTATCATTGATCCTGCGAGTAAATCCTTGGCTCGTGCCCGGAAAATAGGTTTGGGTCAAGTTTGTCTTGTACCGAAACGCCTGTGGCAGCTCATTCGATGCGCCGGGCACGTGCGTGTACGCGGTGTATATTGGAATTCCATCCTTGTTCACCGCGAAGTAGCCGGTGCCCCGGTGCAGCCCGTCGATCAGAATCTCATGTTTCCATTTGCTTTGTCCCGCCGCGGTCACGGCCGCAAGGAAAGCGCAGATCAGGATCGATATCGATTTCATGACTCATGACTCCCAGGGGCTCCCCCGCGCTCGGGCGCGGGGGAGAGTGCGTTACATCAATTACGGTTGAATAAAGTTCGGGCCCCAATAAGCCGCGACCTTACCGTTGCCAAGCGTGAGCACAACGGCTCCTTCCAGGTCTATCGCAAGGTCCTGAGTTGGGATGGAGCTTGCGGGGTGAATGGGAAACGGATAGCGCATCGCTGATTGGGCTGACCCGCCAAAAACCGAAGGATTTTGGCAATATATGTAGCCGGTGTCGGTGGCCCAATAGAGACAGTTGTTGCTATCGGCGTTGGTGAACATCGCTGTCGATGACAAGTTATCCGAGGTGGTATTCATCTTCTTTCCGAACGCGCCGCTGCCGGAGCTTCCCTGATCGTCCGCCTTAACCGGGGTCGGCTTGCCCGTCCCAGTTCCCGCGGTCTGCGCCAAGAAGAAGGCGTTCGTGTCTCCGCTCGGGACCTCGATGCATGGATTTGCGTCGATTCGTCCCACGGTGCGCTGTGTTCCATTGTCACTGGCTGTTGTCATCGGACTGCTCCAAGCCGCGGTTCCCTTGTCGCCGCCAATGTCGTCGTCGCCCCGGATAGAATATACATATCCCTGGTTGCTCGAGTCGAATGTGGCGATGTAAACTCGAATGTTTGGAGCGTTGTCGTTACCAACGATCGGCCAGGTATTGCAGGTTTCGCTGTTGGAGTCGGGGGCAAATGTCCACTGAAGTACGGCGTGGTCGCCGTAGTCAAAGATGCACTGCGCGTGGCCGTCGCTGTTGGCGAGCACGATATTCCAAAACGGCGACAGAAGCTCCTCCGGCGGTGACCCGACAGACGGGATGCGGAAAATTGTCGACATCGGCCGAACAATCGGGAAGCCGGTGCTGTAACTCCACTCCTCAGAAGCGTCAGAGCCGGAAGAGTATCCGGATGGGTTGAATGCGTAGACCCTGCCATTCGACGACGGCACATACACTCGGTTCCCGTCGTGATTCGGCTGGGTGTCGGGGTACCAGAACGGAAGGTAGAGCGGAGCGCTTAGAGTGTCCCCGCTGGAACCAAGTTGCGCCGATCTCCATACCTTTGAACCATCGGATGCGTCGAGGCAGTAGAGACGCCTATCCGTATCGATGATGAACACCGCCTTCGTGCCGTTGGAATAACCGAGGACCGGCGATCCGATCGGTGTCCCGGCCAAGGTATAAGACCCTTGATAGTCCTTTGATACGGAGAAGGCATACGTCCCCGAGTTGTAACTGACTTGCAGACGATAGAGCTTCTTGTCGTTCCCAAAGTAGTAGACCTTGTATTCGAACGCATTGGGATCGCTGGGTTCACCTAGTGCCACCCCATTGATCGGAGTTCCATCGCCGCCGCCAGGCGTGTAGGACCACTTCGCGGCGCCGGCCGTGTAAGGTGGCCTTACGTCCTTTCCATCGATCGTCTTATGGCCGCTTCGATGGGTGTCAAGCCCACCCATCGGCCACTGCCCGTAGGTCTGGGCAAAAACAGAGGAGATCAACCCCCCCATAATTGCAATCATAATTACACTTATTCTTAACATTGTCCAACCTTCTTTCCTAGAAGGCGGCTTCTCCATGATACTCCGACTTCCGTAATTCCGCAACTTTTGGAGTATCACGGATGAAGTCGTCGAATTATCCTGAAGAGTACCGGACGGGCAATCCCCTGTCTGCCCGTAATTTCAATGACATTGGTTCACATGGCAGCGCGATTCGATCTGCAGGAAACGACTAGGGGAGGTGAAGAAATCGGCTGCCCATCGTGAGGAGCGATTCCGTTGTGAGCGACACGAGTTGCTCGGGCCAATCCGGATGCCGGACATGGAGCATTTCGTGCACGATGTCCTCAATGGTCAGCGCCCTCGTATGGTAGATGCACGGTCTTGGTCCCAGCGTCACTCCCACCAAGGAGGCGCCGGGCCTGCCGTCCTCGCCGGTAACCTGCCAGCGACTGATGGCTTGCAGGTTTACGGGCACGGCGATCCCAAAATCTTCACGCAACCGACGGACAGCCATGCTTGCTTCGAGTTGAGACAGTCTTGTTCTGGGGGAATGGCGGGGCATCGCTGCCAGTGTTGTTCCGCGTTGCCGCCATATCGGACCCCAGGCGCGTTTACGAGTATAGTAGGCGCGGGCCAAGGGGCCCGCGTTCGATGAGGAGCCTGTGCCTTTGCCCAACCACGAAATCCAATTGGGAATCTCCCTCACCGCGGCATTCGTCCTGGGCGCTTTGCATGTATTGGAGCCTGCCCATGGACGAAGCATTGTTTCGGCGCTGGCAGTGGGAGCAACGTCGAGCAGAAGGTCGATTTTGGCGTACGGTACGGTGGTGACGATCTCCCATACCATCATGACGCTCGCCATCGCCGTCGTCGTCGCTCTCGCCGGCAATGCGATTGCGGCCGGTTCGGCTGCCTGGGTAGTACGCATCCTGGCAAGTCTGCTGACGATTGCAATTGCCATCAAGATGTTTCGTCATGCGGCGGAGCAGGAAAAGTGCGGCTGCACCCTTCACCATGAACCGAAGCCGACTACCAATCCGATTGCCCTCGGCATTGCCGGCGGGCTGATTCCCTGTTTCGGCAGCCTCTCGCTTGTCACCGCATCCGTAGGCGCAGGCCAATTCTTCGCGGCAGTACCTCTCGTCCTGGCATTTGCCTTAGGCCTTGGAGTTACGCTCATCGCGACGGCAATGCTTACTCGGGAAGTGGGCAGGCGGCTGTTGACTGGGTTCCGGTATAGCGGCTACCTGGCGGCTTGGCTCATTGGCATCGCCGGGGTGGCCGGCCTCCTGTGGACAGTATGGGGAATCGTGGCCGGCAGCACCGAGTAGCGGCGATTGGCATGGCGTGTGCTTGATACTGCACAGAACCGACAAAACAACACTCATCGACACAGCATAGCCGAAGGGAAAACGGCGCCTTAGGGACTTGGCGCCATCGGAAGGTGACGGGCGAGCGAAGGCGCTCGCCCGGCAACCCTTCGCGTACGGCCATTAAAACTATGGCCGAGCTTTCGCTCGGCCGAAATTACTGCAATTTGGACACGATTATCAATATGCCGTTAGGAGGATCTCCTGCCGCGCCGCAATCCCAGCGCGGCGAGAGTTAAGAATGCGGTTCCAAGACCGGCTATCTGACCCGGCTCCGGAACGAAGGACAGTTCCTTCTCGATATGGGCGAGGGAGGCGATGGCCGAAGAATCGATCTGGGTTCGCCCGGCCTCGTCGACGTACGTCACACCGTCGAGAATGTAGGTCTCTTTAATTCGAATGGCATAGGTCGTCGCGAAAATATAGTGTCGACTGCTCGGCTGGCTAAACTCGACGCCGGAATCCGAAACCAAAACCGTGGGGTTGTTCGGATTGCTGATGTCCTTGACCAACTCGCTCCAGGCAATGAACGGGTTTTTGGCGAACTGGCCCTTTACGATATTTCCGATCAGATCCACAGTGAGGTCATGGATGGCCGGACCGCGCTTGTCGGCGCGTACTTCGTACTCAATGATGAGCGAGCCAATGGCCTGGCCGCTGCCGTCTCCGACAGTGGCGTTCGGAAAAATGAAATCTGCAGTTACGTTGACGACCCTATCATTACCAAAGGGTATCGTTCCGGAAATGATAGCGGAACCGCCGCTACTGAGGGAGCCGTCCAAGATAATCTGCTTCCAGTCGGCAATAAAATCAGTGGCATGCGCAGTAGCGCAAACCATCAACAGACCAATTATGGCCTGAAGGGTAATACACCTTCTCATCCAGGTTCTCCTTCAAGTTCCGACGCTACAATTAGCACCGGGGGGCAATACAAGCCAAAAATTTCGTGGCCTTAGGCCATCAATGCTTCCGTTCTCTAGGAACGGCTTCTACCTTGCTGGAAACATTCTCCATCATAAACGGTGAGATGTCAAGGGCAACCGGCCAAAAAAGTCCGAAAGTTTTCCGCTTACTTGCACAAATACCGGAGTCGTTTAGAGGTTGGCTTTCAGAAAGCGGGCGAACTCTCGGTAGATATAGGTGCGCTCTTTGGTCGGACCGTGTTTCATTCCCGGATAGAACATCACTTGGAAGCTCTTTTGCGCCTTTTGGAGGGCCTCAACCAAGCGGACAGAATTCTGAAAATGGACGTTGTCGTCGGCAAGCCCATGCACGATCAGCATCGCCGCCTGCAGCTTGTGGGCGTGGGTGAAGGGGGCTCCCTCCCGGTAGCCGTCTGGGTTTTCCGCTGGGGTCCGCATGTACCGCTCCGTGTAAATCGTGTCGTACAGCTCGTAGTGGGTGACCGGCGCCCCCGACATACAGACCTTGAACGTGTCTCCGCCCAAAAACGCCGTGAGAGACGAGAGGTATCCACCGTAGCTCCATCCCCATATTCCAATCCGCTTGCCGTCTACGTAGGATTGCCGAGCCAACCACCGCGCACCCTCGATTTGGTCGTGCGCTTCCCATTTCCCGAGGTTCAGGTAAGTAATCTTCTCGAATTTCGTTCCCTGACCGCCGGAGCCGCGTCCGTCAACCATGAAGATGATGATCCCCTTTGACGCCAGATGCTGGGAGAGCCACTCGTCGCCCCAGCGGTTCATCACAACCTGGGAACCCGGCCCGCCGTATGTGTGCATGAGCACGGGATAGCGCTTTGCCGCATCGAAACCAACGGGCTTCAGCATTCTTGCGTGCAGCTTCTGCCCATCTCTGGTCTTTATTGTCAGAAGCTTCCATCGGGCAATCTCGTATCCCGTGGTGGCTGGGATTGTGGGTTCGATCAGGGTAGCGACCTTTCCACCGCCAACAGCGAAAACCGACGTTTCGGAGGGCGTGTTCAAGTCGCTGTGCACGTCCAAATAGTGGCTCGGCGACGGAGTGGCCTCGTGGTGTCCTTCCCCGCGGGTGAGCCGCTGCAGTGTTCCACCGTCGAGGGGAACGGCTACCAGGTTGCGTTCCGTCGGCGATGGGATCGAAGCCGTGGCGTAAGCGGTCCCATCGCTAACCAAATGAATCTTCTGAATATCAAAGTCGCCTTTGGTGAGCCTGCTCTCGTTCTTCCCGCTCTTGTCATACCGATAGATATGCCGGCGCCCATCGCGGCTGCTGAGCCAAAGAAATCCGTCGGCGGTGAACTGAATATCGCCTTGCGGATCGACCCAACGATCATCCGTGTCGGTTAGAATCACTCGGCACTTGCCGGTATTTGGGTCGGCGGTCAGCAGGTCGATCCGGTTCTGCAGTCGCGGCATTCTCTGAATAAGTAGCTTGCCGGTGGGAGACCACTGCATCCGGGCCAGATAACCGTCCGCCTCATGCCTCGTTTGCATTTCCACCCGTTTGCGCGTCGCCAGTTTGAGGACATGGATGGATACGATCGGGTTGGGATCGCCGGCCTTTGGATATCGCGTCTTCCGATACGTCGGGTGCTGCCCGGAGTAGTCGGTGATGATGTATTCGGGGACGCGCCGCTCATCTACCAGGAAAAAGGCGATACGCTTGCCGTCCGGAGACCAGGCCCAACCGTCCACGAGGCCCAGCTCCTCCTCGTACACCCACCCGAATCTTCCAACGTACACCTGCGGCTTTGCCAGCCGGGTCAGCCTCCGTTCCTTCCCAGATTGCAGGTCCAATGTCCACAGATCGTCGTCCCGGACGAATCCAAGAAGCCTGCCGTCCGGTGAAAACTTGGCGTTTCTCTGGACGCCTGAATGCCGAGTGAGCCTCCGCATCTTTCGCGTTGCCATTGAATATAGAAAATAATCTCCCTGGCCGGAAAATCGTGTCGGAGGATCGGAGTGAAATAGGAGATGCTTCTCATCCGGCGACCAGCAATAGTTCGTGATCCCGGGCTTGCGGCCCTTGCTAATACGAATACCGGCGCCGGAAACGGCGATCGCGCTTTTGCCCGTCCCGGCATCGAACATCCAGAGGGATTTGAACTCCACCCCGTCCACTTCCAATAGATAGCTCAGCCGCTTGCCGTCTTTCAGCCATTGCGGGGAAACGATGGCCCGGTGCTTGAATTTCTCGTTCAAGTAGGCGTCTTCGAGGGTGATCGGCCTCCGTCGTTTGCTCATCCCCCATAGGTTCGCCGCAAGTTCGAAACTCCTTGCCCTTCTTTGCGACCCCTTGCCAGTCATTGCCGATACTGATATACTGTCATATCGTCATCGGGCGCGACCTCGGTGGAGCGGGGTTGCACCGTTGCTACCTAGTGAGGTGAACAATGGCGGAACCCATTCGTCAGTCGGACATCGCCGAGGCTGATGCCGAACAGGGCTTTTATTGGCTTGGCGGCTTTCTGCTCGTTCTCGTGCTGGGCTTCCTTCTCTACAAGTACGGCAGCCAGAATCCCGGCGGGATTGTCCTCATGGCTCTGTCTCCCATCGGGCTCGTGATGGGGATTCGCAAGTTTTATTCGGCGAAACATGTACCCGGCGTATCGGTGGAGTGCCCGTACTGTCGCGGACACTCGAACTTTCTCGATGCGCCGAAGACGGATTTCACGTGCGCGGCCTGTCATCGCCGCGTCGCGGTGGATAATGGCCGCATTCTTGACACGATCGAGGTCAAGTGCGGCTTTTGCGGGACATTGCAGAAGTTTTCGGAACGAACGGAGGTCGCGCTCTGCGAGGAGTGCGACCGGGAGATCCCATTGGCAACGTCGCCGACGGGGGAGATGCGCCACCTCGCAAAAGGCCTGGCGCTGGATGACGATGCGCGTCCCTACGATCTGATCCTACGCGCGACCGGCACCCGGCCGGACGAGACGATTGCCGCCCTGCAGCACATCCTGGCGCTAAACCGCATCCAGGTGAAGGAGATATTGGAGAGGCTGCCTGCCACGCTGCTCACCGGGATCCCAAAACGAAAGGCGCAGATGCTGCAGGAGGATTTGCGGAAAGTTGGGGCGCGGACGGAAATGATCCTGACGGGTGGAACGGCCTGAACGCTCGGCCCGTTCCCGCTAGGTGGCTGGTAGAATGCCCCCATGCCGGTCATCGTCGCCGAACATCTATGCAAGAACTACGTCTCCCATAAAAAGGAGCCGGGGGTTCTTGGCGCGCTGCGAAGCCTCGTCACTCGTGAAAAGACGGAAGTGCGGGCGGTGGACGATGTCAACTTCACCATAGAAGAGGGCGAGCTGGTTGGGTTCCTCGGCCCGAACGGAGCGGGGAAGACCACAACGCTGAAGATGCTGACCGGAATTCTCTTTCCGACCAGCGGGCATGCGAGCGTCCTTGGCTATACCCCGTGGGAGCGAAGGGTCCCGATGCAGCGGCAGATCGCGCTGGTGATGGGGCAGAAGATGAATCTTTGGTGGGACCTGCCGGCATTCGACAGCTTCATCCTGTTCCGGGAGCTGTACGAGGTGCCGCACGACGAGTTCAGGAAGCGGCTGGACTACCTTGCGGAGTCGCTCGCTGTGACCGACAAGCTTCACGTCCAGGTACGAAAGCTGTCCCTTGGAGAGCGCATGAAGTGCGAGCTGATCGCCGCACTGCTCCATAACCCCAGAGTTCTGTTTCTCGACGAGCCCACGATCGGCCTCGACCTCGTATCACAGAAGCGCATTCGTGAGTTTCTGCTGGACCTGAATCGGCGGGATCGCTGCACCATCCTGCTGACAAGCCACTACATGCAGGATGTGCAGGCCCTTTGCGAGCGTGTGCTGATCATCGATCGCGGCAAGCTGCTATACGATGACCACCTGTCGAAGCTCGCAAGAATGCACGGGGGCAGCCGGGTCCTGCGACTGCAATTCGAGACGCCGGTAGATCGCGGCGACCTGGAGCGCTTCGGCCGGGTGCTGCAGTTCGATGATCTCTCGGCGGAGCTGGAAGTCTCCCGCGACCAGACCAGCCATGTGGCGGCGGGAGTTTTGGAGGCATTTCCGGTAGCGGACATCACGATTGGCGAGCCGCCCATCGAAGACGTCATCAGCGAGATATTTAGCGGCGGCAAAGTGCCAATCGCTGAGCCGTCGGCCCAACCGTTGCCATGAGCGCGAAGGACGAGATCCATATCATTGGCGCCGGGCCGGCGGGTCTGTCCGCTGCCATCTACCTGGCAAAACGCGGCAGAGCGGTGCACGTCCATGAAAAGCGTTCGGCCCCCGGCCTCCGCCATCACGGCTTCCAGGGGATGGAAAACTGGAGCGGGAAACTGCAGGTCCCGGAAGCTCTCCGATCGATGGAAATAGAACCCGACTTTCTCTTGCGGCCCGTGCGCGAAGTGACCTACATTGGGCCGGAGCGCAATCAGCATCTGGTCAAGTCCCCCGATCCGATCTTCTATCTCGTCCGGCGGGGAGATGAGGAGGATTCGCTCGATCGGGCTCTGGTCCGGCAGGCGACGGCATGCGGCGCGAAGATTACGTTCAACGATCCGGTCGAAATCCCTCCGCCCGGTTCTATCGTCGGCATCGGTCCCACGTACGCCACGGCGATTGCGAAGGGGATCGTATTTCGCACAGACATGCCGGATGCGTTTCTCTGCATTGTCGATCCCATGCTTGCACCGAAGGCCTATGCCTATCTGCTGGCGTGCGGTGGATCGGCGACGCTGGCGGTCATGTTGACGGAAGAATTCAAGACGGTTAGTAGCTGCCTGCAGCGGGCGATAGACGAGTTTCAACAACTTCGTCCGTTCTCTATGGAGGATGTAGAGGAGTTTGGCGGCGCGGGAAACATTCATTTCACTGAGGCGCGAATGGTGGAAGGCCGGTATATCGTCGGCGAATGTGTGGGCGCCCAGGATGCCTTGTGGGGATTCGGGATAACCTACGCCCTGCGCTCGGGCCGGCTCGCCGCCCAATGCCTGCATGAGGGTACGAACTACGACAGGCGATTTCGCAAGGAATTGCTGCCCGCCATTCGCAAATTGCTGGTCAGCCGATGGCTCTACGAGCGGGTTCCACCAAGCGCATACGAACGATATCTGACCAAGTTCTCCGCCGCCCCCGACGCGCGCATCATGCTTCGCGATACCTATGGCAAGGCGTCGTTTCTGAACATACTGTATCCGATTGCCAAGAGAAAATACTGCCGGGACATCGGCGACAGGAGGCGCCACAAAGAGGACTGCCAGTGCGTCTGGTGCCGATTGGAGGCCGGGGAATTTGCCTCCGGCGAGTTATTCCCGTAACGCTCGGGTTATGCATTCGGGCACAATCCTGGTAGGCTTAAGCCCATCTCCCCTAGGAAAGGCACCATTGGACCGTGATTGTCGCCCTGTCTCACGCTGCAACTGAGGAACAGATTCGCACTATTGAAAAGCGAATCGCCAAAGAAAATCTTAAGGTCGTCCGCATGCCTGGCGATGACCGCGTCGTCATCGGCATCATCAGCTCAATTCCGGCCGATACACGATACGACCTGGCGGACTCTCTCGATCGAATGGAGGGCGTGGATCATATCACCCACGTCAGCCGGCCATATAAGCTGGCAAGCCGAGAGTTTCACGCGCACGACACGGTGGTCCAAGTGGGCGACTGCGCGTTCGGAGGGAAGGCGGTCGTCGTCATTGCCGGTCCTTGTTCCATCGAAAGCGAAGAGCAGATGCTGGAATGCGCCAACGGGTCGAAGGCCGCGGGAGCGACAATGCTGCGTGGCGGAGCGTTCAAGCCCCGGTCCTCTCCCTACGCATTTCAGGGCCTCGCGAAACAGGGCCTGGAGATCATGCGGGATGTGGGTAAGCAGGTTGGGCTGAAGACGGTTTCCGAAGTGATGTCGCCGCAGGATGTTGGCCTAGTCGCCGACCATGTGGACATGCTGCAGATCGGCGCTCGCAGCATGCAGAACTTCCCCCTGCTTGTCGAAGCGGGAAATTCGGGCCATCCGATTCTTTTGAAACGCGGGCCGAGCGCGACCGTAGACGAATTTCTGCTCGCCGCGGAATACCTGCTGTCTCGATCGGACAATGATGTGGTGCTATGCGAGCGCGGCGTGCATCCGCTCGACAGAACCTATACGCGAAATACGTTGGACCTTAGCATCGTGCCCGTGCTGAAGGAGATTTCGCATCTGCCGGTCGTGGTCGATCCAAGCCACGGGACCGGGCATGCCAAGTACGTGCCTTCGATGGCGCTAGCGGCTGTGGCGTGCGGGGCGGACGGTCTCATTGTGGAGATGCATCCCAACCCGTCACAGGCGATGTCCGATGCCGCCCAGGCGCTCCTCCCCGACGCGCTGTGCAAGATGGTTGAGGATTGCCGCAAGGTTGCGGAGGCGGTAGGCAGGTCGATTTAGGGCGGAATCGGCGCCAGGCCCTCAATATACACGACGGCTTCGAACAGCGCCTCATATCGGTCGATCATCAGTTGCTTCGTGAACAACTTTTCGACCCGCTCCCGGCCGGCCTCCCCCATTTCCGCGCAAAGCTCCGTATTGTTCAGCAGGTGCTCCACATTCTCCGCCATCATTTCCGGTTGGCCCGCCGGCGAGATGGCGCCGTGCACATCGGTCTGCAAAATGTCCCGGACGCTGCCCACGTCGGTCGTGCAGACGGGTATGCCGGATGCCATCCCTTCGAGCAAAACTTGCGGGAAAGTTTCTACCACGGGGCGAGACGTGAGGACCAAAACATCGAAAGCCCTTACCACCTTGTCGACATCGTTTCGAGGGCCTAGGAACACGACCGTACCGGCCACCCCACGATCCTTGGCAATGCGTTGCAACGTCTCTCGGCGGTCCCCATCGCCCACGATGACGAATCGCGCGTTTGGCAGCCTTTTCTTGAGCAGAACCGCCATATCGATGAAAAACTCGTGGTTCTTTTCCTTGCGCAACGCGCCCACGATGCCGACGAGCTGAAGATAGGATGCGAAGCCGAGTCGTTCTTTGTCCGCAGGCTTATCCACAGCGGGAGTAAATCGATGCGTGTCGATACCGACCGGGATCACCGCGAATCGATCCGGTGTGATTCGCTCGTGCCGAGACAGGTATCCACGGTGGGTTTCTGAGAGGGCGACGAAGCGGTCGGCGACGGGGAGTGCGACGCGCTTCGAGACAAAATACCGGCCCAGCCGTTCATGCTGACCCATCGAGTGGTATCCGACGATGAGCCGTTTCAGGTGGCCGGTCCGTTTCATGATGCCCGCCCAAAAGAGGGGCAGGGGGCTGTCCGTCACGTACAGCACGTCGGTCTGGAGCCGCATGATCAGCTCCCGAAGATTGAAATAGGTCCACAAGCTAAAGCGGTTCGGGCCGAGGCGTTGGTAGAACTCCGCCCCCTGCTCGATCATCTGCTCTCCAACCGGCCCGGGACCGTATAAGGTTGCGACGGACGGCAGGAAACGGCCCCGGTCGAGGCCGTTGTGGACCGTCTGGACCAGCCTATCCTCTCCGCCATGCAAGAGCTGCGCGTGCAGGAACAGCAATCGAATCATTCGATAGTATTATGGCCGACCGCTATTTCGTCGCCCAATCGTTGGTGAAGTAGCCCGCAGCCAAAACTCCGCCTGCGCCCTTCTCGAGAGTGTCGGGGCCGAACAAAACGTAATCCGGCAAGGAAACGCCGGATATGAAATAGCGCGGGTCGGTTGAGGCTCTTATCGCTAGCGTCGAAGTGCTGCCGACGACGCCGACGAGACCCGTTTCATGGCCGGAACGGGGATAGACGAACCAGGCTGAGATGTCACCTGTGTATTCCTTACCATCGATGATGGCACGGTTGCGGTGGATGCTGATCGGACAATCGGCAAGCAGGGAGACAAAGGCGGTGTTGGTTTCGGAGTTGCCGTACAGTATGATGTTGCGGCCGTGGACCGATTCGGGTTTGAACTGCGTATCGGGCACTACAAGAACGTTGCCATTCCCGCGATACCACCAGGTCTCTTGCTCGAAACGGACCCGGGCCAGCAATGCGTCGTTCTCCTCCGGCGTCCCGTGCGTCCCGTACACCCAGACCATATCGTTTGTGAACGCGAGCTTGAACGGTCCGTTTTGAGAGGGATTTTTCTTGTCCGGGCGCTCGATCCCCGCGCGCCATTTGGTTCCAATCTTTTCTACCACGAACGGAGATTTCGTGTCGGCATCGGTTACGGGCAGACCGTCGCAAAGCACCTTGATCGTGCGCCCCGGCAGCATCTTCGTCAGATCGAATCGGATTGCCTCTATGTTCTCGGTGGTTACCTGCAGCTCCGATCGATCGGGCCGCAATGTGGCTGTCACTTTGCTGATGCCGCCCGGCTCCGATTGACGCAGCACAGTCAGCCAAAAGTGTTGCGATGAGACCGCCGGGTTTTGGGTCGCGAACGATATCGCTAAGGGGCAGTCCGGGCGCACTCTTTGCTCGAAGAAATCATTGCGCGGCTTATAGTCCATGCATTCCGCGCCGGGATAGTCGGGGGAATCATACCAGTGCCCGGCGCCCGACTCTTCATGCGTGTGAAAGTCCGGGTGGTCCTTCAGCTTTTCTTTCATCGTGGTCAACTCGGTAAACGGCACGTTGTCATCGGCGGTGCCGTGCACGGCATATATCGGAAGGTTATCGTAATTGCTGAGAAGGGAGAGGGTGTCGCTCTCCAGCTTGCATCGTTGCAGCGGATCGTCGCCCACGACCGGCGCCCCGCCGCCATAGCTGAAGAACGAGACCCATGCCGAGGACGGACCGATTGCGGCCCAAAGCGATGGGTAAAGCGCCCCGAGATACCAGGTCCCGTGGCCGCCCATGGAATGGCCGGTGAGATAGATGCGGTTCGGATCGATTGCATGCTTTGCCGTGAAATCGGCGAGCGTTTCGAGCGCATCCATCCGGCCCCATTCCTGCCAGTCGAAGCCAAATGGCCGGCGATTGGTCGGCGCAACCATCCACGTGTTGACCTTTGTGTATGTCGCGCCGATCTGCCCATTGGCCTCGACCCCGGCGCCGTGCAATGTGAGCTGCATCGGCGCGGGGCCTGGGGCCGGATGCAGCGGCGGACGGACGGCGTAATATTGCACGGAACCGTCGATCTTGGAAAGGCGAGTGACGGCATATTGATCGCCAGGCTGCCGGACACTGATTGCAATGATTTGTGTGTGCGTTTCTCCCCGATATTTCAATTTCACCGTCAACTGCACGCGGCCGTCCTTGTCCTTGTCCTCTGCCTCCACATCGCGCTTCTGGACGATGGGGAAGGGGGGTTTGAGGATGCCGTACGGCAGGATATCGGCCAGTTTCACCACCTGCCGCGCGAAAACCGGTCCCTCAATCTCCAGCGTACCGCCACTCAGCGCAGTAGGCAAGTGATTGGCGATGACGACAGCGCCGAAAGACTTAAGCCGCTCGCCGACGCGAACGTCCGGCACAAGCGTATCCCGCTCCGTCAGGGAGCATGAACCGGACACTGGTGACAGGTTGAATGAAAAATTCCCACGACTTGAACGGACGATGAAAACATTCTTGCCTTTGCGCAGCGGGACGACAATTTTGAGAATGCCGAGACCATACACGTCTCCCACAAAGGGAAGCCCGTTGACAAACAGGTGGCTGAATCCGCCGCCGGTCAGAAAAACGGGACCTTCCGATTGAGCATCTACGGTGGTCGCTGCCCAGCCGTTTTGGAACCGCTCCGATTCAACGCCGCCATCCACCTTGGTTGTCGCGGTTTCCGTCCAATCCGGATCGACGTTCGGGTTGCGGGCAATCTGATCGGCGATGGAATCTACGACAAACGGAATCCTGCCACCGGTACCCTGATATCTGGACACTTTCCAAATCAGTTTCCCCGCGGAAACATCGGATGGGAGGACTTGGGAATGCGAAAATTGGCACGACAGCAGCAATGCGCAAACGGCGAATATGTTGTTAAGCATCATCGTGCCCATGGTACCAGCCATGGGAGGCAGGGTTACCCGCCATCAATGGGCTCCGGCGTGACTGTGATTTCGATCTTGGCCTTCGCCCTTTCGATCAAAACCTTGACCGGCGTTCCGGCGGATGACTTCAAAAAGCCCTCCACGATGCTCTGCATGTCCTGAATCGTCACGTCGCCCCATTTCAAGATCACGTCGCCCTCTTTCAATCCCGCCTTCTCCGCCGGGCTGCCGGGACTCACGCCGCTCAGCAATACCCCCGGCCCGTCGAACGAATAGTCGGGTATGAGGCCGACGCGAATCTTGATGCCCCCGCGACCCGATCCGGTGGCAGGCGGAGTGGTCGTGTCGGGCTTGTCAAAAGTCATCCCTTGCGTCACCTTCTGGAAGGGGACCTTCTGATCGAGAGCGTCGATCTTTTGCACCATGCGATCGACCATGTGGAGAACGGATACTTCGCCGGGATAGTTGATTTTGTCCCAGTCATCCGTATAGGCGTGATAGTCCTTATGCAGATTGGTGAAAAAGAATACGACGGGAATCCCGCTGTTGTAAAAGCCTGTGTGATCGCTCGGTCCCGCGCCGGCGGCGACCTTGCTGATCTTCAGATTGTCGGTATTGACTTCATCGATCCATTTGGACCATATCTGAGATGAACCGACGCCTTCAATCGACAGCTTGTTATCCGTCATGCGTCCAACCATGTCCATGTTGACCATCGCGGTCACTTTTTGCAGATCGACCGTTGGATTGTGGACGAAATAGTTGGAGCCAATGAGCCCCTCTTCTTCTCCGCCAAAACAGATAAAAAGCATGCCGCGCTTGTTCGTGTGCTTCGCTGAATAATATTGTGCCATTTCCATGACGGCCGCGCTGCCGGAGGCGTTGTCATCCGCGCCGTTATGGATGTAGACGGTCCCGTCCACCGCCCCGACCTGGCCGTATCCGAGATGATCGAGATGGCCGCCGAGGACGATCATCTGATCCTTATAGGCAGGATCGTTGCCGGGAAGAAAGCCGATCACATTCTTGGACTTGCCGCGATTCGGCTCCATCTGGGTGATAAACCGCACGCGGGAATTGGCGAACAGAAAAGATTGCGGCTTGCCGGTGGAATTGAGCGACGCGAACAGATCCATGATCTTTTTTCCGCCGAGAAGCCGCTCTGCCGCGGTCCGAGTGATGAGAATCACGGGAACGTCGGCGGCCTTAAATCGGAGCAGCATCGGCGCCAATATCTCGCCTTGCGCGCCGGCTGAAACAAGAATGACTCCTGTCGCGCCCGCATCGGTGGCGGCATGCATGCGTTCGCTTAAGGCGGGACCGCCTTCGGGCTTTTCAACCAGCATCATCACAACTTTGCCGGAGGGATCAGCACCGACGTAATCGTCCTTGATGCCAAAACCGACGAATGCCAACTGGCCGCGGCCCCAACGGTCGTGCCTGCTGCCCGGTACTGGTGCGTAGTCCACGCCTCGGACAAAATCCAAAGACTTCTCGCTGATATCGACAACCAGCATGTTGTTCTTGCCGTAGCTCGATCCCGCGGTCATCTCGAACGGTTGGAAATACCCGTTGGTACCAAGCGGTTGCAGTCCATATTTCTTGAACTCGCTCGCCACGTAGGCGGCGGCTTTTTCGAATCCCGGGCTGACCGCCAATCGGCCCTCGAGCTCGTCGGAGGCAAGGTATTTGATATGGCGCTCGATATCGGCCGCCTTGATCTCCTGCCCGGCAACGGCGCCGCCGGAAAGAACTGCAAGGAAAATCCATAGAATTCGTTTCATTTTTCCTCCCTTAGGGAACCCAGTCGGCGATGAATACATCCGTCTCCCCAGGCCTCAAATGCGCCCGATTGCTGCAGAATACGATCTTCTTGCCATTTGGCGAGAACATCGGGAAGCCGTCGAATTCCTTCGTATACGTGATCCGCTCGAATCCTATACCGTCCACGTTGATCATGTGGACGTCGAACTCGCGTCCTTTGGCGTCGGGATAGTTCGATGAAAACACAATGTGCTTGCCGTCCGAATGCATGTACGGAGCGAAGGAGGCACAACCCAGATGCGTGATCTGCCGCTTGTGCGATCCATCCGCGTTCATGATCCAGATCTCCAGCGGCCCAGGGCGGTACAGATTCTGCGCGAGATTCTTCTTGTAATCCTGGAGCTCGGCGTCGCTGGAAAACGCCGACCGCCGGTAGACGATCTGCTTGCCATTCGGGGTCCAGAACGGTCCGCCGTCGTAGCCGGGTTCGTTGGTGAGACGTTTCAGGCGCTTTCCGTTTAGGTCCATGGTATAGATGTCGAGGTCGCCGTCCTTCGCGCTTGTGAAGGCGACGACGCCTTTCCTGTTGATCGTGGATTCGGCCGTGTAGTTTCCGAAATGGGTGAGCTGTTTCAGATCGGTCCCATCGGGTTTCGCGGTGAAAATCTCATACGTCTTGTACATGTTCCAGACGTAGCCTTTGGAATAGTCGGGAGGCGGCGGAGCGGCCGGGTCAGCCCAATGGGTGCTGGAGAAAAGGACGCGCTTGCCATTGGGAAAGTAGTAGCCGCAGGTGCATTTTCCCATTCCCGTGGAAACCAGCTGTCTCCCCGTCCCGTCCGGGTTTATCGAATAGATCTGGTCGGCGCCGTCGGGGGAATCGCTGGATTGATAGATCAGCTTCTTGCCGTCGAAGCTCCAATAGCATTCGGCGTTTTCGCCTTTGAAGGTTAGCTGCTTTACGTTCTTGAGATGGCGTTCCTGTGGGTCCCGAAGTGGGTGCGTGCTGTCGGTAGGCTGTTGCGGCAGGGCCAGAAAAAGGCTGAAAAGGAGTAGTCCGCGCATAATGATGGAATTCTACCCACCCCGCAAAACGTAATAGCGTTACGAGGAGGCACAGTGCGTATCGAGGAATTGCGGGAAAGGGTGCTTGCGGAATTCGGACCGGACCTCAGCCGGGCGACCCCGGCATCTGTGACTGAGTTTCTGACTCGCCTGGAAGCGGAAGAGGGCGGGGAAAACGGGTGTCTGGAAATGGGAGGGTATGCGGGCGGTTACGACCGAATCATTCGGACTTTTCTGGGCCGGATGCTGGCTGCCCATCCGGACGATTCTGTGGTTCCCCTTTGGAAGTTTTGTCTTCAACTTGCGTTTTCAATGGAGGAACAACACGAAGCCGCGCGCCTGGAACCTCTTTTTGGTGATCCTCTGTAGGATTCGTTACGGAGTCGACCGGTACCGCCTCCTTTTTTGGAACATCCAAGATATTCGCGCCGTCGGTATTGGCCGGCGTTCCGATGTATTCCACGGTTCTTTCAGTCGCCTGCGCCGCAGGTGTTCCCACATAGCTTGTATCCAAAATTGGCCGTATGCCGACGGCCCATGCGACCACGAAAACCATGCACGCGGCGACTCCCGCCATAGCAACACGGAACGGCTGCCCGAGCGGTCTCGCGATGTCGACCGGCTTGGGCAGTTCGGCGGCAATTCGTTCCCAAATCTGTTTGGGCGGTTCGGGCGGACGCCATTCCATCAGCAGCATGCCGACGTCGGCCAACGCCTTGAGCTCCGCGCCGCATTCCGGACAGGTCCGTACGTGGTCGCGGATGTCATCCGCTTTTGCAGATTCCAAATTGTCTTCGATAAAGTCGGCCAAGTAAGGCCGGGTATCAGTGCATCCCACTTTTTCCCTCCACAATCGGCGCAAGGGCCGTTCGCAACGCATCCCTGGCCCGCGCCAGCCGCGACTTGACGGTACCGACCGGCACGTCCAACGCCGTGGCCACTTCCTCCACGCTCATTCCCTCGAAGTGGTGGAGAGCCACAACCATTCGATGGGCCGGCTTCAGGTTCGCGACCGCATCGACCACGGCTTCCTGTGTTTCCTGCCGGATCACCGCCCGCTCCGGATCGTCCTGCGGCGACACGATGTCGCGCGGCGCATTTGGGTTTGTGCCTTCCAGGGGCTCGTAGGCAATCAGCTTGCCGTGCCGCAGAAAGTCAATCCCCAGGTTCGTTGCCGTCGCGCGGAGCCAGCCGTAAACCGCCTGGTCGGCCCGCAGAGACCCAATCCGCCGAAAGGCGCGCAAAAATACCTCTTGAGCCAATTCGGCGGCATCGTCCGTGTTGCCGACCATGCCGAACAGCAGGGCATAGACTCGCCCGCTGTATCGCCGGTACAGTTCTTCGAACGCCGCCGGATCGCCCCGTTGGGCTCGGAGTACGAGATCCGCATCCGTCAATCGGGTCAGATTGCGTCGAAACATCTATCGCGATAGCCTTCTACCGATAAGGACGGCTTTCCGGGCAGTTGGTTCCCTGGCCACGCCAAAGTCAATTGCCGCCAGGATGGCAGCGTTACGGGTGATTCTGCGATGTGTCGGGGTCCACGTCCGGCAATATCTTAGGTCCACCGACCACCAAAGACCCCGACACGATATTATTACTCGCGCGGACAAGAGCCTGGGGCTACTGGGGAGGGAATCGGGTAGATTCTAGCGGTTGCCGCGCGAATTTGCCGGGGTGCGGCGGGATGGAGCAGGGATTTGGAGTTTCCGAACTGGTGGCTGTACATAACCGGGATCTTCTGTGGTGTGGGGATATTTACATGGATTGTCCTTCTGGTTTTGATGCTGCGAATGCAGATCGCTATCACTGACCTTAAGACCAAAATCGATGAGATTGCGATCAGCGTAAAGTCGGCCGCCCAGAAGGTTGAAGGTACGGCAACGATGGTCCGGAACAAGTCCGAGACGATGCTGTCCGTGGTCGGAGAAGCGGTTCTGACGGTCGCGACCCGCCTCACCATGCTATCTACCATCCTCGGTTTCGTCGTCGCCGCGGCCAAAGCGAAGCATCAGCTCTCCGAATTGGCGGACAAAAAGAAGTCAGGCAAAGCGAAATCCGAACCCTCATAGTGCATTGTCAAAGAGCTTGGTCCGGGAATACGCCGTCCTCCGGCCAGAAAACGGCGTATCCCGGTTGTGGGTGAAACCTCTCCGCACCTGAGTCTCCCAGCGACATAAACCGGCGCGGTAACCCCATTTGTGACAAGACTCTGCGATTTTTTTTACTTTTTTTCGCTAAGATCGACCCGTGCCGATTCTTTTTGCCCTCGCCGTCGCCCTGTTCTCCTCCTCCGCAGGGCATCCGTTTGCCGCTCGCTGGTGGCCCGGCGGATCGCGGGGCGAGCGGGTGGCGCTGGCGTCCGGGCTGGCGCTTGGCGTGGCCGCATATCTGATTTTCTTCTTCGGATGGTCCGGTCAATTGCGACTCGGTCTCATCGTGGCGGGCGGTCTGCTTCTGCTATTTGGCGTTGCCGGCATTAAGTCAATGTGGGAGGATTGGCGACCCGCGTTACGTGTTCCCAGTCTGGTGTGGCTCGTTGTATTCGGCGCGTTCCTCCTTTTGGCAGTCGTAGCGGCCTTGGCGCCCCCGACCGCGTTGGAGTGGGACAGCCTCGCCTACCATCTGGCCCTGCCGAAAATCTGGCTTGTCCAAAACCGTGTGGTCACGATGCCCTACGATCATCACAGCTACTTCCCGCAGCTCATGGAGATGCTGTTCACGGGCGGGCTGGCGGCGGGCGGCTTTGGCGCGGCGAAGCTGATGCACACGTGGATCAGCATCCTTGCCGTCCTGGCTGCGGGCGGATTTGTTTCGCGCGTCATTGGCTCGCGGGCCGGGTTGTGGGCGGCGTTGTCGGTGGCCTGCTGCCCTATGGCGTGCTGGGAGGCGGGGACCGCATACATCGACATGGCGACGGCGCTCTACACAGTCCTCGCGCTGTTGCTGCTCCATGGGATGCGTGACAATGGGCGCCTCATTTGGCTCGCGGCGGTGTGCGCCGGTCTGACCGCGGCGACCAAGTATACGGGCCTGCTCACGATTGGTTTGCTGTCGGCCACCTCCCTCGTTTGGCTGCATGGTAGTGCCCTGGTCTTTGGTGTGGGCAAACGGAAACAATCGGCAGACGAGGACCAGGGCACATCACGGCAACGTGGCCGTGCCCTGGTCTTTGGTGGGGGCAAACGGAAACAATCGGTAGACGTGGACCAAGGCACATCACGGGCATCTTTTTTTTCAAAGCTCGCCTGGAAGCCGGCGGTATTGCTCTTCATGGTGGGCTTGGCGGTTGCTTCTCCTTGGTACATCCGCACCACGATCGACACCGGAAACCCCGTCTATCCGTTCGCGTACAGCATCTTCAAAGGGAGATATTGGAGCGCGCGAAATGCGGAGATATATCGAGCCGAACAGGTCAGCTTTGGGGTCGGAAAAAAGCCGTGGGAACTGCCGCGCGTTCCGTGGGACCTGACGACGCGTCCGGAGGCATACTTCAATCAGGGCGGTCTGATCGGCGCGCTCGGCCTGCCGCTTATCCTGTGCGCCTTCCTCCTCGCAGCAGTACTGCCTAAACCCCCTGGATATTGGTACGTCCTCGGCTTCGTGGGGCTGAACTTGGTCGCTTGGTATTGGATGAGTCAGCAGGCCCGGTACATCTTGGCGCTGGCGCCGGCGCTTGCCGTCTTCGCCGGTTCAGCAGCGGGCTCGACGGTGAAACCGGTTCGGCTCTCGGCCATTTTCGCCATCGCGGCGCAAGCGGCGTTTGTCCTGTTTTTCTTCGGCATGAATTTGACGCAAACGGAAGCAAGATTTCTGCTTGGCGCCAATTCGATGAAATCGATTCCGCAATATCAGATGGCGCGGGCTGTCAACACGCTGCCAAATGAGTCGAGAATCGCTCTCTACGACGAGGTGATGGGCTATTATCTCGACCGCCGGTATTTCTGGGCGAATCCCGGGCACAGCACCGTCATTCCGTATCAAAGGTTGAGCACTCCGGAGGGCCTGCTTCGTACTCTTAAGTTGCAAGGTTTTACGCATGTGCTGGTCAACTTGGCCGCCTTGCCGCCCGACTTGCTGAACACTTGGCGACCGATGCTGGATGCCGAAGTTTCCTGGACGGGAGACCTGGCTGCCGGAACAGAGGCCTGGCGCAGGCAGTTGGCATGGGGCGTGCAGCACGGATACCTGGCTAGAGAAGGGGTCGATCCCGGCCCAAGATATAGGCTGTACCGGATCACCCTCCCCTCCGATCGGTAGCTCGCCGCTAGCCGCATGCTTTAGCTTGCGCAGTCCGTGTCGGGGTCTTGAGTTGGCGACGGGCCAAAGATATCGTTAAACGTGAACCCCGACACAGCGAGGGAAATCTCGCAAGCCAAAGCATGCGGCTACCGGGGCGGGCCGGGGAGACGGGCGGACGATTTGGTATACTGGTGGCTTCCAAGGCGCCGTACCCAAGTGGCTAAGGGAAGGGTCTGCAAAACCCTCATTCAGCGGTTCGATTCCGCTCGGCGCCTCCAACTTGACTAGAGGAGGAAAGCCATTCCTGGTATCACCCGGAAAACCGAATCGCCCCCAATCGGATACCTCGGCCCAGGCGCCCTCCCACCGCTCGTTGTCCAATGCGACGATTTTGATGGCCCTCTCGAGAAGCTGATTCACCTGGTCCGCGAATGCCGTGTAGAGCTCGCCGGCATCCCCCTCGCCCCGATTTGCGAAGATTACATCGCGTATTTGCGCGAGACGGCCTGCGGTGAGATCGATTCCGCCGCCGCCTGCATGTTCGGGCTGGCGTACCTCGTCGAGCGCAAGGCATGGGGAATGATGCCGGGGGAAGATGCGCCGGATGACCCGGTCGAACTGGACGCAATTGTCCCCGAGACAGCGCTGTTTTCCACCGCCGTGGATCAACTGGCTTTGTGGAAAGAGGAGCGCGATTCGATGTTCTTCCGGCAGCAGGCCAAATGGGATGGCCAATACGAGCTGCCCTTCGATTTGTCGAAACTGTCGCTTCAGCAGTTGGCGACCGCCTTCCGAAAGGTGCTGGAGCGCGCCAAACCCGACGAGTTTGAACACGTCCCGGGGCGGCCGCTGATCTCGATGACGGACATGATCAGGAGGCTGGGAGCCTTCTTGGTCGGGACTGCGACAACACGATTTGACGATCTGCTGCCGGAAGAATTCACGAGGCTGGACGTGGTTTGGACCTTCCTTGCCATACTGGAGATGGTCCGGCTGGCAATCTGCTTTGTCACCATCAAGGAGGAAACGATCTGGATACAGAACGCAGCGAACTAGTCGATCGGCTGGAGTGTCTGCTGTTTGTCGCGGGCGAGCCTGTACCGCTCAAGGCTCTCGCGGAGACGTGCGAGGCGCCGGAGGAGGCCGTGGCCGAATGCCTGCGGCTGCTCACGGATTGCAAGGGGCGCGAAGGCGGTCTGCAGATTGTGGAGATTGCCGGAGGATTCCAGCTTTCAACAAAGCAGCAACATGGCGACCTGATCACCCGGTTCCTGAATCCCCGAAAGCGGCGGCTGTCCCGCTCAATTCTGGAAACGCTCGCCATCATCGCCTATCGGCAGCCGATCACGATCGCCGAAATCGAAGCCGCGCGCGGAGTCAATTCGGATTATTCCGTCCGGACGTTGTCCGACCTGAACCTGATCGAGCACGTCGGCCGGAAAGAGACGGTCGGGAGGCCGATGCTGTACGGCACGACCGTGGATTTCTTGCACCAGTTCAATCTGCGATCGCTCGAGGAGCTGCCGCCGCTCGAGGTCGTTCAGTGAAGCTTTGGATCGTTCTCGCGCTGGCCGGCCTTGCATCGTTGGCGCTCGCATCCGAATTGCCGATCCAGTCCAAGTCGTTTATCGCCGTTGATGCGGAATCCGGCGCTGTGCTGTTTCAAAAGGATGCTCATGTTCGGCGTCCCCCGGCTTCCTGTACCAAGATCATGACGGCGCTCCTGCTGCTGGAGAACGGCGGCTTGGACGAGGTGGTGAAAGTTCAGGAAGATCAGACGCTGCCCGGCGAAAGCTCGATGGGACTGCTTCCGGGGGAGCAGATCAAAGTCTGGGACCTGCTCTACGCCATCCTCCTCCGATCCGCGAACGATGCCTGCGTGATTGCGGCGGTCCATGTCTCCGGAACTGTCGACAAATTCGTCGAACTGATGAACAGGCGCGCGAAGGAGCTTGGCGCCAACGATACGAATTTTGTGAACCCTCATGGTCTGCACGACCCGCAGCACTTCACCACCGCCTATGACTTGGCTTTGATCGCCGAGGAGGCAATGAAGTCCCCCACGTTTCGCGAAATCGTCGGGACATATAAACACAAAATAGACCGGAGCCTCAACAAAGACGATCTATGGATGGTGAACCACGACAAAATGCTGGCGAAAGGGACCATCGTGGACGGCATCAAAACCGGCTACACGATCCCGGCGGGAAAGTGCTTCGTGGGGTCCGCGGCAGGTCCGACCTTCCGGGTGATCACCGTGGTCCTCGATAGCAAGGATTGGCAAGTGGATACGCAATCGCTGGTCAAGTCCTCGTTCGACCGATTTGAGCGCAGAGAGATCCTTCCTTCGCGGCATGAATGCGGCAGGGCAGAGGTCCGCGGCGGGACAATGGACCGCGTCGCCGCGATTACGGCAGAGCCGCTCATGGAGCTGCTTCCAAAATCCGGCGCCGGCGAACCGCAGATCGAAGTAACGGTCAAGCCGGTCCAGGCTCCTGTCGCGGCCGGGGACAATGTCGGAGTGTTGCGGCTGGAACGAAATGGGAAGCTGATTCGCGAAGTCCCGTTGGTGGCGTCGGCATCCGTCCCGGCCGTGGAGGCTGCGGCGTCGGCAGTCGGTTGGCAGTTCTGGGTGGTGTCGTGCGTGATTGGGATGGCCGCCTTACGATGGCTGCGCCGCGGGCATGCCAGTGCCTGAACGCCTGCAGAAGCTCCTTGCCTTCGCCGGGTATGGATCCCGTCGAAAATGCGAACTCCTGATGCTCGAGGGCCGGGTGACGGTCAACGGCGCCATCATCACAGAGCTCGGGACGAAAGCGGATATCGACGAGGACGCGATTGCCGTTGACGGCAAGCGGTTGCAAGCCCCAAAACTGGTGTATGTATTGATGAACAAGCCGGTTGGAGTTGTAACGACGATGTCCGATCCGCGCGCCGGAAAGACCGTTGCGGATCTGTTGCCGAGACTGCCCGCGCAGGTTCATCCGGTCGGCAGATTGGACCGGGACACGGAGGGCGCGCTACTGCTGACGAACGACGGCCAACTGACGAACCGACTGACACATCCCCGCTATGGCGTAGAAAAAACCTATCGCGTGGTTATCGATTGCGCCCCGTCCGCGAAGGAGATTGAGAAGTTGGAGAATGGGGTCAAGCTCGTGGACGGAAGAACCGCGCCGGCCCGCGCCAGATTGCTGGGCATTGATGGGCAAACAGGCCATGCGACAGTGGAACTTACCATCCACGAGGGAAGAAATCGGCAGGTGCGCCGCATGTTGGAAGCGGTGGGGCACAAGGTGATCGGCTTGCGTCGAACGGCGTTCGGCGGCCTGACAAGCTACAAGCTGCCAAAGGGGGCGTGCCGATTGCTGTCCCGCCAAGAGGTCGCAAAGCTGAAAAAGCACGTCGGATTATGAAGAGGCCGGGTCTGTGGCTGCCGCTGCTTTCCGCGGTGCTGTTGTGGTCCGCATTTCCGCCCATCAACTTTGGCTGGAGCGCGTACATTGCTTTCGTTCCATTGCTACTGTCTCTTCGGCAAGGGGGATTTTGGCGGGGCTGGCGGCGCGGGATCTGGTTCGGGTTTGCGTTTTTCCTCCTCAATTTGGTCTGGCTGTGGCAGTTCGTCGCGGGTTGGACCGAGTCCTATGCGTTGGCTGCCATTCCATGGGCTTTGCTCAGCTTCATCGAGGGCCTTTACCTATCTCTGTTTGGCGGGATCGTGTCGCTGTGCAGCGGCAAATGGCGGTGGGGACTGCTGACGGCGCCGGTCGTCTGGCCCTCGGTGGAGCACTTCCGTTCGACGTGGCCTGCCGGCGGATTTGCCTGGACCCAGCTCAGCTACTCTCAGTGGGAGCATCCGCTGTTGGTGCAGCCGGCGGTTTGGGCGGGCACTCATTTTGTGGCGTTCATCATCGTCGCGGTCAACGTGGCGATTGCTCTGTCAATCGCTGAACGCGAGGATACGCCGAAAGGCTTTCGGCTAACTCCCACAATCGGGATCGCCGCCGGATATGCGATTATTCTTCTCTTCTCTCTGCTGCGCTTCATCGGGCCGCAAGATGAGAAGACCTTCATCGTTATGGCCGCACAGCCGAGCCTGAAGGTCATCACGGAGAACGATTCCGATTGGTATCCGGAGTTCTTGCCCTTCCGGGAGAAGGTCCTCTCGCAGGCGCAGGCGATCGGGGCCAAGCTGGTCGTGTTTCCGGAAGGGTATCAGCTCGGCATGCCGATGCATCCCGAACTGGCAAGGTCAGCGTACGTCGCAAGTGGTCAAAGACCGGGACGCGACGGGATGTACGAGACCGCCTTCGGCATCACACCGGGGCAGAATGCCTACACGATGCGGGACAAGGTGCGCCTCGTGGTTTTCGGAGAATATGTGCCGTGCCGCGGGAATCAGATGGTGGAGGCCTTCAAGATTCCGGGCGGCGACGTAAAGGCCGGGGACTATTCACCGCCTCTACGGGTGGGGGAACTGTCGGTTGGGGTAGCCATTTGCTTCGAGAGCGTATTCGGCGAAGTGCTGCGGGAGCAGGCGGAACAGGGCGTGGACCTGCTCGCCGTCATGTCGATCGACGATTGGTACCCGCTTTCCGGAATGGAGCAGCACGCCGCGGCCAGCGTGGTGCGGGCGGTCGAAAACAACAAACCCCTCGTCCGATCCGGCTCTTCCGGGATCACGATGATCGTGGATCGATTGGGCCGGATCATCGAGCGGCTTCCTATCAAAGAGCAGAGCACGATTGCGGCCAGGGTCGGCACAACGGATTCCCGCCCGGCGCTCATGACGAAATGGTTTCCGTGGATATGCCACTTATTCGTGCTGGCCGGCATTGTTATTGTTATAATGGGTGGTAGGCGGACGCTTGTGTCATCCAACTGATTGTCTTGCAGGGAGGAGAGATACGTATGAGATGCGCTATCGCATGCGTGGCATTGCTTCTGTTCGGCGCCGCCCAGGCAGTACCGAACTGGGACCTGAGCAATACCACTTGGCAATTGAATTACAAATATACCTACTCGTCGGATCCGGACGGGGAATATGGCGGCGTCGGCGGGTTTACGGGAGCGGAGCTCTCGTTCGGTTCCCAGGACGCGGCGGGGAATGTGGCCGTGAAGATGCGTATTCCGCTGGCACAGTTCGCGGACGACTGCGCAACGACGGTAAACGCCGAACTGAAGGGTGTTGTGAACGGGGATACGGTCAGCATCTATCCCGTTTCATCGTCCACCAGTTACGGGTTTTTCCTCTCGTGCACGGACCCCTCCTGTTTTGCCGGTGGCCATGCGATGGATGTAACCCTTGCCATCAGCCTGCATCTGGGAGCAAACGGGCTCATCGATTCCGGTACCGGCACGATCCACGACAATCTAGATCTGACATCGTTTACATGCGGGATCAATTGGCCAACCGGATATCAGTTCGATCTCGACTCGTTTTCCGGGACCGGTGGTCCCGCGAAACGGAAGGTGAGTCTTTCCGGAAAGACGACACTCGACAACTTCGCCGGCAATCCCGCCACCCGTCCGTTGACGCTTGACCTCACGGGCCCAACGAATCAGACCATCGGCCTGGCCATGGATTCGGGCGGCAACTGGTCGACACAAACGGCTTTGGCGCCCGGCAGCTACACGCTGTTGTTCGGTGTGGACTATTATCTCCGCGGGAAGCTGGACCGGAACATAACGGGCAACAGTTCGGGGCTGGATGTGGACCTGCTTGGGGGCGATGCCGCTCCGAACAACGCCGTCGATGTCCACGATCTCACAGAAATCTTCATTCACTACGCCGAGTCGTCGCCCGATGTCGATGGGAATGGAATCGTGGACCTCAAGGACCTGAATATTGTGTTCGGCAACTTTGGCCTGCAAGGCGACTAGGGTTTCGGTGCGGCCGGAACCGCGCGAAGGCATTTGGGCGTCCAACAATGGAAGAGGCGCGCGGTCGGCAGGGTATGATTTTGGCGGGCCCCGCTGGTGGAGAGTGTTATGCGCCAACTAATCAATCTTCTTTTGTTGTTCGCCGCAGTCTCGGTTTTGGCCCAGGGACCCACGCCGGAGTCCCGGCTGAAGCTGCAAGCTGCCGTCGCGCAGTATAAGGCCGGAAAGGTCGCCGAAGCGCTGGCGGCCGTTGAAGCGCTCGCCAAACAGACTCCGGACGACGTACAGGCTCTGAATTGGTACGGCTTCCTTCTCCTGCGGTCCGGACGGTCCCAAGATGCGATCAGTCCTTTGACCAAGGCGGCTTCGATGGAACCTGGCAACGCCGATGTTCACAACAATCTAGGCAATGCCTATCTCCAGACGGAGCAGTTGGAAAAGGCTCTCGCCGAATATCAAGCGGCAACCAAACTGAATCCCGACCACGCGGATGCCTGGTACAACCTTGGCAACACCCAAGTCAAGTTGAAGAAATACCCGGACGCGATTGTCGCGCTACAGAGGGCCGCCACGCTGAAGCCGAAGGACCCGTACGTTTACAACAACATCGGCTACGCGATGCAACAGATGGGCCGGACGGGGGACGCAGCTACGAATTTCAAGCGGGCCTCCGACCTCTCTCCTGCAAACTTTTCTTTCGCTTTGAACGCCGGGCTGGTTTTCTCGCAACTGAGGCAATGGGATGATGCGGCCACCTACCTGGAGCGGGCGACGAAACTGAATGGCAACGATTACAACGCGCTCGCAACCCTGGGGCAGTGCTATGTGAAGCTTGGTAAGCGCGACCAGGCGGTAGCAGCGTTTGGGGCCGCCGAGCGTCTCAAGCCGGACGAGATCCTGCCGCACTACAATCTCGGCGTGCTCTATGGCGAGCAGAAGGATTGGAAGCGGGCGGAGCAGGAGTACAAAAACGCCCTTGAGTTGAAGGACGACGATTTCGACACCCTCGGCAACTATGGGTTGGTGTTGATCCAGCTCAATCGCAATGACGAGGCGGAAAAGATTTTCGAGCGGCTCGTGGGTCTGAACCCCGCCAGCATGGATGCTCGGATCAACCTTGCGGCTTGCAAGATGAAGACCGGGCAGATTTCCGAGGCAATCAAGCTGTGGCGCGCCGTGCTTATCGAGGAGCCGAATCGCGCGGACGTGCGGTTGGCGCTTGCGAACGCCTTGTACGTTCAAAAGGACTATGCCCAGGCGGGGAAGGAATACCGAACAGTGCTGCAGGCCAAAGCGAATTCCGCTGCCGCCCACAACGGCCTGGGTCTGATTCTATATCAGGATATGAAGATGGACCTGGCGCTGAAGGAATTCGACACGGCGGCCCGGCTGGATCCCAAGCTGGCGGACGCCCAGAACAACATGGGAGTGGTTTTGGAGCGACTGGGGAAGAAGGCGGCGGCGATGGAGGCGTACAAGAAGGCCCTCGCGATCCGCCCCGACTATCCGCAAGCGAAGGCGAACCTGGAACGGCTAAAATCCATTCCGTGAAATTGGCCCAAATCTTCATCAACCCAAAGAAACCCGATGCGGACTCGATCGCAGCGAGCGCCGGCGACCAGCTTCGGGACGGCGGGTTTCAGGTCTCTTTCGAGACGGATATTCCGCACGAGAAGCTAGGCAAGGCGGACCTGATTCTGACGTTCGGGGGAGATGGCTCAGTGCTGCGGGCGGTCGGGTTTGCCGCGCCGCATGGATCGCCGGTGATGGGAATTCATTTGGGCAGGTTCGGATTCCTGACCTGCTGCCAGCCATCGGACATGCCGGATATGCTGGGCCGGGTGATTCAGGGAGACTTTCATGTGGACGACCGGATGATGGTTCGCGCGTCGGTGGTTCGAGGCGGCAAGGAGTTGCCCCCGGCCCATGGGCTCAACGAGGTGGCGTTGCAGCGCGGCGTTTCGGCGAAGATGATGACGTTTGACATCACGATAGACGACAACTATGTGACTACTTATCCCGCAGACGGCATACTGATCTCCACGCCCACCGGATCGACCGCATACAACCTGTCCGCTGGCGGGCCGGTCGCGTCTCCCAATCTGGAGGCGCTGCTGCTGACGCCGATTCTGCCGCATACGTTGGGGGCCCGCCCGATCGTGCTCGCGCCGGAGAGTGTGGTGCGCCTGAAGGTGGGATCGCCGGGCGAGTCGCTGCTGGTGGCGGATGGGGAGGCGCAGGCGACGCTGGTGCACGACGACGAGATCGTGGTGCGCAGGTCGGAATATGTGGCGAGACTCGTCTTGCCATCCAAGAACGACTTCTACGACCGCCTGCGCGGCCGTTTGCTCTGGGGGGCTAGGACCTGATGCGCAATGGAACAAACAATTCGAACAAGCAGCGTCTGCCGTTGGCTGACCGATTGGAAAAGGGGCTCTTGGAATTATTAGAGTTCGCCCGGGGGGAGCGCGAGTTGCGCACAACGGTTGTGCCGAAGCCCAGCAATCGGCAACGTCGCCGACGCCGTTCCTGAACCTACCTGATTTCAACCAGCTTTCTGAGGCTCTTTCGTAGTCCAAATACCAGACAGGGAACAGCAATCGTCAGTGCCGCCGGTTCCGGGACGATCAACAAATAAGACTGGTCCGTGATATCCCTGGTAGAGCTAGCTGAATCCAGCATTGAGGTGGAAAGCCCGTTCGCGGTAGCGCGACCATCAAGACACCATGGCAGCTTTTCTCCTTCACTTCCGGGCTGAACGGTGAATTGGAAAAGCCGCGCAGTCCAGTGGCTTCCTCGAGGTTGCGAGTTTTTGATGCCGAGCAGTGTGAAAAGGCCGCGGTTTGCAATCAAATGATACGTCGAATCTGTCGGGTCCAGGTCGTTGTCATAAAGCGGTCCGTCGTCGGTGTCGTGCACGACGGTGGTCAAGAATTCGCTCGCAGGCCCGCCTATCGAACGGGCGGCTAGTATTTGGTCCGACCAGGAGCTCGAATCCGCTGACCCCATCAGGGTTAGCGCATTCAGGCAGAGCGTGATTCTGAGGAGGCCCCACTTAAACGGCTGCTGAGAGTCTAGGGCGTCGAACTGATACCAGATCTCGACGCTATCTCCGGGCCGCGCTTGCAGGACGCCGGCATTATCCGCGCCGGTTGTAGCGTTGTGCATGTAGAGCCGCACCGTGTAAGAAGAGAAACCGCTAGCCGCACTAGAGATCGCGATTAATACTGAGATGGATCGAAGCACTTTTCCGCCTCCTCCCCAACCAATATGTCATGCCAAAACCAAATGCACCAATCGCCGCTGGTTCTGGGACGACGAGCAAGCATTGATCGGTTATGTTCGGGTTTGTCCCATTGTCAAGCAGAAGGCGGGTAGAGAGGCCCGTGCCGGTATCTCTTCCCGGCAGGCACCAGCACAACTTTTGCCCGACACTGCCTGGCTGAACCGTGAACTGAAAGAACCGCACCGTCCAGTCTCCTGATCTCGTCTTATTTCCGTTGACCCCAAGGAGAAAGTACAATCCCCGGTTCGCGATGAGCGGCTTGGTCGTATCAGTTGGGTCAATTGCATTGTCGTGCATCGGGCCATCATCCGTGTCGTGCGTCACCGTCGACAGGAAATCGCTCGCAGGCCCGCCGTCGGATTTCGAAGCGATGATCTGATCGGACCATGAGCTAGAATCCGAGTCGCTCATCAGCGTGAGGCCATCCAGGCAGATGGTTACCTGCTGCTGTCCCCACTTTCTTGGAGCTGTCTGAGTGAGGCCTTTGAAGTGGAACCAGATTTCGATCGTGTCTCCTGGCTTGGCCAACAAGGTGCCGGGGTTATCGGCTCGCGTCGTCGCGTTCTCGAACCACAACCGAGCCTCGTATGCTCCGAACGCCTGCGCGGTGATGAGAGACAAAAGGAGCGTAATGGTTCTACACATCTTTTCTCCTTCGCACGGCGAGCACCGCAAGACAGGCGATTCCTGCCATGATGCTGGGCTCTGGGACGACGACGAGGGTGTTGTCTGTAATATCTATCGTTGCATTCTTCTGATCGAGAAGCCTCGTGGATAGGCCGGTTCCGGTATTTCGGCCGTCCAGGCACCAATTGAGCGCCTCGCCTTCACTGCCCGGTTGGACTGTGAACCGAAACAGTTCCGATGTCAAATCCCAACTCTCTCTTACCCCCCAAAGCGCGTACATGCCCCTTGTCCCGACCAACGGCGCTGCGGTGTTCTTCGGATCGATGGCGAAGTCGTACATCGGTCCATTTCTCGAATCGTGATAGATGGTCGAAAAAAACCAGGAAGGATGCGCACTGGACTTCCGCGCGACTTCCAGTTGGTCAGTCCACGAGTCCGAATCGGTGGCGCTCATGAGCGAAAGGCCATCGAGGCAGAGAGTGATCTGGAGCGTGCCCCACTTGAACGGATTCTTCGCGTCGAGGGCGTGAAAGTTGAACATGATGGAAACGACATCGCCCGGTGTTGCCGTGACGACTGAGGGTCCCTCAAAGCCGGTCGTAACGTTGCGGAACCATAGACGGGAACTGTAGGCTCCATGTCCGGCACAGGCTGCGAGCAGGCACCCAATCAAAGCGATCCTACGCATTGCGTTTCCTCCGTAATACCACCAGCGGTCCGAGGAGCGCGACGGCTGCAGCCGGTTCCGGCGTCACCTGGACATAGTTGTCTGTGAGATCAACGGTCTTGCCCTTCTGATCGAGGATGCTTGTGGAGAGTCCGGTCGAAGAAACCCGCCCGTCGAGACACCAGTTCAATTCCTCATGTTCGCTGCCCGGCTGCACCGTGAACCGATAGAACATGACGTCCCAGCTTTGAGATCTCACCTTGTTTCCATCGCCTCCTAGCAGCATGTAGAGACCATGTGTGGATATGAGCGGAGAATTGATGTCCGAGGGATCAATGGAATTGTCGTATAAGACGCCGCGGCCGATGACGGTGGTGAGGAAATCGCCAGCGGGACCGCCTTGCGACTTTGACGCTTGGATCTGCTGATCCCAGGAGTCGAAGTCCTGCTCACCCACGATTGTTAGCCCTTCCATGCAAAACGTGATCCGGATCGTGCCCCACTTGAACGGGTTGACATTGTCGAGGTTATGAAAACTGTACCAGACCTCGATCGTATCGCCTGGGTCCGCCAAAAGCGCACCGGTGTTGCCGGTGGACTTCGTCGCATTATAAAAAGACAGGCGGGCGGAACAAGCTGCATGGCAAGCAACGGTTAAGACCAGGCAACCGATCACTGTGAACTTACGCATGGCGCTTTCTCCTTAGAACGGCCCATGATGCCAGGATGGCGATAGATGCAGCCGGTTCCGGCACCACCTGGACATAGTTGTCCGTGATGTCGACCGCTTTCGTGGTTTGATCGAGAATGCGAGTGGAGAGACCGGTCCCGGTTACCCTTCCATCCATCGCCCACCAAAGCTCCTGCCCTTCGCTGCCGGCCTGCACTGTGAACTGGAACAGCTTCGCCATCCAGCTATGCGAGCGGGGCTGGGTTCCGATCACCCCCAGCAGGCAGTACAGACCCACGTCGGCCACTTTCGCATGCGACGCGTCTGTGGGATCGATGGCGTAGTCGTATAAGATGCCATTGTCTGAGTCGTGGAGGATGGTGACAAGGAAGTCTTCCGGCGGACCACCGAACGATTCGGCGGCCCTGATCTTATCGGACCAGTTCGCCGCGTCCGCAGCTCCCATCAGCGTCAGCCCTTCCAGCGACAGGGTGACCTGGAGGGTGCCCCATTTATTCGGACGATTCTGGTCGACCTGGTGAAAGTCGAACCAGATCTCGACCACCTCCCCAGGAGCGGCATGCAATGCGCCTGGGTTCGACTCGCCCGTATTCGCGTTCTGAAAGTAAAGCCGGGCATCATAATTGGCTCCTGCCAAAGCGACAGCCATCACGGCCACAGTACACGCCCAAAGTCGTCCAAACATGATTCATCCTCCTCAGCAACCGAGGACGAACCCGTAACCGAATGGTAAAGGGGATGGCGGAAAAAACCCGGCGAGGGCCATCCAAATGCAATGCAAAACACCGGTAATTATTCTATCACGAAAATCACGTTTTCGCAAGGAAATGGAAGAGAGCGCTACAGTAGCGGCATCAGCCCCTGTTCGTGATCCAGCAGCCACTTCTTCCGCCATAGGCCGCCGCCGTAGCCGCACAAGGACCCGTCCGATCGGATCACGCGATGGCAGGGGATGATGATGGCCATGCGATTATCGCCGTTCGCCGCCCCCACCGCTCGCTGCGCGTCCGGCCGGCCCAGCTTCTCCGCCATCTGACCATACGACCATGTCTCTCCATACGGAATCCGCATCAACAGCTCCCAGACCTGCTTCTGAAACGGAGTGCCTCGGAGAACGAGCGGAAGGGTGAATTCGCGCAGTTCGCGCGCGAAATACGCGGTCAAATCCCGCTTGATCGTTTGCAGATGAATATTGTCGCCGGGCATGATGGGAGCGCCGAGGCGTTGGCGCAGTTCGATCAACTCGGTCTCCAGGGCGCGCCGATCCATAAATTCCAGCAGGCAAAGTCCCTCTTCGCTTGCCACCGCGAGCATCGGGCCAAGGGGCGTCTCCAACCATTTGCCGTACAAGCAGTCTTTCTCCCGAAACTTACCGGGCGGCTCGCCCATCAGCCGTACAAAAGCGTCTCGAAAACCGCTCGTCGATTCAAACCCCGCATCCAATCCTGCTTCGCACATATTTTCACCCTTTCGAATCGCCGCGAACGCCATCCCCATTCGTCGCGCGCGGTGATAGGCGTGGAACGTCATGCCATACCGCCGCTTGAAGTACCGCCGGGCGCGGGCCGGCTCGATGTTCATCGCCGCCAAGTCGGAATCGCCAATCGGCAGATTGGGGTTTTGCTCCACTTTGTCAAACAGGTCCAAAACCCATTTTGGGGCCGGCTCCGCGGCATCCATCGGGTGGCATCGTTTGCACGGCCGAAATCCGGCATGCAGCGCCTCCGCGGGAGTGCGGAAGTATTCGACATTTTCCGCTTTGGGCAGCTTTGCGGTGCATGTGGGCCGGCAAAAGATTCCGGTGGTGCGAACGCCGACCCAGAAAATGCCGTCAAAACCGGCGTCCTTTTCCGCCAGGGCCCGATACATGTCCGAAATCGGTGGCAATGCGTTCATATCCTTATCGTACTGCCTTTGCGTCGGGCATCGCCACCGATTTTCGGACAGGGAATTTGCCGCCAGGATAGCTGCGTTACTCTTTGAAAAACTCCTGAGCGGCGGCATCCATCTCTGCTTGAGTCGGCTCCGCAATGCAGGTCGACATCGACCACTTATGCCCGAACGGATCTTTCAGCGAGCCGTACCGGTCGCCCCAGAAGCACTCCTGCAACGGGAACGTCACTTCCATCCCTGCCGCGGTCGCCTGCTGCCACAACGCATCAACGTCTTTCGTGTAAATATGAACGGTCACGGCCGAGCCGCCGATCTTGTTTGGCCCGACCGAGCCGTATTCCGGGAACTCGTCGTTCAGCATCATCATCGAATTGCCGATGCGAAGTTGGGAGTTCATCACCTTGCCGTCTGGGGTCTTGGAGATGTTCACAACCTCGGCGCCGAACGCCTTTTTGTACAGCTCGATCGCCTTCTCCGCGCCATCTACAACCATGTACGGGGTCAACGTGTTGAACCCGTCGGGGATAGGTTTCACATTACTCATGAGCGCAAGTGTACCGAATCATCGATCCCCTTCCAACCCAAAATTGACCATCACGATGTTTATGTCGCGGAGGTCCGCGAGCCCTGACCCATCGAGGTCCGCGTCGGCCGTTCCAAATCGAGTGAACGTGAAGGAGAGGTCCGCGATGTGAACCACGTCGTTTTCTACCGCGTCACCGTTGGGGCCGGAGATCCAGTCTAATCGCATGACTCCATTCAGGGTCTGGTCGGTTGTCTTGGTTGTCAGCCAGTGGTTCGATTTGAGGAACAGATCATAAGTGCTCGGCTCGGTTAAGGAAACCACGTAATTGCCCAACGGGCTCAATGCGCCTACGACGATTTCAGTTGTGGAGCCTTGCGAGTCGCCCCGTAATGAGAATGGGATTGCCTGCGGATTGCCATTGAAAGACTGAAGCTCGATGGCGCCGAAGAGCCGGGGTCCCCGGACAAACCCACCCACATAGAGACCGCCGGAATCGCCCGCAAAATACACGTTGCCCTGTGGCGAAACCGAGAGAGCCATAAGGTCGCCGCCGGAACCCGTGAAACCGTCATTCGTGCGGTACCAGAGCTGTCCGCCGTCCGGCTTCCAGGCCTGAGCGTAGAACAGGTACGGGTTGCCTGACAAAAGCCCGAGATCATAGAGGTTGCCGTCCGCGTCTACACCCGAACTCACCAACGATCGACCTGCAAAACCCTTCTGCACCTGCCAAACGATGTTTCCATTCTCATCAATCTTCATGACCTGTAGGAATTGGAGCCAGTAATCCAAATTAGACAGATAAATATTTCCCTTGCCATCGAGATTCATGAGCGGAGTACCCGCCAAGTAGATTCCGTTCTTTTGCCAAATCGGTTCGCCGCCAGGACCGTACTTGATCACAAACAGTTCCGTTCTTCCGTCCGGCAACATGGAGGTCGTTGCGGTGACGGCGTTTCCCGCTGGGTCGAGGCCCAATCCGAATACAGTGGCTTGCCCCCACCGTCCACTATCGGAGCGCTGCCAATCCAGCGCCCCATCCGGACCTAGTCGCAAGAGGATCGGAAGAGTTGAACTTCCGTCACCGGACTTGTACCAGTATTTGTCCCCGGCAACGTAGCACCTGCCTTGATCGTCCACCGTGGCAGCCGTGGCATAGTACTGCCAATCCGGGTCCGGACCGTATTCAAAAGACCACAGCAGTTCTCCCGCAGGCGAATATTTGAGAACAAAAATCGCCTGCTTTCCATACGTGGCGCGGCCTTCAAGAACAACATAGACTGCGCCTTCCCCGTCAACCGCAAGCCGGCGGGCATAGTCCAGAAAGGTATCCGTACCGGTCGTGTACGCTCGTTGCCAGACAAGATTTCCATTGGGGCCATATTTTTGGACAAATACGTTTCGATCTTTGGATGACCCTATCCGCGTGGACCCCGCCAGAATTAGATTTCCAGCTTTGTCGGCCACGATCCCGATCGGCACGGACTCCGAATCCAAGCTTCCGTATCCGGAGCGAGTCCATCTTGGTCGAAGCTGCGAGTCCAGCAGGCTGACCTGAATCTGCCCGGAGACCAGACCTGCCACCGCCAGGTCGCCATTTGCCAAGGTTTGTATGGTGGTGGCCGCCCCAGCCGGCTGAGCAAAGATAGGGATTTCGGGGATGACCTCGATGCGTATCGGAACAGCTTCCTCCACCATGTTCCAGCTATTCGTGGCTCGCACGGACAATTGGTGGATTCCGTACGAAACACGGAGGTCTGACACATTGATTCTGCCCTGATTGCAAGGGGAGATAGTGCGGATCGCAACGCCGTCAAGAAGCACTTTGCACGAAGTCAATGGACCCGGGACCGCATCGGACACGTCAATTGTGACTCCGAGCGGCCGGATCAATGGGCTGCCTTCTGTGGGGAATACAATTGCAACCTTTGGTCTCGATGTACCGAGCACCGCATCGTCAATTACGAGGCGAGAGGAAATCTGTTGCATTCTCAGGGGCAGGCATTGTCTGACCTCAACTTCCGATCGCTCTTGAACAAAGACCGTCACGCGATTCGTCGACGATACCGTCGCAGCAAGATTCCGGAAAGCCCATGCGTCTTGCATCGAGGACCAGTCACCCCAAATGACGTAATTGCTCTTTGGATCGCTGCCTCCCGTGGGGTCGATTCCAATCCGGCTCCGAACATCTGATCGGAGGAGGGTAACATCTGACTGTACATAACCGCGGACCCAAATCCCAAATATGATTTCGCCATTTACGACGGCTGGCAAGTCCACCGTCTGAAATAGGACATTGGAGATATACAGGTGGCTGTCGAGGCATTGGCCAATCTTTGGAGTGCGAGGCTGGAAGCTGCCACGGACAACAAATTCGTAGCTACCGGAGTGACTCCCGTAGGAATTGGCAACTTCCGAAACGACGGTTGGGCTTCCTTCTGCGAGTGAATCGTACTCTAGCGTATTCTGCCAAGGAGGAAGACTTCGGGTCTCAAACCCAGAATTCTGAATCGGAAGTCCCTGCGGCCATGCGGTCGCCGACAGCGCAAATAGGATAAACCATGACTCGCGCATATTGTGCCTCCCAATCGAGCGACTTATTCAGATTGTTATAATAACACAGTTTTACGGGGTCCGGGTGTTTGTACGCGGGGTATCGCTGGAAATATGCGCAATGAGCCAAAATACGCGCAATGGTCGCCATCTACACCGCCACGATCTTTCTGAGCGCGCTGCTCCTGTTCCTCGTTCAGCCGATGTTTGCCAAGATGATGCTCCCGCTCTTGGGGGGATCGCCCAGCGTCTGGAACACGGCGCTGGTCTTTTATCAGGCAGCGCTCCTGGCCGGATATGCCTATGCGCACTTTGCCACGCGATGGGCCGGGATACGGCGGCAGGCGATGATTCATATCCCGCTGTTGGCGGTGCCGCTCATCGTCCTGCCGATTCATCTGTCCAGCACGCATCCTCCTGTCGAGACGACGCCGATACCGTGGCTGCTCCTCACCATGCTGGTCTCAGTCGGGTTGCCGTTCTTCCTGCTTTCGGCAAGCAGCCCGCTGATCCAGCGATGGTTTGCCGATACCGAGCACAAGCGATCGCACGACCCCTACTTTCTGTATGTGGCGAGCAACTTCGGCAGCTTCTTAGCCCTGATCAGCTATCCGACAGTGATGGAGAGCAAGTTGGGACTGCTGCTCCAAAGCCACGTCTGGTCGTGGGCCTATGGCGGCTATGCGATTATGATGGCGATTTGCGCGGTGCAGGTCATTCGGTCGCGCCCCAGCGAACACCCCGCCGTGGTGGAGGAAAGCGACGAACCACGGATGCAACCACCATCGCTTCGTCGCCGCCTCCGGTGGGTGGCGTTGGCGTTCATCCCGTCCAGTTTGATGATCGGCACGACCACCTATCTGACGACCGACATCGCGTCGATCCCGCTGCTGTGGGTGATTCCGCTCGCGATCTATCTGCTTTCGTTCATGTACACGTTTTCCGCCCGGCCGCCAATTCCGCATAAGTGGATGGTCTATCTTCTCCCCGCTTTGGTGCTGCCGACGATGATCATCTTTATCATCCCGGTCACCAATCCGGCGATCCCTATCGGCCTGCTTTGCCTGGGGACTTTGTTCGTGGCCGCGATGGTGTTTCATGGTGAGCTGGCGCTCGATCGGCCTTCGGCGGATCACCTTACGGAGTTTTTCCTGTTCATTTCGCTCGGCGGCGTCTTGGGCGGCCTGTTTGCGGCAATCCTCGCTCCGCTGCTGTTCGTTCTCGTGATCGAATATCCGCTCACGATGGTCATGGCGGGTTTCCTGTTGCCTCGTTGGAGGAGGAGTTCGCCATCGACAATCGGCCGCGTGCTCGATATCGCGTGGCCGATCGCCGTGGCTCTCTTGACGATCGGAACGATTGCGTACTCGCGAGAGCCGAGAGAGTTCAGCAGCGTGCTAACCAAGAATCTCATCACATTCTGCCTGCCCGCGGCGCTCTGCTTCGTTGCGGCAATGAGACCGATTCGTTTTGGATTGTGCCTAGTGGCATTGCTGATTGTGGGGGTGATCAACCAGGATCCACTAGAACATGTCATCTACCAAGATCGATCGTTCTTTGGCGTGCTGCGAGTGTTGGAAGACAAAACCCATGCCATGCGGCGGCTGCGGCACGGAACCACGACGCACGGCGTGCAGCTATTGGCGGAAGGAAACCGTGATCTGCCAACCTCGTATTATTTTTCCACCGGTCCCATTGGGCAGGTGATTGTCGACCGCGGGCTGCCGGAGGACGCCAGTGTGGCTGTGGTCGGTTTGGGGGTAGGTTCGCTGATCAGCTACGCGAAGTCGGGGCAGCAATGGACATTCTATGAAATCGATCCGGCTGTGGTAAAGGTTGCGGAGAATAAGAACCTGTTTACCTTTCTCTCCGACTCGCTTGTGAAACCAAAGATCGTGTTGGGCGACGGCAGGCTCTCCCTCAGCCGGACCGATGATCAGTACGATCTGCTGATCGTCGACGCCTACAGTTCCGATGCGATTCCGATTCACATGATGACGCGCGAAGCGTTGCGGATTTATTTTGATCGTCTGAAACCGGGAGGCGTTCTGGCGCTCCACCTATCCAACCGAAACATTTTTTTGGAGCCGATTACCGGAGCGCTGGCCGATGACGCTCATGTCGCTTGCCTGGTGGAATCCGACGAGCCGACGTTGGTAGAGTCGCTTCTTGCCAAAACCTCTTCGACCTGGGCGATCTTGGCGAGGGATCAGGCGGATTTTGGCAAGTTGGGCGAAGATTCCCGATGGAAACCGGCCCGCATTCTTGAGGGAACGCCCGTATGGACGGACGACTACTCCAACGTATTCAGCGCGCTGAACATACATTGGTAGACAGGCTCTGCTTTCTCCTTGCGCACACGAATTGCTGGTAGATTGAGACAGCCTCGTTAGATACGTAGGCGAGGTATAATCTACTTGGAATGGCAAGGGCTCTGGAAACAAATAAATATCTGAGGACCAAACGCTCCGTCGTGCTGACCGCTGCTCGCGCCGTGCGCGATTCCTCTGCGGTGGAAGGCATTCGTGTTCTTAGTCTGCAGGACCTGATTGCAATCGGCGAACAGCGACTTCGAGCCAAGACGCGAAAAGGGAAATAAGAGGCTTCAGATTTCCGTTATATGCAAGGCGCAGAGCTTCAAAATAGTCCGACTTCCTTTGAAGAGAACCCCTTCCATCCATTTGATATGCGGGCGGCCGGTAGCCTGCTTGGACGGCCATGAGGTCAGCCAACCACCTTGCAGTCCGACCATTCCCCTCCCGAAACGGGTGAATCAATAGCAGCTCACTATGGACTGCCGGAAGAGATTCCGAGATATCTTGGACAGACTTCGGGCGACAAGGTGTATGGATGAGGAGTCTATCGGCTTCAAAACCGAGCATCTCGGATTCTATGTATTGCGCTCGGCAGAAGAGCACGCCGGGCTTGCTGACGTCCACCTGTCTGTATCACCCGCAAAATCGTAAATACCGCCAAGCCATTTCTTGTGCATGTCTTTAATACTGTCAGACGTGAACCGCGAGTTCTCTTCCACGCTCAGCAGCGAATCAACGTAAGCGGCCATGAACGCTTTTGTCTCCGCCCTCTCGATTTCACGCACCAGCTTTATTCCCAGCTTGTTCCGGAGCACCCGACCGCGCGAGCCGGGTTCAAATTCGTTTTCAAATCCGTCGTACTTGGACACGTAGCGAGAGTACCACGCCTGCACCCGCGTGCCATAATCTTATCTATATGACGCCACTGTCTGCGGAGAGAACGAAGACCCGCCCCGTCCCCGTCGGCGCAATCACCATCGGAGGCGGCCACCCTATCGTAGTCCAGTCCATGGTTACGGAAGACACCCTCGCCATCGATGCCTGCATCCGCCAGATCATCGAGTTGCATGAAGCGAAGTGTGAGATCGTGCGCGTCACGGCCCCAAACATGGCATCCGCTCAGGCTTTGGGTGAGATCCGGGCGCAGCTGCAATCCCAAGGAAGAGAGATTCCCTTGGTCGCCGATGTACACCACCAGGGTATGGCGATTGCCGTCGAGGTCACGAAACATGTCGACAAGGTCCGCATCAATCCGGGCCTTTTCGTGTTCCGCAAGCCGGTGCAGCGAGACATCGAGTATTCGCCCGAGGAGATCGCCACGGAAAAGGCCGCGATCGAAGAGGCGTTCCTGCCTGTTATCGAAGCGTGCAAGGCGAATGGGACCTCCATGCGAATTGGCGTAAACCACGGCAGCCTGTCGGAACGTCTGACCGTAACCTACGGCGACACCCCGGACGGCATGGTGGAGTCGGCCCTCGAATACATCGAACTGTGCGAAAAGCACGGTTTCCAAGACCTGGTCGTGAGCCTAAAGGCCAGCCGCGTGCCGATCATGCTGGCCGCCAATCGCCTGTATATCCGCCGGATGTCGGAGCGCGGCGGCGACATCTATCCCCTGCACTTGGGGGTCACCGAAGCGGGAGACGGCCAGTACGCCCGCGTCAAGAGCGCCATCGGCATTGGGACCCTCCTTGCCGAAGGGATCGGCGACACGATCCGCGTATCGCTTGCGGAGGATCCGGTTGAGGAGATCCCCGTTTGCTACGATATCCTACAATCCCTTGGACTTCGCCGGACAAAGACCGAATTCATCGCCTGTCCGTCATGTGGGCGAACCAAGTTCAACCTGCCCACCGTGCTCGCCGAGGTGAAAGAGGCCACCGGTCACCTGAAAGGGCTCGATATCGCAGTCATGGGCTGCATCGTCAACGGTCCGGGGGAGATGGCCGACGCGGACTACGGCTACGTGGGCAAATCCGGCGGCAAGATCGCCCTCTATCGCAAGCGAGACATTGTACGAGAGAACATTCCGCAGGAGGACGGGGTCAAGGAGCTGATCTCGCTCATTCAGGCGGACGGCCGGTGGGCAGAACCTTAGAAACCTCTAAGGTTTCCGAGGCGGAGTTAATTGCCGCCCGCATCCTTGCCAACAATAGACGGTAGGAATCTTCCTGCAAGGAGAGAGCGGCCACTATGCACGGATATCAACGGCTGGGAGATATGTTGGTCTCCCGGGGTGTATTGACTGAATCCCAGCTCACCGAAGCCCTCCAACGGCAATCTGAGACCCGCCTGCGCCTTGGGGAGGTGCTGGTCGAGTATGGCTTCACCACGGATGAGGCGATTGCTGAGTGCCTGGCATCCCAATATTTCTTCCCGTTGGTCGATCCGGATCTGATTGAGCCATCCCCGGATGCCCTAGCGTTTATCGATGCCGAGTATGCCGTGACGCGGGAGATACTGCCGTACGGCTGTTCGGATACCATGCTCCATTGCATGATCGCCGACCCTCTGGACGTGATGAGAAATGACGAGCTCGAGACAAGGGCCAAGCGTCATTTGAACCTGGCCATCGCCCCGCTCGGCGCGCTTCGGAGGGCGATCCGAGCGGCGTATCGTCTGCCGGAGCCGATTAAACCGCCTGTCCCGACACCCATCGTTCAGAAGAAAGGACGCCGGAAGTTGGAATCCCAAGCGGATCGAGAGGCCCTGCTTACAATGCTCATGGCCGAACATGAGGATGCGACGGCATGAAGACCTTTGCGGTCACGAGCGGGAAAGGCGGGGTAGGGAAGACCAATTTTGCGGCTAACCTGGGTATCGCTCTTACCCAGCAGAATCGGCGCACCATCGTTTTTGACGCGGACCTTGGCCTTGCGAACCTGGACATCATCTTGGGGATCAAGCCGGAATTTACTTTGCAGCACGTATTGGCGGGCCAGCACCGGGTCGCGGACGTTCTCTGCCAAGGGCCCGGCGGCATTCAGATCGTGGCGGGCGGGTCGGCCATCGCTTCGCTCATGAGAGTCGGGCCGAAGCGCATGGAAGTGTTCTTCACTCAGGTCGCGGAGCTTCGATTTGTCACAGATATCCTGCTGTTTGATACCGGCGCCGGGATCGACAGCAAGGTGATGGGATTTGTAAAGGCCGCGGATGAGGTGATATTGATTACAACTCCGGACCCGGCCAGCGTTACTGACGCCTACGCGACCATCAAGACCATATTCAAGAACCGAGATGACGCTCGCATCAACGTGGTGGCCAACCAGGTCTCCGACGGCGCGCAGGCTCGTACGGTATACGACATGCTGGCCCGCGTCGCTCAAGAATTCCTGGGCAAGCCGCTCATCTACTGCGGATTTGTACGCATGGATGCCGCGGTCCGGGACGCAGTGCGGGCCCGGAAACCGTTTCTGCTGGCCGATCCCAATTCGCCGGCGTCGGAGGACATCCGCATGCTTGCGGCTCGTTTCGGCGCATCCGCAGAGGGCGGGGCAGATGACTTGGGAGAGCGGCTACAATCCGCTTTCAATGTAATGGAGGACGTTGCGTAAACATTAGTCGGTAAGAACTGTTTTCGGCAACTGGCCCCCACCCATATCTTATGGTTGCGCCAATAATTGTTTTTGAGTACTCAAAATCTCAAGTTTTCTATGTTGATTTTCGGCGAAGTTTTGATCTACCATTGGTTCATACACTGTTTTGATTGAGAGGATGGGAAATGTTTCGATATTATTTTTTCGGCTCGCTTCTGACCTTGACAACATCTATCGGACTGGCGCAGTCCATCAATGTGAACCCGATTGGTGACGTGTGGTTCTATAAGAATGCCCCGAACCCGGCCACCGATCCATACGCCTTGGCATGGGGGGACGGAACCAACGATTTGGCTCCCACATTCCCTCCCGACGACTTTTATTCCTACAGCTACTTCAAGTTCGACCTTGGCGGGGCTTTCGACTCGAGCAAGACGTACACCCTCACAATGGCCACTCTGACGGTGTACCAGTACCCAGGCGCCGGATTCGATGCCGACTTGGCGAAAAATAACCCGCTGCTGGCCAGGGCTTTGGGAGATGGTTGGGAAGAATCGACGTATGCGTTCGGGGCCGGCAACCCGTCGCCAGGGTCGCTGCTCGGCGCGGGGGACATGTCGAACTACGACAAGGCCGGATATTGGGCGATAACCATCGATCTGCTGTCGGGGGACGTCGGCGCGATAACAAATCTTTTCAACGACGCCGTACATAGCAATGGACACATTGACTTTTCACTGTCGACGATAATGAATCCCGGCGGCCAGACGGGTACGAAATACTATACGCTGGCCACGAGGGAAGCGCAGGCGCAGTATCGTCCGACATTGGAAATAACGACAGTGCCGGAGCCGGGCGCGATGGTACTCTTTGGGCTACTAGGCTTATTAGCGCGGAGGAAAGGCCATAAAAGCACGCAAAACGGGGTTCACGCTGATTGAGCTGTTGGTGGTCATCGCGATCATCGCGATACTCGCCGCGATTCTGTTCCCGGTCTTCGCCCGGGCCAAGGAGCTTTCTAAGGAGCGCGCCTGCGCCACCCACATGAGCCAAACGGGCAAGGCCTACCTGATGTATCAGGACGATTCTGACGGTCGCGTCCCGCCCGCATACTATTGGAGTACCGCAGTTAAGTCCATCCCGGATAACCAAGGCTTCTGGGCTTGGCCCTGGCTGACGCGGCCGTATGCCGAGAGCTTTCAAGTGTACACCTGCCCCTCGGACACGAAGGACGATCCCTCGTGCCACGCCGATGAATGCGGAGTCCCGGGGCCCTATAGCTGCCGGGACCAGCGCAATCCCTGCTTCGGATATCTTTTTGGCCGGTTCCCAAGTTGGGGCTACAACTTTTGGTATCTGTCACCGGGGAGGGACACGGACTATCCGGACAACGAGCCATTCTTTCCTGTGACGGCGCGAAAGATCCAAGACCCGGCTGATACCGTTGTCTACGCGGAAAGCACTTCGCTCTTCCCCGATGGACCGGGGTATCGCATCACGTCGGATATAGGCTACATCCTGGTCTATCCGCCACAGAAGTGGACTCTAACGCTGCCGGCGGACGGAACCACGTTCGGGCATGTCTGGCCCCGCCACAACCGCGAACACGTCACCACGCTGTTTCAAGATGGACATGTCAAGTCCATCTCATTAGGAAGGTTGAAAGATGAAAGTCTTTGGGATTTGCGCTAGCCTGCTTTTCGCGGCATGCTGTTTCGCGCAGCAGCTCGACACCTTGGCGAGCGATGACGTATGGTGCTATGTCCATTCTCTAAATCCGACGACTGATCCGTATATGCGCGTGTGGGGTGATGGGATCGATGCCATTCATCCCTGCCCACCTGACTTTTATCATTCTTTCTCCTATGTAAAATTCGCTTTGACGCCGACGTTTGACGCATCGAAGAACTATGCAATCACATCGGCCAAGTTAATTCTAACTCACGCATCCGATCCCGGCTTCACGGTTGAGCAGGGCCTCGCCAATCCTCTGCGCGCTTACAGTCTTGGGGACGCTTGGAGCGAAGGCACATGGGATTTCAGTCAGGTCGGGATTGGGATTCCCTGTCCCATGGACCCATATTTTGGCGAAGGGGACCTGTCCGGATATGTCGCGACGACGGACAAATTCCCGATTCCCATTGACCTTGCGGGACCCGCTTTCTCGGACTACTTTAACGAAAGCCTCCATGCGACGGGCAAGCTGGATTTGGCGCTCTGCTCCACGATCGCGCCGGGGGATCAGGGCGGAGTGATCTTTTACAAGCTGGTGACGAAGGATCACGTTTCGGGTCTTGGGCCTCGGCTGCAGCTTGTCGCGACGCCGGCAAAAACGGTGGCAGGAACCGTCGAACTGGATCAGTATCTTGGCCCGCTCAATCAGGTGGCGCTAACGTTCGAAGTGCGGCAGCCGGGCAGCCAAGTTGCGATCGAGACCCACACAGTGATGCTGGACGCGCAAGGAAACTACCAGTTCGGTACGGCACAGTCGGGACCGGTCGATATTGCGTGCAAGGGACCGATCTGGTTGAGGCAGGTCCAGGGCGCCACAATTGATGGCGGTCCGGTGACGGTCAACTTCAGCCTCACCGGCGGTGACGCCGACGGGAACAACGCCGTAGAGCTCAAGGATTTCAACACCGTGCTGATCAATTTTAGCCAGTCCGTGCCGGACGGCGACGTCAATGGCAGCGGCATGGTGGACCTCAAGGACTTCAATATGGTGCTGATCAACTTCGCGCAGATCGGCGCTCCGTAGCCGCTATTTCCGGTGGAACGTGATGCCGCCCGTCTTGTCGCCTTCCGTAACGAACGCCAGCGCCTTGCCGTCGGAACTCATGTGCAACTTCATCGGCTCCATCTTTGCGCTCATGCCTGCCGGCGGCTTGACGGTTAGTTCGATTGTGTCGCCGAACATCGTCCAGGTTCCTTCCATGGACCCAAATAGAGTCAGCTTGAACGTCTTATCCGAGCGAATCTCCAGGCTCGGGCTGCCCATCATCGATCGGAACGCCTCGGCCTTCTGACCGGATTCCGACGACGGGTCCTGCGCAGGGGGCAGGTCACCGGACCAAGTGCCGACCGGATTGGGTCCCCCGCAGCCGATCAGGATGAATAGGCATACCGATAATCCTGCGACGAGAAGTTTCATATTTTTCCCTCCTGGATCCGCGATCATCTAGGCGTCGCGTTCGCCGACCGATTGAATACGAGACCGTTGAGCTTACCATTTTGGGCGATACCGGTCAACGATTGACCGTCCTGGCTCATTCCGTCTCGCTCAACAACTGCCGCAATGGCTCTTTGAGTGTCTCGCTGTCGGGATACCTGGCGAGCGCCTCTTCCAAGATCGCGATGGCCAGCTCCCGATTGCCCAACTCATAGATCGCGTGGGCCTTCGCGTCGTAGAGAACCTCTTCCGTCGGCTGCCAGAAGCCCAGCTCGAACTCCTCCTCGCGCAGCGCGATGGATTCTAGAGCGTCATCGGCGGTTTCGATGGCATCCTGCCAGCGCTCCAGCGAGCACAGGGCTTGGGCCTTTTCCGCCGCCGCGTCCACCGCCTCCGGCACCATCTCCAGAACGCGGTCATAGCAGATCAGCGCCTCTTCGTAGCGTTCCAGTTGCTGCAAGATGTCGCCCTTAATGGCGAGGGCCTCGGCATTGTCCGGCTCGTGCGCGATGGCCTTCTCGATCCATTCGAATCCGAGCGGCGCATTGGCGCACGAAAACGCGAGCCATTCGGCCAATTCGATATACTTGTCCACGCGATGCGTCGGGACCATGGGGGGAGTATACCGACGGCTGCGATGAGACTACGATGCCAATGATGCGACCGGTCTCCTGACCGAGTCGCAAGTTTGGGCGGGTCCTGTGCTGGGTTTTGCACGAGCAGTGGTGGCGCGGGACGAATGAGCGGATTACTGAGAGAACGTGAGGGAATCCAAGATAGCCGCCATTTCCGACGTCGGTGCCGTGGTACGCTCGTCCACTATGACCAGATAGACTCGATCTTTTCCTCGAACGGCTGCTAATCGCAGGACGGTCGGACCATACAGCTTTGTGGCGAAGCGGAGGCACTCTATGTCCTTGCCGCCTATTGTCAAAGTCTCATGGGTCATTGCTCCAAGGCGCTGTGAGGAAGAGTTCCGTAGCCAGCGATCCGCGAAGACTTTTACCGCCGTCCCATGCGGTATGGGTTCCGAAACAATGCCGATTGGTGCATGACCTTGTTGCCAGTCCCATCCTTTTGGTGCGAACATTATTCCGCCGCCCTTCGGATCGGGAGGACCAGGGTCCCATGTGTCTGGCAATCGGGCAGACAAATAAGGGTCCGAATAGGCCACCATTCCGCCAGTGTGGGCACATCCGGCCACCAGCGGAACGCTCATCGAGAGGATGGCTGCCGACAAGAACCCTAGCCCAAAAAATGGGGCGGGAAAGCAACGCATGGCCTTCACTTCGACATCCGAAAACTCGATAGTATCCCGGCGATTTCCGCATCATCTCTCTTTGGGACGGTGCGCACTCCCACAACATAAGTATTCTCGATGCCGGGAATGATGGCTTGCCTGAGCTGCACCGGACCTCCATGGCGCGATTCATTGAACAGAAAGCAGCGGTAGGACCAACCTCCAAGTAGCATGGTGGACTCCGCCGCGGTTGCGCCGACCGCGTTTTTGGCGTATCCTGAAGCTACGTCTTCCAATTCGCTTGCCAACGACGAGCCTGCGCCCCGGTGGACGACGACCGTGAACGGCTCCGGCCCGGTCTTCGACCAATCCTTCGGGCGCACATAAACGCCGAGTGCACCTGGTGTCGTTTCGACAATCCAGGTCGCAGGATACCGGAATTCGAAATAATCATTCGTGTAAGTCTTGAACTCTGGACCCTGTCGGCATCCTACAGGGATGATGAACACGACAACGAGTACACCGATCATCAACCTGCGGCTGGTAGACCCTTTCACCGCTGACATTGTTACGCGCTGAATGCAGCGCAGCTGCGTCTGGATATTCATCATCTGGTCGCCCCATAGCACCCTACCGAGCCAGTAAATCCCGGTGCAAGTCGTTATTCGTAACGACCAACACAGATCGGTCAGTTTACCCACATCCCGAAGAGCGCGGATAGATTCGTAGGGTGGCCATATCGATTAGGCTTCAAGCCCCTACCGACCACTTCCTGCTTGCTTCGCCTGATACAATTCGCACTGATAGCCATGATTATCAACGAGAAATCAATCGATCGTCGGTGTGCAAAATGAACTTGCCTATGGAGATGCTTCGGAGCCAGGTCGCCTCGCAGCCGTATCCAGTCATGTTCGCGACCATCAGTGGAGCGCACCTCTACGGATTCGCCTCCGAGGATTCCGACTTCGATTTGCGTGGCGCGCACGTCCTGCCGGCAAGGGACGTGCTTTCTCTCGATCCTCCCAAGGAAACAACCGACACCTCCGCCGTCGTCGAAGGCCACGAGGTCGATATCGTGACGCATGATGTGAAGAAGTTCTTCGGCCTACTCCTAAAGCGAAACGGGTATGGGTTGGAACAGGTGATGTCGCCCTTGGTGGTTCATTCGACGCCGGAGCACCGCGAGCTGATAGCGCTCATGCCTAAACTGGTCACCCGCCACCATTGCCACCACTATCTCAGCTTTGCCGAGAATCAGTGGAAGGAGTTCAGTTCCGAAAGTCCGCCCCACCTGAAACCGCTGCTGTATCTCCATCGAGTGCTGCTCTCGGGAATTCATCTGATGCGGACAGGGGAGGTGGAGGCAAACCTAGTGACGCTTGCCACAGAGTATCATCGGCCGGATCTGTTCGAGTTGATTGAAGCGAAAGTGCATGGAAAGGAGAAAGCGCTTGCCAAAGTGCACGTAGAACAGCAGGAGGCGAGCTACGAGGAATTGGCTCAGCAACTGCGCGACGCCGGCGAGCAGTCCACGCTGGCAACCGAACCGTCCGCACGTCCCGCGCTGAACGATCTGTTGATCCGATTGCGGCTCGGCTAGGCCATGTAACTCGCGAGTCCGAAATGCGCTGCTCGTAGTCCGGAAAGGAGTGTAACAATGTCAACCAAACCATTGATTTCTACTCTGCTGCTCGCCGTCGCTGCGCTAACTGTTGCAGGTTATCTGGTTCAATCTCCTGAGAAGGCCACGGTTGTTGGACGGAGCGAAGCAACAGTTCCAAAGTCGCGTGTGGATGCGATCATTGCGGCGATCAGTTCGAAGCGCGTCGAGAAGTTGCGGATCTTTATCGCGCCAGAATCCAGGGTCAGAACTGTAAAGACAGTTCTCTATTCGCATGAGGTTTTCGAAGACAAGACTCAGTCCGCCAAATCCATGTTGGCTCAGGCGCAGAAACAGAAGGGCTTTCTATGGGAATTCATCCAGATGGTTTCCCATACGAAATTCTTATCGTTGAAAGGCAACACGGCTTACATCGAAAGTACGGATGCGCTCACCGACATACGGGACTGGAACAGAATCGTCTTCCGGCCCAAGGGCAATCAGTGGGTCGTCAGCGAACTATGGCTGAGTTATCATCCCTAACCCGACACAACACACCTTGGGCCGGAGCAGCAGGGCCTTGTTGAGGGAACTTGCAGGGCCGTTTGATCTGCGCGACGCAGGGGAACGGTCCCATCTGCCCGGCGAGCCCTCCGGGCGGGAGGACCTGAACGACCTCCTGATCCGGCTGAGGCTAGGATAGCGCGACGCCCGTGTTGGGGTCTAGGTTTATGGCATTCGGTAGGTTGCAGTGACAGTGGACCCCAACACATCAAGCCCTTGTCACAATAGGGATTGTGAAGGGAGAAAATCGTCCGATGTGTCGGGGTTCTCATCTACCGACCAGCCATCAACAATCAATCCCTTAGACCCCGACACATCGGGGACTGTGAAGAGAGGAATCTATAGCAATTCAAGGAAGAAGGGGCGAAGGCGAAGAAACCGTCGTCATAATGGGACGCAATGCACTTGGTTACGCCATTGCGGCTGTCCTTGTCCCTGGGGCTGGTCTGTTCATCATGCCGATTGCGCTGTTCAAGGCGTGGCGGGCGCTGAAAGAGGAGGATGAACGCGGCGAAAGGCGTTGCGCCTGGTGGGCGGTCGGGATTGGGGCGGTCTTCTACTGCATTGTCGCATGGGCTGTCCTCGCCTATTCCGCTTACGTCAGCCGGAACCAGAGGTAGTTCGCCGCAAGCGACCGCGCAATGCTTCCCGATGCGACCGGTCTCCTGACCGAGTCGCAAGTTTGGACGGATCACTGCTGGGTTGGCCGCGACTCGGTCAGGAGACCGGTCGCATCAAGACCGCGAGCTCCCGGGTTGACCGCGACTCGGTCAGGAGACCGGTCGCATCAAACCCACTTCCACGATGGGTATAATCAAACCCCGGAGGCGAGATAAAGTGCGCAAGTACATCTTCGTAACCGGGGGAGTGGTCAGTTCCATCGGAAAAGGCATCGCGGCGGCGGGCATCGGGCGGCTGCTCCGGAACCGGGGCTTCAGCGTCGTGCCTGTGAAGCTCGACCCTTACATCAACGTGGACGCCGGCACCATGAACCCGTTCCAGCACGGCGAGGTGTTCGTGACCGACGACGGGACCGAGACGGATCTGGACCTGGGCCACTACGAGCGATTTATCGACGTAAACTGCACCAAGAACTCCAGCGTCACCACCGGCAGCGTCTACGCAGCCGTCATCGCCAAGGAGCGGCGCGGCGACTATCTGGGCGCGACCGTCCAGGTCATCCCGCACATCACGGACGAGATCAAGCAGCGCATCGTCCAGGCCGGGGACGAGGCGGACGCGGACATCGTGATCGCCGAAATCGGCGGCACGGTGGGCGACATCGAGGGCCTGCCGTTCTTGGAGGCCATACGGCAGTTCAAGAAAGACGTGGGCGCTTCGAATGTGCTCTACGTCCACGTGACCCTGGTGCCCCAGATTGCCCCTTGGGGAGAGATAAAGACCAAGCCCACGCAGCACAGCGTGATCAAATTGCGCGAAATCGGCATCTCGCCCGACATCCTGGCCTGCCGCACCGACGTTCCGCTGGAGGATGATGTGCGGGAGAAGCTGGCGCTGTTCTGCGATGTTTCGGCCGACGCGGTATTTGAGATGTTGACCGTGGAGACGATTTATGAGGTTCCGATCGTGATGGAGGACATGGGGCTAGGCGGACTGATTTGCCAACGCTTGGAGCTTGCATGCGACGAACCGGATGTCAGCGATTGGCGGCGCATGGTTTCCATCTTGAAAGAGCCGCGGCATAGCTGCACCATCGGAGTGGTGGGGAAGTACACGGGAAACGGGGACGCGTACAAGAGCATCGCGGAGGCGCTGACCCATGCCGGCGTTCCCAACGATACGCGCGTAAACATCGAATGGATCGAATCGGACGACCTTTCGCCAGAAGATGCGGAGCGTGTGATGCCTGGCCTGGACGGACTGATTGTCGCACCCGGATTTGGCGCTCGGGGAGTGGAAGGGAAGATCGCCGCGATTCGATATGCTCGGGAGCATGGTGTCCCTTTCTTGGGCCTTTGCTACGGATTGCAGATGGCGATCATAGAATACGCACGCAACAAGTGTGGACTGCTGGGCGCGAACACGATTGAGGTGGATCCCAGTACGGATCATCCCGTCATCCATCTGATGCCGGAGCAGCGCGGCGTTAGCACCAAAGGCGGGACGATGCGATTGGGCTCGTACGAATGCCGCCTGACGCGCGGAACGCTGGCGAACCGTCTGTACGGGAAGACAGTGATTCATGAGCGGCACCGGCACAGATATGAAGTAAATAACGAATACCGGGACGTGCTTACGGGCGCCGGGATGGTGTTTTCAGGCGTCTCACCGGACTACAGCCTAGTCGAGATGGCGGAGGTCCCGGACCATCCATTCTTCATCGGCTGCCAATTTCATCCTGAGTTCAAGTCCCGCCCGAATCGCCCGGCGCCGCTTTTTGTCGGACTGGTTGGGGCGGCGCTGAAGCGGAGGGCCGGACGGGTTACCGAAGGGATCGCGGTTGTTGCCACCGCATGAGCCGACGGGCCGAAGCATGCGCCTTGGCCCGTGATACTGATGAGCGACCGACGTCTACTCGCCGCAGAGAATCTCGATCCAGGGCAAGGCGGTGAAGTAGGTCACTTGCCGGTAGATCGGCTTGGAAAGATCGTGCAGGTTGTATATCTCGATGTACATGAAATCGAAGCCGCCAAGGTGCTCCGATTCTGTAACGATGACCCTTGCAACCCGCGGTGTACTCGGGCTGGCATTGATTCCTTCGTATCCTTCCAGCCAAAATTCTGCTTGATGGCCCAGGAAACCGGATGAAGTACAAGTGAAGCTGGTCAGTCTCGTGGCAGCAAATGAGACGACGGCCCCGGGAGTATTTGAAGAATACACGAAATTCTTCAGGGTGAGAGCGTCGTTTTTCCTGGACACCCAGAAGGAGGTCACGGTTTTCCCGCCCTCGTCATTCATACCGACTGCCCCGATCGGGCTGTTGACGAAAGCGACACCGTCATTAGCAGTCAGTACGGCTGCGGGAGTGTTGATGCTGCAGAAGATACGATAGGTCCCATTGAGCGTCACATAGAAGCGGCTGAAAATCGGATTTTTTAGATTGTTCGGCCTGTAGATGTCGACTTTGGAATATGTCAACGGGAAAGAAGGGTCTTGGCCGGAACTGGAATCTGTGAATGTTAGATGCATGACGGTCGGTATCGAAGATCTGCCGGGCGTAAAATCTGTAAGACCATCCACCCAGACATCTCCAACCTTTCCAAGATAGGGTTCCATATGGGCGGCAAAGGACCTGAGGACCGTTCCTTCAAATTCCATGCCGGCGCCCCCCAGATTGGCGTCCTCGTAATAGCAGCGTGTCAGAAAAGGGACTCCATTATGCTGGCCGATCCAGAGAGTAAAAAAGCCAAGGCTTTGGCGATTCGACGATCCCTCAATCTCGCCGTATGCGATAGGATCGCCACTTGCGTACAATGCGACGGATGACAGGAACGTCACGAATAGCAAAATAACAAATCTCTTCATTTTTTCACCTCAGTCAATGCGATGACGTGATTCTCGCTAATCGCCACATAGGATATCGAGCGTGCCAATCGTCGGATTAAGGTAACTGACTATCTGGCTGATGGGCCGTGATAGATTCTGCGGCTTGTAGAGCGCCACGTAGAGAAAATCGATCCCTTTTGAATCCTCCGTATCCGTGACAATGACATGTGCAATCACAGGCGTGCCGATGACAGTCCCATTCGTTGCAACTTTCCCTTCGACCCAAATGTCCGCGACTTTTCCGAGGAATCCGTCATTGCCGCATTGGAATGACAGCGGCCTGGCGCCATCGAAATACAAAGTGCCTTTTGGATTGGTTGCAAAATATTCAAGTTTGTGTAATTCCAAAGTGGCATTGGAAGACATCCAAATGCGGAAGTTCGTGTCGCCGGACAGATCATTCATGCCGCTGACGCCCTTGCCGGTGGTAAAGATCAGGCCATGTTTTGAATCCGTCTTGGCAAGGGGCGGATCGACCGGCGTACAGAGAATCCGCAAAGTACTATTCAGATCGATCAAAAATCGGCTATGGAGCGAATTTGCGAGGTTATTCGGATGATAGATATCGACTTGAGCGTAAGTGTACGGTGTGATAACGTAGGTGTTCGGAGCAGAATCGTTGAAGACCAGGTGAAGCACTCTTGGCACATAACTTCCGGATGGAATAGTGTAGACATATCCATCCACCCAAGCGTCCCCAACTTTGCCGAGAAAAGAATCGTTTCTACAAGTGAAGGAACGGAGCCGGGTTCCGTGAAAATAGATGCCGGCTAGATTGATGCTGACATCCGTATATTCGAGAAAGCCAAGGATTGGGCCGGTCGGGCAGTCTCCGATCCAAAGACTGAGAACTGCGGTGGTACCGCGATTAGTAGCCACAGGCAGAAGCTCACCGTACGCCACCGCCTTGCTGTCGGCAATCGACATAGCCGACAACTGAATAGCGAACGCCACTGCCAATAGTAATTTCATCGCGCACTTCCCCCCAATCGTCGAACCACTGAAATGATATCACGCAAAACTAACCGCTGCAACAACTACTGCTACTAGGTTTATCGATGTTATTATGACTAGGACCGGAGCGGATGCTCCGGCCCAATGTCGAGGAGGGACAGGAAATCAATCGCTGCACAGAATGTGAACGGGATCGCCCCTGTTACCGATGTAGCTGACCTGCTGATAGATCGGTTCAGTTAGGTTCTGAGTTCGGTATATGGCGACGTACATAAAGTTAACGCCGTTTGGATTTTCCGTATCGGTAACGATGACTCGCATAAGACGTGGAGTACCGACTATTTTGTCATTGATCACTTCTCTGCCTTCCAGCCAGAATTCAGATTGCTTCCCAAAGAAGCCGTGATCTGTGCACTCAAATGACCAAATACGATCCCCTATGAATGCAACTGTCACTTTCGGAGATGACGCACCATAGACGAAGCGGTGCAATGTTAGATTGCCATTGCTATCCTTGGAAACCCAGAAACTAGTTACGGTTTTGCCGCCTTCATCGTTCATTCCGCCTGCGCCGCGCGGCCCGGTCAGAGCGGCGCCACTGTTGGCAGGAGCGCCGTCAGATGTAACCATCGGAGGACAATTGCCGAGAATCCGCATAGTTGCGTTGAGGCAGACGATAAATCGACTGTGAAGCGACTTTGTCAGATCGTTTGGCTTGTAGATATCAACCTGGGCGTATGTGAACGGAGTCAATACCAAGAAGTTTGACTCGGAGTCGGTGAATACAAGATGCAGAACTCTCGGCACAACGCTGAGGCCCGGGACCGTTGCTCCATAGCCTTCCAACCACGCATCGCCGACTTTCCCTACAAAAGGTCTCTTTGAGCAACTGAATGATCGAAGCCTCGTTGCCACAAATATGGAAGCGACGTTATTGGAGTTGACGTCGGCGTATTCATAACTGCCGAGCAAGGGGGTTTTGCCATTCTCCGCAAACCAAAACTGCATGGCGGCTGTGGTTCCATGATTGGTACCGCCAAGGAGTACACCGTAAGCTAACGGATCACTGCCGCCCTGCGCGAATGCGGCTGCTGAAACTACCAGCGCGGAAAGCGCCAGTGAAATCTTTTTCATTTCCTTTCACCTCATGGCTGCATCATAATACTGTTATGCAGACCTGCTGGTAGGCATACTATCATGAGAATCCTGCTGATACACTAATTACTGCTACTAGGTTTGCTTGCCTACGCCATAACCGGCGCCAAGTTCCCGGAAATCTACGATCAGGAATTCTTGCAGGAATGCCTTGATCGGCGTCCAATGGGAGTGCATGAACGATGAAATCAGCCGAAGAGAATTTGTTCGACGGGCCGGTGTCGGTCTCGCCGCGGTCGCCGCAGGCGCTCTAGTCCACGGCCAAGTATCGGGAGACGACACGCCGGATCCGGCCTTTGATGCGTTGGAAAAGAAGCTGGCGAAGCCACTGTCTGAGGAGGCGCGAAAGTTGACGCGGGCCTCAATGCGAAGCAACGTCCGGTCCGCGGTAGCGAGAGACCAGCACAGGTTGCCCGAAAACAGCGAGCCCTGTTTCGTCTATCTCCCAACACCACACGAAGGGAAGGCAAAACGATGATCGATCCCTTCGACTCCATCACTGATGTGGCTGCCGCTCTCCGGTCGAAGAAGGTTTCGTCTGTAGAACTTACAAAGGCGAGTCTCGAGCGGCTCAAAACCATGGGCCGCGAACACAATGCCGTCGCCGAGCTGACCGAAGAACTGGCAATGAGACAGGCCCAGGCGGCAGACCGAACCCCTGGGAAGAGTCCCCTGCATGGGATTCCCTTTGGCGTCAAGGACCTCCTGGCGACCAAAGGCATTCCCACGCGATGGGGTTCCCCCGGCCACATGGATCAGGTATTCGACTACGACGCAACTCCAGTCGCGCGGCTGCAAGATGTCGGCGGCGTTTTGGTCGCCAAGCTCGCGATGATTGAGCTGGCAGGGGGAGGGAACTATAACGTTGCTAATGCCAGCCACTCGGGGCCGTGCAAGTCGGCGTGGGACAAGAATCGCTGGGCGGGCGGGTCCAGCAGCGGCTCAGGCGCCGCGACCGCCCTCGGCTGCGTCACATACAGTTTGGGCAGCGAAACCAGCGGCAGCATCACCTGCCCGAGCGCCTTCAACGGTCTCACCGGTTTCCGGCCCACCTATGGCCGCGTAAGCCGGCATGGCGCGATGGCGCTCTGCTGGACACTCGACAAGATCGGTGCGATGGCTCGGTCGGCGGAAGATTGCGGCATTGTCCTTGAGGCCATCGCTGGACCGGACCCCAAAGATCCGAGTACTACCAGGGAAAAACTGAACCTTCGCAAACGAGCCCCAAGACCCAGAATCGGTCTGCTCAAAGAAAACTTCGCGAAGGGCAGCGCGTGCGAAAAGGCCTATCAGAATGCATTGACTGCGTTCAAAAAGCTGGGATACGAGACGGTGGATGTCGCCTATCCCAACCTGCCGTATGGGCTGGCTGTCGGCCTCATTGTGGATGCGGAAGGGGCAAGCGCCCACGAGCATTTTATCCGTAGCGACCGGCTTTCGCTCCTTAGGGATATCAATCAAGTTGCTGGCTTCGCTGCCTCATTGGATACCCGTGCGGTTGACTATCTATGGGCGATGCGGTTGCGGACAGAGGCGCTCAAGGCCAACGAGATCTGGGACAAGTGCGACTGCATCTTTTCGCCGGTCTTTTACAAATGCGCTCCGCCGATCGATGAGCCGTTTGATAAGGGTTTTCAGGGCATGGGTGGAGATGAAGGGCCGTCGAATCTGCTCGGCTGGCCGGCGATGGCATTCCCAATGGGTTTCGAGAACGGCTGCCCGTTGGGCGGCCAGATCATTGCGCCGGCCTATCGCGAGGACACCTGCTACCGCGCCGTGAGAGATTTTCAGCGAGCAACCGATTGGCACAAGAGACATCCGACTTAGATCTGGGCACGAGTTCGGCTCTTCCTGTAAAACGCTGTTGTATAATTGTTACAGTACAAACATGCCCAAGTTTTCATAGTTCGAGTTAGTGATAAGGAGAAGGAGTCGGGTAATGAACATAAACCGAAGGCGAAATGACAGATCTGCATTGTGTGTCGTATTGACCTTGATCCTGTTGCCCACGTTCGTGCTTGGACAAAATAAGCGCGTGTGGTGTTGGGGTACAAATGGACCAGAAACTCTTGGCATCTCGAATCAATCCTTCACGCCATTTACCTCGCCAGTTTTTCGGAATGTGGTCAAATGCGCTCTGGCAGAGCATGTGATTGTGTTGACCGCGGGCGGCACTGTTTGGTCAAGCGGCAGGAACGACCTTGGCCAACTAGGTGATGGCACCAAAATCCATCGGTCGGTTCCTGTGCAAGTCCCTGGGCTCAAAGATGTCGTTAGCGTAGCTGTCGGCGATTTTCACAGCTTCGCATTACGGCGAGATGGGACGGTTTGGGCATGGGGAAGCAATGGCTACGGCGGTCAGCTCGGAAACGGAACGAACAAGGATAGTTCTATTCCGGTGCAGACCATTGGGTTGTCGAACATCGTCGCCATCGCTGCCGGAGGCACTTTCAGTCTCGCCCTCCGAGCTGACGGCACGGTGTGGGCGTGGGGCTCGAATAATCATGGGTCCCTTGGCAATGGGACGACCAAATCCAGCAATGTACCAGTCCAGGTTTCCGGCGTTTCGGATGCCGTATCGATTGTGGCCGGGGCCCAGCATGCATTGGCGGTGAGAAGCGATGGCACCGTCCTTGCATGGGGCTGGAACCTGCGTGGCCAATTGGGTGACGGTACCACCACCGATCAGTATTCACCCGTTACTGTTGCATCTATTTCAGGCGTCACAGTTGTTAGCGGTGGCTGGTACCACACGCTTGCAGTGACCCAAACGGGTGTAGTCTACGCGTGGGGCGACAACTCAAACGGCCAACTAGGACGAACTGGAAGTGGTAGTTCAATTCCCATTCAAGTGGATGGACTCTCCTCATGCAAGGCTGTTGGATGCGGTTCTTTGAGCAGCTTTGTTGTCAACCAATCGGGCACTGGTTGGGCCTGGGGATCGAATTCATCCGGTCAGCTCGGCAACGGTACAAACAAAGATGCAGCAACGCCGACACCGATCATAGGATTGGCGAATGCAACTGCAATCTCTTGCGGAGGGTCAACGTCCATGGCTGTGCTGAACAACGGACAGCTCGCCATTTGGGGTAGTTCCGGCTACGGAGAATTCGCTGCCGGCAGTTCATTTTGCTCATGCGTGCCACTACGCTTTGACCAGCTCTCCAATGTCGTTTCGGTCTCTGCGGGCTATTATCATTGTATGGCAGCGCTTGGCGACGGCATGGTTTGGTCTTGGGGAGCCGAAGCTTATGGAAGTCTGGGAGACGGTACCACGAAGCGGAGCCCCGATCCGGTGCCCGCCCTAGGACTGACCGACTGCCGCGAAGTATCGGCGGGCGCGTTTTTCAGCCTCGCACTAAAGCGGGATGGCACCGTGTGGGCCTGGGGTGCAAATTCGGTTGGTCAATTGGGTAACGGATCTAAAACCGATGCCGCAACTCCAACAATGATCCCAGATCTTTCGGATGTAATTGCAATTTCCGCCGGTTGGGCGCACGGAATGGCTCTCAAGCGAGACGGTACCGTGTGGACCTGGGGGGCAAACGATTATGGTCAGCTCGGAACCGGGTCAACATCCCCGAGCCCCGTTCCGGTCCAAGTTACTACGATTTCAAATACCGTGGCGATCGATGCAGGAGACTTTTGCAGCTTCGCGGTGCTATCCGATGGCTCCTTATGGGCATGGGGTTCCAATTTCCAAGGGGTCCTCGGCGACGGAACGACGACGAACCGTCTCTCACCCGTCCTGATCACCGCTCTATCCAACGTTGTTTCGGTGGCTGGAGGCGGCCAGCACAGCATGGCATTGGAGGGCGATGGCACGGTGTGGGCTTGGGGAAACAATGGTTGGGGCCAGCTGGGAAACGGTACGACTACTGCGAGCCGAGTTCCAATCCAAGTACCGAATCTGCATGACGTCACCGCAATAGCTGCGGAGGATTTTGAAAGTCTTGCCTTGAAAAATGATGGATCAGTCGTGGCCTGGGGGGGGAACATCTTTGGCGAGATAGGTAACGGGAATTTCAATCGGCAGCTGACCCCAGTTCCTGTGGTAGGACTGGTTGGTGTTTCCAAAATAGCCTGTGGCGGTTACCATTGCTTGGCGGTTACAGATTCTTGTAGCGAATGCACTCTTAAATTGAACTTGCAGCAGCATGACGGCCCCGCATGCAATTTCTCTTTACTGGACATCGACGGAATAGAGATTGGCCCTACTCCTTATGACCCAACTGCGCCAAATGCCGGACTGATCAAAGTTCCATTGTCAACGACAGGATTTCATACCATTCGGGTAAAGCCAGTTGGATACCTCGCATCGCGCCTTTCGTCTATTGATTCCTCCGGTGATGTGTCGCTCTCCTTGGACGGACCGTATGGCGACGGACTAGTTGGAGGCGATGCCGACGGCGATAATGCAATTCTAGCTACTGACCTTGCAGCCGTATTAGTCGCCTTCGGGCAAGCCTGGGCAGGAGGAAGCAATTATGCCGACGCCACGGGGGACGGACTCATCAACTTGTGCGATCTTAATGAAGTTATGTGCAACTACGAGGAGGTTGGCGATCCCTAGACGTCGCACTCGGCGGTAACCGGCTGACCTGCCGAGGTCTTTGGGACCGAACGCCGAACCCAGAGGTAGGAACCAAGCACCAGCAGCCCCGCGAGAGCTTGAGAGACGAGCCCTTCCACGTTCGGGAAGGTCGCGAACCAGGTCCCCATCCATGCCGGAATCGGGATTGGCAATTCATGCGTGGGCAGCCAACCGGCCAACTGCAATTCTTGGGCGCTCTCCCCAACCATCACGAACAGCACCCCGGCTAGCAGGATGCCCGTGTAAACGAGCATCTTCTTATAGGGAAGTCGGCGGTGCGCCGCGAACGTCAGCACGGCAATCAATGCCGTTAATGCCAGGCCGATTCCCGCGCCGTTGAGCACTGTGGCGGCCCCAGCCTCCAGGCGAAGGTTCTGCAGGAAAAGTACGACCTCAAAACCCTCTCGATAGATCGCCGTAAATCCCAACAGCGCCAGTCCCACAGCCACGCCAGCAGTTGTTGCCGTTGAAGACATGAGGCGCTGCTTTCGCTTGCAGTGGTGGCAAATCCAGCCGGTCCAATACAGTTTGTGGAAGAACCAATTCATCACCACGAGCAGGACGGCGATTGCGATCAGGCCGGTCACGGCCTGAATATGCAGTTCGGATGCGCTGACGGAAGAGATGACTGCAATGGCGATGAACCAGGTCGCAATCGTTGCGGCAAGGGCGGCGGCCACTCCGGCGAGGATATAGTTCCAGATCCGTTCGCGCTGCCTGGCAAGACCAGCGGTAACGGCGGCGAGCACCAACACGGCTTCCAGACCTTCTCGGAACACCAGGACCCCGCTGCTGAGAATTATTGCGGGCCGGCTCAAACCCTGAACGGTCGGATCGGCAACGCCGCTCGCGGCAATCGCCTGCCAAATCAGAACTCCCAAAATGGCAAGGACGGAGAAGAGCAGGAAACCCAACTGGGTCCAACGAGAACGCGCGCCGACCGCGACGGCCGCACAAACCCGCAACGGTACCGGCGCCAAACGTGTGGCCCCGGTTCCAGTTTGCGCTTTGACGACTAACTCAGTAATTTTTCTGCCCCCGCATCTTGCCGATTATGGCCCGATCGTGCCATAGATGTCAATCAACCTAAAAGGAATTTTTGACACGTCAAACTTTATTACGTAGGGGGCCCGGAAAAGTTCAAATATTACAGCCTCGCAGTTTCACCGGTCACCGCCGCCGTCGTCGCTTTCAACGTGACTTCCAATGTCTTGATGGCATCGGCGTAGCAGCTTCGAATCGCATCCCGATTTCCATCGATCGCCTGCACAAACGCCTGAGCCTGGGTGAAATACGGATCATCGCAGGCTTTGAATTCCGTCGTCCGCCCAGCCTCCTGGAATCTCACGGTGTCCATTTCGATCCGGAACGTCCCATCCGTCGTGTGCAGGTGGAGGCCGACATCCTGGTTGGCCGGCAGCACGCAGGTGTTGCAAAAGACCCCGAGCGCGCCGTTCTGGAACTGAGCCGTCACGACCCCGGCATCCCAGATATCAAATCCCTCCACATCCCGCTTTGTCTGGTTCACAAACCTCGCGGAGACCTCGGAAATCTCGCCGATCAGGTAGCGCGCCAGGTCAACCATGTGCGTGGTCTGCTCGACGAACTGCCCGGCCGACAGCTCCCGCTTTCGCCACCAGCCAACGGTTGGGAAGCCGCCGCACCAGTACCCTCGGGCCAAAGCCAAGCGCCCGGCGTCGAAGCGGCTGCGGACATGTTCGAGATCGGCCCGGTATCGCCAGTGATAGCCCACCGCATTCACGATTCCGGCCCGATCAATGGCCGACTGGATGGCATTGCCCCGCTCCAAGGTGTTCGCGATCGGCTTCTCCACCATCAAATGGATGCCTTTTGCCGCCGCCATCTGTTCCTGGCCTTCATGCCCATGGGGCGGAACGGCTACCCAAAGGGCGTCGAAGGCAACGTCCTCGAACATCTGGCGCCAGTCAGTAAATGCCTTACATTGATTGCGCGCCGCAGCCTGTCTTGCCCGATCTTCCTGCAGATCGCACACCGCCACGACCTCGGCCCCGTCAATCCGATAGATGTGCTCCATTTGCCGTTTGGCAATCCCACCCGCCCCGATAAACGCGATACGTACAGCCATCTGGAAGCTCCTTCCTTGACACCGCTTGGTTGCGGTGCCCATAATCCTTAATATCGGAGGTGTGCTTGGCCGGTGTAACCTTCAACGGTGTCACAAAGCGCTTCAAAGCTGTCGTCGCGGTTGACAATCTTTCCCTGGACGTCAAGGATCGGGAGTTCATGGTGCTCGTCGGTCCGTCCGGTTGCGGCAAAACCACAGCCCTTCGCATGGTGGCTGGGCTCGAGGAGATTTCCGACGGGGACATCCATATTGGCGAGCGGGTGGTCAACGACGTGCCGCCCAAGGACCGCGATATCGCCATGGTGTTCCAGAACTATGCCCTCTATCCCCACATGAACGTGTACGAGAATATCGCGTTCGGGCTAAAGCTGCGGCGGCTGCGAAGCTCGGTCTGGCAGTGGACCCACCGAAGCGCGGCTTCGGGCATTCGTTCCGATATCGATCAGCGGGTCCGGGCGACCTCCGAAATGCTTGGCCTGCACGAGTTGCTGCATCGACGTCCCAAGGAGCTTTCCGGCGGCCAGCGGCAGCGCGTCGCCCTGGGCCGGGCCATCGTTCGGGAGCCGAAGGTGTTCTTAATGGACGAACCGCTTTCGAATCTCGATGCCAAGCTGCGGGTGCAGACCCGCGCCGAACTGATCCGGCTGCACCGGCAATTGGGGATAACGACCATCTATGTAACCCACGATCAGGTCGAGGCGATGACCATGGGCGACCGGATTGCGGTCATGCGGGACGGGCTTTTGCAGCAGTGCGACACGCCGGAAGTGGTGTATCGAAATCCTGCCAATCGGTTTGTCGCGGGATTCATCGGAACTCCTCCGATGAACTTCATTTCGGGGACGGTCGTTGAGCAGGGAGTGCAGATTACGCCCGACTTGGTGATCCCGATCCCTGGCGAGAAGGGCCGCCAAGTCCAAAGCCATCTCGGCCGCAAAGTGGACCTTGGAATCCGCCCGGAAGACATTTCGGTTGGCGCAAACGGGAACAGCTTCAAGGCCCTCGTGGACGTGATCGAGCCGATGGGTTCGCACGATACGGTCTATCTGGCCTTGGCGGACACCGCGATTATCGCCACGCTGCCCACAGAAGCGAAGATCAAAGAGGGCGAATCGAGCGATTTCCAGCTTAATGTCGAAAACCTGCATGTGTTCGATGCCGAAACCGAAGCGGCAATAACCTAATCCTCCGGCAGAACCTGGGTCTATAATAGGGTTCCAGACACAGGGAGGGCAAGTCATGAGACAGATTATTTCCACGAGCAAGGCGCCGGCGGCGATTGGACCCTATTCCCAAGCGATCAAGTTTACAGGCCCAATGTTATCCATTTCCGGCCAAATTCCTATCGATCCTGAGACCGGCGACGTCGTGCAGGGCGACATCAAGATTCAGACGAAGCGCGCGATGGACAACCTAAAGGCGATCCTCATCGCGTCCGGCTGCATGATGCATGACGTGCTGAAGACCACCATCTATCTGACCAACATGAACGACTTTCAAGCGGTGAACGAGGTCTATGGGACATACTTCCCGCAAGCGCCGCCGACACGCGCGACTGTTCAGGTGTCCGGGCTTCCGAAAGGCGTTGCCATCGAGATCGAGGCGCTGGCGCTCGTGCCGGACATCGCCGCTGTCTGGTAGCCCGTTGGTCCACGGCAAGAACGGCGCGGTTGCTTCCTCCGTCAAGGCCTCGAGCAAGGTCGGCCTCAACATCCTGAAGCAGGGCGGTTCGTTTGCGGACGCGGTAGTCGCCATCAGCGCCTCGCTCTGCGTGCTGGAGCCGTCCGCCAGCCATCTTGGGGGCGATGCGTTTGCCGTTTGGTGGGACGCGAAGTCAGGGAAAGTGATTGTGCTGAACAGTTCCGGAATGGCGCCTCGATTGGGCCCCAGGAATGCGGAATTTCTGGATCGCGGGGCGTCCGCGGTTACCGTACCGGGCCTCGTTCGCGCTTGGCAGGAGCTCCACGATCGGTATGGCAAATTGCCGCTGCAAACCCTGCTCGAACCTGCGATAGAACAGGCCGAGGACAGCGTGGTTGGCGCGCGATGGGCACGATCGGCGCAAGCGGACCTCGCGCTTCTGACCGCGGATCCGGGCTGCTCCGCGCAGTTCCTGCTGGATGGAAAACCGCCGACTGCAGGACAACTGATCAGCCAGCCCCAGCTGGCCCGGTTACTGAGTGACCTCGCGGTGAGCGGTTGCAAGGATTTTTATGAAGGTCATATCGCCCGGCAGCTCGTACAGACCCTGAACGATGCAGGCAGCCACATGACGCTGGAGGACTTTGCCAGCCATCGCGCCGTATTCCTAGAGCCGCTTGCCATCGCCTATCGGGGTCACACAATCCATGGCCAACCACCACAGTCGCAGGGCATCATACTGCTGATGGCGCTTGGCATGTTGGAAGGATTTGCGACCCCGCCGCAGGGAACCGCCGAGCTGGTCCATCTGCAAGCGGAAGCCTGCAAGCTTGCTGCCGCCGATAGCGCCGCGCATTTAGGCGATCCGGCGACAAGAGAAAATCCGACAGCCGCCCTGCTCGATCCCAAATTCCTCGAACGTCGTCGCCGGCAGATCGATCTCACGCGAGCGGCGCGCCAGCCCATCGGCCCCGGCGATCTCGGAACCTGCACAACACAGTTCTGCGTTGCAGACAGTGAGGGCAACGTGATCAGTTTCATCCAGAGCATTTTTTCACCGTGGGGGGCGGGTTTCGCCTGCCCAAAAACTGGCGTGCTGTTCAACAATCGCATGACCGGATTCCGTCGCGAACCAGGGCACCCCAACAGCTATGCGCCGGGCAAAAAGCCAATCCATACGCTAAACGTTTATGTGGCGACGAAAAACGGCAGACCGGTGTTTGCGGGCGGCACTCCCGGCGCGCATGTCCAAGTACAGACAAACACACAGGTCGTGCAGAACCTCATCGATTTTGGCGTCGATGCGCAACATGCCATAGACCAACCAAGATGGGCATATCGCGCAGATGCTGATACGTTGGAGATTGAATCGCGATTCGATGGGGATGTGATACGCAAATTGGAGGAGATGGGCCATACGATAAGGCGACTCGGCGAATGGGATCATCCCAGCAATGTGCAACTGATACGTATCATAGAAGAAGGGTATGAGGCCGCGTCCGATCCGCGCGGCGAGGGATGCGCGATGGCATGGTAGCCAGTGTCCCGTACCGCAGGACCGCCAAGCGGGTGGATTGGTATCTTATTCTCGCCGCTCTCATCGTGTGCGCCTGTGGCGTGCTGGCGCTCTACAGCGTTGCGGAAACCGGAACGACCGCCAACTTCAAGAAGCATCTCATGTGGCTTGTTGCTGGCGGCGTGGGCGCGGCGATTTTTGCGTTCGTCAATCCGGAGTTTTGGATTCGGCGCAGCCTCTGGCTCTATCTATTCAACCTCGCCATGCTTGCGGCGGTTCTGGTCGCGGGACAGGATGCCGGCGGCGCGCAGCGCTGGATCGACATCGGCCCCTTCCAATTCCAACCGTCCGAACTCTCAAAACTGCTGCTTATCATTTCACTCGCCGCGCTGCTTACCAAACGATTAGAATCCGCCAGCACCACCAAGACCTTTCTGCTTTCATTCATCCACGTGGCTGTGCCTGCGGCGATGGTATTCAAACAGCCGGACCTGGGGACGGCGCTCGTGCTGATCGGCATTTGGATCGGCATGGTGCTGGTGGCGGGCGCGACGTTGCGGCATGTCGTGACTTGGGTTGTTGTCGTCAGCGTCTTATTCGTTTTTGCATGGGAAGCGGGCGTCATCAAAGATTATCAAAAATCTCGGGTTGTCGCATTTCTCGATCCCGCGGCCGATCCACAGGGTGCAGGCTACCAGGTGAGCCAGGGGCGCATGGCAATCGGCAGCGGTGGTCTGCTGGGAAAGGGTTTCGGCCACGGGATCCAAAAGGAAGGACGTTGGATCCCGGCGCAGCACACAGATTTCGTTTACACGGTGATTGCGGAGGAAGGCGGATTTGTTGGCAGCTCGATGCTCGTGCTCATATTCGCATTTCTCTTGTATCGCATTTGGCGAGTGTTGGCAGATACCGCAAACCCCACCTATCGGCTGCTGGCAGTAGGTGTGTTTTGCTTATGGAGCTATCATATAGTAGTTAATCTGGCTATGGTGCTCGGCCTGTTTCCGGTGGTAGGGGTGCCGCTGCCACTCATCAGCTATGGTGGTACCGCGACGATCGTGACACTCAGTTCGCTTGGTCTGATATTGGGCATACGCGCAAGGGAAGAAAAGATCGTGTTCTGATGTCCCACCTCTATTTCGATTCCCTACCATCCACGCAGGACCATGCGATGGAATGCGTAAGAGCCAATCGGCGCGATGTGCTGTCGGTGCAGGCAGGCCAACAGACGGCAGGGAGGGGAAGAAGGGCCGCCGACTGGTACAGTCCACCTGGGACGTGCCTTGCTATCAGCTATATCTTGTGGGACAGGCCAATTCCTGACCGTCCCTGGGTTCTCGGCCTGGCTATGGCGGTTGCGGCGGCCGATGCCCTCGAGGCGTTGGGTACCGCTCCCATGCTGCGTTGGCCGAACGACGTTCTGGTCGACGGTAAGAAGGTAGGCGGCATTCTGGTCGAAACGGCCCATGCCGAGAATGGTCAAACTGTGGCGGTCATCGGCGTGGGGGTCAATTGCAACGTCGCTTTCTTTCCAAAAGAGTTGGCGGACAAAGCAACGTCACTATTGCTGGCGACCGGTCAGTCACACGATGTCGGCACCGTCGAAACCTCCATCTGGTCCAATTTCGGGCGCACGCCATTGGACCTTGGCGCGATCGTGGAGCGGTTCCGATCGATGGATGCCACCATTGGACAGAGATACTCGGCGCCCGAAGGGCGAATCGGAACGGCCGTCGGGATCGATGATGAGGGGTTCTTACTGCTGCGAACCGAGGACGGCTTCGTCTCCGCCGTTCCTTCCGCTCACCATCTTTGAGACTTCAGGAACTCGACCGCTTTCGGCAGCTCCACATGCGGATCGCCCGGCACTTTGCATTCCAGCGCCATATAGCCGTCGAATCCGACCTCCTTCAGCGCCGCAAAGCCCGCTTGGAAATCGGTGCCGCCGAAACCGGGCAGCTCTCGCGTGTTGTCCGCCAGATGAACATGACCGATCAGGGAGCCTGCCGCGCGGATTGCCGCCGGCGTGTCCCGCTCCTCAATGCCCATGTGGAAGAAGTCCGCCATGATCTTGACCGAAGGATGGCCCGCTCTCTCGATGATCTCCTGTGCCTGCTCCAGGCGGTTGATCAGGTGGGTCTCGTATCGGTTCAACGGCTCCAAGAGCAGATAGACCCCCGCGCTCTCGGCAGAAGGCGCCATCTCCTGCACTAACCGAACCAGCATCTCTTTTTCCAGCGAGACCGGATCGTAGAGCGGCCCAAGGTCCGGGACCTGTGGCGGGCCGAAGAGCGGCACGAAGATCACTCCCTTTGCCCCCAAATCGCCCGCGATAGGAAGAAGCTCCTTCATGTCCGATACCGCTAGGTCCCGCTCCGCCTTGTCCGCCGACAGGAAGCAGCCCCGGTATCCGGAACATACCGTGCTGACCGGCAGGCGCGACCCGGTGGCCTTTTTGATGATCTCCACCCGATCCCGAACCGTGCTCCCCCACACCTCAATCCCCTCAAATCCAAAATCGGCGAGCTTCGCCACCTTCTCGGCGAACGATTCGCCGGTTACCAACGACTCCTGGCAGGCAATTTTCACTGGTATCCTCCTAGAAATGCTCCATTACTGATTTTGGCAGGGAAGGACCCAGGACCGCACGAAATGTTTGGGAACCCGCAATCTGGTCCGATTGTTGTAATATACGTCCGGTATGGATTTCGGTTGGAGGAAGACGCCGGGGGATAGGGACGAGTTTGAACGCCTCCTGTCTCCGCATGCGTCCAGTCTGTACAATGCGGCTCTCCGGTTGGCTAGGGACCCGGACGACGCATCGGACCTGTTTCAGGAGGCAGTTCTGAGGGCTTTCCGAAACTTTGGGTCCTTCCGAGAAAGAATACCGGGCGGGCAGGCTTTTCGAAGCTGGATGTACCGAATATTGACGAACTGTTATATAAACGAATACCATCGGCAGGGACGTAGGACAAAGACCGTCTCCATGGACGCTACGGAGGGCAAAAGCGTGGCTGACGTGCCGGATACCCATCGCTCTCCCGCCTTGGCAGCGATGGACAATTGGGAATTCGAAACGATCGTTCGGGCGATCCAGAACCTGCCGGAAGAGTATCGGAAGGCCCTGATATTCGTTGACCTTCAGGACCTGACATATCAGGAGGCGGCGGAGGCGCTGTCCGTGCCCATTGGGACGGTTCGATCTCGGGTGTCGCGAGGGCGGGCGGAACTGCGGTTGCGTTTGAAGCATCTGCTGCCGGAACTAATGAAGGAGGAAGCATGACCTGCTCGGCTGTTCGGGAAATCGTCGCGGCGTACGTTGACGGCGACCTAGGCCCGACGGAGTTGAACCAGATAAACGCGCATCTGGCGTCTTGTCATGCCTGCCTACAAGCCGTTGATGAGAATAAAGAGGTCCGCAACCTGGTCCGAACTCGGCGCGTTGATGCTCCGATGCCGGATGGGTTGTGGATGAAGGTGATGGCGGCGCTCGATCGCCATACCAGAGTTCGATACCGGTTGCGAAGGTTCGCGATGGGCGCCGCGGCGTTGGCGACGATGGCTGCTCTCGCGACGATTACCGTTGATACCGTCTTCAATCGCCCTATCGAGGTCGTAGCTTCGCAGGCAGCGCCCGTGACGTTCCGAACGGTCTATTCAGCGCCGATCCGCAACACCGCCCAAGCCTATGCAAGGGTCCTGGAGCATTTGCAGGCCAACGTACCACCGGTGAATTTGGCCCTGGTTGGCGGTACTTTGAGGAACATCGAACTGGCCGAGGAACCCAAGATGGGTATCTTGACCTACCAGTTGCGCGGCTCGCTGCTTCGCTACTACATCTCCAAGCAGCCGTTCCACCTGCCGGCCGCCGTGCGATGGGAAATCATGGGCAAGAGCATCTGGGTGTTGTCGGGCGCCACCGGACTGTTGGCGACTTGGAGCGGCAAGGGCCTCAACTACCTCGTCGTCACCGATCACCAGGTTCCGGAACCGAAGGGCTTGCTGCGAGAATTCCTCTCCATCACCGCCGGCCAAGACTGATCCCGGCCAGCGGGTATAACCGACCCCGTGCTTGTTATCCAGGACTTGAGTGTCTATTACGGCGCGATTCAAGCTCTTAAGGGTATCTCCCTCGAGGTGCAAGAAGGCGAGATCGTGGCCATCATCGGCAGCAATGGCGCCGGCAAAAGCACGCTCCTGCGATCCATTTCCGGCCTCACGCCGATCCGGTCTGGCACGATGGTGTACCAGGGCGACAATCTGGTGGGGCTTCGGCCGGATGCCATCGTCTGCAAAGGAATCAGCCATGCGCCGGAAGGGCGGAGGATTTTCACCAACATGTCCGTCAATGAAAACCTGCAGCTTGGCGCGTTCACACGCAAGGACTCGGAAATTCAGGCCGATTTTGAAGCCGTTCTGAAGACGTTTCCCCAACTGCGAGAACGTATCAACCAGTCGGCGGGGACACTGTCCGGGGGCGAGCAGCAGATGCTGGCAATTGGGCGGGCAATGATGGCGCGGCCGAAGCTGATGCTTCTTGACGAGCCTTCGCTGGGCCTTGCGCCAAACCTAGTGTCGGAGATATTCAGCACGATTCAGCGCCTGAACAAAGAGGGAATCACCTTGCTGCTTGTCGAGCAGAACGCCCATCGGGCGCTGGAAGTCGCCAATAGAGGCTATGTGCTGGAAACCGGCAGCATTGTTTTGTCCGATACCGGTTCGAATCTTCTCAATAACCCAGCGGTCAAAGAGGCCTATTTGGGCGGCGCGTAATTGGAAAAGTGGACCCTCGTGCTGTTTGCCCTCTTCGTCGGCGGACGCATTGCGACCAAGAGCTTCGAAGCGTCGGCGGCTCGTGACATCCAATCGCGTTTGACGCAGCCCGGTGTCGTCGAGATACGGATCAAGCCGACAAGTTTGTTCAGCTTCTTGGACGGAAAGTTAGACAAAGCCGACTTTACCGGGAGCCATTTTGAAACCGTCGGCCTGCCTTTGTTGACCGAAACGGATTACTCGACAGCCGGGGGAATCAAATCGCTCCACTTTCGGTTCCAGGACGTGCAACTGACCGGGTTGCGGGTCGCCTCTTTGGAGGCGGATATCCCCGACTGCCGGTACGATCGCACCTATGCGATAACAAAAAAGCGGGTCCGTCTGACGCGCAGCGGGATCGGATGGGGACGGGCCGAAGTCACGGCGGAATCACTGGCGGAATTTCTCAGCCACAAATACCAAGCCATGACCGGCATCCGACTGGAGCTAAGAAACGGCGCATTCGTCTTGACCGGATCCACAACGATTTTGCGGAGTGTGGTCGCGTTCCGGGTGACCGGCCGATTGGAGGCGAAAGACGGGACCAAGCTGGTTGCCGTCCAGTGCCGCCTGGAAATGAATGGCAAACCCGCGTCCCAGGCCGCAACAGACGATTTCCTGAGAAAGCTAAACCCGGTTTTGGATGAGGATGCCGATCTCAAGCTGCTTGACACGATCATTATCCGAAAGCTAACCTTGGAAAACGACCGGCTGATTGTCGAAGGCGACACCAAAATACCGATATCGAAAGGCGATAAGCCATGAACAAGACCCCCCTGCATGACCGCCATGTTGCTTTGCATGGACGGATGGTGGAATTTGCCGGATGGGATATGGCGGTTCAGTACGGCAGCGTGATCGAAGAATCCCTGTCGGTTCGCAATCACGCCGGCATGTTCGACGTGAGCCACATGGCGCGTCTGCATTTCCGGTGCGATGCAGCCTTCGACTACCTGCAACGCTTGACAACGAACGATGTTTCCAAGCTGTCGGACGGAGCCTCCCAATACTCGCTGCTGTGCTACGAGGACGGCGGCTGCGTGGACGACATCATTCTCTATCGCATCCGGCAGGACTGGTTCCGCATGGTGGTGAATGCCTCTAACCACGAAAAAGACGTCGCATGGCTCAAAAAGTGGATGCCGGACGGGATCGCTTTCGAGGACGAGACGATCCAAACGGCCATGATCGCCGTCCAGGGCCCGAAGGCCGTTGAATTCGTCGGCGGATTGGCGGACCAAGATGTCGGCGGCATCGAGCGCTTCACAGCGCGGCCTTTCACGGTGGAGGGCTGCCCAGTCTTCGGCGCGCGAACGGGATACACGGGCGAGGACGGCTTTGAGCTGATCCTATCCGCCGGGGATGCCGGGACTGTGTGGGACGCACTGCACGAGGCGGGCGTGGCACCCTGCGGCCTGGCGTCGCGCGATGTTCTACGGGTCGAGGCCGGACTGCCGCTGTATGGCCACGAGCTCAGCAAAGACATCAACCCGATCGAGGCTGGCCTGGGTTGGGTTGTCGGCAAGAACAAGGAGTTTATCGGGAGCGGCCCGATCAACGCCATGCGGGCGGAAGGTCCGCCCCGAAAGCTGGTCGGCATCCGAATGTCCAGCAAGATCGTCCCGCGGGAGGGATACCCGATCCTCAAGGGCGGGGATCAGGTCGGCACTGTCACGAGCGGAGTGTATTCCCCGATGCTGGAGTGCGGCATCGCATTTGCCTTCATCCACGCCGCCAGAGCCGGCCTCAAGGAGCCGTGCCATGTAATCATACGGGATCGCGCGCACGAGGCCATGATGGTTTCCAAGCGGTTTCTGGAAGCGGTATGATTAGGAGGAACCTATCGTTGGAGCGTGAGAAGAGTTGCCGTACATTATCACCGAACCCTGCATTGGCGTTAAGGACAAGGGCTGCGTGCCTGTCTGCCCCGTGGACTGCATATATGAGGGGGATGACATGCTCTACATCCATCCGGATGAGTGCATCGATTGCGGTCTCTGCGAGCCGGAATGCCCCGTCGATGCGATCTTCCTGGATACCGACACCCCAGCCCAGTGGCAGAACTATATAGAGCTCAATGCGGTGAAGGCCAAGGAGCTCACCAACAAATAGCGCGTGTCTGTCGTAGTTATGGTTGAAATGCAACAGAAGCTTCTCAGCAGAATCGCGTTGGGCCTCGCGCTTGTCTTTGGCGGGATGATCCTGTTGCGTGCCCTCCGGCTGATCTATCTCCCCGCGTCCATTGCGATCGGGTTTGGTTGCATTCTTGCGGGCCTATATTTCCTGGTGCTCGCAGCGATCGGCTTCTCCAAGCGAGCGCTTCGCGACCCCTACAGCCTCGAAGCGTTGGAAGAGATCGATCGCCGCGATCAGAATCAGCCGATTGAGCATGATGGCAAAGACATGGACGCGATCTATTGTCCGGGCTGCCAAGAGGTCTGGCCGTCCAAATACAACTCCTGCCCCAACTGCGGCCGCCGGTTTTAATCGAATTTCCCTGTAGCCGGAGGTCCGCAAGCCGATTCCTTTTGAATTGAACAACTCAAGGCCCGCGGTGGGTTGCCGACTCTCGCGGGCTTTAGGGTATCGAAACGCCGCGCATTCTGGCGATCGAACCCGCGCCTACAGCCAATTCTTTCATTGATGATCGCAACATCAACCCAACTTCTACACAATCGGAACATAGAGGTCCGTTCGCACCTGTTCCTCCGGCGTTGTTCGGCAATCGTCCACGTAGACTTCAAAGAAAGCACCTTCGGGCCGGCGGAGCTGCTTGCCGCTTTCCGGCAGCCATTTGTCCATCAGATGGTACCAAGCGTCCCCAAGGCCCCGATAATGGCCGACGTGTGTGCCGATAGCGTAGTTGCCGCCGGCGATTTCGGTGTCGGTCATGCCTTCCGGCGCATTAAAATCCGACCCCACCGTAACACACGCATCGGATCGAAGCTGTTCCGCGGGCACCTCGTCTGGGTTGTCATGATAGACGCCGATCACCTTGGTCGTCGGTCCAAAAACCCCCGCTGGTCCGGCCCACGAAACCAGCTTGTCGAACGCGACTCCAATCTCGTGATACGGCCCTATGTGGCGAATTCCCACAACCCGCATCTTCGGTACGTCTTCAAATCGAATGTCCACTCGAATCCTCCCCAGTAGTGATGTCGCCTGCGCATTCGAGCGCGGCTCTGATATCTTCTTCCGTCAGTTCTGGATATGCCTCCAAAATACGCTCAATAGTATAGCAGCCGGCAACCATTCCCAGAATGTTTCCGCACCATGATTCTGGTGCCTTGGATGACGGGCTTTCTGCTGCATATTGCTGGATCGGTTACTATCCTTGTCAATTCAGGACTATTTTACTCAACCCACGATCCGAACCATATCGATGCGCGAAACCGACTAAACTATGAGAAAATGAAAGTCTCAAAACTGATTTTGGTGACTGTTGTGGTGGCGTCCAGGGCCGGCGCATGCCTGTGGGACTACGACACCCTGGCGATGGAAGCCAAAGGATTGCCCGACGTCGTCCAAGTGGTTACGGGACGGTTCGATCGCAACCCGCCGCTCTACTATGAGATGCGCTTGGCACGGGTGGCCGCCGAGCTGAAGACCCAGCCAGAAAAGCTGAACCTGTACGACGACGCGGGCGTCGCCTGCGACCGCCTGAGCCGGGACGACGAGGCCATCGCGTGGATGGCAAAAAAGCGCACCCAATTGAGGACGCCGGAAAAGGGCGACGATTGGTACCGCTACTACGCCAATCTCGGCACCTTCTACGCCCATCGCTGGTTCCGCTCCGGCGCGGATCGCAAGAAGACGCAGGACTTGAAAAAGGGAATTGATTGCATCGACAACGCCATCACAATTAACCCGGAGGCGCATTTTGGCCGCGAGAAGTATCAGCTTGCGGCAATGAAATGGGTACTCATGCCCACGTTGCCCGGTCAGGGGACATGGCCTAATGATCCATTAGATCTGCCGAATTATATTATGTTGTCAATCCGGGACACATCCGATGCCGTCCAAGGGCTCGCTGGATTGGTCGTCTTAGGAAACGCCTGGCAAAGTATCGACGTCTTCGAAGCAATGGCGTTTTTTCTCTCCATAGACAAGCAAGACAATGTTCTCGGTCTATTCGTCTTGGAACGAACGAAGGAATTGCTGCAGCAAGGACAGAAAAACATGTTCGAAGGAGTGTCGAGCAAATTGGACCGCGAGCGGGACTTGATTCTTAGTGAGCCTAAAGGAGAATCTCCCTCCCATATCGCCGACGAATTCCATCGATTGCGACTTGAAGCGGAAGTGCATCAGAAGGCTCGGCTTGCATACATGATGCCGCGACTTCAATCCGGACGTCATCCAGATACCGATCCGGAATTCTGGAAGGATTTCAAAGATGCTCCACCACCGATAATTCAGGATCTCGATCGAAAAGCAGTTACGAATTGGGTTGCTTGGGTCGGGTGGGGATCGCTTGGACTAGCGGCGCTTGCCATCGCTATGCAAATCCGACGACAGCTAGCAATCCGTAAATTCAGAGCATGGGAAATCCCCGCGCCCGGAGATGGTCCGCAAACCGATCCCGACCAATAAGCGACCCAAGGGTCAGTCTTTGACGTTGACGCCAAATCCCTTCCGCTGCTTCTCGGGGTCGATCCGCTCGTCTATATACACCTTGCCGTCCTTCTGAATGATCGGACCCATGGCGATTCCCATGAACTCGTGACGGCCGCAACGAACAACAATGAAAGAATCCGTCGCGTTTGCCGGTGGAACCATATACTCGTAGGAATCGCCCGCGGGTTTTTTGTCAGCCGGGCAGTGCAGCACCTTGGGATCGTTCGCCAAATATTTCGAAGTCAGATCTTCCAACTTCGCGGGATATTTGCCGCCATGGTCCTTCTTGTAAGATTCCAGAGCGATCGCAATCTGTTTCACCTGCCGCGAACAAGCGTCAAGCGGCTGGCTCAAATTTCCTACGCCCTTCATCACGTTGCTCAGCCCATAGGCCACCAAGATGCCTCCGATAACGAGCAGCAACAGACATCCTCCGCCAACAAACCATCCCCAATGAATTCCGCCCCGACGATTAAAAGCCCTCATGCAGTTCCTCCTATTTCGTACCCGGGATGAAGCTGGTTTTGTCCGTCACGCTCAGGCAGAATTCGGCAAACAGCTTCGCGCAATTGTCCACGTCTCCCAGGTTCAGCAGCTCGCACGGTGTGTGCATGTAGCGGATCGGCACGGATACCAATGCGACCGCCATGCCGCCGCGGCTGAGCTGCATCGCGTTGGCGTCGGTCCCGGTGCCGCCGCCCGCCACCTCAATCAGATACGGAATCTTGTTCTTTTCGGCTGCATCCACCAGCATTTTAACGACTTTTGGATTGTTGTTCGCCCCGCGGCAGATGGCGGGACCCTTGCCGATGGGCAGGTCGCCCACCTTCCTTTTTTCCACGGTCGGGTAGTCGGTGGCGTGGCCAACATCCACAGCCACCCCCACATCCGCTCCGCTTCCGTAAGCGCTCGTCGTCGCGCCGCGCAACCCGATCTCTTCCTGCACAGTGGCGACCGCGCAAACGCCCACGGACAACCGTTTTTTCGATGCCCGAATATACCGAAGCGCCTCGGCGACGATAAACGTGCCCATTTTGTTGTCGAAGCCGCGCGCGATGGCCACATCCCCCATCAGCCGCTGGAATTCGACCTGATAGGTCACGCAATCGCCCAAACGAACAAACTTCTCGACCTGTTTTTTGTTTTTGGCCCCGGTGTCGATCCACAGGTCCGTCAATTCGGGGGCCTTTTTTCTCTCATCCGGCTCGATCAGGTGGACTGGTTTGCGCCCGATAACGCCGGCGACCGGGCCTTTGTCGGTGTGGATCCAGACCCGCTGCCCAACCGGAACCATGGGGTCGTGGCCGCCGATCCGGTCGAAGTAGATCAGCCCCTCATCCGTGATATACCGGACGATGAAGCCGATCTCGTCCATGTGCCCGGCCAGCATCACCGTTCGCTTGGCGCCGGGATGGATGGTCGCGTGCACGTTGCCCATCACATCGGTCTCGATGGTGTCGGCGTATTGGCTCACATATTCCCGGTACACCTTTGCCGCGCGCTCTTCGTAGCCGGAGGGGGATGGGGTATTCACGAGAGTTTCAAAGAAATCGAGCGATTCGGCTCGCATGGATGTTCACCTCGGTTCGCAACCCGGCGCGCCTCGCGCCGGTCAATTGATGGCCGGTAGCTTACCAGATTCTAACATCGGACTCCCTCCCCCGCTTGCGTGGAACCGACACAAGGACCCCCTCCCCCGCTTTGTTCAGACTGGATAGATCGTTGACACATGTTCGGAGACATCGTTGACACAATGGAGGTATGCCATGGAGGAAATCGACGGTGGAACTGCAACGAGAAGAATTGGTTAGGTTGATGCGGCAGGTTGGTGCCAACAGGGCCG
>JBGPGO010000009.1:0-172879 GCA_041483895.1 Fimbriimonadia bacterium
ATCTCCGCGCTCCCCCTCAGAGAGAATCCGGACGATCTGCTCTTCTGTGAACCTGCTCTGCTTCAATTTCCAGTCTCCTTCCTTCTTGTTCAGGGAAAGAGTCTAATCTAAAGATTGGTTCAAATTTCCGGGGGCACTCCAGGACCAAGCGACGCGCCGAAAGCTGCCGTTGCCGTCGCTCCCCAAATCCCGTTATGTGTCGCGGTCAACAACGAAGTGCCCGCAGCTCCGGTACCGGTAACCGGGTCCTTGGCCACATTTGTGAGAGTCACGACGCCAGGAGCATATGTCTTTGTCGCGGCAGTATAGGTTAACTTTGCGCCTGTAGCCGTATTGGGCGGCGGTCCGATAACGCCATTTGCATTCGCGTATGCGCTAACCGTACCATTCCACGTTGTGGTTGGACCTTTTCCCGGCGCATCACCAAAGTCCCATTCAACGATGTGAAGCTTTTTCGTCCAAGGCTTGCATCGCCAGGTCTCCCCGCCCGCAAAGCCCGTAACCGTAATCAACAGCGAAAAACTGATCGCTCCGATGCTCTTCCAAGAAAACATTTCGTCCACCTCCGCAGTGAATGAGGATGAATTTCGACTTTGCGTTGCACGATTGAAAAATAAATTCGGGGAGGCTGTTGCTCTTCAGCCTCCCCGTTTGTGCCGCTCATTTGATGATGGTCGGAAAAATCTGTAAGTAAGGAGGACCGAAGAGCAGTCGATGTTGCACGAGCGAAGGGACCGCCGAAGCGGTCCCTTCCTGGACACATAGTTCTCCACTCCTGTGTTCCTCTATGCAGGAGGGAGCCGAGCTATCTCCTGTTGCGCCGGTGCAACGCGATTAGGCAGATCGAGCCCGCAACAAGCGCGAGTGACGATGGCTCGGGCACGACCTCGAAGTAGCCCCACGCATTCCATTCCTGCCCGTTGTGCGTCGGATCGGGAAGGATGATGGGATCGGATGGCAGCGTCGCCTCATCGAACCGAATAAACATCACCTGCGTGAGATCGAACCCTGGCTCGTTGAAGAAGTAGGTCATCCCCACCGCGGAGGGCAGAACAGGATTGATGGTGTACGGCTGCCAAAAGTTGACAATATTCCTCGTGAACCAGCCGCGCGAAAACCCATTGACATCGATCAGCTCTATGCCAAGCGCCTTTACGCCGTGAGGCGCGAAAACGTTAAAATTGATCGTCGTGCCGACAAGATTGGGATCATCATCATACATGAACTCCCACTCAGCAACGGAATAGACGTCCGGGTCCGGGCCATCGTCCCACGACATGACGAGCGAATCGAACGTCGTAGGTGTGGAATCGCTGACCGGGAAGTCAGGGGTAAGAGTGGACGGGCTGCACGCGAAGCCATCCTCGCCGGTCGTCGCGACCAGGTCTCCATAAAACATCATCCCCGCGGTTGCAAAAGAGCACGTGGGATAGATGCTGCCGGACGTGGTGCCTTCGGTCCACGTTTTCGATTTCCCGTCTCCGTAGCTGACAATCGGAACCGACCACGCAACCCCAAAAACCGCCAATGCCGCAGTACACGCAAGCCAAACCTTCATATTGCCTCTCCTGTCGCAAACAGCCATCGCAGGGCAAGGCAAAAAGGCATTATACAACGCGCTAGCCGTTATCGCCGAAAAGAACCCAGCTAGCCCAGTAATGTGGCGAGGAGAATCGGGAAGAAAGCGCGGTGAGACAGGCGTGGCGCACGCTCGCCGCCTTGCCATTGCCGTCCGAAATGCCGCGATAGAACTGCTCGATCCAGTTGCAGGCCGCTTCATCCTGCACGGGCCATTGGGTTGCGAGAACGCTCGTGCATCCCGCGATCAAAAACGCCCACGCAAAGCTCATCACCCCCTCGCCGGCGGATAGACGCCCTTCGCTCGTGCCACACGCGGAAAGGACAACCAGCCGCGCGGAAAGTTTCATTTGATAGATATCCCTTGCGTACAGGTATTCGGCGTCCCCAGAAAGAGCCAACGCGCTCATGAGCGGCACGGCATCGTTCGGCAAAGCATGGGTCGCGATGTGAATGTGGTCGGCGCTCATCGCCTCACGCCGAAACCTCTCGACCGTCGCTTCGTCTTCGCAAAGCAAGCGGGTGCGTTTCCCGAGCAGCGAACATGCGATGTCGGCCTCTCTCTTGATATGGGGCAGATCAAGTAGGCCGCCAAATTTGGAAACAGCAACGACTAATGGGTTGCCGTCGGTACCTTGCGTTGCGGATCGAACGCACGCCTCCCAGGCGGAGGCGGACGGCGCGGAAGACAAATTGAATCGCTCGATCAGATGGCTGCCGTTCTCGTCCATCAGCGCCCCGAACGGAATGCGATGGAGAAACCTGTCCGGGCAGATCACAAGGCTCTCAACGCCTTCCAGACCCTCCCGTATCGGCACAATCAATGCATCATGGAGCCATTTGGCATGCGGCCGATAGTCGTCTCCGTCCGCCGCACGAAGGCAGTCCGCGAACACCAAAGCGTTGCGCTCCATTTCGCCCTTCTTTATGGCCGCCGACCGAATTGTCATGCCCTCGCGCGTCACGAGCATCAATTCGATCTCCTCATCGCCTACCAATATCTCCAAGATAGCCTGGCCTGGCTGAAGGGCGGCCACAATCTCTTCCAGCCGGCACGCTTCAGAATGAAATCGGCCCCGCGTTGGATATTTCGCGCGCAACGAGGATTCCATGGCGCTCAGATGGGCGAGCGCGGCATCCCGATCGCGCAGCCGTCCACGAAACTCGCCGTCGTTCGTTCGGGTCCCATGGACCAACCGCTGCGAATCTGAAAGCGCCTCTCTCGCGGCATCCAATCGCGATGAGTCGGCCTCGTCCATGTCCGGCGACTTTCGATCGGCTCGAACCACTTCGCGCAGCAGGACGCCCTTCGCCCGCTGGGACTGTTCAAACGCTTCCGTCTCCCGGCCCAACTTTCGATTGGCACGGGCGATAGCCGACGGAAGGTCCGCAAATGGCCGCCCGAATCCCGCCGCCATCTCCGGATCCGTCTGCTCTTCCCGTATGCTTTCGAAAAGCTCCAACGATTGCGCAAAAGTCTGCGCCGCTTCGGCATTATTTCCAAGACGTTCTAGCGCCCGCCCAATCGTCAACTGGCACAGCGCCACGCTCCGCAAATCGCCCGCCTCGTCATACCGTCGTTTCGCCTCCGACGCGGTCTCGATCGAATCCTCCGCTTCGCCGTGGTCCAGCATCATCCGGGCTTCGCTCAGATAGGTTTCCGCGACCAGACGTCCAATCCCGAGCTTATCGAAGTGTGCCCGAGCCTTGTGATACATCGATATCGCCTGCTCACGATCCCCCAGCGCGGCATGCACGTCCCCGATGTTGAGGCAGCAGCCGGCAAACCTGCGATCCTCCGACAGTTCCTCGAACACCTCGGCGGCCTTGCCATACATCGCCAGCGCATCGGCGTGTCTCCCCGCGTCGGACTGCACGTTCCCTGCATTCAGATAGCAGCTTGCAACTCGCAATCGATCTCCATGCGCCTCGAACGCCTGCCGGGCTTCCGTATACATCGCCAGCGCCTCTTTGGTCTTCCCCGTGTGCCGATACACATTGCCGGCATTCATTTTGCAAAGACCCGCGAGCCGCTCGTTGCCGACCGAATCATAGAGCGCTTCCGCCTCGCTGTACATCGCCAACGCCAATGAGAAACGCCCCGTTTGGAAATAAACAAGACCGGAATTGAAGCAGCTTGCCGCCTCGTTCGCCTTGTCGCCTGCGTCGCGATATCCCTTCCTTGCATGGGAGTAATGATTTAGAGATTCGTCCGCGCGGCCGGTCTCCGAAAGGACGGCGCCGGCGATCAGGTGGGCGCGCGCAAGGTCCGTGCCTTCCAATGACGGCAGGATGGCGTCAACCAGCCGCATCGCCTCCTCCCAGCGATTGCACAGGCGGGCGCAATATGCCTGGGCCAACTTCGCCTTACGGATTAGGCTCTCGTCCCCGAGCGCCCCCGCCGCAAGAGCTATCCCCGCCGCCTCCTCAAAGGCAAGCTCCTTGTCCTGAACCTCGGGCAGCCGCTCAAGCTCCGCCTCGAATGCCGCGAGGGTAAGCCATGACGGAAGGCGTTTCGGCGCCGCCCCTGTGCGGGCTAATTGGGCAAACCACTCGCTATGGTCGTCCGGCATTACCGCGACGGGTCTGCCAATCGATCCTGATGGGCCGCTTCCAGCACGAAGCGCCAGTTGTTCGCCTCTTCGGTATCCGGCCATCGGTCGAGCATGTCCACCGCGTCGGCATAACGGCCGAGATTGTACAGGACGATGGAGGCCGCGACCGGCGTCGCGGCGGCGGCATTGTGGGCCCATCGCACTCGATCCGAATCCGCAACGGAAAGCGCCTCGAAGCAGAACTCAGCCTCATTCCCAGAGCCAAGCCAATCGGAATCGTCGGCTTGTGGGCGAATGCGAATGCGATACCGGCCCGGCGCAAGATCGGGAAGGTCAGCGGAATCACCATTGCCGGCAGTGATGGCGATCGGTTGGATTGTGCCGTTCATTCGCTCGATCAAAACGTCAACGTTCGCGGCGCCTCCCGCGTCCCAGCGGATCGTTCGCTCGTCCCGCGTAATGGCACGGTTGCCGACGATCGGATTGAGCAGTTGAACCGAGGAGGCCTGCGCCGCGGCGCGATAGGTGTGGGACGGCAATGGTCCCCGCAATACCTGCAGCATCTCCGCCACCCAGATCGGCAGCTTCGCCGCGCCTTCCAGCGCTTTCCCCGCGGATAGTCGGAGCACACCAAGCATCGGTTCGGTCCGCGCCGCTTCTACACCCCGAAACTCTCGATACAGCGAAAAGCAGTGGGAACACGAAGCCACGTGTGTTATCTTGTGATCGAAATCGCCGGTTCTTTTCCCAATCTCAGCCAGTTCCGTCAATTGGTCCACCGATAGGCACTCGCCGTCCACAGCAACAGACAACGCCCGATCGAACTTCATAAACATGCTCATGTTAGTCCCTCCCCCGCAGGTCCGGCAGCCGCCGCGCAATCTTTAGGCAGGCCTTGCGAAATGTCTTGCCGCTCTGCTCCGGTTGATCGATGGAGCCCAGCTCCTCAGGGGTAAACGGGTCGGCGGACGCCTGTACCTGATTGATTGCCACCTGGATCGCGTCGCGGCCGCCCAGCCATTCCGGGTCATTGGCGAACAGATGCGCAAGCAGGTTCGCCCTGGCCCGCAAAAAATGGCTTCGCACCGTTGCCGGATTCATCTCCATCAGCCCCGCGACCTCCTCCATCGACCCTGTTCGGTAAAAAAACATCATCACTTGCAACTCCGTCTTCGAGCATACGGAGCGGGCAATTTCCAGCGCCTGGTCTGCCAATATCCGCTCCTCCGTTCCTTTCAGAGGATTTTCTTGCGCGGACTGTTGCACCAGCGCCTCGGTTTCGGGCTGATCCAGCGATATATGCTTGGGAGTTCGACCCGATTGGCGATAGTAGTGGATGCAGGCATTGGCCGCGATCCGCCACAGCCACTTATCAAACGGGCAGTCGCCGCGGAAGCAGTTTAGATGGCGATATGCCGACAGCAAAATGTCCTGAAGGAGGTTTTCGGCGTCCTCCCGGGTTCGCACTTTTCGGGATAGATATGTGAGCAGGCGGGGACGCTCCTTTTCAACCAGAAGGTCCCAGGCATGCGGATCACCGCTCTTCGCCGCCTCTATCAGTGTGCCCACCTCTTGCATAATCGCGCGGATTTTGGCACAACTGGTGAGACGCCACAATCAAATGCCCTGATATGGCGTCCCGTCATCCCGAAGCGGGAGCTTTTCCAAACTGACCGACACCGTTATCTTTTGACCGTCGCGAAGCACCGTGAGATTGATTTTCTTGCCGGGCTTATCCGTTGCGACCAGGGTCCGAAGCTGCGAAGAGCGCTCGACCTTCTTACCGCCGTATTCAATGATCTCGTCCCCCTGATGCAGTCCGGCGAGGTGCGCGGGACTGTTCCGATAGATCTGATACACCGTCGCGGCGTGGTCCTGCGTCGGAGCGGGAAGGATCCCGATCCAACCTCGCTCGATGGGTCCCTTCTCGATGATCTGCTGGGCGATCTGCTTGGCCATCTTCGACGGGATCGCAAATCCGATCCCTACGTTGCCGCCGGATTCGGTATAGATCATGCTGTTGATCCCGATCAATTCTCCGTCAACGTTGACCAACGCCCCGCCGCTGTTCCCCGGATTGATCGCGGCGTCGGTCTGAATAAAGTCCTCCAAAGCGAGCGCCCCGAGGCCCTGACGCCCTTTGGCGCTGACGATCCCCGCCGTCACAGTTTTGTCTAGACCGTATGGATTGCCGACGGCGATCACCCACTCGCCCACCTGCAGCTTGTCGCTGTCTCCCCACTTGGCGACAGGCAGATTCTTGGCATCCACTTTGACGACCGCAATATCCGTGACCGGGTCGGAACCCAAAACCTTGCCATCAACGAGAAGGCCGTCCCCGATCGACACCTTGCAGGTCTTCACGCCGCGAACGATATGGTCGTTCGTTATGATGACCCCGTCGTTCCTGATAATAACGCCGCTGCCGGTCTCGATCTCTTGCACGGGACCCATATCGAATAGGTCGTCAAAGCCCCGGAGTGGCGCAAAACCTCGCCCCCGACGCTCCCGCTCGACCTGGATATGAACGATGGTGGGCGTGATCTGCTTGGCAATCGCCACGAATGCCTGCTGCTGGCCGCGCAACAATCGCTTGGCCTCATCCAGCGACATCTCTTTTTGGGCCTGCGCGGCCGTGACGGTCAGAATCGAAAACAGAATCAGGTTGGCTCTGGTCATGCGTTGCCCTCCGGCGGTGTATAGCACTGTGTACGCATGGGATCGGCTGCGATAGTTCCAAGTGCCGCGCAATCCCCGACGGTGAAAAAGGATCCGGTGACAAGGATTGTGTCTTTCGGACCCGCAAGATTGCGGGCGGCGTCAACCGCGCCGGAAACGGTATCGGCAACGGTATAGGTCAGTTCGAGGTCATCGGCGGCCGCTTGCAAACTCTCCAGCGGCAGACGCCGATCGCTCGAGGGCTGTGTCAGAATCAGGCTCCCGGACACGGGCGTCAACGCTGCCAAGAAGGGGCCTGCATCGTGGCCCTTCGACATGCCGATGACAAGATAGAGCTTCCCGTCGCCAACCAGCTCGGATATCGCCCGTCGCACTGTCCCCGCGGCCTCCCTGTTGTGCGCCCCGTCCAGGACAACGGTCGGATTGTGGGAAACGATCTGCATTCGGCCCGGAAGGCAGGCGGTTCGAACGCCTTCCGCATATGCCTCCATCGGAATATCCAGCTCCAGCGATGCCGCGAAGCCTTCCACCGCGGCGATGGCGACGGCGGCGTTTTCCCGCTGGTGGGCGCCCAGCATTCCAACCTCCAGCCGCTTCAAATCCATGACCGGCGTATGGACGGTGAGGCTCTCGTTCTCCTCCCACCAGACCACCGATCGCCCCGGTACGCTCGGTTGCGTGGAAGCGTGCCGCACGTGCGTCATCCCGGCCATCATTTCCCGACCGAGCGCGGCCAAAACCTCGAGCGCATCCGGCTCCTGGGCTGCGGTCACGAGTCGCGAACCGGGTTTGATGATGCCGCCCTTTTCCCGCGCGATCTGGCGATGCGTTTCGCCCAAAATCGCCGTGTGATCGAGGCCGATGTTGGTGACGACGGAGACCCGAGGCAAAATGACATTCGTGGCGTCCAGGCGGCCGCCCAGGCCGGTTTCGATGCAGGCGGCGTCCACCGCCTCGTCCGCGAAATGCTTGAAGCCGACGCAGGTTTTCATTTCAAATTCTGTTACCGGCCCCAATTCGTCCGTGGCGATCCGCTCGGCGATCGGGACAATTCGGGTCATCAGGGCCGAGAACCGCTCCCTCGGAATCATGACATCGTTGACGATGATTCTCTCGCGCAGATCGAACACATACGGGGAGTGGTATCGGCCGACCCGCAAGCCCGCAGCATGCAGTATGGCGGCGCAGTAGGCGGTTACGGAGCCTTTCCCGTTGGTCCCGGCGACATGGATGGAGGGCCATCGTTCGTGGGGATTGCCCAATTCGTCCAATATCGCCCACATTCGCGCCAATCCAGGGCGGATTCCGAACCGCTGGAGACCGGCCAAATGCGCAACGGCTTCATCATAGTCCACACGCGGAGTTTACCGCCGTAACACTGGCATCCTGCCGGCCCTCCCTGCAACATTTGCATCCTGCCGATATCCCCCAGGCCCGCGGAATCCCCGGAAGAACCCCTGTAGTCGTGGGTCCGAATGCCACCACGTCCGGTCTGGCGACAACCCAAAGGCCCGCGTTCGCCCGCCGACAACCGCTGCACCGGCTCTTATGCCAAAATCGGCCGTGGTCACCAACCTGATCCCAAGCGTCGGCATGGAGGTGCACGCGGAGCTTGCGACGGAAAGCAAGATGTTCTGCGCCTGCCCCGTCGGCTTCGGTGGCCAACCGAACAGCCGCGTCTGCGCCATCTGCACCGGCCAGCCCGGGTCGCTTCCGGTTCCCAATCACAAAGCCATCGAAATGGTGATCAAGACCGCCCTCGCCCTCAACTGCACCGTCCCCGAAAACAGCGTTTTCCACCGAAAAAACTACTTCTACCCCGATCTGCCCAAAGGATATCAAATCAGCCAGTATGGAGAGACAAATCCGCTCGGATACGGAGGATATCTCACAATTCCGACCAAAAACGGCACGAAAGACATTAGAATCCGCCGCGTCCACTTGGAAGAAGACACCGGCAAGCTGCTCCACCTCCCGAACGGCGAGAGCGGCATCGACTACAACCGCAGCGGCGTCCCCCTTATGGAAATCGTGACCGAATTCCCCCCCGACATCCACAGCTCCGAAGAGGCCAGGGACTACCTCTCCGAGCTTCGGCTTCTTCTCCTCTACCTCGGCGTCTGCGACGGGAAGATGGAAGAGGGCAGCTTTCGGGGTGAGCCAAACATATCGGTGGCGCCCACCGGCGCGGATACCCTTGGCGTCAAAACGGAGCTGAAGAACCTCAGTTCCTTCCGCGCGGTGACGCTGGGAGTGGAATCCGAGGTCGAGCGGCAGTCGGCGGCCTTGGCAAAGGGCGAAACGATTCGGCAGGAGACCCGCGGCTGGCACGAAGGCAGGGAGGAGACCTTCATCATGCGCGTCAAGGAGATGGAAAACGACTATCGCTACTTCCCCGACCCGGATTTGCCTCCGCTGGTGATCGGCAGGGATTGGGTCGAGGAGCTTCGGGCTGGCCTTCCCGAGCTGCCGATGGCGAAGCGTCATCGATATATCGAATTGGGACTAGAGCTCAAGCACGCTGCCCAAATCGTCTCCGATCCTGATACCGCCGCCTACTTCGATTCGGGAGTGACATTAGGCGCAGACCCCAAAAAGGCGTGCAACTGGATCACTGGGGAGCTTGCCAAGATGCTGAACGAATCCGGCGTCCACATAGGAAGCGCAAAAGCCACCCCAGGTAAGCTGGTTGAATTGCTGAGGTTGCTGGAGGCCGGCACTTTGAGCGGACCGCTGGCGAAAGAGGTGTTCGCGGAGTGCTTCCGGAGCGGGCGATCCCCAGGGGAAATTGTGAAAGAAAGTGGCGCCAGCCAGGTGTCGGACGTGGAGGAGCTGCGATTACAATGCCTGGCCGTGATTGCGGACAATCCGGCGGAAGTCCAAAAATATAAGAACGGCAGTGTCAATCTGATTGGATACTTCGTAGGACAGGTTATGAAATCAACGCAGGGTCGGGCCAATCCAAAGATTGTCCAACAGATCCTCAGCGAGGAGCTAAACAGAACGTGATCGGCCTGATTCTCGTCATCTTGGGGTCGTGGCCGTCGGGGATTCCGGCGGATTCTCGCGCGCATTTGGATGCGATTTGGGACAGTTATCAGGAGCAGATTGTCGACCAAATCGATGACTACTTCCATACCGGCAAATGGGATCATAACACCCGATTAGGATACGTGCTATTGGAAATCGATCCGGGTGATTTGGAAGCGTTTTCCAACCAGGGCTTCCTTCTCGGCAACGGAATGGACCGCTACGAAGAGGCCGAACAGCTGTATCGCCGAGCGGTTCAGGAGCATCCGCTGGAATGGGCCCCTGTTTACGATTTGGTGTTTTTTCTCTACTGGCGACAGAGATATCAGGACGCGATCGAGCCCGGCGAAAAGATGCTCGCGATGCATCCGAAATACATGGCATATCATTTGGTGGCACACGTGTATGAAAAGAGCGGCGACCTGAAGAAATCGGTGTGGACATGGGATCGCTGCATCGAGAAATTTCCCGTCGATGATGTAGGGAAAATGAACCGGGACCGCGTCCAGAAACTGATCGAGGCAAAGTGACACGATGTACAATCTGTTCATTCCCTTGAATTACGGTCCCCCCATGATGATCCCGTTCAACGTCGTGTACGATTTGATAGGTCTTTGCATGCTGTGCGTCCTCATCAATGTCGCAGTTTCGTGGGTCACCACCATGGGTGCACGCGTGCCGTTGTACAATCCAATCATACGCCGAATCATGAACATTTCCGGCTATCTCACAGCGCCGATTGGCAGGATGGTTCGTCCTGTCCGGCTCGGCCATGCCATGCTCGATCTCAGTCCATTCATCGTGTTGGTCGGCCTCGGCCTCATCCAGTCGCTGGTCTTCAATATCGGGAGAAATCTGACATGAGCGAAGGCTCTTTGACTCCGCTGCAGATCGAAAAGAAGACATTCGGGCGCAAATTTCGAGGCTACGATCGCGCGCAAGTGGACGCCTTCCTAGCGGCGGCGGCAAAGGAGATGGATCGGCTTCTGAATCGCATCCGCGCACTGGAAGTGTCCGAGAAAGGCTTGACGTCAGAGGTTGAGCGTTTCCGTGGCATGGAGACGACGCTGAAGGAGGCCTTGCTGCTCGCGCAACGCACCGCGGACGAAACGCGCGCCCTCGCACATCAGCAGGCAGATCACATCCTGAATGAGACGCGGGCCCGATGCGCGAGCATGCAGACGGAGTCGGAGCAGAGTTTGGCATCGCTTCGGACGGAGATCGAGCGGCTCCGAATCGATCGCGACAATCTCGTCGTACAGCTCAAATCACTGGTCGATGACTTTGCCGCAAAACTCGGAAAGTTGGCGCCGACCTCGGAAGCGGCGGTGCGAATGGAGATAGATGGGGATGCACCGGTCGGAGCTGTCGCTTCGCGTGACGCCGCGGTCGAGTCGTAACGAGGTTTCTGTCTCGCCGGAGGGGGCCGTTCATGTGCGCGTAACAGCCGCTCCAACAGACGGCGAGGCCAACAAGGCCGTTATCGAGCTTCTCGCGAAAACCCTCGGCATCCCGAAATCCAATATCGAGATTCTTTCCGGCGGCGCATCGCGCCAGAAGCGCATCGCCATATCGGGACTGACGCCTCAACAGATATTGGTCTTCTTAATGCAAAAAGGGCGGGGACGAACGCCCCGCCCTAACGGGTGAACCTATCGATATTCGGGATAGATGTTCTTGTTGCAGACATACATCGGCCGCCGCAACCGATCGTAGATCAGGCGATTGGCATGACCGTCCGTCCACAACATATTGGCTCCGTCGAAATGTACCCACTTGAAGTGGTCGCGTAGACCTTGATCGTTGGGAGGCGATTCATACCAGTCTGGATCGGCTCTTGGACTCTCAAGAAAGTTGCAGATCGGGACAGGAGCCCAATGCTCCCAGGCGACGACCGTGTATGCCGGATGAGTGATGTCCCCATCCCTTGCAGCCGCAAAATTCCGGCCATTCCCGGCGGAATCCAATGTCCTTTTCGTAAGAGGTCCGTATTCCGCATTGGGAGGGTTTCGCCAGCCGCTGTTCTGTGGATACCAGCCGTTGCCGGCGACGATGCTCTGCGCTTCAACCGGTTTAACAGGGCATTTTAGAACGTCGTAGCTTTTGAGATACGGATCGATCATTCCCGGATGGATCTTATTCGTCGCCGGTTGGTCGATGTCTCCCCGCCCACCCGCATTGGCGTTGTCGTAGCCGAACCATGGCTTTTCCGTGTTCCATGGGCCGACCCAGTTCGCCGGCCTGGCTTCCAATCGGAAAGCCGGCGTCCACGTGCCGTTCGCGTCGGTCTTGTACATGATCAGCGCATAGCCAATCTGCTTCATGTTGCTGAGACATGTCATTTGGTATCCCTTGGCCCGCGCTTTCGCAAAAACCGGGAAGAGGATGGCCGCGAGAATGGCGATGATGGCAATAACGACGAGGAGCTCGATCAGAGTAAATCCAAGCCGAGTCCTCAAGGTGACATGACGTTTTCTCGCTTTCATAATGCTACTAATATACAACAGTCAGCATAAATACTGACGAAAAATCGAGAAAAAGATGCTTCTCGCGATTAAATGTCCGGATAAATGCTCCTTCTACAACTGAACTTGGCCCGGTGAAGCCGGCCATTTAGCATCCGTTTCGCATGTCCGTCCTTCTTACCGCGGGAACCTATCTGTATTCGGGATAGATTTTCTTGTTGCAAACAAACATCGGCCGCCGCAACCGATCGTAGATCAGACGATTGGCATGACTATCCGTCCACAAAACATTGGCTCCGTCGTAATGAATCCACTTGAAGTGATCACGGAGATAAGGATCGTTGGGCGGAGACTCGTACCAGTCCGGATCGACATCAGGGCGTTCAAGGAAGTTGCAGATCGGGACATAAGCCCAATGCTCCCAGGCGATGATCGTGTACGCTGGATGGGTGATGTCCTCGTCCCTTGCACCCGCGAAATTCCAGACACTGCTGGGTCCCAGATATTTTTTCGTCATGGGTCCGTATTCCGCATTGGGAGGGTTTCGCCAGCCGCTGTTCTGTGGATACCAGCCGTTGCCAGCGACGATGCTCTGCGCTTCAACCGGTTTAACGGGGCACTTCAGTACTCTTTGATCCTTCAGATACGGATCGATCATTCCCGGATGGATCTTATTCTTCGCCGGTTGGTCGATGTCTCCCTGCCCACCCGTATTGGCGTTGTCGTAGCCGAACCAAGGCTTTTCCGTGTTCCATGGGCCGACCCAGTTCGCCGGCCTGCCTTCCAATCGGAAAGCCGGCGTCCACGTGCCGTTCGCATCGGTTTTGTACATGATGAGCGCATAGCCGATCTGCTTCATGTTGCTGAGACATGTCATTTGGTATCCCTTGGCCCGGGCTTTTGCAAAAACCGGGAACAGGATTGCCGCGAGAATGGCGATGATGGCAATAACGACGAGGAGCTCGATCAGAGTAAATCCAAGCCGAGCCCTCTGGTTGAGATGAGGTTTTCTCGCTTTCATAATGCTACTAATATACAACAGTCAGCATAAATACTGACGAAAAATCAAGAAAAAGATGCTTTTTTGCGACTAAAAGTCCGGATAAGTGTTCTTTCTGCAGCTGAACATAGGCCGTCGAAGCCGGCCATAAAGCAACCGCTTCGCGTCACCGTCGCCCTCACGGACGGCGAGGCCAACAAGGCCGTTATCGAGCTTCTCGCGAAAACCCTCGGCATCCCAAAATCCAACATCGAAATCCTATCCGGCGGCGCATCGCGCCAGAAGCGCGTCGCCATATCGGGATTGGAGCCTCAGCAGATATCGGATCGATTAACGCAGAAAGGGCGGGAACGAACGTCCCCGCCCTGAAACGTCAACCTATCGATATTCGGGATAGATGTGCTTGTCGCATACGAACATCGGCCGACGCAGCCGATCGTAAATCAGTCGATTGGCATGAGTATCGGTCCACAAAACATTGGCTCCGTCGTAATGAATCCACTTGAAGTGGTCACGGAGATACGGATCGTTGGGCGGAGACTCGTACCAGTCCGGATCGACTCCGGGGCTTTCAAGGAAGTTGCAGATCGGGACATAAGCCCAATGCTCCCAGGCGATGATCGTGTACGCCGGATGGGTGATGTCCGCGTCCTTCGCACCGGCGAAATTCCAAAATCCTAGGAGCTTCTTCGTCAGGGGTCCGTATTCCATATGGGGCGGATTTCGCCAGCCGCTGTTTTCTTTGTACCAGCCGTTGCCCGCGATAATACTCTGCGCTTCAACCGGCTTGACTGGGCACTTGAGTACTTCTCGATTTTTCAAATACGGATCGATCAATCCCGGATGGATCTTGCCCTTCGCCGGAAGGGTGATGTCCCCATGGTCGCTGGTATTGGCATTATCGTAGCCGAACCAAGGCTTCTCCGTGTTCCAAAAACCAACCCAATTCGCCGGTCTTGCTTCTTGAACGAACGCCGGCGACCACGTGCCGTTCGCGTCGGTCTTGTACATGATAAGCGCATAGCCGATCTGCTTCATGTTGCTGAGACATGTCATTTGGTATCCCTTGGCCCGGGCTTTTGCAAAAACCGGGAAGAGGATTGCCGCGAGAATGGCGATGATGGCAATAACGACGAGGAGCTCGATCAGAGTAAATCCATGCCGAGCCCTCTGGTTGAGATGAGGATTTCTCGCTTTCATAATGCTACTAATATACAACACTTGCAACAAATACCTACAGTTTTTCCTGGTCTTTTCGCGTTTTTGCCCTAATAATCGGGGTAAATGCTCTTTCTGCAACTGAACATAGGCCGTCGAAGCTGGCCATAAAGCATCCGTTTCGCGTGCCCATCCGCCCACAGAGTGTTGGCGCCCTCATAGTGGAGCATTTCGAAGTGACCACGATAAGGTTCAGGTGGACTCGCATACCAAGACGGCTTCGTCCTCTGAATAAAGTTGCAGCGCGGAGCGAATTCCCAGTGCTCCCAGACCACCATCGTGTAGGATGGCTGCTCGATTTCGCTCTCTTTGGCGCCGATCGTTCCCCAAAGGTTCCCAAGATAGAAGTAGTCTTTGCTGAATGGACCGTATTCGCTGAGCGGCGGAACCATCGGGCCGCTCAGGCCCCTGCTCCAAAGATTGCAGCAATAGATGAGTTGAGCCTCGGACGGTTGAGATGGGCAGCGCTTTACTTCCTCGTTCTTGAGGTATGGGTCGATGAGGCCGGGATGAATTGGGTTCTTTGGCGGGAGCCGCATATCGCCATCGGCCTGGTCCGTGTTCCGGTAATCGTAGCCAATCCAGGGCTTTTGCATATTCGAGTTGTAAGGCGGCTCGCCTGGCTCAATGGTCATGGCGGGCATCCAAACGCCGAATGTGTCGCCTTCGTAAATCAGGAACGCGTACCCAATCTGCTTCATATTGCTAAGGCACACCGTCTGATAGCCTTTTCCCTTGGCCTTCTGGAAGACCGGGAAAAGGATCGCGGCGAGCACAGCGATGATGGCGATGACTACAAGGAGCTCAACGAGGGTGAAACCAGGCGCTCGACCCCGTCCGGTAGTGGGAATCCCGCATTCCATAGTCGTAGTGTTGGGGACGAACGCGGCAATAAACAGGCTGGGCAACTGCCAAATCGGCTGGGTTTGGCGTGCAGGTCAGGTATTTGGCTTAGCTCCCCCGTTCCGGCCATACTTAAGATGAAATCTCTGGAGGGCGACGTTCCATCGTCGCCTTATCCGTACATGGGCGACGATGGAACGTCGCCCTCCAGTTGGGAGCGGAAGATGAAGATTGGACTGTTTTCGGCCTTGTTCTACGACAGGCCGTTGGAAGAAGTGCTGGACCTGATCGCCGATTTCGGCCTGGAGGCGGTGGAGTTCGGGGCAGGGGCATACCCTGGATCGGCCCATATCAATGTCAAGAAGCTGCTCGAGAGCAAGGCGGAACGGAAGAAGCTGCTTGCCGCCGTGGAATCACGCGGCCTCATGATCTCCGCCCTCTCCGTCCACGGCAACCCGCTGCATCCAAAGAGGAAAATCGCTCAGGACCATCACAAGAAATTTGTGGACGCGGTGAAGCTGGCGTCCGCGCTGGGAGTGGAGTGCGTCAATGGCTTTTCCGGCTGCCCGGGAGACGGGCCGAGGGCAACAAACCCGAACTGGGTCACATGCGCCTGGCCGGACGAGTATCGAGACATTCTGAATTGGCAGTGGAAAGAGTCCGTGATCCCCTATTGGAAACAGCAGGCGGCGCTCCTTGCCCGGCACAAGGTCAAATTCTGCATCGAAATGCATCCCGGATTCGTCTGCTACAACCCGGAGAGCCTCCTCAAGCTGCGGAACGGCGTCGGCAAGAACGGGGAGGCGATTGGCGCCAATTTCGACCCATCTCATCTCTGGTGGCAGGGGATCGACCCGATTGCCGCCACGCGATATTTGGGGGAGGCGGGCGCGCTCTATCACGTTCACGCCAAGGACACCCGAATCGATCCGTTCAACTCCAGCATCAACGGCAATCTCGACGTAAAGTCCTATGCCGACATCCTGAACAGGTCTTGGGTCTTCCGCAGCGTGGGCTACGGGCATGGAGAAAGCTGGTGGAAGGATTTCGTCAGCATGCTTCGCACGGTCGGATATGACTACGTTCTATCCATCGAGCATGAGGACGGCCTGATGTCATCGGTCGAGGGGCTGATGAAAGCGGTGGACGTGCTGCATCGAGCGGTTATGACGGAGCCGGTCGGCAAAATGTTCTGGGCGCGTGGCTAGTGCGAATTCTTGTCACCAACGACGACGGGGTTCATGCGGCCGGGCTGGCCCACAGCGTCCGCGCGCTGCAGCCGCATGGGGAGCTGTTCGTGGTCGCCCCGGACAGCCAGCGGAGCGCCTGTGGGCACTGTATCACGCTGCACAAGCCATTGCGTCTATGGGATGTGGATGTTGGGCTGCCGGTGACGGTCCGCGCCAGCAACGGCCAGCCGGCCGACTGCGTGACGCTGGCCTATTCGGCTGTGATGGACGAGCGCGCCGATCTTGTTGTCTCCGGCATCAATTCCGGCCCGAACTTGGGCTGGGACCTGACCTATTCCGGCACCGTCGGCGCGGCGATGGAGGGGGCGGTTCTGGGCATCTCTTCGATCGCGATCTCCGTCGCGCATTACAACGACCCGAAGCCGATCAACTATGCCGCGGCCGCGGACTTTCTCACCCGCCTCGTTCCTCTCATGCGCGATCATCCCCTCCCGCCGCACTGCCTGCTCAACGTCAACTGTCCATCATGCGGGCCGTCGGACGTTGCCGGGGTCCGGGTAGTGCGGCAAGGCACCCGCCAATATCGCGACCGGCTGGTCTCTCGGGAGGATCCGTGGGGTGGAACCTACTACTGGCTGGGCGGTACCGTGGTCGCCGATCCGTCGGACGAAGGAAGCGATGTGCAAGCTGTCGCCCAAGGCTGCATCGCCGTCACACCCGTCCACCTCGATTTGACCCACTACGACAGCCTGCCGGCGATTGCCTCATGGATCGAGGCCCTTCACAGTGCGACTGTGAAGGGATAGAAGAGCTGCCTGATCGGTTTGTGATCGCCGCCCGACCAATACTTCTTTGACACTTTGAGGTATATTGATTACAAACCATTTTTTCGAACTGTATTGAGTTTGGAGGGAGAACAGCCATGATTGATTCCATTCTGTTTCGGAGACAACTTTGTGCGGTCATGAGCCTCTTTTTTACCTATTTCGCTCTGGAGACTGCGATTTGCCAGTCCGGTGTGACAACCAGAGTCTCTGTTGCGAGCTCGAATGAACAAGGAAATCAAGCCAGCGGATTTCCCGTGTTGAGTGCAAGCGGCAGATTCGTCGTGTTTACGTCGGCAGCGTCGAATCTCGGATCGGGCGATTCCGGTTCGACGATCGATGCGTTTGTCCGCGACAAAGCGACTGGGACCACGGAATTGGTTTCCATAGATCCTTCAGGGTCGCACGCATCAAATGTGTTCAGTGGCAACTGTGCCGTCAATGACGATGGCAGATATGTCGTCTTTTCAACGGCCGATGGCAACCACATGTACATACGCGATCGTCTCCTCGGAAAGTCTTATGAATTGAACCTTACGTCTACTGGCGGCAATGGGGGATATTGCTACCATCCGACGATGAGCGCTGCCGGATACCTTGTGGCGTTCATCAACGACTCGTCGTTAGTGCCAGAGGACACGGGCTTCCAAGACGTATACCTACGGACCTGGTTGGCAGGCACAGTAAGTCGATTATCTGTGTCGTCAACTGGCGGACAGCCCAACGGTGACAGCGATTATCCGTCGATCAGCGCAGATGGACACTATGTTGCCTTTCAGTCATCCGCCTCCAATCTAGTCGAGGGGGACACAAACGGCAAGATCGATATCTTTGTTCGCGATGTGAACGGTGGGACAACGGAGAGAGTCTCGATCGGCACCGGCGGGGCGCAACCCAACGGTGACTGCGTGATGCCGTCCATCAGCGCTGATGGGCGATTTGTGGCATTCGCGTCCATCGCCAGCAATCTGGTTCCTTCAGATTCGAACGGTACCTGGGACGTATTCGTACGAGACAGACTGCTCGGTACGACTGAACGCGTTTCGATCAGTTCCCAAGGCTGGCAGGCTTACGGCAAAAGCGGAACGTACGGCCTCCAGATCAGTGCCGATGGTCGTTTCGTCGCCTACGATTCTTTGGCATCGGAATTGGTGCCAGACGACCTGAATGGCGTGAGGGACGTCTTTGTGCGAGATCGGATAGCTGGCACAACGGAGCGCGTGTCCGTTTCCCGATATGGCGAAGAGGGGAATCTGCAGAGCGGAGAAGGTGGCGTATCAATCAGCGGGGATGGCAAATTTGTAGGATTTGGTTCTGACGCGACAAACCTGGTTGACAATGACACAAATCAAGTCGGGGATGTATTCTTACATGAACTGAGCGCGACTTTTCCTGTCGTTTCTGGGAGAATCGACTTTGAATTGCTGTCAAATGGGGTCCTGCCGCCATCCAAGGTTACCTTCCAGGTCGCGATTGATGGTGTTCCGTGGTCGTCGACGGATGCTGATGTAGCGCCAGACGGGTCCTACTCGTTCGAGACAGTGACCGGCAGTCTTTCGCTAGCGCTCAAGCAAACCCATTGGTTGAGACAGCGGCTCAATGTGGACACCAGCCAAGGCGATGTCGGCGGCATTGATTTCGATTTGATCAATGGCGATGCATACGTTGATAACAAAGTGGATCTGCGGGATCTCACCGCACTCTTTCTCGACTTTGGTACGACAGAGCCGAGGTCGGATTTAAGCGGCAATGGCCAAGTTGACCTCAAGGACATCACGATTGTTTTCCTCAACTTCGGTTTGATCGGAGATCCCTAACGATGGCGCTGCGGCGTGTGCCGTCGTTACATGGCACTCCTTGATTGGTTGACACATAGCGGATCAAAGACCTATAATCTCAAGTGTGAAGCGGATTAGCATTCTGATTACCGAGGAATTTGGTCTTCAACTTGCTGAGCTCCGGCGTCGCCGGAAGCTGAAATCCAATTCTGAAGCGATTCGGTTCGCCGTTCGGGAGGCTGTAGAACAAATTGAAGCCAAAGGGAGCACAGACTTTGCCTCACTTCTCGGCATCGGACTCGTGGCGCCGGCGAACCCGAGTCCTAAGTTTTCGTCGGACGGCCAATTGTGGTCAACCGAACGATGAAGGAGCGTGTGACGTGCGAATTTCGAAAATGGCTCTAGCGACCATGCTGGGTTTATTCTGTCTTGAAGCGCAAGGTCTGTCTCAGACACCCGAACCGAGTCCCGGCGCGTACAGGCAGCAGGTAGCCAGGCTTTGGCAGGACCACAGCAAGGGCTGCATCGCTATCGCCCAGGCGGTCCAGCGCGGTTTCAAAAGCCATCCATCGGGGAACCTCGTCTCAAGACTAAAGAAAAACGTCACCGACCTCGTGAATATCACCAAGACAACACGCTCCGGCGCATCCGCACTGACGCCGTCATCGCAATACAAAGAGTTTCAGACCGCCTACCTGCAGTATCTGGACAACCTCACAAAGGCGTACGAATACATGGTCAGCGCGCTGGACACGACGTATCCGCAACCGTCCTTGCAGGAAAAAGAGGGAGAACTCCAGAGACACCGTGAGGGGATCAACAAATCGTACGGGCAACTGACTAAGCTATACGATCGGGTTGCACAAGACGAGCATGTTAATCTGATGTGGAGCCCATCGATCACTCCGGGAATCTACAACATGAGGGCTCTATTTGGAAACAGCACACTGATTGTCACAATCGACGGTGTCGGAAGCTACCAGATTCCGCTGACCGCAGACGGCAACAGCACGTCAAGGAAGGCGATAGGTCCGTCCGGTGGTTTCGGAGGAGGTGGATTCGGAGGAGGGGGCGGCATCTAAATGATTACGAGGTAGGAGCATTACGGTGGCCTCTCTGGGAAATGCATCGACAATTATTGGATCGATCCGTCCGATACGTCCCATAAGTCCGATATGTCCTATCGCCCAACCGGAGACTCCCCCCCAACGCACGCCAGCGTAATCCCTTTCGTCACAAGCCGCACGTTGTCCGCGCCCGGAGCGTGGATGACGAAATCTGTAGGCGACCGCCATGCCGACGGAGCAAGGGGACTGGCGAGCTGGCGAGGTGCGTGGTAAGATGGATTTCAGTCATTTCCCTGAGAATCAAAGTTGGGTAGGAGGACGAATCATGAACCGATTGGGGAGTTTGCGCGGTCGAGGTTGGCAAGGGGCGTGGCGGGCGCGGATTGCCGGGACAATAATCGTTGGCGTGTGTATGACCAGTTTCGGGATGGCTCAACCATTAACGACCGTGCGCGTTTCCGTCTCCTCCTCCGGGGAGCAAGGGAATCTGAAGAGCTCCGTGCCTTCGATCAGCGCGGACGGGCGTTATGTCGCCTTTATTAGTCACGCGACCAACCTGGTCTCCGGCGACACGAACGGAGAAGAGGATGTGTTCGTTAATGACCGGATGGCCGGAACCACGGAGCGCGTCTCCGTCTCATCAACCGGGGAGCAAGGGAATTTGAGCAGCGGCGCGCCTTCGATCAGCGCGGACGGGCGCTATATCGCCTTCATGGGCTTGGCGAACAACCTAGTATCCGGGGACTCGAACGGTGGTTGGGACGTATTCGTTCGGGATCGGCTGGCCGGATCCACGGAGCGGGTCTCCGTTTCCTCCTCCGGGGACCAAGGGACTTCAAGCAGCTACTATCCTTCCATCAGCGCGGACGGCCGCTATGTCGCCTTTCAGAGCTACGCGAGCAACCTCATATCCGGGGACACGAACGGCGATGCGGACATCTTCGTTCGGGACCGGCAGGCCGGAACCACGGAGCGGGTGTCCATCGCCTCCAATGGGAAGCAAGGGAATCAGCACAGCTACTCTCCTTCAATCAGCGGAGACGGTCGGTATGTCGCCTTTGATAGCGCCGCGAACACGCTGGTCATGGGGGACTCGGGCGGCTGGCAAGACGTTTTCGTTCGGGACCGGCAGGCGGGAACCACGGAGCGGGTTTCCCTCTCCTCCTCCGGCGTGCAAGGAAATTGGGACAGCTTTTATCCTTCCATCAGCGCGGACGGGCGCTATGTCGCCTTCGGTAGCTACGCGAGCAACCTCATATCCGGGGACACGAATGGCTTTACTGATGTGTTCGTTCGGGACCGGCCGGCCGGAACCACGGAGCGGGTCTCCGTCTCCTCCTCCGAGGCGCAAGGAAATGGAAATTCGGACATCGAGTACGGCCCTTCGATCAGCGCGGACGGGCGCTATGTCGCCTTTACGAGCTACGCGACCAACCTGGTCGCCGGCGACACGAACGGTACCGATGACGTATTCGTTCGGGACCGGCAGGCGGGAACCACGGAGCGGGTGTCCGTCTCCTCCTCCTGGGCGCAAGGAAATTTGGACAGCTTCGGGTCTTCGATCAGCGCGGACGGGCGCTATGTCGCCTGCATGAGCTACGCGAGCAACCTGGTGGCCGGGGACACGAACGGCGAGATAGACGTATTCGTTCGCAGTCGATTGCTTATTGCCGTTCCCATGGCGAAATGATGGATGGGAGCGGCGGTCTCATGGGTCGAAGGTCCATTTGGCTGCTTACCGGTCACACCCGTGCACTTTGACTTGACCCACGACGACAGCCTGCCCGCCATCGCCTCATGGATCGAGGCCCTTCACAGTGCGACTGTGAAGGGATAAAAACCAAGCCACCATACGCCCTATAGGTCATATAGGTCCTATACGTCCTATAAGTCCTATGTGTCCGATAATCCCTCCGCGACCAGCTACCGCCCCACGGGAACATCCTTGTCCGAGCGCGCCAGCGTAATCCCCTTCGTCACAAGCCGCACCTTGTCCGCGCCCGGCGCGTGGACCACAAAGTCCTCCGACGACTTCGTCATCGCCACCCGCTTGATAACGTCCCCAGCCTGAATCTCAAACGTCAATCGATACGGCTTCTCCAGACTCTGCCGCACAGCAACACGGAGATCGCCATCCGATACCTTCTCGACACTCGTGATCTCCAGCGTCGGGATCGCACCAGAATAGATCCACTGATCGAAGAACCAGTCATACTTACCGCCCGTCTCCTTCCGCACCGCCGCCTGGAAATCCGGCCAGTCAGAGACCATCCCGCGTCGATCCTCGCAGAACCGTTTCATGCATCGGATCATGGCATCTAATCCCATCTCCTCTTGCAGCATCTTGAGCGTGTATGCCCCGCGCATATAGCCTTCCAATTGCGATCGATTCGAAAGCCCATTGATGGATGACAACGCGTCGCCATATCTGCTGCCGTATCCCATCGCCATCGTGTTATCGCCAGCCTGCTTGAACAGAATCGAATCCAGATACTGCGCCATGGATTCGTTCCAAATGGAGTGCAGGTAGGAGCAGGGAACGATTCCCCCAAAATATGTGTGCGCGATCTCGTGAGTCGGCGCCCATGACGTGATATTGGGTGTCAGTACAGTAAAGGAGTATGCTTCCAATCCATAGTACTGCGGACTATCCACTACATAGTAGTGATCGAACGGAAACTTGCCCAGCCGATCCTCATAGAATGCCACCGCTCGCTTGCAGTCATCCACAATTTTTTCCGCGCGGGTCTTGTCGACCGCTCCGGGCATCATATACGATCGAAACACCCTGCCCCTATCAGAAGTTTCCGCCCCCATCACAAACGGCCCCGCCGTGACGGTCAAGAAGCTAACCGCCAGATCGTTGCGCCACGTGACCGCATATTCTCTCTCGCTCTTAGCCTCGCTCACCATCTTGCCCTGGCCAATCGCGATCCAGTCGGGCGGCACATGGATGGTCACCTGGTGCTTGACCGGTCGCCTGCCGATGGACGGCCACCAATAGGCTGTAAGAAACGCGGCATCCGGTCCCGCCCGCTCTCCCCCTTCGCGCACTTGCCCGGCATACTTCATCGTCACGCGCGCGTTGGACAGCTCCCCGCGCATCCACAGCAGACTGCCACACCGAACGACGACAGGGCCGGCGGGTATCTGAGGATTCACCGCATCTTCCAAATCTTGCAGCAGCGCGGCGTCCTTCTCACCGATCCGGACGTTGATGAGTCGATAGGCGGGAGACAGCCGCATCACCAAGCTCTTTCCCTCGCCCTTCACCTGAAATTCATCGGAAATATTAACCTGCTGCGTGTCCGGGACGATGCGCATGTCCAGTTTATGCTCATCAACAGTGAAGGGCACAACGACATCCTCCGGCACCTCATCGCCCAACACCCATTTCCCGCCGGTTTTGACAATTGGATAGACCCGGTCGCCGTCCGCCTCCGGGGTCTGGGTGTGCCAGATCACCAGCCAGGCCGCCGCGTCCCCATATCCGGGCGCGGCAGGCATGATGTCGGCGCTCCAGCTCTTCAGGCCTCCAGCTTTGGTCCATGCAGGTGCTTTGCCGGAAGCAAACATCGCCGCCAAAGCCTGTGTATTGCCATTCGCCTGGGCCTGGACCGCCTCCTTGGCAAACTGCTGCAGGCTCTTGTCATCGGCGCAAGAGGGGAGGGTTAGAACCGCGATGAAGAGAAGGTAGCAAACCGGTCGCATGACCGGATTTTAGCACTACCGCGCCATCATCTCCACCAACGCCAGCCGGCCGGGATCGATCGACTTCGATCCGGAGATAACAACGTCCATCGGATGAGTGACCAATTCATCGCCCGAAACGCCCACCATCTCGTTCGACCACCCCGCTATGAGCTGATCGGCGGCGTGGCATCCCAGTCGAAGGGCCAGGACCCGGTCGAAGGCGGTCGGCGAGCCACCCCGCTGCATGTGTCCCAAGACAACATTCCGCAGCTCAAATCCCGTCAGCTTGGTAAGCATCTCTCCCACGTCATGCGCATGTGCCGCGCCTTCCGCCACCACAATGATGCAGCTCTTTTTCCCCAATCCGTAACCGCGCGACAGTTGCTCCGAGATGGCAAATAGGTCGTAAGGAACCTCAGGAATCAGCACCGCCTCCGCGCCTCCCGCCAGCGCAGCCTCCAAGGCGATGAAGCCGTTCGCGCGCCCCATCACCTCAACGATAAAAATCCGCTCGTGGGAATAGGCGGTGTCTCGCAGCTTGTCGATGGCGTCTACTGCCGTGTTAACCGCCGTATCGAAGCCGATGGAATAGTCGCTGCCGGGGATATCGTTGTCGATGGAAGCCGGAATGCCAACGCAAGGGATGCCGTGGTCCTCTTCCAGAATTTTAGCCCCAGATAGCGAACCGTCCCCGCCGATTACGATAAGGCCCTCCACACCCGCCTCTCGCAGAACGGAAGCGGCCCGCGCGCGACCCCCCTCAGTTCGGAATTCGGAGCTTCGCGCGGAACGTAGAATGGTGCCGCCAAGGTTCAGCATCCCACCGACGCTGCGGCTCGTAAGCGGAACTACCTCGCCGGTCAAAATGCCCTCGTATCCATGCAGGAATCCCGTCACCTGGACGTCCCGCGCCAGCGCGGTGCGGACGACGCCACGCACCGCGGCGTTCATGCCGGGTGCGTCGCCGCCGCTTGTAATGACTGCTATATGCTTCCGTACGGCCATAATGGAATTGGTCTAATGGATATTGTCAGTGAAAACTCGGTAAACACCACCCCGGACGTGTCCGGACCGGCCATGAGCGATACGGTCTTTCGCCGATTGCTCCGTCGTCTGGGACCCGGCAGTATTGCGGTCATCGATCTGCCCGACTTCGATGAATGGACCGCCGACCAGCTCTTGGCGCGCGGGATCGCGGCGGTCGTGAATACGTCGGAGAGCGTCACAGGCCGATCCCCGGTTGCCGGGGTGTCGTTCCTGCTCGAAAATGGGGTCCAGGTGCTCGATCGGGTGGGCGAGGAGCTGATGGACGAGCTCCAACAAGGGGAGATTCTTTCTATCAGTGGTGATTCCGCCTCGCTTCGCGGTGGAGTTCAGGTGAAGGGCGTACGGATGACCACGGAATTGGCGGAAGGTCGCTTGTTGCTAGCCCAGAAGTACCTTGGGCAGGAGCTTGCCAACCTTGCCACCGCCGTCGCGGATCGAACCTCCGGGGAATGGGCCTATTTTTTTCAATCGCTACGGAATCCAGACGTTGAGCGCCGAATTCGGGGCAAGATTGCGATTGTAATTCGCCCCAGCAAGGAGGCCGTTTCAGAGCTTCGGTCGCTGCGCCGTCTGCTGCATCGGGCCGTAATCCTGGCATCGGAAAAGGGCCGGGAGGCGGCCGCGCGCGTCGGAATAACGCCACAATTTCTTGTAGGCCGGTCGGAGAATCTCACCGAGCAGGACCTGGCCTGCGGCTCGATTATCGTGCTGGTGACCGATCCGGGCGTGGAGCCGGAGGCATTGGAGCGGTGCAGGCGATTGGGAATCGAGGCCCACGTATTGGAATGGCCCGGACCGGCGGATGAAGCGGCGCTGGCATTGGCGGCGGATTCCGGCGCTAGGCTCGTTTTGCAGGTCGGGGCGGCAGAGGGAATACCCGAGCTGGTGCGCCGCGGCGACGGGGCCATTGGCGCGGCAATCCTTACCCGCCTTCGATTGGGGGATCGGGTAATGGACGCGGCGACCCATCGTCGGCTGAAGCCGCCGCTGGAGGTCCCACTTTGGGTATATGCCGGACTGGCGGTCATAGGCGTTGGCCTGGTATGGTTGATCGTCAGGGCACTTTTGAACCGCGGATAGCGTTATGCAAAACAGAAAGCATTCAATTGGAGGACAAACGATGAAGCGAGCGATCATAACTGTTGCCGCGATTGCCGTGGCAGCGGTCGCCTTCAGCCAGCAGGGGTATGAGGCGAAGCTGCTAGCAGTCGGCCACATGGCGCCGGCGATCAAAGCCAAGACGCACGACGGAAACGCGTTCGATCTATCGAAGATCATCGGTGACACGAAGCCGAAGGCCGTGCTGGTAAACTTCTGGTTCAGCACCTGCCCGCCGTGCAACGCGGAGATACCCAAGCTGGAAGAGATGTATGGAAAGTACAAGGATAACGGATTGCTGATCGTAGGCATCAACGGCTTTGAACCGGCAAACACGGTCGCGGACTTCGTTAAGAATAAGGGAATAACTTATCCGGTGCTCTTGAACTCTACGCCGACGGGTGGGCTTGCCAAGGCTTTCGGTGTGCTTGCCTATCCGACCAATTATGTATTGGACGGGACCGGAAAGATCGTCGCGCGTTTCGTCGGGTTCGATGAGGCGCAATTGGATAAGGCGCTCGCAAAGCTCGGAGTCACAAAATAAGGGGGACATGATTGTGAATTTGAAACGAATTGCGGGTCTCGCCACTGGTCTACTAGTCGCGGGATCCGTTTTGGCACAGTTGCCTGCCGTCGGCGCCAAGGCCCCGGCTATCAAGCTGAAGACGCCGGACGGCAAGGCCTACGACGTGCTGGCGAAGGCGAAGACCGCGAAGGCCACGCTCGTTGTCTTTTGGTTCTCCACCTGAGGGGGCTGCATTGCGGAGGTTCCGCAATTGAACGAGCTATACAAGAAGTACTCCAAGAAGGGCCTGCAGCTTGTCGGCGTAAACCTGAACGACACCATCCCCGACGTAAAGAAGTTCGCCAAAGATCACAGCGTCAAGTATCCGCTGATCGGCAATCGCAAGGACACCGCCCCCGTCATGAAGGCCTACTCCGTTACCGGGGCGCCCACGTCGTTTGTGATCGACAAGAACGGCAAAGTCGTCGCCAGCTTTGTCGGAGACGACGAAGCGGGTGTGAAAGCGGCGCTAAAAAAACTAGGCATCACGTAATGCTGCCTTCCAGGCGGCATTGATCGCTACCCGGTAGCTGCGGGTCCGCATGCCGATATCCGACTGACTGCCGACACCTACGGCCCGAGGAGGAGCAGCAACGTAACGCCGGCAGGATTCCAGCGCTCCCCCGTCGGATAGATTCCATCGAGCCCGGCGCCTATGCCACAGTGATCCTCAACAACTCCCTGCAGGTTGTACGCGTCATCCGGGGGCTCTAGCATGATACAGACGATCACAACTTCCGACGTTTGCTTGCTTTGATAGTTCAATTGCGGGGCGCAACGACAATATCGCCTCCTTGTACATAGAAATAAGGACAGACAACCCAAAGCGCTACGGCCCAAAATCGTCTAGAACTGTGGTCGGGGAGCCGGGAACATGGCTGCCCGGCTCGCCGACCGGAACCGGGGAGCGGTGATGGAATACGGCATTCGATATGTAGACCGCGCGGAAGCAGGAGTGCGGCTGGCCGAGCGGCTGATTCACACCAAAAAGGACGACCCCATCATATTGGCCCTGCCTCGCGGCGGCGTACCCGTCGCATACGAGGTGGCCCTTGCCCTGAACGCCCCGCTGGATATCATCGCGGTCAAGAAAATCGGAGCGCCTTCGCAACCGGAGTTGGGAATCGGCGCAATCGCCGAGGGCGGAGTTCGGGTAATCGACGAGTACCTGATCAGCCAGTTCGGCATCTCCACCGAAGAGATGCAGATACTGATCAAGCGCGAGACGGCAGAGGTGGAGCGCCGGGCAGAGGCCTACCGGCAGAACCGGCGGCCGCTGGAACTGGCGGGCCGGACCGTGATCATCGTGGACGACGGGTTGGCGACGGGCATCACCGCCCGCGCCGCCATCAAGGCCGTTCGTGCGCGGCATCCCGATCAGATCATCTTCGCGGCTCCCGTCTGCGCGCCCTCGACCGCCAAGAACCTGAAAAAGGAGTTGGACGAAGTCGTCTGTCGGATCGCGCCGGAGGACTTCAACGCGGTCGGTCTGTGGTATGAAAATTTCGGACAAGTAGGAGACAAGGAGGTCATCGATCTTCTCCGCCGAGCGGCCGAGGGATTCCCGGGTGACGAGACCCCGACCTCCGTTCACATTCCTGTCGGCGTGGTGGTGTTGGAAGGAGAGCTGGCGGTCCCCGCCAATCCACGCGGAATCGTGCTGTTTGCTCATGGAAGTGGGAGCAGCCGGCACAGTCCGCGGAACCTTCATGTCGCGCAGGTCCTGCGAGAGGCCGGATTGTCGACTCTGCTCTTCGACCTGCTGACCGCGGAAGAGGAGCAGGCGGATCGGTTGACCCCCGAGCACCGGTTCGACATCCGGCTTCTCGCCGATCGCTTGCTTGCCGCAACCGACTGGGCACGCCGCAATGAGGTGACGAGCCGACTCCCGGTCGGCTACTTTGGGGCAAGCACGGGGGCGGCGGCCGCGTTGGTCGCCGCCTCCGAACGGCCGGAAGCCGTCACGGCAGTCGTTTCGCGGGGTGGCCGCCCGGATCTTGCGGGCGATGCGTTGGAATTCGTGCACGCGCCGACGCTGTTGATTGTAGGCGGCGACGACGCGGTGGTGATCGAATTGAATAGGGAGGCGCTGCGGCTCATCGGGGCATCGGACAAACGGATCGAAATCGTTCCGGGCGCGACGCATCTGTTTGAAGAACCAGGAACATTGGAGGAAGTGGCTCGACTAGCAGCCGATTGGTTCGCGAAACACATGGGCGAACCGGCCACGAAGAAAGAGCCGGCTGGAGCTGGAAGGAGGTAGAGATGCAAACCTATATTATGCTGACGAGGATTGCCCCCGCCGCGATGCGGGGTCCGGAATCGTTGCTGGAGCTTGAGCGAGAGACTGTGCGACGCATCGAAGCGGAATGCCCGGACGCGCAGTGGGTCGGGAGCTACGCCGTCCTTGGTCCGTACGATTATCTGGACATCTTTCGCGCGCCGGACGCATCAGTAGCGACGAAGGTGTCGTTGCTCGTTCGGACCGTGGGTCACGCGACCACTGAGATGTGGACGGCGACCGAGTGGCCGAGATTCACGGAGCTGATCGCAGGCATGAAGCTCGCCCGGAGTTAGGGATGGCCAGATACGAACACTTCGACCACGACGCCGACATCGGCGTCGTGGGTCGGGGCGGAACCATGGCGGAGGCATTCGAACAGGCTGCCCTCGGCATGACCGCCGTCATCACAGATCCGTCGCTCGTGGAGCCCAAGGCGACGGTGACCATCGAATGCGAAGCGCCGGATTCCGAGACATTGCTGTACGAATTCCTCAATCGTGTCGTCTTTGAAATGGCGACGCGACACATGTTGTTCCGGGGTTTCTCCGTCGAACTGATGGAAGGCCGCCTGCATGCGTTGGCCCGCGGAGAAAAAGTAGATCGAATTCGCCATGAACCGGCAGTCGAGATCAAGGGCGCGACGTACACAAGCCTGATCGTTAAACAAGAGCGAGATGGGAGTTGGCGCGCGCAATGCGTTGTCGACGTATAGCAGGGAGCGATACACATGGACGTAACGAAATTGAAGAGAGCGGCGGAATACGAGTGGATCATTGAGCCGAGCGGTGGGATGCGCGTTACTGCAATCCTCTTCGCAAGCGAAGCCTTAATCGCCGCCATGGATGAAAAGGTTCGCGAACAGATTTGCAATGTTGCGTCGCTTCCGGGAATCGTCCGGGCGGCCTACGCGATGCCGGATGCGCATTGGGGTTATGGTTTTCCCATCGGAGGCGTAGCCGCGTTTGACGCATCCCAGGGCGGAGTCATTTCCGCCGGAGGCGTTGGCTTTGACATCTCCTGTGGCGTGCGGAATCTGACAACCGGACTCAAAGGCGCCGAAATGGATAAGGTCCGCGTGGAGTTGGCGAACGCGCTGTATGCGATTGTACCGGTAGGCGTCGGGAGCGAAGGGAAGTTGCGTCTGGAGGATGACGAAATGGACCGCATGCTGGCCGGCGGAGCACGGTGGGCTGTGGACTGCGGCTACGGTCGGCCGGAGGACCTCGAACGCATAGAGGAACACGGGGAAATGCGAGGGGCGGACCCTACGGAAGTGTCGGCCAATGCAAAGAAGCGCATGCGACGCCAGGTCGGGACTCTCGGTTCTGGAAACCATTACCTAGAGGTCCAAGTTGTAACCGAAGTCTTCCAAGATGAGATCGCGAAGGCCTTTGGGATAGAGCAAGACGATGTGGTTGTCAGCATTCACTGCGGATCGCGCGGATTGGGACATCAGATCGGAACGGAATACCTCAAAACCATGGCCCTCTCCGCCGCTGAGTATGGAATCGATTTGAAGGACCGAGAGTTGGCATGCGCCCCAATCTGTTCCCCTCTGGGACAATCCTATCTCGGCGCCATGCGGGCAGCGATCAATACCGCATTCGCCAATCGGCAGGTGATCACCCATTTGGCACGGGAAGTGTTTGCCGATGTTCTACCCTCCGCGAACCTCCGGCTGCTGTATGACGTTTCACACAACACTTGCAAAGTTGAGAGCCATGAGGTCGATGGGGTGCTCCAAGATTTGTATGTCCATCGGAAGGGAGCGACACGCGCCTGGGGCCCGGGCCATCCCGATCTTCCGCCGGCGCTTCGAGCTGCCGGGCAGCCGGTTCTCATTGGCGGTTCCATGGGTACGGCATCCTATATTCTCTCCGGCACGGAGAAGGGAATGAGCGCGGCGTTCGGCTCCGCCTGTCATGGCGCCGGGCGCGCAATGAGTCGGCATCAGGCCCTAAAGATGCACAGCGGCCGGCAGATTATCGACGAGTTGCGAGGGCGAGGGATTGAAATTCGCAGCCCATCGACGCGCGGAGTCGCGGAGGAAGCGCCGGCCGCCTACAAAGATGTGCGAGAAGTCGTGGAGGTGGCGGATCGCGCCGATCTCGCCCGTGTCGTGGCCCGATTGGAGCCGATCGTTTGCGTGAAAGGCTAGGTGTTGCCAGGCGGGTATCATCGGCACATGAAGACCGCAATTCTGCTGGCCCTATCGCTCTGCTCAGTCGCCTCCCTCGCCGCAACATACTCGACAAAGCGGTTGAAGACGGATGACAGCAACGGGTTGCATGTGGACATCGCATACCCGGTGTTCACCGCGACCCTGGCCCCTGCCAAAGCGGCCAACGCCGCCATCGCCAAATGGGCGAAGAAGAGCCATGACGAGATCGTGAAGGAGTTCCGGAAAAACGGCGGGCACTATGAGCGCACCGCCACGTTCTCTGTCGGTCGCGCCACCAACTCCGTCATCAGCGTGGAATTCAACGTGTCCGAATATACCGGTGGCGCGCATGGGAACATGGATTTCGTCGTTTTCAACTTTGGTAAGACCAAGCGCCTTGCACTCGGCGATCTATTCAAGCCGTCTTCCGGTTACAAGCAGCGCGTGAGCGACCTGATCATGCAGAAGCTGCGGAAGATGGATGGGGCGGATTGGGTGACGAGCGGGGAGTTCAAGGGTCCATCGAGTGAGCAGCTCAATCGCTTCGTCATTGGGAAGAGTGGCTTGACGTTTCTATTTGCTCCTTATGAAGTCGGCCCATACAGTGCGGGTCCTTTTCGAGTCCAATTATCAATGAAAGAACTGGGCGCAGACTTCATCTCGTCGTTCGTCAAGTGAGCGGCAGGCTTAGACAAGGGCCGGACGATGCGCGCCATCTTTGAAATCGATGGAGACCGTCTGCGCATTTCTTATAATCTGGCGGGTCAGGATTATCCCACGAACTTCTCCACTCCCGCGGGGCCGATGTTGTTAATGGTTCGGCACGAACACTCCGAGTAAGCCTACTTCTTGGCGCCTACTAATCGCAGATGAACTGAAGATTCAATGACGTCGCCGCTCTTGATTGGCTTGCCATCGCCATAGTTTTCGATCCACTCTCCGCGGCTGTTCGATCCGCCGTACCAATCACTGACTTGCATCTCGATTCGATCCCCATCTACCATCGCGCGCGCACACTGTTTCCCATCGGAAATCAAGCATACGCCGGGGCCGTTAGGATAACGAAGGGAAGCCCAGTTGATGTGGCGTTTCGTGCTGCGGAAATCATTGCTGCCAAGGGGAGAGTTGTCCATCGACCAGCTCCACGTTGGCGGCCATTTCGGCGACTGTGGTGACATGGCAAGGGTGTCACCGTGCTGCCTCCCTATGTGGTCTGCTGGATAGACGGAGTATTCGGCGACCCGATCCCACTCCAACTCCTCACATGGGCGCGGGACCGAGAATCGCATGCCGATCTCTTTTGCGTGGAATTCCGGGCCGGAGTAGGTGAATCGGGAATGCACAGTCACCTCTCCGTTTGGTTCAATCGCGATATCATATCCGCCATCGAAATGCTCGTAGGCGCCGGTTATCGAAACATGGACCGCCTCGCCATCTTGCTTGATATCGAACGATTTTGGCTGCCATGTTTTATTGTTGGGAAGCGCGTCGAACGGCTTGCCGAGCGGCATAACATGCAACATGGGAAGGCTGAGCAGCACGGCCTCGTCATCCACGGTTCCCCGCCTCAGCAATGCCAGGTCACGGCCAAATCCGAGGTCGAATCGGTTTCCAAAGATGTATGTGGTGCTGCCATTGAGCGCGCTGACATCCTGGACGACCAGCGGTTGGGGCGCAACCGCTGCAGGTATTGGAGTCGCGATCGCGCTTCCTATGGGCAGCTTATATCGATCGATCACACGAGCTTCTTTGTCCACAAACGTCAATGAAAGCGTCTGACCCGCCTTGCCCTCTTCGGGGATAACCAATTGACCTTTCGATCGTGGGGGTACGCGGGCATCTAGCGATCCCTTCTTTGAGCCGATCTCCCACAAAACAATAATCTCCGACAGATTCAAGAAATCAAATCGATTCTCCACCTCCACTAAGAGAGGCGAACCGGTTGCGACCATCTCTTGCTTAATGACAACAGGCGAATGGAGCTTCTTTGTGTGCCAAAACTCCGGTTTTCTCCGTCGCCATCCGTCAATAACTCCCCACGGTGCATCGCCCACCAGGCCCCGTCCCGGCATCTTATATATCTCATCCGCATACTGCCCCGGCGTGTCACCTCTCCCATACTCCAATCCCGCTCCCGGCTTACAGAAGATGTCATCCGCCCAGCACCATATTTGCGATCCCGACACAACGGGCGACTTGGCAAATCGATCATATACTGCCAGCATTGGCTCGATGTAATAGTCCCTGATTCCCGGATCCGCCCACAGCTCCTCGTTATCTCCCCAAATACCCTGATAGATACACAGCGATTCATCCCACATCACTGGTATATGCAAGCGTTTCTCCAAATCGTCGATTTGCGGTATTGAAATCGGATTGTGACGGATGGCGATGTCCAGATCGCCGTCCCGGTGATAGGAACCACCGAATGGACGCGACGGGTCGATCTTCTTCATCAGATCGTGCGCGCGCCAAAAACCAAACCCCATCCCGCTCTCGTTGCAGATTGACCACATAAAAACGCATGGGTGATCGATATCCCGCGCGAGCATCTCGGCGTTCATCTGCATGATTCGGGGCGTGAGTCTCAGATCGTCCGATCCGTCCGCCCAGCAGAAGGAGCCCTCATCCTCCACATACACACCCAATTCGTCCGCGATGTCGAGCAGTTCCGGAATCGGTGGATAGTGCGAGGTGCGAAGTGCGTTGAGATTTGCCTCCTTCATGAGCTCCAAATCCCTTCGCTCCAGTTCGGGAGACACTGCGCGCCCGAGCAGGGGATCGCTGTCGTGATGGCAGGTGCCTTTGAACTTCGCCGGCTTCCCATTGATCAGAATTTCCGAACCTCGAACCTCCGTCTGGCGAAACCCAAATCGTTGAGTCAGCCTCTGCACAACCTGAGAGCCGCTACGCAATTCAATTGTCATATCGTACAGATTTGGCTGTTCGGCGTTCCACTTCTTCGGCGACTTTGCGACGAACGAGATGGGAACATCGGAGCGCGCCCACGGACCGAGGGATACATTAGCCGGTTGCATCTCCAATGATACACCAGGCACTTGAACATTAATTGTTCCAGTGACATTGCTACCAGTTTGGTTGATGACAGAAACTGTTCCACCGACCGTTGCGTCCTGGTAGGTTTTATCAAACTTGGTTGCAAGATTCAATGCACATATATGCACGTCGGGAACGCGATACAGGATCACTTTTCGCATAATGCCACCGAGATGGAAGTCCGCATACATGCTCATGTGATCCAGACTATCACTGACAACTGTATGTTCTGTGACACGCACTGCCACCACATTGTAGCCAGACACTATCGAATCGGTGACATCGATTTCAAATGGCAGTGCGCCGCCCTCATGATAAGCAAGCCGATGGCCATTCACCCACACCTCGGCGCCGCTGTACACTCCATCAAATCTCAGCATCAAACGGCCGGAACCAGCCGGCGCGCGGAATCTTTTTCGATACCCCGCGATAGAGCTGGGAGAGCGATATCCCTCCATCTCCCAATGCGCGGGCACCTTGATACCAGTCCAGCCGGCATCATCATAAGAGGAACTTTCAAATCCAGTCGGCGGGTCGAGCATGAACTTCCAACTGCCGTTGAGACTCGTTACCTTCTCATCACGTCTTATGGGGTTCAAGCCATACTGCAATCCGGCCGCATCAAATTCGCGCTCTGCGCTCTTGCCTGCCGCCGTAGCTTTAACTAACACAACGCCAGTCAGCCCAATCGGCATCGCAACGGAGAAGATGCCGAGGGAATCGCTGCGAGCCGATGCCGACCAATGGCCCGTCTTCGATTCGCCGGACAGCATGATATCGGCGCCCTCGTTCGGGTCGCTTCCCCACTGGTCCGTCGCGATTCCGATGACATTCCCATGCGCATCAGAGGCGATCTGTACGAACGGTTTTGTCACACGCGGCATCTGATAGACCTCGACCTCGGTAAAGCTCGGGCCGTTCGTGATGTTGCCGATCCGCAGACGCGACGTCTTGACCGGATCGAATTCCGAGACGACGACGCGCGGAAGATGAACATTCGGTTTGCCGTGGTGCTGGACGGTAACCCACTGCTCGTTCCGCCAAATCTGCACATCCAGCTCGATCACGAATCGGTCGTATTGGTGCAAGATAACTTGGCCGATTGAGACCGGCTTGTCCCAATCCAATTGGTACCAAACGCCGGAGTTGTGGCCGGGAATCCCGGACCAGCGCGTGTCGTACCGCCCGTCAATCGCCAGTTCCGGGACGTAGTTATCCTGGGTTTCCGATGCGGTGGCTTTGGCGTGGAGAGCGAGATTTTCCGAGTCGGCGAAGGTGTGCATTGAGGCGCCTCCCAATAGCAGCAGGCAGGTGAGTCGGTATAGGTTCATCGCGCAACCCTTTCGACGTCGCTATCTGCTCCACCTTTTCTTTGGCCGGGCAGGAACAAACGGAACCTCGGAGAAACATGGTTCATGTCCGTCTGGGTCCTTCTCTCGCTCCTGCTGCTTGCCGCGCCGGTCCGCACGGTCACGGTTTCCAAGCGGTTCCTCATGTTCCCCGTACGGCCGGGCGCGCCGAAAGTCCGGATGGCGCTATCCGTAGAAGGGGTTTCGGTGGACGATTTTGATTTGGAGCTTGACGCGGCTGCGCCGGCGAACTGGATGGCGTTCGATGTGGGGCGGTGGCGCGGGCAGAAGGTCGCTCTGACGGGAGACGGGGTCGAGGCGATCAAGGAAGCGGACGAGATTCCGAATCTGTATCATGAGGCGCTGCGTCCGCAATTCCACTTTTCCGCGCGGCGGGGATGGCTGAACGATCCGAACGGGTTGGTTTTCGCGAACGGTGAGTATCATCTGTTCTTTCAGCACAATCCGTTCGGCACGTCGTGGGGGAATATGCATTGGGGGCACGCGATCAGCAAGGACCTGGTGCACTGGGTTGAGCAGCCCGAAGCGATTTTTCCGCATTCGTTGGAAGACGGCATTTGGTCTGGCAGCGCGGTGGTGGATACGGATAACACGGCGGGATTTGGCAAGGGGGCGATGGTGGCTGCGTTCGCGAGTCCGGTACGGGGGGAGTGTATCGCCTATATGCCAAAAAGCCCTCCTTCTTCTTCTCGCCCACCGCGAACTTTGGCCTTGAACTCCCTCCCCCGCTTGCGGGGGAGGGGTGGGGTCGGGGATCTCTCGGAAAGCCCTCCCCTTTTTTCAGGCGGCAGCCTGGAAAAGGGGGAGGGTGGGGTGGGGGTTAATTCCGACCGCTTCATTGAATACCCCGGCAATCCGGTCGTAAAGCATGTCGGCCGCGATCCGAAGGTGATATGGTATGCGCCGGAAAAGAAATGGGCGATGGCGGTATACGACGAGCGCGATGGGAGTCATGGAATCGCTTTCTATGATTCCCATGACTTAAAGTCATGGAACTATCTCAGCCGCATTGATGGATTCTATGAGTGCCCGGAGCTATTTGAGATACCATTGGATGGTAACAAGAAAAATACAAAGTGGGTGATCTACGCGGGGGATGGGGCCTATCGCGTCGGCAAATTCGACGGTCATGCATTCACTCCGGAAACAGAGAAGATTCCCCTCGCGCACGGACAGACGTTTTACGCCTCCCAAACATACAATGGCATCCCCGCCAAGGACGGCCGGCGCATACAGATCGCATGGGGCCGCATCGATTTCCCCGGCATGCCGTTCAACCAGCAGATGCTGTTCCCCGTCTCCCTCACCCTCCACACCACGCCATCCGGCCCACGCCTTTTCGCATATCCCGTGAAAGAGATCGAGAAACTGTGGGGACCGGCGATGGACTTGAAGAAGATGCGCTGGGGTTCACGTCCGGCAATCCCTGCCGATCGCGAGAACCAAAGACCCCTGCGCGATGAACTGACCGTCACACCCGACCACCCGCTGGAGATTCCCCTACCCTCTCGCCAATTAGACATCAGCCTGACGATCGACCTCGATACCTCGGCCTCCGTCACCATCACTCCCTTCGGCGTCCCGATCACCTACGACGGCAAATCGATTGAGTGCAGCGGCGTTCGAGCACCATTGGCTCCAGAGCCAGCCTCGCCCCGCCTCACCCTTCGCCTCCTCATCGACACGATGTCCATCGAAGTCTTCGCCGGCGACGGACAGGTCTACCTCCCTCTCGCAGCAAATTTGACGGGCGCGACCACAACTCTCGGCATTCACAGCAGCGCGCAATCAACAATGACAAATCTAACGATTCGTGCGCTGAAATCCACCTGGTTCAGGCAATCAGCAGATTAGCCCGTCCCAGTGCAATTAGCCGCCGCCTTCCTGATCCTTCACCTTTTGTTCGTATCTGGCAATCTCGTCTAGGACATTCTTCGGCGGCTTCGAGATGCTCCATTTTGAGCCCGGAATCAGATTGTAGTAAGCCAAAGTAATCGGAAAGCCCGCTCCATCGCCTAAGGTAATTTGAAACGTGTACTCATGCGCGTCAAAACGCCTAAACTCAAGCTTCGGTTTGACATCCCAATCATCGTAAGCGATCACTCGTTTGGCCTTTACATCGTTAGCAAAATTGTACAGATCGTAAATCTCCCAATTCAACACTTCGTCGTCATCACCCATTGTCAACATCGCATACCCTGAGTAATTCCAATGAGACAGACGGATCCCTGACTGCGTATCCTCGGATGGCATAGGTGGCTCTCGCTCCCCCCACTGGCGAGAATCAAAATTGGTGCGGAAACCACCCCCAAAGTCGGTTGAATTCTTCAGTGCAAGTAGCCGCAACTGCGACTTTCTTGGCAACTCGTTGAAGGATACCCATTCGCCGGCGAGCAATTTCGACTTAAACTGGTTTGAAATCTCATGCCACACTCGAAGCATCTCGCGCGAGGCGCCGTGGAGAAACGGAAACTCGTTCGGATGGCCTCGACCAGGCAAGAAGTTGGTGCGTGGAGCGAATTGCTCCTCTGTTGTCATTGCGGCCAGCCGACCCAGCTTGTCCAACGAAACCGCGCCTTTGCCTACCGTCAGCTTACAGATATCGATCAGTGCGGCACGCGGTACCTGTGCCCTTCGCAATATCGGCCAGTTCTCGCTCCGAATCGATAGCCATCCGTCACGAAGTTCACACTTCGCAGGGACTCCCTGTCGGATGGCATCCAGGTAGGCGCCAACGGTTTTGGCAGCAGGAGGAGAATCATATGATGCGATGGAGGTCCCTCTGGGCATCTGCTTATTGTTGTTCCCCCAATCATCGAACGCATCAGAAATCAAACAACATCCAGCCGACTTCGCAACAGCAATTCGAAGCGGAGCTTCGGTCCAGTTCAATGGATCATCCTCACCGATCATTGCCAGCCTCAGGTTCCATGCCGAGTTGCGGACCTTGTCGTCGGCGGAATCTTCACCGCGCAAGGGCTGAGGAAGTTGGACTGATTTGCCAAGAACTGGATCGCTGGAGTAGTCCTTCGGTTTTCCGGCATTGGGATCCCAGCGGAGTTCCTTCGGGTACCCCTCGCCGGTCCGAAGCCAATTGAGATGTCTTTCATATTTTGCAAACGGCAAGTCCCAGAAGTGATCCCGAAAGGCAACATCACGTCCATTCGAATCGCTGGCAATCACGAAAGCGTCTAACCCCTGTGGAGCTGGTCCGGAGGTAAAACTCAGGTAGTTGGGCTTGAGATGCTCTGTTACACCGTTCGCAACCACCAACCGGACCGACGCTATCGATTCAGGTGCTGGCAGATTTCGCGAATCCGCAAAAAGCCCTGGCTGTGAGCTGAAGTCCGGCACCATTGCAATGCGGATTTGACGGTCGGTAGTTTGGTCATCGTTAAGCATGAACGGACGGCTGGAACCGACCTCGAGCTTCTCTCTCAACCAAGCGCGAGTTTTTTCCAAGAACGCAGATGGCAACGGCAGGTCTTCGCCGCGAGGTTTAGTGCTAAACGTGATGGATTGACCGACCACAAGACGGCGCCAAACACCAATTGGTTGGCCAGCGATGAACCTTGCGACTTCCAACCGATCGGGTGCAATTTCGTATCCAATAGACATGTGCCAAGAACCTGAATGCATGTCATTTCCGTTTGGGCTGTCGTGCACAGCGTTCTTGCTGCCACCCTCCAACCACTCTACGTACAATGCCTTCAGCTTGGCGACGTCTTCCTCGGTCAAGAGCGCTGTCTTGCGAAAACTGTCACGCAAGTCCTGGCTAGGTTGCGCGTAAAGACTAGTTAGCAACTGAGCCTCATAATCCGCACTTATCTTGGGCTGAAAGAGCTCATAACTAGCTGGACCGATCTGTCGCCATTCCAAATTGAAATGCTCCGCGAATTTGTTCAGAAATTCCGCGTAGGTCTTATCCGTGATGGAGGCGATTGACATGTCCTGAGCGTATGCATCAGTGACCGTTAGATGAACGCCAGTTCGCTTCGAAATATCCGCGAGCAGATCGGTGAAGCTGATCGCCAAATAATCATGGCTGAACTTTGTCTCCAGCCGAGTGTCGTCAAATTTGAATGGGCTGTACTTCGGGAGCGGAGGGGGAGGTTTCAGCGGCGCATCGTCTAATATGACCGGTTGCTGTGGGCCGCCCAGCACCTGGGTCGGAGGCACTGAGCATCCGATTAGATATGCCAACCCGATGCCTATTGACAGCTTTAGCATAGCTTCACCTCGACAAGTTGTAACTGTTGTACCATGAGATTGACGGACGGGCGGCAGGTTTGGTGCTGCTTAGGCTGGTTCAACGCAAACAATTCCATACGACCGCAACGCCGCTTCGAACAGCCTGTGGGATGCGACCTCCTCGGCGGGGGTGGCGCTTTCCGGCGCAAAAGGACCCTTCCACCCAACCTCCAAACCCTCAAAAAGCCTAAAATGTAGACAAAAGTCGATATGTTCTGGTACAGTCCATTTAATGCGGACAGGCACCGGTCAATAATAAAACCTAGTCATTTATGACTATCATCCGGAACGAAAAGGATAGAACACTGCCTCACAAGTGTGGGAACGTCTAGAACGGGGTTCCGGGTTTCGGGAGTGGTGGTCGCTGTCAACGGGCTTATCCCGAGCGAATGCGAGGGATCAGACCGGTTCCGGCCACACTTTCCTATCTCAATGCGATCTCATAGAGGCGCGACCGTCTGTTCTTTTTCCGACTGCAAAGCCGCATCGAATAATCGGTGGGAGGCGACAGTCTCGGCGGGGGTGGCGCAGGAGAAACGGTTCTCTAATAGTCCTTCGCGTTCTAATGCGAAAGCGCCCCACATCTGCAGGATGCAGTCGGGGAAGCCAAACTCAAAGATGCCGCCGGTGATCGTGGGCAGGACCGACTCGTGGCCCAGGTCGGTGCGGGTCCAGCCCCCGCTGGAAAGAAAAGAAAGCTCTCCCATTTTTTCAGGCGCTAGCCTGGTAAAGGGGGAGGGTTGGGTGGGGGTTCCGGCAACCTCTGTCGTGCAAAGTCCCCACGTCCACAACGTCTTCGGCTCTTTGGTAGAAAAGCGCGCGGCGCCTTCGGTGCCATAGAATTCGATGTACCACGTATCCGTTTCGCCGGGCGCCATGCGCTTCATCTCCAGCCGCATCGGCACGTCGTCTTGCACGGTGGTCGTGAGGATCGCATTGTCCCACGTGTCGCACTTTCCGCCGGGTCGCTCGGTGAATCCCTTCTGCAACTGCGCGAAAACGCTTGTAGGCGCGAGGCCGAGGCGGAGCGGGATGTGCGTCACGTGCAGACCCAGATCGCCCATCACCCCGATCTCGCCGCAGGTCGCCGATTGCCGCTTCCAATTTGCGGGCTTGTTCGGGTCCAAATCGCTGGAATGCAGGAACCCGGCGCGAACCTCTAGCAGTCGTCCATACGCGCCCGATTGAAACGCCCGAATCACCCGCTGCGCACCGGGAAAAAACGGAAACTCCGACGATACACGCACGAACCGTTTGCCGATCGCCGCCTCGATGCGAGTGGCCGCGGCGAGGTCGATGCCGAACGGTTTTTCCGCCAGCATGTCTTTCCCCGCCGCCAACACGTCCAAATAGATCTGTTCGTGCAAATGATGCGGCACAGCGACGTAAACGACATCGACCTCTTTCAGGTCCAACAGCTCGCGATAGTCGGCGAAAAAATGCCGTACGGTGGGGACGTTGCGGAACCATTCGCGGCGTTTGTCATCTGTGTCGCAAACGGCGATCAGCTCCGCCTTCACCGGCAGATCGGTGAGGGCGAACCAGCGTCCAAATGCGCTCGCCACCTCCCGACCCATCAGCCCCCCGCCGATGATGCCGACTTTCATAGATGCTTCGCCGCCTCTTCCGCCGTCGCGCCATCGTGCACGATAGACATCAGAGCGCGCGTCACCCCGAACGGATTCTTATGCTGTATGATGTTGCGCCCATACACAATCCCCGCCGCGCCCTGCTCGATAAGCGCCTCCGTCCGCGACAGAATCTCAGCGTCCGTCGCCTTCCCGCCGCCCCGCACCAGCACCGGGACGCGGGCGATGCGGACAACCTCATGATACAGGCTCACGTCGTCGGTCGGGTCGGCCTTGATCACGTCCGCGCCCAGCTCCACCGCCTGGCGCACCAGGGGCAGAATTTTCTCCAGGTCGCCGTCCACCATGTACCCGCCCTTCTCGGCGTTGGGGCGAAAGACGAGCGGCTCGATCATCAGCGGCATGGCGTATCGGTCGCACAGGGGCTTTAGGCGCAGGATGTTTTGGATGCATTGGTCGGCGACTTCGGCATGGTCGGGGATTCTAAATAGGTTAACTACGACGCAGGCCGCATCGAGACGGAGCGCCTGCTCCACCGGGTCCTCGATCATTCTTGAAAATAGCGTCTTCGGCAGTTCTGTCCCATACACGTTGGCGATATCCGTCCGCAACACCAGCCCCGGCTTGTCCCTGCCGGGGACCTCCTGCAATAACCCAGCCTGACCCACAGTCAACTGAATGGCATCCGGGGCGGCCTTCACCAGCACCTCGACGCAACTCTTGAGGTCCTCGATGCCGGTCAGAAACGCGCGCTCGTTGAAGAACCCATGGTCCACCGCGACATCGAAGCAGCGCCCCGAGACGGGACTAAAGAGACGATTGAGTCGATACGATTTCACACAAGGAAGATTCGCGAAGCGATGATAGTTCTCCTTGGTCCGCCTATTGTCCAGGTTTCCCCGCAATCCTCTCGAGACTCGCCTCGATCTTCTTGATATGCTCCATCAGCAGTTGGATCTCCGACTCCGCGCGTACGTTGACTTCGTAGTCGTTTTGGGCGCGGAGTTCCGCGTGGCGGCCTTGGAGGTTCTGCCCCACCATCAGCAACGGCATCAGCAGGATTTGAATCATGTTCGAAATGAACAGCCAAAAGACAAAGGCGGTCGGCGGATCGAATTGCATGCTCTTCGGCGCAAGCAGGTTCCAGCCGAGCCAGATCACCGTCCATGCCGCGATGGCGAGAAAGAACCCCATCGTGCCCACGTGGCTGGTAATGAAAAGCGCGACGTGGTCCATGCGGCTCAATTCCTGCTGATGTTCCTGGAACACATTCCGCAGCGGCGGGTGTTGGGCGCGCAGTTCCTCCAGCGTCAACGGCTTGTCGGTTGTTGCCATTCTTTGGCCTCCGGATATTGGATTGCCTGGAATTCTATCCTAGTTAAGGGTCACAATTCTTCCCATGTTGATCGCAGTCACTCGCGGAGTTAGCTCGAGGTTCGCCGAATGCGAGCTGACGCATCTTGCGCGCGAACCGATCAACGTGGGCTTGGCCCGGTCACAGCATGCTATGTATGCGGATGCTTTGCGATCGCTGGGGGTGGTGGTTGAGCAACTGCCCGCGGTGGAGGATTTGCCCGATTGTGTCTTTGTGGAGGATTGCGCTGTTGTGTTGGATGAGGTGGCGGTGATCGCTCGGCCGGGGGCTGAGTCGCGGCGCGAGGAGACGGCGGCTGTCGCGGCGGCGTTGGCCCAGTATCGCGATGTTCTGTGGGTTGAGGCGCCGGGGACGCTCGATGGCGGGGATGTGTTGGTTGTCGGCAGGGATGTTTATGTGGGCCGGACGGATCGGTCGAATCAGCAGGGATCGAACCAGTTGTCGAAACTCTTGGCGCCCTTTGGGTACCGGGTCATTCCCGTTCCTGTCCATGGTTGCCTGCATCTAAAGAGCGCGGTGTCGCTGTGCAGACCGGATTGCCTGCTCATCAATCCGAAGTGGGTGGATAGACGGACGTTCCGCCACTCCCCGCAAGCGGAGGAGGGGGCCTTTCCCAAGGTTGCTGATGTGCCGAGCGCGGAAGACCCCCACCCCAGCCCTCCCCCGCAAGCGGGGGAGGGGGTTAAGGGGACGCCGCAAGCGGGGGAGGGAGTCGCCTTGCGTATCATTGAGATCGATCCGTCCGAGCCGTTTGCCGCAAACTGCCTCTATCTACCGAGTGGTGTCATCTATCCGTCGCACTTTCCGAGAACTCGATCGCGATTGGTGGCGGAGGGGGTCTCTCTGACATTGGTTGAAGCAAGCGAAGTGGCGAAGGCTGAGGGCGGCGTCACGTGCTGCTCACTCGTCTTCAATTCTTAAGGACGCGGGTCATGTCTCCCAGGTATTCTATTGGCTGATGCCACGACTTACTGAGCAGGAACAGCAAGAGATCATCCGCCATTTGGAAGCCGATAAGCCGCTGCCGGATAAGTATCGGTTTCTGCTGTTTGCGGACAAACGCGAGGTGGAGCTGGTATGGAACGCCAAGACCAACGAGGTCTGCTCCACCGTGCTGCCGTTTCAGGTGATAGAGCAGGTGGACGAGCCGCGGGCGGAAAAGCCGGAAGACACGGCGTTGCAGCAAGGTCTTTTCGATGAATGCGGACGCCAGCTAAAGGGCTGGACCAACAAGCTGATCTGGGGCGACAACAAGCTGATCCTTTCCTCCCTGAAGAATGGCCCGCTGCGCGAAGAGATCGAGGCGCAGGGCGGCATCAAGCTGATCTATATCGATCCCCCGTTCGATGTCGGCGCGGACTTTTCGATGGATATTGAGATCGGCGACGATACATTCACCAAAAAGCCTGGCATTTTGGAGGAGATCGCCTATCGGGATACGTGGGGTAGGGGCGCGGATTCTTTCATTGCAATGATCTACGAGCGACTAGACCTAATGCGCGATTTGCTGGCGGAGGATGGCAGTATTTATGTTCATTGTGATTGGCGGGTGAACAGCTACATACGCCTAGCTTTGGATGAAGTCTTCGGTCAAAGAAACCTGAGAAATGACATTACGTGGGTTCGTTCAACCAATCCCAAGGGTTCACAGCACCAAACCAATAATTACGATGTCTATACTGACACTTTATTGTTCTACGGAAAATCGGACCAAAATACACCAGATTTGGATGCCATCCGAACGCCTTTGACAGCAGTTGAATTGGGGGAGAAATACTATCGCGAGGATGAGAAGGGAAAATACTACGATGGACCGATCGTCAGTTCGCAGTCAATGGGGCCGCGACCGACCCTTGTATATGTATACAAGGGATATACGCCTCCGTCAGCGGGGTGGCGCCTAACGAAGGACAATCTAGAGAAACTCGATTTGGCGGGTGACTTGGGTTGGACGTCACAAGGTAAGCCATTCCGAAAGCTGAGGGTAGAGGACGACAAAGGCAAACCAATCGGGAATTTTTGGAACGATATCTCACTAATAAACTCACAAGCTGCCGAGCGAATTGGTTATCCCACGCAAAAGCCGGAAGCGCTGTTGGAACGCATCATCAAAGCCTCATCCCATGCGGACGACCTCATCGCAGATTTCTTCTGCGGCTCCGGCACAGCTGCCGCAGCGGCCGAAAAGTTGGGGCGCAAGTGGATCGCCACTGACCTGGGCAAGTTCGCCATCCACACTACTCGCAAGCGGATGATCGGCGTTCAACGCGAACTGAAGGCCGCTGGCAAAGACTATCGCGCGTTCGAGATCCTGAACCTCGGCAAATACGAGCGCCAGCACTACATCGGCGTCAACCCTAACCTGCGCGAGGCGGATCAGCAGAAGCAGTTGGAAGAAAAAGAGGCCGCGTTCCTCGACCTGATCCTGCGGGCCTACCGCGCCGAGAAGACCGATGGCTTCAAGACGTTCCATGGCAAGAAGGCGGGCCGCCTTGTATCGGTCGGACCGATCAACCTGCCGGTAACGCGCCTCTATGTCGAAGAGGTGATCCTGGAATGCCGCAAGAAGCATATCACTCGCGTGGACATTCTAGGCTTCGAATTCGAGATGGGACTGTTCCCCAACGTGCTGGACGAAGCGAAGGCGAAAGGGACTGACATCGCTCCGAAGTACATTCCCGCAGAGGTGTTCGACAAGCGCGCGGTGGAGAAGAACCAGGTGGTCTTCCACGACGTCTCCTTCATCGAGGTCACCCCGCACGTCAAGGGCGCCAGCGTCGCCGTCGAGCTAACGGATTTCTCCGTCTACTACACGCAGGATTCCATCGCCAACGCCGAGGCGACGCTGAAAGACAAGGGAAGCAGGATCGTGGTCGAGCAGGGACAGATCGTCAAGGTGAGCAAGGACGCGCACGGCATCGTAACCCGCGAGATCTTAACCAAGAAATGGACGGACTGGATCGACTACTGGGCGGTGGATTTCAATTACGAAAGCAAGCGGGAGATCATCCGCCAGAAGCTGGTGCCATCCTCTCAAGAAACTTTCGCGGGGTTGGAAGGACCCCAACAGGAGTTGGAACAATACGAGGAGGTCTGGACCGGCGATTATGTATTTGAGAACGAGTGGCAGTCCTTCCGCACCAAAAAGGACCGAACCCTGGAAATGACCAGCGTGTACAAGGAGTGCGAACCAGGTCGGCGCAAGCTGGCGGTGAAGGTTGTTGATATCTTTGGCAATGACACGATGACAATTGTCGAAGTGACGGTGGGTGCAAGAACGTAATGGCCCTGCACAAGGATTTCCCGGAATCGCCATATGCAATTCTCGATCCTGCCGTTCGCTGGTTCCCCGCCGACGAATCACTCCGCGAAACCACGATGGACAAACTGATGCCGCCGTTGGTGCCGGAACTACGCCGCAAGGTGAAGGAGTGGCGGGATAGCGGATACTCCGGCGCTACTGACACGAGCCGCAGTCTGCTCAACTGGTGGTTTTGCACTTCCCACATAATGCCTCAAGCCAACGGTCCGGATGCGGAATTTGAATACTATTTTGCCCAGCGCGAAGCGCTAGAGACCATCATCTATCTGTACGATTTCGCAAAAGTCCAAGACAAGTACGACCTGATTCGGTATGACAGTTCGGGCGCGGTATCGGCCGGAATGTTTGATGAAACATGGCGGCGTTTTGTTGTCAAAATGGCGACTGGAAGCGGCAAGACGAAGGTTCTGAGCTTGGTACTTGCATGGAGCTTCTTTCACAAACTGTATGAACCTGATTCCGGCCTGGCGCGAAATTTCTTAGTGATTGCGCCAAACATCATCGTCTTGGATCGCATTCGCAAAGATTTCGATGGACTCCGAATTTTCTTGAAGGACGACCCTATACTTCCCGACGATGGACATGATGGGCAAAACTGGCGCAGCGACTTCCAATTGACGCTGCATGTCCAGGACGAGGTGCGCGTAACGCATCCGACCGGGAATATCTTTCTCACCAACATCCACAGGGTATATGCGGGCGATGACATTCCACCGTCCCCTGATGACGAAGATACTATGGACTACTTTCTGGGCAAGCGTCCGACCGGTGCGACAACTGATTCAAAAGTCGATTTGGGCATGATTGTCCGCGATATTGATGAGTTGGTCGTTCTGAACGATGAAGCGCATCACATACACGATCCAAGCATGGCATGGTTCAAATCCATTGAGGATATTCATAATCGTCTCAAGCAGAAAGGGACGGCGCTGTCCTTGCAGGTTGATGTAACCGCCACTCCTAAACATATCAATGGCGCCATTTTTGTGCAAACCATCGCGGACTACCCACTTGTTGAGGCGATAAAGCAAGACGTGGTCAAGCATCCAGTACTGCCCGACGCGCCAAGCCGCGCCAAGCTGGTGGAGCGGCATAGCGCGAAATACACTGAGAAGTATGAGGACTATCTTCATCTAGGTGTGATCGAGTGGCGCAAAGCGTATGAAGAACACGAGAAGGCAGGGATGAAGGCCATTCTGTTCATCATGACAGATGACACTCGGAACTGTGACGAGGTTGCTGACTTTCTAAAGGGGACCTATCCCGACTTACAGAATTCGGTGCTCGTCATCCACACGAAAAAGAACGGTGAGATTTCCGAATCTTCGACAGGGAAGGACAAAGAGGAGCTAGATCGGCTCCGTAAACAGGCCAACGAAATCGACAATTTGGACAGTCCCTACCGCGCCATCGTATCTGTGATGATGCTGAAAGAGGGTTGGGACGTGCGCAATGTGACCACTATCGTAGGACTGCGAGTTTACGGCTCGCCGAGCAAGATACTTCCGGAGCAAACGCTAGGACGCGGACTCAGAAAGATGTATCCGGGCCGCACCGAGGAGTATCTCAGTGTTATTGGCACAAACGCATTTATGGACTTCGTGGAATCGATTCAGGCGGAAGGCGTTGTGTTTGACCGGAAACCCATGGGGGAGGGTACTCCACCGCTTGCTCCGATTGTCGTCGAAGTTGATAAGGACAATCCCAAGAAGGACATCGAGGATTTGGATATCGAGATCCCTGTCATGACGCCCCGTGTTTACCGAGAATACAAGAACTTGGCTGAATTGGATGGCAGCTCGCTCAATCACCAAAAGGTGATGTACCTCAATTTCTCCGAAGAGGAACAGCGCGAAATCGTTTTCAAGGATATCACAACTGGAGAGATCACTCACACCACGATCCTAGACACGGCAGGAGTAGCTGATTACCGTAGTGTCATCGGATACTTTACGCAGACGATTATGAAAGATCTGCGTCTGGTTAGCGGATACGACATATTGTATGGCAAGGTGAAGTCATTTGTACAGGGCGAGCTATTTGATCAGGCAGTGGATTTAGAGAGCCCAAACACATTGCGGAATCTGTCTGAATTGGCAGGCACCAAGACCGTGATTGAGACTTTCAAAAGGGCTATCAACGAGCTTACGATCCGAGACAAAGGCGACGCCGAGATTCGTGATTATATCAAGCTGCGACAGACGCGACCGTTCGTCGCGAAAGAACAGGCCTATGTTGTCCCGAAGAAGAGCGTTTTCAACAAGATTATTGGGGATCGCAATTTTGAACTGCGCTTCGCAAGCTTCTTGGATGGTTGCGACGATGTGATTTCATTTGCTAAGAACTACTTAGCCGTTCAATTCAAACTCGATTACGTCAACTCCAACGGCGAATTGACCAACTACATACCTGACTTTTTCGTAAAGACAGCAGCAAATAGTGTATTCGTCGTCGAGACCAAGGGGTTTGAAGAGATTGATCTACCTCTCAAGATGGAGAGGTTGCGGCAGTGGTGCGAAGACATCAATCGGGTCCAGTCTGAAGTCGCGTGGGACTACGTCTACGTGGATGAGAGCAGTTTCGACCGATACGATCCGAAGTCTTTTCATCAATTAATCGAGAATTTCCAGCAATACAAGAAATGAACGCGCCGTGCATTGCGCTTCCGTCGCCTCGGGATAGTAGAGGAGCGCCTCGCCGAAGGCCAGCTCCTTGGCGTGCGTGTTCGCCGGGTTCTTGTGGAGCAGATACCCGAGGTCGGTCGCCGGCCTATGTGTGGTCGTTATCGTGAGCAGCATCGCGGGCGCGATCTTAGCACAGAATTGGGGAGTGTCAGAGTCTTGGATTTCGGCATTCGGGAGATTTCGGTGATAGTGAATCCTGACACATCAAAGTAGCATAATATGATCATGTGGACAAAGGATACGATTGTTGAACTGTTCCGGCAGATGGAGGAGGGAGGGGATATTCCGCCCGCGCGGCAGGTGCTCAGCCGCCTGACGCCGGAGCTGGCCGCGACGAAGCTGCCGAATTGGCCGTATTCCATTTTGACCAACCTCGCGCATGCGGTTTTCTGGCAGAACAACTGGCTGGCTCATGTGAGAGGAGAACGGGCGCAATCGTTCACGAACGACTGGCGCGTGCCGGATCCGTCGGAGTTTGGCTCGTTGCGGAAGGAGTTTCTTGACGGGTTTGCGGAGGCGCGCCGAATAGCCGAATCGCAGCCGTTCGATCACAAGATGAAATCGGATGACATCGCCATCAAGACGCTGATGTATATCGCCATCCACAATTCCTATCATTTGGGACAGATGAATTTGCTAAAGAGACAACTACGGCTAAACAAGCCATAGTTGCAAGTCCGCACCCATCAGCGCCTTGGCATCATTGCCCTCCGCCGTTTACAGATGTCCTCCGTTCCGCCGGTTCTGGTTGCTGTTCACTGCCGTACGCACTGAATTGCGGGTGACCGGGAACACTCTGTGATGTGTGCTACCCTTACAATGGACGACCCGCTGGCTAACAAGGTGGCCAACAAAGGCGCTTCGGCGGCACGGAGATAGGGCAGAGAAACCACGATTTAGGTTCAAAAACTGGAGCCGACGGTCGGATTCGAACCGACGACCTGCTGTTTACGAAACAGCTGCTCTACCACTGAGCTACGTCGGCACCATTCGTAAAGCGGAGGGGAGTGTACCTCCCTGGCAGGCGCTTGGGCAACGAGGTTCGAATGAAACGGGACATTCCGAACGAGCAACTGCGCGGGCGCAAGCTAGAGCGTGCGGCTACCGGAAGATCGGAAAATGCGCAAGCTAAAGCGTGCGGCTACCTGGGGATGGTGCGCCGGGTACGATCTCTTTCCGTGCCGATCCTGGAATTTGTCTGCAACCGGTGCTTGAAGAGGTCCAGCCAACTGGTCGGGATGACCGCCGACGGTGGGCTGGAACCTTGTCCGTGGTGCGGCTCCACGGACATCGTGCAGGCCGTCTCGCGATTTCGGCGCGGGAAGACCGAGGACGACCGCCTTGATGAGATGGCTGACCGGCTGGAGCTGCAGGGCGAGCCGGACAGCCCTTCCGCCATGCGGGAAATAGCTCGCGAAATGGGCAAGGCGATGGACGAGGACATGTCTGACGAGATGGAGGAGATGTTCGAGTCGGACACCGGCGAGTAGATTGCACACGGCCAGGCGCGGATGGCTCGCGAAATGGGCAAGGCGATGGACGAGGAGGTGTTTGAGACCGATTCGGGTGTATAGCTTCTACGCCGCCAAATGTAGGCAGGCATCTTCGCTCGCCTGGATCGCCTCGACATGCAACCGCCCAAGATCGCGGGATTGTGCGAGTGAAGCGTTAATTGCGCTCCAGTCGCCCCGCTCGTAGCTGATGACGCTTCGCAGGGCGGTCGCGATCTCACTTGTGGATTTCGGATCGACAAGAGCTTCGTGCACGTCCGCAGGCAGAGGAAGACCCTCAAGAATTTGCTCCATGGGTTGGTCAAGCAGAGCATCGAGGACGGAAAACAGTCCGGCGCAATAAAAATGTTCGCGTTTTGGATGATTTTTCGGAACGAGCGATTCAGCCATCCGGGCCCGCGCCAATGCGGTAACCAACAGCTCAGACGGTTTGTTCTCGATGCTGGATAGGAGCAAGATCGTCGCCATCTGAGCCGTTCTCGTCAGTCCCAAAAATGCTACCGCCGAACGAACGGAATCGACCTCGCGCGGGCCTGATATGTACGCGCTGTGCAGAAATTTGAGGAGCCGATAGCTGAGCGTGACGTCAGCGGAGATCAGCTTGGAAACAACATCCAATCCAATTTCCGGATCGCGCAAGGCGGTAATGAGTCCCAGCAAACCGGCTCGATTGCCTGTCTTTAACTTCCCTTCCAGCAGTTCCGGCCGCATGAAATAGTAACCCTGGAAATATTCGCAGCCGAGAGCGGCGTATCGATCAAATTCCTCGTAGGTCTCGACCTTTTCCGCCAGCAGTTTTCTGCCGCCTCGGCGTAGTCCCGAAATCGATCGCCTGCACTTATCGGCATCAATCTTTGATACGTCCAGCTTCACGATGTCCGCGATGTTGAGAAAAGGATCGAGGCTCGGTTGAAACACATAGTCGTCGATAGCAATCCGAAATCCCCTATCACGGAGTTCGCGAACACGGGCGATTGATTCCGGAGTGGCGACGGTATTTTCCAATATCTCGAAGACCACTCGGTCCGCCGGCAGGCAGGAGAGCATGTCGCTGCCCAGCAGAGAATTGTTCAGGTTGATAAAACAGGGCTTGTCTCCCACCAGGTGCGGCAGGCCGATCTCCATGAACGCATTGACAAGAACGGTCGCGGTCGCCCTGCCTTCCACCTCATCGGTGACATCTGTCATGGGTCCGCGATACAGCAGCTCATAGCCCTGAACCTGCCGGTTTCGGTCGAATATGGGCTGGCGGGCCAGGCAAATGTCAGCCGGTTTGGGAGGGGCTTCTTGGCTCATACACCGCTATTTTCGGTAAAACATCACACATTCAGAATGAGCCGTACCCAGTAGTCTCACCGGGCTTCTAAATCAAATGAAACTTTGCCTGCCTTTCATCGATCAGCCGGCATTTGCCGCCGGTGAAAACGACCATCTCCTCCACGCTCATCCGGAACTCGTTTCCGCCCCATTCCGGCATGGGCTGGCTTACGGAAAGCTCCATCGTGAACGCCATGTTGTCTCGCAAGACAACGTCGCCTCGCCCCTCGCACCGCTCCTGCTCCCAGGGCAGCCCGATCAGCGGGCCAGGCTGATGCAAAAACAGGCCGAGGTTGTGGGAGTAGATGCGCGGATTCGGCACTTCTTCGCGCCTTGCGCGCGAGAGAATGTTGGTCAGCATTTCGTTGCCGGTCAGCCCGACGCGGAATTCGTCGCGAAATATGTCCTGCAAACGGTGCACGTTGTCGAACACCTCGTACGCAAATGCGGGAGCATCCGTCTCTCCCGGTAGCAACAGGTAGCACCATTGTTGGTGATCGCTGCACAGTCGAAAATATTTGATTCCCACATCACATTGGAAAAAATCGCCCGCTCGAAGATAGGGATCATCCGATCCATACTGCAACTGCATCGCTTCCGATCGGCGGCGGATAAAAAACGGTGGGAAAGACAGGTCGAGGCCCAGATCCGCGGCGCGCTGCCGATAATGCCAGACGATGTCATCCGTTGTCGTTACCCCCGGCGTAACGACCTTGGTGCTGAAACATTCGGCGATAATAGCCTTCGCAACGTCCGTGACCGTCTCATACAGTTCATTCTCTTCGCCTGTCAATGTCCCGGCCCAATGCACCACCATCGGTTCTGCGGACTCGAGACGCTCGACATACTCTTGTGGCAGCGCGATCACCAACTGCTGATATAGGTTCTGAGTCAATCCTCCCGCCGCCCATTGGATGCTGCCGATGTTGATCCCGATACGCTTTGGGGCTCGCTCCTTGACGGCCTTAGCCAACATCGCCCACTGCTCCGAATGGTTCGTGCCTTTCCATGGTTGTTGGAACAGTCCCTGCATGTCGGTCATCGACAGATTGATCCGTTCGATCTCAGTTCCGGTATCGAAAAAGATAAGCATCTGCAGAATAGGGCACCAGGTATTCATGGGGCACATCGTGCTGAAGATCGGGTCCGGGTTATCCTCCTGGCAAATGATCAGCCACATATCGAACCCGCTCTCCCGCATCGCGGCAGGGAGGATCGTCTCCAATCGGCCCTTGATGAGCCCGTGGACGACGGCGGCTTGATCTCGTTGTGGAAGAATTCGTGGCATGTTCATAGTGTACTAGCGACTATACACGATCCAGGACAATCCGAGCAGGCGCCGAATCCGAGTCGGGTGGATATTGCCCTCTTTCTTGCGTCGGCCGCAGTCCTAGTCGTTGCGGCGAAAGCTCCTGCCGCAGATCGCCCGACGATCTCCCTCGACGGCGTTTGGCAATTCCGCTTTGCCCCGGACGATCGCGGCACTTCGGAGCGTTGGTTCGACGGATCTAATGGATTTGATCGAACGATCAAGGTCCCCGGCTGTTGGGACGCACAGGGCGTGGGCGAGTCTACGGACAAGCTTCGCCACAGCGCCATCGGGGTCGGCTGGTATCGTCGGATCTTCTCGATCCCTCGTGACTGGCGAGGACGCAAAGTCTGGCTTGTGGTTGGCGGAGTTCATCGGTCGGCGGACTTCTGGGTGAACGGCCGGCACGCGGGAGAGCATATCGGATATCCCACTTCGTTCCGCATCGATATTACAAACGCTCTCATCCAAGGAAAGACTCAAGCGTTGGTGATCGCGGTGGATAGTCGAAGGACGCTTGATGAAGACGCGCTCACGGGGACCTTCGATGTGATCGACTACATGGACCTCACGTGGGGTGGGATCTTCGAGCACGTCTCGTTGGAGGCGACAGGCGACACCTGGCTCGATGACATATTTTGCCTACCAGACCCGACGATGCATAGCGTAACCGTGCAACCGTCGTTGGGTGGCGAATCCGATCGCGGTCTTACGATCGACTACACTGTGTTGGACGGGAGGCAGGTTTACGCAAACGGCACGATAGCAATAGAATCGTTCCAAATCGATTTGCCGAACGCGCCGCTGTGGACGCCCGACGAACCACATTTGCTCACTTTGGAACTAACACTTAAGCGCGAGGGCGAATCACTGGACAAGAGGCGGGTCCGATTCGGCCTGCGCCGATTGGAGGTCCGCGGTCCCGACTTCATCCTCAACGGAGAGAGGTTCTTTCTACGAGGATATGGAGACGACTTCACTTTTCCGCGCGAACTGCTTCCGCCTGCAGATGTCGGGTACTGGAAAAAGTATCTTCAGAAGCGGAAGGACTTCGGGTTCAACGGCGTGCGCCACCATTCCATGATGCCCACTGAATCTTATTTGCAAGCAGCGGATGAAGTGGGGATGCTTGTCCAGCCGGAACTGCCGATCGCCTACCAGCCGTTTTTCGATCATGCTTCGCCGACGGCGCGCGAATTATATACACGGGTCTGGACAGACTACATTCGGCAAATGCGCAATCACCCATCCGTGATGTCCTGGTGCATGGGCAATGAACTTTGGAACGGGTTTCCGATGGGCCCGGAGCTATACCGATTGGCGAAAGAGTTGGACCCGACACGGCCGGTGATTGATACGGACGGCATAGGGCCAAGCATAGATCGGCTGACGCTCGACTATCATATGGTGCAGTTCGACGAGGGCCAACTGCCGTGGGGAACGCATCGCGGCAAATATGAAATCACCAAGCCGGCGAAGCCGACCCTCGTCCACGAAATGGCCAACATTTCCGTCCTTCCCAGCCCGTCGGACATCCCGAAATATGATGGTGCAGTCAAGCCGTTTTGGTTGCAAGAGATGGCGGCCGCAGTGCGCAAGCAAGGGCTGGAGAAAGAGCTTCCCGCGATGCTAGCAGCTTCCGCGCACTTGCAGGCCAGCCTGCTGAAGTTGAACATCGAGGCGGCGCGACTCAGCCCAGGAATCGATGGCTTCCATCAATGGCTTTTCCGCGACTACTGGACGCGAAGCTCCGGATTCGTGAATCAGTTGGACCAATCGCGGGCGATCTCGCCGAAGCAGGCGCGGATGTTCAACTCATCCGCCGTGCTGCTTTGGGATCATGACCGGGTGAACTTTCGGTCGGGCGAAGAGATTTCCCTGCGTGTATTCCTTTCCGACTTCCGGCCTTCGAAAGAGCCACCGATCACAAGGGTTCGGTTACGGCTGGGGGATGCGGAAGTTCTGCTGGAGCCGCCAACGGAAACAGGTGGACGTGGACTCGTCGGTCCGTGGACCGGCTCCTTGCGCGCGCCCATCCTTTCGCGACCAAAAAAGCTGGTTTTGCGAGCGACCACCGAGGGCATCATCAACGAATGGCCGGTATGGATTTTTCCACCCGCACCCGCAACTTCTGGCGGAATCATCGTGACGCGATGGCTGACCAAAGATGTGCTCGAACGATTGCGAAACGGTGCATCTGTCCTGCTCACCGACGACCGTGAAGTGTTTCCCCAAATCGATGCGCGGTTCAAGCCCGCATGGTGGAAGGGGGACGAAAACGATCACTCCTTCGGCAACATGTTCTCCAAGCATCCCGCACTCAAAGAATTTCCGACGGATGGATACGGAGACCTTCAGACGTTCGCCCTATTGGACCGCCGGCCCGTCGTGGTGCTGGACCAAGTGCCGGGCCACATCGAACCGATCGTATGGTGTCTCGACCTGCCGTGGCGCATGGCGCGAAAAGCCTATCTGTTCGAGGCGCGGGTTGGAAAGGGCCGACTTGTTGTCAGCACCATGAATCTGTCGCAGGACCCGGCGTCGCAATGGATGTTCTCCGCGCTGACCCGCTACGTCGCAAGCGACGCATGCAAGCCGAAAGCCGAGCTGCCCTATGAATGGTTGGCGGAGCGAGTCGGCCGAATGGACCTGCCGGACCGCGCGACATGGATCGAGGGGTTCCATCAGTTGGTGGAAGCCACTGAAGGCGAATCGAAATGGCTCACATATCGGGAAGACGATGCCGTTCAATATGTAGTGCGCCAGACGGATGGAAAGCAGCGCGTCCGCTGGATGGCTACACCGGTCCCCAAGGACTGGCCGCACAAGACGGTCACCTTCGCGTGGGCCGGCGGAATCGGCTATCTCTCCCAACCGGATCGCGGATCATTCGCGCTTTCCGTCGATGCGGAGACGCTGGAAATCCCTTCGTCACAAAGTCCTCGCAATGGAACAGCGCGGACGGTTCGATGACGCTGCGCTACTTGGTGCGGCGACGGACCGGCGAGGACACGCTCGGCATCTTCTTGCTCACCCTGCCCGCCAACCAGGTCGCGGGCCGATCCATTGAGCTGACGCTTTCTTCCTCCGTGGAGGGTTCCCGCCGCTGGATCAGCGTGGTCCCTTATAGTGACGTGATCACGGGCCCTAGCGCCGCCGCGGCCCCTCCGGAACTTGCACTTTTGTAACGGGCTCATGATTGCCGCGGTGGCACATGAAGCAGGTGGCCCTGCCGTCCAGAATCTTCTCCCGTTTGTTGATGTCCTTCACCATCAGCATCATCTGCCGCGCGATTCTTTTCGTCTTCTTGTCGTCTTTCTCCCATCCGGTGTGGTCCGCGCTGATCACGTGGCAGAAGTCGCACTGCACGCCAAGCGATGCGGCGTTGGTCCGCATGATTGCGATCACCTGTTCGGCGGATAATCCCTTAAGGACCTTGATGTTCTTCAGCTTGATGTTTGGCGGCTGCTGCCGGCCCCGTTGTGCGGCGCTGAAACAGGCGAGCAGGGCAAATGTGACGGCGACCATAAGGGCCGTCCGGGCAAAGGGAACGGCGCGTCGATAAGGCATCGGCATTGACTTCGTCTCCTGGTGTGGGTTTTTTTCCGGCGCGCTCCCCGCGCCGGCCGGATTTTACCAAATACCCGGCAGGGGTACTCATTCCTGCCTGACACCGCTCCACAAGGGGATCGGCAGGCGGTGGGATATCGGCGTGCGGGCCCGCGGCTGCAACGGTGCTCTTCATTGTTCCGCGGGCCTTTGGGGTCGGAACTTGGTAGGATTGAAGACATTTTCTTTGACGATCGCATCGTCAAAGCCATCTTCAAATCCTACGACCCATACGCCTGCGCGACAGCGAAGGAATCCTGCAACTCCTCTAACTTGCACGGCTTTCCGTCGCGGAAATGAAAGATGTGCACGAACGAGGTGGGCGCGGCTTTGCCCGTCGCCTTGCAGCGCGTGGTCATGTGCCCAATGCAGACCACGATGTCGCCATCCGCCAGGAACGTCTGCGGGGCGAACTCCTCCATGGTGCAGCTCTCGTCCATCGCGGAGAAGAACCCGGCGACGCCCTGCCTGCCGTTGCGAACGCCGTAGAAGGGGACGGTGGGCGGTCCGTGCACGGTCCAACTGATGTCGTCCGACAGGGTGTCGAGAATGGCGTTGATGTCCCCGCGCCCAAACGCGGCGTACATCTCTTTTATGGTTTGTATGTTTTGACTGTCCATACCGCTAGTATAGGCGATTGAGTATGACCCGATCCTGAGCGGGGGGTTTTCTTTTTGCTGAAAATGCGTCGCAGCCAAGCGCGGCAAACCATCCGTCATGCGCCGGACGTCAGTGTTACCGCCGCCATGGTTTCGGCGGAATCTCTGGTAAGTCTATGGATTGCGCTCTTGCGACGTACTCCGAGAATGGCCGAACATACCATGCTAGGCGTGCGAGAATCTCGGAAAGGGAGCGGCCTGTTTTTGCTGCCATGCTATGAAGCGCGTTCGTAACGGCCGCCGGATCATGGTCGTAGAGGACTTTCAAGTAATCGGCCGGGTGCGTCGCGCTGATACCCCAAGGTTTGAGCGCTGCAGGCGTGAAGTCCTTCACGTTAAAGGTCACGATGACTTCCGACTTTGAATGGATCGCCGCAGCGAGCACGTGGCGGTCTTTGGGGTGATTCGTGCATTCCGGAATGTACTGTTCGAATCCAGTCACCATTGCTTCGGGGAAGAACTCTTTCGCGGCTTTGATTCTGGAATCCGCAAGGGCATTTTCCCATCCAAGTATATTAATGTAGGTTCGTCGCGTCTCCTCCCAAATCTGCTCCGTCCATTTCGGCAACAGGAGTCTGGGTTCCTCGGAGAGTCGGAGGAACAGGTCGGAAACGGCCGCTTCCGCGAGCACACAGGCGTCGAGAACGACTGGAAAGTCGGCTCTCAATATCTCACCGTTCTGATTCGTCGCGTTCCAATGGAGCGAAGCGGTCGTAGACGTCCGCTTCCACAAGTTCTTCCGTCATCCTGTCGAGGCCGGCCTTTCGAACCCTGCTGCGATCGTGCTGAAACTTGACAAGGTCTTTGAAGAAAACCCTGCGATGTGTCCCGGCGTGGTGAAATGGGATCTTTTCATCTTCCAGCAGACGTACGAGATATTGCCGCGAGACGCCGAGGAAGTTAGCGGCTGCCTGAGTCGTAAAAGCCTCATTCTCATGCATCAGGAAGACAGCTTCTCTGCGCTTCATCGCTTCGACAACGGCGACGAACAGATCGTTCAAAGCTTTGGGGAGCTCGATGGTTTCTCCTTTGGCTCCGATGAGGACGGGCCTGGCCCCTCCTTCCACCACTAGGAAGAGATCTCTTAATTGCTCGGCCGACATGTCAGACGGGTCAATCCGGATATCAGCGAGTGCGCTCATGAGACAATTATAGTTCATATTCGCTATAAACGCAACTAGTTAGATTACTGGTTATGCCATTGTCGTCGTTAGCACGGCGGCTTCGAACGGCGAAAACGGCAAACTGTCCTAACTTGGCGTGAACTCGAACACAGGGGCGTAAATGAGAGTCAACGCGCTTGACGTTTTTACGCAAGGATGCGTCGTCCTTACCACTCGCCGGTCATTCGGAAATTGATAAAGATCCTGTTCAAATCTGATATGGTAGTAATGTTGTCGCCGTCCAAATCACCATCCGGACCGCCGAAGCCAACGATGACAATATTCAGGTCGTTAAGATCGATCGAGTCATTATTGTCAGCGTCCCCTGAGAAGCAAAACGCATTTATCGCGGGACCGGGCGAGACGACTCCAGTTATCAAAGTACTTAGATACCGGTCAGCTTTGAGGCCGATATCGAACGTCCCTGTTGGCAGAATAAGATTGTATGTGCCGTCGGAACTTGGATCAATCCGCCTCCAGGCAAATGGTTGCGACGAACCGGGTGTTCGCAGATCGTAGGTAATGGGGGGAAAAGGAGCCTCCGGCACCCTGCTCTCAAATTCGACGTTAATTTTGATTGTGTTCCTGTCTGACGACACCGCAAGGCTGTGAACGAAACCATCGTCAGCTCCGACGGAAAGACCCGCTGCGGAAAGCCATAGGGGTGAATGGATCGGCCAGCCCCATAGAGGCGAGACCGAATAATCCCATCTGTAGTTCCCGTCTGGTCCGTAGCAATAGATCCGATCCAAATTCGTGAGATAGAAGTTTCCGAGGGCGTCGACGACGGGAGTCTGTTGGAATTGGCTGGTAAAGGTACTCTTAGACCATTCAATGGCTCCAGCCGGCGAGAACCTGATGATCTGGTTCGCGGTATCCTGCAATATGATCAAGGCATCCCCATTTTGCGCTACAGCCAAGGCTCCTGGGTATCCGTTTTGGAAATGGTACGACCACAAAACATGACCCTGAAGGTCCAAGCAGGCGACATCGTAAAAGCCGCTCGGTTGATCGACAATCTGACATGTAACGTAAAGCCGGTCTTTGCCGCAAAAGCCCAGGATATTCGGAGACTGCATGAATCCCGGGATATCAACGCTAGTCCATTGATTGTCCCCGTCAATTCGAACGAGTTTGCACTTGCCTGGTCCTTTTGCCGACACGACATAAATTGCGCCGTCTCGTCCTTCAACTGGCTGCGAACAGGAACCACCAACATCCACAACGGTTTGACCCGTGTAGACAGATAAAAAGTTTACTCCCGTGTCGGATAGGCTGACGAGGACACCGTCGCGCCGCACGATGGCGAAGTTCCCGTTGATTCGGTCCATTCTAATGCCATCCGCTGAGAATAGAGCCCCGCCGAGCAAGGCGAGACCATTATTCAGTAAGAATGATTTTCCCTGGTAACTTTGGCTCGGGTAACCCCATAGAGTTGATCCATCGTTTGCAAAGGCGAACGCTCCCTCTTGCGCAGAAATAAATGTACGACCATCTTCCGTACCGACTCCAGGGAAATAGATGTAGCCGGCACAGTCGCCCTTCCAAATTTGCGAAGGTGGCTCATTTAGTCGAACAAAATCGTTACGAGACGATCCTTGTGCGTCGTGGTATGGCATTGGCCATGCCGACGGATCGTATTGGCCGTGAGCAGTTCCAGCCAGGGTGATTAGCACGGCAGCACAGAGTCCAAATTGCGATGGAGCACTCATACTATAAGTATACAGCAGAACGTCAAAAGAAACCAGAATCGTTCAATTTGGCCAGGCAGCTTGAGGCGACGGTTTAGGCCGGCGCTAGGAAAAACAGCTCGGCTACGCCGGTGCGTCAGGTGCTAACGAGTTGTCTCAGGCGTTGGCGGACGGCGCGTTTGGCCTCGCGGGCGGCGCCGTCGGAGATGTGCAGGGCAGAACAGATGGCCGCGTTCACCTCGTCGTCTGGCACAGTGAGGAGGAGGCGCGCGATCAGACGTTGACGCGGGTTGAGGGATGACTGTGCGGCGGTGATGCGATTCAGTACACGTTCCGTGTCCAACTCCCCAATGAGTTCACCTTCCCAATCTTGGGGGTCTGGCAGATCAAAGGTTCCCGTCTCGGCCATCTCGTCCACGCTGACCATCTCGGCCTTCGCGGTCCGCTCCGATTCGCGGCGCAACTTGCTGAGCGCAAGGAAGGAGGCCTGCTTTTGCACTAGCGAGCGGAATTCCGCGTATGTTCCGGTCTCTTCGAAGCACTGGCACTTCGCCGCGCCGGCCCATACCTTCTCAAACGTCTCGGCAACCAGATCTTCAATCTCGCCCCGCAGCTTGGGGTAGTTCTGCCAGAGGGTTTTCGCGAGGTGGCTGCGCTCGGCGCGGACCAGTTGATCCATCGCCCGCCCGGCCTCGTCACCCCCGGCCCGTATTTGGGCCGCTAGTACAGAAAATCTTGTTTCGATTTCCATCTTCTTACTCCCTTGTGATGGCGGATGACCGATCAGTCGCCGATCAGGTCGCCATCCCCCTTTCCCTTGCCGATGGTCAGGTGGGAGATATCGGACTTGCCTTTGTGTGGCTGGGCGAACGATGTGGACACGATGCCAACCCAGACGATTGCGGCAATGAGCAGCAGTTTCAAGATTTTCATATTCGGCCTCCTCGGTACTTCACATGAAGCGCGGTGTACTTTTCCTTCGCGTGTCCTGATAGTATCTCAAAATCGTTGTTTTTGCCAGCCTCTTTTAGCGTGGCGTTCGATTCTTCGGCCCGGTCCAGCAGGTGGAGAATGCCCCATAGCTCCAGCCTCCAGGCGGTGTTGCCAGGGTCGATCTCCAGCGCCTTGCGGGTCAATTCGGCTGCCTTTTGCAGCTTCGCTGCTTCAATCTCTTCGACGCCCTGTTGGGTCAAAAGTTCTGCCAGGTTTCGATAAGCCGGTCCAAGGACGCTGTCGGTCTCCGGGGTTCTGTCCGCGGCGAATTGTTGGATGAGGTTTTCCAGCAAACGCCCGCACTCTTGCCAGCCTTCTCTCGATGCTTCGTGGAGGTAGGCGAGGGCCAGGTTGCTCTTCGCCGGCGCATAGTCCTCGATGGCCAGGCATTTCTTATAGGCCTCGATGGCTTCCATCATGCGGTCTTCGCGCACGGCCTGGTTGCCTTCTCGGTAGGCGGCGAGGGCTTCGGGTGATTGGGGAGCGGGGAAGATGCGCTTCCACTCATAATCCGTTTGGGTCTCGAACCGCTGCTGGAACTCGGCGTCGAGGGGCTCCTCGCCGACGGGCCGCCCTTCGCGGATGGCGAATTGGGCGGTGTAGCTGTCCCTTTTTTTCTCTTTGGTGGTCGGCATTTCCGGTTCCTCTGGCACTTCTGCTCCACTCCTCTTGACGCAGGGTTCTTTCGGGGCGTCAGGGGGATTTTATCTTTTTTTACGTTTTTGGCGGATTCAGCGCCGGGGTCTGGGTTAGGGGCACGTGGGAAGTGGTCGGTAGGAGTGAACCCCGGCGCATCCACACTTTGGCACGCTGACCCTCGGCTCCAGAGTGAAGCCCCGAACCCTAGGGTTCGGGGCTTTTTCGAATCGTAACTACAAATCAGCAATCATTTTAGATACTTCCGCGCCGTCGAATGCGCGGAGGGTTTTCGTCCGAACGTTGCCTTGCGCCGCAACGCTGGCAACCGCTTTCATGGCTGCCTCCTCATTGGGCGCGCTGATGATAGTGATAACGTCGTACTCGCCCATCGTCCAAAGCAAGGTTTCAACCTTTGCGCCGTATTTGGCTACGGCCCTGGTGAAGTCTTCGGCCCGCTTGACGGTATCTTTGATGTTCTTAACTCCCTGATCGGTCCAATTGACCAACGTGACGTATTTCGCCATGGTAGGCCTCCTTTGATTGGTGCTTCGACGGCGTTTCCTTCCATCCTGCCAGTTTGAGGGCGATATAGACCAGGCCGGCGGAGGAGGCGTAGTTGGCGTTGACCTGCCGTTTGGTGTCGGGGTTGATCCATTCGAAGGGCGCGCCTTGCTCGCGATGGGTGCGGATGTGGGCGATGTATTCCGACAACAGCTTTTCCGCCGCCTTGCGATCGACTTTTGATAGGGCAACGATCAGCCAGCCGGTCGGCGTCGCCCAATATCCGCCATTCTGATATTCGTCCTTGCCCGAGCTCGATCGCTCCCAATACTCGCCGCGTGGGAGATGCCGCACCTGGCCCTCTTGCACAATGGCTCCGCTGGTGTACAGCGCCAATAGATGCCGGCTGACCGCGAGGGATTCTTTTTTCGGAAGCACGTTGAGGAAGACCGCGAACGCCGACGCCCAGATGTCGTCCTGCCGACCTAGATCTGTGGCGGAGATCATCATCGCCTCGCCGCTTTTCGTCGGCTGATAGAATGTCTTGACGATGCTCTTCTGGATCGTTTTGGCGATTGCTCGAAATTTCGATGGGCGGTGGGATTCTTCCGATAGCTCCGCAAGGCGCACGGCCGCCTGCCAGCGCAACAGCGACGGCATGAGACATAGCCCCGATTTCCGGACTGAATCGCAGAATCCCCAATCCACCCGCCACTCAGTCTTGTCACACTGTACCAATCCTGTCGCCGGATCGGAGGCGACCGAATCAAATGCTTTCTCACACACATCGTACAGATGCTGTTCGCCCCATCCAGTTTTCACGCTGCTCCTATAGAACGTTGTATCATGAGACAAGCGGTACTGCTCATACACCATCTGGATGAAATAGTATGCGTCGTCTGCCGGCGGCAGAATGCCATAGCTCCCCACGCCTTGATCCACGTATGCGCCGGGATACCAGCATGCCTCGCCCTTAAGTGTGATATGGTCGGGGATGCAGTATGCCGGTATGCGCAGACCATGATCGAACGAAAGCCCTTTCGGGCCGGGCTGGGTGGCCGCGACGACGCGAATCCAACCCTCGACCTCCTTTTGCGGCACGAGGTCCGCGCCGAGCATCATGGCCGCGTCGCGGATCCAAAAGGCGGGGTAGTAGTTCCGGGTCCCTCCGGGAACGCGTAGCGCGTACCCCGTCGTGTTGCGGCCAGTCCCCGCGATTTCCGCCCCCGCCTCTACCATTGCCGAATCCACAACTTCGTGGGCGATGCGGTGGAGATAGTCGAGATCGGAATCGATCCTCGCCGGCGAAATCTTATCGCGGTTAGAGGCGGCGTGAAGCATGCATGCGTGGACCGTAACCATGAATAACACGTATCGTGTGGCAGACTGGCGCAGCGAGCAAGAATGTGACGCGATCAGCTTTGGAAGTTCGTCGCTTTTGTTCGGAAGCAAGTCAAGCATCTCCGGATGATTCATGGCCGAACTGCCGCATCATTTCGACCAGATCATCAGACATGTGGAAACTTGTCTTACGCAATTTCGTCAGTGCATCTGGAAAGTCGATGAGCCGTTGCTGGCCGGCGATTCTGAGGACGCCGAGTGTGCCGATTACCTTTATCCCTTGCCGCTCGGCTACCGCCCTGGCGGCGAGCTCATCAACGATAAGACCTACGCCGAGATCAATTGCCAATGCGATAGCTGCCGCTTCGCCGGCGCCAAGGGCCGGAAATCTCGATGCATCTCCCTCTCGCACGTCAATCCAATCAGGAAGTTTCGATACCCACACCTGAACCGCCTGTGGAGTCCGTGGATGCGAAAGCTCCGTAATCACTTGTGTTGGTACCACAATTGAACCGAAGATCGAGTGCAAAAGCCCGATGAAGTCAATTTCGACAAGATAACGAAGAGGAGAGGTATCTGAAACAATGATCACCGATCGATCAATTCCTCATAACTCTTGCGATCTTGTTCGAGCATCTCCGGCGTGTATTCCTCGATTAGGCCGGAACGCGCAAAGAATTCGTCGCGATCGAGTTCGCCGTCAATACCCAATAGCTCGGCAGCCTTTCGCCGAGAAATCAGGCCTTCCCGCACGGCTTCGATGACCAATGCTTCAGAGGCCCACTGAGGCAAATTGGCTTCTCCCCGCTGCTTTGCAATCAGTTTGCGGAATTCTTCTGGAACCTCGACAGGAATAACGGTATTCATGGCTTCTTCAATCGACCACAGTGTATCACAACCCAAAGATCTTCTTCGCCGACTCCATGTCCTTGTCACCGCGGCCTGAGAGATTGACCAAAACTGGACCTGCCGACATTGTACGAACATGGGCAAAGGCGTGTGCCGATTCGAAGGCCGGGACGATGCCCTCCATCTCGGCCAGCCAACGGAACGCGGACAGCGCCTCCTCGTCGGTCGCGGCGACATACTGCGCGCGGCCGCTATCCTTTAAGTAGGAATGCTCCGGCCCGACGCCGGGATAATCCAGTCCGGCTGAGACCGAATGAGTGGGCAAAACCTGGCCGTCGTCGTCCTGCATCAGGTAGCTGGCGCAGCCGTGCAAAACTCCCGGCCGGCCGGCATTCAGCGGCGCGGCATGGCGCGGTGTCGAAAGCCCGTCACCCGCGGCCTCCACCCCGATCAGCTCCACCGGATCGTCCAAAAATCCATAGAAAAACCCAATAGCATTGCTTCCCCCACCGACACACGCGACTGCGGACGAAGGCAGCCCGCCATAGTGCGAGACCATCTGCTCCCGCGCCTCGATCCCAATCACCTTCTGCAGCTCCCGCACGATCTTGGGATACGGATGCGGGCCGACGCATGAGCCGAGGATGTAGTGCGTGTCGCGCACGTTGGTAACCCAGTCGCGCATCGCCTCGTTGGTGGCGTCCTTCAATGTCCTCGTGCCGCTGGAAATCGGTCGCACTTCCGCACCCATCAGCCGCATTCGAAAGACGTTGAGCGCCTGCCGCGCCATGTCCTCTTCGCCCATATAGACCACGCATGGCAGGCCGAATAGAGCGCAGGCCGTTGCGGTCGCGACCCCGTGCTGGCCCGCGCCGGTCTCGGCGATGATGCGCTTTTTCCCCATTCGCCGCGCAAGGATGGCTTGACCGAGGGCATTGTTGATCTTGTGCGCGCCGGTGTGAGCCAGGTCCTCCCGTTTGGCATAGACATCGAAGCCAAGCTCTTCGGAAACTCGCTTCAGATGGGTGGTCGGGGTGGGCCGCCCGACGTAGTCACGAAGCAGGCCCTGGAACTCGTCTTGGAAATCTCGGCTTGGCCACAACCGGTCGAACGCATCGGTCAGCTCATCAAGCGCCGGCACCAGCGTCTCCGGCACAAAGCGTCCGCCGAATTGTCCGAACCGGCCCAAAGTGTCAGGAAGTGAGGTCACAAGCAAAGTCTACCAGCCCAATCCGTCCTCAGTTCTGAAGCCAGGCAACAATTGCGGGAACTTGTTTCAATGCCTGCCGGTCATATTCAATACATAAAATTTCATTTTTGGGGGCATCATGCGAACGAATGGATTATCACGCACCCTGATCCAGTCGGCAATCGTCGCCGTCGCCATGACGGCGTTCCAGGCGTCTGGCCAGAGAGCCGATTACCAATCCGAAACTGCCACGTTACGCGTTCCGTTCCTATTGGATACAACCGAAGCCATGCTCGCGAGGGACCGTCTCATGCCGCCTCCGAATGGCATCCAGGTGATTCGGAACATTTTCCAAATCACGGAGGACGAGCGCGAGGGTAAGGACGGAGGAAAGAATCCGTTCCAGGAAATCATCCCCGGCAAATATTTTCCGGGACCGAGCGAGAACGGCGGAACTCCGGGGGATCCAAATATGGCGGCCGGCCCGAACCACGTCATCGCATGCATCAATGGTTCGATTCGATTCTATACCAAGGCCGGAGGCCTGACCTTTAGCGTGAATCCAGCGTCATTCTTCTCCGGACTCGGCGTCAGCCTCTGCTGCGATTGCCGATGCTTCTATGATCCGGGCTCGAAGCGATTCTTTATCATGTACTTGGGGTTCGACGGCACCAACCACAGCTACTACGAGGTCGCCGTTTCGGACGATGACAATCCTAACGGGACCTGGGCGAAATGGGTGCTGAACTCCAGCATGAACGGAACAACGCTAAGTAACTTTTGGACCGACTATCCTGGGTTTGGATACACTTCCGACACGCTGATATGGACCGGAAACATGTTCCCGATTTCCGGAAGCGGCAACTATGGCAAGATTCGCATTGCGGGAAAGCAGCAGTTCCTGGACGGCTCACCCACAATAACATATACCGACTTTTGGAACTTTACAAACCCCGCCGGTGGCACAGCGTTCAGCCTCCAACCGGGAAGAACCACGGGCGCCGCGAATGTGCCCGTTGTGGTGAACGTGAGCGGCACCAATCGGGTGAATGTATTTGCCATCCAGAACCCATTGACAGCGCCCGCCCTTGTCAAGAAGTCCGTCACTGTCTCATCGTTCGGCGGTCCAAGCGGCGGTAAGCAGCTGGGCACGACAACCAAGATCGACATGTTGGACAGTCGTGTATATGATGTCAATGTGCGCGACAACATGATTCTCGTTACGCATAATATTTCAGGCGGCGCAGGCAGTCGCGTTCGATGGTATGAGTTGGATGGCAGCAACCTGCCGACAAGCGTTACCCTTGTGCAGCAAGGCAATATCGAGGACCCATCGTACTTCACCGGCTATGGATCGCTAAATAAGAACATGTACGGCACGATCGGTACCGGCCTCACTCGTACCAGCGCGACGGAGCACGTCGGCGTGTATTACACGGGACGCGAAGCCGGCGACGCACCGGGCACCATGAAGCCGATGACGCTCAAGCGCATCGGTGTCGCATACAACGGCGAGAACAGCGGCGCAACCTCCCGCTGGGGCGACTACTGTGGCGGGGCTCTCGACCCGGATGATTTCACCTTCTGGGCGATCGGGATGGTGCCGGTATCCTCCGGCGCTTGGGGAACGGAAATCTACGCCTATACAATCGGAACCCCGGCGAACTTGGCCGGCAACATCCATTTGGATAGCTTTGTGGGCAGTATCATCGGACAGGCTGCAACGCTAGAGTTTCGAAGCCCCGGAACCACCAACGTTTTGCATAGCTATCCGATTTCATTGAACGCCGGCGGTCTTTACATCATCCCGGCGGTCGCCGTGGGAACGTTCGATCTCGCCATAAAGTTTTCGCATTGGCTCCGAACGATTCTGCCCTCGGTCACCTTCGCCCTTGGCGACAATTCGGTTGATTTCGATACCGCTAACGGTGACGCCGACGGCGACAACGTGATCGATTTGTTCGACGTCAACGCTGTTTTTGTGGTATTCGATTCGACGGACCCATCCGGAGATCTGAATGGAGACAAAGCTGTCAATCTGGACGACCTGAATATCGCCCTAACAAGATTCGGCATGGCTGGACCGCCCTAGAGTTCAATGGCGTTTGTTAAGTCCGCATTGCGCTCATGAGAGACAATTGGGAACTATCATGAATCGAACCTCAGTCAAGCAGTCCCAGCGCAAGGGTCGGCCGGATTGACAAGCAGGTAGTTTGCTATGGAAACGGGACCGGGCCAATGGCCCAGTCCCATTCCATTTCGAGCAACATTTCCGGCCAACAGCCCGCCGCCATCGTGGAATGGAAACTCCGGAGGTGGGCAGATGCGACTGTGGATGGTGGCGGCAAGCCTGTTATTTTCAATATGCGGTATCGCGCAGGAAAAGCTCGATGACCGCGCCTACGATTCGATCACCGCGATCGTTACGAATACAAAACTCACGGGTGATGAGGCGCAGAAGATAGTCGACGCCTTAGTAAAAGCAGCGGTAAGCGATAAAAAGATAGAGCAAGCCCTGATATTTCGCTCGAGCGCCGCCCGGCTGATCCAGCGGGCAGGCCCTAGCGGCAGCCTCCTGCTCAGCCAAATGGAGGACAAGTTTTCCGACAGCGCTTGGAATTCATTCAAAACCCTCAATAACACCTACCGGCCGGACGGTGTGCTGCCCGCGGCCCGCTATTCCAGCATATCCGCCGGGACCGTACGGAAATGGCTCGAAACCAACGAGACGAACTACGTCTATAACTCCGGGGCCAACGCCGTCGTCAGGAAGTATTCGGAACTCCGGGAACAAGGCCGCAAGCCAAGTGAAGCCCTCACGCGGATTCTCGACGCGGAGGATCCACTCCTGGATAGCGGCCTGAAATGCCTTCTGGATCAGATGCAGTCCGTTGGCGGATGGGCGCTTACAGGATACGATAAGAATGACGCAATCAAAGATACCTATGGGTTTCTCGAGGGCTACTATGCCACCTTCCATCCCGACGCGCCCGATATCGCAGGCGTTCCGAAGGTCTGTAATCCGAAGGGTATGATATCCGTCCGACTTGTGGAAGCGATTCGCGCTGACAATTCGCACATGATGGTCCCGATCCGGCCGATCATCGACCGTGCGCGAGAAACGGTCAAGCAGCCAGACCATAAGGCTCCCTTGGGAGGCTATAACCTCAACGGCAATTGGGTCGAGAAGGGCACCACCAATCGTTATCAAATCGTCCACGAGGGCGACCAGGTCAGCATCATTCGCGTGGAGGCGAAAGGAAAGAGTCCCGCCGGCGACGTCGTGTTCATCGCGGACCTCGGCGCCAAACTGCCATCGGGCGACTTCAAGAGCAAAGGGAAGTGTTATCCGCGCGGCGGGGAACGGAATCACTACGATACCAGCCCGGCATGGGACTGGTACCTAGGTGGGTTTACCATCGAGAACAAGGACTACGTCGTCGCGGAGTGGATCGGCGGCTATTCCGGCAGCGTTTGCCTCGTACGGGTGAAATAGTCGCCCGACGTGTTCGTTTGTAGTTAGAATAAAGGGCATAGTCGGGTCGTATTTGCGTTCATAATCGGTCTATGCCCAAGTTTGACCCGATCGAGTCGTTTGCCGACATGCAGCATGAATTTGGCGAGCATGGTGGTGTCAACATGTCCATCGAGGCTAGCACCACGTTCACATTTTCAGACCCGAAAATCATACCAGAGATTTTCCACGGCCACCTCGGACCCGACCAGGGCGGGTGCTACCTGTATGGCCGCCACTTCAATCCTACCGTGTACGTCCTGGGCCGTGAGCTCGCGGCGCTCGAGGGGACGGAAAGCGCCTATTGCGCTTCGAGCGGAATGGGCGCTATCGCGGCGACCATCTTGCAGCTCTGCGACCATGGCGACCACGTGATATGCAGCCACACAGTCTATGGCGGCACGTTCGCCCTCCTGCGCGAGTTCCTCCCCGCGAAGGCCGGCTTACGGGTCAGCTTCGTCGATATCAGCAACCATGCCGAAGTGGAGGCTGAGTTCACCGGCCAAACCAAGGTGCTCTACTGTGAAACCCTTTCCAACCCCACTCTTGTGGTCCCCGACCTTCCCGAGTTGGCGGAGATCGCCCACCGTCATGGCGCGAAGCTGGTCGTCGATAACACTTTCTGCCCGCTCATCGTTTCCCCGGCGCAACACGGCGCGGACGTGGTCCTCCATAGTCTCACCAAATTCATCAGCGGTTCTTCCGACATCATTGCCGGGGCCATCTGTTCGAGCAAGGAGTTCATTGCGGATCTGATGAGCGTGCATATGGGCGCCCTCATGCTTCTCGGACCGACCATGGATCCGCATGTGGCATTTCAGCTCAGCCTCCGCCTGCCGCATCTCGGCATGCGGATTACAGAGCACAGCCGCCGAGCGCTGATTTTCAGCGAACGACTTACCCAGATGGAAGTCCACGTCGTCTATCCTGGACTTCCAAGCCATCCGCAACATGCTCTGCTAAAGCGGCTCTCGAACGACCAATTCGGCTTTGGAGGCATCTTCGGCATAGACATGGGGACGTCCGACCGCGCCGACGAATTGATGCGAATCCTGCAAAACAAATACCGCTTCGGATATCTAGCCGTAAGTCTCGGCTACTTCGACACGCTGATGTCCTGCTCGGCCACGTCAACGTCCAGCGAAATGTCCGACGAAGAGCTTAGGGAGGCGGGGATTTCGCCGGGACTAGTGCGCATCTCGATTGGATACACCGGCAGCGTGGAGCAGCGCTGGTCCCAACTGCATGCCGCGTTGCGCGAACTTGGGGTCGGTTAGCGGGTAAGATACCGCGTCCATCGGGGCGTAGCGCAGTTTGGTTAGCGCGCCTGCTTTGGGAGCAGGAGGCCGCCAGTTCGAATCTGGCCGCCCCGACCATCCCTGGATTCGATGGCGGAGAGGGTGGGATTCGAACCCACGGAGCCTCGCGACTCACCGCATTTCGAGTGCGGCGCACTAGACCACTATGCGACCTCTCCCATTGGCGCCCCCGGAGGGAATCGAACCCCCGACGCCTTCCTTAGGACGGAAGCGCTCTATCCACTGAGCTACGGAGGCACTGGTGCGCACGAATCTAGCATGGGGCATCCCGAGAAGTCAACATAGCAATCGGAATGGCCCGCCTGCGAAGGATGTCGACAGAACGGGCCACCGAAAAGATCGCGTTCAATAACGGAACGTTACTTGAATGAAGCCGTAGTCCGAATCATGATCGTTGCCGCTGTTCAGCGCTTTGATGAGATCGCCCGGCATAAATCGGGCATAGCCGAATCGCAGCTGCCAGCTTGGATTGAACCGGTACCAAAACTGGAGGTCGAGCTCCTTGCCGACATCCCGTCCGGAACTCCCGGTCGGATCTTGGAAAATGCCGTTCGATCCTGAATTGGCTCCGCCGTCGTTGCCGTACCATGCGTCCTTTTCGTTATCGAGTTGGAATATCTGGTAGGACACGGCGCCCACCAGTTTCTGGGTCGGATGCGCGGACAGCTCGAAGCTGACGTATCGCAAGTTGCTCAAGCCCTGAAAATCGGCGATACCATAGTAGTTATGGTTCGATGGATAGAGTTGGTCGAACGTCTTGACCTTGCTGTCGTTCGGATCCCCGCCGGACGCGAACGTCCCCTCAACCTCAAACCGGGGCGACCAGCGGCCCGTGAAGTTGTAACCCAGGTCTACACTTGCCATTGAGGCCTGAATGTCACGGCCCTGGTTCTTCCCAAACTGTGCGGCCAACTGCGCCTCCAGTTCGAAGCGGTTGGTAAATTCATGCTCGAACCGCCCGCCCAGGGTGCTCTCATCAATGTCGCCCGCCCCGCCGGATGTGTGCTTCTGGAACCAAAAGACATCGAGCATTCCGCTCTTGCGCTTCCATGACGAATAAAGGCCGAACAGGTCCGGGTGCGTCGTGTCGGCGCCGTTGACGCCCAGCGTTCCGCCGAACCCCGTTACGCTCCAGTTGCCTCTCTTATAGTCCAACCTGCCGGAGTCCCACGAACGCGCAGTGTAGTCCCAGTCGTTCTCTCCGACCAATCGCTGATCCCCCAGCGAAATCGTCTGACGGCCGCCGGTGAAGGTGAAACCCTGATCCTTCTCGGATTGCCAGCGGAAATACGCTTGGAACAGGTCGAAGTCGTGCGTGTTATCGTTTCGCGGCTCCGACCAAAACTGGTCAAACGCCTCTTGCGGTTGAACAAAGAGCGTAATCCCCTGGCTCGGGTTGGTCATCCCGAATCCGACGCGAATCCGGCCGAACAGGTCCGAGCGGTTGTCGTCGTTTCCGGAGAAGAAATCGCGGTCGTTGGTGCCCAGGCCGCGAACGCGGGCTTCAACCGAAATCTTGGTCTCCCAGTCGGTATCTGCCGCCCAAGCGCCAAGTGAAGCGGCGACAAGCAAAGTCGCCAACGAGTACCGAACGCCATTCCTTAGCATATCGTTCCTCCTTGATATGGCCTCGTAATACCCTATGGTACCGCAGAAACAGTCTCGCGCTTACGGCCTCGCGGTTTCGGCGAGACCTGGCGACCCTTCAACATTCGGGCAAGGTACCGGCCTGTATACGAATCTGCGGCCCTCGCCACCTCTTCGGGCGTCCCCGCCGCAATCAGCCGGCCCCCCTTCGTGCCCCCTTCCGGCCCCAGGTCCAATATCCAGTCCGCGGTCTTGATCACGTCCAAATTGTGTTCGATGACCAAAACCGTGTTCCCTTGGTCTACCAGGCGGTGCAGCACGCCCAGCAGCTTGCTCACGTCCTCGAAGTGCAACCCCGTCGTCGGCTCGTCCAGGATGTATATCGTTCGGCCTGTGCTTCGCTTGGAAAGATGGTCGGCCAGCTTGATCCGCTGCGCCTCTCCGCCGGACAGGGTGGTCGCCGGCTGGCCGAGGCGAATGTATCCCAAGCCGACGTCTTTCAACGTTTCCATCTTTCGCTTGAGCGGCGGGACCGGCCCGAAGAATTCCAACGCCTCTTCGACCGTCATGTCCAGCACCTCCGCGATCGATTTCGACTTGTACTTCACCTCCAACGTCTCGCGGTTGTACCGTTTGCCCTTGCACACTTCGCATGGCACGTACACGTCGGGCAGGAAGTGCATCTCGATCTTGATAATCCCGTCGCCTTGGCAGGCCTCGCATCGGCCACCCTTGACATTGAAGCTGAACCGGCCGGGCTTGTATCCGCGCACTCGCGAGTCGGTCGTGCGGGAATATAGGTCGCGGATCATATTGAACGCTCCGGTGTAGGTCGCCGGGTTGCTGCGCGGCGTCCGTCCAATGGGCGATTGGTCGATATCGACGACCTTGTCGATGTGGTCCAGCCCCTCGATTTCCTTGTGCGCTCCCCAGACCGCGCGCGTTCCGTATACGTGGTACATCAGGCGCGGGAACAAGGTCTCCTGCACCAACGTCGACTTCCCGCTTCCCGAAACGCCGGTCACGCAAATAAAGACGCCCAGCGGGAAATCCGCGTCCACATGCTGCAGGTTGTTGGCTGTGGCGTCTCTCACACGTATCCATTTATCGTTCGGTTCCTTCCGCGTCTCCGGAATTGGTACCGACCGGTCGCCGCGCAGATAAGCGCCGGTGATGCTCGCTTTGCAGTTGATCACATCATTCACGGAGCCCTGGGCCACGACATAGCCTCCATGCTCGCCGGCCCCTGGGCCCAAATCGATCACGTGGTCGGCGGTCCGAATCGTCTCCTCGTCGTGCTCAACAACGATAACCGTGTTGCCGAGATCCCGCAGGCGCTCCAAAGTTTGGATCAGCTTACGGTTGTCCCGCTGATGCAGTCCGATGGAAGGCTCATCGAGAATATACAGAACGCCCATCAGCCCGCTGCCGATCTGGGTGGCAAGCCGGATGCGCTGCGCCTCCCCGCCGGCGAGCGTTCGAGCCGTCCGGTCGAGCTGGAGATACCCGACGCCCACTGTCGCTAGAAAACTGAGCCGCTCCGAAATCTCCTTCACCAACCGTTCCGCAATGGTCAACTCCCGCTTGTTCAATAACCTGGGCAGCCGGCCGAAAAATTCCTCGGCATCGTCGACGGTCATCCGCGTGATCTGCGAAACATTCTTACCGACAATTTTGACGGCAAGCGATTCGGGCTTGAGCCGATCCCCGTGGCACGTCGGGCAGGGAAGCTCGGTCATGTACTGCTCCAAATCCTGCTTCACCCAATCGGATTCGGTGCTTTCGTACTTCTTTTTCAGGATATTCGTGATGCCGGGAAACTCGGTCTCGAAGAACCGATTGCGGCCATACTGCTTGCCCAACCGGACCGTCACGCTGCCATCCACGCCGTCCATCAGCGCATCCCATTGTTCCGGCAACAGGTCCCGCAATGGGGTCTTCGTGTCGAACCCCATCCGTTCCGCCACCGCCGCGAACAGCTCGGGATACCAGGACTTTTGCTCACCGCTCTTGTGGACGAATGGGGCGAACGGCCCATCATCGAGCGCCTTCGACATCTCCGGCGCAACCAAAATCGGATCGAATTCTGCCTTGAACCCCAGGCCGGTGCAATCCGAGCACGCGCCATACGGGCTGTTGAAAGAGAAGCTCCTCGGCTCGATCTCGCCGACGCTGATATCGCAATCCGGGCAGGCAAACGACTCGGAATAGGTCCGCTCCTCGTCTCCTGGTCCCAACACAACCAGCATTCCCTTGCTCAACTTCAGTCCGGTCTCAATCGAATCCGCCAGCCGCCGCTCGATCCCCTCTTTTACGACGAGCCGGTCGATCACAGCCTCCATCGTGTGCTGCTTGTACCGGTCCATTGAGATCTCATCCGTGACCTCGTACATCTGCCCATCCACCCGGACGCGAACGAACCCCTGGCGATGGATGTCGGCCAGCACCTGCTTGTACTCCCCCTTCCGGCCCCGCACTACAGGAGCCAAGAGCTGAATCTTGCTCCCCTGCGGCAGGTCCATTATCGCGTCGGTGATCTGCTCGACGGACTGGCGAGCGATCGGCTTGCCGCAATTCGGGCAATGGGGGGTTCCGACGCGGGCAAATAGCACCCTTAGATAGTCGTAAATCTCGGTGACGGTGCCGACCGTGGAGCGTGGGTTCTTGCTGGTCCCTTTCTGGTCTATCGAGACGGCTGGCGAAAGACCGTCGATATGGTCCACGTCGGGCTTGTCCATTTGCCCCAAAAACTGCCGGGCATAGGCCGAAAGGCTCTCCACATACCGGCGTTGACCCTCGGCATAGATGGTGTCGAATGCCAGGCTGGACTTGCCTGAGCCGGACAGGCCGGTGATGACGACCAGCCGGTCCCGAGGTATTTCAACGGTAACGTTCTTGAGATTGTGCGCCCTAGCGCCAACCACCACAATCTTGTCCTGCGACATTCGCCCTCCCTGCTTGGCAGAATCCCCATTGTACCAAATAACGTAGACGCTTGTTCATTTTATTTGGCAAGCCCGCATCGGAATCGCACTTTCTCTCACGATCTGTTGACTCTTTACTTGATTTAATGCTGACAGGGTATTATTTGCACGCTTGTCCAGAACGTTGACCGTCGATTTCCGTCGTCATCAAGGTTTAGTCCTGATCGATCGATAGACCGGCCCGAGTTCAGGATAAAGACATATTGAGAGAGTAATCAATGAACATCTATGTAGGGAATCTGTCGTTCAATGCGACCGAAGGCGATTTGCGAGAGGCGTTTTCGCAGTACGGCGAAGTCACCTCCTGCTCTATCATCACGGACAAATTCAGCCAGCAGTCCAAAGGTTTTGGCTTTGTCGAGATGTCAAACAAGGAAGAGGCTCTGAAAGCGATCCAGGGTCTGAATGGCCAGGAGTTCGGCGGCCGAGCGCTCACCGTCAACGAAGCGCGACCGAAGGAAGATCGGGGCGGCGGCGGTGGCGGAGGCGGGCGAGACCGCCGCTGGTAATCGCTCCTTTTTGACATACGACAGGCGGGCGCCTCGCAAGTGCCCGCCAACTGACCAAGCCTAAGAAGGAGCCAACCTAAATATTGGAAGTTCACACAACCAGCGGAGAGGGCCAAGAGAAAAGGTTTTCCCACGCATATTTCTTTGCGGTCACTGTCACGCAGATTATCGTCTGGTTCTCGCTTCTCTATTGGCCGCTGAAGCAGATTTGGCCCGACATCTGGGAACGCCAACTCGGCGCCGGATTTGGCAAGATCATTCTCGTCATCCTTGCCACCCATCTGGTTCTCTGCTTTTTCGAATTCTTCTTTCACCGGTACGTTTTGCACTCCGTTACCCTTAGCTTCTTGGCGGTATTTGCGAAAAAGCACCGGCATCATCACGGTCTCACACATGTCGTCGAGGTGCATTCGCCTGATACGGGAGAAGTCACGGTTCGAAACAAGTATCCGATCGTCGAGCCCGAGCAGCACGAATCGGCGGCATTTCCCATCTATGCGCTCGTCAGTTTTTGGGCAGTCTTTTCCCCGGCAATCCTGCTCTCGCAATGGCTGATGCCACACGTGCCAATCGTGGTCGGCGGCTACCTGGGCGTCGCGTGGTCCTATTTTCTGTATGAGACCTGGCACGCGATCGAGCACCTCTCCTATGAGGAGGTGTGGGGTCCCCTCACAAAGGGGCGGCTTGGAAAGTTTTTCCGGCCGATCTACGGCTTCCATCTGATGCATCACTACAATCCCAAGTCGAATGAAGCGATTTCCGGCTTCTTTGGACTGCCGCTCGCCGACTGGCTGCTCGGGACTTTCCGAATTCCCAAGGTGTTGCCCCTCCATGGCGAAGCTCCGGATCCAAGCCTTTCCAAACCAGTCAAGCCCATGTTCCTCGTTCGTTGGATGGATACGCTTTCCGATAGTTGCGAGAGGAAATATCAAAAGAAGCGTGGAAAAAAGGCCCTGCGCCAGCACCAACTCGCCTCCGCCGGCAAGTAACGGCCGGCCATGCTAAAATCTCACACCTGTGAGACGGACCGATCCTGCCAAACTGCTTTATCGATGCCAAAACGGTGACCAGGCCGCATGGTCCGATCTCGTCGACCAGTTCCAGAATCTCGTGTACTCCATCCCATCGCGAATGCGTTTGAGGCCTGACGACTGCGCGGACGTCTTCCAAACCACCTTCCTACAGCTATCCCGCCATGTGGATCGGATACAATCCGGCGAGGCGCTGGCAAAGTGGCTGGCGGTAACCGCGACGAGAGAGGCCCTGCGAATCAGACGTCTGTCCGGTCGGGCCACCCTCGAAACCGACCTCGGACCGCGCGGATTGTCAGAAGTGGTCGCAGACGAAGAGAGGTCCGCCGAGAAAGCCGCCTTCGCCGCGGTTCAAGCCGACACGGTGCGAAAAGCCGTGCTGGGACTGCCGGAGCGATGCCGTGAGTTGATAATGTTGTTGTTCTTTGAAGACGAGGTGTCGTATTTGGAGATTTCGGACCGCCTCGAGATTCCGCTGGGGGCGATCGGACCAACCCGGTCTCGCTGCCTGGACAAGCTACGAAGAATGCTGGATCGAGAAACCTTCGAGGATTGAAGGTATCTTTCGGGAGTACATTCCCTCTATTAGGCTGAGATGAAGAAGAACTGTAAGGAAATCTATGATGAGCTGGTAGCGCTCGCCCTCGGAGAAAAGGGTGGCCAGGCCCGCGATCACCTCGCGGAATGCCAAAGCTGCCGGAAGCTGCTCGCCGAGCTCACCGATGTGGTCGAGGCATTGAAGGCGCGCTTTGCTGACGCTCCTGCCGCGCTGATCGAGCATGTCAAAGCGATCCGCATCGGCGAGCGCAAGACGACTCTGGCCCGGCTGGTCAGCACAAGCCTTAGTCTCGCTGGCGCGCGCGCAGAAGAGGCCGATTCCTTTCAAGCCGTATACGAGTACGCGGACGGCCAGGCAAGGCTGATGTATGTCCGGCAAAATCGCGGCTGGGAGGTCCTCGGCCAGGCGGCCAACCTGGTTTCTTGGCAGACGGGCGGCAAAGAACAGACCGCCCGCGCCGACGGAAGATTTAGCTTCAAGGCATCCAACCTCGACAAGACCGGCGTCCGGTTGCGACTGGCAGACAAGGATGTCGAAATCCCGCCCGTCGGTAAGGAGCTTTCCGGTGACTTCGGCGGAGCTTGCTAGCCGGCTCGAAACGGCCACCTCGTCGGAAGCTCGCTCGCTGATCAAGAATGCCCCGGCCGGCAGCGGCGAGGCGTTTTTTTGGCGCGTTGTTGAGCTATCGGCTTCCGACCCCAGCGCGGCGGAACGGCTTTCCCGGCATTGGAAGGCGGTGCTTGCTAATGGCGATTCGCTTGCCTACGCCTATCGGGCCAAGGCGGTCGGAGAGCGGCTGCGCGGCAAATGGCTCGAAAGCGCGGAATCCTTTCAGAAGGCGGGCAGAGCGGCCAAGAACCCTATTGAGAGACTGACCTTCCAACGAGGCGCGGTCGATTCACTGGGCAGGGCGGGGAGGGTCGCTGAGGCCGTCGCGCTCGGCAAGCGGCTCATTCGCGGTCTCGACAATCGCAAAGAGACCGTCGAGGCTGCCAGAGTCCGGCTGAACGTCGGCAACGCGCTGCTCTGGGCCGACGAATATGAAACGGCCCGAACGTGGCTGAAACAGGCTTGGCAAAGCCTCCACAAAGCGGGCGAAGCGCGGGAAGCCTCAGCCGCGCTGCTCGGTCTTTCCACATCGGAATTCTATGGCGGCGATCCGTCCGCCTCCAGAGAGTACGCCCTGCAGGCACGCGACTGGTTCCAAAATGCCGGCGAGCCGTACTTTGCGCACCTCTGCGAACTCAACCTCGCTCAAGAGGCCATTCTCCGGGGACGGGGCGATGAAGCGCTCGACATGCTGCTTGCCATGCAATCCCTTCACAGTCAGACTGTGAAGGGATTGCATGGCGTGGATGCCGCGCGGCTGGAAGAGTTCATTGGCGACGCTTACTTTTCTCTCAACTTGTGGCAAGAGGCCGAACAGAGCTACCGGTCTGCACTTAAGACGCCGGGGCTGCGAACGCTGCCCATGAACGTGGCAAACTGCCATCTTGGGATCGGGTTGGCTCTCGCGGCCAGGGAAGACGCCTTGGCGGTTCGGTCCCTCCGCCGAGCCGCATCGGACTACGAGAAGCTGAAGAATTGGGCATGGAACGGCGCAGCCCGAACGGAGCTCGCGCGTTCGCTGGCGATGCAGGGCAAGGCGAGCCTCGCCCGCTCCGAGGTCAAATCTGCGATTCGGACCTTGACGCGCGCCGGCTCCCCGTATCACCTCGCCTCCGCTCGATTGGTCGCCGCGGGTCTGGGCGATGAGAACTCCCTGGCGTTGGCAGAAAAGGACATAAGAAAGTACCGATTTGACGCGCTCGCTTGGCAGGTGCATTCCCTCCGCGCTCGCGCCGCGCCGGAAGGCAAGCGGTTCCCACACTATCGCCGGATGTTCGCCTCCATCATCCAGGGCCGCTTGCGGACGACGTCGACTCTGTCTCGCGCGGCCTATCTGCGCGATAAAGCTGACGCCCTCGGCGCGTATCTTGCCGAACTTCTCACCAAACCGACGGATGCCCGCATAGCGGAGGCCCTCGATGTCGTCGTTCAATCGCGTTCCGCCGCGCTGATCGACGAAATCCTCTCTTCGGCTGCGCCTATGTCTCCAGAGACCGTTCGACAGATCGAGCGCCTGCGCGAAGAACTAAACCGTACCGGCGGTTCGACGACGCCGGGGAGCCGAGCCCGGTTTGCGCCGGCCAATCCCGCCCGGCTGGCGGCTCTCCAGCGGCGATGGACCGAGGCGATGCGCTGCTTTCAACCGGCTCTTCGCAGGCCGGTCCAACCGTCCGAAATTGCATGCACCGTGTTGGCGGAGACCAACGACGGCTACTACGCCATCCATCAAGGCCGTAGGGTTCGCCTCCCAATATCGGTCGTCGAGCTAAGAGAAGAACTAAAGTGGCTCGAATTCGACCTGCTGGGCCCGATGGCGATACGTGATTCCTGCCCAAAGTGCGTTCTTAGCAGCCTGGCCAGCCTGCGCAAGGTTCTTTTGGAGCCCTGGTTGGAACCCGGGAGAAGCGTCGTTCCGCTTTCGCCCGACGGCCTGTTATGGCGAGTTCCCTGGCAGGCGCTTCTCAATCTCAATGGAACGGATGCCGAACCGCTGGTCCTCCCAAGTCCCCTATTCGGCCTCGATGCCTGTTGCGCGCGCCTGCCCAAGAGCCCGAAGGCGGCGCTATGGCTGTACGAAGCGCCGGACCTGCCCAACATCAAGACCGAGGCGGAGGCCTTCCTGAAGCGCTTCCCGAAAGCCAAGATCGTCCGGACCCGCGCCGAAGCGATGGAGCCGGGCCGATACGATCTGGTTCATGTCGCCAGCCACGCCCGCAATCTTCCGGCCAACCCCATGTTCTCGGCGATACAGTTGGAGGACGGCTGGCTGCACGCCGGTGAAATCGCCCATTGCGGCGTACGGGCGGGACTGGTGACCCTTTCCGCATGCGAAACCGGGCGAATCAGTCTTTGGTCCAAAACCGAACCGGATGGGCTAACTCGCGCGTTCCTAGCTTTGGGAGCGCAAGCCGTCGTCGCCAGCGCATGGAATCTGGACGATATCATGGCAAGCGAGATGATGGCGGTCTATTATGCTGGGCTTACGGGCGGCGAAACGGTCTCTCGATCCCTATCGGCAGCCCGGCAATTTGCGAAAAAAAGGCGGCCGCACCCGTATTATTGGGCTCCGCTTTTGCTATTTGGGGGTTATCATAGAGTGGGAGGGGCGGAATGAGATTAGTCCTGTTCGCACTGTACTTTGCGCTCGCCGTCGCGGCGTCGGCGAAAATGCAATATATAGCTCGCATGAACCCCGGCGTCGATCCGAGTGTCGTGGAACCGTTCGGGTTCATGGTGGCAGATACGATAGCCGATTCGCCGTACGTTCTTCTGAAGACGCCGCCGGACTGGACCTACGCACAGGCGGACGTTGCCCGGGACCTGCTCGCCGCCAGTGGCTTTGTCGCGTGGGTCGAGGACGATTACGCCTGCGCGATTCCCGAGCATGGCGGGGCGGGAAAAGGCAGCACCATCGGCTCCGTCTCCGGCCCCGATACATTCAAGATAATGAATGCCGCCGCACTCACCATGGTAAATTGGCCGGGCGCGGACTTCGGTCAGCGGTCCGGAACGACGATCGCCATTATCGATACCGGTTTATCTCCCAACGTCCCCTCGCTGTGGACCGGCGTGGTCGCCACGCTAAATACAGTGGAGCCCGGACAGCCTGCCTACGACATTCCTCACGATACCGACAGCTCCAAGAATGGTGTGGTCGATGAAGGGCTGAGCCATGGGACGATGATTGCCGGCATCATCGCCTCTATGGCCCCGCGCTCGCCCCTGATCATCGTGCGAGCGCTGGACAGCGACGGCGTGGGCGATGCCTGGAACATTATTAAAGGGATGATTTTCGCACTCGATCACGGCGCGAAGGTGTTTAACCTCAGCTGGGGGAGCGCGGACGATGTTCCCGCGATCTATGACGTGATGGTTTGGGCGCAGTCCACGAATGCCGTCTATGTCGCTTCCTCCGGCAACCTCGGACAGCAGTTGGCTTGGAACCCGGCGCAGGGGCCGCATTGCATCAGCGTGACCGGAATCGATTCCGCCAGCGTGAAAACTTCATGGGCAAACTGGGACGGCAGCATCGATGCCTGCGCCCCGTCGATGGATCTGTTTAGCTGCTGGTGGGATGGGACCGTCGGTGTTTGGTCGGGCACTTCGTTTGCCGCACCGTTGGTGACGTCGGCCGTCGCCCTCGCTTTTCAATACAACCCGACATGCCCCGCCGCGATGATGATCGAAACCGTCACGACAACCGGGACAAATGTGGACGGCCTGCCCGGCAATGAGGCGTTCGCCGGCCAGATCGGCACTCGGCTGAATATCCAAGCCTTGCTATTGGCCACCGCACTGCATTCCACAATCTCCGGCATTGTTACTTTCGAATTCTTGGCCGGCCCGATTCCTTCTTCGATCCCAATGGAGGTGAACTGGGATGGGATCGATCTGGGAGAGATGCAGGTTCCATTGGACGCCACCGGTGCATTCTCGCTCGATCTGCCGGCGGGGTCCATCACGGTGGAGAGCAAAACCACGCATTGGTTGGAGCGCTATCAAGGTTTCGATACGAGCGACGGCTCGATCGACGAGGTTGTGTTTGACCTGTACAACGGCGATGCCAACAATGACAATGTCGTGGACCTAAAGGACCTGAACATGTTGTTCATCGAGTTCGGCGAGCCGACTCCGATGGCGGATCTGGATGAAGACGGGATCGTCTCGCTGGGCGACATCAACATCGTGTTCATGAACTTCGGCCTTGAAGGCGCTTAGGGATCGCCGACCGCGCCGTAGTTGAGGAAGACGATGCTGATATCTTTGACGTCCACCATTCCTGATTCGTCGAGGTCGGTGAAATCGGTGGGTGTGGTGGATCCGTAATCTACGAAGATAGCGGAGAGATCCACAAGATCGATTCGGTTGTTCCCGGTCGCGTCGCCATTGATTAGGGAGAGAACGGCCGATTCCGCGGGCGCCGAGCGCCGCAACCAGTGGGTCTGTTTGAGAGAGATGTCAACCGGTCCACGCGGGACTCGGATGGTAAAGACTCCCTGATCATCGAGCGCAACATCCTCGCCGCCGAAGGGCCGGACCGAGCCGCCGTGACGAACATCCAAAAACACCTGGCTCGGCATAGCGCCCGCCAGTCCGTCGAAACCGATGCTCCCAGATACTTCGGTAGGTCTCGTATCGATGCGGAAGATGTCCCGCAGGCCGCCGGTGTCGCCCTCTACCAGATTCGTCGCATCGCTCTCCAGCGCGAACATCCGGCCATCCTCGCTGACGGCGGGCGCGAAGGAACTCTTGTCTCCCGCAACCCCTGCTGACGAAGCGCTGATGCATTCTGTCGCGCTGGTTCTGCGGTCGTGGACGAAGGCGTCGGTTTTGCCATTGGTGTCCCCGGCGGCGAGGTTCGCAGCGTCGCTCTCGAACGAGACGTACCTGCCGTCGAAAGACAGGGCCGGCCACCGCGAATTGTCATTCCCTTGGGCGCCATCCCACGATCGGGACACCAATTCGGTCGTTCCGTTCGCCAAATCCCGAACGAAGACATCCATTTTGTTGTTGGCGTCTCCCGCCACGATGTCCGAGCCGCCGCTATGGAATGCCACCAACAGCCCGTCTCCGCTTACAACTCCGCTGGCCGCGCCGCCGACGCTGGGTGTTCCACTTTGAGAAACGCTTGCGCAGACGGTGGTTCGCATTAGCCGATCTCGGACAAAGGCGTCGCTCGTATTGTTCTTGTCGTTCGGGACCAGGTTGTCGGCGTCGCTGACGTAGGCCACGAAGCGGCCATAGGCGGAAATGGTGGGCCGATACGATCCCTTGTTGCCGCCTTTGCTGATCATTTCGAGCGTTCTTTCCTGCCGATCGTAGAGGAAGATGTCGCTGGCGGCGTTCGTATCGCCGAGGACGAGGTTGCTGGCGTCGCTTTGGAACGCCACGTAGCGGCCGTTGGTGCTGATGGCGGGCTGCCAGGAGTTACCGTTGGCTTCTGCCCCATCCGCGGCCACGCTGATTCTCTCCGTGAGCCCGGTATCGACGTCATGGACGAAGATATCGTTGAAGCCGTTTGTGTCGCCCGCTACTAAATTCGAGGCGTCGCTTTGGAACGCGACATGGAGCCCGTCGCCGCTGAGCGCCACCCGCCACGACTGGCCGTTGCCTTGGGTTCCGTCGCTCGCGACGCTCACCCGGATTGTCTGCCCGGTCGCAGCTTCCCACACGAACACATCATAGGCGTTGTTGGTGTCTGACTCGACCAGTTTCGAGGCCAGGCTATCGAAAGCGACGCGGCTTCCGTCGGCGGAGAGACTGCACCGGACGCAGAGCTTATCGGCCGCTGCGGTTGTCCGCAGCACGTCGAATTGGGCGGTAGCGAGGCTGGGAACGAATAGTAGACAAAGTACGTCTAATACAGAGGGTCGCTTCACAGGATAAGTATCGGCGGCAAACAGGCAAGAAAAAGTCCCGGAAAATGGCTGATTTGGCTTGACTCCGACTATGGGGCTTTGCTACAATAGCCCTCGCCCCTGAAATAGGGGGCGAATGAGTTCGTTGGAAACTAGGTAGGTAAGCGAGCGCAGGTCCAAGTCAAAACAATGAGGGACGTAAGTGAATAACAAACGTTTCTTACGAAGAGTTTGATCATGGCTCAGGACGAACGCTGGCGGCGTGCCTAAAACATGCAAGTCGAACGGGTGATGGGGCTTCGGCCCCTGAGCTAGTGGCGAACGGCGGAGTAATACATAAGCAACCTGCCCCGAAGTTTGGGATAACGTTCTGAAAAGGACGCTAATACCGGATGTGGTTCTTCTTTGGCATCTGAGGAGAATTAAAGAAGCAATTCGCTTCGGGAGGGACTTGTGGCCTATCAGCTTGTTGGTGGGGTAATGGCCTACCAAGGCTTCGACGGGTAGCTGGTCTGAGAGGATGATCAGCCCGATTGGGACTGAGACACGGCCCAGACTCCTACGGGAGGCAGCAGTTAGGAATATTGCACAATGGGGGAAACCCTGATGCAGCGACGCCGCGTGGAGGATGACGTCTTTCGGGATGTAAACTCCTTTTGTTGGGAAAGAACTAAGACGGTACCCAACGAATAAGCCCCGGCTAACTACGTGCCAGCAGCCGCGGTAATACGTAGGGGGCGAGCGTTGTCCGGAATTACTGGGCGTAAAGAGCGCGTAGGCGGACTGCCAAGTCAGATGTGAAATCTCCAGGGCTCAACCCGGAAACTGCATTTGATACTGGCAGACTTGAGAGATGAAGGGGCAAGTAGAATTCCTGGTGTAGCGGTGAAATGCATTGATATCAGGAGGAATACCCGTAGCGAAGGCGGCTTGCTGGGCATCTTCTGACGCTGAGGCGCGAAAGCAGGGGTAGCAAACGGGATTAGATACCCCGGTAGTCCATGCCGTAAACGATGCCAACTAGGCGCTGGGGGTCTCAACCCCCTCGGTGCCGCAGATAACTCGATAAGTTGGCCGCCTGGGGAGTACGGCCGCAAGGCTAAAACTCAAATGAATTGACGGGGACCCGCACAAGCGGTGGAGCATGTGGTTTAATTCGATACTAACCGAAGAACCTTACCCAGGCTTGACATCGCGGGAAAGCCTCAGAAAAGAGGCCCTCTACTCACAAGGTAGACCCAAAGACACCTGTTGCATGGCTGTCGTCAGCTCGTGCCGTGAGGTGTTTGGTTAAGTCCAGCAACGAGCGCAACCCGCATCCTATGTTGCCAGCGGTTAAAGCCGGGAACTCATAGGAAACTGCCGGGGCAACCCGGAGGAAGGTGCGGATGATGTCAAGTCAGCATGGCGGTTACGCCTGGGGCTACACACATGCTACAATGGGTGAAACAATGGGCTGCAATGCCGCGAGGCGGAGCTAATCCCAAAATACATCCTCAGTTCAGATAGCAGTCTGCAACTCGACTGCTTGAAGATGGAATCGCTAGTAACCGCAGGTCAGCTATACTGCGGTGAATACGTTCCCGGGTCTTGTACACACCGCCCGTCAAGCTAACTGAATCTGTTGCACCCGAAGTCCGTGGCCCAACCGCAAGGAGGGAGCGGCCGAAGGTGTGGCCGGTAAGGGGAGCTAAGTCGTAACAAGGTAGCCGTACCGGAAGGTGTGGCTGGATCACCTCCTTTCTAAAGGAGTTACTCACGATACTCCTTGTATCAGGGACCGCGTTCACCCTACCTAGTTTTCAGCGAATTCCCGACAGACGCCGGACCGTGATGGGTTCGGCGTTTTCGCATTTGGAGGGCAGTTTGGACCGAATATTGCCACAAATTCAATCTTGGTTTGCCGCAAAAGAGAATCAAATCCAGTTGTTTGCTGATTTGGATACGCGCGTTGAGGGATGGTTCAAAGGCGAACTCTTAACGCTGTTTTCCGAACTGGAGCAACAGGGAAAAATCCAAGGATTTCGCCGGGAGGCCAATCTAAGCAGCGACCAGAGGAAGAGAATTCAAGTTGATGTTGTAGTCCAAATCGACGGCGAACCGCATCATTGCGAACTGAAGGCTGCGTGCATCAGCCGGGCTGCAGGTACTCCTCGAAATCTCCATTTCTATTTTAGAGAGGATCATGTTGGATTTCAGAAGGATCTGGCAAAGCTTGGATTGCTCAACGTTCCAAATCGATGGCTGATCGGATTCATATATCCGGCGCCAACAATGGCCGAATGGCAACGCGAAATTCTATCGTTATCGAAAAACCATGGACAATGGCAGTGCCTGACGTCTCCTGACTGCAATGTGCCACTCTTCATTGCCCTTTGGCGTGCTGATAGTTGAAAGTTAGCGACGCAAGGAAGCCGGCGAAGTCGCCTTGAAAGAATGCGAGAAATAAAATGTACACGTTGATTCATGACGATGATGAAAGGTATTTCAATTGGCTCGCAACGAATCCGCGAGGCTTTGTTGTCAATTCGTATCTACGACCAATCCCGAGTTATCTGGTGCTTCACAGATCAACCTGCCGCCATATCCAACGGCGAAAAGGCAAACGGTCGACGAAGGATTACATAAAGATTTGCTCCACGCAGGTTGATGAGCTTAGAAACTGGGCTCGGGACGACGTAAATGGAAAGCTGGTGGCGTGTGGATCATGCCACCCCAATTAGGGCGTTCAACTCGGCAGCAACCTCTGTGGCTGGATACTAGACGCTCCACCGGAATCCGCATGAATTGCATTCCCGGTGATACAAGGCTTGTCCTCGACGAGCCATCATGGGTGACATCAAGGCCAGGGGCCAAGCGAACATACATCCCAAGCAACAAGCCCCATGCTCCATGGATCGATCGACTTGGCCCGGAATCCTGATTTGTCGAATATTTCGCGATTGACACTGTGGGCAGAATCCTTTGCCCGTGTTGACATTGAAGACTTCTTGCGGAGAGTACTTTTGCTTCAGCTTTGCCAGTTGAGAATTCTGGAGCATTTTCACGAATTCTGCACCGGTATCCGATTCCATGGATTCCGAGTACCTTGAAAACGCCTTTTGACATTCGTGTTGACGCCGGACAATTTCGTCGTGCTGTCTTTGCGCTTCCTCTACGGCGACGTATCGACGGCAGTCATCGCAATATAGTTGAGCGTCCGAAACCGCCCGCGGAATCTGTTGACGACATCGCGGGCAGTAAACCGGCTTAAGTTCATCTTCCGGAGTGAAGTTCATGCCTGTAGTCATGCTACCCAATCTCGGTGTTTGGTAGAATGTCCTTATGAGCAAGATGTTCAAGCTGCTGCTGGTTCTAACTCCTCAGCCGGAGGGGGGATATACGGTCACCTGCCCGGTGCTTCCCGAACTGGTCACGGAGTGCGACACGCCGGAGCAAGCGATCCCCAACGCCCAGGATGCCCTAGAAGGATTGATCGAGGTCTACCAGCAACTCGGGAAGCCCTTGCCCCCTGTTCTTTCGGACGTAGCGGAAAACACCCCGCTGTGGATTGAAACGCTTCTCAAGGTGTCATGACCTACTCGGATGTCGTAAAGAAGCTCAAGAAGCTTGGATGCGAGGAAGTCGTGCGGAAGAACCCAGGTTCCCATCGCTATTGGCGCAATCCGGCGAACGACCAGATAACGAGTGTGCCGGATTGGGGATCCAAAGATTTGCGTCTTGGCACCGTCCGGGCTGCAATCCGATCCCTCGGGATCGCGTGGGATGATTTCCGGCAGGCGTGAGGGGTTGCCGATCCTACGCGGGCCTTGTGGTCGGCACATGTGAGTCATTCCGTAGCCGCGACCTCGAGTGCCGAAACCTGTCGTTCGTTTCATGGTCAATGGTCGCGTTCCATCGTATCGACTGCCTTCCATGCGACCACTGGCGGTATTGGCTTCTGGACGATGTCGGCAAACGGGGTCGCGGCTACCGGGGGTTGGCAGGGGACGGGGTTTCGGAGAGAGTGGGTTCGGACGGATCGGACGGATCGGGCATTTTCGGGGAGGTGGCGGCGTGAAGAGTGAGCCCGAACGCGGCCGTTTGGTGGTCGGTGTGAATCGAAGGAAATTTCCATGCGGTGGCAGATTCCTCACTCCGTTCGGAATGACATGAGGCTGTGTTCGGGTCTTGGATATTGGCGGGCCGGGGGTATCGGAAGGAGTGAACCCGAACACATCCTTTTCGTCGTGGTCGGGTCTTGGGTGTTGGCGGTCCAGGGGTATCGGAAGGAGTGAACCCGAACACATCCTCTACGTCGTGTTCGGGTCTTGGATATTGGCGGGCCGGGGGTATCGGAAGGAGTGAACCCGAACACATCCTTTTCGTCGTGTTCGGGTCTTGGATATTGGCGGTCCGGGGGTATCGGAATGAGTGAACCCGAACACATCGTTCTTGGGGTGGAGCTGAGCTGATCCTTGGCCTTGTTGCGGGTGGGGCGAACGGCCTAATAGGTTGACATTCGTCTACTGCTTATGGTACAATACGTTTTTTCTAATGGTCCTTGACGGCGTTCTGATTTGAGCCTGGAATTCTTCAACTTGGAGGGAAGATGCGATGCCTCGTGACGGGGGATACAATTGTGATGACAGCGATAGGGTGAGCGGCCTGGAACATGATTCGGCGGCTGCGGAGTGCGCGTGCCGCAGTGTCCTCCCGCCGACGAATCACGCGAATAGGGTTGCCGAATCCATTCCGGGGATCAAGGCCATCTTGCTTCCCACGCTCCAAGCGGTCGCCCGAGGCATGGATGCTAGGGTGCAGTCGATGGTTGGGTATTGCGCGCAGAGGCTGGGTCTCGTTCCGGCGCAACTGAGAGTACGCGCCGCGAATGGGCGACCGACCTTCGCCGCTCGCGTTTACTGGGCGCTGACGCAATTGAAGTCCGCCCGGCTGGTCGTCAATTCCGGCCGCGGGATATGGAATGTTACGGAATCCGGACGCTGGCTGCTGGCGAGCGAACCGGCAGAGGTGAATGTCTGCGCTATGAAGCGGAGTCCGGAGCCAACCGCTATCGATGTCGAGGCGGCGCAGTTGCTCCGCCAGTTGGAAGGCACGACACCGGTCGAATTCGAATCAATCCTGATGAAGCTGTTGGCCCGGATGGGATATGGGCGCCACCATCCCGGCTCCGCAACGCTTACGAGCAGAACTCACGACAGGGGGGTTGACATTCGAATCAGGCAGGATTGGCTTGGGTTCAACGAAATCTGCGTTCAGGCGAAACGATGGAAAGCGCAGAACGTAGGGCGCGTGGATATCCAGTCCTTTGTGGGAGCGCTGACTGGCGAACGAGTGACCAAGGGCATCGTTATTACGACCTCTGGATTCACGAAGGGCGCCCGGGAGTATGCGCGCCTTCTGCGGGATATTCACCTGATTCTCATCGATGGTTTGATGCTGGCGAGGCTGATGCTCAATGTCGGTCATGAGACTTATCTGTAGGTTCGCGTCAGGTAATCTGGGAAAATGATCAGCACCGCGAAAACGGTTCAGGAATATCTCGACGGGTTGCCGCCGGATCGGCGCAAAGAGATTGATATCGTCCGGAAAGTGATAAAGAAGAATCTTCCCAAGGGCTATGAGGAGGGTGTACAGTACGGAATGATCGGCTACTACGTCCCGCACTCTCTGTATCCGGCCGGTTATCACTGCGATCCCAAGCAGCCGATTGGTTACATCGCGCTGGGTTCGCAGAAGAACTATATGGTCATCCATCTGATGTGTGTTTACGGCGAGTCGCCTTTGTCGAAGTGGTTTCAGGAAGCCTACAAAGCGAGCGGCAAGAAGCTGGACATGGGCAAGGCGTGCGTGCGATTCAAGTGCGCCGAGGACCTTGCGCTGGATGTGATTGGCAAGGTGATTTCCAAGGTTCCGCCGGAGACAATGATCGCCAAGAATGAAGAGGCGCGGCAAAGAAAAAGCCGGAAGCAATGAGTTAGGGTTCGAGGGCAGATTCCTCTCTTCGTTCGGAATGACGCTACTGGAGGCTCCCGGCAGGAGCGGCCCGCGAAATCGAGTAAACTGGCCCCATGACTGTGACGCAAAGAGAGACAATTCGCAGGGTAACGGAGCGCCACCGGGTTCGCCGCGTGCGGTTGTTTGGTTCCCACGCAAAGCAATCGCAGACGCTGGTCAGCGATCTGGACCTATTGGTCGATCTTGGACCTGAGAGAACATTGTTGGACATCGTGGCGCTCAAGCAGGACCTTGATGAGGCTTTGCAGATGCAGGTTGATGTGGTGACGGAGCAGGCTCTTTCCCCATACATCCGGGATCAGGTCCTGCGCGAAGCAATCGACTTATGAGCTCCGACGCCGCATATTTGCAACATATTCTTGATGCAATCACCGCAATCGAAACCTATTCCAGCACTGGCCGTAATCAATTCGAGGCTTCAAAGATGGAACAAGATGCGATTATTCGGAACTTTGAGATCATCGGCGAAGCTACGAAGAAGCTCAATCGCACGCTGACTGCGCTTCAACCTTCCATCCCTTGGAAACAGATTGCAGGCATGCGCGATCTGTTGATTCACAATTATATGGGCGTCGATCTCGAAGCGGTCTGGAACGGCATCGTGCGCGACCTTCCGCCATTGAAAGTAGCGGTTCGAAAAATGCTGGCGTCGCTTGACTAACAATTGCCGTCTCGCGTGCCCAGAGTGGTTGCCGATCATACGCGGGCATTTGTGGTTGACAATTCCATGGATATCGGCAAGACGGCCCGCGTCTACTGGGGTACTTAATTTGGATTCCAGCCCTGGAAGGAGCCGGAGACGGAGATGCCGTGGTCGTCGAACAGCAACACATCCAGGCCGATCGGGAAAAGCGATTTCTGGAACTCGTAGTTGGCGATCTGCGCGACCTGGGAGATGAGCGATTCCGCTGAGTTGGGAATCAGATAGACAAAGTCCCGGCATGGCAGCACCGTATACACCGGAAATCCCATCTCCTCCTTTATCCGTTTCAGCATCGCGCCGGCAAACACAAACGACGCCTTGAGAATCGGATCCGCACCGATGGTATACAGTTTGTGCCCCTCCACCATCTCATGCCCGATCTCCGCCTGCGCCGATTTTGCGTTCAAGTTGCCCGCCGCCTCTCGGAACAAATCTTTCGTCGTCACGCCCCACTTTTCGCACAACTGGGGCGTCACCCAACTGACATACCCATGTTTCGGAAAAACATAGGACGGCACCAGCTTAATCATCCCGCAGATGTCCTCATGCTCGATGCCGGTTATTTTCATCCCTTTTCCCTCGACCGTCCATACAATGCCCGGCCGCGCTTCCTCCCATGTCGAAGGCATCACTGGCGCATCTGCCATCACGCCGGCCAGGAACTGATCGAGAAAGGCGGGATCGTCCGACATAGACTTGGAGCGCACATACATCGTGAAGGTTATATCTTTGTAGGTCGCCACCAGCCTGCCCGGCGCGATGCCGACGAGTGAGCAGTCGTTACGCTCAAACGCGTTGAAAATAGCCTGTTCCGTTGCATTCATTCTAACCGCGATCATATCACAACGTTGTGAAAACGGGCCTACATTTCCGGCTGAATCCCCATTTGAATACAGGCCGGCGCTCCCAGAATGCGGTTGGGTCGGACAAATTCCCACGTTAGGATCAGATAAAAATACTTGCCATCTTGGCAAATCAGCGATATGATGTAGCTCGTTTGATTGTTGACTATTGCTCCTGGATGAAATCGCTAGTTAGCTAGATTGAAAGGAAGAATCATGAGACATCGATCTTTGCACCTAGCCCTTTCGCTTGCCTTCGGCGCGTTTGCCGGGGCGGTCCACGCTACGCTCTTCACTGCGAGCATGGACGGACTACAGGAAAACCCTCCGACTGGTTCGCCGGCGGTGGGATACCTTACCGGGTCCCTCACTGGTGGTCCCGGAAGCTGGGTCTTCACCTACTCCTATAGCTACTCCGGATTGACCATCGGCGCGACGGCGGGGCACATCCATAACGCTCCCGTCGGCGTGAATGGCGGGGTGAAGCATCCCTTGGACATTCAGCCGACCGGAACTTCCGGCGGGCCGTTTCCGGGAGACTGGCGCTTCGACGACGGCACCGGTCCGTTGTCGGACTTTCTCGCATCCGAGATGTTGATCGAGAGGACCTACGTTAACATCCATACGTCAAATTTCCCCGGCGGGGAGATTCGCGGACAACTGAGAGTCGTGCCCGAACCGAGCACGGTCGTTGCCCTATTGACCGGTGTTGGCGCGCTCTTTGCGAGGCGAAGAAAGTCCTGATATAGCATCTGGTGAGAGGCTTCCAGGGCGGGGGAAGCCTCTACATTTGTGTACTAGTGTATTTTTTGGACCTGATCCTGGCTCTATGCGGTTACGGCATTTGGCAGTAAACTAAAGGGGGCAGACAATGAAATCGGTCTTTATATATCTCCTCCCATTGATGGCGGCGGGGGGAGCTTTCGCTGCGACGGTCGATGTCCACATAGTGTCCAACAACTACTCACCACAGCATGTCACAATCAATCAGGGAGACAGTGTCCGCTGGATCAACGACGACATTGCGATCCATACGGCGACCAGCGGCACCGGTTACGTGCCAGACGGTGTATTCGATACCGGTAACCTGGCACACAACGAGACATCCACCATACCATTCAACACGCCGGGCACCTATTTCTACTTCTGTATCCTGCACGAGGCGTTGATGGTGTTTGGGAACGACTACAGCGTTATCGTCAATGCGCCGAACTCGTCACTGAGCGGCAACATCGAACTCGATGGTTACTCGGCCGATCCGACTGGGCTGACCGCGACCCTGGAGTTTCGAACTCCAAGCACGACCAACGTGATCCACAGCTACCCGATCACTTTGAACGGTTCGTCCAACTACTCGGTCGCATCAGTGGTGGCGGGGACCTGGGATGTGGCAGTCAAATTCTCCCATTGGCTCCGCAACAAGGTCACATCCAAGGTGATCGTGGCCGGCGCGAATACGGTCGATATTTCGCAGCTCAACGGCGATGGAGACATGGATAACGCCGTGACGCTCGGTGATCTAAACTCTATCTTCATCAATTTCGCCGCACCCGATCCGGATAATGATCTGGACGGGAGCGGCCAAGTAGACCTACCGGATTTGAACATTGTGTTCATCAATTTTGGCCAGGCCGGCGTGAGTTAGTCCTACTCCTTTATGCAATGCGGGAGGGCCGGCGGATCATCCGTGGGCAAATGAACGTCGTGCCCGAACCAGGCGCGGTCGTTGCCCTATTGACCGGTGTTGGCGCGCTGATCGTGAGGCGGAGAAAGGCCTGATTCCGCACGTGGTAGGAAGCTTCCAGGGCGGGGGAAGCCTCTTCATTTGTATACTGGTGTATTTTTTGGCACCGATCCTGCCTCTGTCTGGTTACGGCATTTGGCAGTAAACAAAAGGGGGCGGACAATGAAATCGGTCTTTATATATCTCCTCTCATTGATGTCGGCGGGGGGAGCTTTCGGCGCGACGGTCGATGTTCACATTTCTGGCTTCAACTTCTCGCCGCAACATGTTACGATCAATCAGGGAGACAGCGTCCGGTGGATCAACGACGACATCATTATCCACACGGCGACCAGCGGCACCGGATTTTTGCCGGATGGCGTGTTCAATTCCGGAAACCTTAGCCACAGTGGAACATTCACGAAGATGTTCAACACAGCAGGCACATTCTTCTATTATTGCGGCATTCACACAACGATGATGGCGCACGGCAATGATTACAGTGTCATCGTCCAGGCGCCCAACTCTTCCCTTAGCGGCAACATCGATCTGGACAGCTATGTTGCGAGCCCAAATGGGTTGACGGCCACGCTGGAATTTCGGACGCCGAGCACTACAACCGTGGTGCACAGCTACTCGATCACGCTCAATGCTTCTTCCAACTACTCGGTTGCAAGCGTCGCGGCCGGTACGTGGGATGTGGCGGTCAAGTTCTCTCATTGGCTCCGCAACAAGGTCTCATCAAAGGTGATAGCTGCCGGCGCGAACACAGTCGATATTTTTCTGCTCAACGGCGATGGAGACATGGATAACTCCGTCACAATTAGCGATCTCAATTCCTTATTCATTAACTTTACTACGGCCGATCCCGATAACGATCTGGACGGAAGCGGGCAAGTGGACCTACCGGATTTGAATGTGGTCTTCATCAATTTCGGGCAGTCTGGCGTGGCGTAGGTTGCTGTTCTGTGCCGTGGTCTTAGGGCGTCGGTGATTTCACAGTTGCCGGCGTGCGAGGACCACGGCACAACGGGGTGGTTACTACGTGCCGTGGTCTTAGCTGGTCGATGATTTCACAGTTGCCGGCATGCGAGGACCACGGCACAACCGGTTGATCCTATGTCGGCGAGACAAGCTTCTTGATCAGTTGGTGGCCTTCCGGAACATATGGCACCTTTTCTTCCAACGCCCGTTCGTCGAAGGGGATGATGTTCGGCTCCCGCGCCAAGGAATCGAAAAGCAGATAGGGGACCGGGCCGGGGGCGTGGGTGCCGAGCTCGACCGGCGTCGCGTGATCGGGGACGATCAGCATCCGGAACCGCTCGCCGCGAAGCCCGTCCAGCAACGTCCCCACCACTTTTTCATCGATCTGCTCGATGGCGTAAATTTTCTCCGGAAAATCCTTATGATGCCCCGCCTCGTCCGGCGCTTCGATATGGATGTACACAAAATCGTGGGTCTCCAATAACTCCAATGCCGCCCGCGCTTTCGCCGCATAGTCGGTATTGACGTAGCCCGTCGCCCCCGGCACGTTTGCCACGGTCATCCCCTGCAACGCCCCAAGACCTTTGATCAGATCCACCGCCGCGACCACCGCCCCGCTGACGCCCCAGGTCAGATCGAAATTGGGCAGCAGCGGCGCGCGGCTCTGCCCCCACGGCCAGATCATGTTCCCCGGCATCATCCCTTCTTCCAACCGTTGGCGATTGATCGGATGGTCCATCAAAAGATTGATCGAATCGTCGATCAGCCGCCGCAGAACCTGGTCCCCATCGCCCTGCGGCAATATCGGCCGGAACGGTTCCCCCACATGATCGTGCGGCGGTTCTGTGTGGAGGTCGAGCGGCCCATCCTCCCAAACCAAGACATGCCGATAGCCAATCCCCGGATGGAACCGCAACGATCGAGTCCCCAGCTTCTCCGCGATCAGCTGCATCAGAGGCTGGGAATGCGCGTCGGGGATGTTGCCGGCGCTGTGGTCCAAAATCCGCTCGCCGTCAGTGGAGATGAGCGAGCAGCGGAAGGCCAGATCCGTCGGTCCCAAATGGATTCCCAGCGCGGCGGCTTCCAGGGGGCCCCGGCCGGTCGGATGCTCTCGCGGATCGATGCCCATAAGCGACATGTTGGCGACATCGCTGCCCGGATACATCCCTTCCGGGACGGTCAATACGATCCCAACCTCGCCGGTTGCGGCCAATCGATCCCAGTTTGGAGTTCGGGCGGCCTGCCACGGCGTCTTGCCGTCCAACTCCAAAATAGGGCGGTCCGACATCCCATCCGGCACAACAACTATGGTTTTGACGTGTTCTTCCATGAACCCCTGGTATCTCCCGAATAATCCCAGCACAATCCACAGGCGTTAGGACCTGTTGACAACGGGCCGCACTCTTGGTACAATCTATGACTAAGTATGACCCAGATGCGCCTGATACATTCATATCGGTGGCGGACCGGCTCTTGGTTCGCCACACGCAGATTGTCCCAACGCGGGGCCGTTTTCCCCGCGACTGTGTCAGTCTGCCCGTGTGTGAGATGCGCACCGGGCAGTTTTCTTTTGCGGAGGATCGGCGAATGACCGGAACAGACGTTCTCTTGCTCAACAACAATTACGAGCCGCTGAACGTGTGCTCCTTTGTGCGCGCCTACACATTGTTGTTGCTCGGCAAGGCGGAGATCGCGCATCGGGATGGGGTCACGATCCACACCGTCTCCGGTCCTTTGATCGCGCCTTCCGTCCTGCGCATGCGCTACCACGTCAAGCGTCCCATGCCGCAGCTCAAGCTGTGCCGTCAGACCGTTCTCGCCCGGGACCACCACACTTGCCAGTATTGCGGCCGCCAGGGCAGGGACCTAACCATCGATCATGTTGTGCCGCGCCGGCATGGCGGTCCGCATTCCTGGGACAACCTTGTCGCCTGTTGCCGCAAGTGCAACCTGAAGAAGGCGGACAAGCTGGCGCACCATGCCAACATGAAGCTGATCCGGTCGCCTCGGCGTCCATCCTACGTGCCATATATCAGCCTGGCCAAATACATGAAGGCTCGTGGCAATGAGACTTGGCGCATCTACCTTCCGGTTTTCGAAGACTTCGCGCTCCCCGCGTAACGCTGCCTTCCAGGCGGCATTGGGTCAAGGTGCTGGCAGGATGCCAGCGCTCCCGAAGACAATGCCGGCAAGATGCCGGCGTTACGTTTGGTTTTGCCGCCTGGAAGGCGGAGTTGCGTGGGGTAAAATCGGTCTGATGGCTTCCAAAACGAAACATGGCCAGCAGGCCGATCCTCCGGTTGCCGATCCCTCCCCCATCGCCGAGCTGGAATTGCGGTTAGAAGAGGCAATTCGGGAACGGGACGCGGCAAAGGATCAGGCCTTGCGGACCCTGGCGGATTTCCAGAATTTCAAAAAGCGCCAATCGCAGGACAGGATTCAGGCGCGAGCGGACGGGATTGAGGAATTTCTGCTCCACCTGATGCCGGTCCTCGATAACTTCGAGCGCGCCATCGCCGCGGTGGAACAGGCCAGCGATGTGAAGGCGGTCGTGGGTGGTATCAGCCTCATCCAGCGCCAATTCGAAGCCGCCATGGACCAGGTAGGAATCAAACCGATCGAGGCGGTCGGCAAGCAGTTCGATCCGAACACGCACGAGGCGCTGCTGGTTACGGAAACGGAGGACTATCCGCCGGAACAGGTGTTGGAAGAGCTTTCCCGCGGATACACCCTGAACGGCAAGGTGATTCGCCCCAGCCGTGTCCGAGTCGCGAAGGCGCCAACCACTCCTGAGAGCGATGAATAAGAAACTGTTCGGCACCGACGGCGTGCGCGGCGTCGCCAACCAACAATTGACCCCAGAACTTGCCCTGTCAATCGGGCGGGCGGCCGGCGCGTATGTGCGGGAGCAGGGCGGCGGTGAAGTTCTCATCGGTTGGGATCCGCGGCTCAGCTCGACAATGCTCAAATCCGGGCTCGCAGCCGGCTTCTGTTCGAGTGGTATCGATGTGGTTGAGGCCGGGACGATCCCGACAGGGACGCTGGCGCTGTTTGTGCGCTGCGGTGGATATGCGTTGGGGGCAATGGTGTCGGCTTCCCACAATCCCGCGAGCGATAACGGGATCAAATTGATCGGCCCGAATGGCCGAAAACTGGCCGATTCTGTAGAAGTTTTAGTTGAAAAGTTGATCGATGCTCCCCCATCTCGTGCCGCTGCCGACGCCGTCGGTACCATTACTACGGCCGAGGGGCTCAAGGCCCAACATCTCGCCTTCTTGCGGGAGAAATTCCCGATCGATCTGTCCAAGTTTCGCTTGGTCGTCGATTGCGCGCACGGCGCCGCCGCCGGCTGGGCCGGAGAGGTGTTTCGCCAAGCGGGCGCGGAGGTTGTGGAGATCGGCGTCACCCCGAACGGTCTTAATATCAATGCGGAAGGTGGCGCGACGAAGCCTTCGCAAATCCAAGAACAGGTCCGGATTCACAGTGCGCATGTTGGGATCGCGTTCGATGGAGATGCCGACCGCGCCGTGTTTGCCGACGAGCACGGGAACCTGCTCAATGGCGACGCGATGATGGCGATGTGGGCGACCCACCGCGCTGCCCAAAAGCAATTGCAGCCGCCAGTTGTGGTCGGTACCGTGATGAGCAACATGGGAATGGAACGGTTCCTCGCCACTCAAGACATTCGGTTGGAACGCACCCCGGTCGGCGACCGATACGTAGTCGAGAAGATGGACGAAACCGGCGCACTGATCGGCGGCGAGCAGTCCGGGCACATCGTGTTTTCCGAATTGGCGCCGACGGGCGACGGCATCGTTACGGCGATGGAAATGCTATCGGTGTTGGCGGAAACCGGGAAGCCATTGTCGGAGGCGGCGCGCCTCTTTGAGCCCTGGCCGCAGGTTTTGCTCAACGTGCGCCTTGGCGACAAGGACGCTTGGCGAACAGCAGCGGTGGAGACGGCGATCGAAGATGCGACGGAGATTCTCGGCGAGCTTGGCCGAATCAACGTCCGGCCATCGGGGACCCAGCCCATTCTCCGGATTATGTGCGAGCACCGGGACCGAACCGTACGGGATGCCGCTGCGGAAAAGGTGTTTGCAGCCTTGCGGGCCGCCGCCAAGGCCGAAATATATTCTCGAGTGGAGTTGACAGATGCTCTTGGCGATTGACATCGGCAACACTCATATCTTCTACGGCGTTCATGATGGCGCGGAATGGCGTTTGACGTGGCGCCAGCACACGAATCCGTTGGTTACAGAGGACGAGATCGCCGTCTTTGCGCAGCCGATGCTGGAACGCATCGGGGCGAAGGTAGGCCGGGTCGGAATCAGCAGCGTCGTGCCCGCTCTGGATGACGCCTTCCATCAATACTGCGTCAAATGGCTGGAGCGGGAACCGGCGATGGTGACGCACAAGGCGACCGGGCGATTGAAATTGGCTGTGCGGCATCCGGAGACCGTTGGCGCGGACCGAATCGCAAACGGCGTGGCTGCTCTCACCAACTATTTCGTTCCGGCCATCGTGGTTGATTTGGGCACGGCTACGACGTTTGATGCAATCTCAGCCGGCAACGAGTACTTGGGAGGCGCGATCATGCCGGGCGTTGAGATATCGATGGCCGCGCTTTTTCAACGCGCCGCCAAACTGCCCAAAATCTCCCTTTCGGCTCCTCCCAAGGTAATCGGCGCAGACACGGAAACGAGCCTCGCCTCCGGCATCGTCCTCGGCACGGCCGCGGCGATCGACGGAATGGTGGGACTCATATCTCAAGAACTGGGAGCCGCACCATTTGTAATCGCCACCGGCGGGCTGGCGCCGAGCATCGCGTCGAACTGCAAGACGGTGCAGCAGGTGGATCCGATGTTGACCTTAGAGGGCATTCGCATTTTGACTAGTGCTTGATCTTGGGCCAATATTTGTCGTACATGAAGTTCGGACTATTTTCGGGGTTGTGACAACCGATGCAGGCCTTCTCGCCGTTCGCCTTCATTGATGGATATTGCATTGGAGTGGCCCCGCCGTCTTTCTTGGCTTTGTAATAGGCGACATGCTCGCTGCCCGGTCCATGACAGTTTTCACAGCCGACATCCCGCAGATGCGGCGTCGCGACCGGCGTGGAGAAGCCGCTCTTGTAGGCAAAACCAACCGAGTGACAACCGACGCATTCTGGGTTGTAGTCCATCTTCACCTTTGTCAAGGTCGCGTAGGCGTGGGAATGCGGCGATGCCTTCCAAATGTCCTGTTCCTTCTGATGGCAAGAGGCGCATTCGTTTGACCCGACATAGGTCGCGGACGCCGGCTCCTTGATCTTGGGATGCGTTTTCAAGTAGTCGCCTTCTCGCAATCGAAGCGAGTAATAGTCCCTGATGGAAGCGGTCTTTTCATCATCCGCGAAGGTGGGCCCAAGCTCGACGTGGTTGGCAGTGATTCCATCCTGCGCGATCTTAAGCTCGCCGACCTCTTTGCCCCTCTCGCCGGCCGCGACCAACATCACTGTCCCGATCTTGATCGGTTCCTGCCACTTGTCCGATGCGTGGGCGTAGACGATCGCTTTGAGCCAGGGCGCGGCCTTTGCCGCTTCGATGGCGCCCTCCTTGCCGCCGTGGAAAAGCAGAACGGCGGCCTTGCCCTTTGCCGCCGACTTCATCTCTTGCAGCAGATCTTCGACGGGCAATACCTGGAACCCAGGGCACGAACTCTTGATCGCATCCTCAAACAGCGGCGAAATCGCGCCGATTATCAGCAGCTTGCCGCCACCCACATCCGTTCGCTCTACCGATGCCGGGAATGGCCGTTCACCGTTCTCATCCCGCACGTTCCCGGAAATAAATGGGGTCCCGTAATTGATGGTCATCAGTTTTAGGGTGTCGACGCCGAGAGCATAATCCTGCTCACCAAGGTTGACCGCCCCGTATTTGAGCGACTTGAAATATTCGGCGATGATTTCCGTCTTCAGCAGAGATTGCGGTTCGAGATCGCTCACCAAATCCCCATTGGAAACCGGCACGGCGCGGGGGTCGGACAGGTACTTTCGGATGAATGTCGCCTGTCGCGCAAGACCGCCGACCTGGGGGGCCGTGCAACCGCACGGCTCCAGGTATCCGCGTAGTTCTCCGGTGAACAGCAGGCGCCAATCACTCGCCGGCCCATCCGATCTAGCGCCGACGAGAATCAGCGCCAGCAAGACGGCGGTGATGATCCCCGTTATCGCCCGGGCGATCAGTGTTCGGTGCCCGAGCCGCCGGGTACCGGCTGGGCCCCTGGCACGTCGTTCGTTACATTGAGCCATATCGCCGCCTGGATCTTCGGCTGCTTTGGACTATCCGTATTGATGAGCACTCGGATCTGCTTGGTCATCGGTTGGAGGTCGGGCTTCGCGGTAAACCAGATGCGATACTCGTGACCTTCTCTAACCGTTTCGACAGTGGCTTCAACTTCATCGGAACTCAGCTCCACACCGAGAATCTTGAACTCTGCCAGATTCTGTTCGAGTTCGACCGCCTTCTTCTCTTGCTCTTTCCCAAAGACGGCATAGTGAGTAACACCCGGATTGACCGAGATTCCCTTTGTCATCCGGAGCACATAATACAGTTTCGCTTCGTTGTCGAGATTCGTGACCATGTCCACCCGCATATTGTAGGGGCCGCCATATCCAAGTCGTTCATTGAGCAGAATCTTGACCACGTAGCCGTCTCGCTCCGATTCTCCCAATGTGGGATATTCCGGAGGCGTAAACTTCCTCTTTCCTCGCTCAAACGTGGCGGTGCATCCACTCAGCGTGCAGGTTGCTGCCAGAAGTTCGAACGGCTTGCCGGTTGGCGAATAGACAAAGAAATCGTTTTCCCCTTCCTTGTCCGCGGGCAATTCTATCGAGGACACGTTGGATGGGAAGGTAGCGACGTTTCGCATCACGGTCAAATTGATAATGTATCTCTTCTCAGATTCTACAAGGTCGTTGGAATAGATCGTCATGCCGCGGGAGATCATCCCCGAGAACTGCGTTCCGTCGATCGACCCCGTAATTTTCCCTGTCGCGCCCGGCGCCACCTCGGGATCCCATTCCTTATGAGTGCATTTGCAGTCGGCATTAATATTCGAAATGCGCAGCGTCGCATTCCCAGTGTTCTTGAACTTTATGACAAAGTCCACACCCGCCTTTGCGTCAACCCGCCCCAGCTCCAAATAGTCCTGATCAAACTTGATCTCCGGGAGTTCCAGGTCGATCTTCTTCTTCGCGACGGCGAATTCTTGAATGGTGGATGCCGCATTGACGACACTCTTCGCGGCGGCGATCTCGGTAGGAGTCGCCGCGATCGTCGAATATCCCCCATGGAGATCTATCGACATAATCCCGAGCGCGCCGCCGGAAGGCCGCAGTCCAAAGAACCCGCCGACGCCGCGGCCCGCGAGGTGGCTGATTGAACGTGCCGAATGTGGCGTCCCTGAAGGTCCCTCATCCATCGATATCTTGACCCGCAATTTGCGGTTGTTCGTGGGACCGCCCAGAAAGCCGAAATCTTCGCATCCCATCGGCCCAGACTCATTCCGGAAAGACATCGAGTTCGACGGAATATAGCCTGGATTCATGATGAACAGCAAGTTGGCGGATGTCGCTCCATCCAACTTCGGAGGAGTGGTCTTTGTGAACGTAACCGCTCCCTTGAGCGCGGTCTCCCACACTTTGACGCCTTCCTCAATCGCCTTCTCTGCCGCCACTCGCCGATCCGGGGGTATCGCCGATACGTCGGCGCTCCATACCACATTATTAAGGGAAAGTCGCGTGATGAACCCTTGAGCTCCGGCAAAATCACCTTTCGCCAGGCACTTCTCCGCTCGCACCAGATCCGCTTGAAGCACCGCTGACGCTGGGGTCGCGAACGGAATCGGCAATTGGTCGGTGCTGGTCGGCGACAGCGTCGCGGGTGCTCGCAGACTGACGTCAGAGCCGGCGACCCCTGAATGCAACATGGATAACTTAAGGATAATCATTAATGTAGTCAGCATAGTCTTGTAGCCACCTCGATTTGGGTCCCTAATGCGGGGCGCAGGACCGCTCTCCCCACAGGATGCTCTATAATGATACGCCAAAACGCCAGTGGCTGTCCCCATTTGACTGGCGCTACGTTAATATCACTTGTTGCGCGTCGGTATTTCGCCGGTACGATTGCGAGGTCTGTCACAGATGTCCAGCCAAATCGAGGTATTCCAGAACCCCAAGCCATCCCGAGACTACGTGATTCGGCACACATGCGCTGAGTTCACTTCGATGTGTCCGAAGACAGGGAATCCGGATTTCGGGGCCATCACTCTGGAATATACGCCCGATCAACTTTGCCTCGAACTGAAATCCCTCAAATTCTATTACTTTAGCTTTCGAGAGAAGGGCATATTTTACGAAGCCGTCGTGAACCAGATCTTGGACGATTTGATCGGGGCGTGCAGTCCGAAGAAGATGACGATAACCGGAGAATTCAATACCCGCGGCGGCATCGCTTCAACCATCGTGGCAACCTACCCGTAACGCTGCCTTCCAGGCGGCACCGGATTTGTGCCGCCTGGAAGGCAGCGTTACTTGTCTATGCGGAATTTGGTGATGAGCGCCCGGGCGACGTCTGCGTCCTTCCAGCCCAGCACATCTACCGCCTTCCATTCCAAGTGCTTGTAGACCTCGAAAAAGTGTATCAATTCCGCGAGTAGATGGTCGCCTACATCGGCGAGCGATCGGGTCTCCGCGAACCGAGGATCGTTGCTCGCGACTGAAAGAATCTTCTCATCGGGACCCTTGTCGTCCTCCATCATCAGCACACCAACGGGCCGTACCCGGACGAGGCATCCAGGAAAGGTGGGCTGGGAGACCAGGACCAGAATGTCCAGCGGGTCGCCGTCCAGATAGTTGGTCTGCGGGATAAAGCCATAATCGCACGGATAGTGTAATGGAGAGTACAGAACGCGATCCAGGACGACCATATCCAGCGCCTTGCTGTACTCGTACTTGTTGGAGCTTCCCTTCGAAATCTCGATAACACAATTGATCTCATCCGGAGCCTTGTTGCCGATAGGAATCTCGCTCAGCCTCATGGCCACCTTATACCTTATCTGATGGTCCGAGCCGGTTTGGCATGAGTCTTGCACCCTTCCCAATCGCCGGATCTGGAATGATTGCCGGTCTGGCTCGGCGTCGAATTGCCCGGTTAAATGGATAGCTGGCGGACATTCCAGGGTTTTGCCCGGTCGCCACACCGGGTTTGAACCGGGATTACCATATTAATTATAACAGTAAAGTAAGTTTGCTGTTTACGATGTTTGCTAGCTGCATTCATCGCTTGTTTGGGATGTTATGGCGTAAGTTATGCTACTTCTTCCTGGCAAACTGGCCTTTTAGTGTTATAATTATTGCCGGAGGGGTAGTCAAGTTCAATCGAAAGTGCGACTTGATACTGGAATGAGTGGGCGTAAGCCCGAGTTACTTAGGGGTCGAGAGAACGTTAACTGCCGATGATGTTCACCACTCGATCTTAGAAGGAGCCGATGCTTCCGGCCACCGGCGATCTTGGGGAGGTTGTCTGCGAAAGCAACCGACTGGAGGACGCGCGAACGGGGGTGCGGCCAGTCCATATTGATTGTGTATCCACTTGAGGCAAGAGGTCCCCTGCAGGGGCTGACTCCTCAGTTATCTTATCTTGCCTAAATTGAAGGAGTAGAAAACTAAATGTCTATCCTCAACAAGACTCTGACCAGCGCTTTGGCGCTGTGTGTAGTGGCCGGCTCTTTCGGCCAGCTCGTTAAGTCGGGCAATACCAACAACACGAACAGCTCCAAAGTCGGTAACTCCGGCGTCGGCGCTGCCGCTGATGATGGTAGCCTGTACTTGCTTGTAGTCCCGAACCTGATCTGGGGCCGAGACGACGTGATCACGGACCCGTTCGATGGTCAGAAAAAGCATTGCTTCCGACCGGAAGTCATCAACATCGATCATCTTACGATCCGCGACGTCCTTACGGCCACCGGTACAACCGGTATCGACGGCAACCTGCTCGTCCAGGCCGTGCGCGTCTCCAAGGAGACTCCGTACTGGAAGTGCACCGCGTTCGTTACCGGTCCGGGTTCCGGTCGAAACACCAACTTCGACACCGGCTGGAAGTACGCTGACAGCTCGATGCTCGATGACTTTCTCTGCAACATCGCCTTCGGTATCCCCTTCGATTCGAAGTGCCTAGGCGATCGCTGCCTTCTCTTCTCGCCGCCCGCGACCAAGTACACCCTGTACGTGGCCTATGTGCGCCGAGATCCCAAGACCGGCCGTGTCGGCGCTCCTGTAGTCGTCCGATACTGCATCCAGGTCAGAATCCCGACCCGCGAGGACATCGCTTGCAACATCGAGTACTTCATGACCGTCGCCGCCGGCGTGACCCAGAAGTGCAAGATCACGGAAGAGTGCGCTGAGGCTTTGCTCGTCGCTTTGAGCGAGCCGGACAACCTGACCGCGTTGCTCGAGTTCGAGTTTGTGGTTGCGTTCTGCGCCATCGACTTCAGCGTTCTTCGCGATGCCAAGGATGCTGACGGCAACTGGGATGCTCGCTTCATCAGCGACTACCTGATCGACAGCGACGAAGAGCCGATCGGCTGCCTTCTCATCGAAATGGCGAATGCCGCTCTTTGGTTCTAAACTAGACTATCGACTGATTGCGATAAATTGCGGGGGAGTGGAAACACTCCCCCGATTTTCATTTGCAATGAACGCCCATCCGCACTTGCGACTCGGTCGGGAGACCGGTCGCATCAAGCGCATCATGACTTGCAACTTGCGACTTGGTCGGGAGACCGGTCGCATCAAGGGAAGAACCCCCACCCAGCCCTCCCCCTTGTTCCAGGCTGACGCCTGAAAAAATGGGAGGGCTTTCCGGAATCCTGTCTTACAGCGCCTCGCGAATCTTGTCCACGAGCTCCTGTATCGCGGGGACCTGCTTGATGAATTTGCTCAACCCATCCGCCACCTGCAGCGCTTCCTCTTGACGCCCGGTCAGCTTCGCCGCCATCCCCAGATTGCCCATCACGGTGAGGAATTGAGGATATTGCCGCACCGTGCGCCGCAACAGTTGATAGGCGTCTTCCGCCCGATCCTGGCGAAATAGCGCACCGGCCAGCTCCCCATACGCCGGCTCGCAGCCCGGATACATCTGAATGAGCTGCACCGCGGCCTGCTCCGCGCGGGGATGGTTGCCGAGCGCATTATGTGCGTGGGACAGCGCGAGCCATAGCTTCCAGTAGTCACTGAGCCATGCGGCAAGCTGTTCGAGGCCTTCCACCGCTCGCTCCGGTTCATTGGGCACGAGCGCCATCAGGGCGTTGAACCGCTCCAGCTTCTGTGGGGTCTCGATTTCCATTTGCCACGCCACGGTTTGAGCGCGAAGGTCGGGGGGAGGTTCGGACGCCAATATCAGCTTGATTGCCTCTTTCAGCTCTTCCGTTTTGCCGTTTTGAAACAGACAGACGGCGTATTCCGCCATCAGCGAGTGATCGTATGGCATGAACGGAATGGCATGCTCGAACTGTTCCAGCGCCTCGACATGCATTTCTCGCCGAGTCAGGTAGGTGGCGTAATGCCGATGAACGAGGGCCGTGTCCGTTACAGACTCGAGCGCCGTCTGAAATGTCTGGTCGGCATCGTCAAACCTTCCAAGCTGTTCGTAGGTTGACGCCAGATTTGTCCAATTTGACGATTGGGATGGATCCTGATCGCGCAGTCCGGTCCACAAATCAATGACGTCTTGGGATCGGCCCTCTTGCAACAGGAGGGTGGCAAGGTATGGCCCGGCGGTTTTCTCCTCGTCCTCGCCCTCCCTTGTGAGCGCCTCACGAAGGGAATGCTCCGCATCGGAAAGCTTGCCTTGGGAAATCTGCATCAAACCGAGCCTCACCCACACGGACGCCTCGGCCGGATTGAGGCTCAGAGATCGTTCGTACGCCGCCTCGCCGTCTTCCGCTCGATTCGTTCGCTGACAGAGATCGCCCAACATGTACCAGCCTCGCCAGTCGTCGTCGCACAGGGCTATTGCCGCTCGCAATGACCGCTCGATCATTTCCAAAGAACCGATCTCGGCACCCAGGCAGAGCCGGCTTAGGCCGATGATCGCTTCGTACGGGGCGACGAAATCCGGGTCCCGCCGGAGAGAATCGACCAACGCATCGAACGGCCGATCAAAATCGAAATCCGGGGGCAGCTTGTCGGCCGCGCGCTGCAGGTAGGTCAGGCTGTCCCATCCGATCAGCAGGGAGAGGAACGCCTCGTGATCGTCCGTGCCAAAATCGCCGGTGCCGCGGATAAACTCGTCGGTGGCGACTAGCCCCAATCGATCCACTGTGTCTCGCATGAAGGAGGTCAGAACCGGTATCACTTCCGCGCGCTCGCCGGCGAACTCCCCGCGTCCGATCTCTCCCTCCCCTGCGCTCGTGATCCGGGCCAGGATGCGAAACTCCGCGCCGACCTCGACCAGGCCATCGACGGCCCATTTTGCTTCCGTCTCTTGCAAGACCTGAGTTACCAACGCTTCATCCGCCATCTGATCGGACAGATTGACCAGGGCGATCTGCTCCCGGCCCTCGTTCTCGAATCGCGCCATATAGGAAATCCCCATGGCCTCGATGTCTTCCAAAGTCTTCATGGCTTCCGCCAAGATGAAGGAGACCTGCCGGCCATACGCGGCGTCGGTGCCTTGCTTGGTATTGAACGGAAGCACTGCGATTCTCATTTGCGCGACCTCGCCGCTTCCTCAACGAAGGCGCGGAGCAAAGCCTGGGTATGCGGTGATTCGGGCGTTCGTTCCGGGTGCCACTGAACGCCGAGGAGCCACCGGCCGTTCGCCGATTCAATCGCCTCGATGGTGCCATCCATCGCATGGCCGGCGACGCGGAGACCCTCTCCCAACGTTTCGATCGCCTGATGATGGGAACTGTCGGCCTCGAATTGGGCTCCCCCGCAAGCCTGGGCCACCATCGATTCCGGATTGAGGTTCAGCGCGTGCGGCAGCGGGCCTTTGGGTTCCACTCGGTGATCCGTTAGGTGCTGAACGAGCTTTCCGCCCGAAAGAACGTTGATGAATTGGCATCCGTAACAGATGCCCAAGATCGGTTTTCCCGTCGGCAAAAAATGCGGCCAGAAACTTTTTTCGAAATGAAACCGGATCGGAGAGATAATCTCGACCTCCGGCACAGGCTGTTCCCCGTACTCCGCGGGATCGATGTCGTCGCCGCCCGCGATCAGCCAACCATCCAACCGATCGGCGTATTCGGAAAAATTCCCGACGAAAGGTAAAATGACGGGCAGACCACCGGCCTCAGAAACGACTCGGCAATATCGGGCGATCACTTCGTCCTTGGGGTCGAGAGAATACGAGGAACGATCGGCTGTGATGCCGATGAGCGGCGAACGGTGCATGGCCTAAAGTATAGACGCTGGCCAGTTGGGAAAGGAAGGTATCGGAGCATTGAGGACTGCAATTCAACCCCTGACATGGGGCAATACCTCGTTCGAGGAAATCTGTAAGGAGATCGCTGCAGCGGGATACCAGGGCGTGGAGCCTTGGGTGGAAAACTATCTGGACGATCTCAGCCCTCTGCGTGACATCCTCGCGGCAAACAACCTTGCCTGCACGACCACTTACCGCGGTCTCAACCTCATGGACCCGTCCACCCGAGAGGATGAGATGGCGAAAGAGATGCGGTTTGCCAAGGCGCTGCGGGAGCTGGACGCGGAGGTTATTATTGTCTCGTCGCCTTCCCGACGGGTGGAGCGAAACGTGTCGCATGATCCCGCGATCATCCGTGAGTTTGCCAACCATGTCAACGAATTGTGCCGGCGCATCAAGGACGAAACCGGCGTGAAGGCGGTCTTCCACAACCACATCGGGACGCTCGTGGAGCGGCCGGAAGAGATCGACCACTTCATGGAATACACCTCGCCAGACCTGTTGTACGGTGGTTTCGACACCGCGCAGCTATCAGCGGGCGGGGCCGATCCGGTCGAGTATTTTGTCCGCTATGCGCCCCGGATCAAGTATGTGCACCTGAAGGATCGCCAGGTGGGGCGGCCGACGTACGGGAACTTCTGCGAGTTGGGATTAGGCTTCATCGACATCAAGACCTGTGTCCAGGTGTTGAAGGATGCCGGGTACGACGGCTGGCTGACTGCCGAGGTGGACCAGTCGCTCACAACCCCATACGACAGCGCCGTCACCTGCCGGGAGTATCTTCGAACCCACTGCGGCGTGTAGCTGGTTTCCGCAATAGGACTTATACGACCTATAGGACCTATATTTTGCCGGCAGGATGCCGGGGTTACGTGAGGCTGAACTCCAGACGTGTTGCCGGCAGGATGCCGGCAACACGTGGGCCGAAAGGCCCATTTGCGTGGCGGGCATTCCAAGGATGCGTTATAATGCCCCTTCGCTGGCAGAACCTGCCGGCCAAATTTCTCCCAAGGAGGCGTCAGCATGATTAGGACAATACCAACAACCAGCGCGGGAAGCGTCGCCTCCGCCGCCGCTCGGTAGCCGCAAGCTTCAGCTTGCGCTTCTGACATACAGCGACCACGGTCGCGACATCTCCGAAACATTCGAACATCATTTCGACCCATCTTTGCGCCTTAAGCTCGTCCGGTAGCCGCAAGCTTCAGCTTGCGCAGTACGTTGACGATTCGATCGTCAATTAAATAGAAATTACCGAACGGGAACGCAAGCTAAAGCTTGCGGCCACGGTGGCCATGATTGGGACGCAAGCTAAAGCTTGCGGCTACCGTGGACCGTGCGAGAGGCGCGCGTACGATACGAAGGAGATTTCAAAGTGCTTCTTACTCGTGATGATCTGGCGGAGCTGCTCGCCAATCGCAGCGCTCCGCGGCTCCTGCTCGCCGATCCGGAATGGGTTCGCGAGTGGGAACTGAAATGGGAAGATGCCGAGGCGGCCGGAGAAGACGAAAATGGCGACTGACATCGCAACCGTCTTCCGGAAGTTCACCGGACGCTACGACGTCCATCTCGATGGGCGGACGCTGTCCTGCACCGTCGTCGGCATCTTACGGAAAAATCTGGTCCGCTCCAACGACGGTCGGCGCGTCGCCTCCGTCAAAGAGCTCGCCACCAATGAACCTGTCGCGGTTGGGGACCAAGTGAGAGTTCAGGATCTGGATAACGGATCCGGTCTGATCACTGAGGTCCTCCCGCGCCGGTCCAAGCTGTCGCGACGCGCGCCGGGTTCGCGGCACGTCGAGCAGGTGATGGTCGCCAACGCGGACCAGGTTGTCGCCGTGTTCGCCGCCGCCAAGCCCGAGCCCAAATGGGGCCTGCTCGACCGGTACCTGATCGAGGCGGAAGCGGTGGAATTGGAGGCGACAATCTGCATCACAAAGTCAGATCTCGCCGAAGATACGAAGCCGCCGGCCATCTTGGACCTGGAGCGTGTCGGCTATCCAACGATTTTCACCAGCACCATCACGATGGCGGGGATTGCAGCGATGAAGGAAGCCCTCCAAGGAAAGGTCTCGGTGTTTGTCGGCAAGTCGGGGGTGGGAAAAACCTCCCTCCTCAACGCGCTCCAGCCAGGTCTTGGAGCGAAGGTTGGAGAGGTCAGCCCGTCCGTCGGCAAGGGCCGGCACACGACGACCCACCTCGAAATGTTTCCGCTTGACTTTGGAGGCTTTGTCATCGATACACCCGGAATACGTGAGTTTGGATTGTGGGATATCGCAGGTTCCGAGATGGCGGCGCTGTTTCGCGAATTTCAGCCGCATCTGGACTCATGCCGATTCGGAGCGAGCTGCAGCCATGCGCATGAGCCGGGCTGCGCGGTCCGCGAGGCGGTCGCCGGTGGAACGATTAGCGAGCGAAGGTACCGGAGCTATCTTCAGCTCTCCGGCAACAATGCATGCCAATAGCAAGATTCCGCCCGGCTGAAATACCAACCGGGCGGAACAAACAGGTATATCAACCGACCAAATCGCAGACAGTTATGCGATTTATCCTTTATAATTGATAAGTTGCGGATATTCGCGTTTGCTTTAACACGGAGGGGCTAGGATGAAACGAGTGGGTTTCCTTATTGTCGCGGCTTTGGCGGGGTTGCCGGTCGTCGGCCAAATTCAAACAAAATCGGATCGGTTGATCGCGGAACGTCTTTCTGTGTCGGAGTGGAACCTTCAGGCCTTCGACCTTCCCGACCGGGTCCAGCCAACTGTCTATGTTCCCATAAAGCTCGGCGGCTTGGACTATCAGCTCAAGCTATGGCCGCATGATAATCGCGCCAAGGATTTCAAAGTGTTGGTTCAAGGCGCCGACGGCCAACTCCGCGAGGTCGTGCCGCCTGTGCCGCGAACGTATCAAGGGACGGTCCTCACCGCGGACGGAGAACCGGTCGATGGAACAGTGGTTGCCTGCTCGATCGTCAATCGGCAACTTCGCGGCATGGTCTGGATTAATTTCCGCGAGGACCTTCCCGGACCGCAGATACGATATACGATCACTCCTCTCTCTGATATCGATCGATCTGCCGCGAAACCTCTGCACGTTGTCACCGACAACTTCGCTCTCAAGTTGCTGCCTTACACATGTGAGGAAGTCCAGATTGAGCACGACGACGGTGGGGACGGCGTATCGATGCAAGCCACAGGAAACAAGATCTGTGACATTGCGTTCGATGCCGATTATGAGTTTTATCAGCTCAGTGGCAGCAGTGTGCCGAATGTGGTGTATGACATCGAAAACACGCTGCAATCCGTGGAAATGATCTACCAGCGCGATTGCCAGATATCCTATGAAGTGCCGGCAATTATCGTTCGGACGACAGTGAACGATCCATATTCAACTACCGTTGGCGCGACGGTTCTGTCCCAGATGAGAACGGAGTGGAACAACAATCAGGCATTGATCCGCCGTGACTTGGCGCAATTGATCACTGGGCGCGACCTCGATGGCACTTTGATCGGCATCTCTTATATTGGCGTAGTGTGCACACTCACTGACGCCTACGGTGTGAATGAGCTAGAGTATTCTCCCTATTTCGAATTGCGAGTCGCCTTGCTGGCGCATGAGATCGGACATGGTTGGAATGCGGTCCATTGTGTAGAAAACACCGATTGCCACATTATGTGCGCCGTAATCGATTCATGCGACGGCGTCTTAGGCCCCAATCTTCGTTTCGGCGTCGGCGAAAAGGGATTGATCAATCCGTTCAGAGATTCCCGGACCTGCCTCACGACGGAACCGGATACGCTGTCCCCGCCGTTTACCGAGGCCTGGCCCGCGGCCGCGATCGATCAGACCCGGTGGACCTACTTCAAGAATCCCTTCGTGGTCTCGAATGCCGTCAACGAACCAAGTCCTCTTCTGTCATTGCGATTGCGGGCCGCATCGTCGTTGGCCTATGCGAATGACGAAATTCGAAGCAATTACATCAATATGCTCGGCCAGTCAGGGTCCGTAATCTCGTTTTGGACGGAGCATGTCGGCGTGGAATCCGGCAAGAAGCTGTACGTCGAGTTTTGGAACCAATCGCAGCTTCGCTGGGATCCGGTTACGACGCTGACTTCGAACGGTACGGATCAATCGGATTTTGTCAAGACTACGGTCAATATGCCGACGGCGGGCTACTCCAGCAGATTCCGGATTCGCTTCGTCGCCGGTTCGACTGACACGACCGACAATTGGTACGTTGACGACATTTCGATAAGCGGCGTGCCGTTAGCGACGGTTTCCGGGAACGTAGTGTTGGAGAATCTAGCGATCAGCCCGGCGGGCCTTGTGGCGACCTTGCAATTCCGAACGCCGGGAACAACAAACGTCTTCTATAGCAGCAATATCACATTAAATGCCAACGGAGACTATTCGTTGGGTACCGTCCCGCCGGGCACATACGATATTGCCCTGAAATTCCCGACTTTCCTTCGCAAAGTCGTGACCAATAAAACGGTCAGCGGCACGACAACCAACGTCAACTTCGACCTGGTTTGTGGTGATTCGGATGGAAACAATGTCATAGACTTGAAGGATATGAATCCGGTATTTCAGAACTTCCTGCTGCCGGGTCAGGGCGACGTTAATCTGTCCGGACTCGTCGACCTGCTTGATCTCAACCTGATGTTTGCCAACTTTGGAATGTCAGGAACCAACTAACACAACAGGTCGATTATCCACGCTGGAGTTATCGGGCGGGGAACAATATCGAAGGTCAGGATGTCAGATCGGTGGGGTTCATACAACCCCGGAGGTCCAACTTGAGATATTTCGCCGCCCTCTGTGCCTTGGCAATCGGCTTGGCATCACTGGGCCAGATAGAAACGAAGGCCGACCGCCTGATCCATGACAAGATGATGGTTTCAGAGTGGACCGTGCAAGCTCTAACGTTGCCAAGAACCGTCCAGCCCACGGTGTTGGTGCCGATCAACTTGGGAGGGCAGGCATTCACCCTGAAGCTCTGGCCGCACGCATCTCGATCCAAGGATTTCAAGCTCCTCATCCAAGATCGAACCGGATTGCACGAGGAGCCCGCCGCCGCCCCAAGCACATGCAGAGGCACGGTACTGGGCGTCGATGGCAGCGCGGTTTCCGGATCGATCGACAACAACCAATTCACCGGCCTCGTCGTCTTCAATTTCACAGGCAAGGAGCCGGGACCGGAAGTGCGCTATTCCGTGGTACCGCTCAGTCAAATCGACCCGACCGCGGCGAAGCCGCTTCACGTTGTCGCAGACAGTTCCAACCTCCTGCCAACTCCGTTTCATTGTGGAGTGACGGAAGGTTCCCGCGATAACGACGGTGACGAGGTAATCATCCAAGCGACCGGAGAGAAGATCTGCGATATCGCGTTCGATAGCGACTACGAGTTCTATCAGAAGAATGGCAGCAGTGTTCCGAACACGATGAAGGATATCGAGAACGTGATGAATACGGTCGAGTTTGTTTATGAGCGGGATGTGGATATAACGTATGAGGTAACCACGATCGTTGTCCGTACAATTGCGGCGGATCCGTATACCAGCACCGACCCAAACACGATCTTGACCGAGTTTCAGAACGCCTGGAACTCGGGAATGGGGCTGATCCGCAGAGACACGGCGCACATGATGACCGGCAAGGCTATCGATGGAAATGTGATTGGGATCTCCTTTGTTGGAGTCATATGCAACACATCGTATGGGTATGGACTTGACGAATCGCGATTCTCGAGCAATTTTGATCTACGGGTGGCACTTTCCGCGCACGAGATCGGACACAACTGGAATGCCAGCCATTGCAGCGGCTCGGATTGCCACATTATGTGTCCCACAATCAATCAGTGCGGCGGTGTCACCGGGAGCAATCTGAAATTTGGGGCCGCGGAACAGAGCGAGATTGAGACGTTTCGCGCAACTCTATCCTGCCTCACTACAGAACCCGACTTCCTAAGCCCCCCGTTCTCAGATGCTTTCCCCACCAGCCTCATCGATTCCAACAAATGGGTGTACGTTTACGGGGCGACCGCGCCAACGACCGCTTCCAATGAGCCCAGTCCATCGAATTCCTTGGACTTGGACGCAACGGTCTCAGCCGATTATGCCGACGACGAGATCCGAACGCACTTCATCAACCTGTCCGGCCTGTCCGGGCATATTGTCTCCTTCTGGATCGAGCACATCGGCGTCGAATCCGGAGAATCGCTGAGCGTTGAGTATTGGAACAAAGGACAACTTCGATGGGACGTGCTGACAACGGTCGCGTCGGATGGCGTCGACCAAACGAACTTCACATACACTGTGGTGGGGTTACCGGCGGCGGCCTATACCACCGATTTCCGCCTCCGGTTCGTCGCTGTCGTCAATGAGCCGAATGACGACTGGTACATCGATAATGTATATGTCGGGGCGCCGCTCACCGCGACGGTGCAAGGGAATGTCGATCTTCAGAGCATCGCAATTAGCCCATACGGCCAATCGGCAACGATCGAATTCCGATCCCCGAAAACGACGAACCTGGCCTTCAGCGGTCCGGTCTCCTTGGATGGCAACGGAAATTATGGGATCGCGGGCGTGCCGATCGGCGTGTACGACGTCGCAGTGAAGTTCCCGACATGGCTTCGGCAGGTTTTGCCGAGCCGCACAATCGCCTCACCAAGCACTTCGGGTGTGAACTTCAGTCTGGTCTGCGGCGATGCGGTCGAAGACAATTCGGTTGACCTGTTAGACCTGAACAGGGTGCTAACAAACTTTGGAGGGTTTGGGGAAGGGGATGTCGATCTGTCCGGTCTAGTTGATCTCCTCGACCTCAACACCATCATGGCGAACTTCTTAATGGCGGGACAACCGTAGCGCCGGAACAAAGATAGTGCGGCGTGGCGACAGCCGCGCCGCATTTCCTTTTCAACCGATTCGGAAGTCGGGGCTTCGCTTCTCCAAGAAGGCGGCTACCCCTTCGCGCCCTTCTTCGCTCGCTCGCAAATCGGCAATCAGGGCAGCGGCTTCGTCTTTCCCTGAGACTAAATCGCGCAACAGGTCCTTGCATGCCGCGATGGCTGCGGGGCCGTTTTGCAGGATGAGTTTGACGACGCCGTCCACATCCACATCCAGGCTTTCAGCGGGGGCGATCCGATGGACCAACCCCAAGGTCTTGGCCGTCTGCACATCGAACCGCTCCCCTGTGATGAACAGGCACCGCGCCGCGCCAAGGCCGATCTTCTGCACGACATATTGCGAAATGACTGCCGGAGCCAACCCCAGCTTCACTTCGCTAAATCCAAGCGTGGCGGCCTCTGACGCGATCACGACATCGCACACGGCAGCCAGCCCGACTCCGCCTCCCATCGCCGCGCCGTGCACGCGCGCAATCGTTGCTTTCGGGCATCGGTCTATGGCTTCGAACATTTCTTGCAACCGCCGGGCATCGGCCAGGTTCTCTTCGCGCGAAAACCCAGCCATCCGGCGCATCCACTCCAAATCCCCGCCGGCGCAAAAGGATTTCCCTTCGCCCGAGAGAACGACCACGCGCACCGCATCGTCCTGCCAAAGCTGCCGAAACGCCAAGGTGATCTCGGCTATCAATTCGTCGTTGAAGGCATTGTGAACCTCGGGCCGATTGAGCCGAACGTCCGCCCTGGGCCCGGCGATTGTGAGGAGGAGGTGCTTGAAACCCATAGCACGTTGTACCCTCCCAAGAACTCATCGGGCAGTTATTGATACTAAAGGGGTGGAGGTGGTACCCCATGATGTCAAGATTGCTGCTTATACTCCTCGTTGGATGCGTTGTTGGCGGCTGTAGCACGTCGGACCGGACGATCAACTTGGCCGACGGCAAGATAGCGACCGAAACCTCGGAGCGCCTGGCCAAAGGGACCGTTATGGCCGGTACGGCCACATCGGACGGACGGCTTGCCGCAATTCTGATTGGCAGGGAAAAGGACGGCGGCCTGATCGTACGAGAGATGGACACCGATCGGGTCGTTTACAAGCGAACCGTTACCGAAGGGGATCTTTGGATGCCGGTGCTGTTCAATGCGGCGGGGACTGTGTTGTACTGCGAAACGAGCCGCGATAGCGAGTCCGGATTTGGCTCCATTGATCTGGCGACCGGTCAAGAGACATTCGTGCCCGCCGCGACAACCCTGAAAACCGACATAATCTCGCCGCGCGGACAAAACCAGGACTGCACGCTCGCGATTTGCGGCATCGGGGTCATCACCCAGGACGGCAAGCTCCTGCCTGTTCCCGATAGGAAGTTGAGCCGGTCGGACGCGTACTTTGATGAATGGGGAAACATCTGGATTCGAATCGGCAGATCGTACACAGAGTATTGCCGCGATGGCTCAGTCCGCTCCGGGCTGCGGAGGCCGAGGTACCTTGTGCAAGACCCGAGCAAGGCGCGCGGATCGATGACCCTGGAGCGGCAGGAAATACAGTTCCGGTACAAGGATTCCGGCGCGCTTGTCACCGCTATCTGGCTTGTCCACGCGAAGGCTGTACAGCGGCCGAACGGTGGCGCCTGGCGGGCGGCGTTGGTGGATGCCGCGCCGGATGTGTGGGACTTCGGCTTCTTCCCCAGCCGCGATGCGATATGGGTTGTGACGCAGATTGATCTGCGGATTGTCCCATTTACAAAGACGTCGGCGCCCTAGCCTGGGTTATTTGCTCCTGGTCCGCCGGGCCACGAGCAGCCCGAGGCCAAATCCTGCCAGAACGATCCCTCCCGGCTCCGGCACTGGCGAGGAGAGGACGTAGGCGAAAGTGTGGTCGGGATGGACGATCTGCCACAGGACTTGGCCGTTCGGCCCGATGGCCATTCCCGTGCTGGAATCATAGGCTTGGCCCTGCAAATAATCCTGTGTCAAATTGAATCCATTGACGAACGTGTCCACCCTATGATTCGTGAGCGGCCCGCTGCCGGACCAGAGGGCGTTCCCCAACTCGTCGATCCCATAACAATAGAGCCGATCGGTGATCGGCGTCTGCGGGCCGAGCAGAGCGCTGGAGATGTCCGTCTGGTTCTTCGCGATGACGTGACTGCTGTCTACCACGTCAGAGGCCAGCCAAACGACGTTGCCGGATTCGGACAGGAAGGTCAAGCCCTGTGGCGCCTGATACTGGTCCGCATGGCCGTCGATGTGGGAAAGATCCCTGCCGTCCACCTGAAGGAAGCCAACGCCGCGCGTCAAGGCGAGCCATGCGATGTGGCCGGAGTTGGTGATCTTGACGGCGACCGCCGCGGGCCTGTCGGTGTACTGACTCCGCGCGTAGACCTGGTCGTTCAAGAATACGGCGCCCTCCCGGCCGGTGTTGTCACCACCGCCATCCCACAACAGATCGTTATGATCGTTGAGGCTGAATTCGCCGGTATAGCGATTCCCTCCCAAGATGGCCGAAGAGTAGTTGACACCGTCGTGGAACAGATCGTAAACGCCGCCGGTCAGGCCGGAGAACGCTTGGAACGCCATGTCTCCAGACCTGGTGACGGCGGCGCGCTGGGAAGAGAAGTCGTACAGTTTCATGCCGACGTAAATCTCCTTGTCGCCAAGGAATAATCGCGCATACTGGCCGGGAGAGCTGGCAACCCAAAAAGGTCTTCCTTGACCGTCGATGCCCAAGACGCCAGCATCGTCCGGCGGCAGGCCCGGTGGCAGGACGTCCGCATAATAGTCGTGTCCATCCACCATCGCGTGCAGAGAGGTCGAGTCCAACCCAATCCAGGCCACTTGGCCGTGATCATTGATCGCTCGAGTAAAGCCCTGACTCGGACCGGGAAATGCCGCTTGAGTCAAATTGGTCTTGTATCGAAATGCCTGCGGCAGCACATTCGATGCGCCAGGCACGTGCGTGTAAGCGGTGTATATTGGAATTCCGTCCCTGTTCACCGCGAAGTACGCGGTGCCTCTCGTCACACCATCAATGAGAACATTATGCTTCCATTCGCTTTGTCCAGACGCGGCGAAGACCATTAGGACGACGCAGATCAGGATCGTTATCGATTTCATTTCATTTGACTCCTGAAGGGCTCCCCCGCGCTGTCGCGCGGGGGAGCATTGCACAGCAGGTAGGCTCAATTCCAATGTGGGCCCCAATAGGCCGCTACTTTGCCGTTGCCAAGCGTTAGCACAACGGCGCCGTCAAGGTCTATGGCGAGGTCCTGAGTCGGTATGGAACTTGCGGGATGGATGGGAAAGGGATAGTACAGCGGCTGCAAACCTCCACCAAAATCTGAGGGATTTTGGCAGTAGATGTAGCCGGTGTCGGTGGCCCAATAGATGATGTTGTGGCTGTCCGCATTTGTGAACAGTGGCGTTGAGGACAGGTTGTCGGAAGTGGAACTCATCTTTTTCCCGAATGAACCGCTGCCGGAGGTGCCTTGATCGTCCACCTTCACGGGGGTCGGTTTGCCGGTCCCAGTTCCCGCGGTTTGAGCCAAGAAGAAGACGTTCATGTCTCCGCTCGGAATTTCGACGCAAGGGTTGGCATCGATTCTCCCGATGGCGCGTTGGGTGCCGTTGTCGTTTGCAGTCGTCAACCGACTGCTCCATGCGGCGGTTCCCAAGTCGTCACCCGCGCCAATAATTGAGTAAATGTATCCCTGGTTGCTCGAATCATACGTGGCAATGTAGACGCGATCGTTCGAGCCGTTGTCATTGCCAATGATGGGCCAAGTGTGGCATGTTTCGCCGCCGGAATCGGGAGTAAACGTCCACCGGAGCGTGGCGTGATCGCCCTGATCGAGGAGGCACTTGGCATGCCCGTCGCTGTTGGCGAGGACGATGTTCATGGTGGCCGGCGCTTCTCCCTCAAGCGGCGGGAGCAAGATCGACGACATCGGCCGCACAATTGGGTAGCCGGTGTCGTAACTCCACTCCTCGGATGCGTCCGAACCGGACGAATATCCTGAAGGATTGAACGCGTAGACCCTGCCGTTTGTGGACGGCACGTAGACGCGATATCCTTCGCTGTTCGGTTGGGTGACACCCGCTATGAGATACAGTGGGGCGCTCAAAGAGTCCCCGTTCGAACCCAGTTGCGCCGATCGCCATAGCTTCGATCCGTCGGATGCTTCGAGGCAGTAGAGACGCCGATCCGTATCGACGATGAATACCGCTTTCGTACCGTTGGACAGTCCCAGTACAGGAGAGCCGATCGGCGTTCCTGCCAACGTGTAAGACCCTTGGTAGTCCTTGGCGACAGAGAAGGTTGGCGGGTTTCCGTTGGTAAAGGTGACTTGGAGCCGGTAGAGCTTCTTGTCGTTCCCAAAGTAGTAGACCTTGTATTCGAACGTATTCGGATCGCTGGGTTCACCCAGCGCCACCCCATTGATCGGAGTTCCATCGCCTCCGCCCGGCGTGTAGGACCATTTCGCCGCTCCCGCCGTATAAGGCGGCCGCAATGTCTGTCCCGCTATCGTCGGATGGCCGCTTCTTTGGACATCAAGCCCACCCATCGGCCACTGCCCGTACGTCCCGCCCGTTTGAGCGTGAGCAGTAAGTGTAAATACTAAGCCCCTCCCCCATTAGCAACATGGAGAGGCGTCGTGTCGGTCGATTCATTGTCTCCATCCCTCCCGCCGAAGGCCGGTCCAAAGGCGCCCTGGTTTGCAACCATTCGCGGGTCTGTAAATCAAGGGGTCGGATCGACCCCAGCAATATATGCTGTAAACATATCACACTTTTGCTCGGTTGTCAAGCAGAATTCGGTGGTTCACCGACCCAATCCCAGATCCGCCGGGGGGTTGACAATCCGGTCGCCACGGAAATCGTGGGCATTTGCCGCGATTCCTGTGCTGGCGATTGTGGGGCGTGACTCGGGGCGTTCGGGAACACGGTCCGTGTCTACGGAGAAAGGTGCTGCATGACGTCCTCTTCGCTCGCCTGGATGAGGGCCATGGCGACCGCGCGGTTCGTGTCGCCGTTGGAGCGGAACGTGCCGGTCAATTCTTTCATCTGCGAGGGGGTGTAGAGCGTCGCCTGCACGGACGCAAACGTTTCCCCATCAGCCGTTGTGCTCAATCGCGAGTCATGCACCATCAGGCTGGTGCCTTTCGGCAATGCGTGACTGATCGCATCCGCGACCGTCTGCGCCACCAACCGCTCCAGCATCCCGTCCGTCGCGGGACCATTCAACGAGGCGGTCACCAGCGTGCTCCCGACGGTGAGCTCCACCGACACGGTCGCGGCATTCCCTTCCGCCGAAACGTTGACGGACCGCAGCCCGACTCCGCCTGTCGTCTCCACCGGTTGGTCCTGGACCACGGCGCCGCGCTTGCCCTCTTTCATGGCCTGCGCCTGCTTGCTCGCCAGATTGATCAGGTTGTCGAGAGTCGCCGCAAAATGCACGTCGTCTCGCTCTTTCGTTCGCTTGCCGCCCTTGACCCCCCAGGAAACTTCGATGCGGCCGTCGTCCGCCGGGGGATCCAAAGATTCGATCTCGCGGGCGGCCTCTTCGGCAAACGCCTCGCTGGCCTCATTGCCACGGATGGTGCCGATTGCAAATTCGTCGCCGCCGTAACGGCACAGCACATCTGAATCCGAATCGATCACCTGCCGCAAAGTGTCGGCTACCGCCTCCAGCACCCGGTCGCCGACTCGGTGGCCAAATTTCTTGTTGAACAGACCGAACTGGTCGAGATCGAAGAACAGGATGGAGATCTCTTGGCCGCCCCGGAGCCTGTCCAGCGCCCATTCGCGCAAGGAGTCGGACCAGGAAAGGCCGGTCAGTGGGTCCTTCGATCGACCCAGCTCCGGCATGAGATTGTGGGGAGATACCCATCCGACCAGGCGCCCTTCGTCAACCACAGCGATGCGATCCGCCTTCGTTTCCATGATAAGCGCGGCCGCATCGGCGATACTGTCCGTCGGAGCCAAATAGGCGCCGCCCTTCTTCATCACTTTGAGCAGGGGTGTGTCGGGTTCGAGATCGATGAGATCGGACCAATGGACGATCCCCAGGTAGGCCCCGCCTTCTACCACGGCCAGCGTACCCGTCAAAAAGCCTTTCATTGTGACGAGAGCCATCCGAACCGTGTGGTCCGGACACAGCCACACAGGCGGTTCCATAACATCGGAGACCAGTTTCACGTCATAACACCGCGGAGAATCAGAATCGGTGGGCGTTTTTGGAAACACCCACCAATCCAAGGAAAATCTCGGGCGCTCCGAGCCAAGGTCGCTGGCACGCGCCCTATACTTTATTATGACCTGGTTAGTTCATTCCCGCCACTAATAGCAGCAAATCCGGTAACAGGGACAACAGCCTGCCCGGTTAGCTCTCTATCCAGTTCTACCGAAATGTGCGTTAGAAAGGCGTCTATGGTCGAATCTTCCTGTGCCCTGGCTTCCACGCGCCGGACCGAGTAGTGAACTGTGGATCGGCCGATGCGAATCCAATCGGCAGCCATGGCCTCAGTGATGCCGGACCGCCTGCAAAGTAAGTATGCACACAATTCCCTGCCGTCCCGGCTGTCCAGGCAGTGGTAGCGCCCAACGACGGTCCGGACAGCCTCCAGCAGGTCCGTATGGCCCGCCTTCGCCTCCAACGGGCTGAGCGCGCCGACAACTTGGGCGGTTGTCAGCTTGGCGTCGCCAAACTGGTCCCGCAGGAGCAGAAGCCGATTGAGAGCCCCGCGCATTCCGCGCAGCGCGCCGGAGACCCGCTCCGCGACAATCTGAACGGTCCCTTCCGGCAGCTCCAGCCGCTCGTGCCGGGCCATCTGGTCCAGCAACAGCATGCGGTCTTGTCGGCTTGGACTATGTAGATGAGCTATCGGCCAGTCCTGCGTTCCCAGCATGGCGGCGGTACGCAGGCTCGGCGTCTTCGTGGAGCCAAGAACAATTTTTCCACCCGCCGCCTGCACCTGCCGCATAGCGCCCGCCAACAGGTCGATCGCTCCGTGAGAGGAGGCAAGGATTTGAAGATCGTCTATCAGAAGCGCGTCAAGCCGTTCAATTTTGCGGCGATTGAGCATCCACTCTTCCGCGCGGAAGAGTCGCACCTTGCCTGACAATGCCAATTCGCTTCGCAGGACCTGCAAAAGATAGGTTTTCCCGGTACCGGATCCGCCGACAATAAGAAGCCTGTTTCGGCCGGCCTGAATCACCTCTCGAACGGCGCTGCAAGCCTGCTCATTGCAGGGTGCGATGACGAGGTCGGAGTATCGCGGAGCGACGACTTTTGAAAGCAAAAGTTCGGCGCCGTGGATCGCGTTGATAATGTTGTCATCCCGGGTCGTTCCGAGACCGGAAGAGACGCGCGCGGACGAATGCGCGCTGCTATAGCTCACCATAGTTCCCCTAATAATTGAATTAATACCTTCCGACTTATCACAATCCCGAAGGAGTTAGACAAATAAAAGCATGAACCGAGAATTAATGCCCAATGGCGAATAACAGTATTTTATCCGGTTCCTGTCGGCTTGTCAAGCCCACCACGGGTCAACGGAGGGCATCTGAACCAAGATGCTGCCAAATTATCTGACGAATCATGCAATTTTCACGTAATTTCAGCCTTTTTGAACCAGAACCACATATTGTATGCAAATCTTGATTGTTAAGTCGGCAAGCCGACCGCGACGCCGTTTGTGCATAATTACGTTAAAAGTCACTAGGCAAGATTAGTCTGGCCAGGTTCCTCAGCCGTGGTCCATTGTTGCAGGATTCTCGCCTTTCTTGTCTGTTTCGCGATCCAAGTTTGCGCACTTCTTTTGAAAGATCCGATAAAGTCCCCCTCCTGCGCGCGGTTGACTTATCGCCCTTGAACTGTGTAGCATGGAGGAACTGATTGATCTCCACTTTTTTCTTTCTGCAGGAGTGCGCTTCACGCGGCAGAACATACGATTGAATGGCGCAAAGGGGTTTATACGACGTGCAAGCGAACATCAAAGTATTCGGAATCGGTGGCGGCGGCTGCAATGCGGTGGACCGAATGGCCGCCCATGGAATCTCCGGTGTGCGATTGGTCGCCATCAACACCGACGCCCAAGCCCTTCAGCGATCCCAAGCGGATGAGAAGATTCAAGTCGGCTATGACCTGACACGCGGTCTTGGCACCGGCGGAGACCCGGAGATCGGCAAAGAGGCGGCGCTCGGGATGGAGAAGGAGATCCGAGGGCAGGCCGAGGGCCTGGACATGGCCTTCATCACGTGCGGCATGGGTGGCGGGACCGGTACCGGCGCGTCGGCTGTGGTCGCCAAGCTGTGCCGCGACGCGGGCGCGCTGACCGTCGCCGTGGTGACCAAGCCATTCACCTTCGAAGGCCCCAAGCGCATGCGTACGGCGGACAACGGGGTCGGGGAGCTCCAAGAGGCCGTGGACACCGTGATCGTCGTGCCGAACGATCGGCTGTTGGATATTGTCGAGCGCGGGACGACCTTGGCGGAGGCGTTCGCCACAGCGGACGATGTTCTTCGGCAGGCCGTGCAGAGCATTACCGACATCGTTTTGGTACCCGGCGTCATCAATGTGGATTTTGCGGATGTGCGGGCGGTTATGGAGACCGCCGGGCCGGCCCTCATGGGCATCGGGCACGCGAGAGGCCCGAACAAGGCCATCGAAGCCGCTTCCCGGGCGGTGGCGAGCCCGCTGTTGGAAAGAAGCATTGATGGAGCTTCGCGGCTGTTGGTGAACATGACCGGCGGCCCCGACCTGACGATCGGGGAGGCGAACGATGCCATGAGTTACATTCAGGAGTTTGTCGAGGCGGACGACGGCAACATCATCATGGGCCATGTGGTCGATCCCCGGATGACCGGGGAGGCGCGCATCATCGTCCTGGCCTCCGGCCTGCCCGATGCGCCGAAGCGGTTCGATCCGAGACCGGAGACGCAGGCAGCGCCGCCACCGCGGGAGCCTGTCAGGTCAGAGACCGTCAATCGGCCGGTGGAAGAAGACACGCTCGACATTCCGTCTTTTCTGCGGAAGCATCGGTATTGATCGCTAAAGGAGCGTGACAAATCCTTCTTGGCCGAAGTGCTTGTCGTGGGTGAGAACTTGGTCGATCCCGAGTTCTTTCATAGCTATCATGCTGATACAATCAGTAAGGCTGTATGAACTGTTGAGGCGGTCTTCGTAGAATTTCAAGCCGCGCAAAAAGGTCTGTCTTGATTGAGGCACAACCAGCGTATTCTTATCGGCCAGAGCGTCGCGGATCATCTTGATCGCCGCTCTGCGCATGTGAGAACCCTGACCGGCAAAGAATGTCAAGAACTCCGCAAACACCTCGTCCGTCGTCGCGACAATAAATGGGATTAGCTTGATACTTGCCGCAGCGGCAGCCTCGTGTAGATTGTCGCTCCTGTCAAGCAGCGCTATCCAATAGGCCGTGTCGGCAAAGACAACATTCATTCGTCGCGCTTCGGTAAACCGTAAATGTAGTGATCGTGTTGTTCCGCACCATCGGTGGGCAATTGTGCAACGACATCATCCGGCAACTCGCGCGCAATCTCGAGAATCTTCTCCCAAATTGGCTTCGCATTGGGATCATATTCGATCCGATAGACTGTGCCGTCCGCGGCTGTCAACTCGACCACGTTCCCTTGCTTCGTCTTCTCCGGTTCCATGCTCATAGTGTACTATACGTTGCCGCCGCACAATCCAATGCGCTGGAGCGTGCCATACTGGGTTCGATGGCGGCAGAAGTCCCCTGGCATCGGTTCGTTCTCTGGCTCAACCTGACCCCTAAGCTCGGCAGTCAGGGCATCGAGGGGCTGCTTCGAAAAATCGCACAGGAGGGCCTTTCGCCGGAAGAGTTCCTCGCGATTCCGGTCGAGGAAAAATCGCGGCGATATAAGTTGCTTCCCGAGGCCGCCGCGGCCCTCAGTCGCGGAGCCGCCGTCATTCAATCGGAATATGGCCCCGTCGAGGACCGATTGCGCGGTCATGGCGTGGAATGGGTGACGCACGCCGACGCCAGCTATCCGCAGCGGATCGTTCAAAGGCTGGTCACAACCCCATCCATTCTGTACTTCTATGGCAATCGCTCGCTGTTGGACAGGGAGACGTTCGCCGCCTTCTCGTCGCGCGGCACGAGTAGGCAAGGGTTCGATCGGATGGAGCGCGTCGTTGAGAAGTGGGTGCTGAAGCCCTCGGTGCTGGTAGGCGGCCACAGCACGCCGTCGTATCAACGCGCCGCGGTGGTCCCGTTGCGGTGGGGAACTCCCCGCATCATGGTGCTCGACTGCGGAATGTTTACGGCTCTCAGTGACGATCTGAGCACCGAGCCGTTCAAGACCGCTCGACTTTGGCGTTACAACTTCGACCCGAAGACCGACCTCGTCATCTCGTTTTGCCGGCCCAAAGATCTGCCGCTTGGAATCCATAACAAGCCACGCGATTGGCTCATCTCCGCGATTGCCGACGACCTGCTGTTTATCGAGGTCCGAACCGGCGGGGTGATGGAGTCGATCGGCCTTGCCGCCCTGTCGCAGGGACGGGATGTATGGGTGATGGAATGGCCACAGTATACGGATCGATTGCAGGGCAATGTGCGATTGTTGACTTCGGGAGCGATCCCGCTCAACGAAAAGGAATGAGAAACGGGTTCCCCTTCCGTGCCGATAAGGGGAACCCGAATTCGGTTGTCAGCGAACGGACTACTACTTCGCTTGGGCCTTGCCGTGAATGGGCGCAGGAGCGGTTACGTTTTTTTGGGCGTTCGGAACGTATTTCGCGGGGTCTTTGGTGAATGGCGCTTGGCAGCCTGGGCAACAGTAGTAGTAGCGTGTGCCTTCATAATCGGTATAGCTGTTAGCGCTGACATAGTTGGCGATCTTCGAACCCATTACGGGGCAAACAAGAGACTGCTTTGCCGGCATCGCGGCAAACTTGATCGGCGAAGCATCAAAGCTGGTCTTGTCGGCCTCCGTTTCAAAATAGTATCGAATGCCTTTGTAGTCAGCGCTGGCCTTCGCCTTGGAGGCTAGTACGCGCTGACCGGACACCGGATCGAAGAGCGAGTAGCCGATTGTCTTTCCAGACTTCGCGGCTTCCGCGATGTACTTGGCCGGTTCCTTCTCAAACTTTGCGTCGCATCCGTCGCAACAATATTGAAATCGGATGCCGTTGTAGTCCGTATACGGGCCATTCGCTTTTGACGCCCCGCCCATCACCGGGCAGGACAGCGCGTTCGATGCGGCCCAAAGAGTAGCGAGTGTAAGTGTTATCAAATCTTGGTTCCTCCTGATATGTCCCTGCGCAGGGATATCTAAATTGATGTATTGCGTTGCGCCTTCCCTACAGGATACGACTCCAGCGCCGCGATGCGTTCCAGGGGGAAGATCTTACCTGGGCCGCACGCCGGATTCAAAAAAAGAACCGGGCGGGCAGATGTAACTGCCGCCCGGTCCTTGTTGTCATCTTACCTATTCGGCAATCCGAACCGTAATGAAGATCACGACCTCCGAAGACACCTTGCTCTTCGAGCGATGCCTGAAGAACTGGCCGAGGACCGGCAGATCGGCAAGGATTGGAGTGTGCGTGATCGTTTCGATGTCCTCTTCCCGTATCAATCCGCCGATCACTAGCGTGGCGCCGTCGCGGAGGCGGACGGTGGTGTCCATGTAGCGCGTGGAGATCTGCGGCAGCTTTCCTCCGCCAGGTACGTCGTTGAATGCGGAGATCAGGCTGACCTCCGGATGGATCGCCAGGGTGATCCAACCGTCGGAGGAGACGCGGGGCACAGCGGCAAGTTGGATACCGGCATTTACGGTACCGATTTGGAAGGTGGTGCCCTGCGGCGTCTGGGACTGGCTCTCGATGTACTTCACCAGGTCGCCGATGAAGATCTCGGTCTTTTCGCCATCGATGACCGACACCTTGGGACTGGCCAGCAGCCGAGAGCGCTTGTTGGTCACCAGCGCGTCCAGGAACCCGTTAATCGAGCCAAGGAACGAGCGTGGATTGAGCGACAGGTTGAACGCCTGCACGATCGGATCGCCGATGGGACCAAAGGTCTTGTTCCAGGAATTGCCGTTGGTTTGGTCGTTTCCGTTCGTGTTCGTCGAATTGCCGTTCTTGTCCGTGTTCGTCGTGTTGTTGTTCGTGCCGTTCGTTTGCGACTGGGTTGTCGTGACCTTTTCTACGGTCTGCAGGTTGAGGACGCCGTTGTTGAACACGTCCCACTGAATGCCGAGTTTATCGAGGTCGTCCCGGAGGACATCCATCACTTTCGCTTCGATCACGACCTGCGGCGGGGCCTTGTCCAACCTCGTCATCATCTCGATGGCCTCATCCACGCGATCTTCGGTGCCCCGGACGATCAAGGTTCGCGGCCCGTGCGTGTTGCGCTTCTCGCCGGTCTTCTGAGCATTTGCAATATTGCCGAGCTGCTCGCTCTCATTGCCGCCCTGATTCCCGCCCTGATTGCCGGTCGGGCCGTTGGATTGATTGCCGGCATTGCTGTTGCCGGCGCTCGGGGCCTTACCTGTGGTGCCGCCTGTGCCGGCGCCCGCCTGCGCGGCAACATCCAGCTTGGTGCCCGGGAGGTTCACTGCCGGCATGATTCCCGCCGCACCCAATCGGACCTGAACGCCGTTCACAAGCGATCCCGGTCCGGTGAAATAGGCCGCCAGGTCGCGGGAGTCGACATACTTCACTGTGTAGGTTTTCATCACAATCTGCTGTGCGGCGGTCGTAGGCTCCATTTCGGCGAGCATCCGGATCGCATCGTTCACCGCGTTCTTCGGACCCGCAAGGGAGATCTGTCCGGAGCCCATCGGCGTGGCCCGGACGCCCATCGCGTTGCCGCCGTTGTTGGTTAGCATGGCTTGAAGCTCCGTCGCAGTGAAGCTTCTCGAAACATAGAGCTGCGTCACGATCGGATCCGGAACATCAACCCGATCGAGAATCGCCATCGCTTGATTCACCAAGCCGCGAGGTCCCGTCACGATGATCTGACGCGTGCCTTGACCGGCGACCTCTTTGCTGGACGAGGTCTTGGAACCGACGCCATTCACGTCTTCCTTGGTCTCGTTTACGATCGAGGAGGAAAGCGAAGGCATGATGTCTTTGCCGCCAACCATCACGCTTATGCCGGGCACCAGGCTCTTCGACTTCGTCTTATCGTCGTCCACAAAGAGGCGCGCCAGGTCCGCGGCGTCCCGATACTTCGCGAAATAGATTTCGGTAACGACCCGCTGCTCTTCGCCCGGCTGCGGCGTGTCCGAACCCGTCCACCGGGTCAGGTATTCCGGCTTGCCCACGATGTAGGTGTTGCCTTCTTTCACATACTTGTAGCCGGAAAGCGTGGTGACCAAGTCGAGGGCATTCGTCAGCGATTCGCCTTTGAGGGAGATAGTGAGGTTGCCCGTCACGTCGGGCGCAGTCACGATATTGGAGCCGGTCTGGGCCGCGAGGGCTTTGAGTATCTGCACGATGCTTGTGTTCGTGAAATCCAATGAAACGCCAGGACCCTGCTCGCCGAAATTGGCGCGTTCCGTCCGATCGCCCTCTTCCGTCCGTTCCGCGACGAACTCGCCCTTCACTTTTGGCTTGGGTTTGGCGGCGATGATGTTGGTCTTCTTTGTCTTTTTCTTGGGAAGCGCGCCGACGCCGTCCTGCATCTTGCCCATGCCATCGACCAGGTTTTCCTTGCCAGTGGCAACGATGACGGTCGGTTCAGCCGGTTTGCTCAGCCGCGCCGAGGCGGAGTCTCCCACTGGTGTTTGGATAGCCCCACTTGTCAGAGTCGGCTGTGCTGCCGTCTTCACTTTCGCGGCATGCCGATCCGGTGAGGTCGCTGGAACTTCGACGCCAATACCGATTACCCAGTCGCCGTTGGGCTCCTGCGTTACGGTCGGGGTCATGTTCGGGTCGATCCAGGCGAGAACGTTGACGACCGGAGGCTTGGAGGTGTACCAGCCGTACTGAACGTATCGAACCATTTTGTTCTTGATCGATACGAACTTCGAGCCGGTCTTCAGCGTTGCGGGAAAGGAGGCGATCCAGGCCCGGTTGCCGTTCTTTCTTGCCACCTTGGGTTCGGGTAGGTCATTGCCCGAGACGCGAACAATTGCTCCGTCTCCCTGCTTTGTCACGACCACCTTTGTGATCGTCGATTGGGTCCATCCAAATGTTGCCAGAACCAGGCTGGCAGCGCATGCAACAAAAATCAAATATCGTCTCACTTCGTTACGCCCCCTCCGATTGCGAGTCGTATTTCCTTCCCCATGTGTTTCACAGATACAAATCGATCGCTGATTGCGACAATCTTCGTATTCCCATCCACCTGCTGGCCTTGACGCGCCAGGACCTGCTGGCCGGATTCGTCTTTGAGCACGACCATCGGCCGTGGTCCCAAAACGATGCCCGCGACATCCCATCCGCATCCGTTGAGGACCGGCTTTTCTTCGATCTTTGGCTGCCCCGGCGTGCCCTTGTTGGGCTCCGGGTCATGGAGCTGCGTGCCGATCGGCTTCAGGCCGCCGCCCGATTTGACGTGCGGAACGACCGGAGCCGAACCGTCCGACTTCGCAATCTTCTTCATGTTCTCCATGATCGCCCTACGGCTGGCGTCCGTGTCATTGTTCGCACCGCTAACCGGAGCGAACGGATCATGCTTCTGGCCGCTCACCGCAACGACAATGGGTTCTCCCTGACCGGCGGATTTCTCGTCGGTCCGATGTATGGCTTTGGTCCTTGCGTCATGGTTTGGGCGAGGCGTGTTCTTCGGGCCTTTCGTGAATTGAAAGACCCCGACGCCGCCCAGCACAACAACAAGCGCCACCAATATGATCGCTTTCTTATCCCCCACCTTTGGCCTCCCCGCTACCGAAACTGGTGGTCGATGCGACCTCCGCGGGCTTCTGCTTGAAGATATATGCCCGCACGCTAAAGGTGACATCGAGCGAAGGCGGACCGGTCTCTCCGGGCAGCCTGTTCTTTGTCGTCACGGCCACAGATCGCACGGCGATTACCTTTGGAAAACTGCCGAGCCGTTTGAGAAAGTCGACTATCTCCGGGAATCGGCCGGAAGCCTGGATTTCGATATCCAACTCTTCGTATGGCTTCTTTTGCTCCTTGAGCTTATCGGCCTCTTCCTTTTTCTTGTCCTCATCCCCCTCTTTGGGGGCGCCGGCCTTTGCGTCCGTCGGCTTTGGCTTGGCCTTCTTGGCGATCGGCCGCACTCCGACGATCTTCAATCCCGATTCCGTGCAGAATCGCTCCATCTCACCAAGCATTGTCGGAACGTAGTCCCTTGTGGACACGTTCATTTCCAAATGCTGGAGCTTCATTCTGTTGTCAACGATTTGCGTGCGCAGACTGGTCATCTCGGCGCGGATTTCCGCGGGACCGCCAACCTCTTTGGCCATAGCGTCCGCCTCGTGCTTGGCATCGGACATCAGGCCCCCCTCAAAGTACATACCTGCTGCGGTCGCCAGAGCGGTAACGACCATGAGCAACACGAAAATCCGTTGGATCCGATTGAGGGTTTCAGCTTTTTGCACCGGCGGCCTCCTTTTGATTGGGGTCGGGCTTGGCATCACCGAAACTTATCTTTGTGTACACTTCGAACTCCACTCCCTGGGAAGCCACGTTCTGCTTTTCGCGCGTAAACTTCAACTCCATGTCGCCAAGGTCGGGGCTGTTGTTGAGGCGCATCATCGTTTCGCCCACCAACTCCTGATTGACAGCGATGCCGGTGAAAGTGACATCAACGTCTTCCGAATCCTGTTTGGACTGGCCAATTCGAATGCCTGTGAGCCAAGCCCCCTGCGGCATCTCCATGCTCAAGTGCTCCAGAATCCGGATCCACCGATCGGTGAATTTGCCCGCGTTTTGAAGGGTCGTAAGACGCGGCACCAGCATGGACAGTTCCTTCTTGCCTACGTCGAGAACATCAAGCTGCGGCTGTAGCGCGGCGTTCTTCGCCTCCAATTCGGCGAGCCGCTCGTTCTGCTTGTCCACCTGCCACAAGATGAAACCGAACGCGCCAACACAGACGAGCAGCTCCACTCCCCAAACCATCATGGTGAATCGCGTGCGCCGAATCCCGGCTCGCCGGGCAGACCTCTGTTCGGCAATTAGGTTGATTAACGGCATCGATCTCCTCCTGTCACGCGGCCACCGCCTGTCGCCCGGGCCGTCTCATCGCCAATCCCGCGGCTACTCCGTAATCTTCGCCTCCAACATCCATGTCGTCGCTCGCAAATTGGAAGCGGCCTGTGTCCCAAACACCGAGGGCAACGCAGGGAATTCCGAGCTTGTAGCCGATGTACTGGCCGATGCCGGGAACGCGGGAGCAGCCGCCCGTTGCGATCACCGTACTGACGGGCGCGCCGCTTCCACCTTCTGTATGCTGTGTCTGGTAATAGTTGATCGACCGGCGAATCTCTCGGACCAGCTCATCGACAATCGGCTGCAACAGTCGGAGTTCGGCGCTGTCTTGGATGTTGGCGTTCTCTTCGCACAGTTGGGCGAAATCCAATCTCCGCTTCGTCTCTTCCGCTTCCCCCGGGTTCGTCCGGAAATAGGTGGAAATGGCGTCCGTGAACGTCGCGCCGGCGATTGGTATCGAGCGGGTCAACGAGAACTGACCGTAGGCGATCATGCTGATGTGCGTGTGCCAGCCACCCATGTCAACGAGCGCGATCACCTCGTCTTTGTAGTTGTTGTCGGCCTGGTACTCGATGAGGGCGCGGTAGAGCGCGAAACCTTCGATGTCCACAAGCTCCGTGTCCAACCCCGCCAAACGGCAGGCGGTCACCCGGCTTTCGACCATCTCTTTCGGCGCGGCCACCACCAAGACGTCCATCTTGTTATCTTCGCAATCCCCGATGATCTCGAATTCAATGTAGCTGTCCTCAATGGACGATGGAACATATTTCCCGGCCTCGAACTTGATCGACTTCCGCAAAGAAGCCTCGTTCATCTTGGGCAGCTTCACCGTTCGAACGATGACGGAAGAACCGGCCACGGCGATATTGGCGGTCGAGGCCGTGATGTCGTGGGCGCGGACCAGATCTCGGATTGCATGCCCCACGCCTTCGGTATCCACGACGACGCCGTCACGAACCGACTCGGTTGGCGACGGGAACGAGCCCGCAGCCAGAATTCTCCAGCCCCCGGGGCACGGCTCCAATTGGACGGCCTTTAGGGTGTGGGTCCCGATATCGACGCCGACGTATGACTCTTTCGCAAAAGGGTTAAGGCCCATCGGGACCCTCCTCGTATTCCTGTTCGTTTGTGAGGTCCGCCATGGACCGCGCGGCCAGCCAGTCGTCGAGCGCCGCCTTCGGGAAGCGCCATTTACCTTCCAGCTTGAACGCAGGCACCTGATGCGATTCGCACAATTGTTCAAGATCGCCGGCTGTGATGCGAACATATTTGGCCGCCTCGCGCAATGTCAAAACAGAGTGGGCGCCCCGGACGATTCCGCTCAACAGAATGCTTAGCTGCTCCGGGTCCAAAAACAGTTCCAAGCGAACGATGCTGCCGCCGAACACCTCTTTGTTTGGCGCGGCCGGCGGCGCAACGTGCAGAGCCGCGGAGCCGGCGGTTGCAGCCGATGTCGGCGGCTGTGGGATCACGGCCGCTGAGGTCAAGGAAGGATCCGTGACCGGCGTCGGATTCTTTGCAGCTTGTCTGATTGCGTCTACGAGTTGCATCTCCTACCAGTCCTTCCCGTCAAAGTCTTGAATAATTCCGTGCATGGTCACGCCATCGATGCGCTGCGACTTTTGCGACATCGCAACCAAAAGGGCGTTGTCGGCGAGCTGACTGATGATCCGGGGAGTACCTTCCGTGTACTTGTGTATCTCGTAAACGGCATCGGGCAAAAACGGGGACATCTCGCCGAGGTACCCGGCTATGCGCAATCTGTGCATGATCATCTCGCCCGTCTCGTTCTGATCCAGCCCCTTGAGCTCGTATCGAATGGAAAGGCGCTGTTTGAGGGCAGGCACCTTCTCGATCTTGCGTTTGATCTCTAGCTGGCCCATAAGGAGCAGGCTGAGAAGAAACTGATCGTTCATCTGGCAGTTGAGCAGCAGGCGCAATTCCTCAAAGGTGCTCGTCTGCTTGATCAGGTGCGCCTCGTCCACGATCAGAACAATCTGCTGACCACGCTCGTAAGCGCAGAGCAGATGATTGTGCAGCGTGTTCACGAGTGTCTGCCGGTTTTTTGAATTCGTCGTGACCCCAAGCTGCGACAGGATTTCCTGGTGCATTTGCGAGGGGCTAAGAACAGGGTCGACGATCAGGACCACCTTATAGGCGACCGGATCGAGCAGCTCCAGCAGCTTGCGGCTGACGGTTGTCTTTCCATATCCGATATCTCCGCACAGCATGGCCGCACCCTTGTTTCGCGTGATGGCATAGTGCAACATCATCAGCGCATCCTCGTGCTTGCGACTCAAGTACAAGAAGCGGGGGTCTGGTGTTAGGCTGAACGGTGGCTCATTGAGGCCCCAGTACTGTTCGTACATTCACATCCTCCCGGCAGGACTCACAGCAGGATTATCGTCACGGGGCGGAGGAAGCTATAGGCGGTTTTTAGCTTTGGGGACCGGTTCCTACGGGGGTGCGGTTTTCAACCAAGTGGTCTTAACAGGTTCCTGATTTCGGTTCTTGTAAGGCTGGGATCGGATAAATAGGACATATAGGTCCCATACGACCGATATGTCCTATTCTGCAGGCCATGCCAGGCTATCGGGTACCGTTGGGGTGTGTCGGAGTTTTGGCTGTTCGTCGTCGGGTTGGGTGTTGGATTGGTGGGGACGCTCGTTGGGGCTGGGGGAGGGTTTTTGCTCGTTCCGCTCCTCCTGTTCGTCTATCCTCATGACTCGCCGGAAAGAATCACCGCGATTTCGCTGGCCGTCGTGTTTTTCAATGCCGCGTCGGGCTCGGTTGCCTACCACCGAATGGGGCGGATCGATTACCGATCCGGGCTTCTCTTCAGCTTGGCGACGATTCCAGGGGCGATTGGGGGAGCTTTGGTGACCAGCTTCATCCCGCGACGCACCTTCGACGGGATATTTGGCGTTGTACTGGTCTGCATTGCCGCCGCCCTGTTCCTCCGGCCGGAGAAGGCTGACCGTAAACCCACCGCGCCGACGGCGGGTCATACCCACCGAGAGATCGTGGATCGCGACGGCACTGTCCATCGTTACTCGTACGACCTCAAGCTTGGGATGGCAATCAGCGTTGGAGTGGGTTTCTTGTCCAGCCTTCTTGGGATTGGCGGTGGCATCATCCACGTCCCCGCGCTCGTCCACATTCTCGGTTTTCCCGTCCATCTGGCGACGGCAACCTCCCACTTCATCCTGGCGATCACGGCGCTGACCGGAACATTGACGCATTTGTCCCAAGGCTCGCTTGCCGGGACGTTCGGGAGAATTTTGCCCCTCGCCATCGGAGTTCTCATCGGCGCGCAGGCCGGAGCGCCGCTATCCAACCGGATCCATGGACGCAACATCGTTCGGGTACTGGCTGTGGCGTTGGCGTTCGTCGGAGTGCGCTTACTGGCCGGTCGCTAACGCCACTTGGAACGGCCAGACCTCGACGGTAAACACGCCCCTGACGATCGCCGGATCGTTCGCGGCGATCTCCTGAGCGGCGGCCAGGTCGTCGGCCTTGAAGACGGCAATTCCGAACTCCGCATCCTCTCGGCGGCCTGCGAGGTAGAGCGTGCCGGCTTCCAGCATCTGCTTTAAGTACTGGAAGTGCTCGCCGACGGCTTCCAACTCTTCCGGCGTGCCGTCTGCCGGGAAGGTGGGTCGGGGCGGACGGACCATATAAAGAAAGTCGGGCGTATGATTCCGTTCCAGGGGGAGCGCCGGCATCCTGCCGGCGTCGCATCGGAAATATCGGACTTACAGGACGTATGGGTCGCATAGGTCGTATGCCGGCTGGAAGCCAGCGCTCCCCTATTTGGCGGCGAAGCTCAGCAATAGCAGCAGGCTGTTGTAGGTCCCGTGCATGACGATGCAGGCGAGCAGGCTGCGCCGTTCCCGGAGCAGGAGGCAGGACACCAGTCCGACCCCGGCGATGGAGAGATAGCCGGCAAAAAGCTGGGGATGAACGATGGCGAACGCGACGGATGACAAGATGGCCGCCGGCCAGAAACGGCCGAGCCGTCGCCACAATCCCATGAACAGCGCCCCGCGAAACAGCAGCTCTTCCGTTACCGGCGCTACGACGCTGGCTTCGAAGAAGATAACAATCCACTTGAGCCACGACCCGTTCTGCGCGATCTCTTGCGAAATCGGGTGGGGCGCTTGCGGCAGTCCGTAGAATAGCGGGATGGAGATGAAATAGCCGACCACCGCGGCAAATACGGCAACAGCGGCTCCGCAGATGCCCCAAACGACATTTGCCTTCCAATCGCGAAGATGCCAGCCGATGGTTTCAAGATTAAGACCGACGCGGTGGGCCACTCGTCTGAGATAGTACAGCGTTACCGCAAATGCGGCAATGGCGATCAGCAATTGGTAGTCCAGCGCGGCTTCGATCCCGGATTTGCCGCCCAGTTGAGACACGATGGAGACGAACGCTCCGGCGATGCCGATCGAAGCAAGGAGATAGAGGATGAACACCTCGCCGAGCCCGTCGGCAGCGCCCTTGTCCGGGATGTCGGGTGGGTAGAAGGAGAACCCCAATCGGTATATGGCATAGCCCAGCGCCAATGCCAATCCAGCGGCCATCGCGAGTAAATACAAGCCGACGGTCGTCGCCTCCCAGGGTTTGTTCGACTGATCCTTCGCCGTCGCCGCTTTCCGTTCTTTCGCAGCCAGTTTGCCGCGGCCGGTGCGTTCGAGCAATGCCCAGCGGGCAATCTTTCGCACGGAGGGCAGGTCGTACTTGTCGAGCAGCTTTTCGGCCTCTGGGATTTCTCCGGGCAAAAACCGCTTGGCGCCATAGATCTTTTCCCACAGTTGCGTGAGTTGCCTTCCGGTCTCCCCTCCCGCCATTTCATCCTGCAGCGCGACCGTCTTTCGCGCATTGCCGAGACTGAATTCAAATTGGATCGAGGCGGCGACGCGAAGTGCCGGATTTCTTGTTGGGCCCTTGGTTTTCAGAAGCTCGTCCACGATGGGCCGCAATTTCGGGCCGTATGTATCTGAAGGAGACCCGATTGAATCCGCGACGGCGCTATCAGCTCCCTGAAGGGCGGGATCCTCGCGGCCGAAAAGCTCTCCAGCGAATTGCAAAAGAATCAGGAAGGCGACGACCACCCAAATCCAAGGTCGCTCGGGGCTTGCCTGCCTGCTTTCCGGCGGGGGCGCATCGATCGGATCGAATTCCACGGGAGGCTAATACCTGATTTCGGCAGGTTCTCCTTTGTTGCGCGTTGAAATGGGGCCCTCGTGGATATCTTCTCCAACCTCACGTACTTTGACGGCCGTCGCTTTGTTCCGGGCGAGATCGCGGTTTCTGACGGTCAGATTGTGGAGGTTTCCGAGCACGTTTCCCGTGCGGGAAAGCGGCTGGATTTGGGCGCCGCTTACCTCAGTCCGGCGTATAACGACTGCCATTGCCACACCACAATGCTGGCCGAAAGCTTTACTCAAATCGATGTCGGCGCGCGCGCATGTCCCTCGATTGCTGATGTCTTGGCGGCGCTGCGAAATGTCGATCCGGCTCGGCCCTGGGTGATCGGCAACGGGTTTAGCCAGGGATTGGTGGCGGAGCGGCGGTACCCGACGTTGGCGGAGCTGGATTCGGTTGCGCCCGAGCGCCCTCTGTACATTTGGGACGCCAGCAGGCATGGCATGACAGCCAACAGCAAAGCGCTGCAGATTGCGGAGATTGGAGAGAAAACGAACGACCCAACTGCCGGCAAAATTGGTCGAGACGAATCCGGCAAACCAAATGGGCAGCTCTTTGAAAGTGCCATGGGGTTGGTTCGTCGGAAGGCGCCAAAAATCACTCAAACCGAGCTGGCCGATGCTCTGCCGGAAGCGGCGCGGCATTTGCACCGGATGGGGATTACGGCGGCAACCGACCTATCTTCATTCCGATTTGGGGTCGAGGTCGAGATGGGGGCCTACGAGAAGGCAGTGGAGCGAGGAATGAAGCTGCGGGTCCGGTTGACGCCGCTTTTCGAGCTGCTAACGGCGATTCCGGACTGGGAAACGTGGGACCCGTGGCGCGGGCATCCGCTCTTGTCATTGGGCGGCGTGAAGCTGTTTGCCGATGGGGCGATCGGGACACGAACCGCGTTCATTTCCGGGGAGTACTCCAGCGGCGGATCGGGCTTTCCGATCTACAGTCAGGACGAGCTGAATGAGAAGGTGATGACGATCCATCGGTCGGGCAGGCAGTGCATCATCCATGCGATCGGAGATCAGGCCGCCCGCATGGCGCTGGATGCGTATGAAAGCGCGTTGCAAGAAGACCCCCACCCTAACCCTCCCCCGCAAGCGGGGGAGGGGGTCTTAGCTGGCCCGCAAGCGGGGGAGGGGGAAAAGAATGATGCGACCGGTCTCCCGACCGAGTCGCAACCGAGGAGCCCTCGTCATCGCATCGAACATTCCATGCTGCTCGACCCGGCGCTCATATTGCGATATTCGGAATTGGGGATCTGCGCGGGGGTGCAGCCGGAGTTCCTTCTTCGGTTCGGGGATGACTATTTTGCGGCGTTAGGAGACAGAGCGGCGACGATCAAGCCGTTGCGCTCCCTCCTGCGGGCCGGGGTTCCGTTGGGGTTCAGCTCGGACCTTCCCATCGTGCCCGGCGACCCAGGGGACGGGATGGTGGCGGCGGTCCAACGAGAATCCGGCAGCGGGCGGCAGTTCGATTTGGCGGAGCGGATCACGGCGGGAGAGGCGTTGGCAGCCTACACATCCGGTTCGGCCTATCTCAATTTTCAGGAAAATCTGTTGGGTTCGATTCGGCCTGGATGCCGGGCGGATTTTATCGTCTTTCGCGACGATCCGTTGGAACAGATTTCAGAAGGCCAGCATCCCGACATCTTTGCGACCTTTTTTGAAGGGGAATCGGTTTGGGAGAAGTGATTTCGCGGAAGTGCAAGACCTACTTTTTCTTCCCGGCCTTCTTCTCCTTATCCTGCTTAATGTATTCTTTTGCCTTCTCGCCGAGCCGCTGACGCTTGACGCGAAGTTCCTTGTTTCGTACTCGCATGGTTTGTCCGACCTCCTGGAGCGGTCATTATACCGAGAAATGATGGGACCGGGCCAGGTCCACCAATTCTTGCGGTGTGGGCACGGCGACGCCGACGTGGCGAACCACGCAGCCGGCCGCCAAATTGGCAATGCGCGCGGCGACGGTCATGTCGATGCCCGCTCCCAACGCCAGCGCGATCGTGGCTATGACCGTGTCGCCCGCGCCGGCGGTGTCGTACACCTCGACCCGCAATGCCCGGATTGGGGTCATCCGCTCTCCCAACAGGACCATGCCGTCTTCGCCCAGCGTGACGAGACCGTTTTCGATGCCGCACTCCCAAAGTTTGGACTGGGTGGCGTGGGACAGCTCTTCGTTCGTTGGCTCTTCGAGGCCGACAAACCCCTCGGCTTCATGGCGATTGATGGACACGAGATCCGTCCCCGCATACCAAGAAATCGTCGCCGGTTTTGGATTGGCCACGCACGGCTTACGCATCTCTTTTGCAACGGCTATCAGTGTGCGCACCCGTTCTTCGTTGAGACATCCCTTGCGATAATCCGAAAGCACCAATGCGTCTGAATTCTTCAAAGCTGCGATGGCGGATTCAGTTACGTGATTCGAGGTTTCCGCCGATAACGGTCCTCGCTCTTCCCGATCCAATCGCAGCACCTGCTGGTGCTGCGCTATGATTCTTGTCTTGCGAGTAGTCTGCCGTGTGGCGTCGCGCACGATGTGATCTGTTTCGACGCATAGATCTTGCAGACATTGCTGAAGGGCCGCGCCGGCATCATCTTCTCCGATCACGCCGACAAGGTTGGCCTTGCCGCCGATCGAGACAATGTTGTGCGCGACGTTGGCGGCTCCGCCAGGGACGCGGGAGTCGCGCTGGGCATCTAGCACCATCACGGGGGCTTCCGGGCTGATCCGTGCGGCTTTTCCCCACACATAGTCATCCAGCATCAGATCGCCCACGACGGTGACGACCTTATTCTTGAACGAAGACAGGTATTGCTCGAGTTGGCTCATGGGACCGAAGAGGGATTATACACGCAGGTCGGCAAATGAGATCGGCGGGAGCGGGTCGCGAGAGTGCTCCCCCAGGGTGAGGCGCCAAAATCCAACGTCGTGCCAGGCGCCGAATTTGTAGCCGATCTTCTGAAAAACGCCGATCGGTTGGAAGCCCATGGATTCGTGGAGTCGGACGCTCGCGTCGTTGGGCAGCGTGATTCCGGCAATGACGTTGATGAATCTTTGGCGCTGAAGGATCTCAAAGAGCGCAACGTAGAGCGCGCGGCCAACTCCCTTTCCGCGTGCTTCGGCGGCGACGTAAACGGAGACTTCGACGGACCATTGATAGGCGGGACGATCTCGGAATTGGCGCGCATAGGCATAGCCGACGACAATGCCATCCAATTCGCAAACCAGCCAGGGGAACATCGGAAAAGATTTGGTGATGCGCGCGAGCATCTCTTGTTCGTTTGGCGGTTCCAACTCGAATGATATGGCCGTTTCGCGGACAATGGGGGAATAGATCGCGGCGCAGGTTGCCGCATCTTTCTGACAAGCGGTTCGGATGATCATATCAGTGTCCAGGAACGATATCTCCCGTTGCGTTGGGTGAGATGAATGCGTACCGATAGTGGACCGGTTGGCCTCCTTGGTCAATGGCATCGGGTCCGATGCTGTATAGAACGTAGGAACGGCCCTTGCGCGAATAGGAATATGGTTTGTGGTCAGTAAATGGATCGTTGAGAACTGATTTGATACCGACGGCTTGCAACTGTGACAGGCTTGCAGGGTATTTGCCTTCGCGTTCATGATAGGCGCGCAAGGCAACCGATAGCAGCAACAAATCATTGTTTGCCTGGCGCGCACAATATTGAAGTCGTTCTAAACGATTCATATTTACGACATTATCCGGCGACCACCAATCCGGGTCTCGCTTCGTTAGCGAGGTTTGCTTGTGCTACGGCCCGTTCGCTTCCGCAATGGAGCGATCGTAGCCCTCCGTGCACTCCGCGAAAATGCGGCGTTTGCCGGCGATAATTGTCTTGAATTTCCGAATGCGAAAGTCGAGGTCGACTCGACCGATTTTTGACATGACATCTTCGATCATCAGTTTCCCCGCCCAGTCGCGATCTCTGAACATTTCCAGCAGTTCCCATTGACGAGACGCCTTGTCTTCCTGAAGAAGATCCGCGAAGGTTGCATGCTTTGCCAATATGTCTTGCAACCTCTCAACTACTGATATCGCGCTGTTTGCGGTCATCTTCGCGATTAATCCGGCAATCAGCTTCCGATAATCTTGTTGCATGATCTCGGCGGCCATATAACTTCCGAAGTCGGCGCCCCGCGTACTCATAACCGCAATCTCGAACGCATCCAAGTAACAGTTTGCGGCCACCTGCGTGTCTCCCTTTCGCAGGAACAGGTTTGCCTCGATTCGGAATAGATAGCCGATACTTTGGTAGTAGTATGCGCTCCAGTTCCGTTGGTCTGCTTTGCGAATTGGAGGTTCACGGTATTCGTACGACAATCCTTCCCGCGCCCACTGGATTGCGCGCGCATGGTCATCTAGTATCTGCCTAGACCTGGCCGCCGGATAGCGGTTGCCTGCTGTCACCGCAGTCCGGATTTGTTCGTCAGATTCCGTATCGTGCCCGGCCCAGGCAAAATAGTCGTACGCGTTCGGTTCCGGCATGGATGGGGTGGGGAGAACAAAGTCCGGATTGCTGTTTCCGGAGAGCCAGAGGATCGCGCTCGACGCGATGGTTAGGAAGGCGATGACGGCAAACCCGATCACGATCTTTTTCCAACGTTTCATGGCCCTTTTGCGACCCGAAAAACGAATCGAACCTCTTTGACATACGGTTTTGGACTCTGGTCCTTTACTTCCATTGTGATTGGAAAATCGCCCAGTTCTGTTGGCGATCCGGTGATCGCTCCTGTAATGGATGAAATTCCGACGCCTTTTGGCAATGCGCCTTCTTTGATGCGCCAAAAATAGGCTGGTATTCCTCCGTATGCTTGCGGAACGATCTGCACCGGCGCACCCAGTTTCGCAGCTACCGATTCGGGCAACGCCGCGACCAACGGATCGAAGCATGAGACGCTGCGTATCTTGTACCCATTGGCTTTGAGGCAGAGAAGATGCAACTTTGTGATCAGCCATCTCCGGGTCTTCATTTCACCGTGATATTCCAATCCAAAGCCGCCCATCTTGCTGGCTGGATCGGTCGCGCCAATCAGGTGGTCGCTGGCATCGTAGCCCGGGTCGAAGCCGAGATAGTCGCGCACTTCCACGGCGGAATATTTCTTCGTGGTTTTTGCCGTGCGGCTGATCGGATAGGCCTCGAAAAAGCAGAGGGCATGTCCCATTTCGTGAACAGCGATGGAATAGAAATCTGCCGGTTCGTTGCGCTGGCTGCCGCTCACCCACCAGTCGTCGTCGCCGCGCGAATAGAACCAGCCGAGCTCGTGGTAGTTCCCGGCCGTATCAAAGTGCACGACCCCGGACCGCTTGAGTGGCAGTTCTTTGCCGCCGGAATGCTGCTGGCCACCGGACCAGGACGATGCACCGCCCGATCGGAGCTCGGTTCCATGAATTCCGACGATGTACATCAGATAACCCGTGTATGAAGTCTTGTTCTTTACGAGGCGGCTTGCGACAAATCCATCCTTGTTCCACACTTCCGTTTGCTCTGAAGCCGCTTTAACTTCGTCCAGATTCATATCATCAATAAAGTAGCTCCAATCGGCTGCCGCCTGCCCCACCACTCGCCGCACGTCATCGGATAGTGTGAAGTCTGTGGTGTCTTGTGAATAATCTAACTTAATATATGATACACGCGATTCGTCCTTGTCTTGGTCGATGACATGTATGGGAACATAGCTGCGCACCTTTTCCGCATTCGACGCATCGAATACTTGCAGTACCAGCTTGTGATCTTCGTCCTTGCCATCCCGATCAGGAAAGATGGCGATCCAGACCGGTGTGGTGGATTTTGGCTCACTCGCAAGGTATATGTCTTTGCCGACGCCATATCGATCCGATCCGTCCGATCGATTAAAGTAGATGCGCGAACAGGTTGAATGGAGGTAAATGTGAACCGGATAGGTGACCGTTTTTGGCGGCTCGATCTTGATCTGGATCGCCGGATTTCCGATCTCCCCTTCCCAATCCAGCAGGGTGATGCCGGATTCGTTGATGGGGCGGTCGAACGCATCCCGCACCGTGAGCGGTAAGCCGATTTGCGCGAAGGCGATTGCGATCAGGACTAGCATGGCAAGAGATTACCCGCAGTCATTGATTTGGTTTCCATGTCCGCACGTTTAGGTCCGCAGGCAGGGTCCAATGAACATGGCCGTCTGCGCGCGCGATGACAAGTCCCTCCTTGTGCCGCGCAACTGCCAGGCTGTCATTGCCAAACAGATTCCAGCCGGGGATGGAGTCAAACAAGAGAACGACTTCACCGGGTGATTCGAGGCGATTCAACGGCATCGAACTGAGATATCCATTCATCGCATAGCTGCTTTCATGGGCCCCCAAGTGGATGCAATGGAGAGAGTCGAGACTCATTAAATATGGCCCCGCGGCGTCGCACCAGGCGGCCCCCGGCGGCAAAGTTCCTTCATTGTCGGACGAATACATCAGGAACGCGCGTGCCACCTGCCTTTGATTGGTGATGCACGTTTCCAGCAAAGTTTCTTCCTGGTTCGACACGAAAAGCGATCGCGTCAGATAGAAGAGATAGGGTCCGGTCAGGATCGCCCCGCTGGAGGCGATAATCGCGCTGATCGCCACCCCCTCCCCGCGCAGATCGCCCCAACTTGTTTGGATCAACCGAAGGGCCCGGATTCCAAGGACCAACCCTACGATCCCCGAGACACCATATGACAAATAACCCGCAAATCCAAACGCCAGCGCCACCACCGCCAGGCGGCACAATCGCGAGGGCCGAAACGCGATGAGGGGCGGGATCTCCGGCATGTCCCATATTCTGACACCTTCGCCCGAAGGAATCTGCTTGCCACGGTCGAACCCAGCCACATGTCGAAGCAGGCATTGTTGCTCGAATGTCACACGGTTCTGTCTTCCGCTCGTGCTGCGTCGTCCTTCAAGTTGTGGTGGCGCTCGCGCTGTATCCGGATCGACAGGAGTTCCGCCGCCAGTACCCTGATATCGACGATGAGGACGTCCGTCAGGCCCTAGCGTACGCTGCGGCGAATCTTTACGATGCGTCGTTCGACCAGCCGGCTGTAAATTGAGGCTGCTCCTCGATCAAGGCTTGCCGTTGCCATAATCAGCAGGTCTGATCGCTTCGGAACGCGAACTCTTTGACTGTGGAAATACTCGAGTCTCGATTGGATGTCGGCGCGGCCCAGTTCGAAGCGAATCGCGGGGCGTATGAGGCAGTTCTGAGAGAATTCCGCGCCAAGTTGGAACAGGCGAAGCAGGGCGGGGGGGCGGAGTTGCAAGCCAAGCACAGGTCGCGCGGAAAAATGCTCGCCCGCGAAAGGATTGATGCACTCATCGACCCCGGCGCGCCATTCCTCGAATTCAGCTCCCTCGCCGCGAACGGCATGTATGATGACGAGGCCCCCTGCGCCGGCATCGTGACCGGAATCGGGCCGATCCACAGCAAGGAGTGCCTGATCGTCGCCAATGATGCCACCGTAAAGGGCGGCACCTACTTCCCGATTACAGTCAAGAAGCACCTGCGCGCCCAGGAAATCGCCTTGGAAAATCGTCTGCCGTGCATCTATTTGGTGGACAGCGGCGGTGCGTTCCTGCCACTGCAGGCCGAGGTGTTTCCGGATCGGGACCATTTCGGCCGGATATTCTACAACCAGGCACGTATGTCGGCGGAGCGCATTCCACAGATCGCCGCGGTCATGGGCTCTTGCACGGCCGGCGGCGCCTACGTCCCCGCAATGTCCGACCACGCTGTTATCGTCAAAGGGACTGGCACCATCTTCCTCGGCGGCCCGCCTTTGGTAAAGGCGGCGACCGGTGAGGTGGTCAGCATCGAGGACCTTGGCGGGGCGGACGTTCACACGCGGCTGTCCGGCGTGGCCGACTATATGGCGGATAACGATGGTCACGCTTTGGAATTGTGCAGGTCTATCGTTGAAAACTTAAACATAACTAAGACGATCTCGGCTGATGTTCGCTCGCCGGAAGACTCGATTTACGACCCGCGAGAACTGTACGGAATCGTCCCCGCCGACCCGAAGCAGCCGTTCGACATCCGGGAGATCATCTCGCGAATCGTTGACGGCAGCCGATTCCACGAATTCAAACCGAGATATGGCCAGACGCTCGTTACCGGCTTCGCCCGCATCCATGGCTACCCGGTGGGCATTCTCGCCAACAACGGCATTCTTTTTTCCGAGAGCGCGCTGAAAGGGACCCACTTCATTGAGCTATGTTGCCAGCGGCGCATCCCCATCATATTTCTGCAAAACATCACGGGCTTCATGGTGGGGCGCAAGTACGAGAACGAGGGGATCGCAAAGGACGGGGCCAAGATGGTGATGGCGGTCGCCTGCGCCAATGTCCCGAAGTTCACCGTCGTGGTTGGCGGCTCGTTCGGGGCGGGGAACTATGCGATGTGTGGCCGCGCATACGGTCCGCGGCAGCTATGGATGTGGCCGAACGCCCGAATTTCCGTTATGGGTGGGGAGCAGGCGGCAAATGTGCTCCTCACCGTCAAACTCGATCAAAAGGGTGAACCGATGAGCGCTGAGGAGCAAGAGCAGTTTAAACGGCCCACACTCGAGAAGTATCAGGAGGAGGGCAGCGCATACTATTCCACGGCCCGGCTCTGGGACGACGGCATCATCGATCCGGTGGATACGCGCATGGTGTTGGCGCTTGGAATCTCCGCTGCCTACAACGCAACCATTTGTGAAACCGATTTTGGAGTGTTTCGGATGTGAAGAACCTGTATCTGATCGTGGTAGTGACCGCGGTTTTGTTCGGTTGTCATACGCCAAAGAAGGCCAGCACAGTCACCTTTCATGGCTATTCTCTAAACATTCCAGGGGGTGTACAGCACGAATACGATGGGAAAGATACACTCATGATCTTCCCTGAAGACGATCGTTGGAGAATTGACTTTTCCCCCATCGCCGAAGACGTTCTCAGGACGGAGGCGGAGCGCCACCGGTCGGCCGAAGTGGCCATGAGACTCGATAAAGGGGCCGTCTCTATGACGGTCCCGCCGGAGGTCCGAAAGCAAGGCCAGTATTATGAGGTTTACTATCAGTGCAAAACCGTCGAACAAGGAATTCCTGTAACTATGGAGGAGCATATTTTCGCCCACGAAACTAGTGGCGTGATTTCGGTGTCATTGAGAAGCCGAGCCACGGACGATGATAGGCGGATCATCGATTCAATTCTCGCAAGCATGCGATATCAGCCCAGCCAGTGAGTCCGGTTTCTGTATAATTGCCGCATGTGCGCGCGCTACTCGTTATTCCAAGAACGCTTGGCCTTCCCCGGCCTCTTTGAAGGCGATGGGCCGGACTGGACGCCGAACTACAACATCACTCCCTCAACCTATGTCCCCGTCGTGTTCGAACAGGACGAGGAGAGGACGCTGCATTTAATGGAGTGGGGCCTTGTGCCGGCGTGGGTAAAGGACTACCAGGGCGTCAAGGCTCGGCCCGTCAATGCCCGATCCGAAACGGCGAGTGAAAAGCCATACTTCCGCACCAGTTTCAAAAAGCGCCGTTGTATCCTGCCGATGTCCGGCTTCTTCGAATGGAAGGCCGAATCGGACGGCACCAAGGTATTCAAGCAGCCCTACTATGTTTCCCGCACCGATGGCGGCATCCTGGCGGCGGCGGGACTATGGGACATTTGGGATCGCGGCGAACCGATTCATGAGACATGCACGATCCTGACGACGGATGCAAATCCGTTCATGGCCAGGCTGCACGATCGCATGCCCTGCTTTTTGGAGCCGGATGATTATGATTCCTGGCTGGACGCGGACCTCCAAGAACCGGCAGCAATACAGTCGATGCTGAGTCCTCTGCCGGAAGGGGTTCTGCGGGCTTGGCCGGTTACTCGGTCCATGAGCAATCCGCGCTACAAATCTCCCGAATCGATCGTACCGATTTCTGCGTAGCCTCCCTCCCAGGCTGCATGAGCAGCGACGGGCCAGCAATCCTATCATCCCCATTTCCCGGTAATTACGGATCGGCCGTCTCCTGTTGGCACGCAAATTGCCGCCCTGCAACCAAGACGCCGTGACGGCCGGCTAGAGCGCGCGGCGATTCAGCACACTCACCAACTGGAGAACAACCAAATGAACCGCAGCATTCGATTCGCCCTTTTGGCGGCTGCCCTCGCTTGCGTAGGGGCCGTCAACGCTGATGATTTCAACCCGCCGCCGTGGCGCGGCGCGCCCATGAGCGACTTCCAGCAGTGGGAGTTCAAAACCGATGGCCCGCTTCCGGAACTGTCCAACAACCCGTTCGGTCAACCGGCGATCACGCAGATCGGTGATTCTCGCTGGCTCGAGACCTTTGAGGGCCGCGACGGCGTCTGGTGCATTCCCGACGGCAGCGCCATGGTTTTCTTCATCCCGGATGCCGATGACCCGACCGAGCAGAAGATCATCCGAATGCAGGTCACCTACTTCGGTGGCCCGGACGGTTTCACCTGGAACGGCGGTCAATTTGACCAGGGCTATCAAGACCTTGGCAACGGTTGGACCGGTACCTGGGCGGACTATCTGCTTCCCTGCCAGCCATTCAACGCCTACATCTCCGGTGGCCCAATCTATGTCGACGAAGTCGTCATTGACGCGGTCTGCGTTCCGGAACCGGGCACGATTGCGGCCTTCGCCGCCGCCGGTCTTGGACTGATCCTTCGCCGACGCAAGAGATAGGCGAACCCGAGTCCTCGAGCTCTCAAGGCTTCCCGCTAACAAGCGGGAAGCCTTTCTGCTTGCATCAAATCACAAGAACGCCTAGCAATTCTGTCATCCCCATTTGCCGGTAATTTCGGCGCGAGCGCATCCGGTTGGCATGCAAATTGCCGCCTTGAAGGAAGTACGCCGTGACGGCCGGATTGAGCGCGCGGCGAACACGCATACTCACCAACTGGAGAACAACAATATGAACCGCAGCATACGATACGCCATCTTGGCGGCTGCCCTCGCATGCGTAGGGGCCGTCAACGCTGATGATTTCAACCCGCCGCCGTGGCGCGGTGCTCCCATGAGCGACTTCCAGCAGTGGGAGTTCAAGACCGACGGCCCGCTTCCGGAACTGTCCAACAACCCGTTCGGCCAACCGGCTATCACGCAGATCGGTGATTCTCGCTGGCTCGAGACCTTTGAGGGTCGAGACGGCGTTTGGTGCATCCCTCAAGGCGGCACCATGGTTTTCCACATTCCGGATGCCGATGAGCCAACCGAGAAGAAGATCGTTCGCATCCAGGTCACCTTCTTTGGTGGCGCCGCCGGCTTCCATTGGCTGGGCGATCCCTTTGACGGTGGCTATGAAGATCGCGGCAATGGTTGGACCGGCGCTTGGGCCGACTACACGTTGCCCTGTCAGCCGTTTGACGTGGTCCTGATCGGCGGCCCGCTGTATGTGGACGAGATGGTTGTTGATGCCGTATGCGTTCCCGAGCCGGGCACGATTGCGGCCTTCGCCGCCGCCGGCCTTGGATTGGTTCTTCGACGCCGAAAGCGATAACTCCGAGAACAACAAGATGATAGACCCCCCTCGGTTCTCCGCGGGGGGCTTTCCGTTGCGTTCTCGATCAAGGTCTCCGAAAGCAGGCATTCCAGCCGTCCCAATTTCCCGTTAAGCAACGCAAAACCGCCTGGATTTGGCATGGTCCTTGCCTCAACTTATTGAACGCGTGGTCCCGGTGCGCCGGCACGCTCGATGGCCCAGCACACTCACCAACTGGAGAACAATAAAATGAACCGCAGCATCCGATTCGCCTTATTGGCGACTGCCCTCGCATGCGTCGGGGTAGCCACCGCAGATGACTTCAACCCGCCACCGTGGCGCGGCGCTCCCATGAGCGACTTTCAGCAGTGGGAGTTCAAGACCGACGGACCGTTCCCGGAGATTTCCAATAACCCGTTCGGCCAGCCGGCGATGACGGACGTTGACGAAGCGCAATGGCTGGAGACCAAAGAGGGACGCGATGGCGTCTGGTGCATTGGCGAAGAAGGCAAGCTTGTCTTCCACATTCCGGATGCCGAAGAGCGCGAGATGAAGAAGCTCATCCGCATTCAGATCACTTTCTTCGGTGACGACTTCCACTTCATCGGCGATCCGTTCCATCATGGTTTCGTCGATCTAGGCAACGGTTGGCATGGTGGCTGGGCGGACTATGTACGCCAATGCAAACCGTTTGACGTGTATATCTTCGGCCCGAATGACGACGACGGCTTGACCCATCAGGACAAGCTCTATGTTGACGAGCTGGTTGTCGACGCCGTCTGCGTTCCGGAGCCGGGCATGTTCGCCGGCCTCTCCACCACGGGCCTCGGTCTGGTTCTTCGACGCCGAAAGAGATAACGGTCCGACGAACCCTCGGAAGTAATCCCTTCACAGTCTGACTGTGAAGGGATTTCCATTTGTTTGCACTTATCGATTCGATCCGCTATTGCAGCCGTACGCAGACTGCCTTTGTCTCCGTGTACAGGTCCAACGCGTCGTGGCCCATTTCGCGGCCCCAGCCCGACTGCTTGTATCCTCCGAACGGCAGCGCCGCATCGAAGATGTTGTAGCAGTTGATCCACACGGTTCCGGCCCGCAGCCTGTTGGCGATGCTATGCGCCTTGGAAATGTCGCGCGTCCAAATCCCGGCGGCAAGACCATACACGCTGTTGTTGGATGCGTCCACAACTTCGTCCAGGTTCTTGAACGGCACGGCCGCGACGACCGGTCCGAAGATCTCCTCCTCGATCACCTTCATTCCTGGCTTCGTGTCCACGAGAACCGTGGGCTCGACGAAATAGCCGGGCAGGTTCATCTTGTGGCCGCCGACAACCGCCTTCGCGCCTTGGGTCTTACCCGATTCTAGATATCCGCACACGCGGCCGAGCTGCTCTTCCGACACCAGGGGTCCCATTTCGCAGGCGGATTCCATGCCGGGACCGACATGAATCTTCTTCGCCTGATCAGCAACGCCGCTCACGACCTTGTCGAAGATGCGCTCCTGAACATATAGCCGAGAGCCCGCGCAACAGCACTGGCCATGGTTGAAGAAGATCGCGCTGGCAGCGCCGGCGATAGCCATGTCGAGATCGGCGTCGTCCATCACGATGTTCGGGGATTTGCCGCCCAATTCCAGGGTCACCTTCTTCAGGTTTCCCGTCGCGGCTTGGGCGATCAGCCTGCCGACTTCGGTGGAACCCGTGAATGCCACTTTGTCTACATCCGGATGGGCGGAAAGGGCCGCTCCGGCTGTCTCGCCATATCCTGGGACGATGTTGACCACGCCGGGCGGGAAGCCCGCCTCACAGATCAGCTCGCCGAGCCGGAGCGCGGAGAGCGGGGTCTGCTCGGCAGGTTTGATAACGACCGTGCAACCTGCCGCGAGCGCCGGACCAAGCTTCCACGCCGCCATGAGCAGCGGGAAGTTCCACGGGATGATCTGCGCAACCACGCCGACCGGTTCGCGCCGGGTGTAGGCATGGTACTCGGCGCCGGGAGTGTAGTGGACGCTGATCGGGATCGTGTGCCCCTCGATCTTGGTCGCCCACCCCGCCATGTATCGGAACAGGTCGGCGGCCAATGGAACGTCGGCGGCTCGGGCGATGGTCAGCGGCTTTCCGTTGTCCAAGGTCTCCAGCTGCGCGAGCTCCTCCGTATGGGCTTCTATCAGATCGGCGAGCTTCCACATCAGCCGGCCACGCTCGCTTGGGGTCATCTTCGGCCACGGGCCGGATTCGAAAGCTTTGCGAGCCGCGCGAACCGCGGTCTCTACATCTTGTCTGTCGCCTTCGGCTATGTGCGCGAGCACCTCGCCGGTGGCGGGATTGTAGGTCGGAAAGGTTCGACCGGACGCGGCTTCCACCCATCGTCCGTCGATCAGCATCTTTTTTTGCGATGCGACAAATGAGCTGACTTGTGGCTCAATTTGAGCGATTGCCATTGTCAGAAATTCCTCCAGTACTAGTATGCGCCGGCGGCGCGGGGACCCTTCGCGTTGCCCGCAATCTTACTATACACGCTGCGGTAGAAAAGCGCAAGCGATTCTGCAGAGTATGCCGGACTTCACAGAGAGACCTCCTGTTGAGGGTCCCATTATTGCCTCCTGCCGCTGTGACGGTCTCACGCGGCATCCAGAGGTTTGGGAACGTTACGGTCAGATGGCCGTCTACATCCGTGGGGAGGTGCGGCATGCATCTGCGGAAATGGCTATCCTTCATTTTTTTTGCGTCCGCCATCGCGCCGTTGGCGGCAATGTCTGCATTCAAACTGTCGCCAGGCGAGGGCGGCCTCACGAATGAGCAGCTGATTGATTCCCTCGCCAACATCTCATCCGAAGGTACAGGTTTCAACTCTTTCTCCATGTCCTCGACGTTCATGGCAATCAACGAGGAACCGCAATTTCATGGGGGCATCATCGGCTCGCCGAAGCCGACGGTTCCGCCGGCTATGCGCGAGCTAGTTCGTCGCGGGGTGAAGGCCCTGCCGGACCTCTTGAAACACTTGTCGGATCCGCGATCCACGAAACTCCTAGTCGCTGGCGGCGGGATTATTGTGGACGGCTGGTTCTCGGATGAATACCATCCGCGTTGGGCGGAGCCGGAAAAGCAACCAAAGAACGTCAACCGGCTAGACGACGACGGCGGCCAAATCAACCTGAAGGCCGGCTATGTCCCGCGGGTGGGAGACCTGTGCTATGTGTTGGTGGGTCAAATCGTGAATCGCGGCCTCAATGCCGTGCGATACCAGCCATCGTCTTGCGTCGTTGTGAACTCTCCGGTTCAAATCGAAGCGCTGGCAACGGCTACGCGAAAAGATTGGGGTGATCTCACAGCCGAAGCGCATAAGAGGTCACTGATCGAAGACGCAGACAATCCGTACTCATACGCCGCCCTCAATGCGCTCAAACGCCTTCTTTATTACTATCCGGAAGTGGGAGAAAAATTTGCTCTGCGATTCCTTGGGCGCCCCTATTATGATCCACTTGTCATTTGGCAATTCATCGAAAAGACACTTATGAAGCACGCGAAGCCGGGCGAATGGAAAGAGGATGTCGCCACGTTCGTCCGAAGGTATGGCAAAGTCTACGCCGAAGCGCTTCCATCAAAGGTTTGGTCCGATGCGAGACACGCCTTTGATAGAAAGAGACCAAAGCCGAATCGCGCTTTGGAAATCCTCCTTGCCGTCTATCCGAACTACGGGCTCTACCATCACAAATTCCTCAATGCCACCACGATCAGAGATCAAGCAGACCTGGTCGAAGGCCTTCAGATATTCCGATCGGCGGCCCTCGATGATGCCGTTCAGCGCGCCTTCTCGGCTGCAAAGGCATTCGCGAAAAACGTCTCGGTCCGATTCGAGGTTGACATGCTGGCGCTGGCTGCTGTGGCAAGGCTGGAAAAGAGCAAGTATGCCCCGACCTACCTGCACTATTTCCAACAGCGCATCGCCTACATGAATAAGCTGGACGTAAAGTCTCCCGATCGATACCGATTGGACGATATGAAGAAATGGGCCACCAAGCTGCGCAAATAGCAGTTATGAATCTGTATAATGTGTTCATAGGCTTGCCGATGGAGATGCTGGTTCTTCGGCGGATTTCTTGATCGGGGGTGTCATTATGAGTCGGTTGATCGGTTTCTGCTTCGTGATTGTTTTCATTGCGTTCGCGGCCGTCAGCTTAGCGGTCACGCGCGATATCGTCATTGTCCATAAGTCGAAGCCGATCGCCTACTTCGGTTTTTATCGCGCCAATCAAATGACCGGAGATGGGTGGACGTTATTCGACCGAACCGTGGATTGGGCAAGGCCGGCGGGCGCGCCCAACACTCAGGACGTCTTTCTCGCGACCTACAACGGTACGCTGAACCCAAACTCCCACAGCGCGGAGCTTGGGGGAATTGCCGTCTACAACAATCTGGTCGCCCGTGGTTTCAACGTGACGGTCGGCGCACAGGCGACGATCGAGACCGGCAACTTCGCGGCATACGATCTGGTCGTGTATGCCTGGAGCTATCCGCGAGACGCCACGAACGTGGTCAATCAAGGAAAGCCGTTTGTTACGTTTTCTGCCGGCGAAACCGACGAATTGGGAATTGGAACCGGCGCCGAAATGATGCATGAGTACAGGGACAACTCCTGGGTAATAGACAACGCCCATTCGATCACCTCCCCGTATGCTCTCGGAGTGCTCACGTTTCCTAACAGCATGTTTATGGATGCCACGAGCGCGTCCGGGTTCGGGCGTCCGCTGATTCGCGCGGAGGCCGTGACCATCACCGGATTCGTGAATTTGGACAGCTATGTCGCATCCCCGGAAAACATCGAATTCAATGTGAAAGCGAAATCCGGCGCCCTCGTTCTCGACAAGATGACGGCTTTGCTTGCGAGTGACAGCAGCTATGTTGTGTACACAAACGAGGTCGGACCCTATCATCTATGGGGCAAGTGCACCCATTGGCTCTCGGAAACGTTGCCCGAGGAGGACTACGAGATCGGTGGCGTCTACAGGAGAAACTTCGATCTTTTGCGGAACGGGGACGTGGATGAAAGCAACGCCGTAAACCTCCCGGATATGAATTCCATTTTCATTGCCTTCGCATCGGCCGGCCCAGCGCCGGAAGACCTGGACGGCGACGGGATCGTGGCACTTCCCGACCTCAACCTAACGTTCCTCAATTTCGGCCAGGTGGGGGCGGAGTAGGGATCTAACTCTGGCCCATCTTCGCCGCGCTCACGTGTCCCGTGCGCATGAGAATCCACCGCACGATGACAAACAGCACCAGCATCATCCCGAAGGAGCTGACGAGAGATGGGCCGGTCGGATAGTCGCGGGCGGCTGAGATATAGAGACCCATGACGCTGGCGGCGATGGCGATTCCCCATGCCAAGACGAGTTGCTTCATGAACCCCTTCATCACCATCGAGGCCGCCGCCGCGGGGATGATTAGGAAGCTAAACACGACCAGCACACCGGCCATGCGAACCGACTCCGTGACCATCAACGCGAACGTGAGATAGAACAAGAAATCCCACCCGATCACTTTCAGCCCGGTCGCCTCGGGATTGTGCGCGCTTTCCGAAATCTGCAGGAACTGACGACGGAACAGAAAGTGAATCACGCCAATGCCGAAATAGAGGAAAAATGTCCGAATGACATCCGATTGGTTCTGAAACAGAATATTCCCAACCAGCATCGCCTCGATCTCGTCTTTGCCATGCACGGATTTGCTCAGCACCATCACCGCAAGCGCCGCCGATACCACATAGAAGATACCGATGATGGCCTCATGTGGCACGCTGTCGTCGCGGAAACGGCTGACCCCGATGAGCGCCGCCCCGATCACCGCGAAGCCCAATGAGAAAATGTATACAAGTCGGTCCTGTTCCCGGTCATGTTCCGCCTGCTGCTGTTGCTCAACCTGCTCCGGAGTCATGCCTTTGGCCTGTGCGTGTTCCAGCGCCTCAACCTGCTGTGCGAAGTCGTCGCTAGTCACTGACGAGTGCACGTCGTGGATGAAATAGGGTGATGCCAGCAGCGCCACCGTCGCACCCAGCGCGGCCATCTGTGCCAGCGCCAGGTCCACAAAAATTACTCCGCGCCGCAAAACATGCATACCCATATAGACATGCAACCCCGTCATCAAGAGACAGATAAAAAAGGGCCACATCAGCAAATGCCAGAGCTCTATCCAATCATGCATCTCTAAACCTCCGTGGCCCTTCGCATATTATTTCGCCGCCTCGACCAGTTTGGTCACGACGTTGTCGATCATGGCAATGTAGTCCTTGGCGGCCGGCTGCCCGCCGACGGAGTTGGCCGCGAGCACGACGGTGCCATTCACTTTGCCCGCCACCAGATCGGCGGGTTTGCGGGAATAGAACGGTTCCATCAGGATGATCTTCGCGCCATCCTGTTTCATGATTTTGATCACATCGAGCACATGGCCGGGACTTGGCTGGATTCCCGGCTTGGGCTCCAGCTCTTCGACGACATCGAATCCAAATCGCCGCGCGAAGTAGCTCCAGCTTCGGTGATAGGTGACGATTTTCGTGCCCTTCACCTTCTTCACCATCCCCAGCCATCCGCCGTACCGATGGTCGCCCTTTGCCAGCCACGCATCCAGATCGCCCGCGAAATAGTGGGACCACAGCTTGTCCCCACCTACTGCCGCCGCGCACACTTTGCCGAACATCGCTCCATCGAGGTCTTCGACAAACTTGCCATAGTTGGCTTCGTATGTGGACTTTCCGGCCGAGTCCAATCGGATCAGCCGGTCGCGGATCGCCTTCGCGATAATGCGGCCGTTGTACGGATCGGTCCAATAGTGGGGATTGCCATACGGATGGATGTCTCCCATCGACCGGTCAACGGTCCCTGTCGGCACTTCAAGCTTCGATATGCCGATGGAGGCATCGAGGAATCCCGGACCGCCCGGCAAGATGGCGGAATTTCGGGCCCCCTGCATCAGGGGCTGGGACCAGGCCTTCTCCAGCTCCATCCCAACCTCGATGAACAGGTCGGCATTGCGCATCTTGAGCATGTAGCTGGGTTTGGCCTCGATGAAATGGGGGTCCTCCAGGCCCGACGCGATGTTCGTGACGCTCACTCGGTTTCCGCCGACCTGCCGCGCGATGTCGGCAAGATCGGGGATAGTTGTTACGACTTTTAGGCTGGCGAGCGCCGGGAGGCAAAGCGCTCCCAGCGCGGCTAGTACAAACATTTTTTTCATAAGTATCCTCCCTTAGAATTTGTGCGCCGGATGGGCGCCGAAGCCGACTTCATATTGCAGCCAGATAGAATGCTGTGGCATGCCAAGGAAATCGGACTGGTCGTAGTTGTATTGGAGCCGGATGCGGCTGAACTCGGATGGGTACCAGGTCAGCGCCGGCGACACCCGCCAGCGGCGCGCGCGAAGCGGGTCGGCGCTGTTGTCTCCGTTGGCATCGGCGTAGTCGAAGCGCAACCCGGCCACCCAGTTCCTTTGATAGCCGTAGTTGAATTCCGAGTACCAACCCCAGTCCTTTAGGTCCTGGCGTGACGTCGTGACGCCCCCTGCTTGGAAGGTGCGCGACATCGCCTCCGCTTGGATCGCCAGGAATGGGAAGCCGTGGTCGTTCACGCGGGGCTTCCACTTGTAGTAGAGGTCCGTCCCATACAGCTGCGTCCGGTTCGTTGGGCCGGTATTGTTGGGTCCAAAGGCGCTGGAGAACCCAAGGTTCACCGTCTTTTCGTCGGAAAGCTCCCAGGAGTTGAACCAACGAGCGGTGTACAGCATGTCTCCGAGGGACCGGACCTGGCGATCGATGGTTGGGGTTCCCGCAGGTCCGTCCGATCCGAGGAAGCTGGCCGCCGTCCCTCCGCCGGCGTTTTGCGTTCCCAGAATAAACTCCGAATACCAATGGAACGGCGTGAGGTATGACAGTTGAACGCCGGGATTGCGCAGGCCGTCGCCGCCGAGCAGCCGACTGGTTATGACCGGCGCATCCACAAAGTTCCACGCATGGGGATGCCGAGCGTTGAGACGCCCGAATTGGGTGAAGTATTGCCCGCTCTTGATCTCCATCGAGTTGGGCAGGCTGGTGGTGGTGAGGAAGGCCTCCTCCACCTCCGTCTCCGTCCCGCCATCGGGACCGAGTTTGAACACCGTGTGCATCTCGGCATTGAAGTAGGGATCGACGGCGCCGTTGAGCGAGAACTCCAGATTGCGGATGTTGAAGCCGCGATCTTTCGGATCGTGGTCGCCGCCCTGAAGCTGGCCCAGCAGTGTCTGGTCGGCAGTGGACCATCCCGCCGTAGTCAGGATGTCATAGGAGACATCGATCAGCTTGAGCTGGCCCGGCGCGCCGGTCGCGGGAGCGCTGGGCTGCCCCTGCCCGCCGCCGAGCGCCTTCTCTAGTTCGGCCTTTAGGGCTTCGTCCTCCGGCGTCTCTTTCTTGCCGGCGGACAACTCGGCGATCGTGGCCTTCAGCGTGGCGATCTCTTCGGCGTGCTGCTTATTGGCGTCTTCAAGGTCGTTGATGCGCTTGATCAGCGCATCGATTTGATCCTGCTGTTTGTGATTGGGCTGGTTGTCTTGTCCCTGGGCGGTTGCACTCAGGCAGCCGAGACAGACGATAACAAACCCGATAAGATACCTTTGCAAGTTATTTCCTCCTGTATCGTTGAATGTTTACGCGTCAACGAACAGGAGGGAAGGAGGGCCGCGAGCGCCGGTGACTGCAACGGCGCAATTCGTAGGAGGGACCGACGCGTACGTCTCATGCCATGCGACCTTGGTTTCGGAGTGGCCCATGGCGGTATACGCGACAGTTGCGACGAAGCCGCTTAGCGAATGGCAGATCGGGCAGTTCGAGGAATCATGGGACTGCGTCGGGTGGTGATGGGTTGGCAGCTTGCAATCCGCGGCACACATACCGGCGATCGGCGCATGCGCGCCGCTTGCCGGTTCTTCCGACAGGAGATGGAACGTCGGGGCAAAAAAGTAGATCCCGACGAACCAAACTGCCAATTTGGCGAAAATCGCCCGGTTGCGTAGCCTTCGCATCATGGCTGTATGGGGCCATTGTACCTAATATTCCGTGAGGAGATTGCCGGATGCAGCAAATGTGAATAGCTAACACATTTACCGCATTTTGAGATGGCAAGTCATCAGAACCTATTACGTATTTCGTACTCTATGTCGTGCAAAATGACGACAGATTCGTACCTTGACGGCGAGGAATAATGAGCTAACAATATAGGTATGGTTCGAGTAGAACCGTTGAAGGAGAATCAGACATGAAAATCAAAGTAATGATCGTCGCGGGATTGGTCGCCATGGCGGTCGGGGGCACGGCCCTCACCGGTTTTATGAAGACGTTTCAGTCAACCTACGCGATCGCCAAGGACTCTCATCTTAGCAAGGAAAAGTGCATGACTTGCCACGACACGAAGCTTCCGACGAAGGCGAAGCATGTGCTGAATGCGTACGGTCTTGCCCTACAGAAGGAAATGAAGGCCGAAGGCACGAAGAAACTAAATGAGGACGTCTTGGAGAAGGTCGGCAAGCTGGATTCCGATGGCGATGGAATGAGAAACGCTGACGAAATTAAGAAGGACCGGTTGCCGGGCGACCCGAAGGGGTAGTTGGCTCCGGATTTCGATTTGCAAAGGAATGCAGGACATGTTGATGTGGGTGTTGGCAGTCGTACAATTGTGGTTTGTCGAACGTTATGTGTCGACCAAGAGGCTTTTGGGAAGTTTGAAGCCGGGCCGGCAGTCCAGTGGACTGGCGCCGGCTCCCAAGACCGATTCCAGACAGGGCCCATGCGACGCACGTAGAGCGCATGGGCTTCTTGTTGTCTGCCCCAAAACATTGGCCGGCAGCGTCCTCGGTCCGAGGAGAGTGATTTGCTATGGAGAGTAGCGGCAGCAGATCGGCTGCAAGGAGGCTAGGAAGGATGTACCGAATGCAACGATCACGCGGAGCAGCATCGCAATTGGTCCTTTTCACAATCCCCTTGGTGGCATTGGTCGCGGTCGCATTGGCCCCGAGCATCCCGAACCAGGATCAGAAGAAGGACAAGCAAGGCGAGACAACCGTGGCAAAGGCGGCCCCGGTCGACAAGAAATTCTTGGAGCAGGACCACCCGGGTCCCGAGGCCACCAAGGTGGGAATGGAAGCCTGCGGAGACTGCCACGGCAAGCAGGTCGCAAAATTCTCCGCCTCGAAGCACGCCGTTTATCTGCGAAAAGTGGTGGCCGAAAAGGGTGAGGTATGCGAGTACTGCCACGGGCCCGCAAGCGAGCACGTCGATGAACGGGCTAATGTGAAGATCCTCCACTTCCCGCAGCGATCCGCCTATACAGTCAAGCGAACAACAGAATTGTGCGTGAGTTGCCATACGGCCGTTTTGGACAAGCCCCATTGGCAAGGCAACACGCACGCGATGGCCGACGTAAGCTGCGTCGACTGCCACAGCTTCCATCAGGACGACACGCAGCCCTATCTGTTGCGCAAGCCGGATATCAAGGTTACGAACAACGTGGCCTTTCGCTACGACGAGAAGCATCCGACCACCAATCAGGCCATCAACGGCGCGTGCCTCAACTGCCACAGGGAGCAGCAATCGCAGCTGCGAATGCGTTCCCACCATCCGCTGTTCGAAGATCGCGTCAATTGTGCCGATTGCCACGAGCCGCACAAGTCGACCGATCCAATGCTGCTTGCCGAGAACCGGGATCTCTCGGAGACCTGTCTCAAGTGCCACACGAACAAGCGAGGCCCGTTTGTGTTCGAGCATGAGCCGGCTCGTGTCGGCGGGTTGGGTGATAGCTGCCTGACCTGCCATCGCCCCCATGGCTCACCGAACCCAAAATTGACCGTTGCGTTCGGTCGCGGCCTGTGCATTCAGTGTCACACCGACATCAACCAAGATGCAGCACACCTCAATCGGCCAGGAAGCTGCTGGCGGTCGGGTTGCCACAGCGACATTCACGGCTCCAACACGAGCCCACTATTTTTCCACTGAAAGGAGGATGAAATTGCGAACAATTGGAACCAGCTTCGCGATCCTTCTCGCCTTCGGCATTCTGTCGGCCGGCGCCCAGGACGAGGCTCCGGTGATCAACCAGTTTGAATTCGATGCCGTGCCCGGTTGGAACAACCTCACCTTCCACGGCAATGAGAGCTTCCTTTTCCAGTACGGAACGATTCCGGATGACTTCTTTGGCGACATGGTTGCCGGAACTTTCCGAACCTTTGATACAAAGGAGTTGCTATTCACAGGGATGCTGCGAGATATCGGAGAACGATCCCAAGCGGGATACGGCAAGCTTGCGTTCGGTGGATCGGAGAGCTACATCCGGTTCTGGTCGGAACGATTTCAGTACTATTCGGATCCGACTCTAGGCGAAGTAATCGGCGCGGAGCAGAACTACCGGAAGGCAAAAGGGCATTTCTCGCTTGGAGAGCGCCTTCCCACCGTCGACCTGACGGCATCGGATCGGACAGTCTTCGAACCGGACATCGTGCGATTGCGCCCCGGCCCGCCGCAGGATTTTCGGAATTTCCAATATTCCGGCGAAGCAAACTACGCGGTATTCGGCGGGAAATTCCAATTTGGCCTCGGCAATTCTCGGTTCGAGGACAACACGGGGTATCAGCCGTCCGGAAATAGCCACAACGTGTCGTTCGGCACGACCCAATCCATCGGCGATCGGTTTAGCGCCAGCCTGAATATGGCAAACGTATACACAGATCAGGACGGTCTGGGCGGGTCGACTTTGCGAAGCTGGGCCGGATCGGCCACCTGGCTTGTATTGCCGAAAGTTGTTTGGCGGGCAAGCGGCCAGATCAATCGAATCCATATCCCGTTCACGGTTTCGCGGTTCGCCAGCCATCGGGATGTGTTCAATACCGATGTCAACTGGCGTCCCATCCGGGAATTTGGGCTGCAGGCAGGCTACACACGGAGAAACCTGGAGCGGATTAAAGAGGGTAGCCAAGTCACCCAACGGCCGGCGATCAATGAAACCTTCGTCACGGCTCGGTATCGGCCTGGCGCCCTTGGTGACCTGATGGCGAGATATCGTACGACCCGTATCATCGACGCGCCGGAGGCCGATATCAGCGCTTTCGCAAATACCGCGACGCTCTACTATGACCAGGTGGATCGGTTCGACGCGCGATGGAGCAAGATGTTCTGGTACACGACGGATCTCCATGCGGGCTATCAGTGGTCCAAGAGGAGACACACCGAGAGGGATAGCGAGCTTCGGCTCCAGTCCTTCAATGCGGGCGTGTCATCGGAGTTGAGCCCGAACCTGAGCTTCCTCATCGACTTTCTGTGGGAAGACTGGAGCGGCAACGGACCGGATTTTGACTCGACCGGCCTCAACACGGGTGACGACGGCAGCGTGACATCCGGCGCCGAAAACAGGTTGCTGTTCTCTCAAGGACAATCGGTTACCTTCGGCCTCAACTATCTGCTCAACAATCGAACATGGATCGACGGAACCGCGGTCGTGTACACCGGCCACGGTGGGGAGCGCGCCCGCAATACATTTGCCGCTATCGACCTGCGGCAAGAGTTCCTGAATGGATTGATCTTTGGAATCGGCTTCCAGAGACAGGTTTTTACAGACGACTTTGTGGGAGGCAACGACTACGACAGCAATGTCTTCCGCATTACCCTTACTGCCAAGTTCAGTGTTCGAGAAGCCGGCAAAGGGGAAGGAGAAAATCATGGCGGCAAATAAATCACTTTGCTCAAAGAGGCTCACCATCGGGTACGGCGCCAGCGTCGCGGTCCTTGCCGCTGCACTTGTGGTGGGATGCAAGACGGGAGATCTTGTGTCGGGCGGTGGCGACTTCGCACCGCCGGGCACGATTATCTTCAATGACCCATCGCCCATCCCCTCGGATAACACGCCTCCGACCGCGACAATGCTCGGCAGGGAAATCTGCCAGTCCTGCCACGGTCGATCGACCTCTGCGCATCCGAATGGGATCATCGCGGAATGGCTGACGACGCCACACGGAAACGATCCCTCGACACTAGCCGGAAACCTGTTTACGCGTACCGTGGCGGATGGAGACTTTCCGGGCTCACCGTGTTCGGCGTGCCATACAACTGGGTCGCCGAATTCCGGCGATCCGCTTGGGTCGGTGAACGGCGGCTTCGATACGAGTCAGGCGTATGATTCTGCCCATAATCAAAAGTTCTGGGGAATCCAATGCGAGGCGTGCCACGGTCCCGGTTCCGCACACGTTGCGGCCGGTGGCGCTCCGAACCTGATCAATCGCGTGCCAAACGCGAAGAAGACCTGTTGGGGTTGCCATGCGAACGCACCGAATACGAAGGGCGCTACCATCACAGGGCCGGCGACAGATGCCTACATCGCTAAGTACTCCACCTCCCTGGCGCGTTCCCACGCCGCCGGGGCACTGGCGACCGGTACTGGCGGTTATGAGTATGCTGGAGTTGTGTACAAACACGCTCCACACCCGCAGATTGCGAACACATGCCAGACCTGCCATGCGTACCGGATGCGTAATCGCCCAAGCATGGACCACACGACCGTCGCCGTTGCGCCGCAGAAGGAGACCTGCGCTTTCTGCCACGGCGGAGCGGCCAACGCTTCCGATCTGGGCCATGTCGTTGTCAATCCCCAAGGCGAAACGCTCGAAGAGATCATGGCGGAGATCACCGGATTGATCATCCAACTCGGCGGCGTAACGGGGACCGGTGCAATCGATCGGAATGCGGCCGGCGGCGCACTTAAAGCCTATCTCGATGCCGGCGGTTCTAAGAGCGACGATAAATACAAGCGCGCCCGCTGGAACCATTCCTATGTCCTGAACGACGCCAGTTTCGGCGCGCACGACTATGACTATGCGAAGCAGCTTCTGGAGACATCCATCGCGAACCTCCAGGCTCCTTAATTGCGATCCTCGGGCGGCGGGGCTTGTCGGAAGGCGAGCCCCGTTCGCTTTTAAGTCGGGGCGCCGGCGTCCGATGACGGCTTCGGTCGAACTCGAACCATGCTGGCGAATAATAGCGGTCCTACGACCAAGGTCAGGATCGTCGAAAAAGCCAGGCCGCCCATCACCGCGATAGCGAGCGGCTTCTGCATCTCCGAACCGGCGCCGAGACCAAGGGCGAGAGGCATAAGGCCCAGAATCGCAGTGAGAGAGGTCATCAGGATCGGTCGAATGCGGGCCTCCCCCGCGTCCATCAGCGCCTGCTCCATATCGGCGCCCTCCTCGAGCGAGCGCTGTGCTCGGTCCAGCAATAGGATGCCGTTCTTGACGACGATGCCTGCCAACATGATGACGCCCATGAAGGCGGAGACGTTGAGCGCGGTGCCCGTCAGCCAAAGACCGATGACAGCGCCGAACAGTGACAGCGGCATGAGAATCAGAATTACACCTGGTGCGACAAACGAACGGAACTGGATAACCATGACCATGAAAACGAGGAGAACCGCTGCTCCCAGCACGAAGGCCAGGTTTGCGAACGATTCCTTTTGGCTTTCGAACTGCCCGGCGATAACCGCATTGACGCCGGGTGGAAACTGGGTTTGGCCCAGTACTTTGCGAACGCCGCGTATCGCTGTTCCCAAATCAATATTTTCCAGGTGAGCGCTGACAGGTACCAGCCGTCTTTGGTCCTCCCGATTGGATTGGGTGGTGCCCGCAATCAGATCGACCTTTGCGAGGTCCTGCAGCCGGACGCGGCCCGACGGGGTCTGGATCAGGGTGTGCACGATCGCGGGAATATTCGTTCGGAGGGATTCCGGTAGCCGAACCCGTACCGGGATCTGGCGGTCCTCTTGCAGAACTTCTGTCGCCACAGTGCCGATTAGGGAGGCGTTGGCCTGATCGGCGATCGTCTGTACGGTGGCTCCGCGCCTGCCGGCCTCCCCTTGGTCCACAGTGAACCGAACCTCCGGCCCATCTTCAATCAGTCCGGACTTAACGTCAACCAACCCCTTGATCTGGCCTAGACGATCGCTGATGTCCTGCGCAAGCCGCTCCACTTCTTCCTTGTTTTCCCCGAACAGCTTGATTTCCACCGGGTTCGGATTTCCCGCCAAGTCGCCAATCAGGTCTTGCAGAACCTGGATAAATTCCACGTCCAGCCCGGGAATCTGCGCCTGGATTTTGGCGCGCACTTCTGACATGATCTCTTCGATATCCCGATGCCGATTTGGCTTGACCATAACCGCATAATCGCCGCTATTGCTTGCGGTGATGGCGAACCCGAGCTCTGTCCCAGTTCTGCGTGAGAAGGTCGATATCTCGGGCGTCGCCAAGAGAATCGCGTCAACCTTGCGGAGCAGCCGATCGCTTTCCTCCAACGACGTGCCAGGAGGGGTCCAATAATCCACGACGAATGCGCCCTCATCCATTGCGGGCATGAAACCGGTCTCTAGCCGGCCAGTGATAAACCAAGAACCCGCTGCCGTTAGACCGATGATCGGAACGACGAGCCAGCGCCGGGCAAGCAAGAAGCTCAAATGGTTCTGATAGCCGCCCAGTATCACCATCATTAGCCTGCCCTGCCCATGGTCGCTGGACCGCTTCAAGAACGCGGCGCAGAGGCTGGGGCTTACGCAGAGGGCAAAAACCAGCGAGACCATGAGGGAGATCGTTAGCGTCAGGGCCAGCGCGCTGAAGAATGCTCCCGCGACTCCGGTGAGAAAGGCGAGGGGAAGAAACACGACGACCGCCGTGATCGTGGAAGAAACCAAAGGCGCCGTAATCTGGCGGGAGGCGGACTTCACTGCGTCCGCCACCGTGTCAGTGGATGCGAAATTCTTGCACACCGCCTCCACCACGACAATCCCCGTGTCGATCACGAGACCAATGCCAATCGCCAAAGCCCCAAGCGTCATCAGGTTCAAAGTTAGCCCGGCAAGTCGCATGAGTACGAACGAGATGAGCAGCGTTGTCGGAATGATGATTGCTGTGGCAACGGTCGCGCGTACATCCCGAAGGAACATCAGGAGAACCAAAACAGACAGGCCCGCGCCGATGAGGACGGCATCGCGCACACTCGCCACCGCCTCTTTGATCAGCACCGACTGGTCGTAGAACGTTCTGATCCGTACGTCGTTCGGAAGGTCCTTTTGAAGCCGTCCAAGCTCCTCGTTAACGTCGCTCACCATGGAGACCGAGTTCGCGCTCGGTTGCCGAATCACATTGAGCAGGACAGACTCCGCGCCGTTGGCGGATACGACGGTCGTTTTGTCCTCTTCCGAAGGGACAACATCCGCCACTTGCCCCACGCGGACCGGCCCGCTGTCCTTCTCGATCACGACAACATTCTTGATGTCATCCAGCGTTCGCAGCTCACCGTTGACCGTCACCTGAAATCGTTTGAACTCCCGATCCAGCCTTCCGACGGAACGGATCTCGTTTGCGGACGAAAGGGCATTGACGACATCCGTTGGGGAGAGTGCAAAGGTCTCTAATGCATCGGTTCGGAGATTGACCGCGATCTCGGGCGCCCGCCCGCCCTGTACAACCACGCGCGCAACGCCGGGCACGCGCGCAAGACGGGGTTTTAGCGTGTACGTGGCGAGATTCCACAGTTCGGTGGGCGTCAGCGACTTGGAGTTGACCGTAAGCCCAAGGACAGGGAAAACGGTCGGGTTCATACGTTCGACTTCCGTGTGAGTTCCCACCGGAAAGTCCACGCGGACCTCGTTGACTTTCGCGCTGACGAGCTGTTCGGCGATGATGATGTCCGTATCCGCCGTGAAGTCGACGGAGACTTCCGTCGAGCCGCGCTTGGTCTTGGATCGGATTCGGTGCACGTTGGGGATAGTTGCGATTGCTTCTTCCATTGGACGAGTGATCGATGCCTCGACCATTTTCACAGGAAGGTCTTCCGTCTCGCCAATCACCACCACGCGGGGAAAGGTCACGTCGGGAAGAATAGAAACGGGGAATGTTGCGTACAGAATCGCGCCGACAACGCAGAGGACGACGGTGATAAAAAGAATCGGCTTGATGTAGCCAATTGCCCACTGGGCGATGTTCAAGAACCGGCTCGGCTCTTCGTAGTAACCGGAGCGCCGTCCGACAACTCATGCTGGCCGACCAGAATGACCGTATCCCCACGAGCGACTCCGGAAAGAATCGCAACTCGCTCCCCCTCGACAGGACCAAGGCGGACCGATGTCATTTTCGCAACGCCACCCTTGTCAACAAACACAACGCCGCCCGTGTCCCGAGTGACCACGCAGGCCCGCGGAATAACGACCGCGTCAGGCAGCACTCGCAGGATGATTCGAGCGGTTGCGAATTTGCCGGTCTCGATCTTCGCCCCCACCACACGAAGCCGCACGGCGGTCATGCCGCTTTGCATGTTGGCGATGCCGACCGCGACAACACGGCCGGAAAGATTTGGCGAATTGGGGAATTCCGCCGGCATCCCCTCCTTGATCCGCGCCGCCTCTTCCGGCGCGACCTGGCCGACAAAGTCGGTGGTAGAGCCGGAGGAGGCAATCTCGTAGATCGGCAGGGTCGGATCCGCCATGTCGCCGACGTTCATGAATCGATGTGTCACGGTGCCGGCCATTGGAGATCGAACTTCGCCGTTCTGGACTGCGGCCTTCGCCGCGACAGCGTCTGCCGCTTTTTCCGCCGCAGTCAACCGCGCCGCCAGCGCTTCCGACCTCTTCGCCTGCACTGTAAGCTTCGCCTCATCCGCCTGCCGGAGGGCGACGCGGGCCTCGCTGATCTTCTTTGCTCCTAGATCCTTGGCAGAGCGCAGCCGCTCTTCTGCCGCGTGAAGATCCTCCTGCCGCGCGCCCTCCTTCAGCAGGTCGAGCTGAGATTGGGCCTGTTCGAAGGCGGACTTCGCCAGTTCGTACGCGGCCATGCTGTCATTTGCCTGTCGCGCCGCGATGAAACCCTTGCCAAGCAGGTACTGGTCCCGGTCGGCTTCGATCTTCGTTCTGTCGCGCGTGACACGAGCCTGCAGCAAGGCCTGCTCCGCCGTCCGTATCTCTTGCGGCCGGGCGCCCGCGCGTGTCCTCTGCAAATCCAGCTCCGCTAGCTTCACGTTCGTATCGCGCTCGGCAATCGCTGTTTCCAGGGCCAGCGTGGCGGCTTCCAACTGCGATTTCTGATCCGCCTCTGCAGCGCGCAGGCTGCTTTCGATTTGGCGGGCGGACGCCGTGGCGGAGGCAAGCGCCTGGGATGCGCTTTGCGCCTGCGCGTCCTGGACTCGCGTGTCCACCGAAGCCACAAGCTGGCCGGGGCTTACATTATCGCCTTCGCGCACGAAAACCTTGGTAAGGCGCCCCGCCACCATCGGCGCCAGCTTAGCGGTGTTGCCTTCGGACAGGACGAATTGCCCATCCAAAGCCAGTGTGTCGTGCACGCTTGTGGTCTCAGCCGTCGCCACTTCTACCAGCACGGCCTTGGGATTCGGATCATTGCTTGGGGCAGAATCGCCCTTGGAGCAGCCTGCAGCAGCGAAAATGCCGAACAGCATCGTGGCAATCGTAAACGCCCCGACGCTGTATGATGATAGTGCATTGCGCGCTGTGTTTTTAGGCAATTGTCCTGCCTCTGATACGGACATTCGGATTTTAATGTTCCTCCGGCAGCCAATCGCGGATCGATTTGGCTGCCAGGAATTCGTCGAGTCGCTTACCTTCTGTCTTCTCAAGCACTCCAGCCACTCGAGCCAGCTCTTCCTGATTCTCCAGCCGCCGCTGTTTTCGGTATCTGCCGAGGAGCAGGCGTCGTTTGTCCTCGTCCGTCTCGCAACGCAACGGAGGGACGGGAGCGGGTTTCCCTTCCGTCAGCGCCACCATCGTCACGTACGAGCTGTTGGTATGCCGCACTTCGCCCGTCTGAACATTCTCCGAATGAACTTCGACTCCGATACCCATCGAAGTGGACCCGACATAGTCCAGATGAGCCGTTAGATGAAGCAGGTCGCCGACGTCGATAGGCGAAAGGAAATCAACGCGATCGAAGGAGGCGGTGACGCAAATCTTGCCGCTGTGCCGGGCGGCGCACACATACGCGGCCTTGTCGATCAGCCCCATCACGTACCCGCCGAACACCTTGCCAATCAGATTCGCATGTTCCGGCGTCATCAGCTCGGAGATGCGGACAACGCCCTCGCTATTCATGCTGTGCGCTGAAAACGATCTGCACGAATTCGTCGGCCTCCAGGCTCGCTCCGCCCACCAGTAACCCGTCAATCTCCGGCTCCCGCATCAAGCCGCCGGAACTGGTTGCCTTCACGCTCCCTCCGTAGAGAATCCGCACATTGTCCGCGGCTTCCGGGTTCGTGCACTCCGCCAACGTTTCGCGGATCGTCCCGCAGACGCGATTTGCCTCTTTTTCATCGCACACATCCCCGGTCCCAATAGCCCAAACCGGTTCGTAGGCAAATACAACGCCATACGCCTCGTCCTCGGACACGCTGCCGAGCGCGTTGGTCACCTGGGTCCGAACCACCTCGTCGGTCTTGCCGGCGGCCCGCTCCGTCGCCGTCTCGCCCACACAGATGATCGGCAGGATCGAATGAAAGAGCGCGGATTGGATCTTTTTGTTGACGGTGTGGTCGGACTCCGAAAAGTAAGCAAGATATTGAGTTAGGTCCGCATCCGGCGAGCCGAATCTGCCCCTTGCCTCGGAATGTCCGACGATACAGTACGAGACATGAAGGTCGAGCAGCATCGAGGGAGATATCTGGCCCGTGAAGGCGCCGCTGTCCTCCCAAAACATATTCTGAGCGCCCAATTTTATGTGCGAATCACGGATCTCGTCGTGAACGCGGCTCAGGGCGGTAAACGGAGGGCAAACGACGACATCGACGTCCGGCCGGTTGTCAACGCGAAGCGCGATCCCCCGAACCAGCGCCACACCCTGGGCGCTGGTCATGAACATCTTCCAATTGCCTACGATCAGCGGTACGCGCATGGCTACACCTCCACAAACGTTGGCTCGACTCGAATCTCCACCTTGTCTCGCAGCGTATTCGTGACGATGCAATACAGATCCGCCTTGTGGGCCATATCTCGGATCACGTCCATCTGGGCCTCATCCGCGCCCGCAACGGAGATTGTGGGCTTGATCGCGATGGAAGTGTACTTGGGCAGCGGCCCCGAAGCGTCGACATGGCCGGTTACCTGGCATTGGATGTCTGTAACCGGCAGTTTGCGGTTCTCGCAGATAATGCCGAATGTGATCGCGTAGCAGGACGCAATCGCGCAGGTTAGGAGCTGTTCGGGATTGGCCGCCCCGCCGGGGCCCTGAAACTCTTCCGGAACCGCGAGGTTGCATCGCACGTGGCCATCTACCGTGGCCACGGAACCGCTGCCGCCTCTCCCCCCATTCCAACTCACTGAAACCGGGTAATCATGATTCTTGGACATGACCAAATGGTACCCAACAGGATAGGCCGGGGAGGGGAAACGCCTCCCTTTGCTTCGTTCGTTGGTTAGACTTCGTCTTCCGGCGCGGCCTGCTGCATGAACAGGAATTTATACAGGACCGCCGCCAACGCCGCCCCGATGAACGGCATTGTGAGATAGATGCCAGCCTGGGTAAGGTTTCCCGCTGCGATCGCCGGTCCCAAGTATCGGGCGGGGTTCAAGGACGCCCCGGTAATGTTGCCGCCAACCAAAATCGTCGCCATGATGATGCCGCCGATGGCAAAGCCAAAGAACTGCTTGCCCTGGCGCCTCGAATCCACCGCGCAGGAAAGCACGACCCACGCCAAGACAAACGTAAGGATGGCTTCGGTCATTCCGGCCCGCATAGGGCTGACATCGCCTTCGGATCCGCCCACGAAGTTCGGCGTGCCGAAATAAAATGGTTCGAGCCCAGCCATCCGCGGGAACATGACCCGCAGCGCAAAGCCGGCCAAGATGGCGCCGACACATTGGAACGCCATATAAACGAACGCGTACGCAAGGCTGATCTGGCCGGAGATCCACATCGCGATATTTATGGCTGGATTGATGGAAGCGCCGGAAACATGTGCGGTCCCATACTGTGCGGCCATCATGCCAAGACCGCTCGCTAAAGCGATGATCACGAGGTGGCCCGGCTCCGCGGTGCCGGAAACCGCCAATCCGCAAATCGAGCCGGCGCCCATCAAGACAAATATGAATACACCGAACATTTCGGCCAAGCCGGCCTTCAACAGTCCTTGTTGCATGCGCAGACCTCCTTAAGTGAACCTGCTCTCGGTTCGACGAAAACGCAATCGATCCTACCCGCAAAAATTCTTAAGTTTTTTTCAAAAACCGCTTGACAAACTGTTTGCTTTCTGCTAAGATAGTCCTTGCCGCCGGGGGAAACCTCTGCGGTGCTGGAGAGGGGAAACTCTCGAAGGCGGCCTGAGACGGCGAACGGTTCACTCGTTCTTTCAAGTGTTCCAACTCCTGTCCTGGCTTTGAGTTCTTCGAAAGAGGGGCTTGGAGTAGACGGAGCGTCTCTCCTAACATCGGGTCGGCGAAAGCTGGTCTGTGGGAGAGAGATAGCTTGATAGGGATGCAGAACGCAGCCACCGGGCCTTCGGAGAAGGTTCTTTTGCTCGTGACCGGCGGCAACGTTGGTTAGACGAAAGGACTGGAACCGGGGACCACCTGATGGTGTGCACTCGCAAACTGACAAGGGACGAGTAACGTCACCTCTCAGGCCAAAACCTTTAAAAGAATAGAAGCCTGCCGGCAGCCACATCCGACAGGCTTCGTTCGCATGGATGGCTCCGTTCCATTTGCATGCTCCGTTCCATCGGAGCCGAGCTGTACGGCTCCGATGGAACGGAGCCCTCCAACTGAACTATTCCTCTTTCGGTTTGCAACCCGTGCTTTCGATTGCCTGACGCAACAGCTCGTCGTCAATCTTCTCGAATCGATGCGTGATCATGCCCTTCTTGTTGATCACGAACAACGCCGGAAACTTCTTGACGTTGAACAGCAAAGCGATCTGACGCTGGGCCGAACCGTCAACCACGAAATCGAACGAGCAGCCGGTCTCTTTCTTCCACTGCTTCGCCATCGTGTCCGTGCCGTTGACGCATAGGGCGATCACGCCAAGGTCCTTGTATTCGGACCCGTAATACTGCTGTAGGAAGGCAAAATCACTGGGATCCGCCCCGCTCTCAAACGAGTAGAAGTACAAAATCGTCGCGGGCTTCTTGCCAATCGTTGCCTTGAGATTGAGCCTGCCGCCGGTCGCCTTGACGATCGAAACGTTCGGTACAGTCGAGCCGATCCCGACGGGATCAGCGGTGGCAGCCACCATTCCAAGGATCAGGGCTGCAGCAGTCAATAGTCGCGTCATTCGGCCGCCTCCTAAGGGGTTAAAGGGATGCACCAAGCTTGATTTTCGGCAGAAGCCAGGCCCCCATGTAGCCGTGAGACAAATAGGACATATAGGACTTATAGGTCGTATAGGTCCTATACGTCCGATGGCCCACGCCGGTCGGGTTCGGCCACTTTGAGCATAGGTATACTTTGAACGTGCCGAACCTGCATGTCCCTATTGAAGACCTAACCCCGAAACAGATCGTCTCGGAGTTGGAAAATTACATTATTGGCCAGCAGAGAGCCAAGCGCGCGGTCGCGATCGCCATGCGGAATCGGTACCGCCGATCCCTGCTGCCGGTAGAGGAGCGGGACGAAATTCTGCCCAAGAACATCCTCATGATGGGACCGACAGGCGTTGGCAAGACCGAAATTGCCCGCCGGCTCGCCAAGCTGGCCCGCGCGCCCTTTATCAAGGTCGAGGCCACCAAGTTCACCGAAGTCGGCTATGTGGGCCGGGATGTGGATTCTATCGTAAGGGACCTCACGAACATCGCCGTCCGGATGGTGGAATCGGAAAAGGCCGAGGAGGTCAAAGAAACCGCCCGAGAGCGAGCGATCGATCGGATCGTGGACATATTGACCCAGACCGAACCCAGCCACAAGAGGCCGCGGGCGACACATCCAATCCTCCGCCAGGCGATGGAGATGTTCGGCGGCGGCCATGTCGCTGAGGAAGACGAAGAAGAAGAGGAACATGAAGAGGAGGATGGCGAGCATCGGCAGAGGATGGATCGGGTGCGATCCACAATCGCCGACCAGATCCGCGACGGCTCGCGCGACACCGAGGAGGTGGAGATCGAAATCGAAGAGGCCTCCACACCCTTCATCCAGGTGTTCTCTCCACAGGGCATGGAAGAGATGGGAATGGACATGGCCAATCCGTTTTCGACCGGCGGCGCGCGGCACACAAACCAGCGGACGACCGTAAAAGAGGCTCTCTATATCCTGACCGACGAAGAGGCCCGGAAGATGATCGACCAGTCCAGCGTAGCCAAAGAGGCGGTAGCGCGGGTTGAGCAGACCGGCATTGTTTTCCTGGATGAATTGGACAAGGTGTCTGGCGGATCGGGTGGCGCGGGCCCGGATGTTTCGCGCGAGGGGGTCCAGCGCGACCTCTTGCCGCTGATAGAAGGCACTACGGTCGTCACCAAATACGGTCCTGTCAAAACCGATTTCATTCTGTTCATCGCGGCCGGCGCCTTTCACGTCTCAAAGCCGTCGGACCTGATCCCTGAGCTGCAGGGCCGGTTGCCGATCCGCGTCGAGCTGGATCCGCTCACCGAAGAGGACTTCAATCGCATCCTCCGAGAGCCGCGAAATTCACTCCCCGGCCAATACCAGCAGCTCCTGGCGACGGAGGGAGTCACCCTGACATTTTCCGACGACGCCATCAGCGAAATCGCGCATGTCGCGTCTGAAATCAACGACAAGACCGAGAATATCGGCGCGCGGCGGCTGCACACCGTTATGGAGCGGTTGTTGGAAGAGTTCCTGTTTGAAGCGCCCGGCATCGATCCGCCGACCGTCTCGATCACCGGCGAATTTGTCCGCGAGCGCCTGAAGGACGTGGTGGCCGACATGGACCTGGCTCGGTATATCCTGTAGCGTGTTCGACCCCGCGCAGGTCATCATCTTCAATGAGCTGCTTTCCGCGATCGCGGAGGAGATGGGCATCCGGCTGGAACGCAGCGCGCATTCTCCCAACATCAAGGAACGACGGGACTACTCGTGCGCGGTGTTCGACTCTCAGGGCCGGTTGGCGGCTCAAGCGGCGCATATCCCTGTGCATTTGGGCGCGATGGCTGCGCTGGTCCGGGCGCTGATTCCTGTGATCGAATGGGAGGCTGGGGACGCCGTGATATGTAACGATCCCTATCTGGCCGGGACCCATCTGCCCGACATTTCCATCGTCTCGCCCGTGTTCATTGGCTCCCGATTGGCCGGCTTTGTCGCCAGCCGCGCGCACCATGCGGACATCGGCGGCGCTTCGCCGGGATCGATGCCGTTGGTTGGGGATGTTTTTGCGGAGGGGCTTCGTATTCCACCCATAAAACTGAATCGACATCCGGATGTTCTGGAATTGCTGTGCGCGAATTCCCGGGCGCCCGCCGAGAGGCGGGGAGATATACACGCGCAATTGGCGGCAAATCGTGCCGGCGTCTCGGGACTGCAGCAGCTTGCGTCGCGACCGGATTTTGACGATCGGGTTTCTCAAGCGATTGCCTACACGGCGGCCCTGACCGAACAGGCGATTGCCTCGATCCCGGACGGCGCCTATGTTTTCGAGGACCGGCTGGATTCGGATGGATTGAGCGCCGATCCGGTCCCGATCCAGGTGACTGTACGAGTGAAGGGCGCTCGGATTGAGTTCGACTTTACCGGCTCGGCCCCGCAGCGACCGGCGGGCATCAACGCGACGCTGGCGGTCACCGAATCGGCCTGCCTCTTCATCGTTCGCTGCCTGCTGGACGCCGACGCGCCGACAAACGACGGCTGCCGTACCTGCCTCACTGTTATCGCACCGGAAGGGACCGTCGTGAATGCGCGATTCCCAGCTCCGGTCGCGGGCGGCAACGTGGAGACCAGCCAGCGGATTACGGATGTGCTGCTCGGGGCGTTGGCGCAGGCGATCCCGAATCGAATCCCCGCCGCATCCCAAGGGACGATGAACAACCTGACCTTCGGCGGCTGGGACTCCGCGCTGGACCGGCCCTTCGCGTATTACGAAACAATTGGCGGTGGGGGCGGGGCGAGCGCAAACGGCCACGGCACGAGCGGCGTCCATTCGCACATGACCAACACCCGGAACACGCCAATAGAGGCGTTGGAATATGCCATGCCCTTGCGCGTTTTGGAATGCCGGTCGGCATCCCCCGGCGGTCGAGGTCGGATGCGGGGCGGGGCGGGGATTCGGAAATCCATCCAGTTTCTCGTTCCGGTTTCGGGAACCCTGTTGGCGGAGCGGCGTGTTTTCCGGCCTTTTGGTGTGGCGGGGGGCGAGCCGGGCCGGCCCGGGCGGGACACGGTGACGGTGTACGGCAAGACCCGGCGGCTGCGGGCGAAAGGGCGGTTCGAAATCCCGGCGGATGGTATTCTCACGATCCAAACCCCTTCCGGTGGAGGTTGGGGGAGGCAGTAGCCGATGGATCATATCGAAGCCACCATCTTCTTCATCAGCGCGTTTGCTCTTATTTCCCTGGTCTACTTTGTCGGCCCCAAGCGCAAGAAGCCGGAAGCCAAATGGTTTGGCGTCAGCTGCCTGCTTTTTGGCGGCTATGCGGCGGCGGCCGAGTTCCTGGATCCTCCCTGGTCCGTCGTCTCCGCCTCCCTTGCCTTTCTCTGCGCGGGCATCGGGACGGTGGTCTGGATTCGGACGCATAAGTGAATGCGTCCCAAATCCCATCGCCCGCTGGCGCGCCGCAAAAATCCCCTCCCCCGCTTGCTGTTCAGACTGGATAGATCGTTGACACATGTTCGGAGACATCGTTGACACAATGGAGGTATGCCATGGAGGAAATCGACGGTGGAACTGCAACGAGAAGAATTGGTTAGGTTGATGCGGCA
>JBGPGO010000010.1:0-167068 GCA_041483895.1 Fimbriimonadia bacterium
TGTATGCTTCCGGAGGTTCTACAACGAGGAGCGTCCGCATTCGTCGCTTGGCTATCTGGAGCCCGCGACGTATGCGGCCGGGTTACAATCACGAGGAAAAGACTAATCTTTGAATTGGATCAAAAAATCGGGGCAGGCCAGCGGCTTTCCGGCGGTTCCGTAGGTAAGCTCCATGGCGCTGGCACATACCATCAAACAGGATGGGCCGGACCGAACGATCTATGTCACCGGCCTCGCGTCGCACGCGACCTACCCCAATACGCCCGACAGCAGCTTTAGTACCGAAGCGATGCTGGACTGCGATGGCGTAGATGAGGTGCGCATCAACATCATCAGCACCTTCACGCTCAACATGCGGTTCTATTGGTACACCCCTCCCGGCGTGGCATTCACAACCGCTCCAGTATCCGAAACCGAGTACCCGACGCTTGACTACACAAAATGGTATAGCTCGGACACGGGCGGCAACACCGGTCCCCAGGTCCAGTACGGCACCGTCGCACGTACTGAGGTGCTGTCGCTCTGGCCGTTCGGCGCGCAGGTCCTGTTCAACCGCAGATTCGCCTCTCTGCCCGCTCCCCCCGCACATACCTTCACCGCACCCATCCTCGGTCGGTTCCTCTATCCGGTCGTAACCAATCCGGGGATCAACGACCTCAAGTACATCCTCACCATCCAACGCATCTATGTCATCGGTGGGAGCTAGATTACGGATCCCCCACCATCCCGAAGTTGATGAACACGATGTTGATGTCGGGCAGGCCCACGATGCCGTCCCAATCCAGATCGGAACCGGGGTCCGCGTCGTTTCGGCTCAGCGCAAAGTTGACGAAAATCTGATTGAGGTCCGGCAGGTTCACGCCGTTGTCGTTCGTCGCGTCGCCGTTGATCAGGCTGAAGTCGAGCGCGGTCGGCGCGGCGGTCACCGCTACACCGTGGATCGTCTGCCGCAGCCAGTTATCGAACTTCACAGAAACATCGTACTGCCCTTGCGCGACCGGAAGGGTGGAATAATTGCCGTTCTCATCGAGGGTGATGGGTTGCGTCGCTAGGGCCACCGTCGTGCCCGGTTCGCGAAATTCGATCTCACCGACGATGTCCCCAGAGCCGTTGTATTGATCGAGATCAATATGTCCGCCCATCGTGCCGGTGTTGGTATTCCCGCCGCCAGGGACGTTGTAGCCAAGGACTCGATTCACGGTGCCATTACCAAAGTCGCCGGCTTGAGTCAAAACGACGGTTCCGTCGGCCAATATGGCGAAGAGCTCACCTCGGCTACCATTATCGAGGTCGCCGGCCTGAAACCGCCCGGACCATTCGAGGACCCCGTCCGGCCGGAACTTTATCAGGATGCTGTCCCATAGCCCGATGGTTGTGGCAACGAACACAGCAACATAGATATTCCCGTTTGAGTCCCGCTTCGGCGCTGTGCAGAACCAGTCCCATGCATCAATGTCTGGTAATAGAACTCTGGATTTCCAAAGCAGCGATCCACTGGATGTCAACGATCGGAGGACCAAATCATTCAGGTTGCCGATCCCTGATTGCTCTTCGAGTACGCTGACAAAGCATGTTCCGTCACTCGCGACATCTATACCCCCCGATCGATACTTTTCGGCCGAGGAAGAGCTGTATTCATCGGAAAACTGCTGATTGCCAGACAGATCAAACAATCGAGCGCCGGTCGAAGCGCCTTCCGGGAATTGCACTAGCCCAGTGGTCGAGAGAAGCCCAGACATCCCAACGTAATTCCCGCCAACTCCTAGTCCCATCGCAAGATCGTCGAGGACGTCGGGACCCGCCCAACTCTTCGCCCACTGAAAGACGCCGGAAGACGAATACTTGACCAGCAAGAATTCGTACCTACCACCGGTCTTCCTTGAACGAGCTAATGCGTAAACATTGTCGCTCGAATCAATCTTCACACTTAGCGCTTTGACCGAATTGAAGCCGTTCGCATACGACTGGGACCATAGTGGATTTCCCAAATTGTCAATCTTGTAAACGACCAGCGCTGGGGCGAGGGATGTGCTTACAACAACGATGTTGCCCATGGAATCCGCGACTCCGTCAACCGGTCCACTGTCCATGCCGGTTGCAACCGTCGGATTGAGGTCCGCGCTTCCGTCTACGAGGGAATGGCGGTGCAGATGATGGTCCGTGGCGCTTTGAGTCAGCACGTAGACATAGGCGCCTGAATTCGGCATAACCAGACAACTTGATCCAGAGGTCCGTTCCGTTCGAACACCCCATTGAAGGTCACCTGACCCATCAAATTTGGCGATCTGTTGGGAAGCGCCCCCGGAGGTTCTAACAAGAAAGAGACTCACGGCGCTTAGGCCGTCCGGTGTCGTCATGATCTCATTCGGGTACGGCGCCGACCAATCTAGGTCACCATGGGATGTCTGCCAAATGGGCAATACCGTCGTTCGCTGCAGGACGGCCTGGTAGGCATTGAGCCGTCCGCCGCCGATTTCGCTTGTGAATGGGATAGATGTTTCGAGAAGCGCCCCTCGAACCTGCGCGGCGTTGTCAACTGAGCGGATGCCACCAAGCGCCGAATACACGAGCGCGGCTGTACCCGCAGCGATCGGACAGGCCATGGATGAACCACTTTTGTACGAATACCCGCCATTCATGTCCGTGGAATAGATGCCCGTCCCTGGCGCGCCCAAGTCCACCCACGAGCCGCGGTTGGCGAAACTAGCGAGATTGTTGTCTGACCCCGTCGCGGCGACGGCGATGCATTGGTTGTACGCGGCCGGATAAAACTGCTGGGTTGTGGAATCGTTCCCCGCTGCGGCGCACACGACGACCCCTTGCGCGGCGGCGTTGGCAATAGCGAGGCTGAGCCCAGAAGAGTCCCCGTAGCTGCCGAGACTCAGGTTGATGACCTGAGCACCGTTGATAATTGCGTAGTTGATGCCGGCGACGATCAGCGATTCCGGGTAGGCGTTGGCGGTGCCGACGCGAAGAGCCATGAATCGGCAGTTGAAACCGACGCCGGCGATCCCGATGCTGTTGTCGGCGACGGCGGCGGTAATGCCCGCGACGTGGGTTCCATGGCCGTCCACATCCATCGGATCATTATCACCATCTACATAATCAAATCCGCCGGCGTAGTGGCCGGCCAGATCGAGGTGATTGTAATTGACGCCCGAATCGATGATGGCGATGACGACCGACGAGCTGCCTTGGCCCAAGTCCCATGCCTTCGGACAATCAATCCGGTCGGCGCCCCACTGGAACTGCCAATCCGGATCGTTGGGGATATGGTCTGCGCCGCGATAGATTCGATCGGGTTCCGCGTATCGGACCTGCGCTTGGATGCGGCTGGCAACCGCAAGAATGTTCGTCTTCGAACCGTAATCAAGGAGAACGGAGCGTATCTCCGGATAGCTTCGCAGGACGATCCCGCCAAACAGCCGTTGCCCTACCGTCACCGGGCCGTCATAACCGACAAGCAGGTGGCCCTTCACGTATCGCGTTCCGTCGGGCAAGACCCCCACTTGAGACGGAGTAAATCGCTGACCGAAAGCGCCAACCGCAACTATCGCAAGAAAAAGGGTGAAACCTCTCATTGCACGTCCTCTGTGCGCCATTATACAAAGCTTTTCTGGCTATCAGAGGTGTGAATACCATTAATTTGTTACAAGGGGCCTGGGACTTAGTCCTTTGGCTTCCAGCTGAAGGCGTAATCGGGGTCTTCGAACTTCAGGCCCGCCTCGGTTAGGTAGAGCGGGCGGAAGGTGTCGAACATGACCGCCAATTCTTCCGTGCGCGTTGCGCCGAGCGATGCCTCGACCGCGCCGGGCTGCGGTCCATGGGGAATGCCCTGGGGATGCAAGGTAACGCTGCCTTCCTCGATTCCCCGGCGACTCCCAAACTTGGAGTTGACGTAATACAGCACCTCGTCGCTCTCCAAATTGCTATGGTTATAGGGAATCGGAACCGAGTCCGGATGGTAGTCGAGCATGCGAGGACAGAAGGAACAGATGACATAGCTTGGCGTCTCGAAGGTCTGGTGGATCGGGGGCGGCATGTGGACCATTCCCGTGATCGGCTGAAAGTCGTGTATGTTAAAGGTCCAAGGGTAGAGATAGCCGTCCCATCCCGCGACATCCAACGGGTGATAATCGAAGAAATAGGCGGTCATCCGATCGCGCGCTTTTACAATCACTTTGTGGCGGCCGGTTTCGGTGTGCGATTCCATCCAGGATGGCCCATGCATGTCGCGCTCCGTGTATGGCGCGTGCTCCAATATCTGCCCGTACCAATTGCGGTATCTCTTCGGCGTTTCGATCTGTTCGTGGGTCTCGAAGACAACTACTCGATTTTCTTCATTATCCGGCACATAGCGATAGATTGTGCCTCGCGGGATGACGATGTAGTCTCCTGGCCGGAAGGGGACCGTCCCAAACTGAGTATCCAACCTGCCGGTTCCGTCATGGATAAAAAACAGTTCATCCCCCTGGCCGTTTTTGTAAAAACAGTCCATCTCCTTGTTCGGCCGGACGAGCGCGAAGGAGATGTCCTGGTTCATGATCATCACGATTCGATCCGCCACGATATCGCCGCCCTTGGGCACGTTCGCGGTCTTGAGATGGCGGTGGTGGAGGGGCTCATCCTTCAGCGCAACCGGAGCTTCGTAAGGGACGGGCGACCAATCGACGACCTCGGTGGGCATGTGGTGATGGTAGAGAGTGGAAAACATTCCAGTGAACCCTTTGGACCCGAACAACTCCTCGGTGTACAGCTTTCCATCCGGGCGGCGGAACTGGATGTGCTTCTTATTCGGCAACTCTCCCATCGCCATGTACTTGGGCATCGTGAACCTCCGTTGCTTGTGGGATTGTACCGAATGAGGCTATGTCTCCGGCGCTTCGCCGAGTTCCAAGATGGATGGGATATCCCTCGCCCCGTGGATGACTCGCCTAATTACAACCGATTCGTCTTGGATGTCATAGAAAACTAAGTAATTATCGAAACCTCGGACTTACCAATATCGCATTTCGGCCGTCTCCAACCGACCGCCGGCGTATTGTTTTCCTACCCGAGGATGCTGTCCAAGGAACTCACAACTGTCTTCTAGAGCGAGCGCAAACCGATCGGCAACGGCGGGATCTTGATCTTCATAGTAGCTGAGGATTTCCGCGACATCTTGCAGGCTTCGTTCGCTCCGAATCACCCGAATGTTCACGCCTGTTTGCGTTGCTCGGACCGCTGCTGTCTAATCTGCTCAAGCAATTCGCGGATTTCGCCAGGTCGATAGTCGGCCACAGGCGATTGCAGGCCTTCCATCAGCCTGTCGTCAAGCCATTCCTTGGCAATCCTGATTTGCTCCGAGCGAACCAGTGCCCGGACGTATTCGCTCACTGTTCCATACTCGCCGCTGGCGACGCGCTCGTCTATGAACTCCTTCATGGCTTCCGGAAGAGAAAAGGTGATTGTGGTCATGTTCTTATTATATCTTATTTTTTCTTATATGTTCTTATTGAGGAGCCCAGTCAATCAACCGGTATTGAACGGACCTGGTAGCCGCACGCTGCAGCTTGCGCACAGGGAACGCAGGCTAAAGCCTGCGGCTACCTAGCAATTCTCGCAGGCTATAACCTGCGGCTACCGGAACTAGCGGAGGACGGAGCGAATCGGCTCGCCGGGGGATAGGCGAATGGGACGGCCGGATGGCGTCTCGTAATACTTCGTGTAATCGATATCCATCGCCGCAAGGATGGTGGCCGACAGGTTCTCCGGCGTCACCGGGTCCTGAACTACCTTCTCGCCCCGATCATCGGTCCGGCCATGGACGAGCCCGCCCTTTACGCCGCCGCCGGCCATCAGGACAGACCAAGCGTCCGCCCAGTGATCCCGGCCACTGGCAGCGTTGATCCGCGGGGTACGCCCAAATTCTCCCATCACGACGACAAGCGTGGAATCCAACATGTCGCGGTCATGAATATCCGTCAGTAGCTGCGACAAGGACCGATCGAGGGACGGCAGAAGGTTGTTCTGCATCAAATTGAAGTTGTTGCTGTGCGTATCCCAACCGGGTTGAGTGACCGTGACGAACGGCACCCCCGCCTCTACTAACCGCCGGGCAAGCAGGCAGCTCTGGCCTAGGCTGTCTCGTCCGTACCCGTCGCGCAGGGCCGAAGGCTCCTTGCTGATCTCGAACGCCTCCCGGGCCTCCGGCGACTCCATGAGTCCCATTGCCCGCCGATAGTATTCGTCCATCGTCTTCACGCGCTCTTGATCGCGATCCAACGTGTCGATTGCCTGCAGGAGGGCCTTCCGGCGGGTCTGCCGCTCAAAATCCGTGTCCATGGACTGGCCGTCCGGCAACCGGTAATCGGGCCGCCCCGGCTCGCCGGCAAAGAACGGCGCAAGCTGCTCGCCAAGATATCCGGGTCCTTGACCGTCGATGCGCTGATTGATCAGGATGTACGGCGGCAGAACCGCGTTCCCGCCGCGCTCTTTCCCGACCACCGCCCCGATCGAGGGGAATTCCATCGTCGGCAACGGCTCGTACCCCGTCTGGAGATAGTGCTGGCCCCGCTCGTGGCTGTTTTCGCCGCTCCGGACCGAACGAATCAGGGAATACCTGTCCGCCATCGTCGCGAGCCGCGGAAGATGCTCGCAGACCTGAATTCCGTCCACGTTTGTGGGGATCGGCTTGAATGGACCTGTGTAATCCAGACCCGCCGACGGTTTCGGGTCCCATGTGTCCAGATGGCTGGGACCGCCGGCCATGAACAGCAGGATGCACGAGGTCGGGCCGTTCTTCCGCTTCCGGACCGGCGAACCGAACGCGCGAAGCTGCAGCATGTCCAGCATGCTGAGGCCAAGCAGGGCGGTCAGGCCGGTCTTGAGGAAGGTCCTCCGTGTCCAGCCTTCACAGTCCTGAGCCCATTGCGGCTCCGTCAGATATTTCGCCAGGCTCTTATCTTCGCTGTTCATAATGCTCGCTTACCTCCGAAACTGGAATTCGCGGGAATTGAAAACTGCCCACATGACATCTTCCAGCGCCTGCTTCCGATCCTTCGCGCTCTCCACCAGCGGAAGGATGCGGCTCATCTCCTCCTTGGTTGGCTTGCGACACAAGGAAGAAAGGTACACCCATTCTATCACCCCTGTTGGGCTTTCGCCCGTTAGAATCCTCTTAGCCAAATTGCCGGAATCAGAGGCGATCTTGTTCTGAATCGCTCCGTTATTCATCAAAAACAGGGCTTCCGTAAGCGTCGGTTCATTCTCTCGCGTGCAGACGACCTGCTGCCGTTTCGGCCGCCCGAAGATGTCGAGAAAGCGCGAATAGGCCGCTGTATCCGGCAATTGCATGGCCCGCGTTCCAATCGGAGCGTCGCCATACTGCTCCGGAATCCCGGTAATTTGGCAGACGGCGTCCGCCATCTCTTCCGCGCCCAATCGCCTCGGAGGGGCATGGGAGAAGGTGCGCAGGTCGTTCTTGTTGGCGCCATTCGTTTTGGTTGTGAGCTGGTACGCTGCCGAACTGACGACAGTCTTGATGAATGCCTTGAAATCATAGCCGGACTTAATCAGTGATTGTGCCAAAGCATCCAGCAGGTCTGCATCGACCGGCGGATTCGAGAACCGATAATCGTCCACCGGATCGAAGATGCCTCTCCCCATCAACTGGGCCCAGATTCGATTGGCGAAATTGCGGTCGAAATATCCCGAACCCGCGCCTTTGTCTCCAACGATCCAGTCTGCCAATTGCGCTCGAAGGTCCGCGTTCAGGTTGACCGATTTGCCGTCAAGCAGCCCCGGCTGCATCAGGGGATTGTCGGATCGCTTCGCGATGTGCAGGGGAGAGAGATCCGGCACATCTTTGACGACCTTCTCGTCTTTCTCCGCTCCCTGAACGGTTCTCGTCTTTCCGAACATGGAAGCGAACCGATAGAAGTCCTCCTGGCTCCAATTCTCGTACGGATGGTTGTGACATTGCGCGCAATCCAGGCGAATTCCTAGAAATACTCGGCTGGTCGAGGTCGCCCCCTGCTCCAGCCCCTCCAAAGGCATGTAGAAGTTGACAGGCCCGTCCTCGAAATTCTGTCCGTTCGCTGTCAGGATCTCGCGGGCGATGACGGAAAGAGGTTTGTTCGACGAGACCGAATCGCGCAGGTATTTGTGGATGGCTTCCACGCCGCGCCGCTGCATGAAAAGCCGGTTGACGCGCAGCATGTCTCCCCACCACTGCGACCAACGGTCGGCGAACTCTTCGCTCGCCAAAAGCCGGTCCAGAAGCTTGGCACGCTTTCCCGCGCCTGGCTCTTGCAAGAAGGCCAACGTCGCATCCGCCGTCGGGAGCATTCCGGTCAGATCAAGGCTTGCCCTTCGGAGAAACTCGCTGTCGGAGCATGTCTCGCTCGGCGCGATGCCAAGCCGCTTCCATCGCTTCTGCAAATATTCATCGATGAAATTCTTTGGCGAAAATTTCGAACGGACCGCCGGCGCTTTGGCCAGGGTGATGTCTGAGACAATCGCAGAGGCCGCCACTTTGCCGGCATATCGGACGACGAGAAACGCATCCCCACGACCTTTCCCCGTCACAACCGGCCCGTCGGCGGTTGCCACTAGGTCATCCGTCGTCGAGAATCGGCATAGGTCCGTCACATCGGCCTGCGAACCATCGGAGTAGCTCGCCGTCGCCTTCACAGTGATCATTTCGCCGGTCCTGGCAAAGTGCACCGGGGCAACGTGAAGGGATACGAATCGAGCATCGTCTGCCGACGGTCCGGGCGCTCCCACCTTGATCCAGGCCAGCAGCGATCGATATTCTGCGTTGCCAACAGGGAAACGCAGGCCGCCGCCGTGAATCACGGAAAGTGTCGGCTTCTTGAGAAGAAGGCTGTTTTCAGGATCGGCCGGGTCGACGCGGGCCGCCATCATTTTGGCGTCGGCAAGCGGATCGAAGTTGAAAAGCGATAGTTTGAAGCCGTGCTGGCCTCCTTCCGCGGCGTGGCACGATCGGGCGGCGCACCCCGCCTTTGTCAGAACAGGGAGAACGTTGCGTGCGAAGGTCGGCTTACTTTCGTACGCGGAAGCAAGAAATGAAGCCGAAACCGCGAGCGTGGCAGAAATGCTGAGTATCGTACGATTCAAATCTCTTGGCTATCTCCTCGAATGATGGAGCTACGAACCGGGTATACCATCGGTTGCGGAATTGGGGCCTTGGTTGGCATCGCTGTGGGTATATAGGATTCGTTGTGCGAGGGGTGATTGCCACCCGAACCCACAGCCACAGGGATTGCAGGCGGTCGACGAGCCCCCTGCCGAAAATAGCAAAGGTCGGTGCTTTCGCTGGAGGAGCAATGGAATATCGGAAACTTGGCAAATGGGGGATTCGGGTCAGCGAAGTTGGTTTGGGAAGTTGGCTTACGTTCGGCGGTTCGGTTCAGGACGAAAGTTCCAAAAATCTGATTCAACTTGCCTACGAGAATGGAATCAATTTCTTCGATACCGCAAACGTCTATTACAAGGGACAGGCGGAGATCGCGGTGGCGAAGGCTATCAAGAATATTCGCCGCGACGGCATCGTCCTGGCGACCAAAGCCTACTTCCCCATGGATTCCGGTCCGAACGACCGCGGCCTGTCCCGCAAGCATCTGTTCGAGCAGTGCAACGCCAGCCTCAAGCGGCTGCAAACGGACTACATCGATCTCTATCAGTGCCACCGGCCGGATCCGGACACGCCCGTCGAAGAGACCGCTATGGCCATGGACGATCTATGCCGCCAAGGGAAGATTTTGTATTGGGGCGTGAGCGAATGGCCCGCCGCCGCGATTACGGAGGCGTGCGACATCGCCCGGCGCAACCATAGCCATCCGCCGGTCAGCAACCAGCCGATTTATAATATCCTGAACCGTTACATCGAGAAGGAGGTGTTGCCGGCATGCGAGCAGGAAGGGCTCGGCCAGGTGGTCTTTTCTCCGCTTGCCCAAGGAGTGCTGACCGGCAAATACCTGCCAGGGCAGGCGCCGCCGCCGGAAAGCCGCGCGGCTGACGATAAATCCAACATCTTTATGGGCGATATCATGAAGGACGAGGTCCTGGAGAAGGTCCAGCGATTGCGCCCCATCGCGGAGGGAATCGGGCTGACAATGGCGGAAATGGCGCTGGCCTGGTGTCTTCGACAGCCGGGTGTGTCAAGCGTCATCATCGGCGCCACAAAGCAGTCGCAGCTTGATGACAATATCAAGGCTGCGGGAGTCAAGCTGTCGGAAGAGACGCTGCGCCAAATCGATGAAGTGATGCAGGTACGGTAGATCGCGAACGAACAGCCACGCATGACTGACCCCTCAACAGCGATCTGTGAACTCGCGGAAACGAGTGCTTCGCCATTAGATTAGCCCGACAGGCGCTCCTAACGTTCGTTTGGCAACAGGGCGGCAAGCTGTCCGAGCTGCTGCTCACCATGATCCTCAATGTTGCCGCTTCCCACTTTTTGGGCCCCGGTCCGATGGGAGTGTATGCCGCCGTGGGAGCGCTGCAGGGCACGCTCGTTGTTTTCATCTCGCTCGGCTTCGAGGACAGCCTGACCAACTATCTCGGCCGCCATGCCGAGCGCCCGGGAATTGTCTCCTTCATCCTACGGGAGCTGCTGAAGCGCCGCATTGCTTTGGCTTTGGTCTCCATGGGCCTCCTCGCCGCCCTAGCGGGCCCATTGGCCGCAGCCCAGCACATTTCCGGATACGAGTGGGCCATTTGGCTGATGGCCGCCGCAGGGGCGATGACCTCGGTCGCCTCCCTCATCAGCTTCTCGCTGATCGCCATGTTCGACGTCAAGGCCAGTACGATCGTCCGGACCGTCGCGCTTGTTGTCAATGTGGCGCTGATGTTCGCCTTGGTCCGCCATTACCAACTGCTTGGCGTGATCTGGGCGTTTGTCATCGGGAGCGCCATCTTCTTGTTCGGCCTCATCCCCGCGGTGTACAAGCGATTGACCGCGCCGCCGGAGCCGACTGAACTGAAGCCCGTGATCCGATTTGGCCTGGGGATATACGTCAACACGGTAATGAATCTCACGCTCGGCAAGCAGCTTGGCGTGCTGCTGCTGGGGCTATTCGCGATCGGTGGCGTGCGGCAGACGGAGTACGTCGGCTACTTCAACAACGCCTTCAACGCCAAGGTTCTCGTGGACACGCTGCTCATAGCGGGTTTGGGAGGTACCGCGCTGGCGGCGGCGTCCCGACTCGCGGAAAGGCGCGGGAAAGAGGGGCTGGCGGTCGCTTGGCGCCTCAACGTCAAGCTGACAACCATGCTCAGCGTCCCGACGATGATCTTCTTCCTGTTCCATGCCCGCGAGACGATCGTGTTGCTCTACGGGCACAAATTCGAACCGGCGACCACCCCATTCGTCTGGTTGACCGCGTGGGGAATTCTGGTGCGAATCTATGGCGGAGGGGCAAGCAGCACGGTAATGAGCGCCGGCGGCATGGTGCGGCTGGTGGTGCAGCAATACATCATCGGCGGCTTCGTCAGTCTGATTCTCTGCTACCTGGCGGTGCTCACGACCCGCAACGACGACCCGATGATCACGCTCATTGCGATCAGCGTGGCGCTCAGCATTGGGCTTCTCTTGGTCTCCGCGCTGGGCTTTCGGGTGGTCAAAAAGACCTACCACGTCGCATTCCCGCTCGTTTTCACGCTCAAAGTCATCCTCGGCGGCTGCATCGCCGGCGCCTCTACCCTCTGGCTTCATTCCAGCCATAGCTGGGTGATTCTGCCCCTTTCTGTTCAATACGCCGTCGTTTTCTACCTGGCGATGCGGGTTCTCAAGCCGCTGACCGCGGAAGACTTCGAAGTGGCTTCCATGGCCTCGCGGCGCATCACCCGGATTGCCCGTCCGCTGGTCGGCGAGCCTCTGCCCGAAACCGAAGTGCTATAATTCGGACACATGATTGAGGGCTTAAAGACCGTCCCGTTGCGACCCCACGCGGACGAACGGGGCTTCCTGATGGAGTTGCTGCGCTCCGATGATGAGCACTTCCAACGATTTGGACAGGCCTACGCCTCGCTCAACTATCCGGGCGTGGTTCGGGCTTGGCATTGGCATGAAAAGCAGACGGACTTTTGGGTTGTGCTCTCCGGAATGATCAAAGCGGCCTGCTATGACCGCCGTTCCGACGCGCCGACATTCGGTGAGGTCAATGAGTTTTTTCTCGGCGATAACAATAGAACGATGCTGATTATTCCGCCAGGGGTTGCGCACGGGTACAAAACCATCGGCGACAATCCCTCCCTTCTTGTGAATTTCACGACGGAGCCGTATGACCGCAATCAGCCGGACGAACAGCGAATTCCTTACGATTCGCCGGACATCCCCTACTCGTGGGACATAAAGATCCACTAATGAAGCAAATCGAGCTAATCGCATTGGGCGGGTGCGGAGAGATCGGAAAAAACTGCACCGTTCTGCGGCAAAATCAGGACCTGATCCTGATCGATTGCGGCCTTTCCTTCCCGACGGACGAGATGTACGGAGTGGATATCGTCATCCCGGATTTCAGCTATTTGGAGGATCATCGCGACGAAATTCGTGGCGTCGTCATCACGCACGGCCATGAGGACCACGTCGGTTCATTGCCATACCTTCTTCGGCAGTTTCCGGTGCCGGTCTGGATGAGCGATTTCACCCGCGCGATCGTCGAGCCGAAGCTTGGGGAACGGCTCCGGGGGAAGAAGGCCGAATTCCACTCGTTCATGCCCGGTGATGTGTTCGAAGTCGGACCATTTGAGGTCGAGACAATCCGGGTCACGCACAGCATTCCCGAAGCCTGCTGTCTGAGCATCAAGACGGAATTGGGAAGAGTGTTCCATACCGGCGACTTCAAGTTCGACAATACGCCGGTTGATGGCCACCTGACGGACTTGGGGCGCATGGGCGAGATCGGGAACGAGGGCGTATTGCTGATGCTGAGCGATTCCACCGGAGCGGAAACGCCGGGCTGGGGTCCGTCCGAATCGGTGGTGAGCAAGACGCTGGAAGAGATTTTCGCGGAGGCGCCCGGCAGAATCATCGTCACGACGTTTGCCTCCAACATTCATCGCGTGCAGCAAGTGGTGGATTGCGCCGCGCTCTACGATCGCAAATTCGCCGTGGTCGGCCGGCGGATGGAGCAAAACGTCGAGATCAGCAACGCAAAAGGATATCTAAAATACAGCCAGGACAGCCGAATCAGAATCGGCGATGTCGAGCGGCATCCCGACGATCGCGTCGTCATCATCACGACCGGCGCGCAGGGGGAGCCGCTGTCCGCTCTCACGCTCATGGCGCAAGAGGAATATCCCAAGGCTCGGATTGTCCCCGGCGACACGGTGATCATTTCGGCCTCGCCAATTCCCGGCAACGAAGCGCTGATCTGGCGCACAGTAAACCGTCTGTTTTCTTTAGGCGCACGGGTTATTTATAGCCGCATCTCGCCGATCCACGTATCCGGTCACGCATCGCAAGAAGAGCTGAAAATGATGATGGCCCTGATCCGGCCGCGGTATGTCGCGCCGGTGCATGGAGAGCCGAGACACGTGGTCCACTACAAGGACCTTGCGCGATCGATGGGATACCATAATGATGATATCCTGACCATGGATCTTGGCGTGCCGTTGGTCATCGATGAAGAAGGCCCCTATCTTGCAGACCCGGTTCCTTGCGGGCGCGTGCTGGTGGATTCGAGCGGCGGAAGCGAGCTTTCGGAAGAGGTCGCGCGCGACCGAAAGCATCTCGCCAACGACGGGATTGTGTTCGTTACCGTCGGGATCGATTTCGAAACGGGTGACATCATCACCGCCCCCGACTTTATCGCCAAAGGGTTCGCCAACGGTGACGAAGGCCTGTTTGAGCACGTCGGTGAAGTCCTGGTCGATGCCATCGGGTCGCTGAATATCGTGGAGACCCGGGACGTCGAAGCGGTCCAGGCGGAAATCCGGGATCTCACGCGCAAGGTGATCCGAAAGCGCACGCAGCTCCGGCCCATCGTCGTGGCAGTTGTGCTGGAACTATAGACTAGCTGCCAAATCCCGCCGGTACCGTCACATTGAGATTCTTCACGAGAAATGCATACGCATCGGCCGTTTCATCCAACGCCTTCGACAACGATGCGGTCCCATGACCCGACTGCGTTTCGATGCGAATGAGAACCGGCGCGGAACCGGCCTGCGCAGCCTGCAGCGCCGAGATAAACTTGAAGGAGTGCGCCGGGACCACCCGGTCGTCGTGGTCCGCCGTGGTCACCAGCGTCGGCGGGTAGCTCGTGCCGGGCCGAATGTTGTGATAGGGCGATATCTTGATGAGCGAATCGAATTCCTTTTCGTTATCAGAAGTGCCGTAATCGGAAGCCCAAGCCCAGCCGATTGTGAATTTCTGGTATCGCAGCAAGTCCATCACGCCAACCGCGGGCAGGCAGGCGCCAAACAGCTCCGGCCGCTGAGTCATGCACGCGCCGACGAGCAGCCCGCCGTTGCTGCCGCCCTCGATGGCCAGCTTCGGCGTTGACGTGTACTGATTGGCGATCAGGTATTCCGCAGCCGCGATGAAGTCGTCGTAGGCCTTCTGCCGATGGGTTTTGCGCGCCGCGTCGTGCCATGACTTGCCGTATTCTCCGCCGCCCCGGATATTGGCGACGCACCACACCCCTCCCATCTCCAGCCACGTGGCAGTGATGGTTGAGAAGTATGGAGTCTGCGAGATGCCGAAGCCGCCGTAGCCATAGAGAATGGTCGGGTTGGCGCCGTCCAGCTTCATCCCCTTCTTGTGGGTGATGAACATCGGTACGCGCGTTCCATCCTCGCTGCGATAGAACACCTGCTCGGTCGTGAATTTGCTGACGTCGATCGGCACCTTCGGCTTGCGGAACACCGTGCTTTTTCCCGTGGCGACATCGTAGCGATACACCGTCGTCGGCGACGTGTAGCTGGTGTAGGTGTAAAAGGTTTCGTTGTCGTTCTTCTTTCCGCCAAAGCCGCTTGCTGTTCCCAGCCCCAGCAGCTTCACTACCCGAGTCAACTTTCCGGCAAGGGAGTGAACCTCGATTTGAGTGTGCGCATCGTGCAGATATTCCGCGATGAAGTGATTGCCGGTCACGTTGATGCCCTGCAGCGCATCCTTCGACTCAGGGATCACCGTCTTCCAATTCACCTGTTGCGGCTTGCGGATATCGATGGCGATGATCTTTTTGTTGGGCGCCATTTTATCGGTCTGGAACCAAAAAATGGGGCCGTTGTTGGCGATGAAGTCGTAGGCCGCGTCGTCCTTATCCAGCAGCTTGACGATCTTGTTACCCTTCGCCTTCAGGTCTTTGTAATAGACCCGGTTCGTCTCTTTCCCATACCAAATCCCAATGATCAGGTACCGGCCGTCTTCCGTCACATCTCCGCCGAAGTTCCATTCTTTCTGATCCGGCTTCTGGAAGATGATCTTGTCTTCGGATTTCTTGGTTCCCAAACGATGATAGTACAGCTTGTGATAGTAGTTCGCGCTTTGCAGCTCGTGGCCCGCCTTTGGCTCGTCGTAGGTGCTGTAATAGAAGCCCTTGCCGTCCTTGCTCCAGGACGCGCCGCTGAACTTGACCCACTTAATCACGTCCGGCAGATCTTTGCCCGTCTTCACGTCGCGAACGTGGAATTCGTTCCAATCGGATCCGTGGAGGGATTTTGAGTAAACGATGTGCTTGCCGTCTTCGCTGACGGAATAGCCGCCGATCGGGTCAACTCCGCCCTTGGACATCACGTTCGGATCGATCAGCCTTCGCGGCGTGCCCTTCAGAGAGTTGGAAACGAACAGCACGGACTGATTCTGCAGACCATCGTTGCGCGTGAAGAAGTACTTCCCACCCTTCTTGAAGGGCATGCCAAATCGCTCGTAGTTCAGCACCTGGCCAAAACGCTTGCGGATTTGGGCGCGCTCCGGGATATCGTTTAGATACGCGAAAGTGACCTTGTTTTCGGCCTGCACCCAGTTCTTGGTCTCGGCGGAGTTGGCGTCTTCCAGCCAGCGGTATGGATCCGGGACCTTGGTCCCAAAGTAGTTGTCGACCGTATCGCCTTTGGGGGTGTCGGGATAGGCCAATTGGGAGTAAGCTGACGCCGTCAAGGCGAGAATCGCCATCGGGATGGGGAATTTGCTGTACATCGTTTCACCTCTTCCGACAGATATACCCGGTAGCCGCATGCTTTAGCTTGCGCCATGAACTGCCCTCCTGTAGGCGCACGCTTTAGCTTGCTCTAATCGGGCTTCGCAGGCTAAAGCGTGCGCCTACAGGGGTATGTGCCTGGATTTGGCAGTCGGCGCTTGGTTGGCATGCCGGATGCATGATGTCAATCGAGCAACAATCATGGATAGCCCCCAGGTACGGGGCATGCGGCCTGATACAGCACATCACCAAACCGCAAACAGCACCTTCCCACCGAGGAGCCCGCCAGGGCTCCTTCTCCTTTAAGCAGGTACCCCACAGCGTAGCCGCGGTTCCTCGTTCTGACTACTGATCGAATTGCTGCGCCGAAGAACCGCGCAATCCCGTCCCAAAGCCTGCGACCTTTGGTTATTGGCAATTACAGCCGTAATTCGCGGTTCTTGTGGTTGGCAATCGATCGGGTATCGGTGCGAGGAACCGCGGCTACCTTGGAATCCAGGACGATAAGTTCGCGGTTCTTGTGGTTGGCAATCGTAGGCATCGGTGCGAGGAACCGCGGCTACTGAAATCCGCATTTCAACAAGTGCTGTGCAAGTGCGCCGCGAAAGACATTTGGTTCCGGGAAGGGCACTTTTTTCCGATCCGGGGCAATTCGGTCCAGATAGATCTCCTCCGGCGGCACGGGATATTGTCCGGCGGGAATGCTGGCCTGCATCAAGGCGGCATGCCTCGTTACCCGAAGCGCCGTCCCCGCCACCTTCGCGCCGGTCAAGACTTCCACAATATCGTGGGGACTTGTGGTGAGGAAGCAGTCCGCGGGAATTGGGTTGCCGGCGGCCACAGGGGAACCTGCCCCGAACCCCGCCATGACTCCGCAGGCCCGCAACGCCTCCACAATCGAGGTCGCCAATTCCCGGTATATCTGGTGCAGGGAGTCGCCGGCTTCGGATCGCGGAGCGGCAACGGAGAGCGTGATATCCGTCCCATGCAGCACCGCCCATCCGCCTGTCGGACGCGAAACCCACCGCACCCCATATCGCTCGCAGGCCGCAAAGTCCAGCGCGCTCTCCGGTTTCTGATATCGGCCCAAAGAGACCCATGGGCCGTCCCATTCATAGATGCGCGCGGTCGAAATCCCACGGGTGGCGGCATCGAGCGCGGAGGAATCCAGCGCCATGTTTTCCAGGCCGTCGAGCCGGCCGTCTAGTCGCAGGATGCGGGTTGCGGTTGCTTCCATCGCAAATTGAGAGATCGGGCGGCGGTGGCCTCATCCATCCGCCGCACCACTGCCGTGTAAGGAGCGCCCTTCACCATTTCCGGCTCCGTTTCTGCCTCCTTCGCGATGGCGAGAAGCGCATCGCAGAGCCGATCGATCCATTCCTTGTTCTCCGTCTCCGTCGGCTCGATCATCATCGCTTCATGCACGATGAGCGGGAAATAGTTGGTCATCGGGTGACAGCCGTAATCGATCAGGCGCTTGCTCACATCCAAGACGCGAACGCCGGTCTTCTGCTTGAGCGGTTCGCCGGTCAGCACGCACTCGTGCATGCAGTATCGATCGAACGCAGGCGGAAAAACGTCGTGTAGCCGCGCCTGGACATAGTTGGCATTGAGCACAGCATATCGCGCGACGTCCGGCAACAGATCGTGTCCGTACGCCAGCACATACGTGAGCGCGCGGACCGCCAGCAGGAAGTTTCCATGGAAGGAATGCACTCGACCCACCGATTTGGGCCGGTCCGCGTTCAAGAAGTAATGGCCGTCCTTCTCGGTCGCCAGGGGCGTCGGCATGTATGGCGCCAGATTGTCGTGGCAGCCGATCATGCCGCATCCCGGCCCTCCCCCTCCATGGGGTGTGGAGAAGGTCTTGTGCAAATTAAGGTGCATGCAGTCGAAGCCCATGTCCCCGGGCCGGGCGATGCCGACGAGCGCGTTCATGTTCGCCCCGTCGCAAAACGTCATCCCGCCCGCCTTGTGGACCATATCTGTTATCTGCCGGATATTGCGCTCGAACAGGCCGAGCGTATTCGGATTGGTCAACATCATTCCCGCCACGTCCGGGCCGAGCTGCTCCGAGAGCGCGTTGAGGTCGGTGTTGCCATGCGCGTCCGTGGCCACCGACCGCACCGAATAGCCGCAGCGCGCCGCGGAGGCCGGGTTGGTGCCGTGCGCGGAGTCGGGAACGAGAATCACGGTTCTGCCGATGTCGCCACGCTCGGTGTGATATGCCTTGATCATCATCAGGCACAGGTGCTCGCCCGCCGCGCCGGCAGAAGGTTGCGCGCTGGCGTGCGAAAAGCCGGATATCTCCGCCATGATGTTTTGCAGCTCGACCAGAAGCCGAATGGCGCCTTGCGCCGTCTCTTCCGGCTGCATGGGGTGCACGCCCGCAAATCCGGGCAACGCGGCGGTCTTTTCGTTGATCCGGGGATTATATTTCATGGTGCAACTGCCGAGCGGATAGATGCCCACGTCGATTCCGTAGGTCCGACGGCTGAGGTTCGTGAAGTGGCGAATGGTTTCCAGTTCATCCACTTCGGGCAGCGCGGCCGGTTCCCGAACATTCTCCGCCGCGATCAGGTCAGCGATCGGGGAATCCGGCACGTCGGTCCGTGGGATCATGGCCCCGATTCGCCCGGCGCGGCCTTTTTCGAAGATCAGCGGGAAGTCGCTCATGCCGACACCTCCCGCAGGGCCTCGGCATACCTATCCATCTCCTCTTTCGTCCTCACCTCGGTCGCGCAGACCAAGAGGCAGTTGTCCATGCCCGAATAGTGCTCATCGAGCGGCAGTCCGGCCAGGATCCCTTTTTGCATCAACACATCCCGTATCGCGGCGGCAGGTTTCGGCAACTCGAGAACAAACTCAAACGCAAATTTCTCATCCGGATATTTCAATCGAAGGCCGGGGATATGAGTAAGACGATCCGCCAAGTAATGTGCGTTCCGGATACAGCCCTCGCTTACCTGCCGCAGGCCGGTCTTGCCGACGGCGGTCATGTACACCGTGGCCGCGAGGGCGATCAGCGCCTGGTTGGTGCAGATGTTGCTGGTGGCCTTTTCCCGCCGGATATCTTGCTCGCGCGTCCGAAGTGTCATCACAAATCCGCGCTTGCCGTCCATATCTTTGGTGATTCCCACAACGCGGCCCGGGATTCGCCGCACGAATTTCTCTTTCACCGTGAACAGCCCGAGGCACGGCCCGCCAAATCCCATCGGGCTGCCGAGCGGCTGTCCCTCCCCAACCACAATGTCGACACCATATTCGCCCGGCGGCTTCAACGCTCCCATGGCGATCGGGTCCGAACAGCTGATCGCCAGCGCTCCGGCATCGTGCGCGGCTTTCGTCCAGGCGCGCGCGTCCCGGATGATGCCGAAGAAATCGGGGTACTGGAACAGGAAGCACGCGGCGCCATCGAGCGACGGCGCCTCATCGGGACCGACCTCGACATAATCCAATCCGCCCGCCCAGCACATCGTCCTTACCACTTGGCGATAATGCGGATGGATGCCTTTGCTGGCGACCACCTTTTTCCGGTCCGTCGCCGCGTGCGCCAGAAACGCGGCCTCCGCCAGTGCCGTTGCCGCGTCGTACATGGAGGCGTTCGCCACATCCATCCCATAAATCGCGCAGATCATGGACTGGAATTCATAGATCGTCTGCAGATAGCCCTGCGACAGCTCCGGTTGATAGGGGGTGTATGAGGTCAGGAATTCGCCCCGGCTGAGCGCCGTCCCGACGCTGGCGGGGATGTAATGGTCGTAGGAACCCGCGCCCAAAAAGCAGGTGAGCTTCCCCGAATCCTCATTCAACGCTGCCAGCGAACCCAAATACCGATACAGCCCATATTCGTCCAGCGAATGCGGGATGTTGAGCGGCCGATCTAATTGGAATTCTGATGGAATATCCTGAAACAGTGTCTCTATCGAATCTGCGCCGATTGTGGCGAGCATCTCCGCACGGTCTTGCTCCGTGTGCGGGACGTAACCCATAAACTTAGTGCTCCTGAGCTTGCTTTTCGTATGTCGCGGCGTCGAGCAGCGTCCCGGCCTCGTCCGGCTTGGACATCCGGATTTTGACCATCCACGCCTCGCCGTAGGGATCGCTGTTGACCACTTCGGCACGGGCGGAGAGGCTGTCGTTGGCGGCGATCACCTCGCCAGAAATCGGGGCGTACAGGTCGCTGACGGTCTTGACCGACTCGACGGTGCCGAAGGTCTCTTCCTGTTGTAGGACGCGGCCTGCTTCCGGCAGCTCCACGTACACGATGTCGCCTAGCTCCGACTGGGCAAAATCGGTGATGCCGACAGTGGCCTCATCGCCGCTGATTCGCACCCACTCGTGGCTTTTCGTGTATCGCAGTTCGCTCGGAACGTTCATTGCGGCCCCTCCCAGGGATCGAAACCTTCGGTTACGATTATACCGTTGCGAACCCCCTTTAGCGGCGGGTCCGAACGCCGGCCACCCTCCGATCGCCAATTCCTGGACACCCGCAGAAGAGAATTGCGACAACCTGGGTATAAATCGACCATGGTTGCACTGATCCTCGCACTTGTCATAAGCTCCGCCGCGCCGCCGGAGGTCACTGTCGTCTTTCAGAAGCACTTTGCCGACCGGCCGCCAGAGATATACGTCCAGGACCAGCCGGACGGGATTCCTCGACTCGTTCGAGCGATCCTGGGATATCATGTGGAATTCGGCGGGTTCTCCCCGGACACAAAACGCCTTATCGTCTTCGCAAGTCGGCCAACAGGCAAACCCCCTCGCCAGGATGTGATGAACCCGCCAAACAGATGGCGCGACCTCAGGTTGCTGGACTTGGATACCGGGAAGCTGTCGCGATTTGATGCGGAGGAGAGGAGCTACGGTACTGCCATATGGTCGCCGGACGGACGCTACCTTGCGACAAAGAGCGTCCCTTCGCCTGAAGATTGGGTCAATGAAGGGGCAGAGCCTCGAGTCGATGTCTGGGACCTGCGCACACATGCGCGTGTCGAGATCGTTCCCGGAGAACTCGATCCAGCCCAGATCAAGGCGGTTCGCGAATCTTGGATCATGTGGTCGCCGAACAGCCGCTCCGTGTTCATTGGCGATCAGTTCAAACGATTTGCGGTTCCGGTCAACGGCGGCCGCCTCAAGCGCCTGTCGCTGGAAGGACCGCCCTACGTCAGCTTTGACAGCATGTATCCGCAAGCATTCACGCTATCGCCAGATGGCAAATATGTGGCGCTGAACCCTTCATGGTACCAGGCCTCGGGCGCCTTGCATGTCAAGAAGGTAGGTGGCAAAGAATTCACTATCAAACTCAACGAGTATCAGACTGACAACGTCATTTGGTCTGATGATTCACGAAAGGCTGCGCTGATCGCCTACACGACGACGGGCCTTTCGGACGAAGCTCCAATATATGATGAGGACGTTCGGCTCTACTCCGTTGATGTGGTAAAGCGCGCCCCGAAGACGCTGGCGAAGTACGTATTTGCGGCCGGAAATAACTCCAACGGATCCGTTCGCGTAGTCGGCTGGTCGCCTAACAGCGATTGGATCTATGTCGTGGAAGATGATGGCAAGGGCCGGCAAGATGTGGTTGCCTACCAGTGGGCGGGGAACGGGAAGAGAATGCTTGGGCAGTTTGAGACCGAGGACCCTCTGCATGCGATCGCGCGGAGATAGAGGTTTCCGGCAGAGTTTGCCGGATCGGAATTCAAGGTAGCCGCGGTTCCTCGTTCCAATATCGAATCGATCATTGACCCCAAGAACCGCGCTCGAGGGATGGAATTGGCAGTATCCCATTGTCGTGCCGATACCGCCGGGCTTGCGCAATTCTTGTGGTCGGCAATCGAAGGGGAGCCGGATCGAGGAATTGCGGCTACAGGAATTACGCAATTCTTGTGGTCGGCAATCGAAGGGGAGCCGGACCGAGGAATTGCGGCTATTTTTGAAAATCATCCAATGAATAAAAGGTGTCCCGCCACCGCACGCCTCCCACGCGGGTGATGACCCATGCCGAGCGGAGGATGGTGAGGACGAGGAGGAACGCTCCGATGGGGTGCAGAAACACGGCGGGCCAGGTGACCTTGTACCTGCCCATCGACGAGGCGAACGGGAACAGCCAATAGGTGGCGATGGTGACCCCGGCGAGGAGCGGATGGACGGGCAGGAGCAGGTAGGGCGGGAAGGAGGCGAGGGCGATAACGCCGGCGGTGATCAGGGAAAGCGGCCAGGAAAATCGCATGGTGGCAAACGCGCTTTTTTCCAGCCCGCGCACAACCCCCATCGCGCTTTCCTGCCATCGGACCGTGACGAGGCCGTCCGGCGATGCTGCGCCGCGCGTGCCGCCCACCATTACAATCGCGCGACCCAACTTCACGTCGTCGGCCAACTCCATCCGGATCGCCTCGTGCCCGCCTGCTCTCTCATAGGCCGAGCGCTGGACCAGGTTGAACGCTCCAACTCCCGCGTCGTAAGGCTTGTTTAGGTCCTTTTGGCTATAGATGTGGGTGCCGATAAGAAAGAGCGTGGAGAAAAAGCTGACCAAGGCCTGCTCGGCGGGGGAGCCGGGGATCATGTCGGGCAGGATCAGCAGATGGTCGAGCCTTCGCTCTTCCGCCATCCTCACCGCCCTCCGCAGCGCATCCGGACCAAACTTCACATCAGCGTCGGTGAACAGGATCCACTCGCTCTCGCTCGCGTCCGCCCCCACCTGCATCGCATGGGTCTTTCCTAGCCAGCCGGTTGGCAACGATTCGTTATGAATGATCAGCAGTCGCGACTCGGTCAGGAGACCGGTCGCATCGGCGGGGACCCCCTCCCCCGCTTGCCGGGGAGGGGTGGGGTGGGGGCGCTTAACGTTTGATTGCGACTCGGTCGGGAGACCGGTCGCATCATTTGCAATCGTATCGAGAATCTCTCCCGTCCTGTCGGTGGAGCGGTCGTTGACGACGATGATCTGGAGGCCAGGGTAGTCCTGGACCATTAGGGAGCGCACAGAGGCCTCGATCTCGCGCTCCTCATCCCGCGCTGCGATGACGACCGCAAGCGACGGCCAATCTCCCGACGAGGTATCCACATCCCGCAGCCGCGGCATCCGCCGCATGCCGCTCCCGACGCGGACAACGACATAAAGATTCCACAAGAGAATGACAATGAGCAGGACAACGCTAAGACTCATGCGTTAACTTTATTGGCACCGGGCAGAACGATTATTCATCTGGGCAGCCAAACCCGATGCCGAGAAGCAGGCCACCGGCGGGAGGGCTGGTCGATTCCGATGGTTTGACTTTGGCGTCTTCCAACATCTTGTCCAACGCGGCGCGGTTGTAAACCTTGCCGCCCTGGATCACCGCCGCGATCTTGGTCGTGTTATGGATGTCCTTCAATGGGTCGGCATCCAGCAGTATCATGTCGGCCAGCTTGCCCTTTTCAATCGTCCCGATCTCCTTCTCCCGCCGCATGCACATGGCCGCGTTGTTGGTCGCCGCTTGCAGGGCCTCCATCGGCGTCAGGCCGCCTTCCACCAGCAGCGCCAATTCATCGTGCAGACTGAAGCCGGGATAGACATAGGGATTGCCGACATCGGTCCCGGCGATAAACTGGTTTCCGGCGCGATGCATCTTCCCGACCATGCTCTTCTTGAATTCATATTGCGTCTTGGCCAATTTATTGCCGGCTTCCGTGCGATTCTTGAAACGGAAATCTTTCTTCGGGTCCCACATCGCAATCATCCACTTTGGCATATATGCAAGGCGCGGATCGGTCTTGAGAACCGGGTCCAAGAGATCGCATGTGGCTCGCAGCACGATCAGCGTCGGGCACTCGTAGGTGCCATGCTTGGCGAGGTCTGCGATCAGTACTTGGGCCTTTTTCTCATCATACGAATTGCTCTTCAGCGCGCTTGTGTCGACCGTCGGAATCTTCCCCGTCCGCATCACATCCACGTATGCAGACATCGCCTTCAAAATCTCTTGCTCTTGCGACGAGCATCCGGGAATGATCCCTTCCATGTGCTCGATGGAGCGCTGGCCGGCATTTGTCGCCTCTTCCGCCGTTACGCTATAGGGTACGTGGCCGAACACGGGGAGGTCCAGCTTCTTCGCCTCTTCTGCCAAGGCGAAATAGGCGTCGCGGGGGAGCAGGGAATAGGGCTTCATGAACTCCGCCCCCTGCTTCGCCGCTTTGTCTACGGCGGCCCTCGCTTCTTCCGCATTGCCGACCGCCATCGAGCCGGGCCAGATCGGTTTCGGGCCGTCTATAATGGGGCTGCCGATGCACATGTGCGGCCCGATGAGCTTGCCCGCGTCAATCTTCTTTTGCATCGTGTGGAACAGAGGGCCGCCGGACATGATGCGCACGCCGGTCACGCCGTTTGCAGTGAATAATGAAAGGCGATCCTCGCCATACCAGTGCACGTGCATGTCCCACAGTCCGGGGATCAGAAACTTGCCTTTGCCATCGATTACTTCAGTGCCGATGGGGAGCTTGATCGAAGAGCCGATGGCGGCAATTCGATCGTGCTCGATCAGAACCGTCTGGTCCGCCTTCGGCTTCGAGCCGGTACAGTCGATCACTGTGACGTGAGTGATTGCGACAGGTGGCTGTGCCGGCATCGCGGCGGCCCAGAACGAAAGAAGAACGAACAGCAAGGTTCCCATGATTTGGCAGTTTGGCACAAATCTTCCGCTTCGGCTGTGAGATACTTCGGGTTGATGAATGTTGTATTGGCGCACCAACAGGCGAAATCGCTGCTCGCCGCTCGAGCAGAAGGCCGATCCCTCGCCGAGGTTTCCCCCGACCTCGGTCTTTCAATCGCCGAGTGGCATGTCGGTCCAGATGGATTCGCGATCGGCGATTTGACACTGTCATTGGCCGAAGCGCAGGAGATTGCTGAATCGGAACGCAAATGTTTCTCATTAGGGCGCGATGGGCTCCGGGAGATTCGTGTCCTATCCCAGCTGACTGGTTGGTTGCGGAGCTTGGCGCCAACGGACGGCGCGCCGACGATGCTCGTCTCGGGCATCCCCATGCACCGCATCAAAGACATCGAACCGCATGCCGACACGCTGTCCAAAATTCGAACCTTGCAGCCGGTTCGCGGGCGGGTATTGGATACCGCCACCGGTCTGGGCTACACGGCGATTGAACTGGCGAAAACGGCGACGGAAGTTGTCACGATCGAATTGGACCCGGCTGCCATCGAAATCGCGCGCCAGAATCCGTGGTCGGATGGCTTGTTTGACAATCCGAAAATCAAACAGATGATCGGAGATGCTTCGGAGATTGTTGCGGATTTTCCCGACAATCACTTTTCCGCCATATTGCACGATCCGCCGACGATCTCCCTCGGCGGCGAACTCTACTCCGGCGCTTTCTACAAGCAGCTTTCTCGAATCTTGAAAAAAGGCGGCAAGCTGTTCCACTACGTCGGCGATCCGTCCAGCGGTCTTGGCGCTCGGACGACGCAAGGGGTGATCAGGCGGCTCATGGAATCCGGTTTTCGCAAAACGATCCGGCATCCGGAAGCCTATGGCATTCTGGCGGTCAAGTAGTTGCGCGCCTACTGCTTGTCATTGCATGTTAGATTCCTCGTCATTGGGTGCAATGCGAAGCAGCTCGTTGGGATCTTGCGCCGGCTCGGCAGCGCGCCGAAGCAGCTGCCTGTCTGAATCGGATTCACGAAGATTCTGGCTAAGATGCTCCAGAGCGGCCCGGGCGGCGTCTCGGACCTCCGCCGTGGTCAGCAATGAATTCACGCTGCCATTGAAAATCGATGTAAGTACTTGCCTTGCCGGCTGGTACGACGTCATTCCGACCGCTCGGATAAGATTGAAGACGATCGGCGTCGGTTTCAATCGACCTAGAGCAAGCGCATAGTGGCTGAGTCCTGCCGCTAGGCCTCGCTGCTCCATCTCCGTGAATTTGCGGACCATTTCCGGGGTCGTTCTCGGCAACAATTCATTTAACTTTTGCTCTGCGATTGCCCAAGTGTCCGGAAACCGCAGACAGTAAGTGATTAGGCCGACTAGCTCCGGGTCGTCGGATCGTTTCAATAGATCGAGAATTTTTGGTCGGACATGTTTCTCCCAAGTGCCGAATCGGCGAAGAAGAACAAGATGGCCCAGAAGCGCAGGTTGCGAAATGCTGTCAATCGCCTTGATAAGAGATTCATGATCGAATCGATAGGTTGCCCTTTGGAAAACGATCTTTCCTACCGCCGACCCGGTAATTGCCAGAAGCAGCAATGATACAGGAAACCATAGAGGGTTCCATAGAATTGCGAGAGCAGTTCCGGCAATCAGCGCGACAATAACGACGGGCCACTGTGACGAACTTTGCCTCCGCGTCCAAGCGTACCCCGTTTGGCTTGCAACCATTACCTTCCCCGCAAGCTCCGCCTCGTCGTCCAAGGGTAGGTGCGTCACAGGTTCGCGAATGGGTGGCCAAAAGATATTGTTGGAGCTAATCACGCCATCCCGCTCGCCGACAGGACCACTCTACAGCTCCTTACCGCCCGACGCGACATTCTCTTTCGTGTAAATCCGCGTCCCCAGCACCAGCTTCTTCGGCGGCATCTCTTTCTTTTCCAAAATCTTCATCACCCAATCCACGCCCTCTTTCGCGCCGGTCGGGTACTCAAACGTCGCGTCCAGAATGCCGTCCTTCACATATTGAATCCCCTCGTTCGGATTCGCGTCGATGCCGATGAACTTCATCTCTTTTTCGCGGTTCTTCTGCTTGGCAGCCATGTAGGCGCCATGCGCGGCCGGGTCGTTGTGGCCATAGACGGCGTCGATATGATCGAAGCGTGAAAGCGCCGAGTTCATCTCCGTCTGCGCGCGGTTCTCCAGCCAGTCGCAGGCTGGGTCAAAAATAATCTCGATCTGCGAACCCTTGATGCCTTGCATGAACCCATCGTGCCGGTCGTGAGCTGGAACACTGGATAACAGTCCCTTCAGCTCGACGATCTTTCCTTTGCCCCCCAGCAGCTTGACCATCTCCTCGCCCGCCGCCTTGCCGATTTTCACGTTGTCGCCACCGATGAACATCGTAAACTGATCGCCATTGACGGCACGATCCAAAACGATGACCGGGATACCCTTCTTGAACGCCTCCGCGACCGGCTTGGTGAGCGGCTCGGTCTCTTTGGGACTGATGATGATCGCGTCCACACCCATCTGCATGAATTCATGCATCTGGTTTTGTTGCGTCGTGCTGCTGTTCGCCGCGTCCTTGTAGACGATCTCCAAATTCGGATACTTCTTGGCGGCCTCTGCCATTTCGGCGTTCATCCGCTGCCGCCACGGTTCGCCGAGATTGCATTGGGACATGCCTACGACGATCTTCTTTCCGGCGCCTTCCCCCTTTGGCGTCTCGCCCTCCGTGGTTTTCTTCTCTCCACCGCCGCAGCCCGCCAACAGGGCCAGGATCGCAACATAAAGTACTGCTCGAAGCTTCATTCGTTAATTCCCTCGTTTCCTCGATTGCTGGATGAGCACTGCCACCACAATGATTGCGCCTTTCGCCAACAGCCGGTAGGCATCCTGCACATTGTTTAGGCTCAGGATTTTATTGATGTAGGCGATGATCAGCACCCCCAAAAACGTGAAGATCATACCGCCCCGGCCGCCCATGAGCGAGGTTCCGCCGATCACCACCGCGGCGATGGCGTCCAATTCCGCCGTGAAGCCGGATTCGGCCGGGTCGCCGAGCCCAAGGCGGGCGGCGTTCGCGATCCCGGCCAGCCCGGCCGTCACGCCACACAAAAGGTAGGCGACGGTCTTGGTCAGCGACACATTGATGCCGGACAGCCGCGATGCCTGCTCGTTTCCGCCGACCGCGTAGAGCGTCCTGCCGTAGACGGAGTACTTGACAAGCAAATAAAAGACGGCGACCGTGATTAGAAAAGCGAGCGTGATCGGCTGAAGGCCCACGATAAGCGGTTGGGTCATCCAGTCGAAAATTGGCGGCTGCCCGGACTGGAGGTGATACCAAGGCTGCCCCGCCGCCTGAACCTTGATGCCGCCGGATATGACTTTCGCCAATCCCCGCGCGGCCACCATCATGCTGAGAGTCGCCACAAACGGCTGCATGCGCAAGGTGGTGATCAGGATGGCGTTGACGAGGCCCGCCGCTGCCGCCGCTCCGATGGTCGCCAGGATGGCCGCCCCGGCGCCCCATCCGTATCCGATAGTGAGAAGCGAGAACAGGGTGGCGGAAAAGCCAAGGACGGAGCCGACCGACAGGTCGATACCGGCGGTCAAGATCACCAGGGTCATGCCGCACGCCAGCAGGCCGATTTCGGCATATTCGAACAGGATGTCGAGCTGAGTCTCCGGTTGCAGGAAGATGGAATGGCCAGTCTGCAGGGATTTTGGGCTGAAGATGATGCCGATGAGGATGACGAACAGCAGGGCGATGACGCCGCGGGAGCTATTCAAAAACTCCCTGAGCCATTTACGCCTGTCTGAACCTTCTCCCACGAAGAAGATTGGTTCGGGGTGAGGGCCCGCCGGTCCTGCACATTCCTACCGCTCGAATACTTCCCGTGACAGGCCAGACTGTCGTATGATTGACCGGAGCGTGCCCAAGCGTAGCTCCTTATGATCTGGTACTGGGACCGTTATCGTTGTCGAAGCCGTCCGCTTTTGCATGATGACATGGCTTCCTCTTTGTCGTACCTTCTGGAACCCGTGCCGTTTGAGAATTGCGCAAACCTCTTTCCCAGAGACAACCTGCAGTTCACCCAACCCCGACCTCGATCTGAATGAAAAACACCTCTGAAGCCAAGCGTGAAGCGATTTCCGCCGGATCCGCGGACTCGTAGAAAAGCTCTATTGCTTCAACGAGATTGCTGCGCGCCTCCTCCACGGTCTCCCCCTGGCTCGCGATGTCCAATTCTGGACACAGCGACACATAGCCGGTTCCTTCCCGTTCGATGATGGCGGTTAGTTGACGCTTCTGTTTCATGCTGGAAAGCATTGTACACCTTCTGCCAGTTACTCCTGAGCAGGATTCTCTTATCCCTTCACAGTCGCGCTGTGAAGGGATAGAAGCTGGGACTGCAAATGGCATAGCGCCAGCGCCAGCGCGTCGGCGGCGTCGTCGGGTTTTGGAGTTTCCGTCAATCGCAGAAGCTGCCGCACCATGTACTGCACCTGCACCTTTTCCGCCCGGCCCTCGCCCGTCACGCTCAACTTCACCTGCGGCGGGGAATACTCCGTCACCGGGCAGCCGCATTCGGAGAGGGCAAGCAGGATCACCCCCGATGCCCGCGCCACATCCATGACGGTCTTTTGATTATTGGAAAACAGCAGCCGCTCTATGGCGGCGGCATCCGGCTGATGTTCCGACACCAAGCGCTTGACTTCGGTTCGCAGCGTCTGCAATCGCAGGCCCAGATCGATGCCTGCCGGCGTGCGGATGGTCCCGTATTCGACCAAAGAAACGCGACTGCCCTCCTTGCGCACCACTCCAAATCCCGTCGTCGCGACCCCCGGATCGATGCCGATGACCGTCATATCCGCTTGAACTTTCGCAGCAATTCGTCTGTTCCAAGGGTGATCGTAATCGGCCTGCCATGGGGGCACAGATACGGGTTCTCCGTATCCGCCAGATCGTGCAAAAGCTTTAGCATCTCGGCGTGAGAGAGTGGGTCGCCGGCCTTCACAGCCATCTTGCAGGACGTCGTAATCCAGACCGCCTCGCGCGGCGAACTGTTGGCGCGCGACGGCAATCCCTCCGCCAATTCATCAATCACATCTTGCAACACTCTTCGATAGTCCTTGCCGCTCAGCACCGCCGGAACCGAGCGCAGCAGAAACGCCCCGTTCCCAAACGCCTCCAGCTCGAAGCCGACACCGTGAATATCCTCCAACCGATCCGCAACCACAAGTGTCGCCCGCTGGTCCAGGTTGATGGTTTCCGGCGACAGCAGATTCTGCCGCTCCACCGCCGCCTTTCCCTTGATGCCGCACAGCCGCTCGTAGATCACCCGCTCGTGCGCGACATGTTGATCGATAATCGCGATCCCGGACCGGGTTTCGGCGATGATAAACGTATTCATCGCCTGGCCGATCACGCGCAGACCATCTAACAAATGAGAGAAAGGAAATCGGGATCGTTCCATCGGCAAATCTTCAAATGTGGTCTGCGGCGCCATCGCCGCAACCGCCTCCACAACCGCAGTCCCCCGCGGCTGCGTCGGATAAGGAACAAACGAGCGCGTCGGTTGGTATCCCGATGTGAACGCCTCCGGCATCATCCCCTCGCGCAGTAGCGCATGCTTCACCGCCGACCGCACCGCCTCGAACACCGCGCCCTCCTTCTGGAACTTCACCTCGGTCTTGTTGGGATGCACGTTGCAGTCCACCAGCGCCGGATCCACCTCCAGCCCCAGCACCGCGATGGGAAACCGCCGCTCGGGGGTCAGGGAGCGGAACGCCTCGTTGAGCGCCGCGCCGATGGTGTTGGAGCGCACGGGCCGCCGGTTGACGAAAAAGTGCTGGTAGGCGCGGCTGTGACGGGTGATGTGCGGCGGCGAGATGTAGCCGGTCACCAGTATCTCGTTTTTCTCCTGCTCCACCGGCACCAACGCCTCCGCGACATCCCGGCCCCATACGGCGGAGATTCCTTTTAACATGCCCACGCCGCCGGGGCTGCGCAATAGGTCTTGCCCATCATGACGGAGGAGGAATGTGGTTTGGGGGAAGATGATCGCGTAGCGGGCGATCAGTTCCACGATTTGGGACAGCTCGGTGGTATCGGACTTGAGGAATTTGAGGCGGGCGGGAGTGTTGTAAAACAGGTCTTCGACATCGATTGTCGTCCCGACCGGGGTGGCTGTGGGTTTTGGCGGATGCCGGTCCCCGCCGTCCACCACAATCTTCACGCCGGCCTCTTCTTCCGCGTTGCGGGTCACGAGGGTCATGCGCGCGACGGACGCGATGCTGGGGATGGCCTCTCCGCGAAAGCCGAGCGTCTGGATGGAAAGGAGTCCGTCGGCGTCGGTCAGCTTGCTGGTGGCGTGCCGCTCGAAGGCCAAGATCGCCTCCTCCTCGCTCATGCCGTAGCCGTCATCGCTCACTCTTATGAGGCGCTTGCCGACCTCTTCCAACTCAACCGTTACGCTCGTTGCGCCGGCGTCCAGGCTGTTTTCCACCAGCTCCTTGACCACCGACGCGGGTCGCTCGACTACCTCACCGGCCGCGATTCGGTTGATGGTGTTTGGGTCGAGGAGCCGTATCCGACAGGCCATTCTTGGAGTGTACCAGCGGCAGAAAAAGAAGCCCTCCCCCTTTTCCAGGCGGCCGCCTGGAAAAGGGGGAGGGTTAGGGTGGGGGTTTTCCGCGTTCGTCCACCGACCGCGCTGTAGCCGTGGGTCCGATTGCTGATACGCCACCAAATACCATCCACCCCAAACCCACGGAATCCGATTGGCAGTGGGCGCGGGCCAATTTGCCGATGCCTCTCGCCCGAAGACCACGAAGGCCCGCGTAACGCCCGCCGACCACCCCTGTGGCCGTGGGTCCGAATGCCGATATCGAGCCTACGTTGGGCCACCCCACGCCCACGGAATCCAACCACTTCCCGACACGAGGATCGCTTACAAAAGTTGCAATTCCCTGTCATTCACACGCACAAATACTTGTTTTTTGGCGAAATTCCTAAAGTTGATTCTTAGGCACGCCGAGTAAACAAGTACACAGGTCGCTCAAGAGCTCATCAGCGCCGCCGGATCCCGGTCACGACGACAAGATTTCCAGTGGGCGAGGGTGGGCAAGGGAAGCCGGATGAGTATCCCCGCTCATCCGGTTTTTCATTTAAGGACAAAGGGCCCTTCTCCCTTCACAATCCCCATTGTGAAGGACCTTCTCTTATGCCACGTCCACCATGGCAACGCGCTGATTCTCTTGTTGGAAAAAGGAAGGAATCCCAATGCGAACTTGCGGCTGCTTCGGCTGGCTCCCCGCTCGCTGCAAAAGACTCAATCTGCTCGCCAGTGAACAAAGTTGCTGAAAAACGTCTCGTGATGTACTGAACTATTTCGTTGTACGACCGCCGCCACAACCATGAGTGCGCATATCAGAACGATCAGCCATCCGACAGCCTTGTACATTCCGCTGCACCTGATTGCAAGAAAGAGCGCGCAACCCAATGCTCCAAGGTAAAGGGCAAATCCGATGCAGGATATCAACCACAATGCAGCCTTCACCGCAGCGACCTCAGCCCAATTCTCTGATCGCTTCGCCCTGATATCGTTCCCTCTATCCATGTCATTCAGAAACTGCGGAACTTCATCATAGGCATGCGGGCTGAAACTTAGAACTGTTACGCCAACCGGTCCTTGTGACAAGTAAACCGAACCCATAAGGGTGGCTATCGCAATGACAACGATCAGGAGCGGGGACCGTGGACGCTTGTCAGCGTAGGCTCGGCTTGGATCCAAACTAGGCGTCTCAATTCTTTGAGAATCCGATCGCCGGTACCAGTCAACAATCGGCGAACCATTCTGGTCCACGATCACATCTGTGGGTCGCAGAAATCCGCTGCGGCGCAACTCGATTACCCGGTCCCATGTGATCGGCCCGATTTTCTCGTGCCCCGCCCGTACGATCCAAAATGACTTGTTCTCCATCGACATTTCTCTTTCCCCAGAGCTGGCTGGAAGCCAGCGTTAAGCGTTTTGCAGCGCGGCGACGCCGGGGAGGGTTTTGCCTTCAAAGAATTCTAGGGATGCGCCGCCGCCGGTGCTGACGTGGGTCACTATGTCGGCGAAGCCGAACTGTTCGATAGCTGCCGCAGAATCGCCGCCGCCGACGATGGTGGTGCCGGGGCAGGCCGCCATCGATTCGCATAGAGAACGGGTGCCGGCGGCGTAGGCGGCATTCTCGAACACACCCATCGGGCCGTTCCACACCACGGTCCCGGCGGCCCGGATGTGAGTGCCGAAGATGGACGCCGATTGCGGACCGATGTCGCCGCCAATTTGGTCCGCGGGCATCTTGTCGCTATCGTACGTGGTGGTCGCGACGCCGAGATCGAGAGACGGGCCGCAGACGATGTCGCACGGCAGCACAATCTTATCCGTCCGCGCCAAAACGTCGGCGGCAAACGAAACATGCTCCGCGTCCAACAACGATTTTCCGATCTCATGTCCCTGCGCCTTGAGAAACGTGAACGCCATCCCGCCGCCGATCAGCAGCCGATCTACTTTTGGCAAGAGGTTCTCGATGACCGCGATCTTGTCCGCCACCTTCGCCCCGCCCAAAATCGCCACAAACGGCCGCTTGGGATTCGTCAAAGCGTCACCAAGAAACTTGAGCTCCTTTTCCATCAGCAACCCAGCCACCCCGGGCAAAATGTGCGCGACCCCCTCCGTGCTGGCATGCGCGCGATGCGCCGACCCAAACGCGTCGTTTACATACAGATCGCCGAGTCGCGCCAATTGTGCGGCAAACGCCGGGTCGTTCGCCTCTTCTTCTTTATGGAAACGCAAATTCTCCAACATCAAAATGCTTGATTCGGCAGCGAGAGTCTCCACTGCAGGTCCAACGCAGTCCGGCGCGAGCGGCACGGGAACACCCAACAGCTGCGATAAACGCGCGGCAACGGGAGCGAGAGAAAACGTGGGATCGGGGGCGCCTTTCGGCCTGCCCAAATGAGACATCAGCACAACCGACGCCCCGCCAGAGAGCAATAGCTTAATAGTAGGTATCGCTTCGCGGATGCGTCTATCATCTGTTATCACGCCGTCTTTGAGCGGCACATTGAAATCCACACGCACCAACACACGCTTACCGGTAACCGAAACATCGCGAACCGTCTTTTTCATAGACCCTTGACTGCCATAAAGTGACACATATCCGCGACGCGGCAGCTATAACCCCACTCATTGTCATACCACCCAACTACCTTGGCCATGTTGTCACCCACTACCATGGTTAATGGTGCGTCCAAAATGCCCGAATGCGGGTTGCCGACAAAGTCCTTGGATACCAGCGGTTCGGTGCTCACCGCCAGGTATTTCTTCATCGGGCCGTTCGCAGCCACCACCATCGCTGCGTTGATCTCCTCGGCGGTCGCGGCCCGCGAAAGCTGCACGGTGAGATCAACGATAGAAACCGTGGCGGTCGGCACGCGCAGCGCATACCCATGCATCTTGCCTTTCAGCGCGGGGATGACCAGCCCAATCGCCTTGGCCGCGCCGGTGGAGGTGGGGATGATGTTCTCGGCGGCGGCGCGGGCGCGGCGCAGGTCCTTGTGCGCCTGGTCCGCCACCTTCTGGTCGTTCGTGTAGGAATGGATGGTGCACATCAACCCTTTTTCTATGCCGAAACTGTCCACCAAAACCTTGGCGATCGGCCCGAGGCAGTTAGTGGTGCAGGAGGCGTTGGATATAACTTTATGCGCGACAGGGTTATACATATCGTCGTTCACGCCGAGCACGATGGTCACGTCCTCGCCCTTGGCCGGGGCGGAGATCAGCACCTTTTTCACGGTGTCGCGAAGGTGGGCCTTGGCTTTCTCGGCGTCGGTGAACAGGCCCGTGGATTCCAGCACGATCTGCGCGCCTGTTTCGCCCCAAGGGATGGCGGCGGGGTCCCTTTCGGCATAGACGCGGATCTCCTTGCCGTTGACCCGGATGCCCTTCTCGGTCGGCTCCACCTCGCCGTGGAACTTTCCGAACAGGGTGTCGTATTTGAACAGATGGGCGTTGGTGCCGGGGTCTGTCAGGTCGTTGACCGCGACCACCTCCAGGTCGTTGGGGTAGTACTGCAATATGGTGCGCAGGGATAACCTCCCGATGCGCCCGAACCCGTTGATGCCGATCTTTGTAGCCATTCCGCCTCCCGATTTCAAGTCGATCTGAACGCCCGGATTCTACCTCGCGAGCCCCGTTGCCCTTCGGTCATAGAGCCGGAACATTTGCCGGCGTCAAGCAATAATACTATGTTTTTAAGTTAACCAATGGCCATTGCAGGAAACCCTTTCGGAGGAACGAACTCTCTCTATGTCCTACAGCATTGCCGTGCGAGGCAGGTCGGAACAGGGATTGGTGACCGCAGGCACATCGAAACGGCGCAGGCTGGGTACCTCGATTCGCTGCCGTCCCCACTCAACCGTGTTCGCTTAGCTTAATTTTTTGTTGGGGAGAGGTGAAGGTGTGGGCGGCTTGATTCGATATTCCTGGACTGTATGTTCCAGGCGCGATCATCGCTGGGTTGATGACGCGTTCCCACTCCCACGCAGATCCCCGCGACATATTCATAACGGAAGCGATGGCGGATTTCACCACCGATGGCCATTTGTGCGGCAAAGGACAGATTCAGCGCTACCCGTCTTATGGACGGGTTCCGCTAGAGAAATCAGAAAACATATCAAGAAAGGTGACCAGCAAATGAAACGCATCATGTTAAGCGGCATTCTCTTGGCCGTCTGTGTTGCGGCGCCCGCCGCAACAATCACCGTGCCAGGAGACTGGCCCGATGTGCAGGCAGCTGTTATTGCGGCCAACGGGAACGGCGATCCGAGCAATACAATCGTCGTTGCGGCTGGGACTTGGCCCGCAACATACCAAGTCCACAGCACGAAAAACCTAACAATCATCGGAGCCGGTGCGGCGCTCACGACGATTGTGCCGACCGCAGACACGGGCTCGAGCGGCGACGCTCGCGGTTGGTTCCTCGCGGACGCCGGGACTTCGCTGACGATATTGAACCTTACGCTGGATGGTTTGGCCGGCACATACCGCGTCAACATCGCGGTTCTCTCCTACGCCAACACCCTCGTACGTGGATGCGTGATTAAGAACATCCACACCCTCTACGTCGCCACCCATGATTACGCGGGCCGGGGCGTGCAAGTCCGGGACAACAATGGAATCATAAACGACTGCACGTTCATGAACATTGGTCGGATCAGCACCTATGTATTTGGCGAGAACGCCACCGTGCTGATAACCGGCAACACATTTCTCTGCAAGGGTCAGGGCGACTGGTTGGACTACGCGGTGGAGGTCGAAGGCGATGCCAACGTAAAAGTCAGTCATAACAAAATCTCGAACTGCCTCGGCGTCGCGGTTTCCGACGGTTCCACGTCGGCGGGCATCCTGGCGACGACCTTCTTTGATGACGTCGGACCCAATGTCACAACCATTGCCGCGGAGTACAACACGTTCTCCTGCAACTCATATGGAGTCGTTGCTGGATATCCCGGCGGCGACGCCACCATCGCGTCGGTCCATTACAACAACTTCGTAGGCGGTCAGTACGATGCCGTTTATGCGGATCCGTTGATACCGATGGTCAATGCGGAGAATAATTGGTACGGAGCGGCGGATGGCCCCGGGCCTGTCGGGTCCGGCAGTGGGGACGGCGTCAGTTTGAACGTCGATTTCACCCCCTGGCAGGTCGCTTCCGTCTCCGAGTGCGGCCTTCAGGTTGACCTCAACGGCACGTATATGATGCCCCACAAGGACTTCGCCGAAGCTGCCACGTCAGTCCCGCTGGTGGCGGAAACAAGCAATGCGGTGTCCGCGGTCGATGCCACGTTCACGCCGTTTTCGAACGTCGTCAAGCCACCGCGGCTTCTCGCCGCGTCTCTTCTCGGGCGCTCATACGAGTGTGACATTGATCTCAGTGGGAACTGGTTCCCGCTGGACAGCGCCAGCATCGGCGCGACCGTCGGAGTAGGAATAACCGGTTCGTACGTGTCGATCAAGAAGAGCGGTGGGAATTTCAATTTCACCCTCCGCAGCACGGACGGTTCTCTTTCTACGGCGACGTATAGCGACACGACGGGCGCCACGCGCTGGCGTGTTGAAGTGGACGTGGATGGGTCGGGCGCCTCCTCGGCATCCGTCATACCATTGAATGGCAGCGCGCCTTGGTCGATGAATTCCCTCGGCGGCATCGCCACCACTGTCACTGGTTCGGCATCCTTCTTCGTGACGATGTCTGGCAACGGCGACGCATCAGCGAAGTCGACTGCCAAGATGAAGGTCTCCGACTTCCTGACCTCGGCGGAGGACAACGTCATGTCGCTCTTCGCCGATGATCCGTACGTGAAAACGACCGAATCGATCCAGTATCGCTTCGGAATGGCGAACCTATTGCAGAACGTGTTCGGGTTCCAAGCGTTCTTAGATAACCCTTCATTCGCCGTTCAGGGGGCCCTGGACTCGAGGTCATATAGCTCATCGCCATTCCCTTCCCACATACTTCCGCCCGGGCTGGACATCGATGGCAACGTCGGATTCGGTATGCCGGCGTTCCTGCTGAGCGGAACACTGACTCATCTCAACTTCAATTCACCGGCAGTTGCCGTTGAAGGATCGGCGAAGCTCACGATCGATGTGGACAGTGGCTCTCCATCGTTTGCCCCAACTCGATTCTCGGATGAGTTCGGCGGCAACGTCACACCTACCCGCGAGGCATCAAACACGGTTGTCGTGGACTCCACGCTTCCCGTCCTTAGCGGTTTGACGGCGACGGAGGGCGTCACCAATGTTCTAAATGGCGTCAACCCGACGATTCAGGGCACCGTTCACATCTGTGTCAACGCTGAGGACCTCGGGGTTGCTCCATCCGGTCTGGCCTGCCAGCCCACGATCAGCATCAACTTCCCGAGCGGTCCGGACGTGCTGAATCAGCCGATGTATGCTGATACGGGCAACACCTTCTGCTACGACGCGACGGTCACCGCGGCCTCCGGTTGCGGGACGGCGACCATCACGATCGATGTCTCCGATGACGCGGGCAACGCCGCCGCTCCGGCAGCCGGAACCCTCAACCTGAACACTACGCAGGTCGCGGTCACGGTTGAACTCTTCACCTTGACGACCTCCATGACTCGTGGAATCCAGTTCGTGCTTGGTGGCACGCTTCTCTCAGGAAATTCACCCGTCACCATCAACAAGGATGTCGTGTTTACGAGTGGCACGGGCACCGTGACGCTGACGGCCCTCGACGTCCCAATTCCGTGCGGCGCCGCGTTTACGCGCATCAGCGCGAAAGACGTCAAGCACACGCTTCGCCAGAACATCGCTCTGGCAGGAGGCCCGAGCTTCACCGCTTCGTTCACCGGCTCGGATTCGCTCCTAGGTGGTGACGCGAACGGTGACAACCTAATCGACATTCTCGACTTTGGTGTCTTCGCATCGCAGTTCGGCTTCGTGCTCGGCGCGAATACACTAGTCGGGTACGTGGGCAACCATGCCGACTTCAGTGGGAACGGAACCGTGTTTACCGAGGACTACACGTTCATCGCGACGCAGTTCCTAGCCACCGGTGATTTGCCGCCGGACTTCTACGGTCCGCAGGGCACACCGAAGACGACCGCGACGATCGCGGAGCTGGTGAAAGCCGGCGTTCCGCTCCTCATGGCTCGGATGATGGACGCCAACCATGACGGCATTGTCACGATGCAGGAGATCTCCAACTTCATCGCCAACGGCGGAGCCAGCCGAAACGCGATTGGCAAATGAGATCACCCAAAGGCGGCGGGCACTCCGCCCGCCGCCTAAGGGATAAATTCTAAGGGAGGTAACAGCACAATGCGTAGTTTTGCGACGATCATCTTAGCCGCGGTGTGCGTCATGGCTTTGGCACAGAAACCCGCGCCCGGGATCGGCAGAGTTCCGGGTGGGCCTGCCAAGCGCCTGACAATCGCGCTTTCCACCAATCAACCGCGCACACCCGGTCCGATCACCCTCTACGATAACAACAATATTTCAACGGGATTTTATTACTACGATCCGCCGAATTATGCCGCGGATGATTTGCATATGACAGCGGGTGGAATAATCAATGGGTTCTCATTCGGTTATTACGATCCGCCGACAGACGGTGCCGTGACATCGGCCGTGATAAGCTTTTGGAACAACGACCCAGCGGACGACCCGCCCACCGGGCCAATCCGAACCTTTACCGTCGGCGTTCCCGCGAACGGAGCATACATCGTCACAGTAGATCTGTCCGGCGGGTTCGAGTTCACCGCGCCGAAGGACATCTGGATGTCCGTCCAATGGCCGGGCTCCGACGCGGGCTGGCTCATCTTCGGCCCTCCATCCGTCGGCGCAACCCACGATCTCTTCTATCGGTTTCCGGGCGGCGGGTACTTTTTCTTCGGCGGTAGCCCAAAGGCCAACTTCTGCGCCGCGATCTTTGGGGCTCCCTTTGGTCCGTGCCCCCCGTGTGACTACAACAGCACGTTCAACCAGTTGGGAGATCATGAGACGGATGCCTTTGGGTGGTATTACGCCGTCGTAGGCGGGGTATTTCCGCCGGGCCATACGCTCAATGGAGACAATGCCTCAGGCGGCACGATGCGGTATCTCCTCGATGATTCAATATGGGGAGCGTATCCGCTCGACACATGGAACAAGGACGACTGGTTCTCCGACAACAGCAGCCTGGCGCTAACCCTAAAGAACGGCCCTTCAATTGTCTACGACAACAACGGGCTGGAAACCGCAACATATCCGCCCGGATTCTACACGGCGCCCAATCACGGAGCATACATCGGTTACTCGATGTCCAACAATTTCGACTGGATCTACTCCGGGTGGTTGATACTGACAGCTCCAACGACCTTTGACCAGTTGAACGGATACTTCGACGAGCGCGGCATCGGTCCGGCGTTCGGGGTACCCGCCTTCAATCCCTATTCGCCAAACATTCGGTATCGAATGAACATCTGGTCGAAAGTGACAGGCGACCTGCTGCCATTCAACACGGGCAGCTTTGTGGGCGATGTGTTGACGAGCGACATGGGTTATGCTTCCTCCCGAACCGGCGCATTTTCATGGTCGGACACGGGCGTCGATCGCGTCGGCTCATCGCTGACAAGCAACATATTCCGGCTTAAATACAAGCTGGACTCGCCCGTCACGTTACCGGCAGGTCAATACTACTTCAGCCACGATGCGGTCATCGTCGAATGCGACATGCCCGTGGACTTGAGCGGGACATACTGCTCCCCTTCCGGCGTCAGTGCCGTCGGCCGGTGCGATGCGACGACCGATCCGGCGGGGGTGACGTACGCGCCGGGGCAGAAGGTGTACGAAGAAAGCGGCAGCCTACTCGCGCAGGATGCGACGTATACTCCGTTCTCCGATGGCCTCAAGCCCCCTGTTTCGCTCACAGCGGACATGGACGAGCAGTGCTATGATTACGACGTGGACCTCCACGAACTAAGCAAGTGGAATACGGGGCTGACGACCAACTACTTCACGGGTGAGTATTTCACCGTCGGTCTCGGCCGAAACGTGCGGTGGACCACGGCGCAAGGTCCCGAGGTGTGGACGACCTTCTGGCGGCCGCAAGGGCAGCCGGGGTTCCGGATTGAGCTGATGAGCGCGGTTCCGACCGCCCCACCGGCCTCCTATCTTTACTACCAGGCGCCCGCGGACGAGTCCCGATTCCGGATCTGTGTCTGCATCAATGGCGGCCTCATCGCCGCACAGATCACCGCGCTCAATGGAGCGGGCGCAGGCCTGTCACACATCATCGGACCGATGCCACTCGATGGCGCGGATGACGTTTCGAACACCGGGTTCTTTGCGGGCTTCCGCAGCTACAGTCTGGAGAACAAAGCGCTGGCTACGATTAGCGGATTATCCACGTGGGCAAAGCCGAATGCTCTCTACCTGTATTGCGATGACCCGTATGTGAAACCGGGCGAAACCGCTTACTATCGCATGGGGATGGCCGCACTCGATCAGCCGACGTGGGGATATCAGGCGTTCCTGTCCAATAGCAACCCCGCGCTGCAGACGCTGAGTTTCCGCGCTTATACGGGGTGGCCGTTCCCGACGAAAAACATTCCCACCATCACGGACCCGCCGCTTGCCATGTCCGCGGGAGTTTTTGGCTCGCTGGCATCACCCGTGCAACGCAACACTACCCTTGTGACGCTCGACTATACGACGATCGGCCAAGGCATCGGGTCGCTGGACTTCCGATCCAACAACCCGCCGACCCGGTTCTCCGATGCGAATGGCAACCCCATCAACCCCTACACACAGAACTCGAACCTGGTGTTGAGCGATGGAGTCGCGCCGAGTCTCAGCATCGTTTCTGCCAAGCAGGGCGTGACGAACATCATCGGCGGCACGGCCATTCAAGGGCAAGTTGACATTACGGTAAGCGCCGCCGACCTGGGCGTTGGGATCCCTAACATCGGCTCTGGTCTCGCCTGTCGGCCGGTAATCAAGATTGATTTCTCGCCGCCGGGGCCCGGACCGGAAGACGTGACTTTGGACACTTTCTCCGGTCCCGACAATCAGTTCATGGCAAAGTACACCATCGTGCCAACGACTCCATGCGGGCCCGCCACAATCACGGCGACGGCGACGGACAACGCGGGAAATTCCGCGTCCCAATCCGCCAGCTTCAACGTCAATACCGCCCAGATCACTGTCAACTTATCGCTGACTCTTGTCGGGGCGACGATTCAACGAGGCATCGAGTTCACGGTTGGCGGAACATCTGGATTGAATCCCCCGATCACCTTCTGCAAGAATGTGAACTTCGTATCCGGCGCGGCTATGGTTGTGCTCAATGCCTTCGACGGCATTTTGTGCGGCGCGGCGTTCACGAGAATCGGCGCCAAGGACACCTTGCACACGCTTAACCGCACGGTGGCGTTGGTTCCTCTCGGCAACAGCCAGTTCACCGCGGCAATGGCGCTCGCCGGTGGGGACGCGAACAACGACAACCTGATCGACATTCTTGATTACGGCGTCTTCGCGTTCAAGTACGGTACCAACTACGGGACGGGAGATACGCCTTGTGGAACGCTCCCGCCGCATCCGGACTTCAGCGGCAACGGCATCGTCGGTACGGAGGACTATACGTTCATCGCGACGCAGTTCCTTGCTATAGGAGATGCCTCGCCGGGGAACTATGGTCCTATCGGCACACCGAAGACGACGGCGACGATTGCGGAGATCGTCAAAGCGGGCGTTCCCCGTATGATTGCTCTGCAATTCGACGCAAACAAGGATGGTATCGTTACCATGCGGGAGATCGCGGATTGGCTGGCTCACCAGCCGAAACCGCGCGAGATACAGCACTGATAAGAAACTCGGGAAGGTACCGGGAGCGCTTGCGCTCCCGGTCACCCTCCAATTTGTGAGGGAGTGACATATGATGCGAATTAGATTTGCCACAATTGCCGGAGGGTTGCTGGCATTGGCCCCATGCTTTGCCAATATCAATCTTGAGCTGCGACCGATCACGCAGACGGCATTTGTTGGGAACACGGTCAGCGTTGGCCTATACGCCGTTTCCGATAACGGCTCGAATCAACTCACGGCTGCCATGGACGTGGTTGTTATATGGGACCCCACGAAGCTGAACCCAATCAGTTTTTCGAACTCCGGGGCCGGATATTCCTGGTTTCAAAGCGGATTCCTTTACCCAGGCGGCGCCAATGCGAGCCTGAACGACGGGGATGCCGTTTGGACGGCCTTTGCCGCACCGGGAAGCCCCGCGGCCGCTACGCCCGCCGGCTTATTGGTGACGACGTTCAAGTTTCAAGCGATTGCGGCGACCCCCACTACAACTGTACAGCTTCGCCGAAGCTACTCCCCCTATATGACAGTCGTCTATGACGGCACGACGCCCAACACCGACGTGACCGGTACGCTGACAAATGCCGACGTGACCATACTGCAAACTGCCACCGTAAAGGGCCACGTGGATTTGGAGGTATATGAGGGGCCGCCGGGAATCGGCGCGTCGTTGGAATTCCGCCAACCCTCAACGATTACGGTCCTTCAGTCGGTACCAATCACCCTTGACGGTGCGGGCAACTATACGGCGCCAGGCGTGATCGTCGGAACGTATGATGTCGCGGTCAAGTTTTCCAACTGGTTGCGGCAGGTGAGACCAGGGGTCGTGGTCACCAATCCAACGACGTCCGGAGTCGATTTCGCCCTGACCAACGGCGATGCGGACGATAGCAATAGGGTCGATCTCCCCGATCTTAATGAAACGTTCGTCAACTTTGCGAGCCCGGGCGGTCCCGGTGATGTCACCCACAACAATTCGGTGGACCTAGGGGATCTGAATTTGGAGCTTATCAACTTCGCGATGACCGGCGATTCCTAGGAGTGGAGTCCCTACAAGGGGACCGCGGCGATGCGGTCCCCTATGATTTCTAGCTGCGGATCGCCGGGGTATGAAGCGTTGGCGCCGGGGTCTGTCAGGTCGTTGACCGCGACCACGTTTAGGTCGAGTACTGAAGGATGGTGCGCAGGGAGAGCCTCCCGATGCGCCCGAACCCGTTGATGCCGATTTTTGTAGCCATTCCGCCTCCCGATTTTCAGGTGAAATTGTGGCTGGATTCTACCTGACACGCGAAGGAACGAACTCGTCCATTGCAGCTGGACACTTGGGCCCGGTCGTGGTCAACAACTTTGCAATCCGTTGCTGGCGTGTCATAATTTGGCAAATGGAAGAACTCCGGACAGGTACATGGCTATTGCATATGGCGAAGCATTTGGGTGCTGTCGACACGGCGTCCGACGAATTGTCTTACTTTGATTGTGCTTATGAAGCAGGAAAAGCAGGCAGCCTCCGGGGCCGGATGGCTGCCGATACAGCCGAAATCATTAATTGCGGGCAGTTGAAGGTATTTGCAAGGGCGGCTGGGGTGCGGAAACCAGAAATCAGTACTTGCCTTCGCCTCCTAAAGAATCAAGGAAGGATTGATTTCACGACCAACTCAGAGGGAGAGCCGGTTGAAGTCGAGGTATATATCTTCTCAAGCAAGGACGCGATTGAAACAACCGCCCGCATATTTGGAGTGTCTGATGCTACTGATGAGGAAAGGGGCTCCATCGTTACACTTGAGGAGACTTTTCACCTACCCCTTACTAAACAGGAGATGTTGAGCAATCTTCATCGTGCTGGTTGTGATGATGAATCTGCGGAATTCTCTGTGGAACTCCAGGTAGCACTAAGGTTGGTAAAGTCGTCAGATGTTGGAGGGAAGACCCTCTACTTCAATGAATACGCATTTGCAGATGATCCGATGAAGGTAGTAAGGGCTTTCGCTTCTATGAATCCAGAACTCTTGCGAAATATTCGGGACGTGCAAGATATGCTAAAAGCGCAACCTGGCTATCCGCTGGAATCCTTGAAGAGGAGCTTCCCGCATCACGCATTGGAAGCGATGGAGGGAATCGGACTGATCGATGTTATGCCAGTTCGCTCACCAAATGGGATTGCAATGTACGTAACGATTCCGCAGTTAAGGGGCGTGGCTATTGGCGAGCCGTTCCTGTCGGCGGATGTCTTTCACAAAGCCAAGACGTTATTGAACTGTCTGCGATATGGTCAATTCAATTCGAGACCGGGGCGAGGCAAAATTGTGGACGATGCGATGCTGCGCGCAATTGTCGCAAAGCTCGTTCGGGGAGAGGAACTTGCTCCTTCGACGGCCGCAGCCGAAGACTACCGCGTCCTTGAAAAAGATGGGGTCATTGAGACGCGAGAGGATGCTGGGACGATGCGCATTATGAAGTTGAGACAGCTCGAGGTAGGACGGATCGTTCTTCAAATGCTTGATCATAATGCCGCTCTTCCAGAAGCTGATTACGGACCCTTGACAGACCTGGGTGTTGCGTCGTTCGACAGGGACATTCCAGAAGTCAGCCGGTCTGCCATTCTGGCTCACAAGAGCAAGGAAGTGATTGAAGCCCACAATCTCATGCTCCAGGCTGTTCGAACAGGAGGTAGATCGCAATGAGCCCAAAAAAGGAAATGCTTGAGAAACGCGGCGATGCAATTGAGTTCGCTGCTGCATCCCTTTTTCAATCACAGGGCTTTCTAGTAAGAAGATCGCTGCCACTACGACTTGCTGCAAACCTTGATGCAACAGACGTGGACGTGTTCGGCGTCAAGTTCGTTTATCCATTCCAGCCGGTTCGATTGATCTGTGACTGTAAAGATCGTATGAAGTCCCAGGCCATGGAGAGGGTGTTTTGGGCCAAAGGACTCAGTTCATGCATCCAAGCCAGCGAAGTTTATGTCGCTGCGCGGAGCGCTCGGTCGGAGGTCGTCCAGTATGCGAGTCAACACGGCGTCCGGGTACTGACCGAAGAAGTGCTCAAAGAATTCATTGATTCTGGAGCGATACAGCAGGGACTTGAATACAGTCACGCCGATGCCAACGCAATGGGGAGTTTCGTGCCAACGATTAAAGATGGCATAGCGAGAGATCCGCGAGCTAAGAAACTCATCGATGAATCGGTTCTCATGTTTCATGGGGCAAATCCTTTTGAAGATCTCAACGTATCTATCGATAAAATAGCGCTTTGCGCTGATAGCTTGCTCTCAGTCGGAGCCACTGATCCGACGGTGCGATTTGCTTATGCATATGCGATGTGCAACTACATTGTTGTGGTGTCGTTGCAACTACTCTTAATTGCATCTGAAACTCTTTCGATGACTCGGCAGGCTCGAAAGAGTTACATGCTTCAGCGATTAACGTATGGGGCAATGAACCGTTCACAGGTCCATGCCATTCTTGATGCAGCAATGAAATTTGCCCGTCGATCAACGGAGCCGATTAGCAGAAAGACAGATCAAGTTGCATTGCCTTTAGCGGAAAAGCTTTTCCAGCCGCCACCGTACGCTGACGATGTCGTGGGGCTGGTTGAACGCGCCATCGCCAATCCGAAGATGTACCATTCTCTACCTGCGGCCTTGGACTTTGTTTTGTTTGACGGAGGGCTATTCAAAGGGGGATTTGACGGTCAGATGTTTGCCAGAGTGTTTACAACGAGCCCAGGATCTGACGTAATAAAGGCCACTAAGAATGTATTCGCGTTTCTCAAACAACATACGCCTTTTACACAGAGCATGGTGATGCCGACGGTCGATTTGCCCAATGAAGCGGTCTCGAAAGATCCGGTGGCCCCATTACCCGGGCTGGGAATCTAGGCAATCAACCTGACTTTGCAGTTCGGCTGCAGTCGAATTCAAGTTCTGAGGTTAGCCGGTCGGTCAATATCGATATCTCGACACTAATAGACGTCATCCTTAACCACGGTAGGCTTCTCATGAATCTGCAACAATTCATGAGAAGCCTACTGAGGAAGCGGCGGGATTCGAACCCGCGAGGCCTTTCGACCTAGACGATTTTCAGTCGCCCGCCATAAACCACTCGGCCACGCTTGGGATAACCTCTGGACATCCCGAGATTGACCTCGATGGCAACCGTATTATACCTAATTCGTCATTCCATTTTGGGGCATCCATCCGGCGTGAACGGATGAGCCCATTACTCGCCCTATGCAAGGAAACCTGCAACGTCATCGTTGGCGGTTTCCGAAGAAGTGTGGAACCAGTTAACCTGATGTCTCTGAAAGCCTATATCTGGTTCGGGATGGCGGTGGGTTCGACCGTTGGGTCCTACGTGCCGGTAGTTCTGGGGGCCGACATGTTCTCCGCTTGGTCGGTCATTGGCAGCGCCGTCGGTGGCATCGCCGGCATTTGGGCTGGGTTCCGCATCGGCAACAGTTACTGCTGATCGAGAAGAAGAACCCCCACCCAACCCTCCCCCTTTCCCAGGCTAACGCCTGAAAAAAGGGGAGGGCTTCTTCCAGACCCACTACCCAAACCCCTCCGCCTTTTCCAGGCTGACGCCTGAAAAAAGGGGAGGGCTTTTTCCTTTTCCCCAGCCCTTCGGCAATCTAACGGCAGGCTGGAGCACGAACATCTTCGCGCCTCAGATATAATCCGCGCAGTATGGCCATTGGCAAGCAAATTCGTCTCAACAGGCTCTTCGCTCACCCATCCGGTCGGTTCTGTTCGGTCGCCGTTGACCATTTCGTGGGCTATGCGCATGGCATGCCCGAGGGTCTGATCGACCTCCGCAAGGCGTTGTCCGCCATTGTCGCAGCACGTCCGTGCGCCGTGACGATGCAAAAGGGCACGGCGCTCACCTGCTGGGCGCCCCACGCGGGCAAAGTTCCGATGATCATCCAATCCGGCTGTTTCACCCCCGACGATGGCATCATCGAGACACTGAGCAACCCGGAAGAGTGCGTTCGATTGGGTGCGGATGCGATCGCGATTGCCATCGGCGTGCGGGGCCCTAACGAGGGCCGATTTATCAAGATTCTTTCCGACGGGGTGGATGCCGCATCGCGATTCGATCTGCCTGTCATCGCGCACATCTATCCGCGTGAGTTCAGCCGGCAAGATGCCAGCGTTACCAGGGACGCGGAAGGCCGGCAAGATGCCAGCGTTACGTTAGGCGGCAAGATTGTGCACGATCCGGACAACATCGCCTGGGCCGTGCGCGTCGGCATCGAGTGCGGCGCGGACGTGATCAAGGTGGCCTACACGGGCGACGTGGCCTCATTCTCTCAAATAGTGGCCTGTTCCCCCGTGCCGGTCGTCGCCGCCGGCGGGCCGCAGACCGACACGTTGGAACAAGCCTTGCAAGCCATGTCGGAGGTTGTGGAGAGCGGCGCGAAGGGCGCGACGATCGGCCGCAATGTCTGGGGACATGGAGACATCGGCAAGGCGCTGCGAGCCTTCAAAGCTGTGATTCTTGATCGAATTTCGCCCGCCGAGGCGATCTCGCATGCCGGATAAGTTCGATATTCTCGGCATTGGCTGCATCGCGGTCGACGACATCTTCTATGTGGATCAGTATCCGGCGGCGGATTCCAAAGTGCGCGCCAAGAGAATGGAGCGCCGATTTGGCGGATTGACGGGGGTTGCGCTCGTCACGGCGGCCAAAATGGGTGCCCGCTGCGCTTTCGGTGGGTTGCTCGGGTGCGACGAACTTTCGACATTTGTCGAGCGGCAATTTCATGACAATGGAATTGATACGACGCCGGCAACAAGAATTTCCGGCGCGAGCCCAATTCGATCCGTAGTAATTGTTGACGCATCAACTCGGACGATCGTTTACGATGCCTCCGGGGCTACCAATTCCGAGTTCAGCGGCCCAAGCGAAGATACGATTTCGGATTGCCGCGTGCTTTTTCTGGACAGTTTCGATGTCCCCCAATCGCTGCGCGCGGCCAAGATCGCAAAGCGACATGGAGTTCCCATCGTGGCGGACTTTGAGAGCGATGTCGGGATGCTGCTGTGGCTTGCAGACCACTTGATCGTCGGCGAGTCGTATGGTCGGCAAATCATGGATGATGACGGTCTCCGTTCGCTCTGGTGCGTCGGTCGGAATGCCGTCGTCGTGACGCGGGGCGAGCGCGGCGCCACCTATCTCTCCATCGAGCGGCCCGGCGAGGAAATTCAGGCGCCGGCCTTTGCCGTAAACGCCGTGGACACAACCGGATGCGGCGATGTCTTTCATGGCGCATACGCGGCCGCACTAGCCCAAAATCGCGCCATGGAAGATCGTATTCGGATTGCAAGCGCCGCCGCGGCATCTAAGGCGCAGACCGGCGAAATCCCCACGCGGCAGGAATTGGACTTGTTCTTGTCAAAACATCTGCCATGATCCACCAGCTTCTCAACGGCCTTGCTGAAATCCCAACTCTCGACGTTCACAGCCACCTCGCCGGCGGCCGCCTCGGCGCGCGCGGATTGCATGACATCCTGCTCTATCACATGGTGGTGAGCGACCTTTACGCCGCGGGCTGTCCCAGTGGCAAGCGCCTCACAGAATTCCCCGGCTGGCCAGATAAAGCGGAGGCCCACGCCCGCATCCAAGAGGCATTGCCGTACCTGGACAAAATTCGTGGTACAAGCTGCATGTGGGGCGTACGCATTATTCTGCGCGACCTATATGGTTGGGACGAGCCGATCACCGAATCGAACTGGCGTCGATTGGATGATATGATCCGGGAGCGAGCCGACGATCGCGCATGGCATCACTCGATTTTCGATCGCATCAACGTCAAGAGAACCTGCGCGGAGTATGCCCGGCGCGGCGAAGGCATAGATGATGATCGCCTTCAATATCAGTTGGAATGGGGCATGTTCACTCGCACGCAATGGGGCGAGTTCGATACCGCCATCTATGATCTGGAACGAACCTGGGGCCGCCAACCCGAGAGCCCGGTGGCCATCGGCGGCAAACGCGCTCCGACAGACCGGACGATCCACACGCTGGACGATGTGCACGCCGCAATCCGCCATTATGTTTCTGTCATTCCCCATGACAAATGCATCTCCACCGCCACCAGCATGTCAACGGACATAGACTATACGCTGCCATCCGATTCGGAGATGGAATCGGCGCTGGCCAATCGCGCGAATGCCGGCAAAAAGGAACGCGACATCTACGCCGCCTACATCTTGGAGCACTTCCTAACAGAACTAGAAAAGAACGGCAAAGGGATTGTGTTTCAGTTCAGCATCGGCGCGGAACCTCTGCCTTTCGAGACCGCAAGCCGCCTGAGTCAGCACACGATGGGACAGCTCGCCGAAATTATTGGGCGCCATCTCAACCTGCGGTTCCAGGCATTTCTCGGCAGCAAGCATGCGAATCAAACGTTCTGCACGATGTGCCGGGAGCTTCCCAATTTCAGCCTGGCCGGATATTGGTGGCACAACTTCTTCCCGCAGACCATCCGCCACGTAATGAACGAGCGATTCGACATGGTCCCGACGAACAAGCAGATGGGCTTCTTCTCCGACGCTTACGTCGTGGAATGGGCATACGCAAAGATGATCATGGTGCGGAAACAGATGGCGCGAGTTTTCGCGGAGAAGATAGCCCAGGGACAGTACGGAATCGACGACGCCCTCAGTTTCGCGCGTTCAATTCTGTACGAGAGTCCACAGGAATTTGGGATGATCCCTCGGGTCGTCGTCTAGGCCGCCAAGCAACGGAAAGCAGCAAGGTGATGGCGCCGATCCCGATGGCAGGTTCCGGTACCGGTGTAGATAGGTACACCGAATAAGAACCGCTCGTCGAGGAGTACCATAGAACTTGACCGCTTGCACCAACCGCCATAGGAATGGCGCCAAGGTAATCTGAGTCACCGAGCGCATCGCGACTGAGACTGAAGTTGTCGACAAAAACCTCCTGCCGCCCATCGGTCTTCGATCCGGCTCCGCCCCACACGGCACGCCCTTGTGGGTCAAAGCCAATCATCAGTCCGATCACCCGCGAATCCCCCAATACATCTGAAGCAATGTCCGTTGTGTTCCTGTAAACGTAATACGCTTTTGCGTCCTTGTCATATGCTGACCACAGGACATTTCCAACTCCCCCAAGGACTCCCCCAGGGCGCAAAGTATAAGCTCGATTTCCAAACACAGCCATCGTTAAATCGGTTGAGTCCATTATCAGGTGTTCGTTGCTATCCGACCAATTCCAGAGAATGTGACCATCATCGCCAATGGCGTCCGGATGAATCGATGCATTCACCGGTCCGGAGCCGAGTAAATTGGAGTCAATGTACATTTGGTCATACGAGCCCGTTGCGGAGCCGTGGCCAGCCCAAAAAACATGGCCGAGTGAATTGATTACTGCGCCTCGCAACAAGCGATTGTTTCCTAACTGGGAGCCGGATAGGATGGTTTGATTTTTGTAGACATCTTCGTTGTAAACTCCGCTCGTCACAGTTTCTCCCATCCAGATCGCATCCCCAGCGGAGCTAATCGACCAAGCGAATCCGTCGTATAAATTCTTGCCATCGCTCAGGTTCTGTGTGCCTCGATAGATTCGCAAATCGGAACCCAGTTTCCTCGCCCAAAGTGGCCGGCCCGTGTCATCTACGCCTTTCACATCGATCTGGAGGTTCGGATCGTTGGATGGAGGTGAAATATCGGCGGCAAAATCGTGTCCATCGACCATAACCCTCTTGTTGCCCTGCGAATCCGTCGCATAGTAGGCGGTCTGATTGAGGGAATTGATACCCTTGACCCACCCATGACTTCCAGAACCGAGGTATTGCTGCGTGAGATTCGTCAAGCCCGCAAAAGCCTGCAAACCCACTCCACTGCGCAATGTCGCGGAAAATGCTGCTAAGCCCGTTTTGCTGATTCCAGGCTTAACCTGATTTTGATCGCCTGGCATGGAAAGGACATTGCTGAGTAGCAGATCGTGCCGCCATCCCTGAGCCATCGTTGATAGAACTGTTGCCGTCACAACCAACGTAACGGCGAATAGGTTTCGCACGCCGCCCTCCCGGCAAAACAAAATCAAACGAACAACTACATTATACAGCAGTTTTAATGGCACGGCAACATCGGTCTCGGCATCGGTCTGAAGGATTTATTGACTTACCCGTCAAAATCCATCCCATGCGAACAAGCCTCGTCGTCGCCTTCCTAGCAATCGTCGCCCACGTCCTCGCACTCGGTCCCGAAAATACCATCATCGTTGTCAATGATGACAGCCCCGATTCCGTCGCAATTGCAGCCGAGTATGTCAAGCTCCGCCACATCCCGTCTGGCAACATCATTCGGCTGAGCGCCCTGCCAAAGGACCCTGTCATCAAAGCCGACGATTTTCGAAACCTAATTCTAAAGCCAATTCTCGACACAATCCGCAGTCGCGGCCTTCAGGATCAGATCGACCTCGTGGCATACTCGGCCGGGTTCCCGTATGGCGTCGATGTGAGTGCAGACATGGGAGGGAAGTCCTTCCCAATGTACATAACCCAGCCGGCTTCGCTCACTGGATTGACCTATCTATATGAGTTGACGCTCGCCAAAGACATCACATATCTTTCGCTTGACGTCAACGGCTATTACCGGGCTCCAAAATCCGCCTCCAAAGATACCCCCTGGAGTGCTGAAGACCTTCAGCGACAGAAGGACGTAGAAACGCTCTTCGCCAAATTCCACGAAGCCCAAAAGGCAAATCCGACGCCGAATGATGACATGAAGGTTTGGATGATCGGAGCCGGCGATGGCTTGCGAAAGTTAGAAGGCGCTCATCCAAATAGCCCGGATGTCTATTACAACATCGCTTGCGCGTATGCATTGCAAGGGAAGACTAAGGAAGCCATATCTGCGCTGACCGTTTCGTGCCGCCTCGGATGGTGGAGCGCGGCCCAGAGCGAATCCGATCCCGATCTGGCTTCCCTCCGGGATCGCCCGGATTTCAAGGCGTTGATGGACCGAGTCCGAAGCGTGGTAATCGAAACCGATCCTCCCGTTCCTTTCCACGCCGCCGAGCCGATTGGCGGACGTCGATACCTTCTCAGCGCCATGCTCGCGTACACGGGAGGCATTGCCAACACCATGCCGGAAGCGCTCGCGTCGCTCCGAGCCTCCGCACTCGCGGACGGGACAATTCCAAAGGGGACTGTATATTTCATGCGGTCCGACGACGCCGCGCGGACGAGTCCGCGTATTTGGGCTTTCAATTCAGCGGCGGCAGCCCTCAAGAAGTTGGGTGTCAACGCGGAGGTCATCCATGGGGTACTCCCGCCCAACAAACAGGATGTTGCAGGCGCGGTTGTCGGCATCGCGACCTTTTCTTGGAAAGACAGCGGCAGCCACATCCTGCCGGGCGCATTCTGCGATCATTTGACAAGCTGCGCGGGCATCATGACCGGGGGAGGTCAAACTCTGTTGAGCGAATGGCTCCGCTCAGGCGCCGCGGGCTCATCGGGAACCGTCACCGAGCCCTACGCCTTGCAGCAAAAGTCTCCGACTCCATTCCTCCAAGTATTCTATGCGTCCGGCTGCACGCTTGCCGAAGCGTTTTATCAGTCGGTTTCCGGCCCCTACCAACAACTTCTTGTCGGCGATCCGCTTTGCCGCCCGTGGGGCAAAATGCCAACGCTGACTGTGAAGGGTCTGAAGTCCGGAGACACGTTGCGCGAATCGGTCGCCTTGCTAGTAACAGCAAGCGGAGCAAGCCGACTCGAATTGTACGTCGACGGGGTGCTGAAGAAGACTGTAAAGCCTGGGTCAGCGCTCACGATCGCGAGGGCATGGCTGAAACCTGGTTCGCATGAAGCAAGAGTCGTGGCGGTAGGTCCAATGGATGTCTCTGCTCGGCAAATAATGAACTTCTATGTGAAGTAAGTCCGAACCAAACCTATCGCCGAATCGCTAACGCGACCGGGCCGCCCAGCCCGGCCTGCGGAGGCTCTTTGAAAAGTGACTTCTCCTCCGGCGCGGGGAATCGGTTGCCGTAAACTTTTCGCATCGCCCCAAGGTCTTGATCCGGCAGGCCCAAGAATCGATTCAGTGGTAGGTTGCCGACCGTAATCTCAATCGTGTTGGGTCCATGCCGGAGCAGGGACGTGATATCCACCTCGAAGGGAGGGCACCAGGCCGCCCCGGCCGCCTTGCCGTTCATCCGCACCTCCGCCACCTCTCGCACGTCGCTTAAACGCAAAATGGCCCTATTCGGCAACGGCCCTTCCCATTGGACCGTCGTTGCATACGTCCCCTGACCGGAGAAATATTTGTCCTTCCAATACGCCGGCGATGGCGGATCGTATGGCGCCGGCGCATCGGGGCCGGTGAAGGAAAGATGCCACGGACCGGAGAGCGGAATCGCTTCATTGGGAGGTTCTTTAGCTTGCGTCTTTGTCCGAACTCCAAACACAACAAATATGGAACCGCGGGCGGGAAGCTGAATCGCGATGGACGGTCCATGCGCAGCCACAATGTCTCCGGCAATCGGATCCCAGATCGATGCCTCTGATTTCTTCGTTGCAAACGTCGCGTGAAAGGCCGTTGGTTTGTCCGAAGCGTTGACGAGAAAATAGATGTCGCGATCCCCCGCACGCCGATGCACAAATTCCACCTCAGGCTGATAGGGTTCCATCCGCACATCGGGCGTCAAGGTCGCGAGAGCTTTTATCAGGGATTCGCCGTCATCAGGCACCAAAATCGCCCGACCTTTTCCATATCGCTCCTGCGAGAACATGCGCTTAACCAACTCTTGCAGTTTTCTGCTATCCGAGCCACGCCCGAATCCGTACACCCGATCGGGGAATCGCTTAACGGCAATCACCGTCCCCCCGCTATGGCAAAATCGTTCCAACTTCTCCATCGCTGCCAGGTCCATGCCTGTCAAGTTGAATAGTATGATCGTCGAATAATGTCCATCTCCCGCAACCAATTTGCCACCGTGCACCTTGGCGATCCGATTCATCGCCCAAAAATCGATACCATCGAAATCAAAGCCTTGTGTGATCAGGTTGTGGATCAGATTCGAATGATGCCGCAAGGCATTTCCCAACCCAAATTCGCTTGTCGGCTTGCCTGTCACTAAACTGTCCCGAAGCGCAAAATCCAGGAGCATCCCATCCATCGGCCCCTTCGCCAAGCAGTCCTCCACGGGAAGATACACCGCAACCGTGGCCGTCGGTTTGCCCTGCCGCAGCATCCATTGACAGCGGTTGATATAGTCCACAAAATAGTGAAAAACCGGCCACTGCGGGTTATTCTGGTTCATCGTCGGACCATAGTATGGCTGCCAACCCGGTGCGCCGGCGGAACGGGGCGAATAGGGAAAATCGACGCCGGTCAGATCGTTCACTCCACCCAAAAAGTGAAAATCGCTGAGCAGTTTAAGATCGCTGAGAGTATCACCCAATCGGTTGGGGATTCCTGACCAGGTCCATGCCTCCGCACCGATAATTCGCTTGCCGCAAAGGTGCGCCGCCGATGCCATATAACGAGATGGGTGATAGCCCTTCCACTCATAGTGTTCGCCAGTCGGCTCGTCGATATATCGCGCTGCGGTCATTGGGTTGGGCGGCATGCCATACGCCTCCATCTCCAACTTCACATGATGCTTTTTGGACCACTCACCGACTGTTTTGGTGAACTGCTCTTCCGTCATCTCCGCAAGCGTGCGCCAAAAGTCGAATCGCAGGTCCTTATCACCATCGAACAGACCTGCCAGATGCGAGGTGATATCAGATCCCCGGCTCTGGCGAAAATATGACGGAAACGCATCTGTCCAATTGGAAGCATATACTTCTAAACTGTCGCACCCAATCGCTTCCACCAGACCCGGCGCCGCATCCACCAACGGCTTTACCGCCTTATCCAAATACATGATCGCCGCATCTCGGCTGTAGTGATCGAGCACCGGACCTTCGCTGCCGTACGCCGGGCGCTTGACACCCATCCGCGTCGGACCAGTGATGAACTGCGAATCCCCATCCCTCGCAATCAGCTTCTCCCCCTCGCCCAACTTCTCCCCGATCTTCCCGACCCGGATCCGTTGCGCCGCGTCATCGCCAGAAACCCAAGGCCCACCAAACGGCCATCCTGTGCCGCCATTCACCCCGAAACGAAGTCCAAGCTCCTTCGCCTTTCCCGCCGCATACCGAAACGTGTTCAGGAACTCCTCGGACAGGTACTTCTGGTTGTGGATACCCAGCGCGGGATCGTCGAGCGCCACCGGGTACATAAAGTAGGCCGTCACTCCACCAACCCCGGCCTCTTTCAAGAGCCCCAACTGATAGTCGATCTCGCTCGGTGTCCAAGCCGGCCCAAAAATCCGCCAATACATCCGCATCCGCGCCTCGTTCGGAACGGTCTTGAATCCTACCGCCATGGGATCAGACGACTGAGCGGCAGCGGTAAGGAAGGCGAAGGATACTGCGGCCAGTGAAAGGATTGGCGTCATGAATCCCAATTTCGACCAGACGCGAGAGGCAACCTTTTCGCCCGGCAGGAAAACCTAGCAACCGTCGAAACCTGATGGCGGAACCAGATAATGATCGCCGCCCTTCTTCTCTGCGCACTTGCAGCAACCGGCCAGGACGCCGTCTGCCGAACGTTCGTCAATACACTTGACCTCGATCCATCCAAGAGAGAAGCTTGGCAACGTTCTTGGCGGTCATTTGCGGCGGCGATTCCCGAAACCTACGATCTTAGCTTCCTCACGAGTCTCTCCCCAAAGGTAGCCACAAATCATTTTGAACAGCTATTCGAAGGCTCCTTGGGTAAGTTGGACGGTGCGTTCGCGTCGCCGGAACTCATCGAACCGGTGGTCGGCAGCCGCGGGATGTACGTCCTTTGGATCAGTTCGTACCCAACTAGAAATCAGAAGTGGGAATGGGCCGAACAATTGATCTTGTTTTCGAAAGTCGGAAAGACATGGCGGTCGTATCTGCTTCAGTCGGCCAACGACCGTATTCCGTTCCTGAGCGCCACCCCGCATCTCGTTGGGTCCAACTTAATTCTTGCAGGAGCATTCGAGGATGGCAGCAACTTCAGCAAGGTTGGGGCCGGTGTGTGGAGGCGCACGAAATCCGGTTGGAAAAGCATGGGGCAAGTGTATCTTTGGAATCGCGAAAGCGCCAGCTCCACCGAATACCCCATGCGCCGCGGAATGCCGATCCAGGTGTACGCGAGGGTAGAGCCACCTGATCTCCCTGTCCCCCACGCTGGCCCTTATTTGCAGTATAAATCGATCCTCACGCTCCGCAACGGACATCCCCATTTCGGTCCCTTCCAACGGGTTGAAAATGCGCTCGCAGCTCTGAACGACCTGTTTCGTAATTGGGGTACGCGCCGGGCCCGGAGGATGGTTGGCTCAAAGATTATCGCGAGTATGCTGGACATGCTGTTTTACAAGTTCCCAATGTATATCGGCGGCGATCCGGGTGGCACGGAGTTCGAGTTCCCCGAATGGCAAGAGATTCTTCACTTCGACCGAATCCATGGGCGCTGGATCCTGACCTCTATCCGATCGTACACTCCGAGATGGAGTCCGAGTTGGTAGCGCTGATCATTCTTATCCTCCAATTTGGAGCAAACCCGCTATTGACCGCGTGGCCCACGTTGCTACATGGGATCGAAGCCAAACATCCGGCGGCCGGCTGGCAAAGCGTGGCGACGGCCCTGCCAAGAGCGATGGACTTTGACGACCTTACAAAGTTGGGAGAAAAAGCTGCCGGTAAGAGACTCGATGCAATGTTCAAGAATCTGATCCATTCAGAGGATCGGTTGGTGTTGGCTGACTACGAGGGCGGTATCAGATGGGCGGATCGAGAACGCAACACCGCCGTTATTTGGTTGTTCGCGTCCAGCAAGAAGGTGATGAGTCTGGCATCCATCGTGGTATGGAGGAAGGGTGACATGTGGTTTGGACAACGGCTGAATTCAACCTTGTATTCAGAACCGATGCTCATCGGCAATGCGGCCCGCGAAGGGCAATATCTGTCGTTAGCGGGCCAATACTACGACGGAGGCAATTCTCCATCCGCCGGCCTCGAGCTGTGGAAACTTCAAGGGAATCATTGGAAGCAAATGCAAATGATGGCGACGAAGATGGAATGTTGGGAGCGCCCCGATTTTCCCGTGGTGGATGGCAGGAAATCGATCAGCCCCGTGCGGGTCGAGACGCGCACCGACGGTCAACTGATTGGTATGGCTCACATCGGCCCGCGGATCACTTATGAATCTATGTGGACTTTTCGCCATGGAAAATATCATCAGGGTTCTTACAGGCGGCGCAAAACCGCGGTAGCGACCTTGGATAACATCGCCAAAGCAACGCTGCACGGGAACTACAATGAGGTCCGGCGGAGATGCGCGAATTCGAAGCTTTCGAAGCGAATCTACGATTTCTTCGTGGATGCACAGTCTAACATGGGGAATCCGCACGATGTGCTGGTTCGGTCGCCGAATAGTACCGTGTCAGACGATTGTAGGGAACTTTGCCTCGACGATGATGAGCGGGTTCTAACGTTCCGAAAACGCAACGGACGTTTGATGCTGGTATCATGGCGATAGGATGATCAACCTAGACATAGTGGGCATCATGACGCCACGAAATAGTCCACTTTCCATTCTTCCGCACGAATAGATAGGTCGCCGATGCGCCGTGCTCCGTGGGCCCAAAGTTAACCCTCAGCACCGCATTGTCACCGCTGGCGGAAAAGCCGGGAAGATACACCCAAACCCATGGCGCGCGGTCCTTGCCTAAGAAGCTGCCGATCGGCTTTTGGGTCCGCAGCGACACGTAGCTTGCATTCAATTTGAGGCTGGAAAGTGACATCGCCCCGGGATTCCGCCGCATTAAATCTCGGCGCATTTCCAGCGTCACATCCTTCGCCTGCTCGGCTTTCAGGTCCGAGTTCATTTGATCATCCTGAATGCCGGAGTATTCTCCCAGCGTTTCATTGACCAGCATGACGATGTCGCCCTTTCCGGCCTGTTTCCAGCCCGGCATATCCTCCTTCGATCGCTTCAGTTGGTCAAGGGCTGCCACCTCTATGATAATTCGATCCGTGTCAGACAGTTTTGCCTGCTTCAGCCAAAGGGTCGCGTTTTCCTTTTGCCTCCTGGCTTTCATCTCTTCAAATTGCTTCCGATCGGCGGCGCGCTCCTTCTCGATCTCGTCTTGCGATCTGCCTTTGCCCCCGGCCTTGCGGATCATCTCCGCACCTTCGGAATTGTAGTTGTTCAATGCGGACTCGACCGGGGTAACCGATCCGCGATGGGTCAAATTTGGATCCGCTCCTCTGTCAAGCAGCAGCCGAACTGTCTCGTTGAATCCGTTGTAAGCCGCGTGCATCAATGGCGTATCTCCACCGCCACCATTGATATCCGCTCCCTTAGACAAGAGCAGCTTGACCAAGTTGTTCTGGCCATCGTTCGCGGCAAACACCAACGCAGTGTCGCCGTACATGTTCCTTTGGTCTGGCTTCGCTCCACGATCAAGCAGCATTTTTGCAACTTCGAATTTGTGAGATGACACTGCACAAATCAGTGGCGTGAATCCATATGCGTCTCGTTTTTCAATGTCCGCCCCATGATCGAGCAGCAATGTCACCGTAGGCTCATCGCCGGCAGTCACGGCGAGGATCAGGGCAGTGTCCTTCGGGACGGACTTACCGCCGCCGTCGTCGGTCGCTACGTTGGGCTTCGTGAGAACCAGTTCCCGCGCGTTCGGGTCTGCCCCCTGGCGCAGTAAAGTCTTTGCGGCAACCGTATCATGAGCCTTCACGGCAGCAATCAACTTGGCGTTCAAGGGATCGGTGCCCGTAGTAGATTGGCCGGTTCCCAATACCAACAAAATCGCCGTACACCCTATATATGCGTGGGCTGCTTTCATTGTCATCTCTCGCTCCAATTATACGCATTCTTCTGTCTCGTAATCTGCCTCATATTGCTGTCCCAGGTCAAGCGACGAAGTGACTAGGCGATCGGTTCCGTGCCCAAGTGGTAGACTTTGCGGGCGGAAGGAACCAGAATGCTAATCAAAACCACCTGTCCGTCCTGTGGAAAAGAGACCCCGACCAGCAATCGGGTCTGCGAGTGGTGTGGGGCGAATCTCTCGGGAGGCCCGGCGCCGGCCTCGCGCCCACCCTCCGCGCTGCCAAAGGGCAAGACGCCGGGGAACACCTACATTTGGGGCGCCTTTGCCCTTGCAATCGGCGGCCCCATCCTACTCGTTTGGCTCTGGCTGGTTGGCCTCATGCCCACTTTAGGCGTCGGCATCCTCGCAGTCGTCAGTTGGGGCGTGGCCGGCGACATGCTGCGCCGATCGCGCCGGTTCAAGTTCTGCGCAAAATGCGGCGGCAAGGTAGTGATGGACGACGTTCAGGAAATTCGCAGCCAATTCGATAACGAAGTGCAAGGATACGAATATCGCCTCCGATGCATTCGCTGCGGCGCAATAAAGCCAATCGTCGACGCATAAAAGAACCCCCGGGGACAGACCCCGGGGGTGGGAGGTAAAGCAATCGGTAGTACCATGCTAATTTGCTCCGGACATGCCAAAGTTGATAAACACGATATTCATGTCCGGAAGATCTACTAATCCACTGCCATCCAAATCCGCATTCGGATCGGAAACGCCGAACGAGATAAATACCGAATTCAAGTCCTGTATATTAACCGAATTATCACCGTTGGCGTCCCCATTCATTTGTGTAAAGCTGATCAGATTGGGACCGGGCAAAATGACAGGATTCGGTAGCGTCTCCCGCAGCCAGTGAGAGAACTTAACCGACACGTCCCACGTTCCTTCGGCAACGACCCCTGCGTCATAGTTGCAGAGCACGTCTAACGTGATCGGATAGCTGTGCGCCACAGTTGTCGTCCCAGGGTACCGAAATTCCAGATTGGCGCTGTACCCCGCCGAGCCAACTTCGAGGCCATCCAAACAGATGTTGCCTGTCAGGGTTGGCGGATCGTTCGCCGCGGTCACATACATGTCGTCCGCCAGAAATATGGGACCCCAGTCGCTGCAGGTCGGCGGCTTCTTGTCGTAATGGATCACCACGCTGTTGAACCCCTGAGTGGCGCTTAGCGACAACGTAACAGTTGGCCAAACGCCCTCCGATCCGATCGCCGTGTTCGACGCGACGAATACGCCGTCCATATATCCCGTTACCTTCATCGTCCCGGTCGGATCGCAGTTGTATTCTTGGATCGCGCACAAGATCGAAATGTCGGTCAACCTTCTTGAAAACAGGATGACGAGATCGGCTTGGAATACGCTGTTCGGGTAGATGCAAAAGCCGGAAAATCCGGCTGGCGTAAAACCAAGTGCGTCGGCCTGCTGAATAGAAAAGTTTTGGCCCGTCCCAGCGAAGTGGGCCGAGATGCCGTTCACGGTCAGATCGATGGGAAGCGAAGTGTGTATCGGGGCGTCATTGAAGTCGAACAAGGCGCTTTGCGCGCCGGATTGCATAGATAGCAGCCCAAGAGCTGCTACGAAGAGAAGACTCCTTGGTTTCATGGTTTGCCAACTCCTTTGTTGGACAAGAAGTGACATCGCTGTCCAAAAGGATGTTAACATGCGATGATGGTCTGTGTCTGTCGATTAAAGTTATGACAGAGGCCTGCGGTCAGCCCGCTGCTGTCTCGCAGTCTGTTTCTGCCGGTTCCAGGTGTGATCCCGCGGCGTCTCCAGCTTCCGGCCCTCGCCGTAGAACCCCATGATGTAGGCACGGCGCGGCTGGTCGGTGGTGTTTGGGCCCGCGTAGTGGAGCGTGCGGCAATGATGCAGCGTCGCGCCGCCGGCTGGGATGGGGCATGCGACCGCCCCCGTCGTGTCGATCTGATCTACCTCCAGCCCATGGATTCGGGGATCGTTATCGATACAATGATGCGGCAAGACGGCCAAACGGTGGCTGCCTGGCAGGAAATGCAGGCAACCGTTTTCCACCGTCGCCTTCTGCAGCGGGATCCATACGCTCAGGGCCTCGTGGTCGAACTCTTCGGACCAATAGGCTTCGTCCTGGTGCCAGGGGGTTGGCGCGCCGTGACCGGCCGGCTTTAGGATGGCATGATCGCCGCCATAGTGAGCCGCAGGGCCGAACAAATCCTGGGCGATCTCAAGCGCCTTCCCCCGAAATGGCGCATCCAGCAGCTCCGGAGCGTATTTGCTCGGCGATAAGATCTGTGGCAGCCCAGCCACGACACCCTCCTCGTCCGCTCCGGCAAGATCGAACTGATCGCCCGCATCGCGTCCGGCCTGCTGAGAGAAGATCCGGTCGTACGCTTCCCGCATGAACGCAATTTCATCGGCTGACACGAGCAATTGGATGACGAGGTAGCCTTCCCGATGAAAGAAATCCATTTGTTCTTGAGTTAGCATCGTTACTCCTGATCGGTCAATTGGAACCAATTTCCGTCCGGATCGGTGAAAACCGGACAGCCGCCGTCGTCATTAATGGCTCACGAACGAAAATTTCAATATGCCGCAATTTTGCCCTTGCGAAGGGATCGTACCGAATTTGCGAGGAAAAACCGGGAAACTCTTCACACGGCTCGACCGGTTTGTTACAATGAGAGGACGACTTTGCAGGGGGTCAGGACATGAAATGGATTTGGGGAGTTGCGGCCGCAATCACGAGCATCGGCATCGCATCGGCGCAAAAGGATTATGACTTCGAGAGCGGCAAGAGGCAAATGGCCGCCGCGTTTTTCAATCATGTCCCTGGCTGGGATGACGGAGTACATCTTGCCGCGAGCAGCGACACCGACGTGGTGCACTACGATCTAAACATTGCGATCGACCCCGCTGCGCAAACGATCGGCGGCGGCAACCTCATGACGATCAAGAGTCTGAATCCCGATCTGCGCTGGTTCGAGTTTCAGCTCAGCAACACGTTTACGATATCCTCTCTGCGCGTCGATGGACTATCCGTGCCGTGGAGTCGCCTATCGTCAACTACTGTGCTAGTGAAGTTACCGCATTCGTACAAGTACGGCGCTAGATTTCGACTGTACGTGGCCTATTCCGGCGCGCCCGTATCCGGCGGCTTCGGCTCGATCGTTTATTCGACGCAGGGCGGTGCGCCGCTAGTCTACACTCTGAGCGAACCCTGGTATGCCTATACGTGGTGGCCCGAGAAAGAGGATAATACCGACAAAGCCACGGCGGATCTCCGATTCACGGTCCCCAACGGTCTGACCGCGGTATCGAATGGACTATTGCAATCGGTGACTCCTGTCTCCGGCAACAGGCAGCAGTTCTATTGGAAGACGAAATTCCAAACGGCACCCTATCTGTTCTTCTTTTCCGTCACAAACTATAACCATTACACTTTGAACTATGACTATGGTGGTGGAACCATGCCGCTGGAGTTTTACATCTATCCGATTAATGACACCTCGGGCAACCGTGCCGCGTGGTTTTTGGCGAAGGATGTTCTCGGAGTATACGCCGACTACTATGGCCTCTATCCGTTCATCGAAGAGAGATATGGCATCTATGAATTTGGATATGGCGGCGGCATGGAGCACCAGACATCAACAGGCGAAGGGACGTTTGCGGAGTGGGTTACCGCCCATGAGACCGGTCACCAGTGGTGGGGCGATAACATAACGTGCGCCACCTGGAGCGACATCTGGCTCAACGAAGGGTTTGCCACCTACAGCGAAGCGATTTGGTATGAACACAAGCCCGGCTCCGGAAGTTTTGCGGCATACAAGAACCACATGGCAAACCGCAGGCCGGGGGACCTATCTTTTACCGTGTACGTGTACAATCCAACGGATCCTTGGCGAATTTTCAATTATGATGGCACATACTTAAAAGGGGCATGGGTATTGCACATGTTGCGCCATATTCTGGGCGATGATCAGTTCTTTGCCGCCCTGGCAAATTATCGTCTCGTATATGCAGGAAAATCTGCCACTACCGATGATTTCAAGAACATGGTCTCCGTAACCGCGGACCTCGACATGAGCTATTACTTCAATCAATGGGTGTATCAGCCCGGTGCGCCTGCCTATCGATATGCATGGAAAAACTATGCCGCCAATGGGAAAACCTACACGGAGTTTTACGTAGGGCAAGTCCAAAATGCCGGCTACCCCACCTACAAGATGCCAATCGACATGAGATGCACGATCGGCGCGCAAACTCCCACGTATGTGATCTGGAACAACGCCAAAGCCCAAAATTTGCTCGTTGAGACAAGTGGCGCCGTCACGAGCGTTGCTATGGATCCCGACGACTGGATTTTGAACACGGGAAAGGCGTCGGTATTGTTCGTCGAGGGTCCTCCAAAGGTCGTTTCGGTATTTCCCCACGACGGCGACCTGAAGAAGCAGGGCGACGTCAACCAGATTCTTGCCACGTTCCATAAAGACGTGAACATCCAGGCTTCGGATGTCTCCCTCGTTGGAGATCAGACCGGCAGCATCGCCTTTTCATTCTCCTATGACTCCGCGACGAATACGGCGACAATCACGCCACTATCGGCCCTGCCCAACCAATCATACACCTTGACGATTGCGGATACGGTGACTGACAAGGCAGCCGGCAAGAAACTGGATGGCGAATATGGTCTACCCAGCGGAGACGGCCTGCCGGGCGGCAACTTCGTGATGCATTTTGCCGTCAGCCAAGGCGGCTAAAGCTACTTGTGCAAATTCAAATTGATCGCTGTGCATAGACCGACGAAGAAGTCCTTGTGGGTCACCCCGGCCTGAAATCGGAAAAACTCATTCAACACATAGCGGGCCGCGAAGTTGCCATCAACGCCGTTATATTCTCCAATCAAACTGAGTTGATTGTTAAAAAGCAGCTCCGCGCCACCGATAAGCTTGTCCTTAAACAACCCGGTACCGCCGCCGAGCGTCGCCCGAAATCCCACAAAATTCTTCTTGAGAATCTCGGGGGTGGCCAGGTCCGCCGTCGCGACTACATAATACGTTCGTTTGATGGCGTCCACCACATCAATCACACCGATGCCCAGCTCAAACCATCGGAAATTCGATGGGACAATGTTCACCTTCCCATTCGCAATGAACTTATCCGTCGCATTTTCCCGATCTACAAAAGTAGCCCCGACCTCAAAATTGTCAAAAATTCCATAGTTGCCCGAAAGCGTCTTCTGATCCCCGAAAAATGTTCCAGCCACCACGCGATTGGGCGTCGCCACATAGGCGTTGGGAACCGTGATCAAGCCGTTGGGACCGTATAGTGTATTGAACCTGGCTCGAAGAATATCGTTGCGAATATCCTCATCCTGAGCCGTCGCCGTCGTCCCGAACGACAGGATCGAAATACACAGAACCGCACTCAACATCGTTCTCGTCTTCACGTCTGCGCACCTCCGTATGTCAGCAAACATCAGAGGGATGTTACCACATCCGGATTCGTGGAAGGTTCGCTAAACGAGGCTTGTCGCAAGCGATCGGAGGCGCCCGGCCGTCAATCGGTCAAGCCGATCGAACTTCACGAGAATCTTGTGGAAGTCCCGGCCTCCGGGTTGCAGTTGTTCAACACGACCGGGCAGCGTGAGCCGTTGCATCTTGCCAATGGTCAGATCGGCGGTGACCTGAGAGCGGAGTCGAATCGCCTCTGTGGCGAACGTCGTAAGCGAATCGTCTCCCAGCAACACGCATCGGCTGTCATAAATGAGTGGGGTCATATCGAGGGTCTGAATTCTGCACGGCATGTCGCATTGAGCAACCATCTTTTCCCCGTGCTTTTCCAGGCGAATCTGAGTCGGCGCGGTCAAAAGCAGCATGGAACCCTTCTTGCCAAGCAGGTCCGTGCTGATGTATGCAATCGAATCTTCCGTAATAATCTGGATCTGAACGTTCCTCGGCGGATTCTCCGGATCCAGTCCGGTTGCATCGCCCAGGGTGTATTCGAAGATGAAGACTTCGGTATGGTCCACGAGCCGACCATACACCTCCCTCTCTCCGAAACCCCACACCAATCGAGCTAGGCGACCCTTGTAGTTCGTCATGTGTTCCGTTCCAACCGACTTGCGGCTACCCTGATCTATGCCGCCGCACGCAACGCGGGTACCACGTGCGAGAAACAGGTTTCGCAACGGAAAACTAAAAAAATGGACGGGTAAACCTGCTGATTATTCCGGGTCTGGCGTCTTCAGATACCGTTTGGTCAGCCAGCGCTCAATGGCTTCTAACCCGGCTGGAGCGACCTTGTTATCTGGCGTGGTGAGCGAATAACCGACCCCAGGAACGAGTATCGAGCTTACATCCTTGTTCCCGGCCTTCTGGATTTTTGCGGCTATCGCTGACATGGACTTTGGGCTGATAAAAGTGTCAGCTGCGCCGCTGATGAGCAAGACCGGCTTCTGGATCTTCCCAAAATCCAATCCGGGATCGTATTCAGCAATCTCCTTCAACCAAACTCCTGGGTAACCGCTCTGGGTGGTCGTCTTACCGGCTTTTGCCTCTGTAAAAGAGCCTTTCAATTTCGCCAAATCGAGAGAGGACTGTGCCCGTTCGACCTCAGATCGTTTTGGGTCTTTCGCCATGGCCTCATATCTGTTCAACAGGACCTTGTCATAGGACGTTGCGGGAGTTGCCAAAAGGATGCAGCCTGCCAGGGATTTGTTCTGAGTCATCAACATCGTGGCTATCAAACCGCCTTCACCTTGGCCGACGAGGATGATTCGGTTTCTGTCCACCAATGGAATCCGTGATAGATAGTCGATCAGATATTGGTTATCAATGCGAGTAGTTTTGAAACCTGCATCTTCCCGGGATCCTTGGCTTGATCCGACGCCCCTTTCGTCCGCGCGCAAAACAACAAACCCCGATGCGCCCAATCGGTCCGCGAGAATTCCAAATAGCTTTGCCCGCTCTGATCCGGCCCTAAGAGTATCGCCATTCCGATCTTGGCCTCCTTCGCCGCCAATGAGCAGGATCGCCGGATGTCGGCCGGCAGTTTTCGGAATGGTGAGTGTCGCCGCAAGAAAGAGACCAAACGAGGGGACGGAGATTTCAGCCGCAGAGTACTTGTCTCGATGCTCCATCCATGCCGGATCGAGCCCAGCGACCGGCTCGTAGCCGTCGCGATAGGCAATGTGACCGAAATTACGCAGATTGGCTATAACGATCTTTCCGTTGTCCTCAAACCAATCCGCACCGACATTCCCGCTGGCGGCAAATCGGTCGAGCTGCTTTACCCCATCCTTCGTCTGAATGCCGTCCCGGCCCAGATATTCCAAGATGCAATCTCCAGCGACAATATCCTGAATGCGAAAAGTGGATATCGTCTGCTTGCCTTCCTTTCCGCGGGAGACGGCTGAAGCAAGAAAATAGAGAGTTGCGGGACTGAAATCTGAGACTGGAGTTCCGACGTCATCGAACTGAAAAATGACCGGCTTGGTGGAAGATTCGTAGGAGACGGAAACCCCTTGAGCATTTGCTTCCACGAGCAATGTGGTTTTTCCGTCCTTAGATATTCGGGAACTGCGAAGCCGATTCGCGCTCGTGGTGGCAACGAGGTCGAAATCCTTCGTGCCACCGCTGGTAACCACATGAACTTTCGATTTAATCTCACCGTTCGCTAGGCTGAACTCTTCGGATCCAGCCGCCTTTCCACCCAGCAAAAAGTGAAATGTGCCGCTGTCCGCAGGCACAGACGGCGCCTGCGAAAAGACCAAGAGACCTAAGAACTGAGTGAGAATGCCAAACATGATGCTACTATTATTACGCAAAAGCCCGATGGTGCTACGCAACCAATTTCACCGGCTTCCAGTATCGTCGAATGGTGCGATCGAAGGCGGTCTTCTGAAAGGACACTATGGCTCGACCTAGGCGTGGGCTCTGTATCGGCTGCGGAGCGGCAGGAATTATCTTTATCGTCGGTACTGCCTGGTTCGGCTTCAGCCGAATGAAACCTGCGGCAGCAACACAACGAACATTTGAAGCAAAAAAGGGCGACCTTGTTCTCGATGTGGTGGAATCGGGAACGATAACCGCCGTCCGGACGGTAGACGTTCGACCCCGCACCGGCGGTCGCGTTTCCCATCTCGAGGTGGATGAAGGCAACACCGTGACACCAGGCCAAGTCTTGGCCACCGTCGACCCGCAGGAGACCCAATTGGTGGTGAACCAATTTCAGGCCCAGCGAAAATCAGCGGAATCGCGCCTCAAAGAGGTCAAGATTCAGACGAATACCACCATCTCCACCTCCAATGCCGATATCCGGCAGGCGGAAGCCCAGCTCCGCCAAGCGCAACAGGACTGGGAAAACCAGCCAAAGATTACTGAGGCTTCCATCGCCCAATCCAAGGCCGGCTGGGAAAGCGCAAAAGAGGACATCCGGCTCCTGGAGACCTCGACAATCCCAAACAGCATCGTCCAGGCCGACAACGCTGTCAATCAAGCAAAGGCCAGTTTGGAAGAGGCCGATGCGAATTACAAACGGATGCAGTATCTCGTCTCCAAGGGCTTCCGAGCGAAACGCGACGAAGAGGTAGGCAAAGCCCAATTTGATACCGCAAAGACTCAATACGATTCTGCGGTTCAATCACGAAAAATCCTCGATCGGCAGAATGAGAGCCAGCGTAAGGCCGCCGACCAGCGCCTTGCCCAAACGAAAGCCGCGTATGATCAGGCTGTCGCCAATTCCTATCTGGTCCAGCAGCGCAAAGACGCGCTCGAATCGGCGAAGGCGGGCCTGGCCGGGGTCCGCGCAAGACGAAATGGGATCAATCGACAGAGTGAAACCCAAGCGGCAGCAGGCATTCAGGAGATTGACAGCCGCCTGGAAGACGCCAACCGCCAGCTTAACGAAACGGAAATCAAGGCCCCGATCAATGGCATGGTCACCAAGCGATACGTCCAGATCGGCGACCTCGTTACGGCTCTATCCGGGTTCAGCTCCGGAACTCCGGTCTATCAAATCGCCGATCTGAGCCAACTGAAAATAAATTTGTCGATCAACGAGGTCGATGTATCGCGATTGAAGGTCGGCCAGGAAGTGGAAGTGACCGTCGACGCGGTCCGTGGCGAGACGTTTCACGGAATAGTCAACAAAATCGCGCCCGCTTCGGACTCCAGCAGCCAGGCCCAGCAGCAGGTGGCGCCGGGTACCGCCACGGTCGTGAAATTTCAGGTAGAAGTTTATCTCACCAACTCCGATCGCCGTCTCAAGCCCGGCATGAGCGCAAAGTGCCGAATCATAACCGACCGCGCCACAAACGTGCTCCTGATGGATGCCGAGGCCGTGGGCAAAGAGATGAAAGACGGCAAAGAGACCTACTTCGCCATGAAGCTGTCCGGCAAGAAGGTGAAGGACAAGAAGACAGGCCAATTGGTGGACGAGACTGAGCGAGTACCGTTGCAGGTCGGCCTCCAGGCCCCCACCCGCTATGAAATCACGGCCGGCGCGAAAGAGGGGGACAAGTTTGCCAGAGCCCCCTTCGGCGGCCCAAAACGGCGTGATCTTCGCATGGATTTCGGCGCCAATAGCGACGACGAAGAAAAGAACAAAGACGATCAGAAGAGCAAGGACGAAAAGAAAGAGTGAACATACTCCAGTCGCTGCTCGTCGCCGTGGGGATGCTGCGGGCAAACAAAATTCGCTCGTTCCTCACCATGCTCGGCATCATCATCGGCGTCATGGCCGTCACCGTGACGATCGAGATGGTGGAAGGCTTCCGCAGCTACATGAACAACCAGTTCGCCAGCCTGGGTTCAAATACTGTTTTTGTTTTCTATGATCCGAGCGGCCGGCGGCGGGGAGAGACGTTGGGTGGAGTAGGCGGTCTCAAGCAAGAAGATGTGGAAGCGATCCGAGACGAATGCTCCCTTGTCAATCTGGTCAGTGAGGAACTTCGTCTTGGCGCAAAGACCGTCTCCTACGGGGACCTGCAGCTCGAGAGTACCGATGTCATCGGCGCCGATGGATCGTATGCCGAGATGCACGCGCTGCAGACCGACGAAGGCCGGTTTTTCACCGATACAAGCTCCGACAAATGGGCGAACAATGTTGTCCTCGGCTACGACGTTGCGCAAAAGCTTTTTCCGCGCGGCGGGGCGATTGGCAGCGACGTGATCATCGATGGCCGGGCATTGCGCGTGATCGGTACGATCAAGAAAAAGGGTCAGACGCTCGGCGAGCAGGAGGACAAACGGGTGTACGTGCCGGCCTCCACCGCGCAAAAACGTTGGCTCGGATCGGACGACGTGCATGTTCTGTTGGCACGGCCGGTCTCAATGGCGGACACGGACGGCGCGATGGACCAAATGTGGCAGACGCTCATGCGCCGCCACGACAACAAGCAGGTGTTTCGCATCGGTTCACAAGAAGCGATGACCGCGGCGTTCGGCGGCATCATCACCGCTTTTGGGGCCGTCTTTTCCGCAATCGCAGCGCTGTCGCTTCTCGTCGGCGGAATTGGCATCATGAACATCATGCTCGTGTCCGTTACCGAGCGCACGCGAGAGATCGGTCTGCGCATGGCGGTCGGCGCGAAACGCTACGAGCTGCTCTTCCAGTTTCTCGTCGAGGCCGCCACGTTGTCGCTCATCGGCGGTCTCATCGGCATGGCTCTTGGTTGGGGATTGGGCGCGGCGGTCGATTGGTTCACTCATTCACCGATGGCGCAAGGCATGCCCGGCATCACGATGACTTTTCCGCTCTGGGCCGCGATCGGGGCTTCGCTCTTCAGCGCATCCGTGGGCCTCGTCTTCGGCATCTATCCCGCCTGGCGCGCCGCCAAACTCGACCCCATCGAAGCCCTCCGCCACGAGTAATCCGATCTCTGTAGCCGCAGGTCCTCTTGCCGCTACTCCACCAATTGCCACGTACCCAAGCGCCCGCGGATTCCGACGGAGAAGGGCTGGGCCGCGAGATCTTCAATCACATGCCCAATACCACGTGCCGATGTTCGGGTCCGGGTGCGTCTCCCCGCTCGCATGTCCCGACGGCGACACGAGCGTCTTATCGAATGCCCCCGCAGACGTGATGAACTTCGCGTGACCATCCGCAAAGATCATGCTCCCGCCATTCCGGTGCCATTCGCGGAAGTAGTCGTCATATCCCGCGCACTCGTATCCATAGTAGCAACCCCCCTGCGGGTCCAGCGCCTTCGAGAAAAAGGGAAACTCCTCATCTCGAATGATCCGCGTCTGTGCAGGCAGTTGATACGCGGCATCCTTCACGATCTGCGTGGTGCCGTCCGGGTACACATTGCCATTTTGGCTGCTATAGTTTGCGATTGTTGAAAACCCGCAGTGATCGAATCGATAGCTCGATCCATAAGCTTCCCAATAGTTCCTGGATTTCGGCACGTCGCCCTCTTGAAACGGACTCCCGATATCTTCCGGACAATCAAAGACACGCTTGTCCTTCGTATATGTCAGTAGTGCCATCTCAATACCCAAATGCCCCGGTTCCCATGGACTCGGCGTTTTGTTATACGCCTGGAAAATCGGCCATGTCGCGTTGTTGTCATCCACGTACATGCGGACCGCCAAGCCGACCTGCCGCGCGTTGGAAACGCACGTCGTCACCTTCGCTTGCCGTCTTGCGTTCGCGAACACGGGAAACAGAATCGCGGCCAATATCGCGATGATCGCGATCACCACCAACAGCTCAATCAGCGTAAACGCTTTTCTATGCACTTTTTCGCCCCCTCCGATTTATCCCTCCACGGTCACACTGCGGAGGGTCGTCGTTCGTCATCCCTTGACAATCGCACTGTCAAGGGCCGACGGCGTCTCCCTTCACAATCCCAATTGTGAAGGGGCGCAAGATGACTAGGGGACGGACAAGTACGGGGGGAGAAGTCTCTGCGTTCCCTCCGCCGGAATTATCCGTCTCAGGTTCAAGGGGTCTATGCGCTACCGCAATCTCAGCCCTTTCGGGCTCCCCCAGCAGAACGCCTCAATTCTACCACATCAAATAAGAAGCCCTCCTCTTTTTCCGAGCCGAAGGCGAGGAAAAGCGGCGGATGATGGCAAGTTGGAAAGCCCTCCCCTTTTTCCGAGCCAAAGGCGAGGAAAAGGGGGAGGGCTGGGTGGGGGTCAAAGGCACTGTCGCGAACGAGGATATCCCTCCTCCTTTCCAAGAAGCGGCCAGCGGGAGGTTGGAAACGACGGGCATCATTGGGCGACGGCGACATGGCCGCCTGGTAGGCTCTTGGAGGTATTTGCAGGTATTTCCTTGGACCGAAGAATAGAAACCCGCTCGGCGAGAGTCTTCATTGATAAAAGCGTCCGCTGGGAATGAAGAACTCCTGGCCGAATCCGGAAATTTGCTGTATCATAGTAAGCGGACAGCCACATTGGAAGTTGTTGAAACGTGACAATGCAACTCTTCCCATCCATCGGGACATGGGAACAAGTACTCGGTAATTGGCGCGATCCGTTTCAGAGGTGTATGTTGACAATCGGGCGGATCGATCAACGTTGGTGCGCTGCGAGGAGAGAGGCGGTGCCAAAATGAAGTCGCGACTGCTTTGCACGGAGATTGCAATTTGCTGTATCCAGGCATTTCAGATTCCACAATTAGCCACAGCCCAGCAATATACTCATCGCCGGATCGGCACCTACCGCGGGGTCGGGTTTGGCTATATAACTGACGACGGTGTACCGATTTACCTTGTCACCGAAGGGGATCCGAACGATCTTGGCGCACCCTATGATGTCTATGTTGACGGCGTAAACTACACCGGCAGCGTATTCAATGGAGATCATTATTGCTATGGTCCGAAATTGCTGCGCAACGGCGACATCTACTGGACTGGAGGACAAACTAGGATCGATGTTTACAAAAACAATGTAAACATTACCCAAACGTTGTATGGCAACGCCTATAATGTTTCAGAATACAGGGTGAATGAACGTGGCAATGTCGCGGTTCACCTCAGTCTGGATCATTCGTCCACACAGGACACATTCTTGGACGGGTTCAACATGTCGAAGGCCGCTCTTGGCAATGGCTTGCGGCAGACCCAGCTCCTCCATTTGACAGACGACGGAACTCTCTTTTGGCGCGGGACGGGGCCAAAAGATCAAGGAAATGATGACGTATTCAGGAATCTCCAGAATACGGACGCCGATGCCTTGGGCGCCAATCGGGCTGCCTATCAATACTATGTGAATTCTAACGGACAGTACCTTTGGACCGGTTTGGGAGACAAGACAGGTGGCTGGAAGCATGTGTTCCTCGGCCAAGCAGACGTGACAAGAGCCTTGTTCGGCTCCACCGACCACAACGATTGGGCGGTAGCGCTCAGCGATACCGGCAGTGTTCTGATGGAGACCTTCGATGCCGAGTCGCGGACGCTTGGTATGTACAAGGATGGCGATCGGATCTCCGACGTGTTGGGAGTGGCCGGGGGCATTGACATCATCGGCTACTTCGCCTCCGATGGTCGAGCGGTGTGGAGCGGAGGAGGCACTGCATTCGGGAAATTTACCGACGTGTTCGCGGATAGGGCTAATCTATCAGCGGCACTACTCGGTGGGAACCGTCAAACTAGGCTGGACGGTGTGATCCCCAATGGAAATGTGCTTTGGCATGGATATGGCAACCTGAATCCGCATTTCGACTTATTTGTTGAACAGTTCAATCTCTCGGCCAGCGCCATAGGCGATGCGTCGCAGAGTTACTGGGCGCTAGGCGCTTCCGGCAACAAGAAGGGACAGATCATTTGGGGGGTTGCCAGGAATGGAATGGAAGAACTTTGGGTCAGCACGCCGGTGCCGGAACCGGGTGCAATTGCGGCTGCAGGGTTCGCCATCCTGGGCCTGATACTGCGGAGGCGTCAGCGGGCGAAGTAGCCGTCGAGGATCTTCTGCTGCACAGGGGTCAGCCTGTCCGAAACGGAAAGGACCGCCTCGGACTGGCTCATCGCCGTAATCGTGCCGGTGAACTCCATCTTCGTCCCGCGCCGCAGCACCTGGACCACATAGCTGTCGTTGGGCTTTACACCTTGCAATGGGGTGGCCGCGCCGCGAACATCCTTCTCGTTTACCTTCAGCAGCACGTCCCCAACCTGAAGACCGATCTGGGTAGCGATCGCGTGCACCTCGCTCACTCGCGGGTACGCCGTCGTTCCGGGCAGTTCCGTGCTAAATCCCGCATCCGTCTTCGGCTGGGACGCCTCATAGTGCAGGCCCGCGGCGGCGAACAGCTCCTGATAGGGGGGTTCCTTCGTCGAGCGCACCAAGACATCATAAAGCTCCGTGAAATCCTGGCCGGTGACCTCGTTTATCGTAGTAAGGATCCCATCCTCTTCGTATCCCGGTTTGGGCGGATTGTGCTCCTTCATCAGGGTCCGCATCACATCATCCAGCGACTTCTGGCCGCCGGTCCGAGCGCGAATGGCGATATCCAGCATGGCGCCGATCACAAATCCCTTGTTGTAATAGCTGAGGTTGCCGTACCCCATGCTGCCGCCCTCCCAGCCCTTCCAACTCGCGTCCTCCGCCGTGTACCGAAGGCGGTCGCTCGAGCCAAACAGCCCATTGATCTCGCCCAGCACGCGGCCGAGCCATCCCGCCTTGTCCATCATGCCGGCTCGATACATCGCGCGGTCGCCGTAATAGCTCGTGACCCCCTCGGCAAACCACAAATTCTTCGTCCGCTGCTCGCCGCCAAAGTCGAACGGTCCCAGTATCTTTGGCCGAATGCGCTTGACGTTCCACAGATGAAAAAACTCGTGCGAGGCCAGCCCGCGGATATCGAGATTCTCGCGATCGCCGATGGCCAGCGTCGTCGATGCGCGGTGTTCCAAACCGCCGCCAAAACTGCCGACGTCCATGTGGATGTTGAACATGTATCGCTTCATGGGCGCGCCGCCGAATAGGGCGATGTGGGTCTCGGCAATCTTTTTCAGGTCCGCGACCACCTTGGCGGGGTCCGCGTGCATCTCGCCACGATAGGTGAACGTCGCGAACATGGGCACGCCGGCCGCCTCGAAATCCACCCGCTTGAATTTCCCCAGCTCAAACGGGCTGTCAATCAATTCTTCGAAGTCCTTCGCCTTGAATGTGGCAGGTTGCGGACCCTCCTCCAAAGGCGTCGCGATCTGCCAGCCAACGGGAAGATCGAAATGGATGGACACCGGCTCCAACGTCCGTCCTTTGATATACATGCAGGTCGAGACCGCATTGATGAACCCATGATCCGGCTCCAAATGAGCAGCGAAGAACCCGAATCCGGGATCGGTGGCTTTCACATCGTAGCTGATTTTAACTAACGGGGAGCCGTCGCTTCGGATCTCCCACAACCGATCTTCCGGCGTCGCGATGTGCAATTCCCGCCCATTCGCCTCTGCCCGAACGTGCGAAATCTGTTCCTGGTAGCGGGTAATCGTATACCATCCGGGACACCAATGAGATATGCGGACCGGCAGCACGGAATCCCGCACGCCTTTCACAAACATTTCCACATGGAACACAGCCGACGCCGGGTCGGAAACCGTGACGGTGTAAGAAATCTTCTCCTGCGCCCAGGCTGATAGGGCTAGAACCAGACAGGCGAACACCATGGTTGGTCGGAAGCGGGTCAAACTCAATTCGGCACCTCAGTCACTTAGACGCACGGCCCGCAAGGGAGTGTTAATAGTAGGGCGAAAGACCAGCATCGCATAAGTATACTGAATGCTCCGTAACGCCGGCATCTTGCCGGCAACTACCGAATGCTGGGAGCGCCGGCATCTCGCCGGCACTGCATGGACCGTAACGCTGGCATCCTGCCGGCATAATGCCGCCTGGAAGGCAGCGTTACTTAATCCCTATCGGCTTCCCAACCGCCGCGCTCGGAAACGCCACCCCAAGAATCGTCGCTATCGTCGGCGCGATGTCCTCCGGCGAAACAGGATCGGTATATATCCCCTTCTTGATCCCCGGCCCGCGCATGAGCAATGCCACGTGCTGATCATACGTAAATGGCTGCCCGTGCGAGGTGCCGCCAGAACCCGAATCCATCTGCCACCACGGCTCCACCACCGCCACCACATCCCCGCACCGAGAGGCCAGGAACCCGCGCTCCAACGACCGACCAACCTCGGTGTGCGGCAGGCTGCCGGATAGAAACTGCGTCCTCGTGTAAGCGGCGAAAATCCCCGGCTGCCGGCGCAAGTATTCCGCCATGGCGTCCTCGACCTGCGCCTCCGTCACCGTGCGTCCCGCCAACGCCTTATGATCGAAGTAGAACCACTGCTCACTGGCGCGAACGACAAATGAATTGCCGCCGGGAAACTTTGAGTTGAGGGTATCTGCGAGGCCCTTCTCCAAATTCTCCGCGGGCGTTCGGCCTACGGGAAACCCAACCTTGGCGGCCTCCTCCGGGATCGGCGCGACGCCGTGATCGGCGGTCAAAGTGATAAGGCAGGAATCCAGCCCCCCGGTAACATGTTTATCAAGCCATCCGAAGAAGTCGGAAAGTGCATGGTCTGTCCCCAAGCACATCTCCAAAACCTCAGGACTGTCGGGTCCAAATCGGTGTCCGAGATAGTCGTTCGGCGATAGATTGATCGTGAGCGAATCCGGCACCTCGTCGCCGCCCATCGATCGGGCACCAATGGCCCGTTCGGCGCAAGTCAATATGTAATCGTTTCCCCACGGCGTAAATGTAAATCGATCGATCTCGCTCGATTTCTCTTTGTCCGGATCGTTTGCCCGCGCGGCATCGCCGGGGGGAAGAATGACGGGATGGGGGAATCGAGCGCCAAAGCCTTTCGCCGGAGTGACGTGGGACCTGTCCGGCTGCCACGCCCGGTCCAAGTTCGCTTTGCCGACTGCGCTCAAATCCCATGTCGGCTGAATGAATTTGCGTACGAAATCTTCGTCGTCAATCTTCTGCGCCCAATCCGGAAGCTTGCCGTTTCGGCAATAGAAGTCGCTGCTTTCCAAATGTCCGTTCGATTTGTCCAGCCACACAACGTCGTCCGCCAATCGCCCCGCCATTAGGATGGCCGCGCGGTCCTTCATAGAAATCGACACTACCATCGCTTTTCCGCCCGTCGCTCGCTTCAGCTCATCGCCAAACGTCGAAACAAGGAGGTTCTTCGGCGACATCGGTATTCCCACACCGCCAATCACTTTCGCCGACAGATCCAGCACACAGTACATCGGCAGCAGGCTCCGCCGATCCAGCCATTCGTTGCCGACGATGCCTGTCAGATATGGGGGTGCGCCCGTGCCGATGACCGCATGTCCCGGTCCCGTGTAGGTGGGGAAATGCTGGAATTTCGCGTTCGTGAACCATGCGCCGGTCTCCATCAGATAGAGGAACCCACCCGGCTTGCCGTTTTTCATGGCCGGTAGATAGAGGTCGCGATAACGAGTTAGGTAATCGGCGCGAAACTGGTCGATGGAGATCACCACTGCCAACCGCGGCTGTTGCTTCGCGAACATCGCCTGATCCAGAGTCGCCTGCCCATTGCTCCCCGCCACGAGTACCGCCAACAACGCGACCAACTTCACCTTCATCCCAATTCCTCCCTGACTCTGACATATTAATTCTGTAGGCGCGGGTCCGAATGGCAATTCGTATCAACTGGCAACACGCCAAGGCCCGCGCGACAACGACCACCCATCTTACCAAACAAATTGTTACCGTTTGGCTAACGAAGAAACCCCCGCCGAAACGCACACCATCAACCCGATCAATGAAAGGAAAAACCCAACGCGAAACGTCGCCGGCTCATACCGCGCCACGATCCGGTCCGAAGAACGCGTGGCATGCGCAAACACCCAAGGCGTATCGCGGGCCTGCTCCGGGACGCCCAATTCCTTCCCATCACCAAACACCCGCCAACCGGGAGCGTTCGGTATCTTCAAGCCCAGCGTTCCGGCCCCAGATACCTCTGTCACCACGACATTCGGCCCCCGCCAAGAAACCTCCACAGGTGTCATCCCCGACTGTTCCCCATCAAACAGCCCCAACGGCATGGGATGCGGGATCTCATAGATCGCCGGCGACTCGCCCGGCTTCGATCGCAATACCAGCGGCGGCAAATCCCCAATCGGCTCACGCGTCACGATATATCGCACGCCCAATGTCGCCAGCACGGACCGCATGCCGCCCGGCTTCACGAACATCATATTGCCGTTTTCTTGCGGCGCGCTGTCCTCGCCGTTCAGCGCGTCCAAAACATCTTTCTTGATCTGTTTCAAGATGATCGAATCGTATCCGCCGACCTCGTCAAACCCATACGCGAGGGCCGAATTGGGGGGCAACACTGCCTCGGATGGATAGTCTCGCATTCCCCACCTGTCGTTGATGATCGCGACTCGGTACGGTGTGGCCCGCCGCAGCAGTTCGAGCCCCGGAAACGCGGGATACACTTCCGACGCCTTGGCGGTGGTATTGAAGTCCGCGGCGAACGGCGCCAGGGTAGCGATCTGGAGGAGCAGGATCGCCGGCCGCAATGGCATCCACCCCAGCGGCTCTCGGAAGAAGCTCAGCCCGATCCCCAGCGTCAGCAGTCCAGCAGCCAGCATCAGGATCGGCCCATGCGCGCTGACGCCGGTTCCGTATGATGCCGCGATCACAATGATCGCGACGGTGGCAAGAATCTGCATGGCACAAAGGCCCCACGCGAGTCGCTGCTTCGGCGCTGCCTTCTGATCCTCGTTGAGCCGTTGCCATCCAAACCCCGCGAGCACGGCAATCGCGACGGCGGAAAGACAGAGGATACGCGCCGGGCTCCCGGTCGCCGACCACCCCGGCACGCCGAAATAAAGCAGCCGATTGAGCGGCGTCCCCAAAGCGATCAGCCACGCGAAAGCGGCCAACCCCCCGAACAGCCCGACAACATGCCCGCCAACCCGAAATCGGACCAAAGCATACGCCGCAAGCGCAAGCCCGACCCAGCCCAGGAAGGATGCATATTCCGGCAACGGCTGCTCGCCCGAGTAGGCCCCCTCCTCCGGATGCGAGGCCAATGCGCTCCCGTAGGCGGGATTGCCGTTGAAATAGGGGTCAGATATCAGTCCGGCCTGCGCGCCAGGCATCGCCAGCCGCACGTAGAACGGATAGGCCTCCTCCGTCGGGCTGGCAGCCCTGTGTGACAGTTTCCCCATCTCGTACGTCGGCAGGAACTGCACCGCCGCCAGCATCCCCGCCATCGCCAACCCCGCAACCGAGCAGGCCAGCCCCCGTGGAACCGACCCGCGCTGCCAAAAGGCGAGATGCCCCACCGCCAGCGCCGCGGCAATGAGCCCATAGACCGCTATCTGTAAGTGCCCAGCCAGCACCATCATCCCACCGCAAACCCCGACGCGGACAACGGCCCCAAAATCCGGACGCCCCCAAAGCCTCAGAACGGCCGCCAGCAGCCAAGGAATCCAGGACGCCGTCATCGGCACCGAGGGAAGCTGGAGCCAGGCGACAAACCACTGTGACAGCTCGAACGTGGCGCCCGCGAACAGCCCGGCCCCCGCCGAGCAGCCCAGCCGCCGAAGCAGCACGTACATCCCCAGCCCAGCCCACACCAAATGCAGCCACGCCGACAGGCCCATCGCCGCCAACGTCCCCAGCGGCGCCAGCAGCCAATGCACCGGATAAAAAACCGCGCTCTGCGAATTCCCCAGGAACGGCGTGCCAAGCAGCTCGTGCCGGTTCCACAGCGGCACGTCCCCGCGCCGCAAATTCCGATACAGATAATTCCGCCACGGGTAGAACTGCGCTACCCCATCCCACCGCAGCACATCCCACGCCTCCGTTGGCTGGGAGCCCCACGGCGCGATCCCCCTCTGCATCCCCGCAGGCACGAAGGCCTCGCCAAGGAACACCACGCGCCAAAGCGGGATCACAGCAAGAATGCAGAAGAATAGGGCGGCGATCAGAAATGCGCGGGCGGGAGAGGTTCCCATATTACGGGAAGTAGGCGAGTTGCTTGGCCGCGTTGTCGTTCGCGGGATCCAGGGCAAGGACCGCCTCGAACTGCGCCCGCGCCTCGTCGTTGTAGCCGAGCATCATGTAGGTCATACCCAAATCGTAGCGCGCCTTGACGTGGTTTGGATTCAACTTGACGGCCTTCTCGAGGGCCGCGAGTGACGCGTCGAAGTCACCCAGAAAGCATTGAACCAGACCTATCTGCCAATGCGCGTCCGGGTTATCGGGATCTTCGTCGACGCAGGCCTGTAAATCGCTTACGGCTTCGTCGTATCTGCCTGCCTCTTTCGCAGCTACGGCTCGGTCGAAAAGCTCCGCTATGGTACTCAAGCCGCTTGTCTCCGAAGATGTATATGGGGCATCGGTGTCGACACGGACAATAATCGTCAGTATAGCATGGGTCCAGGCCATCGTCAAGGGAGAGTAGCCTCTGGAAGCAATCGCTACAAATCAATCGACTCATACCGGGGCGGGGCTCGAACTGCTGGCCGAGTTCGCTTCGTTCGGCGCTTCGCCCGATCGTCTGCGCCGCCTGGCAAAGGGGTTGCGGGCGCGCGGATGCTGGCTGTTGGTGCGTTCCGAATGCGAAGATTGCCTCCGATTTGAGGAAGGCTGGGGCGGCTCCCTTCGAACCTGGCGAAAACTAAAGCTGCCAATTCAGGAGCTGCCGCTGGCGGAACTGCCACTCAACCACGGCTTTCCCATCGGCCCGTGTATCTCAGAAACCATCCGAGAACCGGACGGATCGTTGCGCGGCATGTTCTTCGTTGCCCGGCAGGAAGGCGCCCCCGCATTTTCCGAGGAAGAACGGCTGCTGGTCTATGCGATCACCACCCATTTGGCAACCGACATCGCAAACCGCCGGCTCCAAATGCGATTGAATGCCCTGACCACGCTCATCGATGAAGCAACAAGCGCAAAGGACCCTGACAAATTCCTAACTTACATGGCGGATGAGGCGCTGACCTCGCTCGGCTTCGCCCGCTGCGCCGTATTCCTCGTGGAAAGCGGGCCAAAGGGCCGCTGTCTGTCCTTGGTCGTGAATCGGGGATATCCAAGTCGAAGCTTCCCGTCCAAAGGCTTGCGCTGCTCCCCGGACACGCTGTTGGGCACTGTCGTATGCTTTGGCCGAACGATCGTGGGCTCCAGCGACGACGCGCATCGTGGCTTTCGGCGGATGATGGGCGCTAGCTCCTTCGTTGCGGTCCCAATCCTGTCCGAGCGGGCGGTCATCGGTGTGATGCTTGCGGACAATCGGATCGGCGCCCAGACGATTGGGCCGGAGCGGACCACTCTCTTGGCGCTGTTTGCCGATCAGGCGGGGGGGGTGCTCGAACGGCTGCGGTCCAACGCCTCATTGGCCTCATCCGCGTCCGACATCGATGTTTCTCGCGCCTTCCTGCAGCAGGTCCTCGAGTCTCTGGGAGCCGGCGTTGCCGCGATAGACGGCAACGGCAATATGACGGCATGGAACCCGCGGATGGAGGCGATCCTCGGTATTCCGGCTGCCGACGTGCTGGGTCAACCCCTCGCACAGGTGTTTCAGTCCAGCCTCCGCGCCGATTCGACTGAACCCATCGTTGAGGCAATCGCCACAGGCATCGAGACAAATCATCAGACAAACCTCTGGCAGCAGCGGGTCGAGCGCCTCGATGGTCAGGTTCTCGCCCTCAATATGGTCTTTGCCCCAATGGGAGTTGGGCTGCCACTCGGATCCGGCCTCACTATCGTCGCCGAAGATGTGACGGATCGGGTCATCTTGGGTACGGAAATGGAACGGATGCGCCATCTCGCCCAGGTCGGTCAATTCACCGCCCAAATCGCCCACGAGCTTCGCAATCCGCTCACCAGCATTCGCGGGGCCGCCCAACTGCTGAGGCAACTGGATGTAAGCAAAGACGCGCAGGAATTCTCCGAGATCATATTACAAGAGGTCAACGCCCTCAACGGAATTGCCGATGACTTCCTTGACTTCGCCCGCCCGGTCGAGCTGCATCTGGAGGAGGCGGACATTGCAGAATCCCTCGAGGAGCTGGCGAACCTGTGGAAGCCGATGGTCAAGGACCGTGGTATTCGGATCACCTTGAAGCATGGCGCCGAAGTGCCGAAAATCTGGATCGATCGGCCTCGCATGGCGCAAGTGTTCCGCAACCTGATCCTGAACGCCATCCAAGCTATGCCGGATGGGGGGAAACTCGCACTGTCCTCGTCTTTCGACCCGACGCTTGCCGAAGTGAGCGTCTTCGTCCGCGATTCGGGCTTTGGGATGACCCCCGACCAGGTCAGGCGGGTGTTCGAGCCGTTCTTCACAACCAAGACCAAGGGGACCGGGCTGGGGATGTCGGTGGTGGACAAACTGGTTCGCGCGCACGGCGGCAGCATCGGCGTGCGGTCGGATCTGGGTAAAGGCACGGAGTTCGAAATACGGTTGTCGGCGCATCCCCCAGTGCAATAAAAATGGAATTTGTAGGCGCGGGTCAGCCTTGCAGATGGTTTCGATTGCCGATACCAGAGACCCGCGTTGGGTGATGATGGCCCAAGAGGGAGGAAATTTGGCAGAACCGAAAACCACAATCCTGGTTGTTGACGACGAACCGAATATCCGGCGCATCCTTCAGGCCGCGTTCGAGCGCGACGGCCATCGCGTCTTGGTGGCCGAAAACGGATGCAAGGCGATCGAGGTCATGGGAAAAGAGACCCCGGACCTGGTGTTGTCCGACGTCGTCATGCCGGATATGGGCGGCTCGGAACTGCTCGTCTGGCTGCGGGATAATCGGCCGGAAATCGTCCCCGTCCTGATGACCTCCTTCGGAACCATCCCCGCCGCCGTCCACGCCATGCGACTCGGCGCCTTCGATTACGTCAGCAAGCCGTTCGACCTCGATGTTCTGAAAAAGGTGATCGCCGCCGCGCTGGAAGACAGAGGCAGCGCCAAGCCGAAGAAGAAGCGCGGGACAAAGGGCAAGGCATTGGACGTCATCGCCGTGGGTCCGAAGATGCAAGCCGTGATGCAGATGATCGAGCAGGTGGCCGATTCCCGTGCGACCGTGCTGCTGACGGGCGAGAGCGGAACCGGCAAAGAGGTGATCGCGAAGGCCCTCCATGAGCAGAGCGCTCGGTCGGGCAAGCTGTTTGTGGCCCTCAGTTGCGCCGCCATTCCCGAAACGCTCTTGGAAGCCGAGCTGTTCGGTCACGAGAAGGGCGCATTTACCGGTGCCGCTGGCCAGCGCATCGGCCGGTTCGAGGCCGCCGACGGCGGGACGTTGTTCTTGGACGAAATCGGTGAGGTGCCCGCGGGCATCCAGGTAAAGCTGCTGCGGGTCATCCAAGAACGCGAGATCGTGCGACTGGGCAGCACGAAACCGATCAAGGTGGATGTTCGAATGGTCGCCGCCACCAATCGCAACCTGCAGGAGGCCGTGGACGCGGGGACCTTCCGCCTGGACCTCTACTACCGCCTGCAAGTGGTCGCCATCGAGCTGCCTCCGCTGCGGGAGCGCCCGGAAGACCTGCCGGTTCTCGCCGAGCACTTCATGAAGAAGTACAACGCCGAAAACTCCCGCTCCCTTACCACCATCCATCCGGCCGCCCTCGCCGCGCTGCACTCCCACCGATGGCCCGGCAACGTGCGGGAGTTGGAGAACGTGATCGAGCGCGCCGTCGTCCTCTCCAAATCCGACGCCACCGAAATCACCCTCGATCTCCTCCCGCCGACACTGAAGGCAGCGTAGTCCCGCCCTTCCTCCTCTCTTCCTAGCCTATCCAGACCTGAACGGCAAAAGATGTGGTTGGCGGAGATCCATGTCCGCAGGTTTCCTCGGCCCACTGCGAGAATGAAGGAGCATGATTCGATGCCTGTCGATAGCCGCTGGGGCGCTCATGGTGGCCGCGGCCGTACCCAATGGATTAAGCCTTGATGATGTCCTGGCAGCCAAGAGAGATCTGTGGGGTGAGGCTGCCATGCGGGAGGCGAACGGGCCGAGCTATCAGTTTTTCGCTCGACTCTTGCCTCCGTTGCGCTACGTCGATGCAAAGTTTCGGCACTACCCGATCATCCTGGGGATGCCGGGGGCGAAGCGCAAAGCCCGGTGGATCAGTGATGGCAGTGGTGTCAACTTGCCAGGCGAGTTATGGACGTGGCACGACCAAGGCCTGACTCCGGTTGCCTTCTCTGTCGGCAGCGCTGCCGAGCCGTTCGGGAAGGACTCCGCTCGCATCGTTGGTCCGAAATACGCTGACGGCTATCTGCCTATCGTCAACATCCGGTACCGGCATGGCGCGTCGGAATACCGGCAAGAAGCGTTCGCGGCAATTGGGGCAAGCAACGGTACCGTGGTCTATGTCTCGTTCTCTTTGGCAAACGGCAAGACGGGAGTCGTTCACGCCGACTTGCCGGGTCTGCATGTGGAGGGCCCTGTCTGGAAGGACGCGAAGGGAATCGTCCGCGCCTGGCACGGACCAGGCTGGCGATTGGAAGGATCACGTGCCACTGCGGATGTCGCCGCCGGCGGGAAGGTCTGGCTGGCGGTTGCCGACGATCCGCCATCGATCCGATTGGGCGACTATGATGTGGAGCGCAAGAGATCCGATCGATTCTGGAAGGCTTGGATTTCGCGCGCCGCAACCATCGAGACGCCGGAAAAGTTGGTCAATGATGCCTATCGCGCCGTACTGTTGGGAACCCTCGCTCTCACGATTGGCGATACGCTCTATTACAGCGCACTAAATTTGTACGAGCAGACGTTTGAGGCGGAATGTGGCGATGCCGTGCGCGCGATGGCTTTATTCGGTATTCCCGGCGACGGTCGTTTCGTCACCCCGATGCTACAGCGGCCGCACCAGCAAGGATTGGGTTTCCATGACACCGCCTTTAAGATGCAATTGCTCGCACACTACTATTGGCTTTCGAAGGACAGCGCGTTTGTGCGAAAGGCGCTGGAACCGATGGTTGCGGAGGCTCGGGAAGGCATACGCGTTATCGAACCCGGCACTGGCCTCCTGCCGCGCGAGGCCTATTGTGGCGATATTTCGACACCGGTGTACTCGCTTAATTCCAACGCGAACTTCTGGCGGGGCCTCCGCGATCTGTCCGTTGTCTTGACGGAACTGGGCGACAAGAAGAACGCCGCGGAGCTGAAGGAAACTGCCGAGCGCATGCGGCGAGCTACGCTGATTGCGGTCGAGAAGAGCGTGCGGAAGGATGTAACGCCGCCATTCGTCCCAATCGCCCTGTTTGGGGAGGAGCAGCCGTCTGACAGGCTGACGGACACGAAGCTCGGCTCCTATTGGGATCTCATGGCGCCATACGTTTTGGGTTCGGGCGTGTTTGGCGTCATCTCTCAGGAATCGCGTTGGATCCGCGAGACGCTGCAACAGCACGGCGGCCTTTGCATGGGAATGGTGCGGTTCCACCAGCATTCCGGTTACTTCGCGAATGACGACGCAGTGGACGATCTGTACACCCTTCGCTACGTCCTGGACCTGCTCCAAGTCGACGAGCCGGATCGAGCTTTGGTCACTTTCTATGGGAAATTGGCGCAAGGCTTTACAAGAGATACGTTTATCGCCGGGGAAGGGACAGGATTACGGTCGCTGGGCCCGCATGGCCGCTCGATGTATTTACCTCCCAACGCAGCGGCAAACGCCCTCTTCTTACAGTGTCTGCGGTACCTGATGATTCAAGACTGGGATATGGATGATGACGGCAAACCTGAGACGCTGCGATTGATGTTTGCCACTCCACGAACTTGGCTGTCGGATCGCAAGCGCGTTCGAATCGAGAGCGCGCCGACCGCTTTTGGAAAGGTGTCTGTCACGATGGTATCGGATTTGCGCCATCACAAAGTTGTAGCCGCCGTCGACCTGCCGGCCCGGTCGCCGCAACGAACATTGCTCCGTTTCCGAGTTCCGGATGGTCATAAAGTGGTATCGGCTCATGTCGGCGCCCGAAAGCTTCGACCGGATTCCAAAGGAACGGTGGACCTGAGCGGTATGAAGGGCCGCGTCAAGATTGTGGCGGATGTGCGGCCGACAAAAACCCACTGACGATGCGATCGTCAAATCCTCCAAAACTCTTGCCAACCGGACATATCCGTGTTATTATGTATGGGATATTTGCGGTCGAGAATCCTCGGCCGGTTTCTGGTGAAGGGTCTTTGTCGATCCCACCAGTTTGAAGACTTTCTTAGAATTGGGGCACCCGTGTCGTGTTTTAGTGATTTTGGATGGAGACTTCCTTGCAAAGCCTTGGCCAATTCCATCGGCGAGTTTCGTCGTCGACCGTCAACCGGCTTGTGCCACCTAAGAACCAATGGGACGCCATTCACGCAACGTGTGCTCGCTCTACGAAACTCGTATGCCGTTCCAATTGGAAGTGTTAGGACGGAATGAGAACAACCGCACTCATTCTTATCTTCACGGCCATTCCCCTTGCCGCATCGTCGCAGACGCAGTGGGTTCACGAGGTCTTGCTGCAAGGCGACATTGCGCTGTCGGGCGGCCAATTTGACTACGCTGTTAATAAAGATGGGATCCCGGTCTATTCATCGTCAAAGCCAGGCGGAGCATTATTTCACGCTTGGAGGTATCGGACGAACCTGGACGAGGCCTATCTTGGGCCTGGCACGGAGGGGTTCGCCACAGCGATCAATGATTTGGGCCATGCCGCATACCGCGCGCGCAACAGCGCTTCCTACCATGTTATGGTGGAGGGGCACGACTACTTTACCGATGTGTTCGGCCAAAGTCGGGATCCAAACTTGGATCCTGGGGTCCGATATGTTGACAACAACGATAAGCCCTTTTGGTCCACCGAGCGGCAGGACAACTATCGCATCCGAGTGTTCCACGGTACGGATGAATTATCAGCGGGCTACGAGGTTGTGGATTTCAGTCCGGACGACATGAACCGCAACGGCGATTCGGTTTGGGTGGCGAACGTGCGAACGAATCCCAACGATTCCTTTTCCTACGACCTGTTCCGAAACAACGTCGACTATTCGAAGCAAATCCTGGGCTCGGGCAGCTACGGGTATAGCCCTAGAATCAATGATAATGGAGACGTCATCTGGTCCGGCGGATACAACGCAATCGGTGACGATGATCTTTATCTCAATGGTCAGAACCTGACGACTGGTATGCCGAAGATCGATGGCGTGGTTCCCTATGGCATCAACAACAAGGGTGACTTCGTTTGGGTTGGATTTGAACACAGGCCATACAAACAGAAGGTTTACAAGAACATGACCGATATTTCGACGCCGATTTTCGGCGATGAGGCCTATAATGCTGGAGATCCCCATTTGTCGGACAATGGAGACGTTGTGTGGACCGCGGACAGCAAAAGCACGGGCCGCCGGCTGTTTCACAATGCCGATGACATCTCATCTTCCCTGCTCGGTACCAATACGCTTTCGACGTCTTTTACGATTAGAGGCATCGATCGCAATGGGAACGCCATGTGGTCCGGGTATGGAGCCCTCACCAGCGGCCTCCCCCATGTCTACTCCGGACAGTTCGATCTGACGCGCGACGCGCTCGGCCCGAATTTTACCTGGGGAAACGCCGGCATCTTGGCCGGCGGCGACAACGGCAGTGTCTTGTGGGGGGCATGGGATAGTGTGAACGGAGGCCGTCTCTATCTATCGACTCCGGTCCCAGAGCCCGGCTGGATTGTTCCGCTCGGCATGGCGATTGGAATTCTCATCCGGCGGCGGGCCAAATAGAATATGCTTTGACGTTGCGAAAGTCAAGGCATAAGATTTCGGGCCGCCTGGAATGCAGCGTTACGCGGGGGAGGCGGTGATGGCGACGCGGCGGCGTTTTTTCGGCCCCTCGAACACCACATGGCCGGCGGCGAGGGCGAACAGCGTGTCGTCCCGGCCGATGCCGACGTTCGTGCCCGGAAACAGCTTCGTTCCGCGCTGGCGCACCAGTATCTCGCCCGCCTTGACGACCTGACCGTCGAATCGCTTCACGCCCAGCATCTTCGGATTGCTGTCGCGTCCGTTTCTTGAACTCCCAACGCCTTTTTTATGTGCCATATCAAATCCTCCGCCCCTTCACCTTCACAGTGCGACTGTGAAGGTATGAAAAAAACACCTTATCCCTTCACAGTCGCACTGTGAAGGGGCCGACATAATGCCATATCCCCACGCAGCCGTACTGTGAAGGGGCCGACTACCCCGCTATCTCCGTGACCTTGATGTGGGTCTGCTCTTGCCGATGGCCGTAGTGGTGGCGCTCCCGCTTCTTCGCCTTGTACGTGAAGCCCACAATCTTCGGCCCGCGGTCCTGCCTCAAAATCGTGCCCTTGACAATCGCGCCCGGAACCACCGGCGTGCCGACCTTCACACCCTTGTCCGTCCGAACAAGCAGGACCTCGCCGACCTCGATCTCCGTGCCCGGCTCGCCCTCGATCTTCTCAACAACCAGCGTGCCGTCCGGCACCGCCTTATACTGTTTTCCGCCCGTTCTGACTATCGCGTACATTCTGAAAACCCCCACCCTAGCCCTCCCCCGCAAGCGGGGGAGGGGATCAAATTCGGCTCGCCCCACCCCATAACCGGGGGAGGGGATTCGAAATCCTACGCCCGCTTGGAAAGAGACAGGGCTGCCATTATGACAAAAACTAGCCGGTGTTTGCTACCGGTTCCGGTCGGGCCGGGGCAATAAGAGCGCCAATCTCGATGGGAATCACCTCGCCCGAGGCCGCTCCGGCCATGATGCCGAAGGTGGACAGGGACAGCGCCGCCAAGTCTTCGAGCGAAACCGGCATCTTTGCGCCCGTCTTCACCAGCTGGGCAAATAAGGCCATTTCCGCTTTATGACCCTTGTCCTGACCCGCCGCCTTGATCTCTTTCTCCTTGCCGCCGGAATAGAGGTGCAATGACCGGAAATCGTCCAAGACGGCGCCCTTGCCGTCGCCGAAAACCTCCAGCCGCTCCTTGGGCAGCTTGGGATCGCATGTTGTAACGTAGGTCAGGGTCCCAACGCTTCCATCGGAGAAAGTGATCACCCCATGCGCCGTATCCGGTTCATGTCCCCCGGTCGGCGCCGCCCCGGACACAGAGATGGGCCGCGAGCCGGCAAGCGCCATCATCATATCAACAAAGTGGCAGCCCTCGCTTATCACGCGGCTGCCGCCCTCCTCCGTGGCGCGCATCCAATGCTTTTCATCCAGCGGCCCGGCGTTCACCCGGTAGTTCATCATCAGCGGCCCGCTCCGGTGGCTAAAGAAGCCGGCAATCTCCTTCACCATGGGCGAGAACCGGCGATTGTGCCCGACAAAGATGAACCCGCCCGTCTGTTGATAGGTCTGGACCACCTCTGCCAACTGCTCCTCGTTCAACGCGAGCGGCTTTTCGACAAAGACCGCCTTCCCCGCCCGCAGCGCGTCACAGACCAGATGGGCGTGGGAGTTGTGGCGGGTGGCGATCAGAACCGCGTTGATGTCCCGGTCTTCAAAAATGTCCTTCGCGGAACTCGCCGCGTACCGGAACCCGAACCGATCGGCGGCCCCTTTGGCTGTCACACCCCGCACGCTGGCCACCCCGACCATCTCGACCTCGGGGACCCCTTTCAGGTGCGGAAGGAGGGTGCCGGTGCAGAAGTTGCCCACGCCGATGACCCCCATTCGCACACTGCCCGGATGCTTGGCCGCCTCCTGGTGTACGGGAACGGTGCGAGAAAACTGGGTTCGGCCCTCGTACTTCAGAAGCACACCAAGCGTGGACGCCGCGTCGGGCCCCATCAGCAGGCTGTAGGCGGAAAGGGCGTCGTCGAAATCGAAAACGTTGGTGGTGATGCCCTTGACATTGACCAAGCCCGCTGCGACCAGCCGCAGGAACTCCCGCATGTTCTCCCGCTCGGTCCACCGCACGTAGCCGATCGGATAGTCGATGCCACCTTCTTCGTACAGCGGATCGTATCGGCCCGGGCCGTACGAACGAGAGGTGGTGAGGCTCAATTCTTTCTCGTAATAGGTGCGGCGCGGCAGGTCGGTTTTCACCATCCCAACGACGACCACGTGCCCCCGGTCGCGGCAGACCTCACCGGCAAGCTCCACTGGGTCATTGTTCTGCTCGCCCCCGGCGGTGATGATGACCGCATCAACCCCGGCGCCTCGTGTGAACGCCTCGGTCGTTGCCTCGATGTCTTCATTGCGCAGCAGGGCCATGTCGCAGCCGAGTTTTCGGGCCGCATCGACACGGCTGGGGGCGACATCGACGCCGATCACCTTGCATCCCGAAGCCTTGAGAAGCTGCACGGTTATGATTCCCAGCAGCCCCAGCCCAATCACCATCACATAGTCCCCGAGTTGTGCCTTCGACTGCCGAACGCCATGAAGGGCGATCGCGCCGACCGTCGTGAAAGCGGCGTCGGCCAAGTCCACGCCTTCGGGCACCGGCACGCAAAGATTGTTGGGGACGGAGATCAGCTCCGCATGGTGAGCATATTCGGCGCCGGCGCAGGCCACTCGATCACCGACTCGGATGTCTGGTATGTCCACACCGACCTCGACTACGATACCGGCTGTGCTGTAGCCGAGCGGGGTGGGCTGGTCGAGCCGGGCAATCACCTTGCGATAGGTCGTTCCCAAGCCCTCGACCTGAACTGAGCGAAGCACTTTCTTGAGCTGGTCGGGCCGGGCGCGGGCCTTGCCCAGATAGCTCATTTTCGCCTGTTCCACCTTTTGCCGCTCGGTACCGGCGCTGATCAGGGAATAATGGTTGGCGACGAGGAGGCCGCCGGATCGGCACTGGGGCGGCGGGACCTCGGCCACCTCCATCTTGCCGGTCTTGTAATTCTGTAATAGCTGCTTCATCTTCTGCTCCCTGATCGGCCAATTTGAACTGTTTTTGGGGAGATTACCTGAGAGGACCCCGCTCGAACCTAATTATCGGCACCCCGGTAGCCGCTCGTAGCCCAGCCGCGCCGTAGCCGTGGGTCGGATTGCCGTCAGGTAACGCTTGATGACAACCAAGACCCACGCGGCAACCTCCTGCGTGGGTCTTGGTCTGTCGTTGGAGAAGACGGCTGCCGATCCGACCCACGGCTACCGGGAAATTGCGAACGCGATCGTCAACCGAAAGGACCGACCGCAAACTCGATGGCCTTCCGGTAATCCTCCCGGATCCGGTCCCAGTTGCAGATCTCCTCCGCGACCCGGCGGGCATTAGCGCCCATCTGCGCTAGGCAGTCATCGCCGGCGGCAACGACCCGATCGAAGGCGGACCGGAGGCCCGCCGGGGTCGGATCGGCCACCCAGCCGCACTCGTACTGCCGGACGAAGCTCGCCATCTCGTCCACGTCGGTCAGCAGCAGCGGACGGCCCAGAGCCGCATATTCGCCAAACTTCGTCGGCATCGCGACACGCACGGCTGGATGGGACTTTCGGGGGATAACGAGCGCATGGCATTCCCGCAGCAGCTCGATCATATTCTCCCGCGGCATCGCGTCATGCAGGTCCGCCCGATCACCCAATTGCGAAGCAAACTGAGCCTTGAGCGCGGCGTCAGCAGGCTGAAATCCGATTACCCGCAGCTTCAGGCCACCATGCCATCCGGCAAACGCGTCGAGGAGCATCGGCAAACCCTGCCAGACCTGCGTGGCCCCGGCGTATCCGATGATGGGCAGCTTTGCCGTCGGTACCCGCGTCGGGCTGAACAGGCTGAGGTCCACGCCGTTGCGCACCAGGAAGATGCGCTCCGGTGGAACGCCGGCCTTCAAATACAGTTCCCGCAGCGGATTGGAGACCACCAAGAGCGCCGCCGCGCCGCGCCGGGCCACGCGGTCCGCAACCGGCATCGTCCACATGTCAATCAGCGCGCTTCGGCTGTGATGCGCTTCCCAAAACAGACGCGCCTCCGCCGGAACGTCCCCATGCACGTCGAAAATGACCGGCACCCGCCCGCCGACGGCCCGGATCGCCGCGGCAGCGGGCGTGCAGTTCGCGGCATGAATCACATCCGCGGCCAACAGCTCGTCGCGAAAAAACCGGCCGTTGAAGGAGCGCCGGAAACTGGGGCGGGTCGCTCCCCGGTCCTGCAGGTACAAAAGGCTCGTTTCGTGCCCGTCTTCCCGGAGACCTTCCAACAGACTGATCACCCGATGGGTGTAAGCGTCGCCAGGGTTTTGCGAAGAAGTGTCCAACAACCCGACGACTTTTAGGCGGCGCATACCCCTATTTTGGCTAGGCAGCCGGCACGGGCGAGCCGTTGGCGTACACCAACGGGTACATCTCGCCGGTCAGCCGCTCGCCAATTGCCACTGTCGTGTGCTTCTTCATGGGATGCTCCGTCTTGGCCGTGTACCGGCAGTCCCCGCTCATATAGTGCGCGATCACTGCGCTCCGCGCCTTGTCCGTTTGGTTGATCGAGGTTCCGTGGAATGTGAGCGAGTGGTGAAAAGTGCAATACCCCGCTTTGGTGGGGCAGGCAACGACCTCGATCTTCTCTCCTTCCGGAACTTGTGCCACCTCGAGCAGCTTGGACATGTCGCCGCCCAGATCGATGAACTCAAACAGGCCCCATTTGTGGCTGCGCGGCACAAACATCATGCAGCCGTTCTGCTCCGTCGCGTCGGTGAGCGGGATCCAACAGGTCAGCATGTCGGGCCGGTCCACCATCTGCCAATACATCCAGTCCTGATGCCAGGGAACCACCTTCCCGCCGCCCGGCGGCTTGATCAGCACCTGATCGTGCCATAACCGGACCTCATCGGTTCCGAGCAACTGGGCGACGGCTGTGGTGATGGCCGGATTGTGAATGTGGCGTCTGAACACCGGATCCGCGCACCAGGCATTGACCGTCTGATTGACCGCCTTTGTATCCGAATCGTCTTTCTGGCCGAGGCCTACGATGTATTCCGGCTTTCCTTCGGACTCCCCTCGCAGCACCCGATCCAGGGCGGCTCGAAGCTCGACGAGCTGATCGTCGCTCAAAATTCGCGGCCCTTGTAAATAGCCGTTCTCGTGGAAAAACTCGACCTGCTCGGATGTTAGCATCGGCGCAAACTCCCCGTGAAGCGAATATCGGAACGATACCCTACCCGATCGCGACTTTCCGCCGTGATCGGCTGCCCCTCCAAGATTTGCGGGTTTTCATCGTAAGAAAATAGTACACGATATTCTGGGGACGAGGTAGGTAAGATCGAAAAAACTCAATATGGGAGGCGTGGCAATGGTTGACACGTTGACCGAACGGGCTATTCCGGAAGGAAAATTCAACCCGTTCGCGGTTGCACAGTCGCAACTCGATATGGCAGCAAAGATGCTGAAGCTGGACCCTTCCGTTCATCAGTTCTTGCGCAATCCGATGCGCGAGCTTCATGTAAGCATCCCGGTTCGAATGGATGATGGTACGACACGCACATTTCAGGGTTTTCGCGTCCAATACAATGACGCCCGTGGGCCGTGCAAAGGCGGGATACGCTTTCACCCCGACGAGACGATTGATACCGTCCGAGCCTTGGCGGCGTGGATGACCTGGAAGACGGCGGTCGTCGATATTCCATTGGGTGGCGGCAAGGGCGGCGTAATCTGCGATCCGAAGCATATGTCGGAACGTGAATTGGAGCGCTTGAGCCGCGGATATATCCGAGCGGTCGGGCACTTTATCGGCCCCACTCGGGACGTGCCCGCACCCGACGTGTATACGACACCGCAAATCATGGGCTGGATGCTGGACGAGTACGAGACGCTCATGTCTTTCAAGGCGCCCGGCGTCATCACCGGAAAACCCGTGGGGCTCGGCGGTTCAAAGGGGCGCGGAGACGCAACTGCCCGCGGCGCCATCTACACGATTCGGGAGGCTGCCAAGCTGCTTGAGCTGCAACTGAAGGGTGCGACCGCTGTAATCCAGGGTTATGGGAACGCCGGCCAGTTTGCCCACCAACTTGGCGAAGAGATTCTTGGATTGAAAGTGATTGCTGTCAGCGATTCGAAGGGTGGCATTTTGAACCCGTCCGGCCTGCGATTCGCGGATGTCGCCAAGCATAAACAGGATACTGGCAGCGTGATCAACTTCCCAGGCGCTGAGGCGATCTCGAACGCCAAGCTGCTGGAGTTGGGATGCGAAGTTCTGATGCCGGCGGCCTTGGAGAACGTGCTGACGGCGGAAAACGCGCCTCGCATCAAGCCGAAGATTATCGCGGAGCTGGCAAATGGCCCTACGGCGCAGGCGGCGGACGCGATCTTCTATCGCAACGGCGTCTACGTAATCCCGGACTTTCTGTGCAATGCCGGCGGGGTAACCGTCAGCTATTTCGAGCAGGTGCAGAACGCGAGCAACTTCTATTGGAAGCTGGATGCGGTGCACCGGGAGTTGGACGAGCACATGACGACGGCATTCCATGCCGTGCACGAGATGTCGAAACTGCATCAGTGCGACAACCGGCAAGGGGCCTACCTGGTGGCGGTACATCGCGTCGCGGACGAGTGTATTCAGCGCGGCTGGGTATAACGCCGGCAATCGAAAATAGGTCATTTAGGTCCTATATGTCCTATTGCTTTGGGGACTTTCGGTAGAAGCGATAGACGACGTCTTGGCGGAACTCGCCGGGGCCTTTACGATCGCGGAACCAGCTGTTGGAGACCGTAGTGTGAGGACTGACGAGGGATTCGAGGTCCAGGTACCAGGGAGCCTCTTCGGCCACCATGAGAAGGCTCGGATCGTTCGTTTCACCTTCGGAAGAGGTTCGGAGCTCGGCATAGTTTCGGTTGTAGCCGCCCTGCCATAGGGTCCGCAGGCGCGTGGCGTAGATTTCGCCGACCAAGATTGCGTCCGGGCCAGGATCGCGCGCTTGGCCAAACGTCACGCGGGCCAGCGTCGCCTCCACGCTCGCCCCTTCATCGTGCCGCTGATAGTCCAACGTCAAGGTACCGGCGGCTCGCGTGATCGGTGTCGATCCAAACGTAACCATCACCCCCGTATACGCCTGTTCGTTTTCGCGCTTTTCGTAGAGGAAGCCGACCGTGAATGGGCCCAATTGCTTTCCAAGATAGAGGTCGATGCCGGGAATTGCGTTTCGGCCAAGGGGCTCCGGGCGGTTCGCCAGCCCGCCGGCCCGGAACTCCGTCCTCCATCCGCCGCCAATGTCCCGGCGGAAGAAGCCGTATGTCTCGACGACGGACGCGCCTGTCCGGCCGCCGAAACCCCAGGCGACATGCGTGAAGTGGGCGCCGAATCCGCTCGATTGGTCCAACTCGGCCGAGGTGATCATGCCTCGATAATCCGTCTGCGGGCCGCCGGTCAGGTCGCTGATGCCGGGGACCTGATCGAAGGCGGCGATGGCGTCCGGGTAGGGGAAGTGGCGGTAGCGGACGCGGCCCACCTTGCCGTCCAAGCTGAGATTCCATCGGTCCGCGACGTAAAAGGCGGATGACTGCAAGTAGGCCTCGTCGATATCGGGATGGAGCGGCATGTCGCGCCAGCTTCCCTCCCTGCGCCGGGCGATGGCGTTCGCGCGCAGCCAGGGGGTGATTTGGGCGGATCCACGAAGCTGGAGGTTGCGCAATTCGCCTTGGTCGCGCCAGAACTTCGCCCCGATCCGAAGTTCCAAGTCGCCTCGGAAGCCGCCGAAGCCGCGCAGCTCCCAGCCGTCGGCTCGGGCTGCCATCGGGAGGATGCTCGCCGCAAGCAGGACTGCCATTCGTGCGTTCACAAGCAAAATTATCGGTGGAAGTAACGCTGCCTTCCAGGCGGCATTGCGAGAACCCCGGGGCCATCGCCATCTTGTAAGCACAATGCCGCCTGGAAGGCAGCGTTACGGGTGCCGTTCGGCGAGGATGAACTCTTTGAATGCAGCCATCTGCTTGGCGATATTTTTCAATGCCATGTCGTCGGTCAACTCGCCATTCTCATTGATCTTCTTCTGCGATTGGCCAACGCAGATTTCGGGGAAAAACATCACCTTGGCGGGGAAGTAGGCCATCACCTGTCGGAGGTGAAGCTGCGCGCGGAGACCGCCGGCCCATCCACCCGCGGCGCTCTGCATGGCGATCGGCTTCCCTTCAAACACCCGGTCCATCGGCGGCCTCGATGCCCAATCGATCGCATTCTTTAGCACCCCGGAAAAGGAGAAATTGTGCTCCGGCACCGCCATCAGAATGCCATCAGCGGCTTTGATCTTGTTCTTGAATTCCGTGACGATCGCGGGGAAGTCGGATTCCCTGTCCATGTTGTAGATGGGGAAGTCTCGAATCTCCAGATGCTCGATGGTCATCCCTTCGGGGGCCAGCCTTTTCGAGGTCTCAATCAAGATTCGATTATGGGATCCCTTTCGGATCGATCCGGCAAACGCGACGACGTGAACTTGTTCCATCCGTTAATCTTATCCCAGAAGCGGCAGGTCTAGTTGGCGTTGGGAAAGCCATTCCACGCCTTTGTCAGTGATGAGGACCATCTCTTCGATGCCGAGATAGCCGCGACCCTCGATGTTGACGCCCAATTCCAATGTGTAGACCTGATCCTTTTGAATCGGCATCGTGGGTGTGCGGCCGTATCGCTCCCATTTGGGTCCGAGAATGGCGCCGCCGTCGTGGGCGACCCGGCCGACCTGGTGGCCGAACGCGTGCAGATATTCTTCGTATCCGCAGGAGACGAGATAGTCCCGCGCGGCCTTGTCCACCGTCCAGCCTTCGACGCCGGGTTTGAGGGTTTGGGAGCCTACGGTGATGGCGCCCGTCACCGCGTCCATCGCCTTCGCCACGTCATCTGGCATTTGGTTTCCGACATACCAACAGCGTTGGATGTCCGAGCTGTAGCCGTTCTTCGTGATGCCGAGGTCGATGTGGAAGATGTGGCCTTCTTCGATGCGGATGTCGGCGGATGGGATGCCGTGGCCGACCATCGAGTTGGGGCCGCTGTTTACGATGGGGTCTTGCGCTGGGTCCCACGAGTAGCCGAGTCCCTTGCCATCGATCCACGCGTGGATCATGTCGTAGATTTCGCGTTCGCTCATGCCGGGGCGCACTTTCTGGGAGACCATCCGGAACACTTCGTCGGTCTGCGCAATGGCGTCTCGCATTCGGCTGATCTCGGTCGCAGTTTTTTGGGATCGAAGCGCGGTGGCGACGGTCTCGGCGCTGACGAGGGAGTTAGCGAATCGGGTCCCCGCGAGATAGCTCTCCAGAAGCAGGAACATGCCGTGCGAGAGGCCATCCGCTTTCACGTCGTCGGTGGAGAAGTTGACGCCCAGTTTCGCGGTCGGGCTTTTCGCGATGCGTTCCAGCGTCAGGACGAGGGGGTCGCGAATTCCTTGGACGTACGGGATCACTTCGTCCCAAACGCCGGATGCTGCTAGCGGCTCGGCATCAAAGTTGCCAACGATCGCGACCTTTTCTCCGGTTCGAGCGACGAGAAGCGCGCTTTGCCATGTGAGGCCGCCGTCCATCATCAGGGGCAGTACCGGATCGCCGCCTTCCGCGGTTTCACGAACAAAGGTGATCCAGACATCCAGATCGGAGGCCTGGACCAGCTCGACGGCCTGCGCCAACTTCTCCCGATGCAGATCGCTCATCGAAGTTCAATCTCGCGTACGACGAGCCAGTTGTTGTTGTCTTTGGTCAGCCGGATTCGAACGCCGCTGATCGTCTTTCTCGCTAGTTCCGCCTCGGCAATTCCGTCCTTGAAGTCGGCAATTTTCGTGTATGCCGTTCCGTCGAAAATCTCGAGCACCCCTTCGTGCACCGTGTCTTCTGAGTGATCGGGATGGCCGGTGGTTACTTTGATATGTTGAAACGCAGCAGGGGTGTTGAGTATGACGGTGAAGGTCGCTCCCGCCAGCGCTTGCCCATAGGACCAGTAGTAGGTGTCGATGTTGCCATCGAAGGCAATCTCCGGCACGTGATCCTGGTAGATGGGAAGCGTGGTTGTAACTTTCGCCGGGAGGCGCAATGCCAGATAACTGGCGGTCGCCACTTCTCCCGATGGGAGGACACGCGCTTTGATTTGAGTGGTCTTGGTTATTTGGATCGGTTCGGCATATAGTGGCGAGTTTTCCGTCGGTTCAGTACCGTCAGTGGTGTAATGGATTGGTTTGCCATTAAGTGTGTAAAGAGTAACGTCTTGGCTGCTTGGTATGAACCGGGCACCCGGAGAAAACAGTGGCCGATCGGGGAAGGCATTGAGCTGGGCGATGAGGCGATCGTATTTCGCCATGTTCCGATCCAGCCACCAGGGCCGATTTTCTGCTTTCCACAACTTTGCGTAGTCGATCCTCAATTGCCTGACCTGCTTTTTAAGCGAATCGACAGACTTCAGTTCGTCGGCAATATTGCGGCCTGAGATTAACGATGCGATGGACGTGCGCATGGCAATGTAGAAGTATCGCATGGCGGCGAAGTTTGCCTCGTCGATGCAATCGACATTGTGTTTGGGCGTCGAGATCGGGCCGATTGCAGCCGTAAAAGAGTTGAGATATTCACTAATGTCAATCGGCTGCGACTGCTTCTCCACCGCTCGCGGAAGATCGATCCAAAATGCAGCGTCTCCGCCACCGCCGCATGCAGGGTCCTTCCGCATTCGCGCGACCGTGATCAGTCCCTTGATGTTCTTGTCTCCAGGTACACCGAAAAAGATCGGATCGAAGCACTTGACGAAGCGCGCATGGCGCTGTTCACGCACGGCGTTCTTGTCCTGGCCTGCGGCTGGTATCGCAGGTTTCCATGAGCATTCCGCGCCCCAGAGAAGCGGGTACCAATTGTAGCCAAAGAAGTTCTCTCCGCTGTCATCCCACGTCGTGTTCAGCATCCCCAGCGCGCCGTTCATCGCGCCGTCGCGCGTGAAATTGGAGATGTTCACGATCGCATCATCGAAGTCCGGATAAAGTTGGCCGAAGCAGCCGACGCACGGACAAACGATGAATCGAAAACCAATCTCCTTGAACGGCTTGATCCAATCGTCAAAGCTGTCGAGCGGATCGTAACCCCAGGATAGTACGATCAGGTCCTTTGGCAATTTGGCAACGATCTCGCGATGCTGGAGCGCGATGTCTCCCCACATCAACGGTGTCTTTCCGTACTTCTTTAGCAGGTCCGCGATGCGATTGATATGATACGCATACACGCCGCCAAGCCCCATCTCCTTCACCATCTGCTTGGAAGCCCCTTCACCCAACCCCCAGGTTTCATCGCAGTTGATATTAAAGAGCGGACTGTCATACGCCGGAGCAATCTCGCTGTACACATCGTCGAGAAACTTGTAGCTCTCCTCTTTGGCGGGCGATATCACCCAGCCCGTCTCGGCCAAATTCTCATACCCTTTCACTGATAGTATGTTTGCGAAATGGCCGAAGGATTGAAAATTGCCTACTATCTGAACGTGATACTTTTTCCCATACTCGCTTAGCTCATGCACCTCTTTGGCGGTGATGCCGTCGGGCGGCGCTATGGCAGGATGCTTTTTGAGCTTAAACACATGCTCGGTGTACATGGTGAAGAAGTTATACTTATACTCGGACAGCGTCCGTATCTCGCGCTTGAGATAGTCCATCGTGGTGATCGGTCCGCGGCTGATGTCGTCCTGCCAGCCGCGCATTTTCAGCGCGGGCCAATCGACGATCGTGCAGCACGGGATGGTTGTGCCAGTGGCGTTCGCGCGGATCAATTGCTTGAGCGTTTGCACGCCGTCAAAAACCGCCTCGCTGTCCACGCCGGCGATGATGATGCGATCTTTTCGCACCGCCAACAGATATTGACCGTCTTTTGGCGTGACTGCCAACTTGATCGCACCGAGCGCCTTTGAAATCGCCGCATCGCGGCCAATGACACCGATCAACACGCCCTTTCCTTTGCCTCCGACGGCCACGTTGAGCTTGAAATCCTGCTTGATCTCGTCAGCAAGCTGCTGTCCCGCAAAGCTGTCGTCCGAATCTTTCGGGTTCGCAATCACGATGGCGTCTTTTGCGGTGAAATGGTAGGCGCCGTCCAGCCGTTGGACGGACTGGGGCGTCGGGATTAGCTTCAGCGGGGGCACCTGATCGGGCGCCGATATGATCGATAGCGCGATGAAAAACAACATGGCAATCAGTTCCTTGCCGCCAGGAAGGAATCCTGCTTTAGGATAGCGCTCTCAGTCGCTCTATTCGGGCGGGTTCATTGGCCACAAGCCATTCGTCTTTCGACAGCAGTTCGGAAGCCCGCGCAAAATGCGGTTTCGCCTCGTCCACGCGGCCCAGCGCGAGCAGGCACTCCCCGATCTCTTCCGAGCCATACCCGGCCTCATCCCCCTCCGACATCAAATCCCGCTGCATGCGCAGAGCCTCGTCGATTCGCCCCAACGATCGCAGGCACCGGCCCACGCACCATCGGGCGATCCGGATGGTCTTCGGATTGCCCCTCTCCAACCGAAACGCGAGGGCCTTCTCGAACAGCTCCAGCGCTTCTTCCGGTCGGCCTTGGTCGTGGATCGTCCAGGCGGTGTTATTGAGCAAAGAGCCGAGCCATCCGCGCGCCCGTTCATCCGTGGCCCCCTCGGCAATTTGGATCGCCTTGTGGTTCCATTCCAACGCCTCTTCCGGCGGGCAGACGATCCCCAGCATGTGCGCCGCATCCACCTTGTAAAAGGTCTCTCCCAAATCGTGGGCTAGCGCGACGGCGGCCTCGAAGTACGGCCTCGACCCAATTGGATCTCCGCCGCTGTTGAGCACCCGGCCCCACTCCAGGTCCAGCCTCACTCGGACAAGACTCCGCGCATACGCAAGCTCTGTCCGCACCGCATCCAAGACCGTCCGGGCCTCATCAAACCTGCGGCGCAGTCCAAGGGTCCGGGCGATCTGGGTGCGGATTTCCAGCGCTTCGTCGCCGCTCGCCCCATCCAATGCTTGCTGAAATCGCTCTTCGCTCACAGCCGGATTGTCGAAATCCCACAGCGCGTCGATTCGTTCGCTGCCGCTCATAATAGTCGCAAGTTTACTCCACAGGGTCCCAGGCCCTACTGAACCCCGAGACCCCGTAGGCGTCTATGATGGACGGCAGAAAACTATTCTCAAACGAAGGAGAATCACGCATGAAGGCAAGATGGATCTCTGTAGTGTCGATCGTGACTTTCGCGGCCCTTTTGGCGGGCGCGTTTGCCCAGGTTCGGCAAGTACCTCCTCCCGCGGGCGGCAAAGTCAAGGCCCGCCAACAGCGGGTAAAGGCCGCCGTCGGTAATGTTCTTCCCTGGTCGGCAGCAGCGGGCAAGCCGAACATTCAACCGGGCCACTCCGTCGGATTCTATATCTGGCACGAGGGCAATCGGGTAATTATCGTTACGACCTCTGAGAGGGACAAGGGCGTCCGTTTCAACGGACATGTGCATGTTGTCGGAGGCGGCACGATTAGCAATGTGACCGGTTTCAAAGGCGAGAAGCTGGACAAGATCAAGCAGCCGAAACCGAACGCCGTGAACTTCCGGTTTGTGACACATGAAGCCATTGACGGAATCTCCTTTACGATCACGGGCGGCAAAGCCGCGGTGTTTGCGTTGCAGATGGCGGGTCATCCCACCACCCACAAGTTCGTGGGGGCGTCTATGCGAGAGGCTGTGCGAGCGCCGATAACGTTTGATTTTTCCAAGTAGATCCCGTCGCACGGATCGAACCGCGCATGATTTCATGCGCGGTTTTTCTTTCGCAATCCCGGTAGCCGCATGCTTTAGCTTGCGTCCGGATGTGTCCGGGCGAAGAATGCACAGGCTAACTCCTGCGACGACCCTGCGGATTCTTTCATTGAAGATCGCATCGTCAAGAGGGTTTCGTAGGCGCGGGACAGCATTGAGACTCGCATCGAATTGCCGATCCAGAGTCCCGCGTGGGAGGGTCGGAATTTCTGATGTCCAATCGTTATGGCGCTTTCGGCGTGGTCAAACGCGGGCCTTTGGAGTTCGCGGACGGAAGCGTATCGGCAAACTGGCCCGCGCCTACGAAATAGTCCACATTTAATTTGATGATGCGGCCTGTCGCATCGTCAAGCGCGCAAGCGAAAGGTTGCGGCTAGCGGGTGACGAAGGGCAAATCGCGTACCGTGGCATCGGTGCCGGCGGCCCGCAAAATCGTGTTGGGCCCCGCAAATTCATTCTTAATTACCGCGAGCGCGATCGGCCGACCGAGTGCGACGGAGTGGCAGGCGCTGGTGACACTGCCGACAGGCTCGGCATCCGCGGTCACCGCATCCCCGTCCCGCACGGGGGTATCGAACAGCAGGCCGACCAGCGACCTGTTCGTATGTCCGCGCGAGTGGATGCGCATGATCGTCTCTTGCCCCGTGTAGCAACCCTTTGTGTAGCTGATATACCGCTCCTCAAATCGCTTTCCCATCTCCTGCGGCAGCGTTTTCGCATCGATCTCGTGTCCGTATTTGGGAATGCCATCCTCGATGCGCGTGATATCAAAGGCCGTGCCTCCAACCGGAACCGCGTTGATTCGTACTGCCTCCCCAAATTCCATAAGGTCCTGTTCGGAGAGCAGATAGTCGAAGCCGCCGGCGGCGAGCGCGTTCGACGGCGCCCAGCGGTCGTTGGCGATTGCGCGTACCGACGAGGGCCCGAGCGTCGATAGAAGGAAGTACCGGTCCGAAACGTCTTCCACGGCGACATCTTCCAAAATAATCATTGAACTCAAGCGCCGAATGAGGACCTCTCGCTGGCAGCCGGGGGCGAGAAGCAGGTAGCTGTCCCCCAGGTCCCAAAGGCGGCAGTCGGCGACGACCTGACCGGTTGGCGTACAGACCAGCAGATCGATCTGGCCTCCCGGCTGCAAAAGCCGCATATCGTTGGTCACCTGGCCCTGCAGCCAACTCATTCGGTCAGCGCCGGAAACGATAAGCTTGGCCAGGTCCGAACGGTCAACGAGCCCGGTCCCCGTTGCGAGCGCCCGAACCTCGGCGGTCACGTTCCCGTAGTCGCTGGGAACGTGATGCTGAGACACGGCTGCTAGCTGAACGAAGATCGGATCGGTTGGGCTGGTGGGCATCATGGCCATCGGAATCGTACCCGCCGACCCAGGTATCATGGACGAAATGGAGGGCAGATTGGACGAAACGAAGCTGTTTATTTTCTTTCGCACGGTCCGCACGGAAACATCGGAGTCCTACTCGATATTGGATGGCGCGGACCAGGTTGGGCAGGTGGACCTGCATTTTTCCCTAGACGTGGCCCACGCGACGGTGATACTGACCAAGGTTCTCAGCGAAGAAGATTTGCGGGAAATGATTACGGCGATCGACGAGCAGCTTGTTTCGTCGGTCCTTCCTTCGTACGATCGCCTCGATTTCATCACCTCCGTATATCATGGGTCGGAGATCGGCACCTTTTCGGACCCGTCGCCCGATGAGGAGTTGGGGACCGACAACGGGCATTGAGAGGGCAACGCGGGCCTTTGTTGTCAGTAATAGAAGGGTTTTGCGCAACTTGGCCCGCGCCTACAGAATGCAACCTTGGTACTCCCGCCTCGGTATTGTTTACGGAGAGGAGTTGACTTAGGCAGTGCAGGTCATCGATCAAGTGTTTCTGGCCTCAGCGATCGTAGGCGCTGGGGTCCTCGTTTTGTCCGCGCTCATGGGGGCCGTAGGCCACGTTGGCCATCAAGGCGCCCACACCGGACATGACGTGGGTGACGCAGGGCACAGCGCAGGCGCCCATCATGTGGACCACGGCGGACATCACGATGGTGGTCATGGGCAAGCGACTGACGCGGAATGGGCGGCGTTTGGCCGAACAGTTCTGAGCTTCCTGAGTCCGATATCGCTGGCGATGAGCCTCACCTATTTCGGGTTGCTTGGGTTCATCCTCAGCACGGCCAGCCTCGGAACCGGCCTCTCCGTGACGGTGGCAATCGTGTTCGGTTTCGCGGCGGCTCGGCTTACGACGACGGCTGTATCCCGGATCATGGCGACAGGCGAGCAGTCGAGCCATGCTTCCGTCCGTGACTTCCTGGGTCGGGTCGGTGAGGTCACCGTTTCGATCCCGGAAAGGGGCGTCGGGCAAATCGCCTTGACGTCGGGGGGGTCTCGTTTGACATATGCGGCGAAAGCCGACGGGCCGATCTCGGTCGGCTCGCGAGTGATGGTGGAAGCCATCGATAGCGGCGTCGCCACCGTGTCTCGCTACTCGGATTAGTCCAAATCCTATTTGTGCCCGCAATGCGTGCAGGGCAATCAGGCGCGTGTGCGAACTTACGAATGGGGAGTGGACCTCGGAACAGAATTGGGAGGAAACAAATGGAATGGTTCGATAATTTGAACCTGCTTTGGAAATTAGTGTTTGGCATTGGGATCGGCTTTGGGTTCCTGTTTTTCATCTACATGACGATAAATATCATGCTTTGGCGCAAGGTGGGGCCAAACGAGGTGCTGATCATCTCCGGCTTCCGGCGTGGGACCTACGAAGACCCGCGCACAGGTGAGAGAATGCGAATAGGGTATCGCATCGTGCGGGGCGGTGGTTCAATGGTGCTGCCTGTCCTCGAGCGAACGGACATAATGTCCCTGGAACTCATCACGCTCGACATCGAATATGGCGAGTTCTATACGAAGCTCGGCGTGCCGGTTCGAGTAGACGGGGTGGCGCAAATCAAGGTGAAGGGCGACGACATCTCGATCCATACCGCGGCCGAGCAGTTCCTGTCGAAAAACATACAGGACATTAAGTACGTTGCTCACGAAACCGTTGCCGGCCACCTGCGGGCGATCCTTTCGACGATGACCGTCGAAGAGATTTACGCCCAGCAAGAGCTGTTCTCGCAAAAGGTGCAGGAGGTCGCGAGCCAGGACCTTGCCAACATGGGTCTGGCCATCGTCAGCTTCACCATCAAGGCGATCAGCGATTCGCAAGGGTACATGGACGCGCTTGGCAAGCCGCAGATTGCGGCGGTCAAACGCAATGCCGTCATCGCCGAGGCCGAAGCCACTCGTGACTCCACGATCCGTTCGGCCAACGCGCGCCAGGAGGCGGAAACTGCGAAATTTCAAGCGGAAATCAAAATCGCTGAGGCTCAAAGAGATTTGAACCTCAAGCAGCAGGAATTCGCAAAAACCGTGAACTTGCAGAAGGCCGACGCTGATTTGGCCTACGACCTCCAGCGGTATAAGACCGCGCAGCAGGTGAAGCAGGAGGAAGTGCAGGTCAATATCGTCGAGAAGCAAAAGCAGGTCGAGCTGCAAACGGAGGAGATCCGCCGCCGACAGCTCGAGCTGGAAGCAACCATCGAGAAGCCCGCACTGGCGGAAAAGCAGCGCATCGAGGCATTGGCGTCTGCCGAGCAGTTCCGTTTGCAAGCAACCGCTCAAGGACAAGCGGAGGCAACCAAGGCGACAGGCGCGGCGGAGGGTGACGCGAATCGGTTCCGTGGTCTGGCCCAGGCGGATGTGATCAAGGCGCAGGGGCTTGCCGAGGCCGATATGATCCGGGCCAAGGGTTTTGCGGAGGCCGACGCCGTCAAAGCACGGGGATTGGCGGAAGCAGAGGCGATGCAAAACAAGGCCAGCGCGTTCCAGAATTACAACGAGGCCGCCGTGGCCAACATGCTGGTAGAGCGCCTGCCTCAGATTGCGGAGGCCATCGCGTCGCCGCTGTCGCGGATTGATAAGATTGTGCTGGTCGGCAGCGGGTCCGATGGGGTCGGGGCGAGCCGGATAACCCAAGAGGTGACCAACATCATGGCCCAAGTTCCGCCGGTTGTGGAAGCGATGACGGGCATCAAGCTTGCGGACATGATCCAGAAAGCGCCGAAGATCGATGCGCCGGAGCCAAAGCCCAAGAAACTCAACCGGCCGGAGGCGCCGGAAGCATGACACTAACCCCCTCCCCCGCTTGCGGGGGAGGGTTGGGGTGGGGGCTCCTCCGTCTGGCATAATACAACCGCATGCGAATACGACTGGAAGACATGGAAGAACGATTTCGGGAACTGGCGCTGGACCGGCTGGGTAGCTGGTTCGGCGGCCGGCTGTCCGACGACTTCCTCAAAACACTTCCGCGCAAAGTGCTCATGATTCAAGTTCCGAAGGAGTGGAACTTCGGGAAGCTCGACTGGTCCGGCCACGAGGACGCCAAATACCTGCGCGACGCCCGGGAGGCGCGGCAGGGAGGATTCGCCGCCGCGATGTTCGCCGGCGTGGCGGGGTGCGTGCTGGGCGGAATAGGGATCGGCCTCGGATGGCAGCCGCAGTGGCTACCCTTCGCATCGTTCGGATTTGCCGCATTTTCGTTCGCATTTCCAACAATTCTCCAGGGCTTTTGGCGTCGACGTCTGCGCAGAAACATCACCAAGGAAGAGATGCTGCGGGCGATTGCCGAGGAACCGCTCAACCAGGCCGAGCACCGGTACATCGAGCTCCTGGACGAGGCGATGCGGACGGACAATCCCGAGCGCGAGAACGACATTCGCCGCATCCTGCGCTCCTGCGCCGAAGTGGTCGGCAGATTCCGGGAGCTGGAAGTTGTTTACCGCGACCTGCCCGCCAGCCCCAGCGAGACGGCGATGAAAGCCAGAGCGGCGGAAATCGAGAGGTTGAAGGAACGCTTGGAGGCGGAGGAAGATTTTATCGTCAAGAGCGCCTTGCAGGACCAGATCGTCAGCCTGCGATCCTTGAATGAAAATCTGCAAGAAGTGAATACTTTGGGCCGCCGCATCCGAACCCAAATGGACACCATCGTCACCATGCTGGACGGCGCGCGCGCAAGCCTGGCCCGCATCCGCCTGAGCAAAGGCACGGTCGCCGACCAGGACAGCGCCGAATTGATCGACCGCCTCAATCGTCTTTCCATCGAAAGCGCCTCTCTTGAGAAAGCGATGGTCGAAGTGCACCAGTTCGGTGTAGAATGACATCGTGAAGGACAGCTTCGGACGCACCATCGACTATTTGCGGGTTTCCGTGACGGATCGCTGCAATTTCCGTTGCGTCTACTGCATGCCGGAGGAGGGCTATCCCGTTTCGCCCAAACCGGAGCTGCTTACATTTGAAGAGATCGCGCGGCTGGTGCGCGTTGCCGCCGGGTTGGGGATGACCAAGATCCGTTTGACGGGTGGCGAGCCGCTGGTGCGGAAGGACCTGCCGGAGCTGGTGCGGCAGGTTTCCGCCATCGCGAGCATTCGGGACATCTCGCTCACCACAAACGGTTTTCTACTGCCGCGAATGGCATCTTCTCTCGCGGACGTGGGGTTGCATCGCGTGAACATCAGCCTGGATACGTTGCGCGAGGATACGTTCTTCCGGATTGCGCGGCGCGGCGATCTGCAGACGGTTCTGGATGGGATCGAGGCGGCTCGGAACGCGGGACTGTCTCCCATCAAGATTAACTGCGTGCTAATGAAAGGCGAAAATGATGACGAGGCTGTTGATTTCGCCGAATGGACAATGCGCGAGGCGCTGAACATACGATTCATCGAGCTAATGCCGATTCGATGGAACATGGACGATACTTTGCCAGTCTTCCAATCAGCCCAGGCGTTCGTAGGCAACGGAGTGGAGCAACTGATAACCAACGGGCGCCTAGGTTCGGATCAGGAGGGCATGCTCAACGATCTGGAAATGCGCCGCCGCTACGTCCCAGCGGCCATCGTCAAAGATCGGATAGAGGCCCGCTTCGGTCCTATGGAACCCGCCGATGTTGTTACGAACGGCCCCGCGCGGTCGTATCGTATTCCCGGCGCACTCGGGACGATCGGTTTTATCACCCAGATCAGCAACGATTTCTGTTCCAACTGCAACCGCCTTCGCCTGACCGCCGACGGCTTTCTGCGGCCCTGCCTAATGGCGGATGGGGAGGTCACATTGCGCGATCCCATGCGCGCCGGCGCGACCGATGACGATCTTGCCGCCATCTTCCTGTCGGTCGTGGAGCACAAACCCGAGCGGCACTATTTGGCGGAAGGTCAGCGGGTGCTATCACGCGGGATGAGTCAATTGGGGGGATAGCATTTGAAAGTGCAGCGCACAACAATTGGTGAGCGTCATGAAGATAATCTCTCGCTCAATGGCACTGCTGACCGCATTGCTATTGGGCCACCCACAATCAGTAGGCGCTGCAGCGGACAAATCCGCAAGCCCAGATTTGAAAGCTCATATGACGTTTGCGTACACAAGCGAGGATATGGGCTTCCCAACTGCCATCGTTCAGTCGGACTCGACGATTTCTGCTTCGAGAGATGACGCGAGCATGATGGGCTATTCACGGATTAGCCGTAGACTCATCATCGATGACACGCATTTCGGAGTCCTAAGCTGGGACCTATCAACCGGCAAAACGATGAAGAAGTCCACCAATTCGGCAAACCTCGATTACATTGATGATGATATCGGAGGCTTCAATGCCGACACGGGCAACACCATCGGACGCGATCAGGACGGCAACATTTACATACATCCGACGCTTTCCCAGGGCAAGGAGACGCTGCTAATCTCCGCGAAGACATTGGCTGCGCAGAACATCCCAGCTGAGTCCGGAAACCAACCCTTCGCGGCGCAAGCCGCGTGGAGCATGGACGGCAACTGTATTGCCCTCTCGTTTGGCAGCCATGAAATACTTGATAACAGCGCGGCCGATGAACAGACATATACATACGTTTTCAACTTCGCAACAAAGCGCATCCGAAAAATTGGCAAGGGCTATCCGTACGGCTGGATTTCCAATGACAGAATCGTCGTTCGAGATTGGGCACAAGGAGACATGCTCATTGTATATTCGTTGACAGGGAAGGTGTTGGCGAAACGATCTGGATTCATCGATGTTGCAACCGACGGCAAATCGGTCCTTGGCATCGTCCATCGAGGAAATGGATACGCCGCGCAACTTTGGTCTTCCGACCTCAAGCGGCGACTGGGCGAATATCGTTGCAAGCAGTACCATCCTCACTGGTCTGAAGGCAGCCTGGTGCTGATATCTATTAGGAATGCGAAGTGATGCCCAGGATCCCTTCGCAGGAATATCCTGCACCAAGACCCGTCGCTCCATTCAAAGCCTGGCTGCATAGGAAATACACAGGCAACCAATCGGTGGTTGACTGGGTCAAATACACCGATGAAGAGCATTTTGAGACGAGGGCGACCTACGCTGAATATGTCGTCTGGACTTGGGAATATCCGAAGACGTGGTTGCTCAACCAGTTTACGGTCGAGCAAATTGGCAGGGCAATGGAGGGCGAATGGCACGTTTTTATTGATGGCCGGTTGCCAAGGCTGTTGCGGAATCGTGCCTGGCGTGCGTTGCACACACTGTTCTCGCAACTATTCGAGCCAACGGTCTCCGATTTTATGGAGGACCTTTTCGAATCCGATGCTAAATCTGGGCCATTGGAAATGGCATGCTTCATGTGGTGGGACGTCTCGCCTTATTGGCAAGGCAGTCAATATGCCGAGGCGATCGATCATGAATTCTTTCTCTCCCTTTGCCGCCAATCCATATATTCCATAAAGCCGGTAATTCAGGGATCCGCATTGCACGGCCTCAACCACAATTGCGGCCTTATGGGGGCGAAAAAGCTGTTGGATGAGTTCCTGTCCAAGAATCTGGCCTCCCGACCGGAGCTCATCGAATACGCACAAGACGCCAAATTCGGTCGGAACCAATGACGGCTTCTATTTAGCACGAACGTAAATAGGGAATTCGCGATTTCTGTCGAATACTATGATCCAGGCACAACTATGTACTATCTTGCACCATGCATTTACGCAACAATTTACTTTTCGACTGTCGGCGACGGCAAACCGATCGTGAAATGTGAACTCGATTCACTTTCGGGCCACGTCGCCCATCTGAGTTGGGACACGGAAGGTGGCAATCGCGCGGGCACCAACCTGCTGCGGGAAAACACCGCCGTCACGCTGAGGGCCGCTGGAGTAGATCAGCCGTACACGACCCAGTTGCAAAAGGACCACCTGAAGATCACAACCGGCAACGCCAAGCCCGCCACACTGGTCTTCCCGTTCAATCCCAGCGTCACGCCGACCACCGTCCTCCCGTATCGGTGGGAGCAGGACGGCACGCTCAAACTGCCGCTCATCATCAACGCCCCGGACTTCGGACAGATGCTGCTAACGTGCGACAAAAGGCACCTGGTCGCGCGTTTGGAGGGCAGCCGGCGCGACAAGATCGTCGATCTGATCATCGAACTTCCCGGCCCATGCAAGCTGGAAATGCGGCCCGTCATCCTCCCGCCGCCGAAAGGGATGAAGGACACGAAGCTATGGCAGCAGGTGCGGCGCGGCTTCTTCGGCGCGATGCAGCCCAGCGCGCGATGGGGCGAGCAGACCAATCCGTTCAGCGCCCCGCCCGGCATCTTATCCAACAACGTGATCAGCGATCCCGCAAGTTGCTCCATTTGGTTCTATGCCGATCAGATCTTTTGGACGCCAAATGTCGAGGGCATTTCGCTAGCCGCGCAGGTGCGATACAGCGTGGACTGGTGGCTGGACCATCGCACGCGCCCGACCGGCGAGGTGGTCTGCTATTGGGACTATGGCAACTTCCTGGATGCGAATGCCGGTCCGTTGATCGCCGCGTGGGACTATGTCGAATCGACCGGCGACAAAGAGTGGTTGAAGAAGCGCATTGAAAAGCTGGAATTCATCGCGGATTTTTTGGCCAAGCGAGACATTGATGGCGACGGAATGGTGGAGGCAACTCAAAGCGGCAACAAGGGCACTTTGCACGAACCGAACCGTTCCTGCGCCTGGTGGGACGCGCTGAACTGCGGCTACAAGGATGGCTACACGAACGCCTTGATCTACCGCGCATGGCTGTGTCTATCTGATTTGGAGTCGAAGATCGGGCGGAACGTTGGCACCGACAAATACAAGGCGCTCGCGGGTCGATTGAAGGCTGCATACTATAAGACTTTGTACAACCCAAAAACCGGATGGCTGGCTTGGTGGAAGAGCGAGGACGGGCAGCTCCATGATTATGCTTCGCCGACTCTCAACGGGCTTGCCATCGATTATGGATTGGTGGAAAAAGAGCAGGCGCGGGAGATACTGAAACGATTGCGCGCGAAGATGACACTGGTACGGTTCGCGCGATTCGATCTCGGCCTTCCGAATGTGTTAGTCCCAGTCCCGCTCTCGGACTATCTGGGCGGCGGCGCGGGCAGCCCGAGCACGGAAGATGGATTGGATTCGTTCCAGCAGTATATGAACGGCGGCATTTCGGCGGGTCACACGTTGCACTACATCTCTGCGTTGTATAAAGTGGGTGATCGCGAGGAGGGGGACCGTGTGCTCAACGCGATGCTATCGCGGCAGGCGGTTGGCGGTTTCCAAAACGGCGTGATGGATCAGGGTGGAAAAGGGATTGACTGGACCACATGGGACGGAAAGCCGTGCGGGTACGAGGGCTATCTCGCCGATTCGTTTCGATTCTTACAAGCGGTCCTGTTGCGCGAGCCGGCTATGCGGAAAAGGCTGTATCAGCCGTTGGAGTAAAGACGTAAAAGGCAACCCAATGGCTCAATCGCAAGAATAACTTGACTCGGAAGCAAGTACTTGCTATAATGTCTGTGTTATGAAGGTGCTGGTAGTAATAATTCTGTTCGTTGAGTTCATTGCCTCAAAGGCCTCAGACAAGCTATGCGAGTCTCCTTATCCATGCCTGGGAGGGCCGAACGGCAGTTCCTATGTTTCTTTACATTTGATGGTACCGATGCCGAAGATCATCAATTGGAACAAATCATTTCCAATCACATTCTACGATGAAGAAGGAAACTCTTATGGAATGCCGGATTTCACGGATGTCACCGGTTTGCAGATGCGAGATCCAACTGGGAAGATTCTATGGACTCAGCCGGACGTCGAGCCCTTTCTGGTACAGCAGGATGGCACTGTGATCGGATTCACGGGTCGTCGGACTATGCTCGTGCTTGTTGCTCCGGACGGCTCCATCTTGAAGTCGCTTCCAGTTGAAACTTCATCGATGGCGAACCTTGCCATCGCCCATACGGACGGCGGTATCACAGCCGGAACGGTTCGGTACGATAACGAACTCAATTTAGTGTACCGGCGTCCGGAAGAACGGGTGATGGATACTATTGGCAATGTATGGATCGTCATCCACGACAACGGAGCCGTTTATGCAGGGCTTCTGGATGATGCCGGGAATGAAATCAAACTGTATCGGGTTGGCGATCTGACGTTTGACGGCAGAGGCCAAATTGCCGGCATTGATTCAAGTGGGAATTTTTACACCGGGCAGTATTATGGTATCGCCAAGATTTTCAGCCCAGGCGGGAGTGTGCTGTTCGAATTTCACAATGGATCTTTTGGTTCGTGGTTCACAAAAACCAGCGATGGCCTTGCGATATTTGAACGCTACGAATATCCGAACTGGTATGACATCGGCCTAACGAACGATTTCCAGCAAATTCGACTCGCCGGTGGCTACTGGGACCCTGATTACCCCTGGGGAGATTATGTGTCGCGGTTTGACGGCTCCGGCAATGTGTTTGTATACTACACGGCTCCCGGCGATTGGGACGAGACCTACAAGACGTTGTCGGGTCAGACGGGAGTTAGTGCAGGCGGCGGGGTTTGGGCCCACTATTATGAATACTCAAGTGGACTAATCCCTCATCCTGATGGCCTCATCGTCGTTTCGGCCTCATTCACAAACGATGGTGGGACGCAGAACTACACAAACTTTTATGCTCCTCCGCAGGGCTTCTTGGCTCACGCGAATCTCAAGGACGGCAACGGCGGCGCAGCCGATATTCAGTATCGCTTTGTCGTTAAGGGACAGGCGGGGGATATGGTGAGTGCGCGACGTCTTAAATCAAAGGCTCACGCGGATTGGCAATTTTACACTGCCCCGGGGAGCTATCGAGTTTTGATCAAGGCCCCATTCACGCTCTTGAAAGCCGTCTCTCAGAGCGTTACGACCGGCTTCCCAGAAAGCTCCATTGCGTTGCCAGCCGGCGACTTGGTCGATGACAATCGAATCGACCTCTACGATCTAAATGCCGAGTTTATTGATCCAATCGATTTGAACAATGATGGCGAGGTCGACTTTAGTGACATTGCAATCATCTTCCAGAACTTCGGTCTGAGAGGCGACGAATAATTCCGCCGAATCGATTTCGTATTCAAACTATAGAACTGCGCGTCGCTCACCGGAATTGCTATACTAATCGGCCATGACCAAGAACCGATTGGAAGCATTCAGCGACGGGGTGTTCGCGATCATCATAGCGATCATGGTGCTGGAGCTGAAGGATCTCGCATGGCACCGATTGGGCATCGCTCAGCTCGGTCATCTACGTGTTCGTCAGCTATGTGATGAGCTTCGTCTACATCGGAATCTACTGGGAATAACCACCATCATTTTTTTCAGATCGTGAAAAGATAAACGGCGGCATTCTCTGAGCCAATTTGCATCTTCTGCTCTACATATCGCTTGTTCCCTTCGCCACGGAGTGGATGGGAGAGAATGATTTTGCGAAGGTGCCGGTCGCGTTCTATGGCTGCGTGTTGCTAGCGCCCGCGCTGGCATGGCAGATTCTTCAAACGCTCAACATCAAGTGTCATGGTCAGGAATCCAAATTCGCGCAAGCGATCGGCAGCGATCTAAAAGGACGCCTCTCCCCACTCTTCTACATCTTCGGCATCGCCGCATCGTTTTGGAATCAGTGGGTGGCGGTCGCCCTCTACGCTCTCGTCGCCTGCATGTGGCTGATCCCAGACCGACGCATCGAGTCGCGATTTGAAGCTGATCGTGCTCGGAATTCGAATCCTGAAGTATAATCTGAGACATTCTTTTATTTAGGGAGTGGATGGGTGAAACATTTCATGACGATTCTTGTGATTATCGGCGGAACCAATGCATTTGCTGTTCCGTTTACATTCGGCAGCTTTTTGGTGTCGAATGGACACTCAAGAGAAGTCTTCGAGTACACAAGAGAGGGAGCCCTTGTACAAACGATCTCCGTACCCTATGGCCCGGGACAAGATAGTTCGGATTTCAATCGCGATATGGTTCTAGATTCGCGGGGCAATCTTCAAGTTTTCAACGGAACATTCCATCCAACTATATCCACGTTCGACCCGTACCAAGAGACTTGGACGCACCATGAGATTCCGGGTTTGTCCACAATTGGCGCGATCTCCTATGGAAAACTGGCCGTCTTTAGCGATTATATTTTCGCGACGGATCACGCAACCGGGACCGATGAGGATGGTGGAATCTTCCGACTGAATATTATTGATGGAACTTGGGTTCGCTTCGCACTCAAAGACCCTAACGATGAGGCAACAGATCTTACTATGGGCGGCGACGGACTCCTTTATTCATTGAATCATGGCCGTTATACAGAATCGTTTAACCCAGTCACGCTGGATTTGGTTGCGCACACCGATCTTCCAGACGAATTCGTATGGGGAATCGGTCATCAGAGCATCTCAATTGCTGTCGATTCGTCGCGGAACTATTACATTAACCAAGTGCATGGACCAATATACGAGTTATCACCGTCGCTCGACGTTATTGGCGAATTTTCATACACGGCTTCGAGTTTTGGCATCGATCTTGACCGAGCAATTGACGGACAAACGATGATCACGCAAGACGATGGTCGCGTGTGTATCCTCGATAGCGCCTTCAAAGAAATTAATACGTTTGTGGCGACTGGTCCATATTCAACACATTCTTTTGGTGCCTTCGTCCAAATGCCTGTTCCGGAACCAGTTCACCTCTTTTGGGCATCGTCCGCATGTCTTTGCCTTCTTATTCCAAGAAGACGCCCAGTCAGAGATTCTCGCCGCACGATCCAAGTGTGATAGAACAATTCGGCAGCCGGGAGCATTCGCAGAATGTCAACCAAGTTGCGATTTCTTAGCGTTCCGTAATGCCACGAACCAATCATCACTCCATGCGGCATCCGGTCGTTACTGTACCACCCCAACCCCCAGCAAAATCGGCCCCAAATTCACCAACCAACCAATCCCGCGCGGTATAATCCCCCCGAACGCAATCCCTTGGTACGGGAGGAGACCCCAGTGAGAAAAGAACCCTACGCCGAGCAGCCCGTCTACAGGCTCCGGCATTCCACCGCCCACCTGATGGCACAGGCCGTCACAGAGCTATACCCCGGCACCCTGCTCGGCATCGGACCGCCCATAGACAACGGCTTCTACTACGACTTCGATCTGCCCATCCCGATTGGGGAAGAAGACCTAAAACGCATCGAGAAAAAGATGCACGAAATCGCCAAGAAGGACGAGAAGATCGAGCGCTTCGAGCTGCCCCGTCCGGAGGCCAAAAAGTACATCGAACAGGACCTAAAAGGCGACCCCTACAAGCTGGAACTGCTGGACGACATCCCGCCGGAAGAAACCATCAGCTTCTACAAGCAGAGCGGCTTTGTGGACCTGTGCCGCGGCCCGCACGTCGAGCGCACCGGCAAGCTCAAGCATTTCAAGCTGCTCAGCATCGCCGGCGCCTATTGGAGGGGCAGCGAGAAAAACAAGATGCTGACCCGAATCTATGGCACCGCGTGGGAGACCGCCGCCGAACTGGAGGACTATCTGCACCGCGTGGAGGAGGCGAAAAAGCGCGACCACCGGCGGTTGGGCAAGGAGCTGGGTCTGTTTATGATTTCGCAAGAGGTGGGCTCCGGCCTGCCGATGCTGCTGCCTAAGGGCGCGACCGTCCGCCGTCTCTTGGAGGAGTACATCCGCGTGGTGGAGGAGGACGCCGGATACCAGCATGTGCAGACTCCGGCGCTGGGCAAGGCGGAGCTGTATCGCACCTCCGGCCACCTAACACACTACTCGTCCAACATGTATCCTATCATGGATCTGGACGGGGAAGAGTTTGTTCTGCGGCCGATGACCTGCCCGCACCACTTTATGATATACAAGTCTGAGGTGCGATCGTATCGCGATCTGCCGATGCGCATCGCCGAGCCCGGCACCGTGTATCGGTATGAGCGATCGGGCGTGCTGTCCGGCCTTATGCGCGTGCGATGTTTTACTATCAATGATGCGCACTGTTTCATCACTCCGGACCAGATCAAAGAAGAGATAAAGCACCATGTTAAGATGTTGGAACAGGTATATGATAAGCTGCAGATTCCGCGCGACATGTACTGGTATCGGCTGTCATTGCCGGACCTGTCGGATAAAGAAAAGTATCATGGCAATTTGGATATGTGGGAGCTGGCGGAGATAGAGCTCCGGGCCGCCATGGATGAGATCAGCGCGGACTATATGGCTGTGATCGGTGAGGCGGCGTTCTATGGTCCCAAGATCGATGTGGAGCTGCAGGACGCGCTGGGCCGGGAGGAGAGCGCCTCCACTATCCAGCTAGACCTGCTATTGCCGGAGCGGTTTGACATGCACTATGTGGGCGAGGACGGCAAGGAGCATCGGCCCGTGGTGATCCATCGCGCTCCCATCGGCTCGTTCGACCGCATGATGGCCTATCTCATCGAGCTGTATGGCGGGGCGTTTCCGCTGTGGCTGGCCCCGGTGCAGGCGGTCGTTCTCCCCATCGCCGACCGTCATGTGGAGTACGCAAACGGCGTCCGGCAACAGTTGCGTTCCGCCGGCCTGCGCGTCGAGGTGGACGACCGGCGCGAGACCGTGGGGAAAAAGATTCGGGATGCGGAACGGCAAAAGACCCCCTATATCCTGGTCACCGGGGACAAGGAGATCGAGGCAAACGCCGTCTCCGTCCGCCAACACGGGGCGGGCGACCAAGGCTCCATGTCGGTGGGGGATCTGGTCGGCAAGATGCACAGCGAACTCTAACCCGCGTATCCTTGGTCTCTTGGATTACTAGGCTAGGCAAATCCGCGCGCTCTGATCCAATGCGGAAGTTGCGAAGCGAGATCCTCGGGGGAGTTGTACTTTAAGTGCGGATAATGGTTCGTGTCAAAATGCATCTTTAACGCTTCGACACCCACGCGCTCGGCATAGTCTGCGGACATGATCGTGTAGATGACTTCCTTCTTTAGGGCATAGGCAAAGCCGGCTTCAAAGTAGACGCTTGGCCGTTCGCCTGTCATATCTGAAACGACGAACGTGGCAGATCTGATGTTGGCGATGATTTCATTGGTAATGTCTTCTCCGTTTGGAGGAGGATCATCGCCGAGCCACCGCACTTCAAATCCCATGTCCCTCATGGCCCTTTGCCCTGCGACCATAGCATCTCTGGCGAGCGGATCCAACCACGACGCCAGAAACACCTTATTCGATACTGCCGGATGAGTCCTTGTAAGCTCGTCAAGCTTCTCGTATCCGGCGGCCGTAATGTTCTGACGACCCCCGTGGGATCGCGCGAGAATCCATCGTTTTTCCCGTAAATCTTCCATGATTGTCCCAGCTTCGTTCATATCCCGTACCCCATAGTAGACCGGATCGAGCATTTGATCCAGATTGATTCCCTGGCCATACGTGAATTTGCGGCTGAGCAGCAACAACGTGCGTTCCAAGCGATCCAAATGGCTTTGAGGTACAGCTTGATTTAGCACTTGGCCGAGTGTCAGTTCGGCGTATTTCGCTTCTGCATCAGGCCTTTCTTCGCCGGACAAAAAGACAATCTCGAACGCCTCTGGTTTCGTGATTCGGCGAAAGTAAAGCCAAGAACCAACAAAGCGCCGATCTTGATCAAATGTTGGAGACCGTCGCCACTGCGGAAGATCATTGGCCTGGAATCTAAGAGACATTCGATAGGAACCGCATGTTGGACAAACAATTCCGTACGGTAACTCTTCCCGAGCGTCGACGTTGTTGCAAAAGAGACATTTCACCTACGGATTCTGCCCTTGGCGCGCTTCAGTTACTCTAGATGAATGAGCGCACCTGGAGATCGGATTCGGCAGGCTTAGTTTACGTCGCATCTGATTTGCTTGGGATCCCCGCAAGGAGTTTGTCGCATTCCGCTCCACCAATTAGCTCTCTCTCTAGATATGAGGTCGGCCTCATGGGAACTTTAAGGTTGCTCTTTTTGGGCACGAACGGTGACTTTTTGCCGTCAATCTTGCGCTCCTGGGATTCGCCGGATGAAAGGTGCATTGAGAATAGATCAACAAAACGCCTAGCGGACACGCCAATGAAAGGTTCAAACAGAACCTTGTGACATTCCTGAGGCTCAGTGCAATCATCCTTCTCACGTTGAACCGGACGTTCACCGGCGATGCTTATTGAGTCGGATAGCAATTCAGGAACTTTGCTCTTGGGATATGGTTCGACGTAAATCACCTTCTTGATGCCTGCATCGACGATGTGCTTCCCACAGTTGTGGCATGGGAATGTCGTCGTGTATAAGCAGCCCCCGCGGGTCGAGATGCCAGCCCGGGCGCACGAAAGGATTGCCTCCATCTCGGCGTGAACTGATCTCCCGTATTCCGTTATCTCCCAGATTGACGTGGTTCGCAGATCCTTGAGGAGTTGTGCAGAAAGGGCCTTGTCGTCGGTCGTGCGGCTGTAGTCGGGTTTGAGCTTCTTCAATTCCTCTTCCATTTGATGGGTCTGTTCTTCCAGTTTCCGTTTAACGACCGAACCGATTTCATTCAATATTTCCTTCCTTCGAATCTCGTTCGAGTCGTAACCGCGCTCTTGGTCCCGGCATCGGATATCGTCATCGGACGAGTATTGTCCGCCTTCTGCCTTTGGTACCTCATTCGCACCGGTCGCGGTGATGTCGCCCTTCTCCGACACCAGCACCGCCCCAACTTGCCGAGAGAAGTCTGCCGATCTGAAACTTGCTGCGTACGCGAGAAACATGCACGACTCGTCACGTGTTGGAGTCAAATGAGGATTCCCAAACATGATTTCTAGAATCCGTTGGACCTCGTCGCGCATTTGCGGAGAGAGGCTGTCCACGTAGGCATCGGCTAGCGCAAATGTTTCTCGCGTATGTTGGCCATGTTCTACCTTTTCTTGTCGATCGCGTTCTAACGTTGTCGCCGCTTCCTCCGGTGGTATATCATAAGACCGAAATAATCCCATGCGTTCTTCAAAACTGGCATGCACCCCAAATAGATAGAAGCCAGGCCCGTACACCTTCCTAAATGTCCGCACCTCGTCTGGGTGCTTGAACTGACGAACGATATGGACGGTGCGAGTGAAAGCTTGTGTTTCGAGCTTCTCTTTGCTAGAATCCTCACGATTAACGTATGTGACCGTGGGGCGTTGAGACGCAATGTTGCGGATGGCAAGCAGGGCCATAAAGTCATTCCTGCCGGTGTCCCTCCTTATGTCATTTCCGGCATCCATCAGCCTGTTAATCTTCTCGTTGTAGTCAAGTGCATCAAGGTTCTGCGGTACATACCCCTGTAACGATGTCTCTGCTCTAATTAGGTCAGTCATTTTCACCGCATGGGGTTTGTATTTGAATCGCTGCTTCAGCAAATCTCCAAGTACGGTTGAGACGTGATCGAGATCAGTTCCCGTTGGGGCTACGAGCCCAATTACGAACTCGGTGTCCTTGTAGGCCATGAATTCGCGCACTGGATCTACAGTGGAAGTAGTAGCGGTCATTACTCAATTATACCTAACAGCGATGGTAGCGTACACCGGCGGCCTGGTTCGACCAGTAACAGCCATGCTGCCTTGACATGGTCTCCGGAAGGCAAGTGTGCTCTCACGGTTGTGAAAAATCAGGACTTGGTTCGCCGAATTGGTGGACCGAAGATCACTAGGTGCACGAATATCCAATCAGAAAGCGGGCAGAATTCGGTATTCTGCCCGCTCCCGTTGTCCGATTAGAAAGTGGCGGAGCTATTTCTTTCGGGTATCTTTCCCGGCGGATCCATCCTTGTGGCTTTTCGTTTTTACCGAGTTATCAATGCTTTTCAATCCAGAGTAGTCCCCTAGTTTCCAGGCCGGCCACTTGCTCACCTGAGAAAACCTGCGATCGCCATCGCCTCGTGGCTCTGTGCTTTTCTTAGCCATAGTTCACCCTTCCTTCCGTAATTACAACAAACCTATCGAAAAAATTTCAACTATTCAACATATTGTAACACAGTTTATCGTTAACACTACATGTGCGGCTAAACTTTTTCGGACATACCTAGGACCATTCTCGACAGAAAAGTTGAGGTCTTTTGGCGAGACTTATACATTACAACTTCCGGTCACGGTATTTTCTCTCCAAATAGCTGCCATTTGGGACTGTAGCCATGTTGAACTAGAACCTCCCGACAACCACATGCCTCCCAGATAGCGTGGTCGGCAGGCGGACGGTGTCGGTTGGGCCGAGGGGGAGGGGCTTGCCGTCCAGGGTTGCTGAGCGGAGAGGGCGGGCGTCGGGGGAGCGGAGGCGCATCACTATTTCGGCGGGCGGGGAGGCGAAGTGGGGGAGGTCGATGGTGACCGTGACGGAATCCCGCGCGGCGATGAGTGAGAGGGAAATGGACCCGCCGAACCAAGTGGCCATCTTCGAGACGGAGAGATGCGCGCCGGGGAAGAGCCACGAACGCGGAATCGCCTGCAGCAGCCACAGCGACTGCGCCGACCCGTCATATCCCCCGCGCTCGTTCACAAACATCCGCCGGATGATTTGCCACCGCTCCCCATCCCCCGGCGCGCACGACGGCACTCCGTCCAGCGACTCCACCCCCACCCGCCAATCGCGATGCAGCACAACCGCCAAATTGTTGAACAGCCACTCGAAAAACCGCGGCAAATCGTCGCGCGCGAGGAACAGCGGACCGCCCATCGGCCACATCGTTTCATACTCCACATAGTGCCGCCACAGCCAGTGCCGCGGCGCATCCGTTACGCTGATGTCCGCAAAATTCATGTCCGCCGTTCCCTTGTGCAGCCCGCCGTAATAGGCGCCCTCCCCGCGCGGCATCCCCGCGTCCAAAAAAGCCAAAGATGGATCCACCAATTTGTCGTTGGGATCGAGTGCGCCGAGCGCCCCCGCCCGCAGCGGCCCGTACCCCGTGTAGGTCCAGTCCAGCGTGCGCCAATCCAGCTCCTGCACCATGCGCGGGACGAACGGCAACTGCGACCCGTCCGGCATCGGCACCGTCTTCGCCCTGCCCGTCGCCTCGGCATATCTGTCGTGCAATGCTTTGCGATAGTCAGCGATTTCTCGCGCCATTTCTTCCGCGCGCGGATGCTTGATCTCGCGCAGCAATCGCACGAGTTCCGTCATGCCATATATGCACCAGGCGTCATTAAAGATCGTATTTCCCGCCAACCAATCGTGCGCGGAGGCGGCGGGGAGCAGGCCGCGATAGGGAACATCTTTTTCCATCGTCCGTTTGCGTTGCGTGGCCACCCAATCGAAGGCTTTGATCATCGCGGGCAATGCTATTTTCAGCCACTCTTCATCGCGTGTGATTCGATAGTGCGACGCCAGCGCCCACATGCCCAGGCCGTGACTGATCAGCAGCGTGTTGGCGGTCCATTCTCCGAAGTTGCCGAGGAACCCGTCGACCTTCGCGTACCCCTCGCCCAATAGCTCTCCATGCCCCATGTTTGTGCGATTTAGCCCGCCGACATCGGACGTTTGCATCTTTAGAAACCCGCTCAACACTCTCTCATTCAGCGCCGTCTGCCCGCGTAGGTCGAAAGTGGGGAGCGCCTTCGCGGCGTTGCAGGGCCAGTAACCCTCGTACTGGTTGGGGCTGGTTTTGTACATCCACAAATCGCTTTTTTCGCGATACGCAACCTGTTCCGCCATCTGCCCGGCGACGGCGGCCAAGTAGTCGTTGATAAACGGGTCCGGCGTTTTGATCTGCCCCGGCCCATCGATCACTTTTTTCCAATACCGCTTCACTTCATCGAACGCTGGTTTGTCATCGAATTTATCGGTCAGACCGTATGGCAGGGCGATTCGAAAATCCGCTTTTTCTTTCGATGCGAGCGATACCACCCACTCCAACCGCCCGTCATCGTGCCAGATCAGTTGTCCCTTTTTCGGCTTGGGTACCATACCACGGATATTTCCATCCATCATCAAATATGGCGCTTTGTATTGTATGGGGAGCGCCGGTGCAAGCTCTGGTTCGACGTGACACTTGTATCCCAGCGCTACTTTACTGGTATCGCCAAAATGCAACCACAAGTGGCCCGTATCGCGTTTCGTACCAGTGTTAGTTACCATCCACGACGCATGTGTGATCAGCTGGTGATCGAACCGCGCGTATACCACCTCGTGCCACACCAAATCTCCATCATGCGTCTCCACATGCGGGATCGGCAGCCGCCCATCTTCCAACCATCGCCGCACCAGGGGTTGCGACCCAATAAGATGCGACCGGTCTCCCGACCGAGTCGCAAGTTCCGCAGGCTCCGTTTGATGCGACCGATCTCCTGACCGAGTCGCAAGAATCTGCAGGTCTCCTGACCGATCCGCAAACCGCATCGGATCACCAAAACCCACAGACAGATGAAGACGGTTGTTGCCCAGCCCCACCGTCTCCGCCTGCATCACTTTCAAATCCCGAAAATCCAGAGGCCCAAACACCAACGACCCATCCCACAGCACGGCCGTCTGGAACTGATAGCCAGGCACGCCGACATGTTCCACCGCACGCGTCATCGGCGTCCATATCTTTTGCGCCTGTTCCATCGTCCACTCGCTCTGAAGCATTGCCAAACCCACCATAGCCATGATCATGACATCCGGTTCTGGATGCGCGCAGGAAACTCCTTCCGCCGATGATGTCCGGCTGGTGTCGCATCGGTCAATCTTGTCCACGAAATAGGCTCAGTACTGGCACATTTTGCGTATGTGATGTATACTAACGGCAAATTGACTTGCATTGCTCCTGAGGGGATGGTTTCCCAACGAGCGAACAATCGCCCGGTTGGAGATTGGCACAGCTTTTGATTGGGAACTGTTGGAAATAAAGGAGTGATAAGAATGCACCACTTTCACCGCAATGGATTTCGATTCGCAGGGATCCTGGCATTGTTAGCGGGATCAATCCCCGTATTTGCCGCTCCGAACATGGTAATCAACGGAGATTTCGAGAACAATACCGCCGGCAGCACCCAGTACAATTTGCCAAATGTTTCGTTCAACGCTCTGATGGCGAACTGCACAGCTTTCGGGGATGCGGAGGAGATCGATATCATCGATCCATCCTCACCGTACGGGCTACCGCCAGTAAGCGGAAAATGGAAAATTGCGCTTCACCATGTTCGAAATGGCACTGCAGATGACGCCCTGTCGTTTGATTTGACTGCGCCGATCGTCATGGGAACAACATACAAGCTGAGTTTCTACGCCCAGTCGGTCTTGGATTTTGATCCCGGACCGGCGGCCGTCGAGGTCGGACTGTCAAACAGCGCGACCGCATTCGGAACCCTTGCATATTCCGGGACTCCGAGTACGAGCGCATGGACTCTGTTGGGCACCACGTTCACGGCATCGATGAACGCGCAGTACTTAACGATGCGCGCGGACGCGAATAACACCGTGTGGAATCACGTCGATGCCGTTTCGCTAGAGGTTGTTCCCGAGCCTTCGGCTCTGGGCGTCGTTGGTCTGGCGGGTATCGCAGCGCTTCGCCGCCGTATCAAGCGAAGTTAAGGTTCTTCGTTTCCGAGTCCCTCCCGCGCCTGCACATTGCGGCGCGGGGGGTATCTCGATTCCGCGATATGTCGGGGTCATCGGTTTTCGGGTGAGAAAAAGGGTGATGTGTCGGGGTTCACTGCTAACGATCACTCATCGCCTGCCGGCCACCAAGACCCCGACACAGGGCGGTACAATCCCGCCGTGACCACCATCGAGCTGATGCGAAACGAAGCGGAGTTGGCCTACCAAGAGATTTTCACGGCCGTCGACGGCGTGACGGAGGCGCAGGCGTGGGCGGTGCTGCCGCAGGGCGGGCCAGACTACCTGCACACCGACGGCTCCATCCAGGGCATTGTGCTGCACGTGGCGGGGTGCAAGAAGATGTATGGCAGCATCGCGTTTCGCGAAACGGAGGTCCGGTGGCGCAATGTGGCGGAGCAGATGGAGCGGTTCGAGCCATCATGGCCCGCCGCGCTCACCTATTTGCGCGAATCGCAGGATTACTGGATGTCCACCTGGTCCCACCTCACACCGGCCTCGCTCTTGGAGGAGGTCCCGCACTTCCGCGGCGCCCTCTGGCCGGCATGGAAGATCATCCGCATAATGATCCACCACGACTCCTACCACGCGGGCCAGATCGCGGTCCTGCGCTATGCGCTTTCCGAATCCACGACCAAACCCCCGCGCGCCGCCGATGACATCCGGAATTGCTGCGCCGAGTTGGCGTCGTGGTAGGACGTCGGGATTTGTGTCAAGCCGCACCTATCGTGTCAGGATGTCCATCAATGCAGGATTGATGTAGAGTTTGTCTCTGCCAATCTTGATCGACCGCAATAAACCAATTTTCTCCAGTTCTCTGAGATGCCAAGACGCCGCATCACGTTTGGCAATGCCTGCGGCCTCTACGGACGCTATCCGCGTGTAGGGTTGCGCGAAAACCAACTCAATCATCTCCTTCCGATAAGACCTCCCAAGATTAGCGTGGGAAAATTCAAACGCGCTGTTCAGCGTCTTGCGGATGGATCGAATCATATTTCGCATATGGGTTGCGGAGCTTTCAATCCCTTCCAGCATATACACTATCCAATCTTCCCAAGCGCCTTCCTCTGTCACCCTCCGCAGGCCAGAATAGTATGCTGGCTTGTTTTCAATGATGAAACGACTCAGATATAGGACGGGCAATTCAAGCAGGTCCTGAGCGATCAGGTATAGCATATTGATAACGCGCCCGGTCCTTCCGTTCCCGTCCGAAAACGGGTGGATCGCTTCGAACTGATAATGTGCGACTGCCAACTTAATGAGGGGATCGATGCCGTCTTCGGCGTATAGGAACTCCGATAGGTTGTCCAATAACTGACGAATTCGCTGAGGATCATCCGGCGGCGTATATATCGCCTTCTTAGTTCGGTCACTTGTGACCTGGCATCCGGGCAAATCGCGGATACCGAGATCCACTAGCTTGATAACTCGGACCAACTCGATGAAAAGAGATGCAGAGAGGAAGCGACCTTGGGATTTTAGGGCTTCGTATCCGTGCCACAATGCATGCCCGTAGCGAAGTACCTCTTTCGTATTGGGATCCAGGTTTCGCTCATCGGCGCTCACAGCTTGATAAAGCTTGTCGTTCGTCGTGACGATGTTCTCAATTTCTGAGGACAGTTTTGCCTCTTGCAGCACAATCGAGCGGAGGAGTACCGCCTGGTTTGGGATCAGGTCACCCATTCCCCGTAATTCAGCGAGGGACTTATTTGCTCCAATCGCGTGCTTGAGCGTTCGATTGGTCTCTACATCGATCTTCGGAGGGAGCTCGGGCAGATCATTGTACGGAACGGTTGGAGCGTACCCCGCTGGCGGATATACGATGGTTTCAGTCACAATGAGCTCAGTTTAGCAGAATATGCCGGGAATTCGCGGAAAAGTCGGCATATTATAACGATATGCCGAATCTATCGGCATTTCCGGAAATCGTGCCCGAAAGAGGGCCGGACTTCCGCACGTACCCAAGATAACTTAGGGATCGTAATTAACGAACATGTCTTGAAGTCCCTCCACGACAATTGCCGTGGAGGGACTTGATCACGCTAGACTCGGCTCAACTGCTTTTCCATCCGGACCAATTCTTTGCGAAGGAAATGGGTCATCACGATGTTGTAGAGCACGCCCCAGTGGTTTTGGCTCTTGCCAATGGCATCCGGCTTGCGACCCAGTTCTTCCGAGGTGGCCTGGGTCCTTTCCATAAGAACACCACCAAGCTCGTCCCAGATCGTCCTCCTCCGCTACGCGGTCTCTGATTCCGATACACCACCGCCGACAACGGCATCCGACATCCGCAACTGCTGCGCCGAACTTGCGTCGTGGTAGCTCGATGTGCCGAGGTCTAGGATGTCAATTCAGGTCCAGCAATCGATCGAGGTGAACCCGGCAGATCGGAATAGTTTCTGATTTGACCTACACCGAAATCCGCATAGTTGGATTGGCCCACTCTCCGTGCATGTTATTGAGCGGATCTTTCCATCACACAACATCATCTTGGTCAGAATGCGATCTCAAAATCCTCGCGGTTCTGCACGCAACAGGCACCGGCGGAAATGCAATCTGAACAGCCTTGTCGGGTACAAATGTTGCAATTAAGGATGTCGTATGGCAATAGTAGTTGCCGAGCGCAGTACGGGCAGAAATCCCCCGCTTCCAACTCTGGCTCATCGCAGATCAGATAATTCATTCTTCGACCTCCGCCCTGTTCTCTCGACGAAACTCGTCCAACGCGATTCGGATAACTGCCTGCAAGTGGGAAGACTGCTTGCGCCGATTATCCCGAGAAAGGAGCCAAGACAAGAAGTGATCCAGCAGATCTCGAAGCTCCAACACTTCGAGCACATCTTCGTCCTGTTCAAGTGAGAACCCTGATGGAATCGAAGGTCGAATCAAGACTCTCTTTGTGCCAGGACATTTCCGCAGATCACGTCGAACCTTTTCAGGGCTCTCATCCACGGTTACCTGGTAAATCGCGTTTGCCGCGACGAAATCCATCCCACCGTCATTGGCATGGACCGTTGAGAAGCGCCGAAGTTCAAATCCAAATGTCCGGAAATACTCCCTGAGAAGAGCGAATGAGATGACCTCGAAATTCTCGCCCCTATTCCCTCCGATCAGTGACAGATAACCGTCCACAGCCCGATGTCGCTCCTGAATGCAGGCGGGCGGAAGGAGATCGAGTGCCTCAAGCTCTGCGATGAGCTTTTGTCGTTCTTCGTAGGCGGACTTGAGGGAGCCCTCTAGTTCGTCATGCAGAGTCTCAAGGCGCTCCACAGTGAGACCTTCAAGCAGGGGAGCCCTGAATCGGTACAGTTCGTCGGAGGATTCAAGGAACCCAGATGGACCGAGGCGGCGCTGAATGTAAGTTGGGTGAAAATCGCTACGAAGATATTTTCGGCCCAAGGAATTGAAGCCTCGCTCGATCTCCTTGTATGATATGCCTTCGAAGTCACGAACAGCGACCTTGGCCTTGATCGTTGCTTGTAGCACCGGGATAGCAACACCAAGAACCGTCCGTTGGCCAAAATGCTTCCTAAGAATTGCATCGAGCGACCGATTTTTTGATATGCTCATGGACTATCAACGCGGAAGAAGCGATTCGCCGCACCAGAATATCAGATCGCGACGGCCAGGGTCTAGTGTCTCAACAGATCGTTTTCCGTTGAAATTGATAATGGCTAAACAACATGCGCCATGTTCATCTGCTGCTGCTTGTCCACCAACCGGCTGTAGACCCCCGCGATCTTCATCAGCTCGTCGTGCGTCCCGATCTCCACAATCTCCCCGTCCTCCAGCACCACAATCCGGTCCGCATGCCGCAGCGTAGAAAGCCGGTGCGCAATCACAAACGTCGTCCGCCCGGCGATCAGCCGATTCAAGGCCTCTTGAATATCCGACTCCGTCTCGCTATCCACGCTGGATGTCGCCTCGTCCAGCACCAAGATCCGCGGGTTGCGCAGCAGCGCCCGCGCAATCGCAATCCGCTGCCTCTCTCCGCCCGATAGCTTCTGCCCCCGCTCGCCCACATAGCTGTCATACGCGTCCGGAAACTTCATGATAAAGTCGTGCGCGTTGGCCGCCTTCGCCGCGTTCATAATCTCCTCGTCCGTCGCGCGCGCCCGCCCGTACAAAATATTTTCGCGCAGGCTGGTGGGGAACAGGAACGAATCCTGTAGCACCAGCGCGGTCTGCCGCCGCAAATCGTCCAAATCGATCCGCTTCATGTCAACGCCGTCAATCAAAATTCGCCCCTCGTTCGGGTCATAGAACCGCGTCAGCAAATTCGTAAACGTCGTCTTGCCCGCTCCGGAAGTGCCGACCAGCCCGATCATCTCCCCCGCCTTCACCTCAAGGTTGATCCCCTTCAGCACCATTCGCAATTTGTCATATCCAAAGGTGACGTTCTCGAACCGCACATTGCCCTGAATGTCCGGCATCTGGACCACATCCCCGGAGTTCCGGATATCCGGCTGCGTATCGATGATCTCGAAGATGCGCTCAGCGGCCGACAGCGATCGCGTGGTCCAGTCGATCCACCGCGTAAGCTGCTGCAGCGGGCCATAGAACAGCGCCAGGTAGCCGAGAAACGCCACCAACTCACCCAGCGTCATCTTGCCGTCCAGCACCTGCCGCCCCGCGACGACCCAAACGATGAGCGCGCTGGAGTGGACAAGGAACTGGATGACCGGGGAAAGGTTGGCCCACATCCAATCGGCCCGCGCCCCCGCATCTCGCAGTTCGGCGATGCGCCGGTCGAACCGGGCATCCTCTCTCGCTTCCCCGGCAAACGCCTTCACCACGCGCATGCCGGAAAGCGTTCCGGAAAGCGCGCCGCTCAGCTTGGACCATCGATGCCAAAAATGCCGCCACACACGCCGTATGCGCTGGTGGCACATCCGCACGATGAGAAATATGAACGGCGCGGGCAACAGAGTGAGCAGCGCCACATGCCACTTCATGATCAGCAGCCCGGTCGCGATCGCGATAATGAGCAACCCGTTTGCGAGCAGCGCGGGGATGGCGTCCACGTACAGGTCCAGCAGCGCGCCGGTATCCTGGGTGATGCGGCTCATGATGCTCCCGACCTGCCGCTTGTCGAAGAAGCTGATGCTCAGCTCCTGCAGGTGGTGGAACAGGGAAGAGCGCAGGTCGTAGACGGCGAAGTGACCGATTCGAGTTGACACCCGGGCGCGTACGATAGTGACCAGCATCGACACGATCCTGGCGCCGATCAGCAGCAGGATCAACGTCCAGAACAGTCCGACATTGGTCCCCGGCTTCAACACGTCATCGATAAGAATCTTCGTCAGATAGGGTGGTAGGGTCTCCAACGCCGCCGCCACAATCATCAGCGCGGCCGAACCAAGAACCGCTTTCTTGTACGGCTTCAGGTAGCCCAAAACCCGCATCAGCGTTTTGCCCCGGTGGACGCAGGCGTCGCACTTGTCGCTGTCTTCGGGCAGGGGCCGGCCGCACTTCTCGCACACGCGCGGGGTCTCGATCTCGATGAGCGCGCCGTCGCCGGACAGCAGCCCTTCCAGCTTCTTTTGCAGCGAGAATAGGGTGGTGGTGCAGCGATTGGACCCGCGCAGCAGCTCGATCTTGGTCCCGTTTCGGTGGACGATGAGGGCGCTGGAATCGACTAGTGGCTCGACTTCGGGGTCGGTTAGGTCGGCAAGGGGGACCTCCAGCCGCGCCTCGCCGTTCTCGGTGACGATGACGCTGCCGTTCGCGAGTTCAAGATGGGCCTCTCCAAAGGTACCGTCCGAGCGCAGGTCCGTGGTGACGACCAGGCTCGGCTGGGTAGGGTCGGGCTCCTCTACTTCAAGGGGTTCTACTATTGGCACTTATCCTATTCTACTGCATGTTTCGTTTGTCGCTTCGGTGGTAGGACGATTGGCTCCTCGGCAGCCGCTAGCCGCTCAGTGACTACTTCCAAAAGGGCTCTCCGCAGATTGGTGTAATTCGGCTTGCCGTACGGAGGCAATTGTGGTAAAGTGAATATAGCACTTTATCGTGCGACGGGATGAGAGGTTGAATGATGAACAGCCGAACATGTTTGGCGGTAAGGTCATGGACTCCTTTGTTAGCGACTGTGGCCATTTTTGGCTTTGCGACAAACCGGATTAACGCGCAAATACCATTAACGTTTCAAATATCAGTATCGTCAAGCGGTCAAGAGGGAAATGATGATAGCCGCTCACAAGATCTACTTGGCTCGCCGATCAGTGCGGACGGGCACCTTGTAGCATTTGCAAGTGTTGCCAGCAATCTGGTACCCGGCGACACGAACGGAACATGGGACGTTTTTGTTCGGGACTGGTCGAAGGGTACCACAGAAAGAGTATCGGTGTCCTCCTCCGGCCAGCAGGGGAATGGCGCTAGCGGTTATCGCGGAGGGTTATCCATCAGGGCGGACGGACGATTCGTCGCGTTCGCAAGTGCTGCCGATAACCTTGTTCCCGGCGATGCGAACATAAGGGTAGACGTTTTCGTCCGCGACCGGTTGCTTGGTACCACGGAGCTAGTTTCAGTGTCCTCGCTTGGACATCAGGGGAACGGCATAAGCGCCTACCCATCCATGAGCGCTGACGGTCGATTCGTGGCTTTTGCCAGTTTAGCCACCAATTTAGTTCCAAACTCCGGGCCCTTCACCTATAATGTTTTCGTTCACGACCGACTGACGCAGACTACTGAGCTAGTTTCCGTATCTACGGACGGAGTGTCGGGGAACGGCCTAAGCGCCTACCTATGCATTAGTGCAGACGGCCGATTTGTGGCATTTGCCAGCTTAGCTGACAACCTAATCTCTGGGGACACCAATATCGCCTACGATGTCTTCGTTCGTGACCGGTTGGTGGGAAGCACGGAGTTAGCATCTGTCTCCTCATCTGGTTTGCATGGCAATGGCGATAGCGGTCATTTCGGGCTATCCATCAGTGCGGACGGTCGCTTTGTGGCTTTCACAAGTTCTGCAACCAACTTCATTGCCGGCGACGCGAACCTTTCGGCAGACGTATTCGTTCGCGACCGGCTCGCTGGAACTACAGAGCTAGCTTCGGTTTCCTCAACCGGCGAGCAGGGGAACTTGAACGGCTATTGGCCGTCCATCAGTGCCGACGGTCGCTTCGTGGCCTTTATGGGCGATTCCACAAACCTGGTTCCCGGAGACACCAACGGGTCCTTGGACGGATTCGTTCGGGATCGGCTCAAAGGACGAACGGAGCGCGTCTCGGTTTCTTCAGTAGGCGTGCAAGGAAACTCAGATACCGTGCAGACAGCCATCAGCGCGGACGGGAGCTACGCCACGTTTTGGGGATCGGCCTCCAACCTTGTCCCGGGCGACACGAACGGGCGATATGATGTCTTCATTCGAGCCACGTCGCGCGGTCACGTCATGCCTGTGGCAGGTCCACAGCCCAAGCATGGAGGCTGATCAAGCGACTATAGGATTGTGCTCAGCTCCTCATCGGTGCAGGCCCAGCGGGTCATCTTAATGCGGCCGTCGATGACCTCGACGCCTTCCTTGCGCAGCAGATGCTCCTGGTCGTGCGCAAGGGCGGGGCTGCGTTTGTAGATGGGCAACTGGCCGGATTTAGCCACCACTCGCCACCAGGGGATCCGAGTCGGACAGGAAGCCATCAGCCGACCCACCATCCGGCCCGTCAGCGGCGGCGTGAGAAACGCCCCGATCTGCCCGTAGCTGACTACCTTTCCTCTTGGCAATTTCTTCACCGCCGCATACAGCCGCTCGGCATGTGGGTTCATGGTCCTTCGAGCGGCAGCCCGAGGTCCCGCATCTTGCCAACCAACTCTTCCGCCTGACCCGCATCGAGGTCCATCAAAGGCAGCCGCATGTGCCCGCCCGGTAGGCCGCGCGCCTTCAAAACCGCCTTGGCCCCCGCCGGCACTGGATAGGCGCGCAACACCGCGTTCATCTCGTTCAGCCGCTCTTGCGCAACCCTGGAGGGCTCTGTTCCATCAGAGCCGCGCGCACCAGGCTCCGACGGAGCGGAGCCCTCCATCGGAGCGGAGCCCTCCATGTCGAACAGCCGAACCACATTGACCGCCAATTCCGGATAGGCGTTGGAGGCGCCGCTCACGGTCCCCCCACCGCCGCTCCGCAAGCACTCCAGCAGCAGCGGCTCGGCCCCCACCATCACCATTTTGCCGGGCATTGCATCCAACAGTTGCCCCAAGAATTCGCGGCTCCCCGAGCTATCCTTAATCCCGCCCAAATTCGGATGCCCCGCAAGCGCCCGCACCGTCTCGATCTCGATCGGAGTGTCCGTGATCTGCGGGATGTTGTAGAGCAAAATGGGAATCTTGGCCGCGTCAAGCACCTTCTCATAATAGCGGCGCACCCCCTCTTGCGGCGGGTTCTTAAAGTAATACGGCGGCATGCAGAGGGCTGCGGCACATCCCTCCCCCGCGGCGTGGCGGTTGAGCTGATTGGTCTCCCCCAGGTTGGACGACCCGGTCCCGGCGATAATCCGCAGCTTCCCCCGATGGGTCATCGCCAAAGAGAAAAGCTGTTTGCGCTCTTCCAGCGTGAGCGACGCCGCCTCGCCGTTCGTCCCTGAGACGACGATCCCCGCGCAGCCCATGCTCTCGTGCCAGGCCAGCAGGCGGACAAATGCCAGCTCGTCGATGGAGCCGTCCTCTTTGAACGGCGTGACCATAGCGGGGAAGACCCCTCGAAGCAAACTCACCGAAGAACCCCCACCCTAGCCCTCCCCCGCAAGCGGGGGAGGGGATTCCGCTATCAACTCCATCGATCGAACAGGCTGCTCACCGACTGGTCCAAATGAACGCGCCGAATCGCCTCAGCCAACAGCGGCGCCGACTCCCGAACCACGATCTTATCGAACCGCTTATGACGCTCGATCGGGATGGTATCCATGCAGACAACCGAAGAGATTGCCTCGGATTCATCCAGTCGCTGGGCGGCGTCGCCGGAGAAAACCCCATGCGTGCAGCACGCCAGCACGTCCACCGCGCCGCGTTGCCGCAAGGTCATCGCCCCCTGGATAATCGAGCCGCCGGTATCGATCATGTCGTCCATCATGATGCAGATCTTGCCGTTAACCTCGCCGACGATCTCCATCACCTCGACCTTATTCGGTTCCGGCCGCCGTTTCGCGATAATCGCAATCGGCTTCCCAAGCTGCTCCGCCAATCGCCGAGCCCGCGGCACCCCCGCCACGTCCGGGGAAACCACAACGACATCCGCTGCGCTCAGACCCTCCCGGATCAGATAGTCTCCAATCATCGGTCCGGCATACAGGTGATCGACCGGCATGTCGAAGAAACCCTGTATCTGGTCCGCGTGAAGGTCGCAGCAGATGATTCGATGGGCCCCGGCCGCGGTGATCAGGTCCGCAATGAGCCGAGCGGTAACCGGCTCACGGGGCTTGATCTTTTTATCCTGGCGCGCATAGCCATAGTACGGCATGACAACGGTGATTCGCCGGGCGGATGCCCTGCGAAACGCATCCAGCATGATTAAAATCTCCATCACGTTGTCGTTGACCGGCGCACAGGTCGGCTGAACGATAAAAACGTCGTCGCCGCGCGTGCTCTCATCGATCTGCACCCGGATCTCGCCGTCCGAAAACCGCGTGCAGGTCATGCGGCCAAGCCGAACACCCAACGTGAGCGCGATGCGTTCCGCCAATTCCGGGTTTGCGTTCCCCGTAAAAAGCTTGAGCCCGTCCAAGCTCGGCGCATCCATCTGCACCGCAGCTATCGCTTGTCCTACGACCGATTCCGCCATTTTTCCGCCCAGCCTTCCTTTTGTACTTGTCTTGCCCTGCCAATCGCCAGAGCGTCCGCCTCCACCGAATCGGTGATCGTCGATCCGGCGGCCGTGTACGCCCCGGCGCCAATTTCAACGGGCGCAACCAACGTGTTGTTCGAACCGATGAATGCACCCCGTCCAATTACCGTCTTGTGCTTTGACTTGCCATCGTAGTTGCAGGTGATTGTGCCCGCGCCGATGTTGGCTCCGTCCCCAACCTCCGCATCGCCCAAATAGGTTAGGTGCGCGACGCTTACGTTGTTGCCGAGCACCGCCTTCTTGATTTCGACATAATCCCCGATGCTGCAGTCTTCTCCGATCACCGCGCCGGGACGAAGATGGGCAAACGGGCCGACACGGGTCCGATCGCCGATCGTTGCCTCCCGGCAGTTGCTGCTCAGCACGGTGCAGCCTTTCCCCACAAGCGTATCCACCAACCTCGTTTCCGGGCCGATGACGCTCCCGGACCCGATCGATGTCTTTCCGTGCAGGTAGCAATTCGGTTCAATGCGCGCATCCGGGGCAACCTCCACATCCATATCGATATAACAGCTCTTTGGGTCGACGATGCTGACGCCGGACATTGCCAAGGCCATCAGCCGACGCTTCCGCAGGTGTTTCTCGGCCTGCGCCAACTGCCACCGATCATTGACCCCAGCCAGTTCAGACGGGTCGGGAGCCTCCCAAGCAGCGATCTTGCAGCCTGCTTCCGATCCGAGGGCGATGATGTCCGTCAAGTAGTACTCGTGTTGAGCATTGTCGTTCGACAGCTTCGGCAGCAGGTGCCGGAGCAAAGCGATATCGAAACAGTAGAGGGAGACGCAGACCTCTTTGATTTGCCGCTGTTCGGGCGAGCAGTCCCGCTCTTCCACGATTGCGGCCGGCGACCCATTCTTCCGGATTACCCGGCCATATCCGGTCGGATCGTCAAATTGGCACACCGCCAGCGTGATCTGCGCATTTTCGTTCTGATGGGTCTGGAGGAGACTCGTCAAGGTCTCGCCGCAGATCAACGGCGCGTCGCCCGGCATCACAATTACGCAGCTTGCCGCCGCCTTCTCCAACACGGGAACGGTCTGCCGCAGGGCGTGGCCGGTTCCCAACTGTTGCTCCTGGAGCACATAATCGTTGGCGCCGCCCAGCGCTTGCCGCACCGCATCGGCCGCGTGCCCGATGACCACAATCGGCCGTTGCACTCCCGCGCCGCGCATGGCCCGTACGCAATGTTCCGTCATCGGAATGCCGCAGACCGGATGGAGGGCCTTGGGGAGCTCAGACACCATTCGGGTGCCTTTGCCGGCGGCCAATATGATGCCGGTTGCAATCAACGGGCTTATTCCTCCCTCCGAAGTGGCTGGCGGGGAAGGATTCGAACCTTCATAAGCAGCACCAAAAACTGCTGTCCTGCCCTTAGACGACCCGCCAACGCGTGCAGGGATTATATCCGTTCGAAGGCAGGTCGTCAAGGACAAAGTCAATGAGCCCCGACATGTCGAGGCTCATTGACTTCTTGGGGTGGTCTGGTAAATCTATTTCCGGCGGCGCAGGCCAAGGAATCCTGCAAGACCGGCAGCAATCGCTGCAACGGCCCCCGGTTCGGGAACGACAGGAACGTAGACATCGATGCCCTGTCCGGAATAGCCGCCGCCCGACGTGGTCGCCACAGAGGAGAAACCGCCGCCGGGAGCATAAATGCTGTGAATTTCATACATCTGCGCAGTGTCGGGAATCTGCGGAGACGTCTTCCCCATTCTGATGTTCTTCGCGGTGGTTCCTTGCCACTCCGCGTTTGTGGCATCGCCAATGTCAATCCACGGGCTATATGTGCTGCCCGCGCCTTGCCCACCACCGAGACCGAGCATCGTGTACGGCGCCAAGTTGTTCAAACCGAAATAATTGAGCGCGCCGGGAGTTCCGCCGAGATTGGACCCAGAAACGTTTCGCAGGCTATACGCATAGAAGTAACCTGCGTCACCAACATGCTTGAAGGCCCAATAATCTACGTACACATCTCCCATAGAGATTGTGGGTACGGGGTCAAAGCGAACGGTCCCACTGAACAACATGGTTACATTGGGATCGGAAATATTGGGATCAACATACGAAGGGGACGCCACCGCTGCAGCGGCCACCCCTAGAACGATCCCACCAAATAAACCTTTCATCCGCACGGACATCGCTTACCTCCTTGCTAGTAGCGACAGTTCCGAGAGGGACTTGTGGCGGAAGCAACCTTCCATCTTTGTCCTCTCCTTCCAAACTATCTGCGTTTGGCCAAACTTTCTAATAAACAAAAAAGGAGACCAGGACTAAATCCTGTCTCCCAGGTCACGGCGGATAACAAAATCAACGAAATCGTATCTTGGGCCCGTTGGCCAGATATTTGCTAGGCATATTGTACAACACATTCTCCGGATTTGGAACAGGTTTTAAGAAATTTTTAACTATTTTTTGTCGGGTACGCTCAATTCCGTGACAAAAATGATGGCGGAGATCTGCGAGCAACCCGCCGTTTTACGCAGATTCGGTCCCAAAGACCTGCAGGCGGCCTCCCAAATCGCGGCCGTCGCCGCCAAGGCGCCCTTCGTCCTGATCGCCGCCCGCGGCACCTCCGACCATGCCGCTGCCTATGCGAAGTACCTTCTGGAAGTTCGATGCGGGATTCCGGTCGCGCTCGCCGCCCCATCGGTCAAAACCCTCTATGGAACCGATGTCCGGGCCAACGGCGCCCTCGCAATCGGGATATCTCAATCCGGCGCGGCCCCCGACGTGTGCGAAGTCATAGCCTCCGCGCGGGCCCAAGGGGCGGTTACCGTTGCAATCACGAATGAACCCGAGTCACCGCTGGCGGCCACAGCGGATCACCTTCTAGAAGTCCACGCCGGAACAGAGACCGCCGTAGCGGCAACGAAAACCTATACGGGGACCCTCGCGGCGATATACATCCTGGCGGCAGCGCTGCGGGGCGATCCGCAACCGCTCGATCGGCTCGCCATAGTGGCGGGCGCGATGGAACAGGCCCTCACCGCTTCCGACGCCATCAGGCCGGTCGCTGAACGGTGCCGCTTCATGGAGGAGTGCGTCGTTCTCGGGAGAGGGTTCAACTACCCGACGGCAATGGAAACGGCTCTCAAAATCATCGAAACCAGCTATGTCCTTGCCAAATCCTATTCGTCGGCGGACTTTCTCCACGGCCCCATCGCGCTGCTGCATGGCGGCTTTCCCTGCATCCTGTTCGCCAACTCCGGGCCCGCGCTGCATTCCATGCGCGAACAGGCGGAACTCTTGATCGCCAGGGAGGCGGAGCTCATCGTCTTTTCCGACGATGACGAAATGCTGGCCCTTGCCCGCTGCCCGATCCGCGCTCCCGTTACGCTCGCGGACGAATTATCCCCGATGGTGAACATCCTGTTCGGACAGCTGTTCGCCCATCATCTGGCGGTGACTCGCGGTCATGATCCGGATCACCCGCGCGCCCTCAACAAGATTACGAAAACGATCTGACTACGCCATCCAGGGAATCTGCAGCATCTCCGCAAGGATTCTGCGAATCGATTCCGGCTTGCAGGAATGGCGAATGAGGCCGGCAATCGGGTTCCGAAACGGCTCGATGCTTTCCCCAATCAACACCAGCATCATCAAGGAGAATCGGGGCTCAGAGCTGAGCACTTTGGCAAACTCCCCAGCCTCCTCGTCGGTAAGAATTGATCGGTCGATGACGAGCACATCGCATTCTTCCGGATACGACGCGACCTCCTGCCAAGCCATGAAATGCTCGGCAGTCGGATAAAGTGTTGGGTCCTCGGACAAGAGGAACACGCGCAGCATCATTGCACCGTCACAAGGGGTCGGATTTTTGCCAGCTTCTTTTCTCCGATCCCTTTTACCTCAAGCAGCTCTTCCACCGTCTGGAAACGCCCCTTTGTCGAGCGATACTCGACGATGCGCTTTGCCAGCACCGGTCCGATTCCAGGGAGCCGATCCAGATCGGATTCCGTTGCGACATTGAGATCGATGACGGCCGGCGGTTGAGTTTGGGCATCAGCCGGCGGCTTAGCATCTGCCGACGCTGCGTCAACTTTGGCCGACGGCTTGGCTGGCAGCGCGGGTGTGTCAACTTTGGCCGACGGGCTTGATGACGTTTTCTGCTCTGGTTGGGGTTGCGTGTCCGGTGATGATGCTGTCTGATTCCCATGGAGCACGACGGGGGGCCGCGGCAGGCTCTTGCCTTCCGATATCCCAGGCGGATCGGAGATATGGATCACGGGAGCGGACTGGCCGGCGTGCCGATATGCCATGGAGCCGGCGAAGGCGACCACCCCCGCAGCGAACAGAACTACAGTCGCCCGCTCTCCAGCCGTCCACCGTTCCCAGGCGTTCATTGACCCGCTCCGGGAACCGGAATGGACTGCTTATTAAGGATCGGCTCCGGCTTCAATCCGCTCTGAACCACCAAATCATAACGAAACATCACCCATCCATCATGATACACCCACAATTCGCGGCTGAGTGCCTGGGATTCATCCGTAATTATGTAACCTTTCTCTACGCGGTCCGGCTTCCCAAGCTTGTCCTCCACCTCCTGCCGCCCCATTCCGGCCCGGACATTTCTGAATTCCGACGTTTCCGCGCCCCTCGGAGCGCCCTTCAATGCCTCCTGAAGCCGCCGCTCCTCATCGGTCTGAATCGGACGATTGAGCTGCTGTTCTATCCCGGCTTCGGGATTATTGGCCTTGCGATACAGCCAATAGCCCCCAAGTCCTCCTCCCGCGCAAAGGAAGCAGGCCAACAAAAACCCCCAGACCCAGCAACTCATCCGGCGCACGGGTTGGGCGGCGTACGGCGGATAGTATCCGGGCGGGGCCGGGCCGGCGACGGGAGCATGGCACCGCCAGCAGGCCTGGGCGCCCGCCATATTGTTAGCTCCACACTGTGGGCACACGAATCGATCCTGATCCGGCATCGCAGGTTCATTGTGGCGCATCCAAAGGCCGATACCGTTCGTATGTACGTCATGGAGGTGCAATCAATATGATGCCACGAGACAATAGCAAGAACCTCAAGGGAATCAAGAAGATTGTCAAAGAGGCGAAGGACATCAGCATCAAAAAGGCGGTCAAAAAGACGCTGAAAGAGCTGGATAAGGCGGGCAACGAACCTATGCAACGCGGATAGCTAGGCCAGTATTGTTACCTGGGTAGACCTCTATTTACGAAAGATTTCATGGCTGTACCGGCAGTATTTGTAGTACTTTATGCCGAGAATTTTACTTGTCGGGTCTTGCTGTTTTGCTCGGCCCGTGTTAAGATAACACTTATTCGGGCTCGGGCGTTCGCGAGCGCAGGGCCCACATGCGAGAGTAATAGCTATGAAATCATATTCGACGAGCAAGTGTATTGCGCTTGCCAGTTCTGTGGCGCTTGGGTCATTCGTACTAAGCACCATCTCCCAGTCTCAGCAGCAGCCGGCGCCCGGTGAGACGCCGCTTATAACGCAGCACATCAACGAGTCAGACATTGAAAAAGGACGCTGGACGCTCGATCAGCTGTTTGCGGCCGGAAAGTTCTTTTTCAGCACCAACTTCACGATCTTGGATGGGTTTGGGCGCCCTGGCGCGACCGGGAACGGCGCTCCGTCGCATCGGACCATCGGCTCCGCGCCGTTCATGATCCGGACCTCAGCGCCGGATTCCAATTCCTGTGCGGGCTGCCATAACGTTCCTGAAGTTGGCGGGTCCGGTGACTTTGTCGCCAACGTGTTCGTGCTAGCCCAGGTCCTCGACCCGGTCGTAGATTCCGTGTCGTCACAGTTTAGCGATGAGCGCAACACCCTGGGAATGCACGGCTCCGGCGCAATCGAAATGCTTGCTCGCGAGATGACGACCGACCTGATCGCCATCCGTACAGCAGCGATAGCCCAGGCGGCGAGCAGCGGCCAGAACGTGACCAAGACCTTGATCACGAAGGACGTCAACTTCGGATCGATCACAGCCCATGCGGACGGATCGGTTGACACCAGCCAAGTGGTGGGTGTTGACGCCACCCTGATCATTAAGCCGTTCCATCAGAAGGGCGTTGTTGTCTCGGTCCGCGAGTTCAGCAACAACGCCTTCAACCATCATCATGGCCTGGAAGCTGTCGAACGGTTCGGCGTCGGCCGGACCGGCTCGGATGACTTCGACGGCGACGGCATCAAGGATGAGCTCTCTGTAGGCGACGTCACAGCGGCGGTAATCTTCCAGGTCGCTTTGGGCAATCCAACACGGGTCATGCCCCCACAGCGAGAGTGGAACGCCGTTCAACGCGGCGAGAAGCTGTTCAAGGATATCGGTTGCGCGGATTGCCACAAGCCGGTAATGATCCTCAACAATCCTGTCTACAGCGAGCCCAATCCCTTCAATCCGGCGGGCAATTTGCGACCGCAAGACGTCACCAGGCCGTACACGTTCGATCTGACTCGGCAAGGCATCGGTCCTCGGTTGGAGCGGACAGGGGATGGTCGAGCGATCGTGCGCTGCTTCACGGACCTCAAAAGGCACGTCATCGCGGATGAGTCCGACAACTTCTTCGGCAACGAGAAGGTGATCCATGCCGGAGTTCCGACCAATCAATTCCTGACGCGAAAGCTGTGGGACGTCGGCAACTCCAGCCCCTACGGACATCGCGGCGACTGCACGACGATCGGTGAGGCGATCTACCACCACGCGGGAGAGGGCAAAGCGTCTCGGGACAGCTTCATGGGCCTGTCGGTACAAGATCAGCAGGCCATCGTCAAGTTCTTGAAGACGCTGCAAGTCGTCAAATCGCAGCAGTAGCGGCAACGTACCGGTTCAATATAAGGTCTTCGGCATCAGCCGGAGACCTTTCGCTATTCGGAGGGTACGATAGTGTCGCGATGATGAAAGAACTTGCCGACCAGGCTGCGATCGTAAAGGAGCTTGCCCTGCTCCTCGATCGGCATGGGTTGACCGAAATCGAGCTGGAGGACGGCCCGGTGCACGTCCGCTTGGAGCGAATCCCCGGCGTTGAAGAGATTCGCCTTCCGGCGACCCAAGTGGTCGCCGCCGTCGAATTGGAGCATCCTATGATCGGCGAAGCGATCGAAGCTCCCTTCATCGGTATCTTTTATCGGGCGCCAAAGCCCAACGAACCGCCGTTTGTGGAGGTCGGAGATATCGTGGAAGAGGGCCAGACCGTCTGCCTCATCGAGGCCAACAAGGTTTTCAGTTATATCACCGCCCCCTTCGCGGGCCGAATATCCGCGATTGCCGTTGAGAATGGAGCCTTGCTGCAGCCCGGCGAGGCGCTCATGTATCTAGACGCCGAGCGGGTGGGTATTTAGATGCTTCTCAACGTGGCAACCGTCCAAATGGATGTCCAAATTCGCAAGCCCGCCGAGAACACACAGAAGGTTCTAGGCCTTTTTGAGAATGCCGTGGCAGGCGGAGCCAATCTCGTTGTCTTCCCCGAATGCGCGATCACCGGTTACGGCTACGGCAGCCGAGCGGAAGCGGAAGGCGGTGGCATCTGGATCGACGGTCCGGAGCTGACCAAACTGATTGATGCCTGCCACAAACTGAATTCGTACATGGTGGTCGGCTTTGCCGAAAATGCGCCGGACGGACTCTTCAACACCGCCGCCCTCATCGGTCCGAACGGAATGATCGGCTGCTTCCGAAAGTGCCACTTGCCGTTCATCGGAATGGACCGGTACGCGGACCGAGGCGGAGGCCTCCCCGTCTTCGACACCCCCATCGGCAAGTTCGGCATTCTGATCTGCTATGACATCCGGTTTCCGGAAGCGGCCCGGACAATGGCCCTCGAAGGCATCGACGTTCTGATCATCCCGACGAACTGGCCTGAGCAATCCGAAGGAAATTCGGACTATATCTGCCCCGCCCGGGCCCGAGAGAACTGGATCTACGTGGCGGCCGCCAATCGGGTGGGACACGAGAGCGGGTTCGACTTCATCGGCAAGTCGGGGATATGGGACGTTTCGGGCCGGCCAATTTCGCTGGCGGACCATCGGCAGGAAGCCACCTTGACCGCTCAGCTCGACCTGGACCGCGCCCGGAACAAGCATGTTGTAATCAGGCCGGGCGAATTCGAGAGCCGAATCTTCGAAGACCGCCGTCCCGATCTCTATCATGTAGGACAGGTTCATGCCGCAACCGCTGATAGAACGGTTTAGGCCCTACCTACCGGTCTCGGAAAGTACACCGATTGTCAGCCTGCAAGAGGGCTCGACTCCGCTCATAGAGGTCCCAAAGATTGCCGGACGGATATCACCCAACGTCCGCGTCTTCGTCAAGTTCGAGGGCGCCAACCCGACCGGATCGTTCAAAGATCGTGGGATGACGGTAGCGGTATCGAAAGCGATGGAAGAGGGTAGCAAGGCGGTGATCTGCGCCTCCACCGGCAACACATCGGCTTCCGCCGCCGCCTATGCCGCGCGGGCCGGCCTCCGTTGTTTCGTGCTTTTGCCGCAGGGGAAGGTGGCCGCGGGCAAGTTGGCCCAGACGCTGATGCACGGCGCTGAAGTCATCGCGCTGGAAGGGAATTTCGACCAGGCCATGTCCATCGTCCTCGACCTCGCCGAAAGCTACCCAATCACCGTCGTCAACTCGACAAACCCGTTCCGGACCGAGGGTCAAAAGACGGCTGCGTTCGAGATTATCGAAGAGCTGGGAGATGCGCCGGACTATCACGCGATCCCGGTCGGGAACGCCCGTAATATCGTTTCGTATTGGCGTGGATACAAGGAGTTTCATGAACGCGGCAAGGCGACAAAGCTTCCAAAGATGGTGGGGTTTCAGGCGGAAGGCTCCGCGCCACTGGTGCTCGGCCATCCCATCGAGAACCCGGAGACCGTCGCCACCGCCATCCGAATCGGCAACCCCGTCAGCTTCGACGAGGCAATCGCGGCGCGGGACGAATCCGGCGGCCTGATCCGCGCGGTTTCCGACGACCAGATCCTCGCCGCTCAATTCCTGCTCGCCACCAAAGAAGGCATCTTCGTCGAACCTGCCAGCGCCGCGCCCATTGCCGGCCTGCTCGTCCTTGGACAAGACGGCTTTTTCTCGGAACCGGCGACCATCACTGTCACCTGCACCGGCCACGGGCTGAAGGACCCCGACATCGCCATCACCCAGGCCAAGCCGCCCATAACGGTCCCGGCGGATCGGAGCGCCGTCGCCGCCGCGCTCGGCTTCTCCGGGTAATCTTTTTCCGATGGACATCGCGACCACCATCCTGCTGCTTCTTGGGTCCTATTTCGTCGGCTCGCTGCCGTTCGGCCTGTGGGTCGGAAAGCTGCTAAAAGGCAAGGATATCCGTACGATGGGAAGCGGCAACATCGGCGCGACCAATGTGTGGCGATGCCTCGGGCCCGTGGCGGGTACGGCCGTTCTCGTGCTGGACGTAGCGAAGGGGCTGCTGCCGGCTCTCGTCGGCATGTCACTCTCCGGCGAGCCGTTGGCGGTTGCCGCTGGGCTGGCATCGGTGATAGGCCATAGCGCGTCGCCGTTTCTCGGCTTCAAGGGCGGGAAGGGTGTGGCAACCACGCTGGGGATGCTCTTTGGCGTTGCTCCGGTCGCGGCGGGCTACACTGTGCTGGTCTGGTCGGTAGCACTCCTGATTACCCGGTACGTTTCGCTTGCGTCCATTGTCGCCTCGTTCTTCGCCACGGCGTATGTGCTGCTGGCGGATCATTCGCTGGCCGTGCGGGCCGTTATCGTTCTCGCCGCGGTGCTCATCATCCTCCGGCACAGGCCGAATATCAGTCGGCTCCTCGACGGCACGGAACCAAAGTTCCCATCGAGGCCTCCCGGTGCTGAAAGTGACGATCCGGATCTATCCCTTCACAGTCGCACTGTGAAGGGGAACGCGTCCGATGAGCCCCCATCCCTTCACAGTCATACTGTGAAGGGGAACGCGTCCGATGAGCCCCCATCCCTTCACAGTCGTACTGTGAAGGGGAACGCCGATGTGTTGGGGTCCTCGCCTGCCGCAACCGAACAAGCACCGACCACCCCAGACCCCAACACGCGAACGGCAACACCCAATGGATGCATCTGAGAACCCCTGATGTGTTCTCATCACTTCGCAGTGCGACTGAGAAGGGACCACCCTAGGCCCCAACATTCGAGCGGCCACTCCGTGGCATACTTATTGGCCAGCGGTTCTTCTCATAGTCTGTGTGGGGATTGCAATCGCGTTCTTCGCCGTATTGGGGAGTTGCGTAATTGGACGATCCTGAGATCCGTCACGTCTGTCCGAACTGCGGCCGGGAGCTTCCGGTCGGCGGCGCCTACTGCGAGAACTGTGGAGCGCCGCCCGTCTCGCCAACCTACAATCCCCCATGGATCCAGGCGCTCGTCGGCATCAGCGTCGCGCTGCTGATCCTCCCGATCGCCGCGTTAGGCATCTGCCTGGTGGGCGGCCTCGCGTCCGGCAATGGCAGCCTGCAATGGGTTTGCCCGGTCATGGGACTTATTGTGGTCTTCGCAGGTGCACTGTACGTCGCGATCAAATATCTCTCTCGAAAGGATCAATAAACTATGATCCAGCAAATGCAAAAGACTCTCGGCCAGCAGTATGAAAGCCTTGCCTTCAACTTCTGCAAGGCCGCGACAATAGTCCTTATTACCCAAAAATATGCCCTCCCCATCGCATCCGGCCTGGCCGCAATTTTCTACTTCCTCACCGTCATTGCGGGGCAAAAAGAGACCCGCTGCTGGTTGCGTTTCCCGCTCCTCATCGGCGTTTTTTGGGCAAGCGTTTGTGGAGCCTCCATCTATTTGATGCTCCACAAGGGGCCATAATCGGCGATGCGTTTCCTCCTCCTCCTCTGCCTATTCCAATCCGCCCACGCCCAGGACATCGCCGCAAAAGCCGACGAGTTCCTGAATTCATACACCATACAGGACAAGTTCTCCGGCTCGGTCCTCATCGCCAAGGGCGGCAACGTGGTATTGGAGAAGGGCTACGGAATGGCGAACTACGAGCTGAACGTGCCATGCAAGCCCGAGACCAAATTCCGCCTCGGCTCCATCACCAAGCAGTTCACCGCCACCTGCATCATGCAATTGCAAGAAAAAGGCCTGCTCTCGACCGGCGACCTGATCAGCAAATATGTCGAGAATACGCCGGATGCTTGGAAAGACATCACAATCCATCATCTACTCACCCACACATCGGGACTCCCGAATTTCACCGCGGATATCGCTCTCTTTTCCGACCGCAGAAGGCCGCTGACCCCCATGCAACTGATCGAGAAGATGCGCGAGAAGCCCATGCGATTCAAACCTGGGGAGAAGTACGAGTACTGCAACACCGGTTACATAATCCTGACCGCCGTCATCGAGAAGGTGTCCGGGCAATCCTATGCCGACTATTTGCAAAGCCACATCTTGGATGTCGTCGGCATGAAGGATACAGGCAGCGACAATCACAGAATGGTACTGCCAAACCGGGCGTCCGGCTATTCGATGGGAACGAATGGCTTGCGCAACAGCGACTTCATCGACATGAGCATTCCCGCCGGCGCGGGCTGCCTCTACTCAACCGTGCTGGACATGTACAAATGGGACCGCGCCCTATACACTGAGAAACTGCTGACACGCGGCTCGCTGGACAAGATGTTCACGGCGGAAAAGAACAACTATGGCTACGGCTGGCTGATCGTCGATCGCAACGGCCACAAGATGATCACGCACGACGGCGGGATAGACGGCTTCGTCTCACACATCGCCCGCTTCCCGCAGGACGACGACTGCCTCATCATCTTGTGCAATCGCGAGACCGACATCAGCGCCATCGAACGCGGCCTCGCCTCCATTCTCTTCGGCGAAAAATATGATCTGCCAAAAGCGCGCAAAGAGATCCCGCTTTCGACGGATATTCTCGACCGTTACGTCGGAGAATACGAGGCCAGCCCAACAATGGTATTCACCATACGCCGGGCAGGCGACCATCTGACGGCCCAGCTCACAGGCCAAGACGCCCTCCGCATCCATGCGTCCTCGGAACAAGAGTTCTTCCTGACGGAGGTCGACGCCACCATCACCTTCGAGCTGGATGCTGCAGGCGATCCAACAACTCTCGTCCTCCATCAGTCCGGAAGGGAGGTTAAAGCCCACCGCCCTCCACGGCTGTGAAGGGCGGTGTTGTAGGGAGGATTAAGAGGACTAGTCGTCGCCTCTCATGCCAAAGTTGATGAACACGATGTTCAAGTCAATCAGGTCCACCAAACCGCTCCAATCGAGATCGCCGCTCCAATCGGCGGTGTTGAACGTAATAAAGATCGTATTCAGATCTTGAAGATCGACAGAGTTGTCTCCCGTCGCATCTCCATTGACCAACGAATAGTTGATGGCATTCGTGCCATTCGCGATCGTGGTGGAAGATGTCTTCGATCGCAGCCAGTTGTAACCTCTCACAGCGATGTCATAGGTTCCGGTTGTCACGGGCGCCGCGGTGTAGTTGCCGGAGGCGTCCAAAACGATGGGGTAACTGCACACGACATTCGTGGTGCCGGGCGTGCGAAACTCGAGGTCGAGTCCTATGCCCTCCGGGGTGCCAACGAGGTCCTGGAGCTCGAGAGTTCCAGTGACGGCGGCGCCGGCCGAAAGTTGCACATGGAGATCATCCAATGCCAGCGCTTGCAGGTTTGGGTCGACACTGTTGTCGATCCGGCACCGCACCTGCAGTTGATCGAATCCGTCCGGGTCGTAGAAACCGATGATGGAACCGAGTTGCAGCGTGGGATTCGGCCCGATCTGCCCAGAGGAAACGACCGTCCCCCCGTTCAGCGTCTGCCACTCTACGTATGCTCTGTCGTTGCCCCAAGGGACACCGGTAATGTCGCCGGTCGTCCAACCGTTGCCGTATAGGAACTCGACTCCGTAGAGCTTCGTGGAATCCGTTGTCTCAATCGTCACCCATTCCAATGATCCGCCATCCGGATAATAGAAGGCCTGTGTCGCCGGATCCAGCGGCAGATGGAACGGATTGAAATAGGGCTGCACACTGGGACCCCAACCGGACAGGCTGTCTCCCGAAGTCCCGACGAACAGCCCGTTCTCCACATAATCGCTTATTGACGTCCCGTTGTGTAGGTAATCGAGGAGATCGAACGTGGCCGCCCGATCGATGGTGGCCACCGCCGATCCTGGACCAAGAGTCTGGTGTGTCGATCCGATCGCCGGAAGACTCAAGATCGCCAATCCGATTGACAGCAAGTAATTTCGCATCTTGTTTTCCTCAGTTCACTCCCGTCATCGCAAAATTGATGAACACTATGTTCATGTCGGGCAAATCCACCAAGCCGCTGCCGTCAAGGTCCACGATAGGATCCGACATGTCGAACGTGATGAAAATCTGATTAAGGTCGTTCAGGTCGATGCCGTTATCCCCGTTCGCGTCGCCATTGACTAAGGAAAGGTTCACGGTGTTTGGGCCATTGACCATCGTTTGCGATGGGGCCATCGCGCGTAGCCAATGATCAAATTTCACGGCGACATCAAACGTGCCCGCCGGCAGAATACTGATGGTGTAGTGTCCAGCGCCGTCAAGGGTGATAGGATAACTGTAAAGAACGTTTGTCGTTCCTGGCGCCCGGCATTCGAGCGCCGCCGAACGGCCCGCAGGGCTGACGGCCAGATTCTGTAACTCTATGGTCCCATTAAGGGACGCAGTTGTGTAGGTGCCGGACACAATCATGGATCGGCCCTCCGGCAACACCACGTACCAATCGCCGCCCGCAGGCGATCCACCGCGAATGAACTGAAACGTATGGCTTGAGCCGCCAATGCCTTGTGCCCAGTTCCACTCCAAGTAGGCCACGTCCGTTAGAGCTATAATCGCCACGAACCACCGAGGGTTTGAGCTGTTGTTCGCGGCTAGGGTGACCGGCGTGGGCAGATTTACGCTGTAGTGTGTTGTTCCGGTGGGGTCTCCAACGGCAGAGTAGCTCGTGATCGTATAGGATTTCTCCGGCTGTGCGCCTAGCGAGCGGAAGACCGCGTACGGCTGGTAGGCGATAGTGCCGGGATCCTGCTTCCAAAACTCGATTTGAAATCCGTGATTCGGCGGCCCATCTCCCCACCACTCAAGGTGATTGATTTGGGCGGCGTTCGTTAGGACGAAATCCTCATAACAGATCGCATCCCCGTCCAAGTCGTTGCCCTGGCCCGACGGGTCCACCCAGAGTTTCGACCACCGCATCGTCCCGCCTCCACTCGCGGGCGGTTGATTGGACATGGTGTCGGCCTGCGAAATGGACCAGACCGTCAGGCAGACGACCACCAATAGGCCGTTGCCCCATCGGCGAGGTAGCCTGTTCTTAATACTGTTGTTGATGAGTGTCTTTGTCATAATCGCAACCCTTTGCAAACGTGAGAGAATCGGTCGGCGTAAGGTGCCTGTGGTAGTTCTAAGAAAAAAGGGACGTACAGCTTGCGTCGCCTCGAGCGGAGTCGAGGCCACTGTAGAGCGCCGAGTAGGAGCGCTTGCTTTCGCCTTCCTACTGCATCCGACCAACGAGAATTCACGCATATGGTCAAATGAATTCTATTTCCAATCGGTTTGGACCGCAAGTCGTAATAATCATCGACGCATTGCCCTACAATCGAACCTCACCGGGCTGAAACGACGCCGCCGATACAGGAGTTCGTACCGGGCGGCCAGAATTAGAGTGTGATGCGGCGGGGGATGACGGCTCTCGGGATGATATGGGTCTGCCTGGCGGCGGGCCAAGGCCCGCCAACGCCAAGCGGGGAAGTGATCCACCTTCGCATGCTCGGCGGCATCGGCACCTGGGGGATACCCCCAAAAGAGGCCACCTCGCCCCGAGAAAGGGCCAACCGAGCCGTCTTCGAGGCCTTCCACAAAGCTCATCCCAATATAGTCATCGACAGCATCGGCGGAATCCAGCTCAAGGGACCGGCCAGCGAATCCAACTTCCTGCTCTCCATGGCAGGGAACTCCGCGCCGGACGTGTTCTACGTCAACTTCCGCCAGCTTTACAACTTCTATGCCCAGGGGTTCATGTACCCGCTCGACGAGTACCTGGCAAAGGACCCGCACGTGATGGACGGCATCGTGTCCCAGATTCGCGATGTCGTGACGGTCAACGGCCATGTCTATTGCATGCCCTGGTTCCAAGTCTGCATGGCGCTCTACTATCGCAAGGACCTATTCGCCGCCGCCGGGCTGGACCCCAACCGCCCGCCCCGCACCTGGGACGAGTTCTACGAATACGGCAAGAAGCTGACGATTCCGTCGCTGCCTCAGTACGCATTTCTGTTCGACGTCGCGCCGCAGGCGAAGGGTTGGTTTTGGACCAACTTTCTGTGGCAGGCGGGCGGGGAAGTGCTGAAACGCGATCCGGACGGGCAGTTCCGGGCGGCCTTCAATACACCGGAAGGCGTGACGGCCCTCAGGTTTTTCAAGAAGCTGACGACCGAGACGTGGGTGGAGCACGGAAAGGTAATGGGTCCCGTCGCGCCGGTAAAGCCCGGCATCTGGGACGAGGTCAACGCGGGGCGCGTCGCCATGTGGTTCAGCTATTCCAGTGACGTGATGGTCAACATGTCCGAAATTAACCCGGAGCTGATCGGCATTGCCCCGCTGCCGGCCGGTCCCGCCGGGCAGGCAAACGAGATCAATGCCGGCATGTGGGCGATCAACGCGTTGGTAAAGGACAAGCGGAAGCGGGATGCCGCCTGGGAGTTCATCAAATTCATGGCCAGCGACGATGCCGCCCGCGTGCGCACGGAGGCGTTCGTCAGCGCCGGGCTCGCGAAACTGGTTAATCCCGTGCATCTCAAAAAATTTGGGTACGGTCAGTATGCTAGGGAAGTTGACCCGGCTTGGGTCCAGGCCAACGAAGAGGTGTTCAAGCACGGCCGGCCGGAGGTCAATGGCAAGAACTGCCAAATGGTCTACCTGACGCTTGACCAGCCGCTCGAGCAGATCATCCAGTATCCGGATGCAAACCTAAAGGGCCTGCTAGACGCCGCTGCCGCGGACATGAACAAGCGGATGCTGGAGTACGTTGAGCCAAAGGTGAGGGAACAGCGCCGAAGGGGGGCTTGGTCCGTCCTTGCCGGGGTGTTGGTGCTGGCGGCCATATTAATAGGCCGGGCAATCTGGAAATCGCGAGGGCGCACGGAGGACTTCGAGGTGAGTCGCCCGGCCGGCTCCAAGCACCGCACCGCTTGGTTGACGGTCTGGCTGCTGATGGCCCCGGCGGTGCTTTCCGTTGTGATCTGGGCCTACTATCCGCTGGCCCGCGGCCTCACCATCGCCTTCCAGGACTACAAGCTGATCCAGCCGACCACCTGGGTCGGTATGGACAATTTTGTCGATGTGTTCTATTCGGAGCTGTTCTGGAAAGGGCTGCTGAACAGCGCGCTGTACACGGCGTTGGCGCTCGGAATCGGCTTCGTCTTGCCTATCCTCCTGGCAATCGGATTGAATGAGATTCCCAAGGGAAAGATGCTGTTTCGGACGCTCTACTACCTGCCGGCGGTTACCAGCGGCATCGTCATCATGCTCGTCTGGCGCGACTTCTTCTCCGGCGGCGATACCGGGCTGATGAACGTGCTGACCGCCCCACTTTTCTCTCTTCTGAACAGCGGCATCCATGGCATAAACGGCCTGTTCCACGCCCATATCGCCGAATTCGCGCTGACCCACGATTGGCTCGGCGATCCCCATTGGGCGATGATCGCCGTCGTGCTGCCTGCCGTCTGGGCGGGAGCCGGGCCGGGAAGCATCATCTACCTTGCCGCGATGAAGAACGTACCGGAGGAGATGTATGAGGCGGCCGATCTGGACGGGGCCGGAGTTTGGACCAAGATTCGGCACATCACCTTGCCGGGGCTAAAGCCGCTGATCATCATCAATCTGGTCGGGGTGTTCATCGCCAGCTTCAAGGCGATGGAGAATATCTTCGTCATGACCGGCGGCGGGCCGCTCAACGCCACCCATGTTCTCGGGCTCGAGATTTGGTACAACGCCTTCATCTACCTCAAATTCGGGTACGCGACGGCCGCGGCCTGGATCATGGGCGCCTTGCTCATTGGGTTCACCATGATGCAGGTCCGAAACCTGTTGCGCATGAGATTCTCTTCCGCCAAGTAAAATCACCCTGGTGGGATTCTACAAACAGCTTCTCCGGCCGATTCTGTTCCGGCTCGACCCGGAAACCGCGCATAGTTTGGCTATGCGGGCGCTTCGGTTCGTCCCCGGGGTCCAAGTCCACGATCCGATCCTGCGGCAGGACCTGTTTGGCCGGACCTTCCCGAACCCGATCGGACTCGCCGCCGGGCTTGATAAGGACGGCGAGCATGTTGGGGATTGGGAGCGGCTCGGCTTTGGCTTCGTGGAGGTCGGGACCGTAACGCCGAGGCCGCAAGTAGGCAATCCACGCCCACGGCTGTTCCGCCTCCCAGCCGACCAAGCATTAATTAATCGCATGGGTTTCAATAACCAAGGCGCGGAAGCTCTTGGAAATCGCCTGCGAGGCACAAAGGTGACCATCCCAATCGGTGTCAACATCGGCAAGCAAAAGGAGACGCCGCTCGATAACGCGCCGGAGGATTACGCGGAATGTGTCCGCCTGCTGGATTTCGCGCCCGCCTACTTCGCCATCAACGTCAGCTCGCCGAATACCCCCGGCCTGCGGGAGTTGCAGGATGCGAGCCTCCTCGCGGACATCATCGATGCGGTGCGGGCCGTGACAAAGGCACCTCTCTTCGTGAAGATCGCGCCGGACCTAACTTGGGAACAGATCGATGCCGTGATAACGTTGGCGATGGACAAGAAGCTCCAAGGCATCATCGCGACGAACACGACCATCGCAAGAGACGGACTCGTGACGCCGATTGCCGAAGAGGGCGGGCTGAGTGGCCGCCCGCTCCGAAGTCGTTCGACGGAAGTAATCCGCCACATTCGCGCCGCATCAAAGGATTTGACTCTAATCGGTGTAGGCGGCGTGTCATCACCCGAAGAAGCGTTGGAAAAGCTGCTGGCGGGCGCGTCTCTGGTGCAGCTTTACACCGGAATCGTGTACGAAGGACCGGAATTGCCGGCGAGCATTGCGAAGGGCCTTGCCGCGTTGCTCAGGGCCAGAGGGTTCACTAGTGTTGTGCAGGCCATCGGAAGCGACGTACAATAGCCCTCGTGAGCGATCCCAAGCCCTGGTACTACGTGGAAGCGGGCCGAGTGCTCGGTCCGATGACCGAACAAGAGATGATGACCGGCATCTATGAGGCCTACATTGCGCCCGAAACCCCGGTCTGGACAGACGGGATGACCGGCTGGGCGGCCATCGCGACCGTGAGCGAGTTCTTTCAGAAATTCAATCCCGACGAGCGGCGGGATGCCCGCCAGCGCATGACCAGCCAACTGCCGCCGATACCTTTGATCCAGCGGTCGGCCCCTCCGCCAATGCCGATGATTCCGCCACAGCCCATGCCCTATCTCGTACCCATCGAGCCGCCGAAGAACAAGGTAGTGGCGGGACTGCTCGGTATCTTCCTCGGAAGTTTCGGCATCCACCGGTTCTATCTCGGCTACAACGGGATCGGCGTCCTGATGCTGCTGATCACCGTGCTCACTTGCGGCTACGGCGGCGTCATTACAAGTATCTGGGGAATTGTCGAAGGCGTTCTCTGCCTCACCGGCAGCATGACCGATGTGAAGGGTCAACCCCTCGTCGGATGAGCGCCTGGTATTACGTCGAGGCGGACAAGGTGATGGGCCCGCTCACGGAGGATGAGATGCACGCGGGGACAGGTGGAGGGATGCTGCCGCCGGAAACCCCCGTCTGGTGCGAGGGCATGGCGGGATGGACCATCGTTTCCGAGACAAGCCTGTTCGCGCGCCACTTTTCCCCCCAACAGCGGGAATGGGCGAAACTGAAGCCATTCGAAATTTTGCCGCCGCTTCCACAAATTAGCCTTCCACCCCCGCTACCCGACGCCGGGCCGAGCTATTCTTCCTATCCCGGACCGCCGACCACCCCTTATCCCATCGTTCCTCCTCCCACGGATGCGGGCTACGGCTTCACGGTCTACTCGCCCCCCAAGAGCAAGATCGCGGCGGGGCTCTTCGGCATTTTCTTAGGCATGTTCGGCGTGCACCGGTTCTATTTGGGCTACACCACGGTGGGGATAGTCCAGGCATGTCTTACCGTCGTCAGTTGTTTCACGCTTTCACCCATCACGTTCGTTTGGGGCCTGGTGGAAGGCATCCTGTGCCTCACCGGCAGCATGAAGGACGCCCGTGGCTATCCGCTTGCGGATTAAAATCTTAATCCCCTCCCCCGCTTACGGAGGTGGGTTAGGGTGGGGGTCTTTTTGCTCGGCGGGCTAGCGAACACCGCCGGAAAACTGTCAGCCGCTCTATGCCTGGCGGCTACGGCGCCTGTCTGGATGCTCTGGGGATGGGCAGCGGCGCTGGGATTGTGGCTCGGATGGCTGGCGGCGGCGGCGCCTATGATCTGGCACGCCCGTCTGCTGCCGAAATGGATTCGATCGGACGAGCCGGGGCCGAATCTCAAGCTGCGCCTACTGGTGATTTCCTTCCTAAAGTATCCTCTTTACGTGATTGTGATTTTTTTCACGACAAAACTGGGATTGGCCGCCGCCGCCTCCTTCGTGGGTGGTGCGACTAGTGTATACTTGGCGCTGGCCGCGGGGGCTGTCCGGTCCCTGCGTTCCGGTGACTAGCTACGGAGGAGAAGGGTTGCCCGAGCAAGCTGCGGCGAACAGCGAGGAATTTCATGGCCTTTGGTGGACCCACATGGTGTGGGGTTGGGCCGTATTTGCCTCAATCATCCTCGTAGCCGGATTTGTCGTCAGCCGGGGGAAGCGGGAGAGAGTTCCGCGCGGTCTTGCCTTTCGCATCGCCGAGCACATCTATCTCTATGTTGAGAACATGTGCCTGAGCATCATCGGTCCTCAGGGCGAAAAGTACATCCCGTTCGTAGGCACGCTGTTCATCTTTACGTTGTTTTCAAACCTCGTCGGCCTGCTCGGTTTCCCCGCGCCGACATCCAGCCTGAACATAACCCTCGCCCAAGCCCTTATCGTCTTTTGTTACGTGCAATTTGAGGCCATTCGGGTGAACGGACCCTTCGGCTATCTTAAGCATTTTTGGGGACCGGTCCTATTTATCGGGCCCTTAATGTTCCTGATTGAAGTGGTGAGCGAGTTCGCGAAGATCATCTCACTGTCCTTGCGTCTCTACGGCAACATGTTCGGCGAGCACGAGGTTACGAACACCTTCGCAAACCTGGTCCACTGGCCGGACCGGATGCCACTGATTGGCGGATTGCCCGTTCCGGTCCACGCGCCGCTGATCCTGCTCGGAATTTTCACCTGTCTCATCCAGGCGCTGGTATTCGCCATCTTGCCAACGATTTATCTTGCGCTCATGATTTCTCACGAAGACCAAGAGGAAGTTCATGTGGCGCACGCACACTAGAACAGTCTAAGGAGGGCACAACAACGTGCTTGCATTTTACGGAATAGCATTAGCCATCGGACTCGGCATTGGACTTGCGGTTCTCGGCGGCGGCATCGGACAGGGTCTGGCCGCCAACGGCGCCATGAACGGTATGGCCCGCCAGCCGGAATTGGCCGGAAAGATCCAGGTCGGTATGATCATCGCGCTCGCATTTGTCGAGTCGCTCATTCTTTTCACCTTGCTTATCGCGTTCCAGCTTCTGAGCAAGCTGCCGGACAAGGACAAGCTGATGGAAGCCGAGAAGAGCGCCTATACTTCGCCCGCGCCGGATACCGTTCCCAGCCACTACGAGGCGTAGTCCCCCAGGTACAGGAGTTTCATCATGGGATTTTGGAATTGGCTTGAAGAGGTCAGCCAGGCGGGTCTATTGCATGACCTGAACATCGATCTGCGTGCCGTGGCGCTTCAGATCGTCGTGATCATCATCATGTTCAAGGCCATCAAGATGATCTACTTCAAGCCGCTCAAAGAAGCGTTGGACGGGCGTACGAAGTACATCGAAGACACGTACGCCTCCGCCGACAATCTGAAGGCCGAAATGGAGACGCTCCGGACCGAATATCAGGAGAAGCTCTCGGCCGCCGAGGCCGAATCTCGCGAAAAGATACAAGCGGCGATCGGCGAGGCGCAGTCGCTCAAGGACAAGTTGGTGGGCGAGGCGCGCAAGCAGGCCGACGACATCAAGCAGCGCGCGACCGCCGACATGAACATGGAACGGGAGCGGATGATGGTCGAGCTTCGCACCCGCGTGGTGGACCTGGCTCTAACCGCCGCGGAAAAGGTAACGCGGGAGACGATGACCGACGATCGGCATCGCAAGCTGGTCGCGGCGTTCGTCGAGGAGTCGGGGGCGGCATAAGGCATGGAACATCGCGTCGCCAAACGATACGCGCGGGCGCTCTTCCAGGCGTCGCTTGCCGCCGGGCAGTTGGAAGCCGTCTCGTCGGACCTCATCTCGCTCAAGGACCTATTTGAGAACAATCCGTCGTTTCGCGACATGCTGCTGACTCCGCTCGGCGAATATCTGGATAAGATCGAATCTCTCAACAAGCTGGCAGGCCGGGTATCGCCGGTGACCACCGATTTTCTGAGGCTGGTTGTGGAGAAGAATCGGCAGGACAATCTCTCTTACATCCAGCAGGATTTCGAAGAGATGAAGCGGGCGCACGAGGGAGTGGCGGAGGCTCATATCTTCTCCGCGGTGTCGCTCGACGAAAAGCAGCGCGCCGCCCTCATCGCGGAACTGGAAAAGCGGACCGGTCTGCGCATCGAGCCGCACTTCGAGGTGGATGCCAACCTTATCGGCGGCGTCCGCGTCATCGTCGGCGACACGCTGATGGAGGGATCGATAACTGGTCAACTGAAGGCGATGCGGGAGCGGATGTACCGAGAGCTCGTCCAGTCCTGACGATGGACGTTCTCGCCGAACTGCAACGCGCCGGCGCGGTCCTGCAGGGGCACTTTCAGCTTTCTTCCGGCCGTCACAGCGATACCTACTTCGAAAAATTCCATCTGCTTTACGACCCCGAAGTGTTGTCCGCCCTCTGCCACCAGTTATCGGAGCCTTTCCAGTCGTCGGGAGTCGAGTTCGTCGTCGGCCCGACGTTGGGCGGGGCGATTGTCGCCTACGAAATGTCCCGGCAGCTGGGGGCGAAGGTCCGATATCTGGAACGAGAAGGCGGCGTGCGGCTTTTTCGCCGAGGCGCGGTTCCTGATGGAGCGAAGACCCTCCTTGTTGATGACGTGCTGACGACTGGCCTATCCCTGCGCGAGTGCCTGCCTGCGCTTTCCCATGTTGCGCTCGTTGGTATCGGCGTGCTTCTTTCGCGCATGTCCGATCCCGGTGAATGGCCCGCGCCGTTCCATGCCCTGCACAGCATGGATGTCGAAAGTTGGGCGCCGTCCGAGTGCCCCCTCTGCCGCGCCGGCGAACCGCTCTCCCACCGCGGAAGTCGTTATCTGCCGTAGACGCGGGCCGTCTTGCCGAAACCTCTGCAATTGCCGGCAACCATGGCCCGCGTTCGTCCGCCGACCACCGAGGCCACAATTTCGGGCCATACTAACGTATGCGGTTTGCGGGAATTGACGTCGGGACGAGCGGGGCGCGGGTCGCCATCGTTGACGGCGAAGACGGAACCATTCGCGAGGCCTCCCGCCCGTTCGATGCCGTGGTTCCGGGTATGCCGCCCGGGTTCTCGGAGCAGGATGCATCCCTCTGGTGGCCCGCTGTGGTGGAGTGCTTTCGAGAGCTGGCGCCGTTGGGCGAGATCGAGGCGGTTTCGGCCACTTCCACTTCTGGGACTTTTCTATTCGTTGAGGAACATCTCGCGCCGATAACCAACGCCATCATGTATGGCGACTCGCGCGCAGCGGAGCAGGCGCGGCGACTGGAACCATTCTCCGCCCGGCATCGGGACCGGCTCGGGTACGGATTTCCAGCCACCTTTGCCCTGCCAAAACTCCTCTGGATGCTCGACCATCATCCGGAAATATGCGCGCGCGTCTGCTTCGTCCATGCGGGCGACTATCTGCTGAGCCGGCTTTTGGGCGAACGTGCCCCGTCCGACACGAGCACCGCGCTAAAGACCGGGTACGACACCCTCGATAGCCGCTGGCCCGCCTGGTTGCCAGAGGCGGGAGTGAATCCGGCGATGCTCCCAAGCGTCGGCAAATCGGGGGATTTCGTTGGAGCCGTTTGCGAAGGCGCGGCACAAGAGACGGGATTGTCGCCAAGCACACGCGTTTGCCTGGGCGCCACCGATGGCGTGGCGACGATGATCGCCGCCGGCGCCGCCAAGATCGGCGACTGGGCCTCCATCTTGGGTACCACCCTCGTCATCCGCGGCATCTCCACCCAACCCGTCAATGATCCGCAGGGCAGGGTGTACGCCCATCGGCATCCCGCGGGGCTATGGCTGCCGGGCGGAGCTTCGAACGTCGGCGGGGAGTGCCTCGCCCGCTGGTTTCCGGACGCCGATCTTATGAGTATGGACCGGCAAGCCGCCGCTATCTTTCCATGCCCCATCATCGCCTACCCTCTGGCGCGTGCCGGGGAGCGGCTCCCGTTTGCCGACGTGGCCGCGCAAGGGTTCTTTGCGCCCGAACCAGGCTCCGATCGGGAGCGATATGCCGCCTGCCTGCAAGGCGTGGCGATGGTGGAGCGATGGTGCTTCGAGCTGATGGGTTCGCTCGGCGCTCCGGTTGGACCGACGGTATTTGCCGGCGGCTCGGCAGCCAAGAGTGATGTCTGGACGCAGCTCCGCGCGGATGTCACGGGCAGGACCTACCGTGTTGCCTCACACGCCAGCGGGGCTGTCGGCGCTGCCATCCTCGCCGCGTCCCACTTTCTTGGAGGGTTGGAAGCGGCAACCGAACGGGTCGTGCCCTTCGAAAAGCAGTTCGAGCCTCGCACCAATTACGATGGATTGTACGCCCAGTTCCGAGAGCAGTGCGCCGCGCGGGGATATTTATGAGCGCATTCAAAGAGTGCGACATTCGAGGCATTTACGCGACCGAGGTGGATGAAAAGCTGGCGCGCCGCATCGGCCGGGCCATGGCCGAGATGGCAGCGACGGGCGAACTTTGCGTGGGTGGGGACGTGCGCGTCAGCACGCCAGCTCTCAAATCCGCGCTCATCGAAGGGATGGTCGCGGGTGGGCGAAATGTCGTGGATTTCGGCATACTTCCAACGCCGGCCTACTATCACGCGCTGGCAGATAATCCCGGCTTGATGGTGACGGCCTCGCACAATCCAGCGGAATTCAACGGATTCAAACCCCGGTTGGGTGCGATGCCGGTGACGCCCGAAGAGATCCGCGAGATCGAACGACTCTGCCGCATGGACTTGCCGGATCGCCCGCCGGGGACCGTCGCGCGTCGGGAGGCAATCGAACCGTACCTATCCGATCGAATGGCGCGATTCGAGCGGTTGCCTCCGGCTGCCATCGTGATCGATTGCGGGAACGGCTCGTTCTCGACGATTGCTCCGGCTTTTTTCCGCCGCCTCGGCTGTTCGGTGACAGAGCTATTCTGCGAGCCGGACGGACGATTTCCCAACCGTGAACCGAATCCCGCCGATCCAAACCAGCTGACGGCCCTGAAGCGCACAGTGGTTGACAGTGGCGTGGACCTCGGCATCGCCTTCGACGGGGACGGAGATCGTGTTGCGTTCGTGTCGAAAAGCGGCAAATATGTTCCCGCCGATTCCCTCATTGCCCTCCTCGCCAGGGAGATGCTGCGGGACCATCCGGGCGCGGCCGTCATCTATGATCTGAAGTGTTCCTCGGTCGTCCGCGACGTTGTCGAGCAGTACGGTGGTATGCCCCTGATGGAGCGCTCCGGACACACGTTTATTAGGGCGCGGATGATAAGGGAGAACGCGATCTTCGGCGGCGAAGTGAGCGGGCACTATTTCTATGAAGAATTGCGCGGCGGTGACGACGGGCTGTTTACGGCGGCTCTTGTGATTAAAATGCTAAATCGCTGGGGCGATCTGGATGCCGCTATCGGCCGACTGCCCCGGTACGTGATCCTCCCGGACATTCGCCTCCCATACTCAGAGGATCGCGATGCCGTTATCCAGGCCATACGCGCCGGACTACGAGGGGCCGAGTTGAGCGAGCTGGACGGAGTTCGCGCGCAGTGGCCGGATGCGTGGGGCCTCGCCCGCCCATCCGTTACTGAGGAAAAGATCACATTCCGATTCGAGGGAATGACGACAGAAGCACTCTTGCGCGCGGTAAGCACTTTCGCGGAGTTGGTCCCAGCAGAATTAGGTGATCGGTTGCGCGAGGCAGTCGCCTATTCGATCGGGTCGCTAGGCTGAACGTCTTTCGGCTTGTCGCCATCCGGCGGCTTCTTCGTGTCGGGCGTCGTCGTCTGATCCCCGCCCGGCTCATCGGTCACAGGCGGCGAATCATCAATGGTGATCTCGTCCGGGTTCTCCGTTTTCTTGCCGCCCTTCCGCACTGTACTTCGTTCGGTCCGCACCGGAGCGCCGCTCATCCCCTCCGGCAGCTTTATCCCCTCCAGCCAGGCATCGGCCCGCTCTGGGGTCGCCGGTCTGTCCGTCTCCGCCGCCGGCGGAATGACCACCTTTTCCACTTTGGGCGATAGGAAGGGACCGACGGCGAACATCCCCAAGCCGAAAAGTCCAATGGGCGCGGCTATCCACAGGCCCAACGTGCCCAGGATTACAGCTAGAATTGACGGCCTTCCGTCGCGACGTTTCACAACCTTAATGTACGTTTTCAATCGGCATTGAGTCAACCGTGCGGGCGATAACCTGGTCTCTTTGCCTCGCCCGGCTATAATTCGGGGCAATGGGTGGCGCAAGAATCCTGCTGGCTGAAGACAATCTGATGTTCTCCGCAAAAATGCGGTCGATGCTGGTCGCCGCCGGGCTTATCGTGGACCTGATGGATTCGTCTCCGTCATTCGAAACGTATCGGCTGGTTGTGTTGAATCTTGGGGCAAAGCGCTTTTCCCCCGAAGAGGTGGCTCGCGCCGCCAAGGATGCCGGCTGCCTGGTGCTCGGCCATGCCGGCGGGCGCGAGGCCGAGCTGTGGCGGTTTGGCCGCGCCATTGGCTGCGACCGCATCATCAAGAACTCGGTGGCGTTGGCGGATATCGTGTCGGCGGCGACAGAACTATGTTCCGAATAAAGACCACCGGTCCGGAGGAGACGATTGCGCTCGGCGCGTGCCTTGCCCGCCACGTGCGCGTTGGGGATGTGCTGCTTTTGGAAGGGCCGCTCGGCGTAGGGAAGACGACGTTCGTCCGGGGGCTGGCGCGGGCGCTCGGCGTCACCGGGGCGATCCGCAGTCCGACGTACAATCTGGTCCACGAATATCCCACGCAGCCGCCGCTGGCCCACACGGACCTGTATCGCCTCTCTACCGCCGACGAGGTGGCGACGCTAGGATTGGATGACCTGTTTTCCCGCTCGGTTGTGGTGCTGGAGTGGCCGGAGCGCGCGCCGGATCTGCTGCCGGTGGACGCGGTACGGATCCGATTTGAATTTGCCGACGGCGATTCGCGTGCAATCGAGATCGAGGCGGGCGGGCCCACGGCGACGGGGTTCTTGCAGGAATTGGAGGATGACCTTGCGGCTTTTGATGTTTGAGTCTTGCGGCCCACGATGCAGCGTCGCGGTTGCCGATGAGAACGGTCCGCTGCTGGACTGGACTTCCGATCTGGGCAACGCCGTGGCGGGGCCGATGCTCGATGCGGCAAAGAGCCTGCTGGTGGCGGTGGACTGGACCATGGACGACATTGACGTGTTCGGCGCGTGCCTGGGTCCGGGTTCGTTTACCGGCATCAAGATCGCTGTCACGCTGGCGAAGACGATGGCGCATGCTTTGGACAGGCCGGTCGTCGGCGTCGGGGCGCTGGAGGCCCTTGCGGCGGAGGTCCGAACGACCGATCGCGTGGTTGCGTTCGTGCCGTCGCGGCGCGGATGGGTGTTTATGCAGCGTTTCCAGGGGAGCACACCGCTGGACGAAGGGCGCGCCTTGCCGATCGAGGAGGTGCCGAACGAGCTGCTTGCATGGGCGACGGAACCGGCCCTGATCGCCGGTCCGGTCGAATTCGACAACCTGCCTCCAAACTTCTCGCATGCGGTCTATCAATATCCATCGGCGTCCATCGCCGCGCGGCTGGCCGTCCAAAGGGTTCGCGATGGAAAGACGATGAGCCCGATGGAATTGGCCCCGATCTACCTCGCCGCGCCATCAGTGACCAAGCCGAAGAGGCAATTCGGGCCGGGGTAAAATCGTTGCTGGTGTTGGGGTCTAGGGTATCGGCGATTGGTAGGAAATGGCAGGCGAGAACCCCAACATATCGGGTAGTTCGTGTTGGGGTCTACGGTATCGGCGATTGGTGGGAACTGCCAGGCGAGAACCCCAACACATCGGGTTTCTGGTGTTGGGGTCTAGGGTATCGGCGATTGATAGGAATTGGTAAGAGTGAACCCCAACACATCGGGTTTCTGGTGTTGGGGTCTAGGGTATCAGCGATTGGCAGGGATTGGCAGACGTGAACCCCAACACATAGGTTAAGCTTTTTAGGAGGATTGATGGCGGAATTGCAGCGGACTTTGATCTTGGTGAAGCCGGATGGGGTGGCCCGCGGCCTCGCTGGGGAAGTGCTTGGCCGGTTCGAGCGACGGGGAATGAGAATCGTGGCGCTGAAGCTGGTGAAACCCCAGCGGTCATTGGTCGAAGAGCATTATGCCGAGCATCGGGAGAAGCCCTTTTTCGGCGAACTGGTGGGTTTCCTGACGAGCGGCGCGGTGGTCGCGGTCTGCATCGAAGCTCCGGACGCCGTGAAGACCGTCCGCGCCATGATGGGAACAACTAATCCGCTCGACAGCCCGCCCGGCACGATACGCGGCGATTTGGCCTTGGAACTGAGTCAGAACATCGTCCATGGCAGTTCCGATCCCGACGCCGCCGAGCGCGAGGTTAGGATTTGGTTTGCGCCGTCGGAGCTTCTGCCGTAGGCCGCCTTATTCCATAGATAAACCCAAGCAGCACCGCCATAGATAGGGCGGCAAAACCGATCTTCACGCTATTCGGCAACTGCGAATGGGAGAAAAAGGCCTCGACTACCGCTGCCTGAATCAGCAGCACCATCGCGACCGCCAACAGCCAGAATCCCTCTTTGCCGTTTTCCCGCAGTGCATCGATTCGAGACAGTTCACCTGGCGCGATCAACGCGTGCGCAAGCATAAAAGCCCCGCCGCCGGAGAAGAAGATCGCGCTCAGTTCCGGGACGCCATGCCCGGCGATCCCGGCAAAAAAGTGCATTCCCTGACCGACGGACGCCAATTCCACGCCGAAAACGCCAAGCATGAGGCCGTTGTTGAAGAGCAGATACGCCGGCAGCAGACCCCATGTGATGCCGGACGTGAACAAAATGATGCAGACCTTGGTGTTGTTGATATTGAGAAATGCCCCGAACGCGAATGATTCTATCCCGCCGGGAGTCTCAAATCGGCCGGTCTTCCAGTGCTCGAGCGCCCCTTCGAACCCTGGCGGCGTCAGAGTCGCGACCCAGCTGCGATCCATAGCCACCAGCGCCGCGCCGCACAGAGCCCCGATCAGGAAGATGCCGATGGCAAACAGCACGTACGGCATCCGGCGGCGCAGGACCTCGGGCCCAGTATAGAACAGCTCCACCAGCCCCTCTTGGAAGCTGCGATTCGGAGCCGCGTAAAGCAGGCCGTGGCCGCGCGCGACAAGGTCGTTGAGATAGTCTTCCACGCCTTCGTCCACGCGGTGGCTGCGGCTGTACGCGAGATCGCCGGCGACCCGAAGATACAGGACCCGGATTTCGGCAAGCTCGCTGTACCGCATCTTGCCAAGATCGCCGGAACCGGCTCGATTCAAAAGCTCCTCAAGCCGGTCCCAATCCTCTTTACGCCGGATAGCTACATCGGATGGCGACACAACGCTATTGTATCGCTAACCGCTGTGCTCCATCATTTTGAAAATCCAGACTCTGTTGCCGGCCGGATCTTTGAAGCAGGCCGCGCGTCCGCCCCAGTCCATCGTATCCGGGTCCTGAACCACGTCCGCGCCCCTTGCCTTGATCGTGGCGAAGTCCGCGTCAACATCGTCGGTCTCAAAATAGAGCTGCATTGCGCCCGTCGGCGGGCTGGGGTTCATTTTCTCGAAGCCCAGATAGTGGTTGCCGTGCATCAGCCCGTAGTGATCGCCATCGGCCTCAGCCGGCTTGGTCCCAAGAAACTTCACGGCGTACCAGTTGGCAAGCTCACCCGGATCGGCGGCGCAGAAGATGACCGCTCCGATATTTCCTAACATTTAGCCCTCCCATAATAGCCCGGCAACGTGCCCGGGGTAATTTCGAAAATGATATCAGATAAGTAGAGGTTTGTCAACCCCTATTTGTCTATTTTTCGGTGGGAAGGATGATGCCGCGCATGATCACGTTCTGGGCGAACAGGAAGACCAGAAGCGTCGGAATGGCGGAAATTGTGAGGGCGGCCATCGTCACGAACTTCGGCGCCCGGACCTGCAACTCGTATAGCCAGACCATCACCGTCCACATCTTCTGGTCCTGGCACACGAGGAACGCGTACATAAACGCCCCGTAGGCCCCAAGGAACGCCTGCAGCGCGATGACCGCAAACACCGGCTTGCTGAGCGGCAAGGCGACGCGGCGGAACATCGTCATTTCAGACGCCCCGTCCATGGTGCCCGCCTCATATAGCTCCCTTGGCAGGCTGTCGAAAAATCCTTTGAGCAGGAAGATGGCATACCCGCTCGCAACGCCGGGCAACACAAGAGCCCAGAAGGTGTTGAGCATATTGAAATTCTTAAGGAGCAAGAAGCTGGGGATCATCGCTACTTCCGCCGGGAACGCCATAGTGGCGAGCAGGAAGAGCAGAATGCGGCCCGTCGAACGCATGGGGAATCGGGAGAGGGCATACGCGCATAGCGGGTTGACGATGAGCTGCGAAAGCACCATGATCGCGCAGAAAATAACGGTCACCCAGACCGCGCGGCCATGCAGCAAAATGTAGTTGAGAACGTATCGATAGTTGCGGGTGGCGAAGTCGGTGCGCAGCTCACCCATGCTCTGTTGAACGTGTTTCCAGTCGGCTGCCTCCTGGATGCCGATGAGGTCGGTCGGCTTCACGCCGGCCTTTTGCGCGAACTCCATTTCCAGCGTTGCGGGCGCCAATTCATCGTCTTTAGCGTTCTGCACGCGGGTTTCCAGGGCGGTGCGTTGTTTATAATCGGTGAGGTCGACGCCCGCCAGCGCGTTATGGAATTTGCCGTCCGCGCCCTTGATCAGGAGGTATCGATATGGCATGCGCTCCCGAAGACATTGCACCCAATCGGCTCGCGCCGCGGCGTTCGGTGGCTCGGCGCCAAACGGGATCTGCTGGATGTTCAAGTAGTCCGTTTTCCAGGCCGCGTTAAGCTTTTTGATGTCGCCGTTGTACTGTATTTTGAGGAACTCCTGGAAGACGCGATCGGCGCGAACAGGGATGCGGAAATAGGCCGGCAGGGTCGGTTTGAACTCGAGCCAATCTCTGGTTTTTTGGTCGTCACGAAACTGAAAATCCCGGCGGTGAAGGAGCTCGATCGGAGGCTCCAGGGTCTGAAACTGGGCGTTTTCCTCCGTGTATCGAGCATTAAGCGCCGTGAGATCGTTGTGGAAATGCGCGATACAAAACTCTTGGTATTTTTCATTGAGAAGGCTGGTCGGGCGGACAACTGTGACCCGAAAGCCGATGGAATAGTCCTCCGCCTTCAGCCCAGCGACAAATTCGTCCCATTTCGCGACGAGGTCCGCCGGAAATTGGCGGGTAGGAAGTTCGACCTTCGCGGCATTCGAGACGGCTGTTCCGAAGGCAAAGTTGATTTCATCCGGGCTGTCGGCGTACTTGTCCTCGGCATATTTCGCGAACAGCGCTCGCCTATCCCGAAGGTACGCGGGGATGATCCTGCCGTCGTTCTGGTCCACGCTGCTCTTCATCCCGGTCGTAAGCATGGTCAGGAAAGGGAATATCATCGTGATGGCGCCGAGCACAAGCGCGGTGTACAGGCCAAGCAGCACCAACCGGGTTTTGAGATATCTCCGACCGACTGTCGGGATGATGGGCACGTTCGGGACCTCGCGGGTTTCAGCTTCGGCAGGCGGGCAGTTCCGTCCTGCCTGTAGTTAATCGTGTGTGTCTGGAGCCGCGAACGGTAGGGATTTGCCGCCCGTTGGTATCGAAAAATGAGAAAAAGGCCGATTTGGTATCATTTTGATCAGTTTCACCGATGTCCGATGGAGGCCTCTGGGCAGGACTCTAGGTTCAGGTGGCCGAACATCCCCCCAATGGATCACGCCAGTTGGACGATCCGCATTCTCTTCTTCCTGTTCGCCGCCGCGGTCTTGGGCCGGATCCGGGCGGCAAAACGGGGGAAACAGATATTCATTCGGCGCATCCGGGGCATCGACGCTCTGGAGGAGGCGGTTGGCCGTGCGACGGAAATGGGGCGGCCGATCATGTTCGTCCCAGGAACAGCCGGTTTTGACAATATGGCGACGCCCGCCGGTCTACAGGTGTTGGAGTACGTCGCCAAGAATACCGCGCGATATCACGTCCGGATGATCGTCCCTTGCTATGTTCCCGTCGTCCTCCCCGTTGTGAAAAACATCTATGAGCAGGCCTGCCGGGAGGTGGACCGCACTGAGGTCTACAATTCGGACGATATTCGCTACTATTCCGATAACCAGAGCGCCTTTGCCGCCGCCGCGGCGGGAACGATGATTCGTGAACAGGTCGCCGCCTGCTTCTATTTCGGCTCCTTTGGATTCGAGTCGCTGCTGCTTGCGGAGACGGGCCAACGAATCGGCGCCATTCAAGTGGCTGCCACGAACGACACGTTTCAGATCCCGTTCTTCCTCTGCGCATGCGATTACACGCTGATCGGCGAGGAGCTGTTTGCCGCCAGCGCGTATTTGGGCCGCCAGCCGACGCAGCTCGGCAGTACCAGCGGCCAGGATATCGGCAAATTGCTTGTATGTTTCATGATCATCGTCGGATCGATTGCGGCCTTTGCGGCTGATTCGTCCGGATTCTCTTGGGCGTTGGGTCTATTCTCGCGATGAGCCGTTGGAAAAAGGGGCTGATCTGGTTTCTCACGTTTTTCTTCGGCCTGTATTACATCGTCGAGTTTATGTTTCCGGAGGAGATCGGCGGATCGATTGACCGGAGCGGTGTCGGTGCGGCGACGGCGGTGCAGGCCAACGGCTGGAAAATCTATTACACCGCGATCGCCGGCCCCAAGAAGCCCGACGGATCGCCCGATGAGAAACTGCTGACCTATCGCATCACGCGATTTCCGATCGAATCACCGCTCGATAGGCAAGTTGTCTTGGCGCCGAGCGCGTTTCGGAAAGGCGACTATTTCGGCTGTAAGAATCCGTCGATTCTAATCAATAACGATTTGTGGCGCATGTGGTATGTCGGCGTGTCGTTTGATAATCGGCGCCCGAAGGTGATGGTTGCGGAGAGCAGCGACGGCCTTCAGTGGACCGGGGCGCGCGAGCTGATACCCGATCCGCTTCAGCGCAATGCGAGGTTGAAGCGCATAGAGGATGATTATGAACAACAGCGCATCGACCTGGGCCGTGATCCCCAGGCGTTGAAGGGTGCCGGCGTTCAACACGATCGCGCGGTCCAACAGGTCCGGGATGAAACGGATTGGCTGAGCGGAGGCATTGACTCGGTGTGCGTGCGGCGTGAGGGAGATGGGTATCGCATGTGGTTCGTCGGCAAGGGACCGGATAACGATTCGGTAGGGTATGCCAGTAGCACGGATGGGCTCCGTTGGGTGATCCAGCACAATCCGATTCAGTTGTCAAAAACCTATCAGCGGATCACATCAGTTACGGCGGGTCCGAATCGTCATGTGTGGGATTTGGTTTTTGTCGCGGATGGGACCACGTATTGGCAGCGGTACCCAGATGGCGTGGAGCGGCCCCTTGTCGTCGAAACCGGGCGGCGCTCTTATGGCAGCGTCTCCGTCGATCTGGTGCAAGATGGCGACAAATATCTCCTAACAACATCATATCTGCTCGAACACGGCGAACAGGCGCTCGAGATGTTTCGCGGCGACCCGATCGCGGGATGGAGCGCCTATGGGCCGGAGGCGTCCCCAGGGCCAGGCGGATATCCCGTCTTTCCCAAAGCCGTACCCACGATATCCCGTATCGCCAGTTGGGTGGCAATCGTCAGCGCATTTGCCGTCGGGATCGGTCTGATCGGCCTGTTCCGCATCCATGTTGGACGGTTGTTCAAAAGGCAATCGGGATGGCTGGATTCCGGCGGATTTCTCGTCGGCCTGTTCGCGATGGGAGTTGCCCTGATCTTGCAGAGACGATTGGACGATCTGGGTCCGAACGGCGCTGTGAATCCCAAGTACCGTCTCTTCGTCGAGCGATTCTTCGATCTGACATGGCAGCAGATCCTAGTCCCGCTAACGGCGACGATGTTTTCCCTTCTCGCCTGTTTTCTGGTCTCCGCAGCGTATCGCGCGTTTCGGATTCGCGGCCGAGACGCGACGGTGCTCGCCATTTCCGCCACCATTGTCTTGTTGGCGCAGGTGCCAATCGGGGACATGCTCACCAATTGGATGCCGCCGGGCATGGAGGCGTCGTTCGGCACGGCGGCCGTGCGCCAATGGTATCTGGACCTTGCCAACTCGGCGGTTCAGCGCGGGATTGCGTTCGGTGTCTTCGTCGGAGCGCTTGCGATGGCTCTTCGGATTTGGCTCTCGCTCGATCGGATAGGCGTGGAATGACCTACGCCAGGGGTACCCTTATGCCATGTTCTTTCGTAAGGCGAGCGAGCCGGAAGCGCAACCGGAATGGCTGATCGTCGGGCTGGGAAATCCAGGGATGCAATACTCCAACACTCGTCATAACGTGGGCCAGCGGTTGGCGCGCATGTTTGCCAAAGAACACGACATTCGGTTGGAGAAGCGTAGATTCCGGTCACTGTTCGGCAGCGGCATGGTCGGCGAAATCCCCGTTGTGATTGCGCTGCCGATGACCTTTATGAATCTGTCTGGGGACGCCGTGTCGACGCTGATGCGTCATTTCGATCTCAAACCCGACCGGCTGTTGGTTCTGGCGGACGAGCTCAATCTTCCCACCGGAAAGATTCGCATTCGCACCAAGGGGTCGGCCGGTGGGCAGAAGGGGCTGGAGAATATCATCGCCCGGTTGCGGACGGAGGAGTTTGGCAGGCTGCGAATCGGGATTGACCGACCGGGACCTGGTTTGGAAAGTGACTATGTTTTGAGCCCCTTTTCCCGCGACGAGATGGAGGCGATAGAGTCTGCGCTGCGGACGGCAACGCAGGCGATAGAGCTTTACATCTCGGAGGGCCCAGAGCGGACGATGAACGAATTCAACCGCTAACCCCGGTAGCCTCTCCGGTAGCCGCACGCTTTAGCTTGCGCAGTAGCATTAACCCCCTCCCCCGCTTGCGGGGGAGGGTTGGGGTGGGGGTCTTCCATGTTCGGCACACCTGCAACTTCGGGATTGGTGCCCACCCCCGCAACCGGGTAAGGGTTGGGGTGGGGGGTAAAAGCGTAGTCGTGTTGGGGTCTTTGGTGTCAA
>JBGPGO010000011.1:0-155389 GCA_041483895.1 Fimbriimonadia bacterium
GGAAATGGGTTTTGCGCCTATTCCGCTCGACTTTTTTTCCGAGACGCGACGACGGGCGTTGACGGTCCGGGCGAGGTGATTGCGACGCCGGGCGACCTGATCGAGGTTTGGTTCTCGTTTCACAAGATCGACGCCGTCAACCCGTACAAGTGGGGGACGCTGCAGATCACTCTCTGTTTCGAAGGCGGCAACGCCATCGTCGATCAGGCAGATAAGGATGCTTGGGAAACCTCGATTATTGCGGCCAAATCATCCGGTGGACCTAAAACGGACTTCCTTTCTACGGTGACCGGCGTGGGGACATTGTATGACAGCGCTATCGATCCGTATGATGATGTCCCAGGCAAAGTGTGCTCTGACGGTCTTTACGTCCTCCTTGGCATCAACAAGAACAGCACGCGTTCGGAAGACTGGGACGTGCTTCTTTGGGAGTTCACTGCGCAGGCAAATGGCGTTGGCCAAACACTGAATTGGTTTTTCGACGGGCGGGACACAGGTACCGGGTTATCTACGCGGATACTCGACCAGAAGAACAACTCGGTGGACGTGACGGACAACCGGGTGACTGTGGTACCGGAACCTGCAGCGGTTGCCGGAGTTATTATGTGCGCGGCCGCAGTGTACTCTCGAAGAAGGAGATGATCGAGAATGTTTCGTTTATTTGTTTCACTTTGGATGGTAGTCTTGTTTGCCGGAAATGGGTTTTGCGCCTATTCCGCTCGACTTTTTTTCCGAGACGCGACGACGGGCGTTGACGGTCCGGGCGAGGTGATTGCGACGCCGGGCGACCTGATCGAGGTTTGGTTCTCGTTTCACAAGATCGACACCGTCAACCCGTACAAGTGGGGGACGCTGCAGATTACCCTCTGCTTTGACAGCGCAATGGGGATCGTTGAGCAGGCAGATAAGGATAACTGGGAACCATCGATCTATGCCGCGAAGGCGTCCGGTGGCCCGCCGAGCGATTTCTTAACAACGGTCGTCGCCGAAGGCTATCTAGGAGACGATGCTTTGGATCCGTCAGGCGGCGACGTCAAGGTTTGCGACGACGGCGTGTACATACTTCTAGGGATGAGAAGTAGCGCGCCTCGAACGGAGGACTGGGATGTACTCCTGTGGGCGTTCACGATCCAACAGGCCGGCATCGGTCAGACCCTGAATTGGGCTCGGGATGGCTATGATACCGCCACTCGCCTTTCTACCCGCATCCTCGACCAGAAGAACAAAACGGTGGACGTGACGGACAACTGGGTTGCGGTGGTACCGGAGCCGGGTAGCCTGTTTGTCTTTGCAATCCTCTTGGCCTTGGTACGAAGGCGAAAGGAGCCATGAATGATCCGATACGTTGTTTCACTCTCGATGGTACTGCTCGTTTGCGCCGCGCATGCGGCGTATACGGCGCGGCTCTTTCTCTACAACGTGACGACCAACGGTTCCAACGTAGGCGCGGTGACCGCCCGTCCTGGGGATGTGATCGAGATGTGGTACACGTTCCACAAGCTTGACAACGTAAATCCGTTTAAGTGGGGCACGCTCCAAGTAACGCTTTGCCTTGACGCGTTGAGCGTTATCAGCCCGGCGGATCAGGCGACATGGTCGGCACAAATCACCGGAGCAAAGTCTCAAGGCGGTCCCGCGGCAGATTTTCTTTCCGCTGTTATCGGTACAGGCGAGCTGCACGATAACGCGATAAACCCCTCGGATTCGTCGCAGCCGATCGTTTCGGCAAACGGGCTCTACTTTCTGCTCGGCATCGCTGGAGCGAGGGCGAGGGAGAGTAATTGGGATGTGAAGCTGTTTCGCTTCAATGTCGCTCCTGGAAGTGAAGGGGAGGTACTCGACTGGTGCTTGGACGGTCGAGACGCGCCAACCGGACTGTCTACGCGCATCCTCGACCAGAAGAACAAAACGGTGGACGTGACGGACAATTGGGTGACTGTGGTACCGGAGCCGGGCTTTTGGGCAGTTGCTGTGGTGGTGGTCTTTTTTGGCAGGAGGTTCAGAAGATGAAACGGTTTCCAATGGCGACCGTGCTGGCCATTTTCGTAGTGCAAGGAGTCAGCGCGGCCTACCAAGCGCGTCTTCTGTTTTATGACTCCTCAACAGGAAAGTCAAATTCCGGGGAGCTGATTGCCCGCCCGGGAGACCAAATCGAGGTTTGGTACACATTCCATGCGCTCGATACGGTCAATCCCTACAAGTGGGGAACGTTGCAGGCCACGCTTTGCTTGGACGGCCTCCGCCTGATCAGTGCAGCCGATCAGGCGACCTGGGCGGACCAGATCCAGAACGCCAAAGTGCAAAGCGGGGCACTGAGCGACTTTATGGCCACAGTCATCGGCAATGGACCCCTCTATGACAATGCCATCGACCCTTCGGATGTGACGAGCCCGCTTATCAGTTCGAATGGATTGTACGTCTTGCTCGGCATCCATCAAGTGCTGGCGCAGCATTGGGATGCGATGTTGTATCGGTTTACAATTGCTCCGGGCACCGAAGGGGATGTGCTTGGTTGGTGCCTGGACGGCCGAGATGCCGGAACCGGGCTGTCCACCCGCATTTTGGACCAGAAGAACCGGACGGTGGACGTGACGGATAACTGGATCCATGTTGTGCCGGAGCCGGGATCTCTCTTTGCGTTTGGAATCTTGCTGGCCTTGCTACGAAAGCGAAAGGAGCCCTAAATGGTTCGTTGTGTTGCTTCACTGTGGATGGTACTTCTCGTCTGCGCCGGGCATGCGGCGTACAACGCCCGGCTTTATTTCCGCGACGCGACCACGGGGGATTCGGGCACCGGACAGGTGACAGCGAAACCCGGCGACCTGATCGAGGTTTGGTTCTCGTTTCACAAGATCGACACCGTCAACCCGTACAAGTGGGGGACGCTGCAGATCACTCTCTGTTTCGACGGGTATGGGATCGTCAACCAAGCGGACAAGGACGCATGGGTTTCGTCGCTGAACGCCGCCAGGTCATCCGGAGGTCCTACATCTGATTTCTTGTCATTCATACCCTATGAGGGGGAGCTTTTCGATTATGCAATTGATCCCACAGACGTCGATGGAGGCCCGAGAGTCTGCAACGACGGGGCGTACCTGTTGGCGGGAATGAGGGCCACGGCGTCTCGGTCTGAGGCCTGGGACGCGCGTCTATGGCAGTTCACCGTGCAAGCCGAAGGCGTTGGCGAGACCTTGAACTGGCTATTCGACGGAAGGTCCACGAACAGAGGTCTTTCTACTCGCATTCTCGATCAAAAAAATGCAACGGTGGACGTGACGGACAACTGGGTCACCGTTGTTCCGGAGCCGGATGCTTGGGCATTGCGCTATTTCCCTGTCTGATATGGCAAACGGTCCGCAGGAGGCGCCGCAAGCCGTCTCAGCCGTCAAACTGACCTACTTTTGTCGTCGGCGAAGGCCGGAGCGTCCGGCCAGACCGGTTCCGTCGCAGCAATAGTGCTGGCCATGATTCAGACGCCGCACCTTCCAACTCCGATTCCTTGGGACGCGTACGTCGTCGTCTGGCACCCTGGCGGGGTCCGATGAGCCGCCGTTGGTATCGCCGCATACATAGATCACTTCCAGCCCGATCGAAGCGAACTCCGACTTCGACCTGATCAATGGCGATGCGTTCCAGGATAAACAGATCAATGTCCAGGATATGAGCTCGATATTCATCGACTTCGGTTCAAACGGGTCCGATTACGATACGGATGAGAGCGGTGTGGTCGATTTACCGGACCTGAACAGGGTGTTTACGAACTTTGGCATGGCTGGGGATAACTAATCCCACTCTGCCATTTGAGGCCACCTGCCGCAAGGCGGGTGGCATTTTTTGTTGCATCTCGCCGTTTGGCATGAAGCCTGCATGGGGTAAGCCGAACGCAAAAGATGTGCCGTCTGAACCGGTCTGAGCGACCGGACAGATGCTGAATTTGCGTGATTTTGGCCTTTTCGGAAAAATTCAGCAGGTTTTTTCTCGAGATTTCCTTGACAAATCGACGAGGTTGGTGTAACCTGCATGCACAAGAGGTTGGAGAAACACTCCCAGTCCAAGGGCTGTAAACCTCTGCATTGATTCCGAAAAGGAGCTTTTGAACTGTGTTGATTAGAAACCTGGTGTGGTTCACTCTGGCTGCCACAGCCACTTCGAGCTGTTTTGGTGCATATTCGGCTCGTCTATTCTTCAAAAACGCTACCACGAATAATCAGGCTGCCGGTCAGGTTCTAGCCTCGCCCGGTGACACGATTGAAGTCTGGTATTCGTTCCATGCGTCTGATGCTGTCAATCCGTTCAAGTGGGGGACCTTTCAAGCAACCCTATGCTTCGATGGTCTCACGCTTGTGAGCGCCGCCGACCAAGCCAATTGGGACGCTTCGATTGCAACCGCAAAGACGACTGGTGGCCCCGCAACCGACTTCCTGGCTACCGTAATAGGAAACGGCGAACTCCGAGACAACGCTATCGATCCGACGGATCCGAACTCTCCCAAGCTCTGCAACAACGGCATCTATGTGTTGCTTGGTATCAACGGCAACAAGGGCCGCGCATCGCAGTGGGATGTCAAGGTATGGCAGTTCACCGTTAAGGCCGGTAGTTTTGGAAACACGCTTGACTGGCTCGTAGACGGTAGGGATACAGGCACCGGTCTATCTACCGGAATCCTCGACCAGAAGAATGTTAGGAAGGACATCACGGACAACCATGTGACGGTCGTCGTTCCCGAACCGGGAACGCTGGCCGCAATCGCTACCGGTTTGGCGGGACTTGCCGCCTTGCGACGGCGAAAGTAGCAACGTCGTGTCCAATATCATTATGGCCACCCCAACCGGTTTAGCCCCGGTTCGGGTGGCCTTTTGATTCACTATCGCCCTACGTACTCCCTCACGGCGTCATGCCAATCCCGTAGCTGTGCCAAACCGGCGGCTTCCACCTTCTCGCAGGCCAGAACGCTGTACGACGGACGGCTCGCCGGACTCTGCCACTCATCCGTGGAAATCGGCTTGACATCGGCTTCGATGCCCGCGGCTTTGAGGGTTTCTTCGGCAAACTCGAACCATGTGGCCTGCCCCCCATTCACCAAGTGATAGATGCCCTTCGGCGGCTCGAAGCCGAGCAGATTAAGTATTGCGCCTGCCAGCTCGGGTGTATATGTTGGTGAGCCGACCTGATCCGCCACGACTCGAATCGGCTTTCCCTCTTTGGCGAGCTGGAGAATGGTTGCGGGAAAGCATTTTCTCCGCGGACCGAACAGCCACGCGGACCGGACGATGAGGAAGCGCTCCGGATTGCCCTTCTCAACCGCCAATTCGCCGGCAAACTTCGCCCTTCCGTAGGCGTTGATCGGATTAGGCGTGTCGGCCTCGGTGTACGGTTCCCTTGAATTCCCATCAAAGACGTAGTCCGTGCTGATTTGCACAGTCCAGGCCCCGACTTCTTTGCATGCCTCGGCGAGCATTCCGGGACCAATTGCGTTGACACGAAAGGCAACCTCATTGTCTTCGCAGGCGTCTACATTGGTGAAGGCGGCGCAGTTGATGACGAAATTGGGTTCATGCCGATGAATGACAGAGCGAACCGCCCGCCCGTCGAGAATGTCCAGTTCGGCATGAGATAGACCGACGACGTCGAATGACTCTTGGCGCGTTAGGTCATGGCCCAGCATGCCGCCGGCACCCGTCACGAGGATTTTCACAGTTCCCTTGTACCCCAAGGCGGTTTGGGATCTGCCAAAACAGTTTTGCAAGGGACCCGATTTCCATAGGACCTTAAGAATTCTAAGGTCCAGTTATCATATACTCAACAAATGAATGGACCGACCTCAATGGAATTTTGGAGGACATCAAGAATGAACATCAAGCTCGGTGCGATCGCCATCGGTTTCACGCTAATTTCCGTGGCCATGTCCCAAACCGCCGTTGATAACGTTGTGCTGAAACGCAAACTTGCGGCCGGGGACCTTGCGAAGTACAAGATGATGGGGAAGATCGGCTCAGAAGACATGGGACAGGAATTCGAGGTTTCCGGCACGATCCAGTTCAAATGCGATAAGGTTGCCGAAGACACGGGCGCAGGGATGGCTGTTCTGTGGACAAAGCTGAGCGTACTGCGAGACGGCGAAGAGATTATCAATGATCCGGAAGACATACCGCCGGTCGTTTCCGCAAAGATTGACAAGGCCGGAAAAGTGGCGGACATGCTTTGTGAAAAGGACGATCCCGCCACCGAGTTTACGCAGCTGCTCTATGCGTTTTCCCATATTCCACTGCCCGCGGATGAGTTGAAGGTCGGAACAAAGTGGCAATCGAAGAGCGCCGATGTCCTCTTGTCACCGCTCGGCGGCGCGACCGCTTCCTACGAAGTGGCTGCCTTCGAAACGGTCGGAAGTGCGAACGCGGTGAAAATAACGTTCAAGTTCAAAGCGGTTGCCTCCGACTCCGGCGCCGCGGCGGGCGAAATACGCGGGGAAGCATGGCTTGATTCCAAGACAGGATTGCTTCTTAAGGAGAATGTGACGCTCGATGCCCTGGCGATATCGGGCGCGATGATGAAGGGCAAGTACAGCCTAGAGCTGCAGAAATAGGCACATCAATAGACGTCTTTGCGGAGATTGAGAGCCTGGAAGATCTGTTCCGTCGTGTATCTCCAGCGGCCGCCTTTGAACTCTAACGGCAGCTGCATCTCCATCGTAGTTGTTGCGCCTGTAGTTTCGTTTTTGGCGAAAACCTTGATCGGAACGACGGCTTTGTTGTCCTTTGGCGGCACATCGGTAACCTTGTAATTCTGGATTTTCCAGCCCGTTCGCTTCAGGGCGCTAACGACCCCGTTGCCGTAAATCTCGATTCCGCCACCGAAGTCCAAGCGGCGATCCTCCTCCGGGGTGAAGTTCATGTACCAGGCGACCGTCTGACCGTCGCCGGCCTTCAGCGCGTCCATCACTTTTTCGGCTGCAGCGGCCGGTCCTTGCGAACGCGATATGGCTTTTCCCATGAACCAAAGCCCGATAATCGCGCCCACGATGATCACCGGGATGAAGAAATACTCAATCGGGAACGCCTTGTTCTCGTTGAAGTAGAACCGATTTTTCTCAAATTTGCTCTTTGGCATGGATTTGAATGATTTACCCTATTTGACGACCTTTTTCGCTATCACCGTTTTCAGACGCTTGTCGTCCCAGCCCGCGGCGGCCAGAAAGAGCCGGGCCCGGAAGGCGTCAAATGATGGCCAACTCGCCCAAGACTTGGACCATTCGCCGGTCAATCCTGAGGCAAACTGGATAACCCTGCCGCGGCCGACGGTCCATTCGATGAGGATTGGCAGGTCGGCAGCGAGAACTTTGGCCTTGGATTCTTGGCGGACGTATAGTAGCGAATAGTCGCTGATCTTCGGCAATCGCGACCAGTCGAGACCGTAGACGAGCCCGGAGGAGGTATCCGGCAGGACCGGCTTGTCCGATCGATTCTCACGCCGGGACGAAGGGCCGTTTCCCATGCTGATGCAGGGGATTCGGCTTCCAAGAACGGTGTCGTCAATCCCTGATCCCGCAAATCCCGAGGGACCGCCTTCCAGCACGATTCCCATTCCCAAGGAGCCGGCATCGGCGACGACAGCAAGAAACTCCGCTCCCACGTCGCGGGTTAGTACGAGGCCCTCCTGGAAGAACAGAGCGTCGTAGTTCTGCCTCAATTCAGCGCCGTCGGCAGCCATCGCCGTCAAGAGATCGGGACTCGCCTTGATCACGGTGACCTGAATTCCGAATGGCTTCATGGCCTCCGCTAGCTGTTGGCAACTGTCTACATCGGAAGCTAGGGCGAGTACACGGGTGTCTTTGGCAAAGCCGGCGGTGACAACGGTCGTCAGGGCAAGAATAACCGCAAAAGTTCTATTTCGTACCAAATCGAAATCCTTTGACATTTGGCGTGTTGGAGAGAACGATAAAGTCCGCCGTAAATGCCGTCGCATCCGAGATGCTGAGCTTATGGACGCCGACGGACAACGCCAACTCCCCGACTCGATATACGTCGCCGGCGGGACCGCTGAGTTTCCCGTTCGATACCGCTGCGTCGTCCAAGGTGATTTTTGGGAGGATCAGGTCTTGCCCACGGAGCGCCCGGACGTAGAGGACATACGAGCCGGGCTGTTCGATTTCAAACCGGGTTGCAATGGACTGCCCGTCGTCAACCATCTGACCGGTTGTCCCCGCGCCTGGGCTGCAATCCGCGCGATTGATAGGCTGGGAACTTCCGAGATCGACGAACTTCTCACATTGCAACAGCAGGTCCAAAGCGGTATCCGTTGTCGGAACGACGGTGACCAAACCCGGCTCGACCGTGATCGAGCGGGCCACCGTCTGTCCCGGCAATGCGACGTCCATCTTCATCTGCGACGCCGTGGAGTTGTAGAAGACCGCTTTATCTCCCGCCAGCGAGGTGTACACACCATCCCTGCGATCGTCCACTCGCGGCGCGTTTGCCCGCGCCGGATCCAATTCGGAGAGGCGATAGATCAACACCCTGGCGATCGCAAGGTAGTCGCTCAGGCGGGTCTTCGTGTTTGGGAAAAACACGGTCATGCCGTTGCCAACCTTTGCGATCCATTGGTCGCGGACGAGTTTGGCATCGGCGGCGGCAACAAAAGCGCCGACGAGCGGCACGGGTTTCGCTGACGAGTCCGCTCGGCGTACGATGAGATGGCGAATGCCGATCCCGATCACCCGATCATCGGTTGAGCCATCGACGACTTCCGAATATTTCCAGGTTTCCGATTCGAGGGTCAGACGGGCGGCCGAACGCGTAATCCACGAGGCAGGGATAACAAAACGGTAGATGGAGTCGCCGCTCCGGGTCAGCTTGCCGACCAACCGTCCGTCGAAAAGCAGCTTGCGATCGAATCCTTGGGCGTGTTCCGGGACATGCGCCCGCAGCGTCAGCGAGTAGTCTTGGCCGGGCCGCAATGCCAGATGAATCGATGCGGTTTTTCCCGCGTACCGGAGAGGCACTCCACTATCGGCAGGTTCCGGTTCCAACCAGTCGCCTTCCAGCAGCCATTCCGACGTTCCGTCGCTTGGATCGATCTCGTAGGCGTCCGGGATTTTGCCTTCAAAGCGTTCGGGCAGGCTGCCGGGACCGGTTTTTCCGGCCTGAGGGAACAGCCTGGCGAAGCTGTCCGACCTCCCCTCCGATGAAGCCATCTTGCCAAAATCGTATGCGGAAAGCACTCCGCCCGCCTTGACCCAGGCCTCAATCTCGTTCAGGGTCGCTTGCTCCCATGCGACACCTTCACACAAAATAGCAATTCGATAGTTGGACAGCGCACCGGCCTGAATCAGTCGCTCGTCCAGAACATCGAAATCCGCATAATCGCGCAGTTGGGTGGCAAGCTGCATGTAAACGGAGGGCGCGGGAGCTTCGTTTTTCAGCAGTTGGGTGGTGGTCGGATAGATCAGCGCGACATCGGTCTGGGGCGTTCCGACCGTCAGATAGCGCGTAAGCCGGTCCACATCCACGGAATAGTCCCGCCAGTTTTCGGACCATTCTGAGTATCCAATCGCCCCGAGGGAGAGCGCTTCCGCCAAGCGCTCGTTGAACCCTTCCCGATCGCCGGGGGCGGCCGATTGGAGCCAAAGCGGCGTTTTGTACCATCGAGATGCGGCGCGGGCCAGGCCGAATCCAAGAGCATGGTCTTTGGCGAAGGTGTCGTATCCGCCGTTCGTTATGAGCACGTTCGCCCCATGTTTTCCCGCCATCTCGATGAGGCCGGAGATGTCCGTTCCGTACTTCAAGTTGTCATCGGGCGGTCCGACCGGAAGGAGGAGCAGAGCGTTCGGGTAGGCGCTCTTGGCGGCCTCGATATTGCGCACCGCCATATTGGTAACGCCTATCCTGTACCAGTTGGCAAAATCCAGCCGGGCCCGTTGGCTGAAGTCCGGACCGATTGGAAACGGGATATCTTCTTCAGATTTTGTTTCGACTCCCCATGCGGCGTTCAGCTTTTCTAGCGACCCATACTTTTGAAAAACGGCCTGCCGGAAGTTTTCTTTGGCAGCGAGATCGCCGCACCAGAATTCCGGCCCGGTGAGCTTGACGCCGATCGTGTTCAGCCACTGTGCCTGCATCTCGTCCGAGAGATCGGCGACGTCACCGGGCAGGCCCGCATCGCCATACGCGCCGTGGACCCCCACGACGACGACCGGGACGGTTCCAAACTGCCGCGCAGAAGCGCTCCAAATCCGATCGGCGAAGGTTCCCGAGGCCGCGCTCCACGGCGACAGGCCGGGCACAACCGTGACGCCATCGAGGCTGGTTAGGAAGTCCGCCTTGAATCGGGGGCGCTGCCAGGCGGGCGGGAAGGCGGTATGGAGCATGAGGCCCCACGAGGCATCGGTCCGACCTGCCGCATCCCTCTCCGCTACGGCTCGCGTCCAATTCCATCGGTTCTCGGCGACCTCGGGAGTGGTCAGCGGGTCGGTGCGGCTCAGGAACAGGTCGACCCCTTCCGCGTTGAGCGCCGCCAGATCGGTGGTGACCGTCGCGTTGGATGCCAGCGCCATGCGGCTTCCCGGCGATCGGTGCGCTGCATAGGGATTTTGGGCGGCGGTCGCTTTGGGGAGCTGCTCGAAAACCCGCACCAACTTTGACGGGTCGACCGAGTCGACCGCGCAGAGTGAAAGCCAGGTTCCGAGGATTATGCTCACGCACATAAAGATGGATCTCCCAATAAGACACTATTTGGACGGGTTCTTGCGTCCTTCGTGTCGTTTTGTTCCCCTTCCTTGCGCCGATGTGCGACAATTGGACCGCTCAGATGTCCCATTTAGCTTTGTACCGCAAGTATCGCCCGGACTCCTTCGCGGAGGTTGCCGGGCAGGAACACATTACCCGAGCGCTTGGCAACGCCATCGATCGTGGCACGTTTGTGCACGCCTATCTGTTTTCCGGTCCAAGAGGCTGTGGGAAGACCTCGACGGCCCGGCTGGTCGCGCAGGCTCTCAATTGCGAGCAAGGCCCTACCTCGACGCCTTGTGGCACGTGCCGATTTTGCACCTCTATTCGCACGGGGCAATGCATTGACGTGATCGAAATGGACGCGGCCTCACAAACCGGCATTGACGACATTCGCGAAGCGGTTATCGAAAACGCCATCTATGCGCCGATGGAGGCCCGGTTCAAGGTCTATATCATCGATGAAGTTCACGATCTTTCCAGCAAGGCGTTTGACGCCCTGCTCAAGACCATCGAAGAGCCGCCGGCCCACGTGCTGTTCATCCTCGCCACCACCGAACTGGGCAAGGTGCCCCTAACGGTTCGGAGCCGGTGCCAGAAGCATGAATTCCGCCGCGGGTCGCTGCCGGATTTGGTCAAGCGGCTGGAGACTGTTGTACAGCGCGAAGGTTGGACGGCAGAACCCGGCGCGCTGGGGGCCGTGGCTCGCATGGCGGACGGCGGATATCGGGACGCGCTGTCGCTTTTGGAGCAGGTTGCGGGGTCGGGCTCGGGGCTGGTTACGCTGGCTGACGTGAACGAGACGCTTGGGCTGGTCCCGGATGATTTGACGAACTCGCTGCTTCGGGCGTTGTCGGATCACGACGGCGGCAAGACCTTGGCGCTGATCGACGAGGCGATGCTCTCTGGGCGAGAGCCTCGGGCGGTGTTGGAGTCCCTGATTCATAAGGCGAGCGAGTTGACGCGGCTGGTTCATGGGGCGGAGATTGGCACGATTGAGCCGGACCGGCGGGCGCTCTTGCACGAGTTGGCAACCTACGTCGGCAAGGAGAACCTGGCGCGATTTGGACTGGGGCTTGCGGAGGCGCATGCAAAGCTTCGCACGTCCGGTCTGCCGCGGCTCTGGCTTGAGATCGCGCTGCTGGGGCTGACTGAGAAGCCAGCGGAGGTTGTTGGCAAGGCGGCGCCGGTGAAGACCGCAGAGCCGTCGAAGCCGGAGCCGATTGCGAAGGTCGCGGCGGTTGAGCTGCCCGTTGATCCGGAGTTGGCGGACATGGAGCGGGCCTGGCGACAGACGATCGAGAATATCATTGCGCGCGGTTCCAAGAGCGCGGAGGAGATGCTTGGGACTTCCCGGGTCATCAGGATGTTGGAAGGGACGATTACGATCGAGCTGGCGAGTCAATTCATGTATGCAAAGCTGGAGGACCCAAACGGCAGGACGCACCGAGAATTGCAGACCAACTTCCGCTCGACGATCGGCGATGATAAATGGAGCCTTGCTTACCGGCTGCGATCCGGCGACGGTCCCGCTGGGGAAGAGCCGGCCAAGGTCCCGATGCCGCTGGAGGGAGAAGAATTGGAAAAGGCCATCGAAGAGATGGGCGGAGAACGAATTAGCAACAGCAAGTAAGGAGAGAGCGATGAAGATACCCAAGATACCGGGGATGAACATGATGAAGCAGCTTCAGGATGTGATGGACCGGGCGCAGGCGTTGGAGGCGGAGCTAGCGAACGACCGCCTGGACGTGACGGCCGGCGGCGGCGCGATCAAAGCCACTTTCAGCGGAACCGCCGAGTTGGTGGATATCAAGATCAGCAAGGATGTGGTCGATCCGGAAGATATCGAGATGCTGGAAGACCTGATCAAGAGTGTCGTCCGCGAGGGGAACGAGAAGGCGCTCGAGCTGCGGCAAAAGAAGACCGCGGAGATTCAATCCCTGATGCCGAATATCCCCGGCATGAAAATGCCCTTCTAAATGCTGTTTCCGCGTTCGCTGGCTAATTTGATAGGCGAGTTGGAGAAGCTGCCTGGCGTGGGGCCGAAGTCGGCGCAACGGCTCGCCTTCCATCTCTTGCGGACCTCGGAGGAGACCGCGCTTCGGCTTGCGGACGCCATTCGGGCAGCCCGGGAACACGTACATTTTTGCCGACATTGCTTCTATGTTTCGGACGAAGACCTGTGCCCAATCTGTGTGGATGCCAAACGGGATCCGAAGCTGATTTGCGCGGTTGCCGACGTGCGGGACGTATCCTCGATGGAACGGACCAATGAGTTTCGCGGGCTCTACCACGTGCTGCACGGCCTGATCTCTCCCATGGATGGAGTCGGTTCCAGCGATCTCAAGATCGATGAGCTGGTTGCCCGGTGCAAGAGCGAGGATGTAACAGAGGTTATCATCGCCACGAATCCAACCGTCGAGGGGGACGCAACCGGCATGTATATTGCACGACTATTAAAGCCGCTTGGGGTGAAGGTGACCCGGCTTGCATACGGAATGCCCGTAGGCGGCGATTTGGACTATGCGGACCAGGCTACGTTGGTCTCCGCCCTACAATGGCGACGCGACCTGTGATATATTGTAGGGGGTAAGAACGCCGCATCCGTTTGGAACTGCTATCTTTTCGGGGAGTTTAGAATGCAAAAGAGAATTCTCGGCCTATTGGCAATATTGCCATCCGTCCTCTTTGCGGGACCGACCTTCAATCTTCCGACCATGCCCACGTCGGGATATGTTCCCGATCGCGTACTGATTCGGTTCAAGCAAACGCCGACGCTGGAACAGTTTCGATCCATCGTCCAGCCTATCGGCGATTGCGAGTTTACGATCCCACAGCTGGCGGTGCATGCGATTCGGATCGGCACCGGCCAGAACCCGCTCGCGCTTGCCAAGCAGTTGGAAAAGAATCCGGCAATCGAATATGCCGAGCCTGACTACTATTTGCAGCTTGCCTACACTCCGAATGACCCGCTGTATAGCAATCAGTGGGATAAGCCAATGATCAACGCCCCGGAGGCATGGGACTATACCAAAGGCGATCCGAACACCATCATCGCAGTCTTGGATTCGGGCTATCGGCTCGATCATGAAGATTTGCAAGGACAGCTCGCCAATTACTGGAATGTCGTTTTGAACAACAATGACGTTCACGACGATCTCGGCCATGGAACGCTGGTATTTGGCATGGCCGGCGCGATCATGGATAACAACTTGGGGCTTGCCGGCCTTGCTCCGAAATGCAGGTTCTTGATGGTCAAGATCACGTCGGGCGGCGGCGCGACGGATTCCGCCTCCGCGGCCGGTATGACCTGGGCGGCAGACCATGGCGCGCGTGTCGTCAACTTCAGCCTGGCAGGCCCGTCCGGCAGCACGACGCTGCAGAATGGCGTTACCTACCTTCGGAACGCCGGGGTAGTGTTTGTAGTAGCAGCCGGAAACAACAACAACACTTCAGCCACGTATCCAGGAATCTATACCCACTCCATCGCCGTCGCCGAGTCGAACGACCAGGACAATCGCGGCTATCAGTCCACATATGGGACTTGGGTGGAGGTCGCGGCGCCAGGGCAAAATGTGTGGTCCACAAATTGGGACAGCTATTCCGACTACCAGCCTAGGACGGGAACGAGCTACGCAGCACCCTTGGTTACCGCCGAGGCGGGGTTGATCTACGGCATCATCGCCGATCCGGGTGAACGGACGACGGCGCTGGCGGACGAGGTTCGGAACATTATTCAGAGCAACTGTGTGGCAAAAAGCTTCGTTGCGTACGGCCGCGTTGATGTTGGCGCCGCAATTCGCAATTCATACGCCACGGTCAGCGGTCATATCGACCTCGATGTATGGCAGGGTGGTTCGAACGGCGTGCAAATCAAGCTGGATTTGCGCCAGCCCGGCACGCAGACTGTTGTCCAGAGTCGAACGGCAGTGTTAGACGCCACCGGTAACTACAGCGTCCGATTCACGAAAGCGGGGACATTCGACTTGGTGGCCAGTGGACCGGTGTGGTTGAACGCGGGAGCCGCCTCGATATCGCTAGCGCGCGGAATGAACAGCCAGAATTTCTCCTTGATCAGCGGCGATATTACTCGCGACAACGCCATCAATACGATCGACATCAATCAGATATTTGTCTTTTTCGGCACAGTGGCGCCGGGAAGCGACATCGATGGCGACGGGCTCGTAGACCTGGCGGACCTCTCGACGCTCTTTATCAATTACGGTCTTACCGGTTTCTAGCCGGTCAGAAGGGGCGGCTGGCCGTCGTTTGGCGGCTTGGATCGCGATCGTCTGCCGCCTGGTTGTTTTTTTCTCGGTGCGTCGGGAAGCTCATGGCAATTCCGGCACCGGGCCTCGTAACTTTCCGCCGCACCCACAAGGACGACGGGGTCGTTGTATGAGGCCGGCTTTCCATCGACGAGGCGTTGCGTGTGGCTGGCCGTTTGCCCGCACCGGACACAGATCGCGCGCAGCTTGACGACTTCGTCCGCTATTGTAAGCAGCGCCGGCATCGGTCCGAATGGCTCCCGACGAAAGTCCTGATCGAGACCGGCAATGAGCACGATCATGCCCTTGTCGGCCAGTTCTTGGCAGAATCGCGGCAGGGCTGAGTCGAAGAACTGCGCCTCCTCGATTGCCAACACTTCGGTGTCCATGCGCAGAAGGCTTCGAATATCATCGGTCGCGGTGACCGGGACGGCGGTGAGGGTGACACCTTCGTGCGTCGCGATCTCGCCCTCCGCGTACCTGCTGTCGTAGGAATGCTTGAAGACTTGTACCTTTTTATGCGCGTACATGCTTCTTCGAATCAGACGGATTAATTCTTCCGATTTCCCGGCGAACATTCCGCCGCAGATCAAGGTGATAGATCCGAGCCGTTTCATCCCTCGCCCTTTTCCGCCAACTCGTCTTGTATTCTCTTTTCCCACAGCTCTCGCGCCCATTTGCGCATGTCGGCCACGTTGTCAAACTCGTCCACAATCTCCAGTCCGAGAAGGGTTTCGATTGCATCTTCCAATGTGACGATGCCGGATGTGCCCCCATATTCGTCCACAACGAGAGCCATGTGCCCACGGCGAGCCATGAATTCATAAAGCAGCGCTCGAACGGTTTTGGACTCCGGAACGACATCGATCGAGTGCTTCATGGACGACAGCAATCGAGCGCCTTCTCCGCGGGCCATCGCCTCGAAGATTTGGAAGCGAAGGACGAAGCCCGTGACTTCGTCAACGTCGTTGGTAAATATCGGCAGCCGCGAGAAACGGAGGGGTGCTTCATTCATTACAATGTCTTCGCAAGTTCGATCTTGCTGGAAGGCGATCATGACGGACCGGGGAGTTAGGATGTCGTTGACTCGGATTTCATCCAGTCGGAGCACGTTGCGGATGATTTGCGTTTCCCGTTCGTGGAGGGTGCCCCCTTTGCCACCCATCTCGGCAATGACCATGACCTCCTCCCTTGTGACGGTGGCATCCCCGCCTCTTCGAGAAATAATCTGTGAAATGGCTTCCAAGCTGACGACGATCGGATAGGTTACGAAAATGAGAAATTGGATCGTGTAGGCTGCGATCGGCGCAAGCTTTCTCCAGAACGCCGCACCCAGGGTCTTGGGGATAATCTCTGCGACGACCAGAATCAACAGGGTCATGATGCCGGAACCCAAGCCGACATATTTGCTCCCGTAGTCAGTGGCGACGGCAGCGCCGACCCCCGCGGCGCCCACGGTATGCGAGATCGTGTTGATCGTCAGTATGGCGGCGAGGGAGCGATCGATTCGTTGCTTTAGCCGTGCCAAGAGATCGGCGCTCTTTGCCCCAATCTTGCTTTGCATGGCAATGTAGGAAGGCGAAACGGAAAGAATGACCGATTCGAGAACCGAGCTGATGAACGACATTCCAAGGGCAAAGCTCAAATAGATCCAGAGCATGTCTTTGGCTACGTTACCATGGACGGCTAGGTATCCGTTGGGACGTGGTCCCAATCCTTCTCGTAGCCGCAGAGCCAATTGAACGCCCGATGGCGCTCCATCGCGATGGATTGAATGTGAAGGAATTCCTCCTGGGTGAGGTCGCGATAGGGTTTGCCTAGAGCTGGGAAATCGTCGCCGATCGGCTTTGGCACGTCGCCATGGGCGTTCGCGACATGAACTGTCTTTCGGATTATTCGCTCGAATGTGTATCCGCCTGAGGGCTTTCTCCCCATCTGTATCAGTTGGGTTGTTCTTGCCCGCCAGTGCCAAAGTTCGGCTATATCCCTTGCGTTGATAATTTCGGTTTGCGGCCTGAGGACCATGAGCGATGCGGGCTCCTCCATATTGAAGGATGGCTTGCTTTCCACGTCGTACGGCCGGATGGTCTGCTCCAACGACAGGGCCCAACGCAAAATGGCGAGGGATTCGGTTCGCCACGAGCAGTCGATGGTGTCTTGATGTGATATTGTGCCGATGGGCGATGCGATGATTCGGCGCTCTTCTCGGGAGAAATTTTCGCTGTCCAGGGATTGCTGCATGGTCTCCCATGCTGCAAGCCGTTCGTTGGTATCTCTTTCCGGCATTTCGAGTTGGAGGCGCTGCAAGAGGGTTGCAAGACAATTGGCACGCGCGATGACCGCCTCTCTCGTTGGGATTGGGTTCTTGGGTCCGAACTCCTTGACGGATCTGGTCTTCGGCACGAAGCGAATTTGGAATGCGAGCGCTATTCCGATGACGAGGATGACGAGGAATGCCGCGCAAAGGTAGTAGCTCATCCGGGAAAGTTTTCGATGGCCTTTCGGAGTTCCTTCACCGATTGCTCCATCCAGTCGGCGCCGCGGTTTGCTGCAATTTTGAACCAGAGCCTTGGTTTGGCCGGCCAATAGGTTAGTTCGAGCGTGCCTTTGGCTGAGCCATGCCTTAGATGCCAGTGAACGCAGCCGGGATATTTGGCGAGGTCCCCCTTGGACGTGATCGTCAGGCCGGTGGCAGCGAGGCAGCGATCGATGTGGTCTATGAGAAACGTTTCGCTTGACGACGGGATTGGAAGGTCGATCTCGATCAATCTTTCTTCTTGACGATTCCCCAGAGTCCGATGCGGGTGCCGTTTGGCGAGCGGAACAAACCGGTGTACAAGGTTGAGCCTTCGCCATCGGGCGCCGGTCTGGCCTCAAATCGGATGCCCCGGCGTTCCAACTCCTGGGAGGTTTCGACGATGTTGTCGATCATGAACTCAACCTTGATGGAGTCCTTGGGTGTCGCCGGGCGGTCAGGGGAGCTGGGGACCACGCTGAGAAAAAACTCCTTTTTTGGGCCGTTCACCATCGCGTATTCTTCCGAAAGGGCGTTACATTCGAGGCCAAGAATGTCGATGTAGAACCCGATTTCGGCGGCGAAATCGTCGACGACGTACTCGGCCGTTTGGTTCCAGCATTCTCCCCAGGTGAAGGCGAACGGATGGGCGCTCTCCTTCCACAGCCGATCCCAGTCCTCGCGGGACTTTGCCTCCCGAGCGACGATAAGGCGCTCTTCCCCATATTCTTTCGCGGATTTCGATCCGGCAATTGTGCTCATGTTCCTTCCTCCCTGCTGGTCTCCATTTTATCACGACCTTATCCGACCATCCTCAATTGCGACTGACGATTGCCACTTTCGAGCGGCACGGGATATTCATCCCAAGTGCGACCGTCCAAATCTCGCCCAGTTCTGCTCTTTATGACGCCACCCCATTGTTTGAAGAAAAACGCGACCCTTTGGTCAAGGCATTGGTCGCGTATATCGCGAACCCAATCGGCATTCATCGGCCTGGCCTTCGGGCCTGATTCGCCGCCCACGATGACCCAATCAATGCCTGTAAAGTTCAGACCTTTCAGCGGCCCAATGAGCGGTTCGATAGATAGGAATTTGACCCTGGCGGCCGAGCGCCGCAAATGGTCAATTCGTTCGATGACCCTCTGATCCTCGATGCTTACTCCCATCCAAATATGGTCTGCCCATTCAAGGTGCGGGCTCAATTCTTCTAGTCTCTCGGCCCGCTTTGTCAGCAATTGGTATTGGTGCCAGTCGGCTTTGTTCATCGTGCTAAAGACGCGCTCGATGAATTCAATCGGGATGTTCTCATGGAAAAGGTCGCTCATCGAATTTACGAAGATGCGTTGCGGGCGCTTCCACCGCAGCGGAAGTTCGAGCATGTGCTCGTGCAGGGTCAATTTGAAGCCGTTTCGGTAGTTGTTTTGGCCCATCGCTTTGAGGCGCTTTGCCATTCGCTCGGCGTAGCAGTGTTTACACCCGGCGCTGATCTTTGTGCAGCCCGTCACGGGGTTCCACGTGGCGTCCGTCCATTCTATGTGGGATTCAGCCATGATTACTTAGCTACGCCGAGAATTTCCACTTCGATCATATGGAACTATCTTGTCCCACTCGTCGGCGGCCGAGCGGGCGACGACGGCGATGACGGGCTCGGTATCGCTCAGATTGAATACTTCGTGCGGGACGCCGGGTTCGATGAAGATGAAGTCGCCGGCCTGGTTTTCGACAGATTTTCGCAAACCATCGCCATATTCGTGGCACACGCGGCCTTGGAGGATGTACAGCATGACTTCGAAGCCCACGTGAATGTGCGCCCCGGCGACGCCTCCCGGCGGAATCGTGGCCACATTCATGGAAAGGTGCTTTGAACCAACGTTCTTTTCGGACATGCCGACCTTGTAATGGATACCGTTCCAGTCGCGGCAGTTTTCGCCGCCTCGGATAACCAGGATGCCGTCTTCCCCCTCCACCGGCTTACGCAGGTCTACCATGTTCGCACCTCATTTCGGAAACAGTTTATTGAACCAGTCCGGCAGGTTGTCCAATCGAGCGGTTTTGGTTGGGACGACAACCGTCATGGTCTTGGTATCGACGACCAACATCACCGACGCTCGATTGAGCCCTAATCTTCTGCAGAAAGGCCCAGCTAGGCCATGGCCGTCGAAGATGCTGCGCGATGTGGACATGCCGATTGAAGCTGCATCGATGCATGCCTGCTTATCCTCCGGCTTGGCGACGCAAACGCCTATGACGGCCAATCCCTTGGATCCGAAGTTCTCAAGCAGCGTGGACAGCCTTGCCAGCAAGCCTGAGGCCGTACCTGGGGTTGGCGACCAGGAAACAAAGATGACCTTCTTCCCACCATAATCTTCCGGGAACTTAATCACGGTGCCGTCCAGCGCCGGCGCCCGGAACGGTTCGATTTTCGCGCCAAGCCCTGTGTCGTAGAACGACGGAGTGTCCTCAACATTATCGAATTCCACCAAGGTGCCGGATGGATTGATCTTGCGAACCCGGAACGGCTTGCCACTGAGTTTGAATGTCCGTGACGGGTCAACTTTCTCGAATTGGCCATGGATTCGTTCGTCCCGGTCGAAATCTATGTATAAATCCAGTTTGCTGGGCCCATTTCCCTCATATCCGTAGGCGCCGCGGGTCGTCGGATCGTCGAGCCAAGCTTTGTATGTTTTTCCACCGAGCATAACTTGACCCGTTCTGCCATACCGGCGGACGACGAGGAGAGTGTTGGCTGGAGCGGTCGTTTCCGGATTGAATTCTGCCACCGCCAGATTGATTGGATATTGATACTCTTTCCCGTCCTGGGTTCGAGTGATGGTCAATTCCGCAGCATGGGTCACGAGTTCGGTCGGTTTCTGTTCCTTTGACGGGACCATGGAGGCGTTTCTCTTGGAAGGGAATTTTTCATCGTCCTTGAATTCTCCATCGCGATTGAGATCGACATAGAAAGTCCAGGTATCTTTTTGCATGCCTACGCTGAATTCGTTGCCATCGAACGTAAAGGCCGCATACAGAGCGTCACCCGGCAGCGGCGTTTTGACGGTGCGCGGCGCGGGACCTAATTTGTATCCGGACGGGTTCCCGGGTCCGAACAGCTTTTGCTCCTCCGGGGTCGCCGGAGCCAGCGTTGCTCGCCCCTCAGCGCCGGCTGCTTGCAACACAGAGGTCATGCAAACAAGGTAAATATGAAACATAGAGCCTCCATTCTTGACTGACGAGAGTGAAATCGGACCCGTCTTATGCAGTGTAGGCGAACCGCGAAGCAGAATGCCAGACCAGTCAACCGTGGAATCGAAGGAGCTGACCTGGAGCGTGCATCTTGCGGCTCTGGAACCGAGAAAGGTGGCGGTCATCGTCGTTGCCGCCGTTTTTGCCGGTTTCATGGCCCATTGGCTGCTCGGAAACATATTCTTTACGATTTTCGGGGGCGGAATGGTTCTCGCGAGCACCTCGGAATTCCTTTTACCGTCGCATTACAAGGTATCCGAACAGGGAGCGTCGTCCCGCTGGGGGGTCAATGTGACCTCCATTCGGTGGGAGGACGTGAAGCGGATTCGGGCCGATGAGAAGGGAATGAAGCTGTCCCCGTTTGCGGAAAACAGCCGTTTGGAGGCATTTCGTGGAGTATATTTGCGTTTTGCCAACAATCGGCAGGAAGTTGAAGATGCCGTGCGGTATTGGTACAAGAACCATGAAATTGTGGGATGAACCCCTCACGGACGAGAAAAAGGCGGAGATTGTGGAGACCATCGCCGGTCAGGTGATGAAGCGTGGTCTCAGCGTTCCGGCGATCCTATTTCTCGAAATGCACAAGCCGCTCGCCCGCGTCGCGGCCAACGCCTCCATCGTTTTCTCTCCCTTTATCATTCCGTTCACCGGTTTTGGGCCGTTCGACCGCTATTCTCAGTTTTTTGAAGAGCGAACGAATGTGGAGGCCGTGATCCGACGCATCGAGGAGTTGGAGGCGGAGAAGAAAATTCAACCAAAGGACCCAGCGCATGCAACACGCTGATCAGAATTGGTTTGTCGCCGCACTCCTGTGGCTATTTGTTCTGTTCATTTTGGGCGCGATCGTCGTTGCGAAGCGTGGCAAGGAACTCTACATTCGGAAGATTCCCGGATTGACCGCCATTGACGAGGCCGTCGGCCGGGCTCTAGAGATGGGCCGGCCCATCTTGATGGTTCCAGGCATCGGCGCGCTCAATACGATTTCCGTGCAGGCGCTGCAGATTTTCAACTATATCACCCGCACGGCGGCGAAGTATGGCAATCCGATCCGCCTGGCCTGCTTGGACGCGGCGGTGTATGCGGTGGCGCAGGAGATCATTCAGGACGCCTATCAGGCGGAGGACCGTATGGCGGACTATGACCCCGATTCGGTCCAATTCGTTGCGGCGCAGCAGTTCGCATTCGCGGCGGGCGTTGCGGGCATGATCCAACGGGAACGGATCGCGGCGTCCTTTTTGTTGGGTGAATGGTTCGCGGAGTCGCTGATCTTTGCGGAGTCGGGAAACATGGTCGGGGCCATACAGGTGGCAGGTTCCACTCAAACGACACAGACGCCGTTCTTCGTCGCCGCTTGCGACTATGTGATTATCGGCGACGAATTCTATGCCGGCAGCGCATTCCTGACCCGCGAGCCGGTTTTGATGGGAAGTATTGTCGCACAAGATATGTGCAAGGCGCTTCTGCTGGCAAGCATCGTCATCGGTGCCATTTGGACTTCGGTTGCGGCGACCAACCACGACTTTTACAACAAATTCAAATCGGTGTACGGCACCGATGGCTGGGACCGGGTATTTGGAGGCAAGCCTTGAAGCGATTCGCCGGGCTATCCGTTCTTGCGACCGTGCTGCTGGTGGCGGGCTGCGGCGGCAAGAAGGATGAGGTCGTCAAATCGGGGGACCGCCTGTCTATTTTTGCCGACGGCGCTCCACACGATGTCATCGTCGGTCCGGACGGACGAGTTGATCTCGGTCCATTGGGCATTTACGATGCTGTTGGCAGGCAGTTTTCCGACGTGGCGCGCGAGATCTCGGACCATGTCAAGGTAACCCCGATGCCGGAGTATGATATCCATTTCTTTGGCGTCGCCGATCGGCCGATCGGAACCCCTCTCGACCATTTCCAACCCGGCGATATCGCGCTCGTTGATATCAGCGGCACAGACGTAGAAGCGGAAGTCTCTCCGACCGGAGATATCACTTTGCCGGAGATCGGCACATTGAATGTTGGCGAACTGAACTTTGGTGACGCCACGAAACGAGTCATCGACGCGTGGCATCGGGCATATCCCGACAAGCCCGCGGATTCGGATCCAAAAGTGCTCGTTCGACTCGCAGGCGTCGCGCCCAGAGTTCCCGGATACCCCTACGATCGATTTGTCGGCAAAGACAGAGTTCACTTGAAGATCGGTGAAGTTGAGATCGATGTCGAAGTCAAGCCCGCAACAGGAATGATTGCGGTACCGGGCGGAGTAGGACCGGTGCGGATTGCGAATCAGACGGCCGCCGGCGCGATTCAACGAATTCAAAATGCTTGGAGGCAGCGCAAGGTCGGCAGCTTTATTGATAGGGTTGACGTAGTGCGCCCCGGCGAGAAATTGATCGTCAACTTCGACAACAAAGTGAGCACCTTAACGGTCGCCTCCGACGGCATGTTGACGGTTCCTGGGGTCGATCCGGTGCCGGCCGATATGAAGACAACGGACGAAATTGTGGGGGCCATCAGCGCCGCATGGGCGGCAAAGCAAACGCAACCCGTATTCCAGATCCGGGGTCAACTGGATAACGAAGGCAAGATCGTTCCCGATTCGGACGTTCAGTACACTGTCGATGGCGAGACGTTCGTCGTGCCGCTTGCCGACGACAGCAACGGCGGATTCTACAACGGCTTTTACAAAGTGGGCGAAGTGCGAATAGCCGGCCACACGATCGACGAAGCGCAGAATGCCATTGCGGATGCTTGGAAATCGCAGCTATCCGTGCATGTGTTCGTCGAGAAGCCTTCCGGGTACATCAAGCATGGTTGGAGTTTTTGGCTGGCGGTCGGCGGGATATTGGTCGGCATGTTCGTCCTTTTCTTCGGTCTAACCAAAGTACACAGCCGCATCCGACGGTTGGTTGTCGCGACATGCGTTTTCGTGACGGGCGCGTTTTGGGTGTTTGAATTCTTCCTTCCGACGGCGCAAGAAGGCCCGAAGCAGGGGCAGAACTTCCTCACCGAGTACATTACTTCGGTCGCCGCTCCAGCATCCAATGTCGTATCCGGAGTCCTGCTCGGGTTGGGCGTCTATTCGTTGCTTCGGGTACACGGCGGACGCGTTGTAAAGAGACAAAAGGATTGGTCGTTTAGCTTGATTTTGCTGCTTATCATCCCAGTGATGGCGGGGGTGATGCTGGTCTATTACGGTCCGGACAACGCTTACACGCTCAAGCCGTTTTGGCACGATACGAGGAATGTAGTATTCGAAAGAGGCTATGCGTCGATGGATGCGGCCATGTTCTCGATGATCGCCTTCTTCATCATGTCGGCGGCTTACCGAGCGTTTCGATTGCGCTCCATCGAGGCCTCCATCTTAATGCTGACTGCTCTCATCGTGCTGCTGGGTCTCCTTCCGATTGGCGCTCTGATCACGAGCAAATTGCCGATTGAAGGTTTTGCAAGCTCGCTCCGGATCGAGAATGTGGCCCAATGGTTCCTATTGACGATCAGCACTCCGGCTCTCCGGGCGATTGAATTCGGCATCGGCGTCGGCGTCCTCGCGATGTCGCTCAGGATTTGGCTCAATCTCGAACGCGGAGCGTTATTCGATTAGGGGAAAAGTCTATGGCAACGAACGAACCGACAACAACTATATGGGAGAAGCTGCAGGCGATCGATCGAAGGATCCTCTACCTGATCCTGATCGTGGTCGTCAGCATGTTCATTATCTTTCCGTTCGATTTGCCGAACGATCCTCTGCCGCAATCGCGCGCGCTTTATGATGCGGTCAACGGCTTGCCGAACGGCAGCCCCATTATCATCGCTTCCGAATGGACCATGTCCTCTCGAGGGGAAAACATCTATCAGTTCAAGTCCCTCGTCCGTCTTTGCATGCTCAAGCAGCACAAGATCGTGCTGATGACCATTTCCGAGCCTGCGGCGGTCGGCTTCGCGCTCGGCGCATTCCAAGACGTAAACAACGAACCGGGACACAAGCGATATGCTGAAGGGACGGATTTCGTAAATATCGGCTACCGCCCCAATGGCGACGCGTTCATCCAGTCAATGGCCGCGGATCTGTCCGGCACTCTGGGCCAAGTGCAGGTTCTTGGCCAACCGGCCAACCGGCTCGAAATGCTGAAGGATATTCACAGCCTGCGCGACATCAAGATAATCGTCGATGTAACAGCTTCCTCGACAAACAACAGTTTCATGGCGTTTACAGGCGGCCTGACGGAGTACGGCCTGATGTGTACTGGCGTCATGTTCCCCGAGGCCTTGCCCTACGTCGCGACCGGCCAGATCGTCGGTGTGGCCAACGGCGCAAGAGGCGCCTACGATTTTGAGACGATGATGAAGCACGACTACCCGGACGCCACGAAGAACGTCAAGGGGGCGAAGGCATACATGACGCCGCTGACAGGCGCCATGGCCCTCCTCATGACGGCGATTGTCGTCGGGAACATCGCGATGGGCCAAGCCCGCAAGACTCGGGAGAGGGAGGCCTAAATGATCGTTGCGCAGCTCATCGCGGCTCGTCAGGCCGAGTACTTCGGGACGCTGTGGTGGTTCTATTCGGTCGCCGCGGTGGCAACCATCGGCCTCTACTCGATCCTCTATCGTGAGAACAAATTCTATCGGCTGGTCGAGCACATCTACCTTGGCCTATCGGCAGGTGTGGTCATCGCGCTGACATGGACCCAAGAGATGCGCGGGATATGGTGGGTACCGTTCTACGACATGGGCTACTATTGGTGGATCATCCCGGTCCCAATCGCGATGCTGGGGTATACGGTCTTCTCAAAGAACACAGGATGGATGAGTCGCGTTCCGATCGGCATCCTCCTGGGACTCTGGGCCGGCCAACGATTTAAGGAGTTCGCTAACCGCTGGCTGCCGCAAGTGCAGAAGACGATGCTTCCGGTCATCCCAAATTCTCCGGGCCTCTACCCAGGGCCGAAGGCCGCCCCTGTCGACGCGCTCTATGCCTCGACGGCAATCAACAACCTGCTGCTCGTCCTGACGACCCTGGCCGTGCTGAGCTATTTCTTCTTCTCGTTCGAGCAAAAGTCACGGCTGGTGAAAGGCAGCTCAACGACGGGGCGTTGGCTGCTCATGGTGGCGTTTGGGGCGATCTTCGGTTCGACGATCATGAACCGATTTATTTTGATGATCGACCGCATGTACTTCTTGCTGATCGAATGGCTGCACGTCCGGCCACCGATGTAGGTGCTGGGTCTTGGGTATCGATCTGCGCGGAGTATCGGCTACAGTGAACGCCAGCACATCGCGAATTTGTTAGGGTGGGGGTTCTTCGTTTGTCCGCACGCACCTATCCCGTAGAAGCCATCGTCCTCCGCAGCCGTGATCTTGGGGAAAACGACCGGATGCTGACCCTGTACACGCGGGAGCGAGGCCGGATGACGGTCATCGCAAAGGGAGCGCGAAAGCAAGGCAGCCACTTGGCGGGCTGCAGCGACGCCCTGACTTTCTGTTCTTTTCTGCTCGCTCACGGAAGGCAATTCGATTACGTCACGCAAGCACAGCCGCTGCGATCGTTCGTGAATGTCCGGCGGGATCTTTCGCGGCTGGGGCATGCATTGGTGATTGCCGAATTGATCGAGCGGGCGACGCCGGAGCATCAGCCGAACGAGCGTTTCTATGATCAGGTCCTGATCGTGATGGAGCTATTTGACGGAGATTTGGACCCAACATGCGCGATGCTCTGGGGCGAGTTGAAATTCGCGCAGATTTTGGGATACGCGCCAGTGCTGGATCGGTGCGCGCGGTGTGGGAGGGAATTGGGCGCCAAGGCGACGTTTTCCGCGGATGCCGGGGGATTGATGTGTGGTGCGTGCCCCGCGAAGGACGGGCTTCCGCTTACCGAGGTGGCCGTGGCGGAGATGCGGGTCCTCCAGATCAGTTCGGAACCTCCCCACGCGCTCAAAGCCGCCGGGGCGATCCGGAGGGCGTTGCGCAGGCTGTGGGGACATGTTTTGGATGCGGAGCTGAAATCCGATCGCTTCTTGGACGACGTGCTGAACTAGGTATCCTTGCGCCATGCCGGTATTGCCCAAATCGTTCTATCTGCGTCCGACATTGGAGGTTGCGCGGGACCTGCTCGGGTGCTTCCTTTTCTATGATGGCGCGCGGGCGCGGATTGTGGAGGTGGAAGGGTATCTGTGCGACGACGAGGCTTGCCACGCGAGTCGGGGGGAGACGCCGCGAAACGCCACCATGTTTCGAGAAGGCGGCCGGATCTACATTTATCGCAGCTATGGCATTCACTTTTGCGCGAATGCGGTGACGGGGCCGGCCGGGATCGGCGAGGCGGTTCTGCTGCGCTCTGCGGAGCCATTGGAAGGTATCGATTTGATGCGTGGTCGCCGGGGCGCTGTTCCGGACCATCGTTTGCTGGCGGGACCGGGGAATTTGACGAAGGGTCTTGGACTTTCGACCGAACAGGACAACTATCTTTTGACGGATGGCGTGTTGCGAATCGAGCAGGGTGAGGCGGTGGCGGACGGCGATGTGGTGCAGACGACACGCATCGGCTTGACGAAAAACGTTGAGGCGCCGTGGCGATATTATGTCCGCGGGTCTCGCTGCGTGTCGCGAAAATGATCCAATGGTGGTCCGGGCTGTTCCTTGCCGCGATGGTGTCGTTGGTGGCATTGCGGCTTGGCTGGCTGACGCTTGGCGGCGCTCTGGTCGCATGCTTGGTTGGAGGATTTGCGTTCGGCCGGTTTGGGCTGATCGGGGCCGGGGCGCTGTTGACATTTTTCGTTACTTCGACATTGCTTGGACGGTCGCGGGGCAAGGTTTCGGAGGGACCGCGCACGGCGATGCAGGTGTTTGCGAATGGGGGCGTGGCATCCTACTTTGCGCTGTATGGCTCGGTGGAGGGATGGGTCGGATTTGTTTGCGCTCTGGCGGCTGCGAATGCGGATACCTGGGCGACGGAGATCGGCCTAAGATTTGGCGGAAATCCTCGGAATATCGTGACGTGGAGGCGGGTCGATGCGGGAGCCTCCGGTGGCGTGACTTTGATCGGGTTTGTTGGGGCTGCGGCGGGTTCGATGCTGATGGCGTTGTGGGCGCCGGAGGTTATGAGAGTGGTACTTCTTGCGGGGTTCTTGGGCGCCTTGTTCGATAGCCTCCTCGGGGCAGCGCTGCAGGCGCGATTTGTGTGCGGCGAATGCGGGGCGGCCCTAGAGGGATCGCGGCATTGCGGCCAGGATGCCAGGTGCGTACGGGGATGGAGTCTCTTGGATAACGATGGGGTCAATTTTGCGATGACCCTGTTTGCCGCTTTGGGCGGCATTTTCTTGTTTACGCGCTGAGGGAACGGCAGTTTTGGAGAAGATAACGTTGTCATTCCGAAGCGGAGCAAGGAATCCCTTTCAGAACCTCTCGACGCCCACCAACGCCGCAACATCGCAGGGCCCCCGGAAAGGGATTCCTCGCTCCGCTTCGGAATGACAACGGCAGCGGGAAAAAAAGGGATTCCTCGACTGGCTCGGAATGACAGCGCTCTGCTACTTGCCTAGATCAGAAAAACGGGAGGCGCTGGGGTCGAGCGCCTTTCGCAAGTCGGCATACGCGGCTTCCACCTTTTCCCGAATTTGCGAGGCCTGAGTTGCCGCCTCGGTGCCCGCCTCGAATCGCGTGGGATCAGTGCGGCGCATCAGCTTTTGGTACGCGCTGCGGACAATCGCAAAACTCGCGCCGGGCTCGAGGGCGAGAACCGCGTATTGCTGATCCAGCGAATTTGGCTTCGGCGGCTGGGCAACCGGCGGCGAGGTGGGCGCGGGCGGGACGGAAGGGTTCATTTCATCGAGCTCCTGCGCTGCTGTATGGCGGCCGCCACCCCACTCGGCGTCGGCATCGTCCACGATTCCCCGTATTCGCTCCCATTCACGCTCCACATATCCGCTGAGGATTCTGTAAAAGCGCTGTGCCTCGTCCATATTCGGATTGTACCCGTGTACCATAATGGTCCCATGGTTCGGAGGATTGTATCGGGCGGGCAGACGGGGGCGGACCGCGGCGGATTGGACGCGGCGATCGAGATGGGGATTCCGCATGGCGGTTGGTGCCCCAAGGGCCGGAAGGCAGAAGATGGCATGATCCCTTTGCACTATGATCTGGTAGAGACGGACTCCGGTGTGTCCGAGGTGCGGACGGAGAGGAATGTCATCGATTCCGACGGAACGGTTCTGTTCACCTTTGGCGAGCCGACGGGAGGCAGCGCGCTGACCGCCGACTTTGCGCACCAGTATGGCAGGCCGCTGCTTCATTTGGATTTGTCGGCTATGGCTTCGGGCGAGGCCGCCACTCGGCTCCGGGCCTGGCTGCACTTTGCTGACATTGAAGTGCTGAACGTGGCCGGATCGCGGGAGAGCAAGACGCCGGGGCTGGAGGACACAGTCAAGGTTATTATTACCCTTGCAATTGGGTAGCTGATCGGGACCGGCAAAGTGCTGGCGAAGGGCCAAATCGGCATCCCGGATGTTGACTTTCTTGGAAATAGCACTATAATGAGGTTGGAGCGGAAGGCTAAGAGCGGGATGCCTGCTACCGACGAGATGAGTCTCACCTATTATCGTGAGGCCTCTAATCGGGCAAGGGTCCGGAAAGCAACGAGTAGGACCGGGAGATGAAAAAGGGATTCACACTCATCGAACTGCTATGCGTCGTCGCCGTGATCGCGATCGTGGCGGCCATCATAAGTCCCATCATCGCCGCTTCGCGCATGCGAGGTCGGACGGCGACCGTCACAAGCAATATGAGGCAGATTGCCCAGGCCTTCGTGGTCTATATGGATGAGTACAATTTGCGAATCCCGCCTAAAGATGCGACACCGCTCATGGACTTTCGGGGGGTGCATCTTCTGGCGTATTACCCCCATGAGATGGCAAGCAGACAGTATATGGACGGTTTGCCGAGGTATCAGGCGCCGTTCCTCGGGGATTTCGTCTACGTCCGATACACCGGGGAGTGGATGAGCGACGATATCTATGGCGAACGCGCTAACCGCTACCACTCTGTTCCTCTCCTGGCTTCGCTCCATGACGCGGGGCTCCATTGTCTGCTTTTGCAAGAGCGATCCATCGATCCGTTCGGGAACGAGAGTTGGGATTCGAATGGTCGGTGCCCGGAAACCGGCGAATTGGTGCAGATGCCTGAACATGTCCTGGTAGCGAGGGCCGACACTTCCGTGAGTTTGCATCGACTGCAGACATTTGGAGTGAACAACGCCAAGATCCTGTTTGACTACCACAGTTTCTTCGAATACGGTCCGATCACGCGATGAGATCAGTCTCGACATCGAGCGGAGGATCACTGGTGGGCGCGCTTCAGGACATGCACCCCTTCTACCGCAACATCCTAATCGGCGGTGCCGCGGGGTTCATCGCGGGAGTTCTTGTCGCCGGCTTCTACTACGTTCTCGGTCAGTTCACAGGCGGAGTAATTTCGACGATAGTGACGACGATGCTGATCTCGATTGTGATCGTTGGCCCGGTATATCGCCGCTTTCGGAACCGAGGCATAGCCTGGTTGACTTTCGCAATGATGCTCGTCGGAGTGACGTTCTTGATCGTCATCAGCGCAATCTCTGGCGGACCGCAAAAGGATGTTATGGATAACGTCGCCATGGTCAGCTTTTTCCCAGTCCTTACGCTGGTCTCCTCGCTTGTATATGCGCAACTGCATGGCCTCTATTCCCGACATGCCGGCGGCGATTCGAAGGCAGCTTCCCACTAGACAGCGCGAACGACTCATTGTTCGCGAAAGCGGCGCTCGAGATCGATGAACTGCTGCGCGCGCGTCTGCCGCCTCTGCCGCACATATTCCAGCACAGCGGTCGAGAATGTGAACATCGCGATGATCGAGGCGGCTACGATCGCGATGGTTTATATGGCTTCTCGTTCCACGCGGCTATGGTACCGCCATCACCGCCGACGCCACCGCAAGGGCCACACGCTTGTCGAACACGCTGGGGACAATGCAATCGTCTGTCAATTCATCGTCGCTCAAGATGCCCGCAATCGCCCTCGCCGCCGCCAGCTTCATTTCGTTCGTCACTCGCTTGGTGCCGCTGTCCAACAGTCCGCGGAACAGACCAGGGAAGCAGAGAACGTTGTTAATCTGGTTGGGATAATCCGACCGGCCCGTCGCGACGATTCGAGCGTGGCGCTCGGCTATCTCCGGCGCGACTTCGGGGATGGGATTGGCCATCGCGAATACCATCGCGTCCGGCCGCATGGAAGCGATCGCCTCTTCGCCGACGATGTTGGGGGCCGAGACCCCGATGAACACGTCCGCGCCCTTCATCGCATCATCCAGCGAACCGCGTATGCGGCGCGGATTGGTTTCCTCCGCCAGTTTCAGCCGCTTCGGATGCGCATTCCGCTCGTCGTCCGGATGCAAGATGCCATTCCGCCCGATCACCACGATGTCGGTCGCCCCAGCATAGAGAAGCAGCTCGGCGATGGCCGTCCCCGCCGCCCCTGCTCCGGCGATCACGATCCTCAGGTCGCTCAAATCTCGTTTGACGATCTTCAGCGCATTGGTAATGGCGGCCAGAAGCACAATAGCGGTCCCATGCTGATCGTCATGGAAGACCGGAATATCGAGCCGTTCCGCCAGCCGTTCCTCCACATCAAAACAGCGCGGCGCGGAGATATCCTCCAAATTGATTCCGCCGAAACCGGGCGACAGCCGCGCCACGGTCTCCACAATTTCGTCCACGTTTTTGGTGTCCAAGCAGATGGGATAGGCGTCGACGTTCCCAAACTCCTTGAACAGGATCGCCTTCCCCTCCATCACCGGCATGGCCGCGAGCGGCCCGATGTCGCCCAGCCCAAGCACCGCAGTCCCATCGGTTACGACAGCGACCGAGTTGCCCTTGATCGTCAGTCGACGGGCGCTTTCGGGGTTTTCGTAAATTCGCTTACAAATGCGCGCAACGCCAGGGGTGTAGAGCATCGATAGGTCGTCGTGATTGACCAGTGGGTGCTTCGAACGGATCTCCAACTTTCCGCCGATGTGCGCGTCGGTGGTGCGATCGCTGACCTGCAGCACATCAATATCCGTCAGCGCCTCGACCGCCTTCACCACAGCCGCCTCGTGGTCCTCGTTGGCAGCAAAAACCACGATGTCCCGCACTTTGTGGGTCCGCGCGCTGGAGACCAGGTTGATAGCTCCGAGGTTGCCACCGGCATTGCCAATGGCCTCCGCGACTAAAGCAAATTTCCCGGGTTCGTTCGGCAACTTGACCCGAAGGGTCACGCTATAGGAGGGTGATGTGATTGCCATGCCCCTAGTGTATCCGTTGCTGTGCGGCAAGTTATGCCATTGATACGAATGACATCATGGGTTGCCTGTCAATGGTAGGAGTTTTGACTGACTTGGTGAGTTCTTAGCGATGTGTTGGGGTTCACTGCCGCCGGCATCCCCCGGGCTTAGATGTGTTGGGGTTCACTACCGCCGATATCCCCGGCCCGCCACCAACCTAGACCCCAACACGGCCTAAGGTGTTTGATGTGTTGGGGTTCACTTCCACCGATACCGATGGCCTGCCACTATCCTAGACCCCTACACGCATCAAGCCAGCACCTTCGTCACAACCTCCCCCTCCACATCCGTCAGCCGGAAGTTGCGGCCCTGGAACTTGTAGGTCAGCCGCGTGTGGTCCAGGCCCAGGCAGTGCAGAATGGTCGCCTGCAGGTCGTGCACGTGGATCGGATCGTCCACGGAGGTGAGGCCAAGGTCGTCCGTCGCGCCGATAACCGCCCCGCGCTTGATACCCCCGCCCGCCATCCAAATCGTAAACGCCGTCCGCAGATGGTCGCGCCCCGCGTCCTCCTTCGTCACCGCCGACTGCGCCATCGGTTGCCGACCAAACTCTGACCCCCAAATCACAAGCGTCTCGTCCAGCATCCCGCGCTGCTTCAAATCTTTGATCAGCGCCGCCGCGCCCTGGTCCGTCTCCTTGCAGCGTTGCGGCAGGCCGGTGATCAGGTTCTGGTCGCCGCCGCCATGATGGTCCCATCCGCCATGGTCCAGCTGCACAAACCGCACGCCCCGCTCGATCAGTCGCCGCGCCAGCAGGCAGTTGTTGCCGAACGAGGTCTTCCCCGGCTCCGTCCCGTATAGCTCGTGCATCGCGGGCGGCTCCTTGGCGATGTCCATCAGCTCCGGCACGCTGGTCTGCATTTTGAAGGCCATCTCGAACGATTCGATGCGTGTGGCGATCTCGGGGTCGCCGACGTCGGTCAACTCGCCCTGGTTCAATTCTTTAAGAGTGTCTAGCTGCTTGCGGCGAACATCGGCCGAGACGCCGGATGGGTTGGCGAGATACAGCACCGGATCGCCCGCCGAGCGGAACGGCACGCCCTGATACACGCTGGGCAAAAACCCGCTGCCCCAACAGATGGTGCCGCATCGCCCGGACTTGCCGCTGGTCAGCACCACAAAACCGGGCAGGTCCGCGCACTCGCTGCCCAGGCCGTAGGTGACCCACGAGCCCATGGTCGGCCGGCCCATGCGCGGCGAGCCGGTGGAGAGCAGCAGTTGCGCGGGCACATGGTTTATCTCGTTGGTGTGCATCGAGCGGACGAAGGTGATGTCATCAATTATCGAGGGCAGGTGTCGCATCAGCTCGCCGATGTACATGCCGTTTTGGCCGTATTGCCCGAACTTCCAGGGCGATTGGAACACCTTCATGGTGTCCTTGTTGGTGAACGGCCCCAGCCTTAATCCTTTCACCGCTTCTTCCGGGATGTTCTGCCCGTTGTACTTGGCCAGGGCGGGCTTGTAGTCGAACAGGTCCACCTGGCTGGGCGCGCCGGTCATGTTGAGGAAGATGACGGCCTTGGCGGTGGCCGGAAAATGCCCCTTCTTCGGCGCCAGCGGGTCGGTCCGCACCCGCCCATCCCCACGCCCACTTCCATCCCCTCGCCCGATCCGCCCTTCATCCCCCGTATAGGTCTTATATGTCCTATCCGTCCTATAGGTCCCTGAGGTCGCTTCCGTCCCTGCCGTCCCCGCCGCCAACACCCTCTCATCCAACAGGAAGGCAAGGGCAATCCCCCCAATCGCCGCCGCCCCGGTCTTTTGGAGAAAATGCCTACGGGTTATAAGTTTGATATCGTCGTTTTGCATTCTTGCTATTTCAGTCCTTAACTGATATTACCGCGAGAATATGGCACCATGTAACCCCGCATTACAACGCTCATTCTAACAAGGGTCGCCGCCAACGGTTCAGGACCAGATTCTATGGGGCGGAGCGATTGGGCAAAGATTCACCCAGTTTCGATCCTACAGTTGATGATCACCGACCAGGTTATAGCGCCATCTCTACGGCCCCTTTTAGCTCTCGCAAGACCTCCGCCAATTCCTCGCCTAGCTCTCCTGACGACAAGGCTTCAATTTTCTGCTTGAAGGCTCGCTTATGCGCATCTGGCAATTCAATGAATGCATCGGCGGAGTGGTGAAGGGCGTTCGCAAGCCATTTCAGCGCTTTGACGTCTTTTCGCTCAAGCAGTTTTTCAAAATTGTCTCGGAGATGCTTGGAGAACTCTTGCTCAAGCACGCGGGCGCTGACAATTTCGGCACCAAATTCGTCCAATATCGGACCTGGAGTCTCCGACTCCCAGATCAAATCTAACATTGAAGAGAGAAGGGACATCCTATGATCCTCTGAGATGGTGGGAAGGAGTGAACGAAGTCCAGGTGGTTGTTTCGGTGGCTTTGGACCGAGCAATCGCTTCTTAGCGTAGCCCTTGATCGCATCCGAGAGAGGGAAGGAAACTGTGATAGGCCTTTCCGTTTCAGCTCGGTGCAACAAAATGTCGATAGTCATCTCCGAATGCTCCAAAGCGTGCAACCAGTCCTGTTCCCCCATCGCGCGGAGCCCCTTAGTAAGAAACGACGTGAATTGCTCATCCTCTGGATCGTCAATCTCGCAGTACAGTCGGGCCCTTTCTCCTTTGAATGGTTCGGATGCAGTTATGTGTCTGAGTTCGGTTCGACCGCCTGAACCCACGATTGTAGCGAATTTTTCGTCTGAGTAGTTTTGCTGAAAGACATCTAGAATCGGGAGAATGTTGTCGCGGAAGAGCCTCGGGCTTGTCTTCTCATCTCTGACCAACTCATACAAAATACTAGCAATTGCAGGCCGGAAACGTTCGACCCGACCCCCAATCTCTATAAACTTGTCGATAAGGTCGTGGTCCGCAACCACCATTGCAATGGCGCGGGCGAAGTCACTTGATCCCGTGGGCTCAAACAAGAACGTATTGAATGCATTCCAGCCCGAAGTCGCGTCCTCTGACGGCAGTTCTGGTTCTTGACTATCCTGCAGGATAATGAAATGTGCCACCGCTGATTCTGCGGCGGCTGACATTCCTTCTGGTTCTTCCATCAAACGTAGTTGGCATGCCAACACTCCTCTTGTGACGAGCCCAGAGAGTATGGATGTGGCTTGATCATCGATGGGTGAGAGGGCGGTTGGACGCCATAACCGGAGCAAGGAACAGATCGCCGCTTCTGCCTCAACTGCCGTTAGCTCTGCTTGCAAATTCAGTCGGTTTTCCAGCTTAGTTGCAATCGGCTCGGTGGGCCACGTCTTCTCATATCGGACAATGGTCTTTAGGGCTGCCGCATACTTACGGTCCAGCAACCCGTTCTCAATAATGCTCTCGAGTTCGCCGACCACTTGCGGCAGATGTTGTCCAGGATCAAACAGGGGGAGCCAATTATTACTTTCATTGGCGAGCTCGGTGTAAATTTCAAGGAGGAACCATTCTTTGTCGGCAAGGAGATTGGGTACGGAGATAGATGGATGGTATTCGAGAACGATTTGTATCAAGCCCTTAACTATCAGGAACCAACCTAAAGCCCTTGTCCGCCTTGAAATACCGTCGGCTGCGTCGATTGTTGCGGCACCGTTCAGAACGGAAACCAGTACGTTGGCGTGGAAAGTTTGCTCAGTCCGGGCCTGGAGAATCGCAGCCAGGCCGTCCCGAGATGCCGGGTCGAGATCATTCATGCTCTCCAGTGTAGTAAACCGATATGCGATGTCCCGTAACATTGATTCACGGTACCTAGTCTCAAGGCGCTGAAGATTCGCTATCGCTCCGGCCGCCTTCATTCTGCTGCTCAGGGCGCCCTCTTCCAACAATTGATGGAGATGTGACTCCAATTCGATCGCAAACCACTCTGCCTCCACTTCATCGTCAATTAGGCCATCGAAAGAGCCCGCATCGAATCCGGTGCCAATCTTCGGACCCACCAACACTTGCAGGGCCTTATCGGCGTCAACTCCATATTTCATGGCCGCAAGCATTTTGCAGGTATCCAGGGTGCGGAGCTCTGCTGGCAGTTGCAACCAGACTGCAGCAGACGTGTCTGAGGCCATCTTCACAATGTCCCAACTCGAGTCTAAAATGGCAGCATACGCTGCTTGGACACCCAGGGGGAACTGGTGCTGCCATTGGCGGTGAAGAGATCCCAGCTTGTTAACGAAAACTTTGACATCTCGTGGAGTGACCGTGCCCTTCTTCGCATTTTGAGAGCGATGAATTCTGAAGACGATGTCAAAGTCCTCTTCGGGATGATCTGGCATCGCTTTCCGAAGCTGTGCCATAAGATATTCGCGCCAGTTCGAAAGTACAAGAGGGGGCACGCGAAATTCGACTTGAAACGTCTTATCCCGAAACGCTTGGCCAATCGGAGCAGGCTGTCCTTCGTTATTAGACCACAAACCGCCTAAGGCGGTGGGATCAAATGGCACGACTAACCATGTCTTCTGCTTCCAATTTGATTCCTCCGTCACTTGGAAATCGAAAAAGGTCTGCAAAGTCGACCAAATTGCCAGCGCGTCGTCCCGATCCGTTCGATCTAAATTGTCAATGACGATAACAAGCTTCTTTGCCGAATTGCCATTCAAAATCATCAGTTCTTGGAAATGGCGCTGAAACTCCAAGGACGAAGGCTCTGGACCCTCCAACTGCGTTGACTCATCGATCTTTCGGTGCAAATTGACCATGCTTCCAACAGCATTGACCAGAACGCTCTTCATCTCCTGGGCATAAGAACGCTTAAAGATGGCTGCACCAAGTACCGCTAGCAACAGAAGAAAGAAGACGATTAATTGGGCGACGTTGAAGTAGAGCCAACTCGGAGACAGCGGCAGAGCCTTCTTGAGGAGTTCCACGGCAACTGGTAACCCGAGTATCACGAAAGGTATCACAATGCAGCCAGCCGTTGTCAACATCGGGGAGGAATCGGTTACAATTTCCTTTTTCCTCCCTGAGATTTCCCTCCTCCGTTCTTCTGCGGCCTCTTCCGTAATGACTTCTTTCCGTTTCAGAAAGTTAATTAATTCTTCCAAGAATGCGCGCCTTAGCGGATCGCCCCTATGCGACCACGCGTCGAAAATGAAAAGTTCTCCATCCTCTTCAATCGCATTCCCTAGCATTTTGACAACGGAGGACTTCCCTCCACCCCATGCGCCTGTCAGGGCGACACGGCGTCCGCCAGACTCGACTTGAATCATCTCGCATATGGCTTCGGCAACCGCGCGGTGGGTCTGAAAATCATCTGAGCCAGTAGGTTCGTCGCTTAGCAGGCGCGTTGAGCACCTAGTACGGCTCGCTAACGCAGTTTTCTTGGAGTCGGATTCCGTAGTCATATAGTGACCTTGATTCGACGATTGCACAACGTGCTCCCTGCTACCTCGCAATCGAAATTCGTGTGTCGCATCGCTAATTCCTGCACTCAGATGCGCTAGCGGGTCTCCGATGTGCTGGGGTGTCCGCACCGTGCACTGACATTCCCCTGTCTCCCGCCCGGAACTCACTCCGCCCAAGCCGTGCATCCGGGGTCTGAGAACACGAGGCCCAGGAGGTCCGGGCATTGCGCGGCGCGCATGCCCTTCCCGCCCGGGACCTGAGTGGGGCAAAGGTCCTATACCAGTAGACAAACTATACCAACAGGTGTTATAATGTCTGGTAATGCTATAGCAGGCACTAAGCCGAGAGAAAACAGTCCACTGGTGGCTGGTCCTACACTACGGCGTGGCAGCTGAACCGCGGCCGTACGTTAGGTTCATAAAATGGCGCCGTCTGCGCCCAGGTCAAGACTAACCTGGCCCCAGACGAAGACCTGTACTAAGCGATGCCGAAAAAGCTCGCCCCGACCGAAGGCGATGGCTAAACGCGAAGCCCAAGCCGAGGCCGAAGGACAGGTATGGAGGTACACCGTCACGGGTTGGCCGAAAGCCAAGCCGGGGCTCGCCCTGCGCGCAGCCGAACGCGCCAACCCGGCGGTTACCGCCAAACAATTGAATTAACAGCGGTCCGTGCAACCCGGGGCGAATTTTCACCGCCGGCGGGGGTCCTCCCGGTTGCCTGATGCTTCCCCTCCCCCTTTTTCGGCCTGTCGCAGCACCTTTCCGATGGCCAGGACCTAAACCGAAAAAGGGGGAGGATCAAGGTGGGGGTTCGTCCGCAGAAAAAGAAAAATGAATCATTCCGGAATCGAACGTTGCGGACGATGGCGACTTAGGTTCGATAGGAAACCGGCTGAACGATGAAGAACCCCCACCCAACCCTCCCCCTTTTCCAGGCTGACGCCTGAAAAAATGGGAGGGCTTTCCGGATTATCCCTTCGTTATCGTTTCGTCCATGTTGAGGAGGACGTTGGCGACGATGATGAGGGCGGCGAGGGAGGGATCGTCGCCCATTTCGCGCGCGTCTTTGATCACCGCGGTGGCAGCAGCCGGGTCCGCGCGGTATTGCGTGAGCGAAATGGTGAATAGTTTCATTAGCGCCGACAATTCTTGCTTTGTCGGGCGGCGGGATGTGCATGCGCGGAAGCCGTACTCGATCCCCAATGGCGGATTCCAATTCGTAGTGTCGCCGCCGTGCTTTAGCATCTCCATCGCAAGCCCGCCGGCGCATTCGAAGAACAGCGGGTCGTTGAGAGTGCTGAGCGCCTGCAGCGGGGTGTTGGTGCGCGTGCGTTTGGCGCTGCACGTGTCGCGGCTGTTGGTGTCGAAGGTCAGCGCGGTGGGGAACGGGGCGGTCCTTCGCCAATAGGTATAGAGGCCGCGGCGGTATCGGTTCGGCCCTTCCTCGTCCTTCCACCGCTCTTTGGTGTCGTAGAAGCTGAAGCTGTCTTCCCAGATGCCCGGCGGCTGCGGGGGCATGACGCTGGGTCCGCCGATTGCGGGGTTGAGGCGGCCGCTGGCGGTCAGCGCGATGTCGCGCACCATCTCCGATTCCGCCCGGAACCTCGGGCCGCGGGCGTAGAGTGTGTTGTAAGGGTCTTTCTCCAGCAGTGATGAAGAACCCCCACCCAACCCTCCCCCTTTTTCCGGTTTCTGGCTGGCAGTGGATATCGGAGGTCGGGAAAAAGAGGGAGGGCTTTTCTTTGCGGATGGACCCCCACCCCGACCCTCCCCCTTACTCGTTCCTCGCAAGAGGGAGGGGGGCAAAGCACTTGATTGCCGATAGGTGGCGGATAGGACGATCAGTTTCTGCATCGCCTTGACATCCCAGCCGACCCGCACGAACTCCGTCGCCAGCCAATCGAGAAGCTCGGGGTGAGTGGGGCGTTCGCCCTGGGAGCCGAAGTCCTCCATGGTGGAGACCAGGCCGCGCCCGAAGAACTGCTCCCACAGGCGGTTGACGGCCACGCGGGCGGTCAGCGGGTTCTTGCCATCCACCAGCCAGCGCGCCAGTCCCAGGCGGTTGGGCGGACCGTCAAAGTTCCCAAAAACCTCGGGGGTGGCGGGAGTGACCAGGTCGGCGGGTGTGCGGAAGTCCCCGCGCGTCAGCAGGTGAGTTTCGCGCGGTTTTTCCTGCTCTTTCATCACCATGACCGTGGGCGACATGTTGTTGATTTCGTCCTGGCGTCCCCTGATGGCGGCGATGCGCGTTTGGATTTCCTGGAACGGCGCGGCATGCTGCAGGTAATAGTCCTCCAGCTTTTTCGCCTGTTCTTTCGTCCGGTCTTTGGCGTCAAGGATTTGAGAGATTTCCGCGGTCGGCGGCGTTTCGCTCGCGAGCTCTGAGTCTGGGGTGACCGAGAGGCGGAAGCGACCGATGTTGTGGTGGGCGAATCGTTTGCTGGGATGGAGCGTAATGACTAATGTATCGCCTTCATGCGGGTGGATCGGCATGGCGAGGCGCAGGACGGCTGCGTGGTCCACGCGGTTTTCCGGCTCGAACCCCGCGATGGCCCAGCCGAGACCGTCGCCATTGATCAGGTCCCGTGCCTTGTGCCCGCCTTGCGCAAAGTCCACGTGCGCATCGGCGAGGGGGATGTCTGTGATGTTGCCGAGGAAGTCGCGCATCTGCACCTGAACCCGCGCCACCACGAAGTTGCCGTTGACGTTGCGCCCGCTGCTGCCGAAGGGGAGCGATGGATGAGTGAGCGCCTCGAGCCGCAACCCAACAAACGGAGCGCGCGGATGCAGCTCCACGGTGTATGTGTCCGCCTCCGGGTCCTCTCCGCCGGCCACCACGGAGCCGTCTCCCAAGATCGTCGTCGTCGCGCCGGCCCGCACGCTTGTTGGCATCGCAACTTGCCATCCCTTTGATTGACGCTGCTCCCAAACCGCCTGGTCTCGCGGCACCGAGTCCAACTCTTTCACCGCGCGGGCCATGGATTCCGTCAGCCGTCCCATTTCGGATTTCTGTCCATCGTTCAGCACGCGCAGGATGGGGTCGGGGTCCCGGCCGTTGTCTTCGCTGGTGTTGAAGAAAGCATAAAACTTGTAGTAGTCGGTCTGCGGGAAGGGATCGTATTTGTGGCTATGGCACTGGCAGCAGGCGAGGGTGGTGCCCATCCAAGTGGTTGCGGTGGTGTTCACCCGATCCATCACGGCCACCACGCGGAACTCTTCCGGGTCGATGCCGCCCTCGTCGTTGAGCAGGCTATTCCGGTGGAAGGCGCTGGCGATTCTCTGCTGATCCGTCGGGTTGGGAAGCAGGTCTCCGGCGAGCTGCGCGATGGTGAACTCATCGTAGAGCATGTTCTGGTTGAAGGCGTTGATGAGCCAGTCGCGATACAGGTACATCTGTCGCGGCAGGTCTTTCTCATAGCCGTTGGTGTCCGCGTAGCGTGCCAGGTCCAGCCAGATTCGGGCCATGCGCTCGCCGTAATGCGGGGACGCAAGCAGCCGGTCCACCAGTTTTTCGTAGGCATTCGGGCTCTTGTCGGCGAGGTAGTCGTCCACCTCTTCGACGGTCGGCGGGAGGCCGGTTAGGTCCAGGGAAAGGCGGCGGATGAGGGTCTCTTTGGTGGCTTCTTTCTGGGGCGTCAGTCCTTCTTTCTCCAGCCGAGCGAGGATGAAGCGGTCGATCGGGATGCGGGGCCATACGGAGAGCCCGCCCCTTTTTTCAGGCGTCAGCCTGGAAAAGGGGGAGGGTTGGGAGGGGGTTTTCTTCATCATGGCAAGGAGCTGGGCATCCGTCGGCGGCGCCGGCCGTTTAGGCGGAATGTAGGCCCAGTGCTTTCCCGCCGCGCCACCGAATGCCGCGCCTTCATCGATCCATCGCTTGATGAGCGCGATTTGGTCGTCCGGCAGCGGGTTGAATCCCATTGGCATGCGCGGCTTATCGTCAAGACCGCGCAGGCGCCTGACCAACAGGCTGCGGTCGCCCTCCCCGGGGATGATCAGCGCGCCGCTCTGACCGCCCTTGCGTATTCCCTCGGTCGCGTCCAACCGCATGCCCGCCGACTGCAACCCTGCCCCGTGGCATTGGGCGCAGTGGGCCTTCAGGACCGGCAGGATGTCCTTGGCAAAGTCGACCTTGGGTTTTTGGGCGGATCCGCTCAGCAGCGCAAAAACAGAAAGTGCGCCCATGCCCCCGATGAAATGAGACTTCTTCGTGTCTTGTCACCTCTCTGGAGATTAGGCCAATGATAACCCCCATTCGCTAAAATGTCTACGTGCGCAAGCTCAAATGACTGTAGAAGTTCGCCAGTCCTAGTTGCTGTCGCGTTCAAAGTTCAATAGGACAAGATTGAAGTCATATAAATCCGTGATGCCGTCCCAATTAACATCGCTATCTCTAAATCCATGTACGACGTTAAAACCCGAAATAATCGTGGGATCACAAGAGAAAACCGGCCCAGAGTCTATATGTGGACATTCAGCAGGCGTCTCTGCCATTTTCTCCTGGATTTGAACCGCACAAATAGTGTATCCTATCGGATAGGTTCGCATTGTGGAATAGTCATTCCCAGGCGGCCAACAAACGATCCCGGTGGGATCTACGCTTTCGCTCTCGATGATATCCCTTTTGGCGGTCCTGAATCAGCCAATTCCTCAAGGAGGAGACCGATGGGTAAGAAGACAAAACCGAACTTTCGAAACTCGGCAGGTAGCGCAAAAAGCACACCTGAGGTTGCAAAGAAGCCACTGCAGAAGCCAGGTAAGTTGCAGCGGCCCGTCGGGAATCCGCGGGCCCAGCGCGGTAACAAGTAGATATTCACTGTTGCCCGCAATGTTTCCGCCAGTCCCGGCTCCGAAAGAATTATTGAAGACCGCCACCCAACCCTCCCCCTTTTTCAAGGCTAACGCCTGAAAAAAGGGGAGGGCTTTTCAGAGTTCAATCGGCTCAAAGCCGGGGAACATTTCGTGGCTTTCGGGGATTTGGTCGAGCGTGATATAGTCGCAGGCCGCTTCATAGCGCTTCCACAGTTTTATCACCTCCGGGTTGGTGTGCGCCGCGTTGATGGCCTCCTGCGATTTCCACTCGAACACCTCGATCACCGTCCCGTCTTTCGCAAGCATCGCGTGGCAGGGGCGATCCGTGATGAGGCCCTGCGCGCGTAGGACCGGCATGTGATCGCGCGTGAGCCGCAGCAGGTCCGCCTCCTTGCCCGGTTTCGGGCGGAAAGCAGTGATTACGAATATTCCCATTTCACTTCTCCATAGGTTTCAAACGTGGGTCGTGGTGGTTGGCAGACGAAACGGGATTGCCGATCCGATCCACGGCTACCGGCCAGTCATACGTGGGTCTTGGTGATTGGCAGGCGAAAGGGGATTGCCAACCCGACCCACGGCTACGGGCCACCTCTGTTCAAACGTGGGTATTGGTGGTTGGCAGGCGAAACGGGATTGCCAACCCGACCCACGGCTACGGGCCACCACCATTTGTTGCAGGTGGAGTATCTCGCGGCATCATATTCGGCTGGCACGCGGTGATATACACTGCTACCGCCTCATTCGTCGAACACTGCACCATATACTCCGGTTTGATCTGCTCATAGTTGTCATATTGCGTGTGATGGATGTAGTTATAGTCCATCGGTCCAGACTTGTCCCAGAAGAATGCCGGCACTCCCACCGCATTGAACGACATATGATCGCTTCCGCCGCCGCGTGGAATGCGTTGCACTGTTCGTATCTTCATCTGACAGTCCGGAAACGCGGCGTTCGTGGTATCGATGATCGGCTGAATATATGGCACCATGGCTTCGAGCGCGTAGGTTCCGCTTTCGTAGTTCGCGCCGTTGTCTTCGATGAACACTGCCGATATCTTCGGCCACTCATCCTTGTGCTTCTCTACATAAGCGCGCGATCCAAAAAGGCCCTGTTCCTCCGCCGTGAACAACACAAATCGGATGGTGCGTTTCGGTTTCGCTCCGACCTTGCCAAGAATGCGAGCCGCCTCAATGGCGCACATCGATCCGGTGCCATTATCCTGCGACCCCTCACTGCCGGGTCCGTCCCAACTGTCCAGATGTCCGCCGACAATGACGACCTCATCCGGCTTTTCCGTCCCCGGAATCTCCGCGACGACGTTGAACAGCTTGCGCGGTCCCTTGATCCACTTTTGATTCACGTCAAATTCCAAGACGACCGGCTTATTCGCATCCATGTCCGCGACAATCTTAGCCATGTCGGATTTTCGGACGGTGATGTTCACGTCGGTTGGGTGCTGCTCGAAGGTCTTGTCGCGGTAGTTTCCGGACGTGATCACCAAGTCGCCACCGGCCGGGCTGACGGAACCGAGGATGCCGGCGCCATTGATCGCCTCCCGCAAATCTTGCGCGGCTTTTTGCTCCGGTGTTAGCTCCGGCGGCGGATCGCCTGGTCGCTGGCGACGCGGTCCCCCTCGGAAGCCCCCAGTCTTGTAGATCAGCCAGGCGCCCTTGAGTTTGTCCTTCATGGCAATGAACTGCTCCATGTTGTCGGGCGCATAGATGGCGGGGCCCTTCTTCTTGCCGTGCGTGCCTTCGCTCCAGGACTGCGTAGTGAACTCGAAATTGACCTTCTCGGGCGACACCATTTTTCCGGAGCTCTTGCCGCGCTGGAAGCCGACGGGCCATTCGCCCCATTCCTCCAAATGCACGTTCTGGCATCCCACCTCTTTGAACTTCTTGACGGTCCATGCGTAGGCTTTATCGAGATTCTCGGAGGTCGAGAGCCGAGCGCCGATCTTTTTGCTGAGGTATTTGAGGTGCTCCATCACCTTGTTGTGATTCTTCCCCTCGTCGACGATTTTGGCTACGGTGGTGGGATCAGCCTGCGCGCCGACCGCGACCGCGGAACTGATAAATAAAGCTAGGGTGAAAATACGAAGATGTTTCATAGAATTCTTAGCTTAGCAGATGAAGCGCTTGGACTACAATTGCCCATGCCGCAAAATGATGCGCCCAGCAACACCGCGATGGCCGTCCTGCTGGGTGTTTGGCTGACCGCCTGCGATCCCAAGACGCGGGGCCTGGTTTCGCCGGAGGTGCGCGACTACACAGACCGCGCCTTGGCCGCGCTGGGAAGTCCCTATCGTTTCTTGTTGAAACTAGGCATCGTGCGGTGGGTGGCTCGGCGAAAAGAGGCGGGTCTGTTGGCAGGCGTCTGCAGCCATTACGCGGTGCGAAAGCAGGAGATTCATGGGTTGGTCGAGCACGTGGCTCCGCAGCGGTTAGTTGTTGTTGGCGCGGGATTCGATGGTCTGGCGTATCGTTTTGCGGATCGGATGGAGACCATCGAATATGACCACCCCGCGACGCAGGAGAGGAAGCGACAGATATTGGCGGCATTGCCGCATCGGCCTGTGGGGCTGCGGCCGGCCGATCTGAGCGACGAGAGCTTCCGATTCCACCTTTCCCGCAATGGGCGGACGCTGTTCGTGCTGGAGGGAGTGACGATGTACTTGCAGGAGGCCCGCATACGAAATCTGTTGCATAAGATTGCCGGTATCGGGGAGTTGATCTTTACTTTTATGACACTGGATGAGCGGGGTAGGCCGACTTTTGGCGCGACACAGAACCAGATCGATCGATACCTGGCAAGAGTTGGCGAACCGTTTCTTTGGGGAATCTCACCGGAAAACCTGGAAGGCTTTTTGGATCGCGAAGGATGGCAGCTGCGGCAGGTGATTGGCGCTCCGAATCCGCGAATGCCCTTTTTGCGGCCGGCTGAAGCCATGATCGCCGGCGAGTGGATCGCTTATGCTACGCCGAAAAGTGATTTGAGATGAAGATACCAATCGCTGCATAGTATCTCGTTTGGATCCCGCTTACGTTTCTCGCATAGAATCTGCTCCATCATTGGATAGGACCGTTCGATCTGCTCCCTGGTGGCCCATCGATGATAAGTGAGGTAGAAGGTGCCCCCAAATCCCTGCGCCAAATCGATCAGCGTGCGAAACTGTGTCTTGGCACGTTCGAGTCCAGGCGGGTCGTGATCGACGTGAAGGTTGAAGATTACGCAGGCCCAATTTTGGGTTGCCCAAGGAAGGAACGTCTCCTTCTCCCTTTCGACCAGGCGGATGGTGCCATATATCACTTTCGCAGCGTTTTGACGCATTTCCGATCGGCAAAGATCGAGAAAGGTGGTGAGCGATTCTCGCGGGACGTATAGCTCCGTTATCATCTCCGATCCGGGACAATGAGCGCGGGTCCGGCGGTCCATCTTTCGGTGGTAATCGTCCAGATAGGGCGTCATTTGGTGCAGATCGGACCAGTAGATCTGGCCATCAGTGCTTTTGTAGAAGTCCGCATAGAGTCGGAACGCCTCGGATGGATTGGCGTGGGCGAGATAGACAAGATGGTGCCATGCCCGGCGCGGAACCTCCTTCTGATTGGCGCTGATGGCTGTGGTGTCCGGCACCGGTTCGTAGCAGGCGAAGACACCGGATCGCAGGAAGTCATCCGATTCCGGGTCGATTGCGAACTGAAAATCCCCAAACTCATATCCCTCACGGATTCGGTCATCAAACGCCTCAATAAGACCATCCACTGATCGCACCTCTACTCGCCGGCGGAGTTTGTGCCGCCGAACCAGGCGAAGCTCGGCCCCAGTGATCACGCCGAAGAGACCGTATCCGCCGATGACGAACGGAAACAGATCCGCGTTTTCTTCCCGGCTGATTCGCAGCAGTTTCCCTTCCGGCGTGATGAGGTGAAGGGCCTCGATATCTTCCACCATAGGCCGCATCGTCAAACCCCGACTATGGATGTTCGAGGAGATGCTGCCGCCAAGCGATAGCCGATCGCCGCCTGTTTGCTTTTGGCGAAATGTCCATCCAAAGTCATCGCCGCTTTGCGCCTTGCGCAGCTCCCGGTACAGTTCCGGCCAAAGGATTCCCGCCTCCACCATCGCAATGCCACGATCACGATCGAGCGACAGGAGCCTTTTGAGCCCGCGCATATCGAGCAGGATGCCGTTGGATAGGAACGCTTGCCCTCCCATGCTGTGCCGACCACCGCTGACCGATAGCGGCTCTCCTTGCTTCACGATCGCCGCCACATGCTCTGGGCTCTTAGCGCGAACGACGCGACGAACCTTTGCCGCGTTGAGGGCGGAGTGAATGTCATTAACCCAGACCGGAAAGGGAAGCCTCTCGCGCCAAGAGCTCATATCTTCTTAGTATGGCCTTGGTTCACTTTTTGTGTGGTTGTTCTTCTGTGAAAACATCCTTCACCAGATAGCCCAAGTTCGTATAGAAGTTGCCGCCCAAAGGGCGAACGGCTTGGAATTGCAGGTCCGGGCCGCCGACGTAGGGCCGGAATATCCACGCCATTTGGGTCCCCACGAACGCATACACGATGAGCCATGCGCGCAGAATCGCGAGACTCGAACTCGGCTGATGGTCGGGATTCGCAAGTGCCGCAATGTGCCGAACACCGGAAGCAAGATATGACACTCCATACAGCCCGGAAATCGCGAACGCGGCCACATGGAGCAGCATGATGAAGCTGTAGTCGCGGCTGCTGATCATAAAGAATATGACGATAGGGGCCGTCGCTGCCAGCATCACGGACGAAACTGTGAGCGCCCCGAGCCAAAGCATCACCATCGGGCCGAATGCCAGGCGCGTCCCGAGCAGCACGTTGGAAACGTAGAGCGCGGGAAGGCAGACGATGAGCGTGGCGATGAAGAGCAATGGTATCTTGATCACGTCCGCCACGGCAAAGCGCCAATAGCCGTCGCCCCACCCCCAAAACGAACCCATGACCACGCCGTAGAAAGCGGTCAGCAGCAGGTAGATCCACACCAGGTCGCGGGCCAATTGGCCGTAGTCGGATTTTTGGTGTACGTCGTTGAAAAATGAGCTCTTGTCTCGCAGCAGTTCCTCGATCTTCGTTAGTTGTCGCATTGGGTCCCCCTTCGGCGCCACAGGTCATTGTACGCAATCTATGTCACATTTATCACCGCGCTCGTCAAAAAGAAGGAGTCCGATTGGCAGGACAGGAACTAATGGGAATCACCGTTTGAGGAGTGGTTATGAACTGTACCAATCACCCTAGCGTGCCTGCCTTTGGAACGTGCGTCAATTGCAACCGACCGTTTTGTCCCAATTGTCTCGTTGATGTTCAGGGCCAGAGCTATTGCATGAATTGCCGAAACTTGGCGGTGCGCGGCCCGCAGCAATACGCCCCACCGCCTTACGGCGCGATGCCGCCGATGGAGTGCAATGAAGCCAAGGAAGCGCTTACCTACGCCCTCATCGGAATCATTTGCTTGGGAATCATCCTCGAACCGATCGCCATCATCAAGGCGCTCAAGGCGAAAGAGCTAATTCGGATGAATCCGACGTTGGAAGGAATTGGAAAAGCGAATGCGGCACTGGCGATTGGAATCATCATAATAGCGCTTAATTTGCTGTACTTCGCTGTTTTGATTATGGGTGCGGCATCAGGAGCGAGCACTGGTCGTTTCCGGTGATTGCGGCTTGTCCTCGGTGTTCCGGGCCATTGGAACATGTATCCGAAGACGACGTGCGATGCCGGATATGCGGCATGGTGTTTCGGGTCCTGTTTTCTCGCGCACCTATCGAATCGCCTGCCCCGATTCCGCAACCACATCCCGATCAAATGTGCGCGCAACATCCGCAGGCGCCCGCCCAATCGATTTGCATATCTTGTGGAGCCCCGATTTGTGCGATTTGTGATTTTCTCACATCCGATGGGCAGCACGTCTGTCCGGGATGCGTGACGAAGAGCGCGCCGCCGATCGTCGAGAAAGGCACGTCTAAGATGCTGGGATGGTCGTACGTTATGGCCATCATCGGTTCGGTCGGATTTGGCCTTTTGTTTCTTGTCGCGTATTCCAACATGCCAAAATTGGAAACTGAAGCGCTCAGCATGTTGGTGGGACTCATAACATATTTGCCGACTCTCGCCGGATGCGGTCTGGCGGTTGGGGCGATGGGGAGAAATCCTGGCCAATTTGCGTCCGCATGGATTGCGTTGGCTTGGAATGCTGGGATTCTTATAATTGCCTTCATGCTGACGATGGCGGGAGCGCTGATGGAAGGTGGAGCGAAATGAATGGGAAGATTTCCGGATCAGACCTTTTAGTGACGCGCTACATAAAGTTCGACACTCGAAAGCGCATTCTCGAGGGTCAAAACTCGGCGCTCTTCTTGGTCGGCAAGAAACGGTTCCGATTCGATCAGATCGATTTGGTTCTCTATTCCGCGGATCATCAGCTAACGGTGACTTCCGGCACCGAGATGCTCACTGTTCCCATAATCGCCAACAATGCGAAGCACAAAGCCGCCCTCGATATGTTGCTCACTGCGCTCCGGCGAGGGCGTTGAGATGGTGATCCCAGCGATTCTCTCCATCCTGATCGCCAGTACGTTTGCTCCACCCGGCGACGTGAAGCTGCGGCCGTTTGACTATCGTGGAGTTAGGATCGACAGCGGTCCGTTTCGGCAGCAGTTGGACGAGGTAAAGAACTTCTATCTTCGTATCCCCAACGATGATCTGCTGAAGGGGTTTCGAACGCGGGCAGGATTGCCAGCTCCAGGCGTCGATTTGGGTGGATGGTACTCGGCGGATGTGTTCCATATCTTCGGGCAGATCATATCCGGTCTTTCTCGCCTGTATGCCGCGACGGGGGACACCGCATGCAAGGACAAGGTGTTTGCGCTTGTCGGCGAATGGGGGAAGACGATTGCACCCGATGGATATTTTTACTACACCACCAAGCCGAACGCGCGCCACTATATCTACGACAAGATGGTATGCGGCCTGGTCGATGCGTATCTGTACTGCGCCGATAGGGAGGCATTAGGATATCTGAGTAAAATCACGGATTGGGCGATCAAGAATCTGAGCCGCGAACGAACGTACAATTTCACCTCAGGGAACGGTTATACGGAGTGGTACACCTTGTCTGAGAACCTGTACCGAGCATATGACATAACGCGCGATCGAAAGTACCTGAACTTTGCGAAAGTGTGGGAGTACACCGAATATTGGGATCTCTATGCCGCTAGGAAGTATATCTTCTCGCGCGCAACCGGTTATCACGCATATAGCCATGTAAACACCCTCAGTGGCGCAGGCGCTGCATACATGCAAACTCAGGAGCAGCATTATCTGGACACGATTAAGCACGCATACGAATATTTGCATGGCAATGAGTGTTTCGCGACCGGAGGATACGGTCCCAACGAGTCGTTGTTGCCGCCAGCATTGCTGCCGAGGACACTCGAAAATTGGACCAACCACTTTGAGACGCAGTGCGGGACGTGGGCGGTTTTCAAGCTGTGCAAGTATCTGATCATGGCCACCGGCGACGGCCGCTATGGCAACTGGGTGGAGGAGCTTGCATACAATGGGCTTGGTGCGACGATTCCCATGTCGCCGGACGGCAAGGTGTTCTACTATTCCGAATACAGCGTCGATGGATCTTCTAAGCGGAATTCGGATACCGGCTGGACGTGCTGCGCGGGCACGCGGCCCCAGGCGGTTGCGGATGTCGTGGATCAGATCTACTACCAAGATGGGCTGGGCTTCTTTATCAATCTTTTTGTGCCATCCACCGTCCAATGGCAGGGTCACAGCATTACTCAGCGCACGAGGTTTCCGGAAAGCGGATGGGTGGCAATTACTATTCATGATGCAAATCACACTCAGTTCAGCATCCATCTTCGAGCGCCCGACTGGCTCGACGGCAAAATGACCGCCGCGGTCAATGGTGAGGCGCTGGATTTGCTTCCTCCTCGCCAAGGATGGTTCACGGTCCGCCGGTCGTGGCAAGACGGCGACGTTCTCTGGATTCGGCTGCCGATGAAGATTTCGCAGAAGCCGATCGCGAAAGATGCGAAATATCCGACCGCGATCACCTACGGCCCCGTTGCGATGGCGTTTCGGTCCTCCGCAAATCCCGGCGATATCGTCAATTTCGGTGCGTTATCGGCCAATTTCATCCCCAGCTTAGGGGAGCCGCTCACATATCATTTGAAGTCCGACCCTTCTGTTCTGGTCCGGCCGTTCTATGCGTTCAAGGCGGGCGAGTCATACTATCTTTATCTAGACCCTGCGGCGAGGAACCGGGTCTCGTGGCGCGCGGTGAAGCTCGACAAATGGTATGGCGACGCGGGATATATGCGGTACACGGACACCATCGGCGCGACTGCGGAGTATACTTTCGAGGGCACAGGAATCCGTTGGCGTGGGCAGAAATTCGATGACGGAGGGCAGGCGAAGGTGGAGATTGATGGGACTCTCGTCGGGATCGTTGATATGTATGGGCCTGGCCGCGGACTGCCATTCGACTGGCGCCACACGGATCTGCCGAAGGGCAAGCATACGATTAAGATAACACTCATCGCCACCAAATCCACAGAATCGAAAGGCACCTTTTTGAACCTGCAGGGATTCGAGGTGATTCCGTGATAGCATATTTGATCGCCGTCGCACTTGCGGCCAACGTGCAATCACCATTCACCGTCCGAGGCATCAAGGGATTATGGTGGGAGGGGATTGATAAGTATGAAAAGGCGTTGCCGTGGCTGGCGGAGCATGATCTGAATTTCCTTATGCTCTGCTACAGCTCGTTCAAGGCGAGCGGGGCGGATTGGCGATCCGACTACACAACGGCGGAGAAGGAGCAGTTCCGCAAGCTGGCGGAGGAGGGGCGGCGCGGCGGCGTAACGGTGTGCCTCTCATTCAATCCCGGCATCTGGAGCAAGCCGGCGCTCACCTATTCCAGCGAGGACGACTACGCAATGATCATTGGTAAAGTTCGGTCCATCCATGCGCTTGGCGTTCGCTGGTTCGCGCTCTGTCTCGATGATATCAATACGGAACAGCAGCCGAATGACAAGACGAAATTCGGCACGCTGCAGGACGCGCAGGTCTATTTGGTCAATCGTCTGTGGGACGACATGAAAGCAATGACTCCTCGACCGACGCTGATCTTTTGTCCCAGCGCATACACCACCGAATCGGCGCGGGCGAATATGGCCTACATCAAGCGAATCGGCGATATCGATCCGGATGTGATGATGTTTTGGACCGGGCCCGAAGTCCGCTCGCCCAGTATCACCGCGAAGGACGCACAGGAATTTGGAAAGTGGATCAAGCGTAAGCCGTTTGTGTGGGACAACTATCCGGTCAATGATGATGGTCCTTGGCGTCCGTATTTGTGCCCATTGAAGAATCGTTCCGCCGATCTGGGCGGGGCGGTGTCCGGGTATTTGGCCAATCCGATGAAACAGTGGTACGCCTCCACGATTCCGCTCGAATCAACTGCGTCCTACCTCTGTCATCCCTCAGAATATGATCCGAAAAAGGCGCTGGAATCTTTATTGACACGATTCGAGCCGAAACAGCGCGAGACTGTGCGTCTATTGGTTAAGTTGTACGGCTCGAAATTCCTGGGCGAGAAAGACTATCCGACGGACATTCATAAGGTGCCGAGGGACGAGGCGAAGAACCGGCTTAATGAGTACTACCGGTTGCAGACCCTGTTGCAAGCCGATTCCACGCTTGCCAATCTCTACGCCGATGTGCGGCCGACACTCGAGCAGGACATCAGCGATTTGGCGCGGCGAGCCCGCGATCGGGCAAAGGAGTCGCCTCTCAAGGCGATGGGGGACGATTTTGATGGGGGCGCGGGTTCCGTGTACGGCTATCGCTACTTCGATAGACCCGTCAACTATGTCTATGCGCGCTCGACCGGCAAGAACAGGATGAGCGCCAGCTTCTATCTTGCTTCGCCAATACCGGCGACGCTGCGATTGACCGCGCGGATGGACGACCGCGACAGCCGGTTTCCAATTAGAATTTCCATTAATGGGCATGTGATTGTCGAAGGCGACTCTTCATACGATGGAAAGGGGTTTTCCACGAAGGAGTTCCCCGTCGCCGCTTCCATGTTAAAGAAGGGCGCGAACAGGCTGGTGATCGAGAACCTTGTTCCGACCGGCGGCCTCGGCATGCCGCCATGGTTTATGGTGTCGGAGGCGGAGTTCGTCATCACCGATGGCCTCCCACGCGGGTCTTTGTGGTAGGTTATAGTTTGGGTAGCGGCAATCTGACCCGCGCCTACAGATAAAGATTCACGCGGGTCTTTGTGGTAGGTTATAGTTTGGGTATCGGAGATCTGACCCGCGCCTACAGAATTGCAGGAGGTTTTGTTGAATGTTGTTGTTCTTGATCATCACCATATTGCAAACCGCAAAGCCAGCCTTCCAAGATCGCTCGACCGAAATGGGACTGACCATCGGAGCCGATGCCGCATGCTGGGTGGATATAGACAACGATGGGTGGACGGATTTGATAACATCCGGTGCCGTTTGGAAGAACGAAAAAGGCAAGAAGTTCACCAAGATCGCCGATGTCGGTTCTGTGGTGGCGGCCGATTTTGACAATGATGGTTTCGTCGATCTGTTCTCATGGTCACAGATGAAACTGTATCACAACATCGGCGGCGCCAAATTCGAGCCGATCCCCCTCCCAGAACTGCCACCCACCATTTCTCGCGGCGCGTGCTGGGGCGATTTCGACAATGACGGGTTTGTGGATTTGTACATTGGCGGGTTCGAGGATTGGGAGAAGCAGATCGCCTACCCGGACATGATACTCATGAATCAAGGCGGCAAGTCGTTCAAACTTGCGTGGAGTGAGATCAAGTATCGCGCACGGGGCGTGACGGCGTGCGATTTCGACCGAGATGGCGACGTTGATATCTACGTCTCCAACTATCGCCTGCAACCGAATCTATTGTGGATTAATGACGGGACCGGCCACTTCAAAGAGATGGCCGCCGATTACAACGCCGTCGCAACTTCGCCAGGTTTTCCGGGCGGGCATTCGATTGGGGCATGCTGGGGCGATTTTGATGATGATGGGTTTATGGACCTGTTCGCGGGCAACTTCGCTCACGTAGATGATCGCGGGGATCAGCCGAAGTCACGTTTCCTGCGAAACCTGGGTCTCAATAAGGGATTCAAGTTTGAAGATATGGGAACGTGCGGCGTGTTCTATCAGGAGTCGTACGACACCCCCGCCGACGGCGACTATGACAACGACGGCGACCTGGACCTTTACTTCACCACCGTCTACCCTATCGCGTCGTTCAACAGACCGAACCATCCCGTGCTGTATCGAAACGATGGGAAGTTTGTGTTCGCGGATGCGACGGCCTCAGCGGGGTTGGCCGGCCTACCCACAACCACACAGGCGGCATGGGCGGACTTCGATAACGATGGAGACCTGGATCTGGTGACTGGGGGCAAGCTGTTCGTCAACCAAGGAAATGGCAATCACTGGCTGGAGGTCCGCCTGCATGGCGATGGACACATTGTCAATCGGTCCGCCATCGGCGCGCAGGTGCGAATCAAGCTAAAAGGGAAAACCCTGACGCGGCAGGTAGAGTCCGGGACGGGCGAAGGCAATCAGAATGATCTGCGGCTGCACTTCGGTCTTGGCGACACCAAGGGCAAAGTTGATTTGGAGATTTTGTGGCCCGGCGGCCATCTGCAGCGAGTTCAAAACGTCAAGATAGATCGAATCACGGATGTGGATTTGCATGTTTCCGCGCCAAAAAGTACACGACCGGAACCCGTGCCTCCGACCGTGCGACCAAGGCATGGAGGAGGCTAGGGGATTGGGATCGCGTTCTTGTTCGCCTCCAGCCACTGGGCGAATGTCTGGAGCTTCGGGTTTAGCTCTCGCGAAAACGCGATGCTCCGCGCGCCGCAGTAGTAGTCGTTGAAATCGCGCTTGAACTGGAACATATTTCCCAAATCTTCCGCGCCGGGGAAACCGAGCGCCCGGTAAGCATCCGGCGATATCGGATAAAAGCCGACCTCGCGCCCAATCGCTTTCGTGAACGCCGCCGCCATCTCCACCCCGCTCAGGTGCTCGCCCGCGATGCCGACGGTCTTGCCGATAAATTCCGGCCGTTTGAAAATGCTATATGGGCAACCGCCTATGTCTCCCGCCGCGATTCCGGGCAGCTTCTTATCATCCATGGGGAACGCAATCATCAGTTTTCCGTCCGGCCCGGGCTGCGGCCCCATGCCGAAGTGGATGAAGTTGTCCCAGTAGAAGGAGGTCAGTAGGAACGTTGTCGGCACGCCCATGTCCCGGAAGAATTGGTCTGACTGGCCCTTCGCATCAAGATGCGGGACCTTGTATTCGCCCATCAGGGTCGGCATGCTGCTGTCGCTCAAGGGGACCCATTTTCGGGTGTCTTCCAGCGTGGACCAGATGGCGTGCCGGACGCCGCTGTCCTTCGCCGCTTGCGCCATGTTCCTTGCCGAAGCCGTCTCGGCGTCCGGCGAGCAGTGCGCCCAAAAGAATGTGACGCAATAGGCGCCATACGCGCCTTCGAACGCCTTTCGTAGGCTCGCGACGTCGTCCACGTCCCCCTGCACAACCTCCGCGCCGCGCGCCGACAACTGCCGAGCCTTTTCGGAATTTGGATCCCTTGTGACGGCGCGCACGGCAAATCCGCCGGTTGGATCGTTAAGGATCGCATCTGCCACACCGCCGCCCTGCGCGCCTGTCGCACCGACGACCGCGATTACTTTTTTATCAGCCATTCCACTCCCCTCGCATTAGATTACTGCATCAGGTCTTCGACAACGTGCCCGTGGACATCGGTGAGTCGAAAATCACGTCCCTGGTACGGGATGGACAGGAGCTTGTGGTCTACGCCCATCAGCCACAGCAGCGTCGCTTGCAGATCATGAACGTGGACCGCGCCATTGGTGAAATCCTGCTTGGTCGGTTCCATCGCGTTGCCGTCCGGATCGGCGATGTTGTAGCCATAGTCGTCCGTTCGTCCGTAGGTCGTTCCCGCCTTCACGCCCCCGCCCGCCATGAACACGGTGAAGCAGCGCGGATGGTGGTCGCGGCCGAAGACGGCAGGCTCCAGCGGACCCTGCGAGTAGCTGGTGCGCCCGAACTCGCCGCCCCACACAATCAGCGTGTCTTCCAGCATTCCTAAACGCTTGAGGTCCTTGATAAGCGCGGCGGTCGGTTGGTCCGTGTCTTTGCATTGGACCGATATTCCGCTGACCAGGCTGCCATGCTGATCCCAGCCTTGGTGATACAGTTGGATAAAGCGGACTCCTTTTTGCGCCATTCGGCGGGCGAGGAGGCAGTTGGCGGCAAAGGTGCCCGGCTTCCGCGAATCCGGTCCGTACAACTCAAATACTTCGTTCGGCTCTTTGCTGAGATCGGTGACATCGGGGACGCTTGTCTGCATTTTATAGGCCATTTCGTATTGGGCGATTCGGCTCTCGATTTCGGGATCGAGCTCCTTTTCATATTCGTGCCGATTCAATTCGCTCAATCGATCCAGCATCGCCCTGCGACCCGAGCCGCAGATTCCATCGGGGTTGGACAGATACAGAACCGGTTCTTTGCCCGCGCGGAATCGCACGCCCTGATATCGGGAGTCCAAGAAACCGCTTCCCCATAACCTGGAGTAGAGCGGCTGGTCGCCCTTGCCGACGCTTGCGAGCACGACGAAGGTGGGCAGGTCTTCGTTCATCGTACCGAGGCCGTAGGAGACCCATGAACCGAACGAGGGTCGGCCGGCGATCTGGCTGCCGGTCTGGAAAAACGTGATTGCGGGATCGTGATTGATCGCTTCAGTGAACATGGACTTGACGAAGCAGAGATCGTCGGCCACGCCGGCGATATTTGGAAGGATCTCGCTGAGCCAGGCCCCTCCCTGTCCGTGTTGGGCGAACTTGAACGGCGAGCCGGCGAGGGGAATGACGCTTTGGTGCGCGCTCATAGTGGTGAGGCGCTGGCCGTGCCGGACGGCTTCCGGGAGCGGCTGGCCGTGCATTTTGTTGAGGAGCGGCTTGTAGTCGAACAGGTCCTGTTGCGCGGGCCCGCCTGCCTGGAAGAGGTAGATAATCCTCTTGGCCTTTGCGGGATGGTGGAGCTTGCCCAGGACCCCGTTGACCTTTGTATCGTCGCCGAGTACCCAGCTTGGCATGAGGGATGCCAGGGCAAGCGCCCCAAACCCCTGCGCGGCCCGGCCAAAGAACTCCCGTCGGGTGAGGCCGACGAGGTCGTCAATCCTCATTCGTTTGTCTTCAGGTCTCATCACTTCACCGTTTCCATATTACCGCGTCGGAATTCATAACCGTTTGCACCATGACCGTCATCGCCGCAAGTTCAACGGGGTTCAGCGCCGAGTCCGCCTTGGAATCGCCGAAGGAGATCAGTCTGCGGGCAGAATCGGGGTCCAATCGAAACTGTCGCCGCTGCTCAATAAAAGTTTGCATAAGGAGCACGGACTCCCTGGCGTCCGGCGAGCGCCCCGCCAGCCGGACGAATACGGTCTTGATCCGTGCCGCGTCCCCAGTGTTCATCTGCAACACGCGTTCGGCAAGCACACGGGCGGCTTCGACAAACTGCACATCGTTGAGAAGTACGAGCGCTTGCAGCGGCGTGTTTGTCGTGGGGCGGCGCACGGTACAGGCTTCCCGCGAATTGGCGTCGAAAATCAGCATGCTGGGGACCGGGGAGGTGCGTTTCCACGTCGAGTAGATGCTTCGCCGATACAGCTCGGTCCCGGTGCTCTGGACAAACTGCGGTGTCATGCCGTTGTTCTCCGTCCAGATGCCGGCGGGCTGGTAGGCGTTGACCGGCGGTCCACCCATCTTGGGATTGAGAAGACCCGAAGCGGCCAGCACGGTGTCGCGCACCATTTCCGCGGACAGTCGCAGACTCGGTCCGCGCGCATAAAGCCGGTTCAATGGATCAGCGTCAATGAGCTTCTTCGTCCTCACGCTATCCTGCCGATAGGTGGAAGACAATACGATTTCACGTATCAATTCCTTGACGTTCCAGCCGGAATCAATGAAGTGACGGGCAAGATAGTCGAGCAGTTCCGGGTGCGTCGGTCGCGATCCCTGAATGCCAAAGTTTTCGCTTGTCTCGACAAGGCCGACGCCGAACAGCATTTGCCAAATCCGATTGACCGCGACGCGGGCTGTCAGAGGATTATCCGGCCTGGTGACCCACTTTGCGAGGGCCAGGCGATCGTTGCGAGTGGTCGACCCCAACGCCGGCAGGGACTTCGGCACGCCTCGCGTCACACGATTTTCCGCTGTTCGCGGAGCGTCATATTGTCCCCGCCGCAAAACGTATGCGGGATTTGGTGTGGGCGCATCTTGCATCACGGATATCTCCATGATGCCCTCTTCGAAATTAGCGAGATCGGTCTGCGCTTTTTGCACGGCGGCTTGCGCGGACCTGGCCTGTTCATCCAGCGCTGAGATGTAATACTCGCGAAGACCTATTGCGGGTGATTTTAGGACCGCGGTAAGCGGCACGCCGTCATATAATTGGGTGATCTCCAAGGGACTCAGCGCACGCTGCGCGAACGTCAGCTCATCCAGCTTGCCGCCCTTGAACCCGGCGTCCCGAAATCGCTGACCAAACGCCCAATCGCCGCCGCTGGGACCGAGGTCCCCGTACCCATTGATCTTCTTCCAAAGTTGGTCGACAATGATAGTGGTCTTTGCGGGGCGGCCGTCTATGTATAGCTGTAGGCCTGCCGCTCGTCCGCTGCCGTCCCACGACCAGCCGATGTGCGACCATGCGCTCTTTGGCACCTGACTCTGGGTGCGGATCGCCACCGCATTCCCGGGCCAATGCCGCATGACTCGCGCGGTCAGATAGCCGTTTTCCAGCATCAGATCGAAGCCGCAAAAACCGACGTCCGTTCCTCCGGTGCGATGCAGCAGAACCACCGGTCCGGTCTGCCGCGGGTCTGCAATCCAAAACGACCAGGTGAACGCCTCCCAGCGCTCTTTCGCCGGCAATCCACGCACAGTGATTCCGTTGTCGCCGTCGAATTCCACGGCTTTCCCACTCTTGCCCGGCACCAGCTCGACATTTCCGAGCTTTGCCCCAAACGCCTTGCCGACGCTGCTGGGAAACTTGTCGGCATCGATTGTGTCCAAAGAAATGTGGGCGACAACATCGGGGGTCTCCGCGCGAACGGGCCTGCCTGCCAACCAGTGTTTGTAGCGCGGTTCGGCGTCCTTTCCGGCTTGGTCGCGGGCGCGCAGAGCGGCGTCAGATTCCGAACGCAGTTTGCCGAGCTTTGCTTCCTGCTCAGGTGTCGGCAAGAGCAGCGAAGGGGTGGGCACGATCTCCGAGCTCAGCAGAAGGCCATATTCGTTGATCGAGTTGAAGTATGCGTAGAACTGGTAGTACTCCCTTTGCGTTATCGGATCGAATTTATGATCGTGGCAGCGGGCGCAGCCGACGGTCAGCCCAAGCATTGCCGTGCCAAACGTATCCACTCGATCTACCGCATATTCATTCTTGAACTCCGCGGCTATCGAACCACCCTCGTTCGATTGTCGGTGCAACCGGTTAAACGCGGTCGCAAGCCTCTGATCCCGCGTCGGTGAAGGCAGCAGATCACCCGCAAGTTGATTCATGAGAAACTGATTGTATGGCAGATTTTCGTTGAACGATTTGACGACCCAATCGCGATACGGCCACGTCGGCATCAGCAGATCGGACTGGTAGCCATAGCTGTCGGAATAGCGCGCGGCGTCGAGCCAATCGACGGAGATCCGTTCGCCATAGTGCGGACTTGCCAATAGCCGATCCACAACGCGTTCATAGGCGTTGGCGCCGGTATCGGCCAGAAATGCCGCAATCTCATCTTCCGTAGGTGGAAGCCCGGTGAGATCGTAGGTGGCGCGCCGCAGCCATCGCTCTCTTGGCGCGGGTGGACTTGGCGAAAGATTCTCGCGAATCAAACGAGCGAGCACAAATCGATCGATATCGTTGCGGGGCCAATTGCTTTTGACGTTCGGCACCGGGACGGAAGCGGGAAGCGATTCGAACGACCATAGCTTGCCGTAGTGCGCGCCTTCCGCGATCCATTGCGTAATCGTCGCAATCTCTTCCTTGCTGAGAGTCTTCCCGCTAAAGGTCGGCGGCATCTCATGAGCTGTAATCCGTTTCACGACGAGGCTCTTGCTCGGTTGCCCTGGGACGATGGGCCATTTGCCGCCGCGATCCGCGAAGGCTCCTTCCGGCGAATCGAGCCGCATATTCACCATGCGGCTCTCCGAATCGGGGCCGTGACACTTGAAGCACTTGTCCGAGAGAATGGGAAGTATGTCGCGCGAAAAGCTGATCTTAGCCGGAGCGGCCTGCACGGCGTTAAACGCCGATGTTGTCAGCCAACTCATGCCGACAACCAGCAAAAAGAGCGTGGAGACCCCGCGACCGACCTTCATGCCCACTAGGTTACCGAATCTTGAGCGATCATTGCGAATGGCTCCCATTCCGTCTATGTCACAATGAGCGGGTGCACTCCACGTCTCAGCAAGCAGGGCTCCGCAGGCTATGGCGTTATGCCCGCCCTCACCGCAGCCAAGTAATCTTCGCCACCACGTACACCACGCTCGGCAAGGTGATGGACGTTGTGCCGGAGGTTCTGATCGGGGCGGTGATCGATGTCATTGTCCGTGGAAATGACTCGTTCGTTGCCACGCAGTTTGGAATTGGGGATCGGTGGCATCAACTGCTGGCGCTTGCGGCGGCCAATGTCATTGCATGGATATTGGAGTCAGTATTCGGTTACCTGTCGTTGATCACATGGCGAAATCTCTCGCAAACAATCGAGCATGAGCTGCGCCTGGACCTGTACCGCCACGTGCAGACGTTGGAGGTGGCATGGTTCGAAGACCGGACGAGCGGCGGACTGCTCAGTATTCTCAATGATGATATCAATCAGCTGGAACGGTTCCTCGATGGCGGCGCGAGCTCGATCATAACTTTGTTCTGGAACATAATCCTCGTCGGCGCGGTTTTCGCCGCAAGCTCGCTCCTCGTTACTGTCTTGGCCTTTCTGCCCATTCCTATCATTGTTTACGGATCAATTCTCTATCAGCGAAGGCTGCAGCCGTTATATGGCAGGGTCCGGGAAGCGGTTTCGGAACTGAGCTCGACAATGAGCACGAATCTGGGCGGCATTACCACCATCAAGGCCTTTACCGCGGAGGCGCGCGAGTCCGAGCGGGTAGGCGGTGTTTCTGATGACTATCGGTTGGCGAATCGCGATGCGATCCGATATTCCTCCGCCTTTGTCCCGCTGATCCGCATGGCGATTCTGACCGGCTTTAGCTGCACATTGGTTGTCGGCGGCTGGTTGGTTCTGCACCGTCAGATGGAGGTCGGCATCTACTCGGTGCTCGTCTTTATGACCCAACGATTGCTGTGGCCGATGACATCGCTTGGCGAGACATTGGACCAATACCAGCGCGCGATGGCATCGACACGGCGCATATTCGGACTGCTGGAGATTCGGCCCACGATGCAGGAGGGTTTCAAGCCGCTGGCGGAACCGATTCGCGGAGAGATCTGTCTTAGGGATGTGTCGTTTGGCTATGGCGACGGCGTGGATATTCTTAACGGGATCAATATCACCATTCCCGCAGGAGAATCGCATGCGATTGTGGGCGCGACCGGGGCAGGAAAATCCACGATCGTTCGCCTGCTCTTGCGGTTTCACGATCCGCGCGTCGGCACTGTTTCGATTGACGATCAGGACCTGCGCACGCTCAGCTATTCCAGTCTTCGCGGGGCGATCGGCTATGTCAGCCAGGATGTGTTTCTCTTTCATGGCACCGTGGCGGACAACATCGCTTACGGGCGGCCCGGAGTTACCGATGAGGAGATCAGAGAAGCGGCGCGGTCGGCGGAGGCGCATGAGTTTATCCTCGACCTGCCGAACGGCTACAATACCGTCGTGGGCGAACGGGGTCAGAAGCTGTCGGGCGGCCAGAGGCAGAGGCTGTCGCTTGCGCGCGCCATCATCCGCGATCCGGCCATCTTGGTCTTGGACGAAGCCACGTCGGCTGTGGACAACGAGACGGAGGCGGCTATACAGCGGTCCCTTGCGCGGGTGACGAAGGGCCGGACTTCGGTCGTCATCGCGCACCGACTCTCAACCGTGCGCGACGCACACAAGATTTGGGTGTTGGAGGCGGGCCGGGTTATCGAATCGGGGACCCATGACGAACTGGTTGCAAGGTCAGGTCTCTACGCCGCTTTGTGGCGGGTCCAGACCGGCGAGCTGATGCACGCAGCGAAATGAATCACGTGCGCCTTCTGGTGCTCAGATTGCCTAAGAGCACGATGCACGCCTGCCGGTTATTCGTTGAACCGATCAATTGGATCTTGGCTAAGCCGCATCGGGCCGACGTAGCTCGTCGAAATCACTACATCATCGAACCAGACGCGGTTGATTCGCTTCGAATCGTGCACATACAGATCGAGCGAGAAGGAATTCAGGCGCAGATCGGTGGTCTCGCGCCAACGAATTCCTTTCCATTCGCCCTGCTTGACCCCATCAACCCAGAACGCCTGCTCGCCATCCGACTTGCCCGGCGCGTTCACCTTGATCATCATCTCTAGGCAGACCCATTTGCCACGCGGCATCACGAACGGCTTCTCCGGCATGAATTGATTGCCCCAGTACGGACCCGTTTTGTCCGGCTTCATGTCGGGGTAGTAGGTGTAGAAGTTCATTGCGCCGGGGGGAGGGTATTTGCCATACGCCCTCCACGGTTCCAGGTTCGAAACAAAGAAATCGGTCCCAGTTGGCTTTTTGCCCGCCTGCCCGGCGGCAGACCACTTGTTGTCGGTTCGGTTCCCAGCGAGCGCGCACAGATGCATCAGGTTTCCCTGGTCGAAGTCTTCGGCGAACTTCACATACCATCGAACGTAGACCTGATCGTATCCCGGGAGGAACCATCGCACCATGTGCCCGCCGGCGCCTTTTCCCACCTTTGCCGTCATCTCCACTGAGCGCTTGCCCGAATGCACGTTCGCGGCATCTGTAGTAAGGCGCAATCGAGTGGTGTCGTCGAATCGCGCGTCACCCCAGTGGTCCTTCAGTTCGCCTTTCTCAAAACCGTCCTGGAAGATGACATCGGCATGGGACAACGTCATCATAGCAAACGCTATTAGCAAACAGTTCATATCCCGCTATTCTCACTCATGGCGATGCTTCCCTGCACCGGCTTGCTCGACTTATCCACGCATGCCGCCTTTTGGATGATGGCTTTAGGATTTTGATTCGTTATCGGATCCGCGGCGCGGTAGTTGCGCATGCTGCATCCGACGAGGGAAATCGACACGGTATCGGCGCCTTCGACAAGCAGAAAGTCCTGGGACTGGCCCAGGGTTGTCAGAGCGCCGTTGGGTCCGGAGAACGACTCCACGTTGGTCATCGATACATGGCCTTTGCCCCGAACAATGATCGGATGTATGTCTTCGATCCGCGGCCCGCAATTCGCGATAATTGATCCGTTGCACAGCATCCACGTGCGATTGAAATCGTTGTCACCCTGCTTGAGGATGCCTACCGTTACGCAGTCGAAGTTGAAGTTCGTAATCTGTCCATACGACGCAGGGCCGCAGGAAAGCCCACCGTATGTGCCAAACGTGAACACACCCTCCAACTGTGCGTTGTCCGTGTGATCGATGTCATAGGCGAACGTCTTTTTGGCAACGACGGAATCGATGACCGCCTTGGAATACCCGCCCCGGAACAGACGCAAATTGGCAGGATTAACATGGCACTCCAACACGCGCGGAATGTCGTAGCATCGATCGATTCGCACGAACCGGCCGCTAAGCGGGTAACCGTAGCAATGCTCGATCAGAATCTGTTCGCACGGGGCGCTGGGCGCGGCGGCAAAGTCCATCGCGGTGTACTCTCCATAGAAGGTCAGGCAGGAAAGTGTGACGCCTTGCGCCGGACTGGTCTGCGATACTTGAATCGTTGGAGGGTAGGCGATTATTTTGGCCGGATCGGATAGCGTCTGGTCGGGATACCAGAACTGAATCCCTCTCACCTGTGTAGCGGCTTCGACCGTTAGGAATGGCCGTTCCCTATCACGAATTGCGATTACGCTTCCGACGGGCTGGGCCTTCGTCGGATGCTTCGTGCCGCGGCCGACCGGACCGTGCACGCCGATCAGGGATACGTTCCGGCGCAGGACGATTCCGCCGCCAATCGGATACGGCTCGTCCGAGGGTTCGACGTACAGAGCGGCTCCGCGGGAACTGGCCCAGTCGATGGCGGCTTGGAGCTTCAGGGCGTTGAGTTCCGGGGTGTTGGTCGGCAAAACGCCGAAGGACTGGATGCTCCTGCCGACCAACACATTCATCGCACCGTCAGTTTGTGGCGGTACGCAGAGCGTGCTGAGCGCAATCAGGAGTGTCATTTGGCAGATCATGTGGCTAGTATGGCCGCAATCGATCGCATTATCACTTGGCAAAAGTCATTGGCGCTCGGAGATACGCGAGGATTGTTGTCAGCAGGTCGATCCAAAGTGACCAATCTGCGCAACTCGTAGCAAAAATAAATACCAGACCTACCAAAATGCCTCCCACAATTTCTCCATCGCAAACGGTCATAGTCCGCGACCATCTCGTAGGCGGTAAGGGAGCCGTCGTTCTTATTATCCATAGTGAGGACGAGAAAGGAACTCAGCGGATCGTCTCCTTCCTGCACTCCGTGGCAGGCAAATTGCAGGTATCAGTCCTTCCCAGCCTCCGCTTTCGTGCAGTGTCCCTAACCTTCACGGAGAGAAATGGTACTCGATCCTAAGCACTTTAGATGTGCATCGTAAAGTGATCATTGGATTTCACGCAAATGTTGGATATCGTGCGATTTGCGATGGTAGATATTCATTCCACCCGGGACACGTCCAGCCAGAACCTAGCGATTCAGACTCCTGAATTTGCGGCCGCACTCGCTATGACAGCGGATCAATATCAAGCCCGGTTAGACTCGCTTGTTCGTCAGGGATATCGTCAGACCTGGATCCAAGGACACGGTACAGATTCCGGACCGGCATTGTTCAACGCGATTTGGATTCGTGATCCGGACCCTCCAGCATGGATCGCGGATTTGGACAAGCCCGCAACAGAGTATCTAGCCGCGTTCAAAGAGCGCGCCAAAGCCGATTTGCGTCCTCGCTGCATCTCGTTTTATCGTTCCTTCGGTGAATATCTATTCGCCGCCGTGTGGGACGGGGCCGCGTACGGAACAGTTTGGATCGCCTGCGATGGCGCCGACGATGCCAATTGTCGAACCGTATTCGAGGATCTGGGTCGCCAAGGATTTAGGCCGGAATTGATAGAGCCCGAACGATTTCCCGCCGATACCAATGGTGCTCTTGACATCGACGCCAGAAAACTTCATGCCGAAAACTTGTTGGCTGCGGTACACGACAGGCAGCCAGTTGTCTTCTGTGGATATGACACCGAAGCCGGGACTAAGTTCTGCGCGCATTGGGCAAAAGTGAATCGAGAGTTTCACAGAATTGGAAAGTCGCTGCTGACTCCGGCGGATACGGAAACCATTCACAAAACCATCGAAACCTTCATGGCGAAACGCAATATTCCCAATGCATCCCTCGCGATCGCAAACGACGGCAAGCTCAAATTTGCCTATGGGTATCATTACGCATCGGATCATCGCGCCCCTTCCAATGAATTATCACTTTTCCGAATTGCCAGCATCAGCAAACCGATAACCGGTGCGGCGATCATGAACCTGGTGGAGGATGGCCTGCTTGATCTGAATGCCCCAGTCTTTCCGTTTTTAGGAATCCACGCCGAACATCCTGGGCAGAATGACATCACAATTCGCCACCTCCTGCAACATCTCGGAGGCTGGAGAATCGCCGCCGATATCGACGAATCGATGCTCCGACTTGGCTTCGAGCTTCCGAATCCCGAGGCCGCCAAGTGGATCGATCCGATGTTCCTGGATGACTTCGTTCCCACCGAACACTTTCCGATAAGCCAACAGCAGATTATCGATTTTGTGGTGAAGAGAACTCTGGATCACATCCCCAGCACGGTATATGAATACTCCAATTTTGGCTATTGTCTCTTGGGCCGAGTGATTGAGCAGGTCACAGGAAAAGCATACGAAGACTATTGCAAAGAGAAGATTCTGTCACCCCTCGGAATCGTTCGCACGAAAGTCGGAAGTACTCTCTTCGAGAAGAAGGACCCGGACGAGGTTCATTACTTCACTCGCGGCGCGGGCCTGTGCCCAAGTGTGATGGGGGGGCCTCCTCGTCCGGAAGCGATGATGGCTTACGGTGGATTCAATTTAGAAAACATGGATTCCCACGGCGGCTGGATTTCATCCGCGGCAGACCTGGTGCGATTTGGTTCTTGCTTTGACGATCCGGCCACTTGCAAAATCTTGCGGCAAGATTCCGTCGAAATGATGTTTGCGCCGCCGCCTGCTCCATTCCCCCTCGCGCCTGATGCCAAGAGCTGGTATGCGTGCGGATGGAGGGTGGAGATTGACGCAAACGGCCGGATGATGACGAGACACGCCGGCAGCCTACCGGGGACCGCAACCGAGTTGGTCCGCCGCCACAATAACCAAGGAAGTCGCTGCACATTCTCCGTGCTGCTCAACAAGCGACATCCATCCGCGGATCCGCCCAATGATCTGCCCGGCTTTCTTGAATACCAATCGAACCCGGATCCAAATCCCGACATCGATTGGAACATCCGCGGCATCGTGGAGGGACTGATCGACAGCATATCCTCTTGGCCCGATGGAAATCTGTTTGGACAGTATTATCCGCATCCCCAGGGCATGTGATCTTCCCCGTCACCCGTATCATTTCCTAGGGCGCGCATTGAATCTCGAGAGGAAGTTTTCGATTGCCAATGGCCCTCACAACGGGGGCAGGTCATTGGGACTGGAATATCAAAAGGCATTTAGCCTCCTAATCTGCGAGCGGGCGCCCAGGGTAAGATTTACGACATGAGCCTCTTGATTGCCCTTACCATGCTGTTCGCTTCCGGAGTTTTCGTCCAAAGCCCTGACCCCTATGCCAACGAGACGGTGTCGCAGCGCGATGCCCGCATGAAGTGGTTTCGCGAAGCTCGCTTTGGGTTGTTCATCCATTGGGGCGTCTACTCGGTCCCTGCCGGAACCTATGACGGCAAAGAAATCGACGGGGCCGGCGAGTGGATCATGCATGAAGGCAAAATCCCGACCGCTCGATACCAAGCCTATGCAAAACAGTTCAACCCCGTCAAATTCAACGCCGAAACTTGGGTCCAAATCGCGAAGAGCGCGGGAATGAAATACATCGTGATCACCTCAAAACACCACGATGGGTTTGCCATGTTCAATTCGGCGACCTCCCCTTGGAGTATTACGCAAGCGACGCCGTTTGGCCGCGATCCGCTAAAGGAGCTGGCCGCCGCCTGCAAGAAATACGGCATGAAGTTGGGCTTTTACTACTCCCAAGCCCAGGACTGGAATCATCCGGGCGGCGCCGCCGCCGGAGGGCATTGGGACAAAGCGCAAGACGGCGACATGACCGAGTACATCAAGAACATCGCGGCGCCCCAGGTTCGGGAGATTCTCACCAAGTACGGAAAGGTGGCCTGTCTTTGGTGGGACACCCCCTATGACATGACGAAGGAGAGAGCGGACCTGCTTCTGCCATTGCTCAAGTTGCAGCCAGGGATCATCAACAACAATCGCCTTGGCGGCGGCTATCACGGCGACACCGAGACCCCCGAACAGTTCGTTCCCGCCACGGGCTATCCGGGACGGGACTGGGAAACATGCATGACCATGAACGATACCTGGGGGTACAAGAGCACCGATCACAACTGGAAGTCCTCGACGGAATTGATTCGAAATCTGGTTGATATCGCATCCAAAGGCGGCAACTACTTGCTCAACGTCGGGCCGACGAACTTAGGGGAGATTCCGGCCGCTTCGGTGGAGCGGCTCCAGGCGATGGGAGAGTGGATGCACGAGAATAGCGAGGCCATCTATGCAACGACGGCAAGCCCGTTCAAGAAACTCAGTTGGGGCCGATGCACGAAGGTGCTGAACAGATCAGGCGCGACTCTCTACCTTCACGTTTTCGACTGGCCGGCGAATCGAGAGCTGCTGATTCCTGGACTAAAGAACGAGACGTCGGGCGCCTCGATGCTCGTCGGCGGTGAGAAACTGGTTGCTAAAAACACCCCGGACGGAGTGGTTATTTCGCTGCCCGCGAAGGCCCCGGATTCTGTCTCCTCGACAGTTGTCCTCAAGGTCAAGGGTTCGCTGGCGATCGAGCAGCCTGTCATCACTCAAAGCGCTGACAAGTCTCTCTCCCTCCAACCTGCCGACGCGATCCTACATGGCGCCGGCATCCAAACTGAAGGTGGCGGCGAACACGAGAATATCGGCTACTGGACGAACCCTGGTGATTGGGTCGAGTGGCAATTCAAGGCCCTCTCCTCCGGGAAGTACGCCTTGTCCGCTGAGGTGGCATCGCAGGCGGGCACGTCAATCGCCCTTACTATGGGAGGGCAGACGCTCAATGTGACGATTCCAAAGACCGGGAGCTATTCGGACTATCAGCGGCTGACTTTCGGGGAGATCGAGATACCCCGAACCGGTCTGACATCGTTGGCGATTAGAGCGGTTACGAATGGATGGCAGCCCTTCAACCTGAGAACGATCAACATGGTACCGGTTCGATAAGAGTTGGTTCTCCTCTTGCAATCCTGAGGGATCACCTTTGATCCTCGCGCATGTATGTCAGTGCTGGTTAGCGCCGTGATTCGTCATGCCGCGGGCTAGAACCTTGTCTATGTGGAAGATCGGTCGGCCAAGTTTCAGTCCGACAAAGTGCGTGGCGATTTCATAGCGGTCTCCGCCGTTTACACTCTTCATATCTAGCGTTTGCCGTCGAACCAGCCCATTCTTCATTAAACCGAAGATATCACAAGTGATATACGAGCCGCGACGTTTCAAGAATCGATTCACCCAAATAGTTCCCGCCACGGGGCAATTCCGGTCAAATTGATTAAGCAACTGAGCGTCTCTTCAAGCGGTCCAGAAGCACGGCGGCGAGAAGGATCGCGCCGCTGATGAGATACTGATAGAAAGTGGGAACGCTCTTCAAATCCATAATGTTCTGCACGGTGCCCATGATCAGCACGCCGACAATCACGTGGTGGATCGAGCCGATACCGCCGGTTAAGGAAACTCCTCCAAGCACACAGGCGCTGATGACCCGCAATTCGAGCCCGACCATCCCCTTCGGGTCGCCTAGCTGCTGTTGCGCGGCACTCACTACGCCTGCGAGCCCGGCAAGAAACGACTGAAGTGTAAAGATGGCGATCTTCGTCCGCACCGTTGGGATGCCGGCCAGCCGCGCCGCCTCCCGGTTACCGCCGATCGCCAATGCGTTTCGTCCAAATACGGTCATATGGAGGAGAAATCCGAAGGCCGCGACGCAAAGGATGAAGGTCCAGATCGGTACTGGCAGACCGAGAAAGCTGTGGGTACCAAGGCTTGCGAAAACCTCGCTGCCAATCCCAAGCGAGTTGCCGTCGTGCAACAGGTAGGCCAATCCCCGGACGATCTGCATTGTCGCCAACGTCGTGATTAGGGCGTTGATGCCGAACGAAGCGATGATGATCCCATTAAACAGCCCGATGCAGGAACAGGCGAGGAGACAGATGGGAACCGCCAAGATGGAGCCACCCATTCGATCGAGCAGAACCGCGGTGAGCATCCCAGCGAACGCCGCCACCGATCCGACGGATAGATCGAAGTCGCCCGCCGCTAGGCAGAGCAGCATGCCACAGGAGACAATCCCCGTGGTGGTGACGGAAAGGCCCAGAGAATAGATCAAGTTCGTCTGGGTGAGAAAGTTGTTCACGGTGAGCGACGCGAAGACGAAGAGCGCGCCGAACAGGATGACCATCCCGCCGTTGTCCCAAAGGTTCCGGAACCACTCGGCACGTTTCGATTCGGTCTTCACGATGCCGACTCCGACTGCGGCAGGGCGAGTTCCAAGAGCGCGTCAGCCGTCGCGTTCTCGCGGGTGAGCTCGCCAACCAGCACACCCTCCCGCATGACGTACACACGGTCGCTCAGACCAAGCACCTCTGGGATCTCGCTCGACGCAAAAAGAACGGCGGCCCCGCCCTTCGCCAGGTCACGAATGATCCCGTAGATCTCTTCCTTTGCGCCGATGTCGATTCCTCGCGTCGGTTCGTCCAGCAACAAAACTCCCACTTTGTGGCTTAGCACGCGGCCCAGGATCGCCTTTTGTTGATTCCCGCCAGATAGGTTTTCGATCGATTGCGACAGGCCGGCAATCCGGATACGAAATCGTTCGACCGCCGCTTTCGCATTCCGTCGCTCGCGCCGGGGGTCGATCACGAAACCAAGCGGCGAAAACCGGTGGCGGACGCCGAGGTTGATATTGTCCTGCACGCTGGCCATCGGCACGATGCCTTCCGCCTTGCGATCCTCTGGGCACCAAGCCAATCCGCGGCGAAGCGATGCTGTTGGAGTGCTCGTCGCAATGGGACGTCCGTTCGCCTGCACTCGCCCGCTTCGTCGTTTCGTCGCGCCGTAAATCAGTTTGAGCGCCTCCGTTCGGCCCGCCCCGACAAGTCCGAACAACCCAACGATCTCGCCACCCCGAACCGAGAGCGTGACGGGGCGCGCGATCCCAGGCCCCATCACATCCGATACATCGAGCGCCACACCGCCGTGGGGTTGGGTCCCAATTGGAGCGATGAGGCCACCCACCTCTCGCCCCACCATCAGCCGAACCAAATCCTTCTTCGTGACAGTCTCCAATTGGGGAAAGGTCTCGATATGCTTGCCGTCCCGAAACACCGTGACCGCGCCGCACAGTTCGAAGATTTCTTCCATTCGATGTGACACATAGAGGATCACTCTGCCCTCATCTCGCAATTGGCGAATCACCGCAAACAGCCGAGCCACCTCCCTGCCGCTGAGGGAACTGGTCGGCTCATCGAAGGCCAGCACCTTCGCGTCATACGACAGCGCCCGAGCGATCTCCACTATCTGCCGCTGACCGATGGGAAGGGACCCCAATCGCGCTCGCGGGTTGATCTCCTCTCCTACCCAACGAAGCAGCCGTTCCGCCTCACGTGCCAAGGTTCCGCGGCGGATGCAGCCAAACCGGTGAGGCAGGTGACCGAGGAACAGGTTGTCCGCGACGGAAAGATTGTCGACGAGCTGCAGCTCTTGATGGATGATCGCGATGCCGCCTGCGATTGCCTCGTAGGTGTTGCGAAAATTCCTCTCTTTGCCGCCCAGCCGGATGAGGCCTTCGTCGGCGCGATACGCGCCGCTCAATATCTTGAGCAGCGTGCTCTTACCCGCCCCGTTTTCTCCGATCAGGGCATGGACGGTACCAGCGCCAACTCCAAACGAGATGGCGTCCAATGCACGGACGCCGGGGAAGCTTTTCCCGATGCCCTCGAACTCCAGGAACGGTGCGCTCACGATTGCAGTTAGTGCGGAAGCCCTTGGCTATCCAGAATTCGCCTGTAGTTGTCGCGCGTGATCAGGATTCCGTCGGTGTAGGTGATCTTCGGCGGCTCTTTCCCCTCCGTGAGCCACTTGAACATCATCTCACATGTGTCGAAGCCGTGCCGCTTCGCCTGCAGAAGAATGGAGCCATACAGGCCGGTCGGCCTCGGCTTTTTGAGGTCTTCCACCGCCGAATCACCGTTGATGCCGATGCCGATCACTCGGCCGGCAGGGATATTGAATGCTTCCGTCGCGCGGACGGCGCCCATCACACCCGTGTCGTTCATCGAAGCGATAAGCCAGTTCTTCACGTTCGGGTTTTGCGTGAGCACGACGGTCGCCGCGTCGCGGCTGCCGGGAATGTCCGTCGTCTTAATCGGCGAGCGAATGATCTTGTCCTTCGGAAATCCACCGGCGATTGCCGCCTCGATCGCTCCCTCTGTTCGCTCACGCGCCGTGTCGAGCTGATCGTAGGTCAACACCATCATCGAGGTTTCTTCCGTTTTCCATGCGCGCTTCTTCATTTCTCCGAGAATCAAAGTGCCGACGGTGTTCCCGATCTTGCGGGCACTGATGCCGACGTGAGGCACGTCGAGGAACTTGCCGTCCGGCCCAACCAACTGGTCGTCAACCGTCAACAGCTTGAGGTTTCGCTGCTTCGCGCGGGCAACGATCGCGGATCCAAGTTTCACGTCGGGCGTGCAGAGGATGAGCCCCTGGGCGCCCTGCGCCGCCACGTTCTCGATCTTAGAGAGCACCTGGTCGCCGTCGGGCGCGCCAATTGTGATTAGCTCGAAGCCGTATTTCTTCGATGCCTCGCCGGCGAACCGCCATTCGAGCTGAAACCAGGGTTCTTCCGGCTGCTTCACCATGAAGGCGATTTTCACCTTGCCCTGCGGCACTTTGCCCGTTCCTGTGGTGGTCTTGTCCGAGCTGCAGCCCGCGAACAGCGTGAGGATAGCTACGGCAAGGAGTGGCCGGACTGGGTTGAATGGCGGGATGTACTTGTTTCGCATTTTTTGATCTTCCCTTTGACTGGATGCGACCGGTCTCCCGACCGAGTCGCAAGTTCATCGCAAGTTTCCTGGATGCCTCTGGATGCGACCGGTCTCCTGACCGAGCCGCAAGTTCTCAGATTGCGCCGATAACCCTCTGGATGCGACCGGTCTCCTGACCGAGTCGCAAGTTCTCAGATTGCGCCGACAACAATGCTACTAACCCTCTGGATGCGACCGGTCTCCCGACCGAGTCGCAAGTTCTCGGATTGCGCCGACAACAATGCTACTAACCCTCTGTATGCGACCGGTCCCCTGACCGAATCGCAAGTTCTCGGATTGCGCCGAAAACAATGGTACGACGAAACAATGCGATTCTCCTGGGCGCCACGCGATTCGAATGGGGCAGCGCACCGGTCCGGAGCCACGATGCTGACGGAATCACGACAAAATCTACCTGTGGCAGTGATCCACGGTGTCCTCGCGCTGCTGTACGACATCCGCTCGCCGGCTGTTATTCTCCTGGACCACCGGCCGTCTTGGCGGATTTCAGCATGGTCAAGAGCATCACCATGGGGGCCTTCGCGACAACCCTGTGGGAGAGGTTGGCGGGCATGTACGCCAAACTGCCTGCCGACGCCTCGTGGACCTCATTGCCGAGGGCCAGGGTCGCCGCTCCACTCAAGATGTGAATGATGGCGGGAACCGAAGCAGTATGCTCCGAGAGTTCCTGACCGGCATCGAACCCGAAGATGACAATCCGCACATTCTCGTTTGATACCAGCGCGCGGCTCGTGATACCATCCTTCGGGATTTCGACCTCTGCCATCAGGTCAGCAATGGTACGATTTTCGTCGGTCATGGGCAGCCTCACAGCGATCATAGCTCAAAATGGGACGCCGGGGCGCGGCTGCTTTAGCCCGGCTTGTCGGCAATCTTCACAACGATGCAACCGCGAACGGGGCGCAAACGAAGCGCCCCAAGCGACTCGGTCAGGAGACCGGTCGTATCCGGAGTAAGCGACTCGGTCAGGAGACCGGTCGTATCCAGGTGGCTGCCTCCCGGACGCAGTGCCACCATCCGACCGGCGTGGCGGAGTGCGTTCACGCGCACGGTAACCTCCGGTGTCTTTGCGAACGCCACAACCAGAAGATGGCCGCCGGGAACTCGAAAGAGATTGGCCTTTGCCCGCCCCGACACTACCTGCACGGGATGAGCCGTAAGCACCCACTTCCGCCCGCGCAACGCGTTGAATAGGGGGCCGTAGTCCGCATACAGCTTGTCCACTTCGGGCGAGGGAAGGATCGTGTGATCGTTTCCGGGGAGGGGCACAGTTGGAAACGCGCCCATATAAAGGTGGCGCTGGAAGTAGGCGTCGGGGTCCGGCTGCAGCGTTGCCGGCTCCGGCGTCCAACAGACCTGCGGCTTGCGGAGGCACAAGAACGAGCAGAGATTGAGCTTATATCCTATGTTCCCAAATTCGTCGTAAACACCGTCCACGTGGCGCATCAGATCGGGCCGTTGGATCATGCAGTTGACGTAGATCACCTTGCCCGCGCGATGCATCGCAGGACCAAGGATGGAAAGCAACGAGATCCAAGACCGATAGAGACTGCGGCGCTTCCCGTCGATCCAAGTCACGCCGTCGTCCGCGTTCGGATTGAATCGAGAGAGCCAGTCCATGCGGTCGATACAAATGCCGTCGGAAGCCGGGAGCTTCTCGATGTGCCGCTTCGCTTGCTCCAAAAGGAAACTCCGATAGCCAGGATCGCCGCAATCCATCACCACCGCGCCGCCCCACGTCCACATCGGGCCGGGCGTCCGTAGGATCGCGCCAGGGAATCGATCGATGAGAAAACCGGTCGGATCATCCCAGCCGGACGGGTGTGCCCTGTCTCGCTTGGGCGGCAGCTCGATGTTCCCGCCAAATTCGGTCACGTTGAAGTAGTTGAGGACGTGGAAACCAGAGGCGCGCATCTGCTTAGAGTAGGCCGCCATCTGCCGCAGGGACGTCTTTCCGTACCGCCCCTCATCCGCCGATCCGTAAGACCCGCCTCCGCCGCCGGCAAATCGGTTCCATTCCTGGTCGTCCGAGGTGACGGGCGGCAGGAAGAGGCCCATGAACGGGAAATCAAGACTGGCCTTCCAGTTCATCGAAAACCCCATCGCATGGAGTTTGGCCGCATCGAGCGGACCCTCATAACCGGAGTAGGCGCCCCCGCCTCCCACCTCGTAAGTGCGTGGATTCGGCGGATCGAAGAACTTGGGGTATCGCTTTGCGATCCATCCGAGCGCGCAACGCGGATCGGCCGGGTGTGGCACGAGGTCCATTACAAATTGGACATCGTGGTCGCCGAGACGCAAGAATGCGCGAGAGAACGATAGGTCCCACCGCTTGCCGCGCGCGGCCGTCGCGAGCTTCATTTCGATGAGTGTGTCCTCCGGCGACTCGATGAGACTTAGCGCGCGATCTCCATCCAGGATGGTCATGAGGGGCAATGAGAAACCGTCGTCGCGAGAAAAAAAGCCGCCGTAGTCGAGTGTCATTTCGCGGAACGGCTTGGGAATGAGCGGATCTTCCCACGCCGCTCCATGCCCCCATGCTGTCCAGAAACGCGTGCCCGACCCCGCCGGCCAGAAGAGATGGGTATCGACCGGCGTGCTCCAGTTCTTGCTTGACGTATGAATTTTGACCGTCCATCTTATGCTGGACTCGGTCGGGCGAAAACTCTCCGTGACAACGCACGCTCTGCCGCCGCAGACTGTGTCGCGGATAAATAAAAGCTCGCCCGACTTCCGGCGCGCCACCTTGGTCTTGCCATTTCGCGCCTCGCCGAAGAGAGTTGAAAAGCCCGACGCCCGCACCCCCCGGCGACCCAAATTGAGGCCGACGACCTGACCGTCCTTGGAAAGAGCTACGCGGAGACCCTTCGTTCGTACCGCATAAACCTCTTTTGCTGTGACGTGCGCGGGCGGTGTTGGTCCATCGCCTATCAGCGTCGGATCGCACCAGTCGGCGTGGTCAGCGTAGATTCCATCTCCCGCGTCCGTCACAACGAGACGCAAGGTCTGCACTCCCAGAATGTCGAGGTCCACTTGCCTTGCCGAATCATTGGGCCGCATGACGCCGCTGTCGAATCGCTTTTTGCCATCCGTGAACACGAGGAATTGGACGGAGCCGCGGGGATAGTCCTTCGTGAACGCATCCATGCCGACCCAGGCCGTGAAGCGTCGATACGCTCCTCCGATGAGATAGACAAGGTCGCTCCTCGCGTGGGTGCCGATGCCGTGCTCAAACGGTCGATCGCCAATCTGCAGCTTCCCACCGCTGACGCTCTTATCGACTCCGAGAGTCCCCCAACCTTGCTCGGCCATCCGGGGATTCACGTGTTCAAGTCTGGCTGCATGTGTAGCGGCGGCGAAAATGACGACAGGGATCATGGCGAGGAACCTCATGTGATTGCGATTCGCCGCTTGGTGTTAGACCCCTGCCTCGATGTTGGCTGGGTATCAACCAGGTCAGTCGGCGTCAGCGCATGGTAAGATCGGTGCATGATGGCCTGCATTGCGCTCATCGTCGCATTGGCAGTCGGGTCCGTCGCGAACGACGGGGACACTCATTTGGAATGGTTTCGCAACGCCCGAATCGGCATGTTCATCCATTGGGGACCAGTGATCCTAAAGGGTACGGAGATTGGGTGGTCTCGCGGAGACCAGGTTCCAACCGAGGAGTACGACAGCCTCTACCGGCGATTCAATCCGACGAAGTTCGATGCGGACGCTTGGATGAAGCTTGCAAAAGACGCGGGAATGCGCTATGTAGTCCCGACGGCAAAGCATCATGACGGCTTCTGTCTCTGGCCTTCGAATCAGACGGACTATACGATTGCGCACACTCCCTTCAAGCGCGACGTGATGGCTGAGATCGCTCGGGCGGCGAAGAGGCATGGGATCGCGATGTGCTCGTACTACTCGATCCTCGACTGGCACCATCCGCTGTATGGCACGGACAGCCCAGGCGGGTCGGCGCCCAAGCCGCATCCCGACATGCCGGCCTACATGAAGTACGTGAAGGCACAGCTCACCGAGCTTGTCCAAAACTACGGCCTGAAGATGCTCTGGTTCGACGGGCAATGGGAAGCGCCATATACTCCCGAGATGGCAAAGGACCTGCGTGATTTTCTTCGACAGCTAAAGCCCGACCTCGTGGTCAATAACCGCGTTGGAAAGCTGGCTGCGGACGGCGACTATGACACGCCGGAGCAAGTGGTGGGCGGCTTCCAGCGTGGCCGAGCCTGGGAAACTTGCATGACCCTTTGCCAACAGTGGGCGTGGAAGCCGAACGATACGCTAAAGTCTTTCGACGAGGTCCTCAAAATCCTTGTGCAAACAGTAACCGGAGACGGCAACCTGCTCCTCAACGTCGGACCAACCCCGGAGGGCGAGATCGAACCTAGGCAGGCCCAGCGGCTGAGAGAGCTTGGGGCCTGGCTGAAGCGATACGGGGAAAGCGTCTACGGTACGCGCGGCGGACCGTACATGAATGGACCGTGGGGTGGCTCAACCTGCAAGGGAAAGAACGTCTACCTGCATCTCCTCAACTGGAATGGCGGCGAGATGCGCTTTCCCCCGTTGGCGGCGAAGGTCCTTCGCTCCCGGTGCTTGACGGGTGGCGATATCGATGTTCAACAGAGTCCCGAGGGACTGTCCGTCAAAGCAAGGTCTTTGGGGGCGATGCCGGTCGATACGGTTGTCAAACTCGATCTCGATCGAATAGCCTTCGAAATTGAACCGATTCGGCGGTAGCCTTTAGAGATATGATTTCAGCATTGATCGGCTTTGCCCTCATCGCGACTCTTCTTCCAGACCAAGTTCTGTGGCAAATCGGTGGGGCGGCGCTCGCGTTGGCGCCAGACGGCTACCGCCTTTATCAAAGCGACGGCCTTCATATCGTCGGCCAGTCGAAGGATGTCGCGTGGCCATATGTTCTGCCCGGTCCAGTGGATGCGTGGGCCGGACATCGCAGCCACGAACATGACGTGTGGTTTGGGTTGAAACGGTTGAAGCCCGGAGCGCGCTGCCGCGTAGTCGTGCGGCTTCGGGATTCGCATTGGAGCGCCCCACCCAAAATCGCTCTCGTCGTCAACGGCAGTGTCGTCGGTCAATTCCAGACTCCGACCGGCCATAGTGACGCCTCGCTCACGGGCGACGACCGCGAGGCCTCACCGTCCGAGTGGGTCATCCCATTGCCGACGGCCCGATTGCGAATAGGAAACAACGTTGTCGGGCTGCGCAACGGCGTCGGCAGCTGGGCGGTGATCGATAGCGTCCGGATGGAAGGCGATGGGCTGGAGCCGGCCCCTGTCCAGCCGGATGTGCTTGTCGCAGCGCAGGCTCAAGAGCAGGCAATCTACCGCACGGCGACCGGCCCCGTCCAGCGCGTCAACCTCGAGATCACGAATATCGGCCCGCCGGCAGAAGCAACCTGGAGGCTGAAGGGCGGCGCGAAAGGGACGCTCCGGCTTGCGGCGGGAAGGCAGGTTGTGTCGCTGGAGACGCCTGCCGCGAAGGCCACCGCGAAGCGCAGATGTGAACTGAAGCTCGGCAACAAGACAGTGGTCAGATCGGTTCTGATCGAGGCGATCCGGCCGTGGAAGGTACTGCTCATCCCGCATTCGCACGTGGACGTAGGCTACACCAACTTGCAGCCGGAGGTGGAAATCATCCACAAGAACGCGATGCTCGACGCCGTGGCCCTTCATCATGAGACGCGCGCATTCCCCGACGAAGCGAGGTATCGCTTCACAGTGGAGACGATGTGGCCGCTCGAACGTTTTCTAAGCAAGGGGTCGATCGCCGAGACGCAACCGGTCCTGGATGCTATGAAGCAAGGCTGGATGGGTATCGACGCCGCGTATGGGAATTTCTGCTCGGCTTTGATGCGTCCCGAAGAGTTGATGCGAGCGTTTCGATGGGCCGGGGAGTACCGCGCCAAGTACGGACTTCCGATCAGCGTCTCCAGCCAGACGGACGCGCCGGGCGTGACGTGGGGAGCGGTGAGCGCCCTACATCAAGCGGGCCTGCGTTATCTCGTTCTTTGGCCGAATAACACCGATCGGATTGGCGGAGCGCGCAAGTTCCACGAGGACAGACCGTTCTACTGGGTCTCGCCATCGGGGAAGGAGCGGGTACTCGTCTGGCAGATGGCCGCGTACGGCGTCGCCCATGCTCTGCGTGGTGGGCGCTTCACCGACCGATTCCACGCGTATCGTTCTGACGATCCGACGCGCGACTTCATCGAACCGTACATTTTCCCGCACCTGCGTTCGCTGGCCGATTCTGGGTACCCATACGACGTGTATGCAATGCCATGGAGCCTATCGGACAATTGTCCTATCGATGCCGACGCGCCGTATGCTGTGAGGGCTTGGAACAAGAGGTACGTGACGCCGAGGATTGTCCTCGCGACGGCCGCCGAAGCGATGCGAGAGTTGGAGGCCAAGTACGCAAAGCGGATTCCGATCCTCCACGGCGACTACTCGCCGTATTGGGAGGACGGCGCGGGTTCGTCCGCTGCGGAAACAGCTATGAACCGTGCTTCGGCCGACCGTATCGTCCAGGCGGAATCGCTCTTCGCAATGCTGCGGCCCGCCGCGTTCCCGGCGGCAAAGGCTGGGGAGGCATGGCGCAACGTTCTACTATATTCCGAACACACCTGGGGCGCTTACAACAGCATCAGCGAACCGGATTCGGACTTCGTGAGCAAGCAATGGGCGATCAAGCAGTCCTTCGCACGCGAAGCCGACAGACTCTCGCGAGAGTTGGTGGGAGAAGCCGTGGGCGCGGAGGCCGGTCCTGCCATGGTGGACGTGTTCAACACCAACTCTTGGTCACGGTCCGACCTCGTACTCATTGCCGCGAGCCTCTCGACGGCCGGTGACCTTGTCGAGGACGAGCGGGGTTCGCCGCTTCCTTCCCAGCGCCTCGCGTCGGGCGACCTGGCGGTTCTCGTCAAGAATGTTCCTGGATTTGGGGCGCGCAGACTATCGATCAAGGCCGGCCGAGCGAGCGTGCCGGATCGGCCGGTCGCGGCCAAGAGTACGACGCTGTCCAGCAGCCGATACGAGATTGTTATTGAGCCGACAACCGGCAATATTCGATCAATCAGGGATTTGCTTCTCGGAAAGGACCTGATCGATTCCAAGGCCCGCCATGGATTCAACGAATATCTGTATCTGCCGGGAGCCGATCTCAAAGACCTGAAGACCTCCCGTGGCGCAAAAGTAGCGATTGTTGAATCCGGGCCGTTGGTGGCCACACTGCGGATCACCTCCGATGCTCCCGGCGCTACGAGGCTCACGCGTGAAATCGCTCTGGTGGCGGGGCTCGATCGCATCGGCATTACCGACCAGATCGACAAGCTGCCCATTCGTGAAAAGGAGGGTGTACACTTTGCCTTTCCGTTCGCGGTTCCAGACGGTCAGATGCGCGTCGGCATTGCTTGGGGAGTCGTGCGGCCCGACCTGGACCAGATACCCGGTTCGTGCAAGGAGTGGATGAACACTCAGCGCTTCGTCGACGTATCAAACGATTCGTTCGGCGTGACATGGACCTCGCTGGACGCGCCGTTGATCGAGGTAGGCGACGTCACGGCGCGCGTTCTTGGCGCTCGCAATAACCCGGACGAATGGATGCGGCATCTGCCGAAGACGCAGACTCTCTATTCCTGGGCGCTGAACAATCACTGGCACACGAACTATCGCGCGGACCAAGAAGGACTCCTCACTTTCCGGTACTGCATCGCATCGCACGGCAAGCTCGACACAAGCGCGGCGGAGCGATTCGGCACGGAGCTCTCGCAACCGCTCGTTGTCGCGCCATCGGTGGGAGCGTCCGTCGCTGAGCCGCCGCTGGTTCTCTCGACGAACAAAGTGATCGCGACATCTCTCAAGCCGAGCGAGGACGGAAAGGCGCTCATTCTCCGGCTCTATGGCCCATCCGGTAAAACAGAGCGTGTCAGGCTTCGGTGGCGCAAGGGACTGCTTTCCGGCTGCTTTTTCTCGGACCTATCGGAAAGGCGCGGCGAACCGGCCGGCGAACCCGTGACAGTCCCTGGCTACGGGGTCGTTACTCTCCGCGCGGAACTGGCGCGGAACTAGTCCTTTCCCTCACTCCGTATCGGGACATGCGGGAGGATCACATCTTTCCGGCGGCTCCCCGGTGTCACGACAAGCCTCACTATCATGCCGCTCTTCGCCTCACACTCAACGACGGTATTGCCTGGAGCCCGAAGACGGAAGCGCGCGTCCCATTTCTTCGGCCATGCCGGCAGGACCCGAATCGCGCCGCCTTCCTCCAGCGAGTCGCACTGCAACAGCATAAGCTGGGTGGTCTCCAACAGGTTGCCGCCGTGGTTCTGGTCGGGCAGCCAGTCGAAGTTCGGGCCCCATGTCGCCGGCCAGCGGTACGCGGGGTTGGAATTGGCGCACTTGACCTGCAAAATCCGGCCCGCCTCATCGGCTAGGCCGAGCAAGGCGGCGCAATTGCCGTCATAGCCCCATCCCACATCGAGGTGGTTGTGCCGCTTTTCGTATGCGGCAGTCGCCTCCCGCAGGAAGTGCGGGCGCGAGAGCGACACCTCGCGGTATGGCCAGATGGCGTACAGCGCCGGGTTTTCGCAGTTGGTTTCCTTGGGCTCGAATTTCTCCGCAGGTTGGAGTTGGCCCTCGCTCACCGGCAAGTCCGGGCAGGCGACTTTCATTCGGGCGAAGAACGCCCTTTGTTGGGCGGTCGTCATCGCTTCCGGCAGCCCCGTGAGCCGCCGCGTTACCGCAATCAGCCCCACTGTCGTCGGCATGTCGTTAACTACCCCCGACCAGTAGGTCTCGACAGCCTGGGCTGGGTCCAGCACGATCTTCCCGTCCTTCTTCGCGAACCGCGTGTCGAAGTAGCGCAGAACCGCCTCGGCCATCGGCAGCGCTTCCGTCTTGAGGAACTGGGAATCGCGCGTCCAGTCCCACCGGTCCAACATGAGCGAAACCAACTCGGGACCTTGATTCCATGCGTACTGCCACCAGGGACACTGGCAATCCTTGGGTTGGAGTCCCTCCCGCTTCCAACCATAATCGCCGCCTGAATAGGTGCCGAAGACGGTCATTGTCTCCGGAAAGTACACGCCCTCGCATCCGTGATATTTCTTCGAGCGGGATTCGGCGAGCGGTACGGCCTTCTCGTACAACCTAAAGAGGGGCCGCATCATCTCGAAGTCCCCCGACATCAGCATCGGGTGATACATGTGGCGCACGTTCTGCCACCAATGGCAGTCGCCCCAATTTCGGAAGTCCGCGTTGTACGGCATCCCCATCGCCTTCGGCTCGACTGTGTAGTAGCCGCCGTTGAATTTGATGGGAAACTCCCCGCGTCCCTGGCATGCCTGAACGAAGCGCTGCAGGATATACCCTCTAGTTATCGCGGAGCCGGTCATGCCGTCGCGATGAGCGAGGCGCTTTCCATCCAGGTAGATCGCCGCTTCGGCCGTCCGGGCGTCGTACGTGGCCGCGACGTGAGTCCACCGACCGGCCTCTAAGCAATGGGGGGCCGCAAGGACGGTCTGACCGACGATCAGCCGCAGGCCGTCGCCGGGGTTGGTGTCGAACAGGAAACCGTCCGAACCACCCGCCGTCACCTTGTCAAATATCCGCCCATCCTTCAAGGAGTCGGACTTGAACCAGGCTTCCAGGGTGAGGCCTCGATCCAGATCGAGTTTCCCTCCATATTCCATATGGTTGTTGGGTTTGGGAAGGTCGGTCCCCGTCCAGGAGGCAAACCGGCCCTCCGCAATCGGCGCGACGCCGTCCTTCGATTGGAAGAGCTGTTGGACCTCGCTCTCACTCAACACACGGGTGTAGACGCTTGCCCGGCGCAGTTCACCGGGAAGGAGATTTGAACCCGTCGATGCCGCGCCAATGCGCAGTTGGTGCATGTTCGTCGGTATGCCGCCAGAGCTGTCGCCCTCCACAAACACCCACGATCGCGACCAGAACTCCTCCCACCACGCTTTCGTAGCAGCTTCCGATTTGGCGGCGTTGGCAGATCGCGCCTCTTCCTGTTTCAGTCCGGTCAGCCATTGATCGACTGTGTCGGTCTGTGCGGTGAATGTGGCAATCCGCAGGTCGATCGACTTGGTTTGCTTCGATACCAGTGATCGCTCCCCATGAGGCGAGAAACCTGCGCCGTTCATTCTGCCGCCGAAGGTTCGGTGGAGGATCGGATCAAAACAGCCGGGAAGGCCGGCGAGAGACTGATTCTCGAGGAGCCTTGGCACTACGGAAGTCTCATTCCGGTGATACCAAGTCACGCCTTCTCCCTTGACGAACACGTCGGGCGTTTCGACAAGCTCGAACGGCGCGTCGTGCACCGCCCAGGCGCTCCGCATTTCGCCGCCCTCCACAGTATGCGCCTTGTTTCGCCAGTTTTCCACCGACGCCCTAACGATGACGGACGTCGAAGATGAACACAAGACGTGGACGACATTCGCCTCCGAGTCTACGAACAGCCGGACCTTCAGACCGCCTCCCGAGATGACGATCGCGCCTTCGCGCAGCCGGAGTTCTTGGCGGAAAGCGCCTTGGATCAAGAGTTTTGGCTGAAAACTTACCCTGATCATTCCAAGTTTCAGGAACCGGCTGATTTCCGAAAGCGCGTCCGTACGGGCAATATGGAACAGCAGGTCTCCAGTTGACTCTTCTACCCATGCGTTCAGCACGACCTCGCCGTTTCCCAAGGGCATGCTGCCGGCGGCATCCTGGGAAGGCGTCGCCCACACGACGTTTTGTTTATCCAGTTCGGCGGGGACCTTATCCGTCGAGAAACCGGTCATCGTCGCCATGATGGAAAGAACTGCTATCGCCAAGAGCTTCATCGAACCTCCGAGACTATTAGTACGACGGCACGCCCTACCCTTCCCAGTCGGCAGAGGCTTCCCCGTCAACAATGAGGTTCGTGACGGATGATGGAGGCAGTGCATTTGCCATTCTCGACAATCCTCCCCACCCCGCGACCAACTTTTGTTCATCGGGGATGCTTGGGAGGCAGTCAAAGCCGGGCCGGTTTTCGTCGTGGGAAGGAGCGTACCAATGGGAGTCGTCTCCGAGCCGGCGCGCAGGGGTGTGGATTCACTATGGTTCAACGCCTCAGGGCGATTGCCCCTTCATCAGGTAGTCGATGAGAGCCTGGTACATGTAGTCCGGCTTATTGAACGACGGCATCTGGGTTCCCGGGCTCACCGCTTGCGGGTCCTTCAGGAACCGGAACATCCAGTCCCGCTTCAGCCTCGCCGGTACGAGGCCCAGGTCAGGGCCGAGTTTCTTGACGTCGCCCCCAACCACCATCTGCTTTCCGCCGACCGGATGACAGCTTTGGCACTTCAGATCGGCGAAGTACTTGACCCCCGCAACGGCCAACGGATACACCAACTGTTCCGGCGGCGTGTACTCATAAGGTTCCGGCTGGTTGGACAGAGCCATCAGATACTCGGAAAGCTTCGTCGCCTCGGCATCGCTCAAGCGGAAATCGGGCATGCGGGCGTCTTGCCACCAACGTATTCGAAAGGGCCGTTTCAGGAACTTGAAAAGCCAGATGGGCTGAACGCGCTCTCCCTCCCTGGTCAGTTCCGGGCCTATTTTTCCTCCCTGGCCCGAGAATGTGTGACAGGCTGTGCAATCGTGTTGTGCGACGAGCCGAGCGCCCGCCACCAGTGGCGAATTCTCGTCCGCCATGCCCTGTTTATATTCGAGCGGCAGCTCTTGGGAGGTCAGCGAGAGCAGGTAGACCGCGATTGCGTTCACTGCGGCGGAATCGAGCCCAAACTTCGGCATGCGCGCCTTGAACTTGTCGGTGTCAAACGTCTTTGGATCCTTTATCTTGGCGAGCATCCAATCGTACGTCGTTCGTTTGACCCCCTTGGCGTTGCCGAACTCCAGTAGGTCCGGTGTCTTGTCGCCCACGTGGGTAAGATCGGGCGCGGCCATCTTATAGAATCCCCGGATGTCGTGGCAGCCGGCGCATCCCTTATCGGCGACTAACTTGGCGCCGGCCTCGGCAGCGACGGTGTCGCGAAAGTCGAGGGGCAGGCCACGTCTCGCCGGCATATCACTTCCCAGCGAGAGCAGGTAGTCGCCTATCAAGACGCATTCATCGCTCGTCAGACCGAACACCGGCATTCTGCCATTCGGTAGATAGGCCTTGGGATTCTGGAGCCATGCGTAGAGCCAATCGGGCCGAACCTTTCGGCGCAGATTCGTAAGTTCGGGGCCGACAGTCGCTCCCTGGCCGAGTATCGTGTGGCATCCCATGCATCCCAACGTCTTGACCAATCGTTGTCCCGCCGCCAACCGCTCGGGGGACGGCGTGGGCATGGTGATCGGTCTCTGGTTGGCGCTTGTCAAGCCCTGTTGGGTGAGCAGGTAGGTCGCCACTTCCCTCGCTTGCTCGTCGCTAAGACCCAGGTTCGGCATTCGGGCATCCAGCGAGTGGGACTTGGGGTCTTTGACCCATGGCGCCAGCCATTCGGGCCTCAGCTTCTCGGCGACTCGGTCCAAAGCCGGGCCGCGTTTCGTCGTGGGCAGACCAAGGGCCTCCACCTTGTGGCAGCCGATACAGCCTGAAGCCTGGAAGAGCTGTGAACCCTCCAAGTACGTACTTTCGCCGACCAGTTGCCTAGAGTCTCCGTGGCACTTTCCACAGGATGCCTGTACGGTCTCGCCATACAGAAGCGGCCTACCTTTTCCGACCAATTCCCCGTGCGCCTCGGACCGAGAAAGCGGCGTACCCCAACCGCCATGACACGTGACGCACCCGAACCTCTCGACGGGATGCCACTGAAGCATCTTGACCGGGTGCGATCGGAACGGCTCCGGTGCGTTCTGGAACGCGGGATTATCAATCGCCAAGTGACAGGTCGTGCAGCGGTCGGTGGTTCCGAGCCGCTCGCAGTAGATCTGCTGGACCTCGCGACCCCCGTTCCTGTTCCTCTCAAGGCGACCTTCCACCAGTCGCAGGTCTCGCCGCACCGTGGCGACATATTCATCCAACTTCCGCTTCGATTCCTGAAGGCGTTGGTTTTCCTCCGGCGTCCGGCCGTCGGCCTCGGTCTTGTTGAGCTCCACCACATCTCGGGCCCACCGGGCCATCTGGGCGGCGGCCTTTACGTCGCCCTTTGCGCTTTCGACCTTCACTCCCGCAAGCGCACTGACGAGCGATTGTTGGGCCTCCTTCAGTTGCAGATCTGCCAGGTTCCGCTCCGCGGTGGCTTCGGACGGAAGCCCGATCATTTCCCTGCTGTGAAGGCGTTCCGATACCAGCAGATTGCGTCTGGCCGCCTCAACGCTCGAGTCGGCTTCGTCCACGTTCACTTGGATGTTTGCTTCTTCGAACGTGAGGCTCAGGTCCTCCGGTGCTTTGGCGTTGGGATAGGTGGTCTCGGTCTCGGGTTGGGTAGCTGCAGGCGCCTGAGAGCCTTTCGGGGCTTTCGAATCCTTGAACTCCTTGTCAAGCTCGTCCATCTCCTTGGAATTCGCTTGCTGCGCGCCCCCCGGAGTACTCCCCCCTTTGCGCTCGCCTTGGCCTGCAGTCTTGTCATTGGGAGCTGGAGCGAGTTTGGGAGGTTGTCCTCCGACAGCCCCATTGCCTGAGGAGCTCTTATCTTGAGCGAACTCCTTGTCGAGCTCATCTAGCTCGCTCTTGGAGGCAGGCGCCGCGTTGGTCGCAGCCCCCGAAACTGTCTTAGGTTCAGTTCCGCCCTCACCGCTCGCGGACCCTTTGGATTGCACTCGCAATTCCGCCTCACCGAGATCGGCGTCAACCGCTTCCAGCTCTCCGGAAGCTTGGTCGAACGCTGCTTGCTCGACCAGATAGCGTTTCTTGGCAACGAGATAGTCGCCGACGTAGTCGGGGTGCTGGAGTTTCCTGAGCAACTCAGCCCGTTGCGACAGAAGAATCTTGCGTTCAAGCACCGCGAAGCGATCCGCATATCTGATCCATTCCGGATGGGTGTCCACCCACATGGAGATGCCCATGACGATCATCACAAGGACACTGGTGACGAGAAACACGAGGTTCATCTTGAGGCTAGTCTGCGAGGGTCGCGGCCGTCCTCTCACTGCCACGGCCATACCCACTTCCATTCCGGACCACGGAAGTACACTCCTATGAGAACCAACACCGTCAACATCAGTACAAACGTAACGAACCATCGTCTGCGAGCCCGTTCGACGCGTTTCTCATCGTCGAACATCGGACTTAGGACCAGTTTCGACAGAAGCAATGCGCTGACGATGAGCAGGATGAAAGTTGGAATTCCATAGACCCTAATCGCGTCGGCGAAATCCGGTGCGACGGTGTGAATCCCGTTCCAGATGAGCCCGTCGACCGTCGGCACGGCGACCGTGGCGATGAGAAACCCGATGGGCAACAGCACCATCCTCCCGCGGAAGAACGGTATCGCGCAGGCGGTAAAAACGAGCAGACCCGGCACGACCACACCGGCGATGAATGGCGGCGAATAATGCAGAAGCTCCTGGAGCGAGAGGAAGTACCATGGCGCCTTCGCTGGATTCGGAGTCTTTCCCGGATTGGCGAGTTCCTCGAGCGGCGAGGCAAAAAGGAATGACACGAGAAGCAGGGCCGCGAACATCAACCCGAACGCCAGGAACTCCCGCGCGACGAGATGCGGATATGTGCTGACTCGATCATCGTCCTGTTCGACCGTGTGCGGCGGCCTGCCCTCTATGAACCCGAGAATGCCGTATTCCTTGCCCTCCGATGGGTGCACGGAAGAGGTGTTATCCTCGCCAGATTGCGTCATTCAAGTCCCCCCGAGAAACCGTCCTTGCGGACGCGCCAGAAATGGTAGGCCATGAGGACAAACACAGCGATCGGCAAGAAGATGACATGAAACACGTAGAACCGGATCAACGTCGGTTGGTCCACCGAGAAGCCGCCGAGAAGGACGTACCGGACTTTATCTCCGACCGCCGGGATCGCGCCGGCCATGTTCGTGCCGACCGTGATGGCCCAGTACGCAAGTTGATCCCATGGGAGCAGATACCCAGTGAAGCTCAGCAACATCGTGAGAACCAGCAGCACCACGCCGACGACCCAATTCAACTGCCGAGGCGCCTCGTACGCCTTCTGCAGGAATACACGAAGCATATGGAGGCACACCACAATCACCATGGCGTTTGCCCCCCACCGGTGCATGTTCCGGAGTATCTGACCTAGAGACACGACGTTTCCCAGATCCACCATGTCTTTGTAGGCGTGATCGACCGAGGGCACATAGAAGAACATGAGCAGGACGCCGGTGACCGTCAGGATGAAGAACAGTCCTGCCGCCAAGCCTCCCAGCCCATAGGTGCAAGAGAACCTGAGGGCGCCTCGACTGATCGTTGCCGGGTGCAAGTGCATCCAAGAACTGGTGATCGCGATTTCGGACTGTTCCTTTGGGGTCAACGGGAACGGCTTGGGAAATGCGCACTCCCAGGCCGTGGAACGGACGATGTCGTTGCGGGCCGCGTTCAGGAAACCCAACGAAAACAGGGTTCGAACCTTACCGAACCACCGCTTGTCAGCTAACTGCCGGCCCGACTCGGTTTGGGCCCAGGCGCCAGACAGCTTGCGCCACACTCTTCTCTCGTGAACCTGATCGGCGCTCATGTTCGAAAAGTTTCCCGGTTAGAGAGTGTTGTCCTCTTGTCCACAATCAACTCCCCACCGGGGCCAAGCGATAGTTCATAGACAGCAAGTGGTTTTGGCGCGGGACCAGCGTAATTCTTACCGTTCTCACGATAGCGGCTTCCGTGGCAGGGGCAGAAGAACCCAGTTCCCGAGGCGTCCGTCCGAACCGTACATCCCAGATGAGTGCACACCGACGAAAGCGCAAGGAACGAATTGCCGTCCCGAACGATGAACACCTTCTGGTCTTCTATATACGTAGCCGTCTTGTCGGGAAAATCCTGAGGCATCCCGGCCTTGAACCGCAGAGGCTTCCCGAACTGGACGTTCGGGATGAACGAACGGATGGATCCCAGCACAATCAGCGCCACGGAGACGAGGAACGTGATAAGCCCGCCCAGAAAGAACCTACGTGACCACTGCTCTTCCCTTTGTGTGTCAAACGGCACGCTGCGCCTCTTCGAATCGTCCCATCCACATGGCGTCGACCGGACATCGTTCGATGCACAATCCGCATCGCGTGCATTTTTCCTCGTCCTTCAGCATGACGGACCAACTACCGCCAGTTTCTTTGGACTCGTTCGACATTTCGTCAATAGAAAGTCCATGTTTGGCTTGGGCGAATTCAGCAACCTTCGAATCGGCATCAATCCTGTCGATGGAGACGATCTTGAGGCATCCGAAGGGACAAATGTCCACGCATCCGCCGCACAACACACATTTGGCCGAATCCAGCATAGGGCTGCGGTTGCACTGAAGGCAGCGAGCCGCTTCCGCAACCGCCTGTTCCCGGGTGTAACCCGTTTCCACCTCGCTGACCCCGGTTCGTCGGTCCAGCGAAATCGTCGGCACCAAATGGCGCGCCACTCTGTCATACTTTTCCGGCATTTGGTGCATCGGCAATCGAATGAGACGGGGCCGCTCGGTTTCCTCGTCACTTGGGGCCTGTCCCGACAAGTAGTGATAGATCGCCATTGCTGCCCTGCGACCGTCGGCGATGGCTTCGATGGCGGTCCGGGCGCCGAACACCACATCTCCGCCGACATACACGCCAGGAACGTTGGTCGCCATCGTTTTTGGCGACGCGTTGACGAAACCGGCAGGTGTCATGTCCAACTTGACGTCGTCACCTAAGAACGAAAGGTCCGGCAGTTGCCCTACGGCGAGCAGCACCGTGTCGCATTCGAACAGTTCTTCCGTTCCGTGATCAAACGTCGGAGCGAAACGGCCTGCCTGATCGAAGACCGATGAGCACCGGACCGTCTCCAAACCGATACACTTGCCGTTGGCCGAGAGAATTCTCGTGGGGCCACGGGAGTTGTGAATGACGATACCCTCCCGAACGGTTTCGGCGATCTCTTCCTCATGGGCAGGCATCTCTTCCTCGGATTCGAGGCACACCATATGAACCTCGGGGGCCCCCATACGGCGCGCCGCCCGCGCGACATCCAGCGCGGCGCCATAGCTCTTGTCGCCGGCGAAATCGATTCCCGCCTCGCGGGCCGCGGTACGGGCCACGTCAACGGCGACATTGCCGCCTCCGATGACGACGACCTTCTTCCCGATCTCGACCTTATAGCCCAGATTAACGTTCAGCAGGAAGTCAATGCCGTTGATCACGCCGTCGGCGTCGACCCCGTCAATCCGCAACTGGCGCCCTTTCTGGGCGCCGACGGCCAGAAACACGGCTTGATAATCATGAAGCAGATCGGCGAAATTGATCTGCTCTCCGACACGGGTATTCGTCCGGATCTCAACGCCTTTGAGAAGGTTCTCAATCTCTTCCAGGAGCGCGGCTCTCGGAAGGCGGTATTCCGGTATGCCGAGAAACAGCATGCCACCGAGCTTCTCGGTTGCTTCGAACAGCGTGACTTCGTAGCCCAGCAGCGTAAGATCATGGGCGGCAGTGACGCCGCTGGGACCTGCGCCGATGACAGCGACTCGCTTGTTCTGCTTCGGGTGGCGACGAAAATCGCCTCCGGTCCTTCGGCCTCCGGAGGCAAAGTCCATGGCGGCTCTTTTCAACGCTCGGATAGAAAGTGGGGCGTCATGACACCCCCTGCGGCAGGCCGTCTCGCAGGGATGGCCGCAAATCCGCGCGCAAATATTTACGAACGGATTTGGCTGGCTTGCGATGTCGTAGGCCGCATCAAAATCCCCCGATGCAATGGCTTCGATATACCCCTGCGCGTTCGTATGAACGGGACACGCAGCACGGCAATTCACAGTCTTTCGAAGCCAGCCTGCGTCAACCAACATCGCCTTGTATCTTTTACCGACGGCTTGTCCCATTGTTCATTTAGAACGCGAAGCTAAACACCAACCCAAGCGCATTGTTCTTCCCTCCCGCATTCAGATCTTTGGTGTACTCTAGGCCCGCCCAGAAATTCGTCCTCAAATAGTAGGTGACGTTGGCCGTGATTGCTTTGCTGAACAACCCTGAGTTCGCTGGGGCATCCAATAAGCTGCCGCCGTTGACGCGGTTGTATTTCAGCACGGCCATCGCCCGTTGTCCGATCACGCGGTCGAGCTCTATGAAATAGCCGTGCCAATTGACCTTCTCGCCGGTATCGAGCGGATTGTCCGCGCTCCCGGAGAGGTAGCTTGCCAGCAGGTTATACTGCTTGATCTTCATGCCGGGCGTCTTCTCAATCAGTTCGCCGAAGCTGATGCTGAGATCGACGCCGCCCATTCGGTAACTGTTGGTGGCGCCCGACTCCACCGTGGTCCGTCCGGCGAAGCCGACAAGACCGATGAAGGAGTCTCCGCCAAAATAGGCATTCAGTCGCGCAGAAAAGTCCCCGGCATCCCGTGCTGTGGCGCCACCGGCGCCGTTACTGTTGTAGAAACCGACCTCCCATAGGAAGCCCACCAGCGTGTTCATTGGGTCGGCTTCTTCCATTTCCGCCTTCTCCTTACCTTGGTCCTTACCTTGGTCCTTCGTGGGCTCGACGGAAGCTCCAGTGGAGTCGGAACCGTTGGAGTCACCCACATCCGGCTTTTCATTGTCTCCGCTAGGCTTGCTGTGGATCAGCTCCTTGCTCACAGACGAACCGAACGTGCCGAATAACCGCACACCCTGATGCTCTTCGGCAAGATTGACGCCGCCGAGGTCCAAGTCCTGCAAACTATAGCCGGAGCGCGTGAACAGGTCGTGCTCAGTGACGCCGTGCTCAACAGGATCCAACTTGCCGACTTGCAAGTTGGCATCGGTTCCACCAAGGTAGGTTGCGATCAGAGAAACCTTCCCAACATCGGTCCCCCCGTCCTCTGTGGACACTTCGCCAAAGAATCCCAAGTCGGGGGCGATGGAATCCGCCGCGAAGATTCGGAAAGCCCATGGGCTTTCAATGCTTGTGGGCGTCTGGTTGCCGTTGACGCTTCGATCAAGATTGAGGTCATTCTCTACAAGGATCGCAACCGGTATCTGATCCAACAAGCTCAGATTCTTGTCCTCGGGAATGGGTACCTTATTGACAGACCTGTCACCGGGCTGCTGGTAGCCATGAAGCTGAAAGTTCTTTCCAAATGCGTTCAGCTTCGGAACCGCCGTGTGGCAACGCAAACAGGTCGTTTTGTATTTTCTTGCGAAATACGGGATCGCGATCGCCTTCTGGAGCACTACTGCTTCACCAACTAACAACGTGGCCAGCGTGAGCCAAGCCACCTTTGATCTACAATACATATCCTTCTCCTATCCCGAAATGCGGATATCGCTTAACATTGGTCCGTGCGCGACCCGCCACCATCGAAAGGGCGGTCACGACACTTCTCCTAGGACACTTTGAATACCACCTTGGCCTCTCCTGAAGCCGGCACCTGCACCGTCTGGGTGGCAGCTGTGAAGTCTGGGTGCCAGACCTTGATCGTGTAGTTGCCCGGGGGAACGTTGGAAATTTTGAACAGACCTTTGTCATTGGTCACATCGAAAAATGGGTTGGGCAATATCACAATGTATGCCTTCATGTTTGCGTGGATGTGACACCGAATGGGCACGACGCCAATCTTGTCGAAGGTCACTTCAGACGAGTCGCCCTTCTTGGTTTGACTGACGTTGAAAGTTTTCGTACGCGAGCTTGAGAAAATGTTGTGAAAGAACGGATCTGAATTGTTAAAGTGAACTTTCGTACCCTTCATAATCGCCAAGACATGCGGGGCGAATTCCTTGTTCTTTTGATTCATATTGGCCCCCCGAGAGGACGGCGAGAAAGAGCCGGGGACTTCAGTCAGACTAACAACCGCAAATGGGACGCGTGTGGCGGTGCTTCCTTTGACGGATTCGACCATGCCGATAATATCGCCGTTCGCATTGGCAATTGTAGTGGCCGCAAGCGCCAGTACAGCCGTAAGTGGAAAATAGAGCTTTTTCGGATGGAACATTACAATGATACCTCCTCAAGTTGCACATATTGTTTGTGCGGTCGCGCCGAGGGCAAGCGTAAATTGTCTTACGACGTTGCCTTTGCCCGGCAGCTTCCCTCGATCCAGCTATCCGACCCGCATTCTTGCACGCGGCTGCACGGTTTCTCAAGCGGCTTTGGACTAATTCATCGTTAGGCTTGCTCCGTCAGCTTCGCTTGTAATAAGAAATAATGACAGAATTGGTTTGGCGGTGGGCACGATCAAGAATACCCATTGATGGAGAGGTTGTCAAGCCTACCGAGTAAGCACTGGCGAGCGTCCCCGTCGGCAGCAACCGGCGGGCGCACGGAGATCCCTGCGAACTCGCGAGGCCGCTGGGGTTACCCGTAGACATGAGCTGCTTACCGTGAATCGGTATCATGCCGAAGTCTCGCTGCCGAAGCAGATTCCAGTATGGTGGGCCCGCTCGGGGTCTTCGACATGCGGTGAATTCCCCTAACGCAAGGACCGACACCATCGCCGAGATCCCCTGCTCCGGTCTCGGCGGGCTCTGGTACACCTTCCTCAAACTCGAAGCCACCACCCTCGCACTGATCGCCGAACTATGCTTCGGCCTCGCCGTAAGCCCCGGGTTTGATCGTAACCCTGATGGTAGAGAACTGACCGGGGGGGACATTACGTGACGGACCCAATAGGAACGCTCTACACCTCATGGGTTGAGAACCTCGTTCGAGATCTTCAACTCACGCAAGCCGAAGCCGTTGATGTGGAGGCCAAGCGAGCGGAAAAGCAATTGCCCCGGGACATTCATCGGCCGCTGTCTGCATTTGGTAATCGAGAAGGCGGCGGCATTAGGGCCACAGTCGGATCAATAAGGTTGGTGGTCAAGTCGGGCGGCCTCTCAAGGAGCGGATGCATGCAGTCTGGATCGGCTTTAGGCCGAGGGCAGAGCAGTATCTTCGGCAGACTTTCGACGTCTCAATGGCAAGCTTCCCGCCTGGGTGTGAGTTTAATTCCGAGGGTGTAAGGTATGGCCGGGCTTCCAGTCTATTGCTTATACATAACACTTTCCCACAAGGAGGCAAGAAGTGACATACATAGCAAATTTAGCCCGACGGCAGACTTCGCGGCCGGCGCTGGCAGCCCTAATCGTACTCGCGGTCACCGCACAGGCGATGGCGGCAACCTATTCGGTCAACGTCGGTGCCATAAAGGCGAAGTGGGACGATGTGTCCGGAGCCAACTTCTCCGGCACCGGAATCACCTACTTATATGACGGCCAGGTGTTGATTGTCCTGCCGTCTGGATACGATTCGATCAAGTTCTCGGCGAACTGCTCTGCGGAGAACACGTCCTGGTGGTGGTCAAGAGACTTCAAGTTCCAAATCAGAGTTACCGAGGTCAAGGACGGGAACCCGCCGTACATCGATGCGACGACAGCGGCTACCGGAGGCTTCAATATCGTCGGCCTCTGGGGTAAGAGCAGCGGCACCGTAACGTCTCCCACGGTTTATGTAGGGACCGGAAACTGGAAAATATTCCGTGTAGCAGTCTATGTGGAAATAGTGAACAAGAAGAACAGCGGATGGATCGGCAAGGGATTCCCTGTGTTCAAGTACCCATCCCGGATTTGTGGCCTAAGCGCATACCGGTCGTGCGAGTGGATCCACGAGGCATACCAGCGCCGATGGGCGTTTGAAGCTCTATACAATGGCCAACTGGATATTACTGGGGGTTCATGGATAAGCACGGATGAGCTTTGGTACGAATTCATCAATGCCTTGGGCGACGCCGCCAAAGATGATCCCGTCGAAGTAGGTTTCTGGGGCGTTCAAACGCTCCACAATGTGTTCAATGCATTCATCGCGGAGCTCAATATGTATATCTTGACCCAAGGTTGGAGATCCTCGTGGTGGACGCAGCTCCTGATGGGCGCGACCAACGACATGAGGCTCAACTGCGCGAGCGAACAAGGCTACCTCGAACGGCTGTTTTATTCGTTGGACGATAAGGCAACCAAGATAAGCCAAGTCAAATCCATCGTGACAACCGAAAGCAGCCTTTTGGCCAAATTCGGGAACTTCTCATATAGCGGCACCACCGTGTACGGCAAAAGTGGTGAGTACATTTTTTCAACGTACCTGACCACTCAAAACTACTACCTGATGTTCTTCGGCACGAAGATCACGGACCCGGCCCTTGGCACGCTGAGGAGCCTAATGCAGTACTACTCGAATCTTATCGCGGCCGACCAGACCATCGTCAATGGACGGACCAGTGACGCGGGCCTGTTGTATTGATCGCCGCTTGGACCGAAGATTCCCCGTGACGGTCTGCGCCACGGGGAATTTTCATTTCGAGTGCGCCGGGTGGTCCTCTATAGGAGATCCAATGCTTACCGGCTCCCCATCCCTTGGCAGCAGAAGACCACAATGCCGCCGTGTTGTGCTTGGCCGGTGGCCTGGTCAAGGACTTTGCCGAACGCCGCTTGCTTAAGGAATGAGCCGCATGGCTCCTGATTCCGATCCACTCTAACAGAACGAATCTCCCGCTTGTTCTGAACCTCTTGGGGGATTCCTGGGAGCGGACGGTTGGACTTCATCCTCTCCGGACGGCACTCACCGTTGTACGATGATCGCAACGTTTCCGGTCGCAGGGGTTGTAAACTCCGCTTTCACGCCCACGCCGAAAGGCTCGAAGTCTGCCTGCCCAATAACGGAACCGTCCTCGGAGATCAGCATTGCCCGTTGAGGCGCCGCGTCTGCCGGTGCGAAGAGGGTTAGAAGCGTTTGATCCCCAGCCGGCGCGGCGTACAGCTCGAGGGATAAATCCGGCCCGTCGACTTTGGCGCCTACGTCGGGACCTTCCGCGCCTTCCGCCGACATGGCCACAGCCCGGACCGGCGTGAGGCGGGCTTCCGCGCCTTTCTCCATACAGTCACGCAAGAGCGCAACGAGCCCACCGGTCGCCAACCTGCCCGTTTCGAGGGCAATCGCGACAGCGGCGACGTGAATGAGACCAGGATTCATTTCGACTTGCCTCTCTCTCCGTGCGAACACGATTTGAAGTTGACCGACTCGTCCTCGGCTTTCATAAAGATCCTTTACCGATAGCAAAGGACCGGCCAATAACCGCTAATCTACGCACCCGATTCGCCGGCTCAGCGTATCTCCACAACGACCGATTGGGTATTCACCGTCCCTCGCCACTCTGCGTTCGATTGCGCTTTGCCGAGGGTGCTGTCATAGTGAACGCTTACGGAATACTTGCCCGCACGAAGACCGTCGAAATACCAGATGCCGCCAAAGCCATCGTCTCCCTGCAAACGCAATGCGCCGTTGGCCTCCAGAAGCGATGCAGAGAGGTGAACGACGTACGAGGCGTCTTTGGCCAGGAGCGGTGTTGTTGTCTTCCCGGGCCGAGTTCCGTTGCGGCCGCCGTCAATCCGTAGGTCTTTTCCGTCGGTGTCCTTGAGAACCATCCGTACCGTGTCGAAGAGCGAAAACGCCTGCGGCTTCGCATCCCGGTTGGTTATCGTGAGCCGCAGGTCTATCTTTGTCCGACCCCGGTTCTTTGGAGCGTGCCAAACACTATCGGCGGACACAACGAATTCGGCGCCTTGCGCGAGGATAGGCTTAGACGCCACAGCGCCCTTCATGGAATGCGGTGGCGGCGCGGACACCTGATAGCACCCGGCCGCCACGCAAACAAGGCTGATCCAGATGAACCCGCAGCGTGCTACTTTCTCCTCCTGCGCAAACCCAATACGCCGATTGCGCCGACGGCTAGAGCGGCAAGTGAGCTAGGTTCGGGCACCGGAGTGCAATGATTCTCCCAGCCCCAGAAAACTCCACCGTAGATTCTCGCCTGCTTGTTCCCGGTCTCGACCACTAAGTGCAGCTCAGCGTTCCAATAATGGTCCTTGCATCCGTCAGGCCGCTGCGAAAAGTCGTAGAAGCCGGTGCCGTTCGCAGCGAACCCGTCGTCATAGTACGGAGTCGTGGCTGTAGAGGCAACGTCTACGATATTCTCGACGACGCCGTGACCACCGTTAATCGCGTGATTGTCGGTGACGACCTGGATCCAGTGAACTTTGGCCGTCGGATCGGCTCCATGCGCTGCGTACTCGAGGTCAATCTCCGCTCCGACAAGTCCGGGCGATCCCACTACGTGGTACGTGTGCACAACCAAGCTATCGTCGGACAGTTCCGCGGCGGCGGATGTAAACTGCCATCCCGCGTAAGCGCCGGTCAGAACGTCGAAGAAATTGTTTGTGACGGCGCGCTGGTACGTGACTTTGCTCGGAACAAGGTTCGCCTCACAGTTCATGTCGGGGTTGGTACACTTGTACTTTTCTTGCGGTTTATAGTCGCCGTTGGTCGTGTACCCGAACACGGTGCGGACCTTATAGTCTTCCTTTACGATGCCCGCGTACGAAACCGAGCCGATCGTGGCCAATAGCCACATCGAAGTAATTGCAATCTTTCGCATGTCTAATCCCCCTTCTCCTACAAGTTGGCCAGCCAGTGCAAACGCAAAGGAACCAATTCATCGCCGAAGGTGGGGAGAAATACAACAAGCGCAGTCAACAAGAACCGGTGCGGTCTAAGGTCGCAACATAGTAACATTCTTTGGATCGTTTGTCAAGATTTGGCTGGGCATTAAGCGCCCGCGGAAGTTCCTACCGGCGACGAACGGCAACAATATCCCCGAGTTCTATGGACTTCTAACCCCGCCCCGGCAACCCGTCAGCCAAGTAGCCGAACGCCCCTCTGTCGTACGGGTCTGAGCCACCGAATCGACCTGGAGCGTCTGATACTCAGGTTCCCAAGACTAGAATCATGATGCCCGTTGGACTGGACTTCTGCGTCCACCCCTGGTACATGTCGTGTTCGTTCGGGGAGCGGAGACGTGCAGTCCTGCGCGAGGCGACTTCGACCCGGAGGCGAAGACGCCGGCGGTTCGCGGGAAGGGGCAGGCGCTGATGACGCTCAGCGATAAGGCCATCGAGGTGATCGGCGACTACCTGGCCTGCCGAGATGACGACCGACCGGAACTGTTCCTCTCCTGCGCTGGCCGGCTTTCAGGCATCTCCGGCGTCGGGCTGGCGTTCATGGCAAGGCACTACGCAAGGAAGGCCGGTATTCAGAACTTCAGCCTCCACAAGTGGCGGCACACGAGCATCACCGCCTACCTGCACGCCACAAACGGCGACGTGCGGGCGCACAGAAGCCCGCCGCCATTCTAAGCTGGAGACGCTGATGATCTACTGATCCCTGGATGCGACCGGTCTCCTGACCGAGTCGCAATATGGTGACACATGGGAGGACTTACAGGGACGGGCGACGAAGCTATTGTCGGAACTGGCCTAGAGCCAGGTATTAAGAGATCAACCTCTGAGTAGATTCATCCCGGCTTGCAGGCTTCTCCCGACGGAGATGACATGGGCGAACAATCATCGTTTCCTTTACAATCCGCAATCGCGAACGAGGGCTCACGTATGTATTTCGTTCCGCGAGCTAAACTACGCACGTCCTTCGCCCCTCCGTGGCATAGAAACACCCCCGAAGTGGTCGGATGCTAGCCGCTCTTATTATACTGTCGCTGCCGGCGTTCGACTTCATCAAGAGTGTCGAGGGCTGGCAGCCGTACCACGACGTGTCCCGGCTCTCGGGGACGCCCGAGGGAATGCTTATCGAGATCAGCGGCATGGACCCGTACGTGGGAGGCCCGCCGAGCGACTTCCCGGCTGGGCAAGCGCTGTGGGCAAAGCTGAGGCTCAAGTCCGATCAGGGCGGCGACGGACAGCTTTTCTGGTTTACCGACGCCAAGCCACCGAGCGAAGAGACGTCCGTGCACTTTAGCGTGCCGAAGCCCGGCGAATGGTGCGACGTGCGGATGAAGTTGCCGGCGCTGGGGCCAGGTACGCGCATCCGGCTCGACCTTCCAGGAACCGGCGGCAAGTGCGTCTTTGCATCGCTTGTATTTGAGCCGCGCAACATGCCGATAGCGCCGAAGTGGCTGCCACTTCTTTCGCCGCAGTACACGGACCCGCAGCAAGCTGCGTCGGGAAGTCTCGCCCTCGTACACGACGGCGAGACCTTCGGCGGTTTTCACCTGCTGGTGGACGGCGAACTCATGGCGATCGGAAACGATCGGCCGATGATCGGATACCTCCACGGCGAGGAGACGCGGTGGTTGGACGTGGCCAAAGTCGCCAAACCGTCAACTTGGCTGGAAACAAATGGCGTTGTGGCCGACGCGAAGTTCACGGATTCGGATGGCGCGAATTGGCACATCACGCAGGTTTTCATCGAGGGTAAACCCGGCAGCTTCGATGTGGTCACAAGCGTCACGGTGGATCGAGATAGGGAGGTGGTCTTCCTTCCGATGCTGACACTGCTGCCGGGAGTTAACAGTTATGGAGCGAAGAAAGGCCACGCGTTGTTCGCCGGCCTCGAATATCTGGATGATGAGCCGAGCAGCTCCGAAGCGGACATCACCGGACCGGGCGCCAAGCGCCAGGTTCCGGATGCGGAGAAGATCACGATCCCGCTGATGGCGGTTCAGGCCAATGGCCACTATATCGGCGTCATCTGGGACCAGAAGCCGGAGTTTGCGGCCGTTTTCGATTCGCCGGACCGGCTGTTCGGATACGGTGGGCACGTCATGTCCCTCGTGTTCCCGGCGGGGGTCGAACGCGAGCCCGGGTCACTCGTTCCGTACGACACCGCGCTTCTCGCAGCAAACAAGCCGCTCGTCTTGAAAGCGACGATCATCGGCGGCAAGGGATCCAGCGTCGTTCCGGCGGTACGTCAGTACATTGCGCTGCGCGGCCTGCCCGTCGTGCCCAAGACCGGTTTGGACATGCAGGCCTACGTTCGGTTCGCGGCGGGTGGATGGCTAGATTCGCGTTTGCGCGAAGGCGACAAATATCGGCATGCCTACTGGCCCGGCGCCACGAGCTTCGGCCCGGGGGCAGTGGCAGGAGTCGGCGTATGGGAGGAGTGGCTGGCGCGGCAGACGACCGATCCAGCATTGTCGAAACGTCTCGACGAATCGGCAAGAGGCGCTGTCGCGCAAGTTCAGCCTGCCGACACCAACGCCTCGGACGTCTCGCATGTGCGCTATCCCGTCGCTTCTCTTCTTTATGGGCATGTCGAGGAGAACGCCGAGCGCGCGCTCGCCGCCGGTCGTGAGCTTGTAAAGCGCTTTGGACCGAACGGCTCGCTTCTCTACAAGCCCACCGGACCCGACTACGGCAAGACGCATTTCGCCAAGGACGCCAACGGACATACAGCCAGCGTCGTCCGCGCACTGCTCGAAGACGCCATCTTCTGCGGCGACGAGGCGCTGATTCGCGACGGCCTGCGACTGCTGCGTGCGATGGACAAGTTCGCAGACTCGGCCCCCCGCGGCGCGCAGACCTGGGAGGTGCCGCTTCACACCCCTGACATCCTGGCGTCCGCCGAGCTTGTGCGCGCGTACACCATCGGCTATGAGCTGACCGGAGAATGGCAGATGCTCGATAGGGCGAAGTACTGGGCGTGGACCGGCGTGCCGTTCGTGTACCTGGTCAACCCGACTCCGGGCCCCGTCGGGCTTTACGCCACAATCCCCGTCTTCGGCGCGACCAACTGGACCTGGTCCTGGTTCGGCCTGCCCGTGCAGTGGTGCGGGCTGGTCTACTCGGACGCACTCTATCGGCTGGTCCGCCACGACCCTAGCGGCCCGTGGAAGCGGCTTGCCGACGGCATCACGGCTTCCGGCATTCAACAGAGTTTCCACGCGACCGACCACGACCTGCAGGGACTCCTACCCGATTCGTTCAACCTCCGCCCGCAGACGCGAAACGGCGTGGCCATCAACCCCGGGACCGTGGAGGCGAACGCCATTCGCCTGTTCGGCGGGCCGGAGCTATACGACTTCCGATCGCTGCGCAAAGCCGGGCTGCTCGTTCACGCCCCCGGGGAGATCGCGGGGATTCGCGACACCAAAGGCGCGGCGTCGTTTACGGTGAAGGGCTGGTCCAACCACCCATACTATATCCTCATCTCCGGCCTGAAAAGGCAACCGACCGTGCGCTTGAACGGGCAGGCGGCCACTGACGCCGAGTTTGCGAACGGACGCCTAGTTGTGAAGGTCGAAGGCACCGCGAAGATCGCCATTGTCCTTTAGCATCGTTCCGTTACCGCTCATGTCCACGTTCGCGATCCTCTTGCCCTCGTACCCCAGGGTGACGGGTTGCTTGCAGACCGTTCGGGGCGATCTCGCTGGAGAGCTTTTCCCCTCAGCAACGATGGGATGGCATAGTTAATTCACCTATCGAAAATCGCCATTATCGGTACCAACACAACATGTACCAAGGGTCTGCTAGCAAATCCAGTCGTAGGAGAAAACGTCGGCGCCCGCGCCTGGAATTGCTACGGCATACAGTTTCAGAAGGCTATGGTTCGGTGGCAGTTCACTTGCTCAAAGGGACCAGAATCGTAACAACGAAAAGTATGCCAGCCGCTAGAAGATAGGGCGACATGGGCAGCCAATCGAACAACAGTCCGCCCAGAATTGGCCCGATCAAGAATCCCAATGAGCGGCTTGACTGAAGCATGCCGAACAATTCCCCCTGGCGATCAGGGGGTGTCAGATTGCTCGCAAGCCCGCTAATGATAGGATTGGCTCCACCCACTCCAACGCCATGTATCGAAGCAGCGAGCACAAGCATTTTCATGCCAGGCATAAAGGGCATCATCGCTATTCCGCTGCCTTGGAGGAAATACGATGCGCGTAACGCGACGTGCTCGGAGCAATGACGCAAAACGAACGGCAAGAAGAATCCTTGAATGAGCATTGCAACCGTCGCCTCTACCCCCAAGATGAAGCCGAATTCCAGTTGACCGTAACCAAATCTAAGATGAATCAATCGCCCAAACGTCCCTTCCAAACATGCTAGGGCGAACCAGCCAATGAGGGCGACGAGGAACAGTCGCATCAGTTCAGGATGACTTCTCAGGAACGAAACGCGATTCGGGGTTGAAGGAGGGCGGCTGTCCCCGATCGGAGCGACGGAAGGCAGTGCAACACCAAGCCAAAGCGCACCGATGAACGAAGCCGATGCGGCTACCAGACCGATCGCCATGTTGCCGCCGACTTGGGCAAGCCAACCGCCGATTACCGGTCCCAAAATCAGTCCGGCGGTTACCGATGCGCCGATCCTGCCCAACCCAACCGTGCGCTCGCCACTCGCCGTCGCATCGGCAACATATGCTTGCGCCAGGACGACGTTCGCTCCGCCCAATCCAGCAAGAACCCTGGCAGCCAACAGCCAACTCATGTCGGTGGCAAATGCATACACGATCATTGATACCGCTGAGATGAGCGTACATACGACGAGAATTGGCTTTCGACCCACGCGGTCGCTCACACGACCCCAGCGCGGCGATGCGCCAACTTGGACAAGAAAGTAACTGGACAATGCAGTTCCGATAAGCCACCCCGGTGCTCCGAAGCTCTCCGCTCGCAGTTGGAAGTCCGGGAACACCATCCCAAATCCGATGAGGTCGAGAAAGACGGCAAGGAGCAGAGTAAACTCTGTACGGTTCGAATGATGTTGCTTGTTCACCTACTGAAGCCTTTGGAAGCGTCGGGCATGCCGTGGCCCAGCGCAGTCGAATTCACGGAGCGAACCACGCTCTTGAATTGCCGATCAGAATGCGTTCGCCAGGATCGGTAACAAATGGGCACACCATATGCGTCAAAGTTCTTCGGCCTTTACTGCGTCCTTTTCGAATCTTAAATAGAGTACTGGCAGTACGAATAGCGTGAGCAGTGTCGCCGAGATTATGCCGCCAATTACGACCGTGGCGAGGGGTCGTTGCACCTCTGAACCGATGCCGGTGTTGAGCGCCATCGGGATGAAGCCAAGCGCCGCGACAAGCGCGGTCATGAGCACTGGCCGCAGTCTCTGATTTGCCCCTTCGCGTACGGCGTCCGATACTTTCAGCCCACTCTCGCGTAACCGATTGATGGCAGAAACCATCACGACGCCGTTCAGTACCGCAACGCCCGAGAGAGCGATGAACCCGACACCAGCCGTGATGCTAAGTGGCATTCCACGAGCTGCCAACGCAAATACGCCACCTGTAACCGCCAATGGTACACCTGTAAAGATGAAGACGGCGTGCTTCACCGATCCAAACGTCGTGAATAGCAGAACGAAAATTAGCGCGAGAGCGATCGGAACCACAAGAGCCAATCGCGCCGACGCCTTTTGGAGATTCTCAAACTGTCCGCCCCACGCCAAATAGTAATCTTCCGGTAACGACACCTTCGACTTTATGGCGCCTCGTGCAGCTTGGACGAAGGAGCCTAGATCGCGCCCTCGCACGTTGAGTTGAACCACTACTCTGCGCTTGCCGTTCTCCCGGCTGATCTGGGCTGGCGCATGCACCGTCGCTATCCGTGCAACGGTGGAAAGCGGTACGCCGGCACCGGAAGGAGATCTCACCTGCAGCGCCTTGATGGCTTCCACATCGTTGCGAACATCCTCCGGTAGCCTAATCGTCAGCGCGAACCTCTTGTCACCCTGGACGATCTGCCCCACAGGTTCGCCACCAAGAGCAACGGCGACCATGTCTTGGATGTCATCCACGTTCAAGCCGAGCCGCGAAATGGCATCCCGATCTATCTCGATTTGCAGGACCGGCACTTCATCGACCTGCTCGACCTCGACGTCTTCGGCGCCGGGAATTGCCCGCACGACGTCGGCAATTTCGTCTGCCTTTGACTTCAGTGTTCTCAGGTCCTCACCGAACACCTTGATGCCAATGTCCGCCTTTACTCCGGAAATGAGCTCCGAAAAACGCATCTGGATCGGCTGCGTGTAACCATAGCCCTGCCCCCGCACAACAGACACTCTTGAATCGATTTCTTCAATCAGTTTCGCCTTCGTCATCCCCGATCGCCACATGCGCGTCGGTCTGAGCATCACAAAGCTGTCCGTCAGACTGAGGGGCATGGCGTCAAAGGCGATTTCTGGCGTTCCGCTTTTTGAAAAAACCATCGCAACCTCGGGTAACTTGAGGATCTCCTTCTCCATCGCGGTCACGAGCTTCACGGTCTCTTCGGCATCGACTGTCCTCAGTCTGACCGGCTGGACTAAGATCGAACCTTCGTCGAGTTGCGGAATGAACTCCGATCCGAGTTTGCCGAACTGCAGGAACGCCGCACCGAGCAGAAGAGCCGCGCCTCCAAGCACCACTGCGCGGCGATGCATTGCGAATCCTAGCGTCCGGCGATAAGCGCGGCTTAGGAACTCCATCAAAACGTTCCGTCCTTCGCGCGTGTTGCCGGAAAGGACCATGCTGGCAAGCGCCGGGACAACTGTCATCGTAAGAATGAGAGCGCCTACGAGAGCAAATACGACGGTGAAAGCCATCGGCTTGAACATCTTGCCTTCGGTGCCTTGTAGAGCCAAGATAGGGAGGTACACGACCGTAATAATTGCAACGGCAAACGCAGTCGGCTTAGCAACTTCGCGCGAGGACTCCCAGACCGAATGGCGAACCTCTTGGCGGGATAAGGCGCGGCCCAAGCGCTCCCGAGCTTCCGCCAAACGTCGAACAGCATTCTCAATCATTACGACCGCGCCGTCAACGATCAGTCCAAAGTCGATAGCCCCGAGGCTCATCAGATTGCCAGAAATGCCGAATTGGTTCATGCCGACGACGGCGCACATCATAGACAGAGGGATTGCCAGAGCAACAATGAGGGCGCCGCGCAAGTTGCCAAGGAGCAAGAGCAGAATTGCAATGACGAGAATTCCGCCTTCAAAAAGGTTACGTTCGACTGTTGCGATTGTCGCATTCACTAGTTCCGAACGGTTATAGGTCGTTGTTACAGTGACGTCTTTGGGAAGCTGCTCCTTGATGTCTCGAAGCTTGGCATCCACGGCATCAGCGACAGTTCGACCGTTCGCTCCCTTCAGCATCATGACCACGACGATAAGTGTTTCTTTGCCGTCTTTGCTGCTTACTCCAGTCAGAACCGGCGTCCCAAACTTAACTCCGGCAACGTCGCGAATGAGGACGGGGACCCCTCCCTCGCTCCTAACAACAATGCGCTCGACATCGCTCTCATTTCGAGCCAGACCGACACTGCGGACGAACGTACGCTCTCCGCCTTTGTCAATCACACCACCGCCGGCGTTCCGATTGTTCCTCTCAAGCGCGGAGGCGATCTCGCTGACCCCGATTCCACGCGCTTGCAAGGATTGTGGGTTCACTACGACCTGAAACTCCTTAACACTGCCGTCCGCGGAACTCACATCGGCGACGCCGGGGACGGTTCGTAGCTGAGGCGCGATGAGCCAGTCTTGGAGGCTCCGGAGCTCCATCGCGTTGCGCTTATCACTTTCGACCGAATACATGTAAATATCGCCAAGGCCAGTCGAGACCGGGCCAAGTTGAGGAACGTTCACGTCGGGAGGCAATTGTGACTTGACGCTACCGAGTCGTTCATTCACCAGTTGTCTCGCGAAATATGTATCGACATCGTCGCGAAAGGTGACCGTAACCTGCGATAGACCGTATTGGCTCTGGCTTCGCACGCCCTCGACACCCGCGATGCCGGCCATCGCCGTCTCAATGGGGAACGTGACGAGGCGCTCGACCTCCTCAGGACCCAGCCCTCCCGTCTGCGCGTTGACCTGGACCTGATTGGTAGTAATATCGGGCACTGCGTCCAAGTTGAGCCGTTGCCAGGAGATCGCCCCCGCACCGACTAGCACGGCAACTCCGGTGACAATCAAGAACTTTTGAGTCAAGCTAAAGTGGATCAGTCGATCCAACATATCGTTTGACCTCCCTTGGGTGGGCGAGGGATTGATGTCGCACGTTTCATATGTGGCTGACCCAATCTTCGTTGGCTGACCGGTCCTTGCCGATCGCCCGTAAACGGTATCGATTCAACGCGACACCTGCCCACACCAATTCAACCACACCAAATGGCCAGGCCCCTTGCAAAAAACCATAGGTCGCGGCTAGCAGGCATGAGACGGCGAATCCGAGGACGAACCACGTAGCCCGGGCCTCCATCGCATAGCAAATTACCATTGCCGTGCAGGCAAACAGACCGAATGCAGTGAGTAGCATCGCTACTCTTCCCCTTTCAACTGGTCCTTCTTGGATTCGCTGGTAAGTACGAAGGTGCCCTTGATCGCGACTACCTCGCCGTTATTGAGACTGTCAAGAATCTCGACATAGCCGCCGTCGGCAACGCCGACGGTCACTTCACGGCGCTCAAACTTGCCATCGCGGCCGACAAAGACGACGTTCTTGTCGGCGTCCTTGATGACCGCCGTCGACGGAACAGCGAGTACCGATCGGGATCGCCTAAGACCGATCCGCACGGTCACAAACATGTCAGGTTTGAGCGCGCCACCTGCGCCGGTGATGAGGCACTGGACGGGCATGGTGCGGGTCTTCGGATCTAGGCGGCTTGCCACTATCGCGACGACTCCGTGAAAGGAGCGATTTTCGAGCGATGAGGCGGTAACAACGCAGTTCTCACCAAGCGATACCTTTGCGATGTCCTTCTCCTGGACGTTGGCCGTTGCCCAAATGCTTCCGATGTTCTCGATCTCCATCAGCGTTTGGGTGCGATCCACAGCCTGCCCGAGGGTTACGTCGATGTGGATAATGGTTCCCGAAACCGGAGCTATGATGGCGACTTGACCGAGAGATGTGGCTCCTCCTCCGCTGGAAGCGCGATACGTGCCTTGGGCGTTGCGGATCGCTTTTTCGGAATTGGCAAGCGCTGCCCGGGCGGCGTCAATCTTTATGATCGCCTTGTCCCGTTCTAGCTGGCTTGAGCGAACTTCGGCTTCACCAGCCTGCAGTTCGCGTGCATTGAGCAGCCCTTTTTGAGCAATGGATTTTTCACGCTCATAGCCTGCCTTGGCCAGCTCTACCCGGGCTCTGCCCTTGTCCACCCGATTCTCGTCGAGTTGAACGTCGAGGCGGGCGGTTTCCCATTCGGATTTCGAAACGAGACCTTCTTTCAAGAGTCGCTCGTCTCGCTCCAACTGCTTGGTGTGGTAGTCCAATTGCCGCTGTGCTTCCAAGAGGTCGCTTTGAGCGTCGTTGAGTTCGCTTTGCGCCAGTTGTAGCGGTGCTTGGCTAAATGCGCCCTCCTTGGCAAGTTCACGTTGGCGCTCCAAATTCGTTTGTGCTGACTGGAGCTTTGCCTCGGCAAGCTTTGCCTCTGACCTCGACTGATTGAGGTCCGCCGCCGCCGCATCGCGTGACCGCTGGGCCTCGGCAACGGACTGCCACGACTGGGCGAGTTCCGAGGATTCAATCACCGCGAGAGTTTGGCCTTGCCGGACCACGTCGCCAAGTTGAACATTCAATCGGATCAGTCGTCCTGCGACCGGTGGTGTCACAACAGCCCGATTCTTATTCGTGCTGGTCATGACTCCGGGCACAGTCAGACTCTCTTGCATGCTCCGCAAGCCGGCCGGGGCGACTTCGATGCCAGCAATCCGCTGGGCATTCGACGAAATCTCAATGGACTTGCCTGCGCTTTCAGCAGGATCGGGTTTGGTATCCGCCTCAGGAGTTTTCGATCCGCAACTGGACAAACCGACTGCGACAATAGTAAGCGCCAGTAATTCAATTCGCTTCAATTCCAACCTCCGACGACTATTCCGGCAGCCCGGTAATCTGAGATGCTTGCTTCGGCAACCCGTTGTTCGGCCTGGACTGAACCCTCCTCGACTTCCCGCAGGGAGCGCGTCGCCTCGAGAACATCGATCAGAGTGGACGCCCCTTCCTCGTAACCGATTCGCGTTTTATCAACAAGGTTTCGGGCAGATTCCAGAATGTTACGATAGCTCTCGACTTGCGTTTTCGCGGACAGCAACTCTTCGCGAGTCGCCGATAATTCCGCTACCGCCGTAAGCCGAATATCTTCGAGCGCCTGTTCGTTCGCTAGCGCCTTGGTTTGTGCCGATCTAACTTCGTTTCGAGCGCGTCCGAAATCGAACACCGCCCATGATAACTGTATGCGCGCACCGAAGCGAGCGCCTCCTTCATGCCACGGCAGCCTCAGTCCCTGAATCTCAAGGTCAGGCCTAACGCTCGCCTTCGCAATACTCGCCTCGGCCTTGGCTGCTTGCACATCGGCTTTGGTGAGGAGAACGTCTGGTCGCTGGGAGATATCGACCGTTGCCAATTCACCCAATGTTGGAAAAGCGTTGACTTCCTCGGCGGCCACGGTGACTCCAAGCTGCGCAGACAGACGTTTCAGTGCGACAAACTTCTGGCTACGACGCAGATCGCTATTCTGTTGGGCGCGCATGACTTCGATTGCTGCCCGTGTTTGCTGCACCTCAGCGACCTTGCCTTCCTCGACCCTTCGGTCTACCGCCGCCTTCAGTTGTTCTGCGTTCTGTAATACGGAATCCGCCGTAATCGACAGCTTGACTGCCGAAACGGCTTCGGTCAGCGCCGTCAGCACGTCTGTCTGGAGGTCAATTAGCTCGCCGCGATACGCTGCTTCGGCCTGTTGGACCAGGGCCGCGCCACTCTGCCTGCCGGCTTTCGTTCGCCCAAACAGGTCAATCGGCTGTGAGATGAAGGCATCTTGGTCTGTCGATCCTATGTCGCGATCGGTCGAATATCCGACCCCAAGTTTCGTAGCCAAATATGTTCCAATGGCGCGAGCGCTGATCCTGGCTTGTTCAACCCGTAACTTTGCCGCTTGCAATTTAGGACGATGTTGCGCGGCCAACTGCAAAGCTCGTTGCGCGTCGATGGCGTCCGGTTGAGCCCATGCCGCCCGGACAAAACAAAAACAAAGACTTATGACCGTGGTATTCAAATGACTGCTCCTCCGTTTCGTTAGCTTTGGCCTAGAACGTCAGGCGGGTCAAAACCGAGCGGCTCTAGGCGAACATCAAACGATGGGAGCGAACAGGAGGGGCACGGGATAATTGCGTTCCCGGAGGAGCAGGTGGAAGACTGTGCGTCGATTCGACTTCGGTCGGGCCGCTCGATTTCCGTGGCTCGAGAATCGGTCCGCAGTCAACGGAGAGGCAAACTGGGTTGCCATTCCGCTGCTGGGCCGCTGCCCTAAGAGCCGCCACGTCATGGTTACAGAATTTGAGCTGGCAGCACAACCGACAACTTGTTCCGTTCAATCCTGATATCGCGTTGTTTCCGGTTGCCAAGACAACGAGGGACATGCTAGAGCAAATTTGACATGGGGTATCGTCAGGTCCGTAGTACTCGGCCTTACAGATGTGTGCCGTTCCGAGTAGAACAAGCACCGAACAGACGAATGCCCTTATCGCTCTCAAGTTGCTGCCGATGATTCGCAAGGTTATCGTTAATGGTTGGCTAGTGTCAACTCATTTTGTCGGGTCTGATGAGAGATCCAATGCATGTCGGGATAGCACAGCGAATGGTCCTCTTGGATACCAAGCAGTTTGGATGGTCGTGAAAGCGCGACTCGACTTGGCTCCCTTGCAGCGGGACCCCTCTGCCGCAGATGATTTCGACCAGCTAGGCTTCCTATCGAAAAGAACCATTATCGATAGGAGCACGAGCTACCTCCAATCTCCGGTCAGAGTAAACGGTGCCCAGTAGTACGGGTGAGGATGCTTCTTCGCCGTCTCGACCATCGCCAGACGCAGAGCCTCGTCCGTCGCCTTGCCCAACTTCCGGTTTCGGTGGAACGCGACCATCAGATCGGCGGTGGATGCGTCGCTGACCTGCCACAGGCTTGCGACAACCGAGCGAGCCCCGGCAAACGTTAAGGAGCGAGTGAGGCCCACAATCCCTTCTCCGCGTACGTTTTTGCCTTGCCCTGTCTCGCATGCTGAAAGGACGACAAGATCGGCGCTCAGATGCAGTTCACCTGCAATCTCCCACGCCTGCAACGCGCCATCGTCGTCCGTCTCATCTTCCTTGGGCTCCATTTTCGGAACAGTCAGGAGAAGGCCTGAGGACATCGGAATCAATTCGTTGAGATAGCCGTGAGTGGCTAGATGGATGACTCTTGCGCCGGCGAGCTTGGTGCGGAGATTCGCTTCAGATGCCTCTTCGCCGATAAGCGGTTTGACGCCATAGAGCGCCGCCACACTCTTTGCTTCCACCGATGTACCAGGCAAATATGGAGGCGGACTGGCGGATCCCCAGAGGTAAGAACGCGCCGATCGATCTGGTGAATCATTCTTGGCGGATGATTGCGATCTTGTGAAGTACGCTCCTCCTAGAACGCACGCTCCTCGACCTCTTGGCGACGGCTGTGCGGCGGAGCGCGCGAAGAGGGCGATTGATGGTGTATAGGTAATCGGTATCGAAAGGCCGAGGTAGGTCCCGTTTACCCTAAACGCCGCGAACGGCACATTCCAGAGCGGGCCGTCCGGCGTTATGATGATTCGCTTCGCGTTCAGCACCATCGGACCCAGTGCCTTTGGAATAAGAATCTTGCCGAGGGTTTGCAGGTCTGCCTCTAGATTCGTGGCAGGCTTCGTGTTAGTGATGCTCTTTACTCCCCGTGCATTCTGTCCGGGGGCCATGGCAAGCCCTACTTGTACTCTGTCGACTAGCCTTCGCAGGCTATCTTCTTTCAGATTGATTACATACGTCTTTGGTCCCCATTTCCTTCCGATCGCGATGACAACTGGTCCGTCTGGGGTGACAGCGTAACCGAGATAGAGCGAATGCGGGGGGAGGGACTTCTGAAGCTGGGCAGTCGTCAATTCGGGAACGAAAACTTCAGGACTTTGCCGTTTGATCTCTCTGGCCAGCGATTCTGCCTCCACTCGCGTCTGCGTGGCCTCCGCAAGTTCCAGATCATATCGGGCCTTCAAATCGCTCGCATCAGTTGCCCGACCTTCGCGTTTGGCAACAATCTGGCGGATGCTATCTTGCTCGGCATGCTTCATCAGTCGGTCTTTCCTGAAAAGGAGATCTTGGTACCGCCGGTAGTTGGGAGATGATTTTGCTTTAGAGCTCAGAACCCGATCGGTTAACACCTGTCGGAGCGCCTGCGCCTGCATCTCTTGCAGGGTTGTGAACGCGGTTGCGAGCGACAGAAGGCATTGAGATCGTACCAAACGCTCGCCAATCAGGATCGTATTCACAGCAAACGACTGACGAGACTCGTCGCCAACGGCCGAGTTTGACTGTCTTCTGACGATGCGCCAGGCTTTGCCGAACATGACCTCGGATTGCCGGATTTCCCCGCGCCGTAGAGCCAATATCCCAAGGTTGTCATAACTGACAGCTAGATCAAGACTGTCCGGCGCTTTGACCTTCCTGATCTCCAGCGCTTGGCGGAACCGCATCTCTGCGACGGCCATGTTGCCGCGATGGGATGCGGTAACACCGATATTGTTGTAACTCCTGGAAAGCTCAATGCTGCCGGGGGCTTGGCGTTCCCAGATATCAAGCGATTTCCGGTTCCAGTCGTCGGCTGCGCCCAAATCCCCTCTATCGTTTGCAACGCTGGCGAGATTGTTGTACGTATATGCGAGATCGATGCTGCCTGGCGCTTTCGACTCTCTGATCGCAAGTGACTTCCTGTGCCACGCATCTGACGCCTTGAGGTCACCGAGCGTGTCTGCATTCGTTCCGAGATTGTTGTAGATCAGTGACAGCTCCAGACTTTCCGGGAGTTTGCTCTCCCATATCACGAGGGCTCTTCGATACCACTGATCGGCGGCTTGAAAATCTCCCCGGTCCGCTGCCACGTTCCCGAGATTATTGTAGCCTCCACCGAGGCTTATGCCATCAGAATCATTTTTCTGCCAGATCGCGAGGGCCTTCCTGTCCCATTCTTCAGCATCCTTAAGATCCCCGCGGACCTCGGCGTCTTGGCCGAGATTATTGTAGATTGTTGCCAGGTCCAAGCTATCCGGCGCTTTGCGATCCAGTATCGTTGTTGCCTTCAAATACCATTCGTCGCTGCTCCTAGTGTCGCCGACCAAACGTGCCCAAGCTCCGAGGTTCTTATATGTTGTTGCGAGATCCAGGCTATCAGGCGCTTTACGCTCGACAATAGCCAGGTCCTTCTTGTACCATTCCCCGGTAGCATGTTGATCCCCGATATCCCTTGCCACGTTGCCGAGATTGTTATAAATGGCACCCAGAGCGAGGCTGTCCGGCGCAATGGACTCCTGGATAGACAGGGCCCTTCGGTACCACGCCCCTGCGCCAGGAAAGTCTTTGAGTTCCTCGGCGATTACGCCGAGGTTGGTGTAGCATGCCGCAACATCGGTGGTTCCAGGCGCCTTGCGCTCCCTAATCGCAAGCGCCTTTCTATACCACTGTTCGGCCGCGGGCAAATCTTTGCGGGCCCACGCCGCAGCGCCAAGATTATTATAACTCGCCGCGAGATCGAGGCTGTCGGGCGCTTTGACTTCCCTGATCTCGAGTGCTTTCCTCATCCATGCCTCTGCCCCATCCACGTCCCCATGTCGCCACGCCAAATTGCCTAGCGCATTCATGCTCCAAGCCTCCCAAATGCTGCGGCCCGCTGCGTCGTCGATGGCAAGGCGTCTTCGGAGGTTGTCTTCTCGAGTCGAATCTTGATCGGTTAAGGTTTCGTTCAGGAGATCTCTGGCGCGCGACTCGCCGGCACTATCCTCAAGTTCTTTGAAGAGAGCAACTGCGCGTTCGTTGTGTACGTGTGCCCTGGCGTCATGTCCCGCTGCATGCCACGCCGCTGCAGACCGGAGGAGCAGCCAGGCTGCGCCTACAGACTTCCCTTCTTCCTCCGCCGCCTTCTCGAACAATCCTCCAGCGGCGTCCAGCTTCGCCTCTCTTGCCAAAAGATAAGAGGCCAGGGAATGTGGTGTCAATTGCGGTCGCGAAGTGACTCCAAGCGAACCCAACGGTACATTGACTAGTCGCTCCACTGTCACTTGACGCAGCCGCACTTCGACATTATCCTTGCCAAATGAATTCTCTTCGCAAGCGAGCAACGAAATAGGAGTCAATAGCGGTTGGTTGTCATAGGTGAGAATGACATCTCCAACCACAATCCCGGCTTTGTCAGCGAGCGAGCCTTTCGCGACGGTCTCCACAATGATGCCGATCGGCACATCGGCCCAATTGAATGACATATCGAGAATGACAAGACAGACTGCAAGAAATCTCACTGGTACTCCTGGGGCGACAGGCATATGGATATTGTATTACACTATGAGGTGAAGCGGCTCCCTTGGGTTACTTTCTGCTTCCGAGTTGGTGGCAGAACTGCTCAATTTGCTCGTAGCTATCGAAAACAACCATTATCGATAGGTCTTGGGATTGCTGCGATGCTGGCGTCCTGGCCGTACGCCGGCAGTATGGCCCGTGATAGCCGATCGTGGCGGCTACGCTACCCTGCGTGCGTCGTGGGAGCATCCTGAGCGGTTGTCTGGTTCGCCGCTTGCCAATGACTTGGGCGCTGTGGATGCAAGCGCTCTCCTTCCAGAGATACGTTCGGATAGTGCGGTAAGAGCAACTCGGACAGTTCGCTGATGCGCGGATCCGAGTGGAGCGTCTTCGGATTCGATAGCATGCCGACCATGCCGTCGGTCATCGCTTCGCACAAGGCGTTCTGTCCATGATATCGATGGCTGAGGTGCCGGGCGTATTCCTCAGAGCAGCCAGTCGGCCCGCCTTTGCCATCCCGCAAGGCGCTTTCCGCCGCTTCCCTTGCGAAGCCCACGGCCAACTCGGCAATCCTTCGCGCGACGGCCGCGTCGAATGCCGGCGGTGCTGTTTGTAAACGGCGGAGAGAAACTGTACCACTGAGGCGGCGGGTACCAACCCGAATCGCCGGAGCAAAATTGTACCGGCCTTGACGGCCTCTTCCAGACTTCGGATTGAAATCCGGAGGATGGGGAGGCGAAAGGATGTACTCAGTGGAAATCTACGTAAGAGTTCGGCGCGCCGTCGTTGTGGAAGGCCTGAGCCAAAGGGAGGCCGCGCGGCAATTTGGAATCCATCGCGACACCGTTCGCAAGATGCTCGCCTTTTCTCTTCCTCCCGGCTACCAGCGCAAGGAGCCGGCGGCAAAGCCGAAGATCGGCCCGTTCACGAGGGTCATCGACCAGATTTTAGAAGAGGACCTTGGCGCCCCGAAGAAGCAGCGCCACAGCGCGCATCGGATCTATGAGCGCCTCACCGAAGAGCACGGCTTGGCGGTGGGTACACCATCGTCAAGGACTACGTTCGGGAGCGAAAGCTGGTGAAGGAGGAGATGTTCGTTCCGCTTTCCCACCCTGCCGGCCATGCGCAGGCGGACTTTGGAGAAGCTCTTGCTGTAATCGGCGGCGTACAAAGGAAAATTCACTTCTTCGCGATGGATCTGCCTTTTAGCGACGCCTGTTTCGTGAAGGCATACCCGTCAGAGACGAAAGAGGCGTTCTTAGATGGCCACGTGTCGGCGTTTTCGTTCTTCGGCGGCGTTCCGCAGTCCATTCTCTACGACAACACGAAGATCGCGGTGGCGCAGATCGTGGGGTCAGGAACGAGAGTTCGCACCAAGGCGTTCACGGAACTCGTCAGCCATTACCTGTTTGGCGATCGGTTCGGCAGGCCGGCCAAAGGCAACGACAAGGGGAAAGTGGAAGGTCTCGTCGGCTACGCCCGGCGCAACTTCCTGGTCCCCATCCCTCGGTTTGCAAATTTTGAAGAACTCAACCACCACCTGGAGGAGCAGTGCCAAAAGCGCCGTGAAGACCGCCTGCGGGGAAAGAGCGCCATGATCGGCGAGCGGCTCGTTCTCGACCAGGATGCATTCCTGCCGCTTCCCACCGCCGAGTATGATGCTTGCGACAAGCGGGTGGCCCGGGTCAGCTCGCTCTCCCTGGTTCGGTACAAGGGCAACGACTACTCCGTCCCCACCCGCTACGGCCACCTGGAGGTTCTGGTAAAGGGGTTCGTGCATGATGTCGTCATCTCGTACAAAACAGATGTCATCGCCCGGCACGTTTGTTCCTACGAAAAGGAGGACTTCGTCTTCGATCCGCTGCACTACCTTGCGCTCCTGGAAAGGAAGGTTGGCGCGCTGGAGCAGGCGGCGCCTCTTGCCGGTTGGGATCTCCCCGAAGAGTTCGCATCCCTGCGCCGCCTTCTGGAAGGCCGGATGGGAACAAACGGCAAGAGGGAGTACGTGCAGGTGCTGAGGCTTCTGGAAACCTTCTGCGCCGAAGATGTCGTCGTCGCCGTGCGGGCCGCCCTTTCGCTTTCGGCGATCAGCTTCGATGCGGTAAAGCATCTTCTTCTTTGCCGAATCGAAAAGAGGCCGGAAAGACTCGACCTTTCGCTGTATCCGCATCTTCCCAAAGCCCTGGTTCAGACCACGAAGGCCGCGAGCTATCTCGCCCTGCTGACGGAGGTGGCCTAAGATGGACCAATCTCCGCAAGTTCTGCTAACCCATCACCTCAAGGCTTTGAAGCTACCGACCTTCCTTCGGGAATATGAGAAGACGGCGTCGCTATGCGCGAGCGCGAACGAAGGCCACGTGCGCTACCTGTTTCGCCTGTGCGAGCGGGAGCTGATCGACAGGGAGCGCAGGATGGTGGAACGAAGGATCCGGCAGGCGCGCTTTCCCGCCGTGAAGGGTCTCGATACCTTCGACTTCGCCGCCATCCCTTCTGTAAACAAATCGTTGGTCGTGGAACTCTCGAGGTGCGAGTGGGTTCAAAAGAAAGAGAACGTGATCGCTCTAGGCAACTCCGGAACGGGAAAGACCCACGTTGCCTTAGGGCTCGGCCTTGCCGCTTGCCAGAAGGGCCTTGCCGTCGGCTTTACCACCGCGGCCGCTCCGGTGCACGAATTGATGGAAGCCAAGGAAGAAAAGAGGCTGCTGCGCTTCCAGAAGCAGCTTGCCGCTTGCCGGCTGCTCATCATCGACGAACTGAGGTTCGTGCCTCTGTCCAAGACCGGGGCGGAGCTTCTCTTCGAGGTGTTCAGTCTTCGGTATGAACGAGGCTCGGTTCTCGTGACCAGCAACCTGCCGTTCGACGAGTGGACGGAGGTGTTCGGCTCCGATCGCCTGACCGGCGCTCTTCTTGATCGTCTCACACACCACGTCCACATCCTGGAGATGAACGCCGAGAGTTACCGCCTGACGCAAAGCAAGAAGCGAAAGGCAACTTGATCGCACGAACCTAGATCGGCTTGAAAAAGCCTGGCCTGTCCATTGAAGATTCAAACACGATGACTACGACCAGAACAACCCGCCGCCTCAGTGGTACAGTTTCTCTCCGCCGTTTACAGCTCCAGTGCCTTTCGGCAGGTAGTGGCTTACATCACCATTGGAGGAGGCACTAATGATCAGTCATCTCCCGCCATACCGAAGTTCATGACGACGATCGTTAGATCGTGCATGTCAACAGATCCGCCACCATCAAGATCGTTTGGACTTGGTCCCTCGCCAAATGAGAGAAATATCGCATTCAGATCGCGGATGTTGACAACGTTATTACGCTCGGCGTCACCATTCTCGAGAGTGATTTCGATTCCTGAGACGCTTCCATTGGTTGCATCAATCGGCACAACCCTTCGCAACCAATGGCCGGGTTTTGCCGCGAGATCGAGCGCCGCCGCCGGAACGGGAATCGCAAACTCCCCGTTAGGGCGAATCACGGCATCGAAATCGCCAAAAGCAGCCCTCGAACCAAGTTCGCGAAGCTCGAAACGGATGCGATCGGGAGGAATACCCACGAAGTCGTTGAGCAAAATAATGCCGGTGGCCGTCGTTGAAACGTATTCACTTGCCCCGACGTCGACATGATGGCCAATCGTCCTCGGCAGCAGATCGACATCCCATCGCGGTGGGACGGTGGCATCATCCAGCCCCGTATCGATGCATGTAGATGCCGCGGAGAGATGGTAGTCGCCGTTGGCTATATCGATGAACAGCGGATCAACGGATACGTTGCCATTCTTGCCAACGGGGCTCTTGATGCTCGGATCATAGTCTTTCGTCCCATTACCATATATGACGCTGTTCCACCAATTCGCAGGAGGTATGGAGTTCGAATCTTGAACTCCTTGATTGTTGAAGGCAATAACGTTGTTCGCAAGGAAGAGCGGCGACGAGGAGAGAACCAAACCGTATGTCCATGGGTTTTTTGCAACCGTACAGTTGATGAATTCTCCATGACAAACGGAAAAGCTCGCTCCACCTCGATTTCCGTAAAAAAGTGAATCGTGGACAGCGATGTTACTAAGCCGCGAATAGAGTCCTACGGAACCATTATTGATGAAATACAGGCTAGATACTTTCGAGCCGGAGCTATACAAATAGACAGGGATGCCGCCATTGGACACAAAGACGTTGCGGCTGATAGTCGGTGAGGCTCCTGAGACGTTGATGCCCGCGCCAACGCCTTGTCGAGATCCTTTCGTAATAGTAAACCCGTCGATTACCGTATCTGGTAGAGCCCCCGGAGACACATCAATAATGCTCTTCGTCGAACCGCCTGCCCCATCGAGAATTGACTGATTTTGCGATGACAGAAATCGGTCTTCTAATTCCCATTCTGTCCCCAGAAAGCCTCCATAGAGCTTGACAGATGAAGGCAGGGTAAGGTTCTCCTTGTATGTGCCTGCTGTAACCCAAACTTCATCTCCCGGCGCACTGATCGCGAGCGCCGCAGCCACTGTTCTCTTCGCTGTTTGCCACCTTAGCCCGTCAGCCGCATCGCTTCCAAGCGGTTTTACATAGATGGTCTTGGATGGAGATGGCCCTACCCAAACCGTACCATCCGATTCATCGGCGCCAATGTCTACGTGCGCTCCCAATAATCGCACTTCGTCATCGATATCGCTGCCGGATGAGTCTACGTCGCTGCCGCCATCGATGCACGGCGAGCCGGGCTGAATATGAACATCTTTGGTGTATCGATTCGCGATCAATGGATCTTCGGATATGTTGCCGTCGACTCCGATGGGATCCGAAGCGAATCCGCTCAAATTGGCCCAACCGTTGTCAAAGACATCATTGTTGTGAAAATCGAGCAACGCAACCTTGTCAAGATAGACTCCAGAAGCATTATGGGAGATCAGGTTATTCGCCATGGTGAGATTGGTGCCGGAGAATGCGACTGCGCCTCTCGGGGCCGAATTCAAAACAATCGTATTTCCAATCAGGGTAGCATTCCCTGAGAGGTAGAGCGCGCCTCCGCCGGCTCTAGCACGATTGCCGGACGCTACAGAATTTATCAGAGTGAGGCCGGCACCAGGCACACAGTAAATTGCAGGGCCGCTATCTGCCACGTTGTCCACGAGTTTGCAGTTCGTGCAGATTAGATAGCCGCCGTTGACGAACGAAATGCCTGCGCCAACGGCACCGAGGCTTCCTCCTTGTGATGTGTTGCCTTGGACAACGACATGATCAAATGTTCCGGACGTCGAGATAAGTTGGTTAGGGCCATAGTTGAATCCATTGGCACCATCAACATCACTGTTATTTGTAATGGCAGAATACGATATTCTTATCAGACTATCATTTACGTTGAGCCCACAACCCCTTGCGCCTTTATTGTCTGAAATAACCAGATTGACCATCGTCTCAATGGAATTCTGGATGAGCAATCCGCCTGTGACACCGTTCCGAATCGTGAAGCCATCGAGATATCCAACGCCATTGACAAGGCTAAGAACCTGGCCCGACCTACCACCATCGATAGTCGTTGGATTCGCCACCCAATCGCGCTTCGAACGGTCGGATTCATTTCCCGCAAACCCGCCGTAGATCGATATTAGGCCTGAGGCAATCGGATGTTCTTGGTAAATTCCACCGCGAATCCAAACCTCGCCGCCGTCCGGCAACGCATCGATCCCTCCTTGGACCGTCTTCTTTGCCGATGCCCAGGACAGCCCATCGTTCAAGTCATTTCCGTTCCCGCCGTCAACTCGCACCACGGCGGACGGCAGTGTTACCGTATGATCTTCGTACCACTCGTCAGCACCGATATCGACCGCCGCGCCGGAAATGCGGTTCTCGTTGTCGATGTCGGCAAAGCCGGGAAATACATAGGAATTGTTGCCGGCGTCGATACACGGCGAACCGTGGCCCAGGTGATAGTCTCCCACCCATATGCCTGGGATTATTGGATCGACGGAAATGTTCCCACTGGTTCCGGTAGGATCGGCAGTTCCGGAATAATTTGTTGCATTCGCATAGACATTGTTGTTGGCATATGTGCCCGCGCTATAGGCATATATTCCGCCGCTGTTGTAGGCGACCAGGTTATTTGCGATAGTATCATTCGTTCCATAGTTCGTGATTGCAAAAACGTAGGGGTATCCGATTTGTGCGGCACCGTGATTGCTGATTAGAGTATTGTTCGTAACGGAACAGGTTGTTGCTTGGTACAACCCAATGGCTCCGGACCCTTCGTAGTTGCCGATCAGTACATTGTTCGCGACTTGGCCATTGGTTGTCACATCGAGAAGTACCGTGTAGCCGTTCGCGGAGCTATTCCAAGCGAATATATTACCGCTAATTCGTGGTGTTCCACGCAGACTCGACAACGCACTCGCGGGAAGAGATTGTGTTGTGCTTGTATTATGCGCTACCACGTTTCTTGCAAACAAGACGGTCGAACTGCCTAAGTCGACGCCTGCGACGGCTATGGTTGAGTTGTTATATGATATCGTATTGTTTTGAATCGTTCCGCCGGCCTTGTCCAAATATGCCAATCCGGTGCCCTGATTCCGGGAGATAAGATTTGAATCGATCAGACCAGCTCTAAACTTCGCTGTGACGCCTGGTATGGAATTATCAATAATCTTGCAGGAGATCAGCCTGCTCGCTGCTCCCTGCATAACGACAGCAGTCCCAGTCTTGATTTGACTTGTACATTCCCGGACTACGCAATTGGCGATCTCATTGCTAGAGTAAAGTGCATAGATACCCGCACCAGGAAAGACTCCTGCATTTCCACGCTTAATCGTAAATCCGTCAAGCACAGAGAGATGCTCCCCGGCCGCGACATTGACCGCCGTGCCACGACCTTCGGCATCGATGATTGTTGGATTGGTCTCAAAATTCCGTTCCGAGCGATCCGATTCCGACCCTGCGAATCCTCCGTACAGCGCAACAAAGACCGGTAATCGGATCATCTCGGGGTACGTGCCCTTCATCACCCAGGCCTCACCACCGAGATCTGTCGCGAGATCTAGGCCAGCTTGGATTGTCTTCTTGGCGGTTTCCCACGTCAACCCGTCATGAGAGTCATCTCCGTCAGGTCGAACATGGATGATGGCAGGATTCGTGTTCCATAGCGTGCCGTCACTTTCGTCCGCTCCAATATCCACAGCCGGCCCAAGTATGCGAGATTGCCCATCATAGTCGCCATAACCCGGCATCGCGTCGGAGTTATTTCCTGCGTCAACGCAAGGGGATGTCGGCTGCAGATGAAAATTGCCGAACGGCAAACTTGCAATCAGTGGCTCTGCTGCAATGTTGCCATCGGTTCCGGTTGGATCGGTAACGCCGGACCAGTTCGCTCCACTATTTCCAAATACGTCATTTGAGTGAAATGTCGATGCTGGAGCGCTTCCTGAGGCCAGCACGCCACCGCCGCCATTGAATGCCACAACATTGTTCGAAAAAAGAGCGGTCGATTGACGATAGTGAATTCCACCAGCTCCAGTCGTTGCCGTGTTTCCGGCTATGGTATTTCCGACGATGATTCCTCCGGAAACACTGCTCAAATATAGCCCGCCGCCACCATCCGATCCATTTCCGACAATCCAGTTGTTCGCAATTGTGGCCGGTCCCCCAACATAGACACCGCCGCCATTGAGCGCGGAATTGCCGCGGATCAGATTCTGAACAATTGTGGGTGCGGAAAGCCCGGTGACTTCGATACCGCCGCCTTCGCCCGGCTTTGCCGGGTTGACATTGTTCGACAGAATATTTCGCGCTATCACAGGCGAGGCCATATTGCAGATTATTCCGGATCCTGAGCACCATTCAATCGCACAGTTCTGAATGGTGGGGGATCCAGAACGGCAATAGATTCCACCGCCTGTCCCATTGCGCACTCGGAGTCCGTCCATGACTCCACTTACCGCAATGACCTCAATGCTCAATCCCGCGAACGATCCGTCAATGATAGTGGGATTCGCCTTCCAATCGCGATCATTACGATCGACTTCGTTCCCCTTGAATCCCCCATAGATTGAGAAGATGTCCCGGAGAACTAGATTCTCCTTAAAGGTGCCACCGGCGATCCAAATCTCCCCATCTCTCTCGGAAGCTTCCATAAGAGCAGAGCCGATGGTTCTCTTCGCCGTTGCCCAGCTAAGTCCGTCGTCCAGGTCGTTGCCATCAGGTTTGACAAATGTTACAGCCGGTCCGCCGTGCCAATTTGTGCCATCGGACTCGTCGGCGCCGATATCAGGGCCCAAACCCTGAATCCGCAACTGCCCGTCCATATCGACCCAGCCGCCATCAACGAATGCCGGCGCACCGGCGTCAACGCAAGGGGAGGCAGCCTGTAAGTGGTAGTCTTGATTCTGCCAATTGGCAAACTGGGGATCTGCGGAAATGTTGCCGTTCGTGCCAGTCGGATTGGGCATTCCCGCGAAATTGGTATACCCGTTCTGCCATACATCATTATTTGAAAAGATCGGAGCGATTCCGCCCTCCACCAATTCGATGCCGGTCGTGTTGTGTGCGATCACGTTGTTGGCTATTGTTGCTTGCGCGCCGGCAAACGCCAGTCCCGCCCCATTTGTCGCAATATTGCCTACGATGGTATTGTTGACAACTTTCGTGCCAGCCAAAGTGGAGCTCAGAGCGATGCCGGGCTTATTTGCGAATACCAGATTGTTTGCAATTTGGGCAACGGCATCGCCGCCGATCACAACGCCGCCGCCCGGATCTCTGCCAAAGTTGCGAGCGATCACGTTGTTGAGTATCGAGCTGGCGCCACCATTGCAGATCACTCCCATGCCGTTATCGGCTATCCGATTGCGCAGAATCGTTGCGATTACGTCTTCACCAACCGTAACGCCGCCATACTTGCAGTTCGTAATAAGATTATCCTCAATCACAACATGCGAGTTTCCATCGCAGCTGAGTCCGACGGCGTCTACACTGATATCGCTTCTACCGTTGATCGTGTTGTTTTGGAGCACAGCCGAACAGGATTCAAGCATTACTTCAACCGATGGGTTACCTTCGAAGTGGCAATTGGTGACCGTTGGGCTCCCCAGATTTCCATGCAGGCAACCATACTGCCAGCTGTTGCCGGACGAAACTATGGTACAGCCATTGATCGTGGCGGCAGTCATCAGCGCATTGATCGCTCCGCGATCGTTGTACTTCATTGGTCGCACATCGAACCCATCGATTACATCTTCACTCCCGCTCGGATCGATGTTCAATGTGCCTTCAGCGATGATGCAGACATGATTCTTGGGGTCCCTATCGACGCGATTGGATTCCGTTCCGGCAAATCCGGCATATAAGTGCGTAAAGCAGCGTGCGGTTACTGTTTCCGAATACTGTCCTTCGGCGACCCAGACTTCGCCAAAGTTTGACAATGCCAATTCGATTCCGGCCTGAATCGTCTTCTTCGCGCTGGCCCAGCTGGAACCATCGTTGGTATCGGCGCCCGCCGGCGAAACAAAAACGACTGTTGGCTCAGTCGGCCAAACGATTCCATCCGATTCGTCTGCACCGATGTCCACATGGCTTCCGAAAATGCGCGACTGGCCGTCCATATCCTGCCATGAAAGATCGACAGAAGAGTCATCTCCGGTATCAACGCATGAAGACGCAGGCTGGAGGTGCAAGTTGCCGTAAGCCTCGAGCGCAAATCCCGGATCGACTGAGATGTTGCCGTTGGTTCCCGTCGGATCACCGAGACCTGAATAGTTGTATAGAAAGTTCCCAAATACGTCGTTCGTGAAAAACTTGGCGGACTTGGATTTGTAGTCGACTCCGGCAGAATTGTATGCTATGACATTATTTGCGATGGTTGCAGAATTTGTTCCAATATTGATAACACCGCCGGTTGCCGAGTAGTTGCTGACAATCGTATTATTTACAATTTTTGCATTCGATCCCAGGCCATTAATGATCGCCCCACCCGAAAACGCTCCGTTACCAATCATGATGTTGTTGGCGATTACGAGTGCGGCGCTGCCACCGTATTCGATTGCAGCGCCGGAATCCGCGATGTTCGATTGAAAGTAGTTCGCGAGGATCATGGCTGCCGAGGTGTTGGAATAGATGACACCACCTTTCGTCGCATATAATCGATTGCCTGTCGAACAGAAACGATTGTGGACGATCATGGCGGTTGTATTAAGAAGGTAAATGCACCCGCCGAGGTTTTCGGCAAAATTAAAGCAGAACGAATTGTCCTTGATCGTAGGAGATCCGCCAGAAATGTAAATGCCACCTCCATTGGTTGCCGATGCTCCGATCGCGTTGGCGACTACGACGGCTGCTGAGTTCATGAGCGATATGCCGCCTCCGTTTCCGTGTACGACATTGTTGGAGATTGTCGGAGAGGCGTTCGAACACAAGATGCCAGGACTGCCCGCCGTGGAAAGAGACATCCCATCAATAACCGTGTCTAGGCCGGCGCCGGTTGCAACAGTAATACAACTACCGGACGAGGGCTTGATACGAGAAGTATTAACGCTAGGATTCCTTTCGGACCGAATCAGTTCTGTGCCCGCGAATCCACCGTATATCGAAACCCCTCCAGTGAGCGAGACCTTTTCGGAATAGTCTCCGGAGGCCACCCAAATCTCGTCGCCGGTATGGGCTGCAGAGACGGCCCCTATGATCGTCTTCTTGGCAAGGCTCCACGACGAACCATCATTCGCGTCACTCCCGGTCGGAATGACGCGGACGATCATTGCGTTCATTGAGTTGGCAATCAGCAAAAGGACTGATATCGCAATCCAAACACGGATGTTCATATTCGGACTCCTTGCTAAGGGCTCTCGACGCTGGCAGTCCGCGCTAATTTCGGAATGCCAATCAACGCAATCCGATTACCTGTTCGATGCCTCTTTCAGTTCGGATCAGCCCCAATGGCATAGGTGAGTGGTCCACTCACCCATCAATCTCCGTCAGTGCATAGTCAGACCGGCTCCCCAACAGTGCGGTCAGTCATGATACTAGGCACTGCTGCACGTTTGTAAGCAAGTCGAGATTTACTATGACCGCCAAATGTCTACGACTCCAATCCTCACAGGATTGTCTCATTTGATGCTGTCCATGGAAGGACTCTAAGAGGGACGTGACGTAAGAATCGCCTCTGCTGGCACCATCGTAAGGCAAAGAACCCTATCGTAAAGAACCATTATCGATAGGTCTTGGGATTGCTGCGAAGCTGGCGTCCTGGGAGGCAATTCCGCGGCAAGGCGGCTCAAAGGCGGTGGTTGGCGCAGAATTACCACCGGTGGCGCTGTGAACGAGCCGTGTGCGGAACTTGGGCCTTCCTCGCTGTCTAGGCCAAGGTGGCGAAGATTAGTCGCTCGTGCCCAACAATGTGGCCGTCCACGAGAACGTCGAACCGATACCGGCCGGGCCCTTCAATAATGGTCGGTTCACCGAGACCAAAGGGGAGCTTCACCCATTGGCGACCCTCGAAAGCGTCGACGGGTGGATGCAGGTCCACATCGAGCGTCGCCGTCATGAGGCGGCTGCCGTCTTGGTTTATGAGGACAACGTCAACCTTAGCGGTCCGACCGCTTTCGCTCGGTTCATATTCAATCTCGGAAGCGAATGTCATAGGAGGCAATGGGCAAGGATATCGGCTCGGCGTGACCCGATCGAATAGGCCAACCAATGCCACGTTGCCGTTGGGCGATACTGATTCGTTTTCGCAGAGCTTACATAGTGTTGTTTTCATAGCGATCCAGTTCCGTCAATGACATCCGGCTCCTTCAAACCTTCTCCGCTAACGTTCGCGCTTCTCGGGATGCAGCCGCTCTCCATCCAGACTTGTCGTGGGCAACACGATCTAAGTTACTGGCGTACAGTCGGCCCGCATGGAGTGGCCGGAAACCGGGCGCCAGGTCCAGCTCAGGGCGAACAGGACGGGCTTCCCGGACACGAAGCACGACGATCAGGTGCATAGCTTAGGCGTGGCCTTTCGGACGGCAATGCATTATACTGACGGCACCACCACCGTCAAGGGCAAGCGCGACGCGGCGATCCTTCGGCTGTTCTGGGAGCTGGCGCTGCGGCGTGCCGAGATCTGCAATCTTTCGCGGGCCGACTTTGACCCCGAGGCGAAGACATTGGCGGTTCGCGGAAAGGGTAAGGGGACGCAGAAGGTGCTGATGACCCTGAGCGATAAGGCCATCGAAGCGATCGGCGATTACTTGGCCTGCCGGGACATCGACCGACCGGAACTATTCCTCTCTTGCACACGCGACGGCGATGGCCAGCTGTCCGGCATCACCGGGGTTGGGCTGGCGTTTATGGTGAAGCACTACGCGAAAAAGGCGGGAATCTCAAATTTCAGTCCGCACAAGTGGCGGCACACGAGCATCACCGCCTACCTGCACGCCACAAACGGCGACGTACGGGGCGCTCAGAAGCTCAGCCGCCATTCTAAGCTAGAGACGCTGATGATCTACGACGACGCGCGTGAGGACCTTCAGGGACGCGCAACAAGGTTGTTGTCGGATTTGGCTTGACCGGACCGTCACGAGCGCTTGGATTTCAGCCGGTCAGGATTGAATCCCAGTTTGCGCACTACCGTTTGCCTGCTTTTCTCTGCTCTCGCGGTCAGTTCTCGGCGTCGTTCCCGAACGTAGTCCTTCACAATCGTATAGCCGCCTTCGAAGCCGTATTCGTCGCATAGGAGTTGATAGATCCCGACGGCGGTGCAACCACTTCCGAAAACACCCTGGGCTTCTGCTTCGAGGATCTGATCGACAATTGGCGCTACGGCATCCAGCTTCGATTCTCTCGTCGCTTGATCCTGCCGATATCCTGGTGGACGCTCGTACGTCAGCATCTTGCGGACAGTGTCTCTGTGCAAGCCAAACTCCCGCGCTACCTCCCGAATGCTGAGGACCTTCTTGTTGATCGCCCTTTTGACGTCCTTGTAGACATCAGCCGCGTACATGCGCCCTCTCGGTTTCGACGCTCATGGCGGCATTTTACCGGCTGTAAACACGGGAGAAAAATGCAGCCACGGGCGGGGAGCAAGAGTGTGCCACTTATCGGCGAGTTGATCGGGCCAAACTCAACCAGGGCCGAGAGTGCAGAGGTAACATCCATACTTCCATCAGAGGAGGGAGTTATTGGGTGCGATGCAAATGATCCCATGCAAGAGATTCCGAGCAAGTATGTGGAAGCGAACAAGAGAAGTTTCGGACGAGTTCATTTATACCGTCCGACTAACCATGATGCATACGGCGCTCGGCGTTTTCATCGACCGTGCCAAGCAGGACGACGATCCCAACAAGTGGGAAGCTCAGGATATGCCCGAAAAGCTCGATCTGTTCGCCCGTCAGATGCATCTCTACGGCGAGATAATCAATCAACTTTTCGGCGATACCGCTCCACGTAGAGGAGCTTGGCCTCACGAAGTAGCAGATGCCAAGTTCCGCATCTGGGCTAAGGTTATCGCAGACGCCAACCTGCAACTCAGTCAAGCCCGTAAGGAATTGCTCGAGGGAAAGGATGCTGCGTGGGATATAGTAAAGGCTGTTCGCAACCAACTGGGCGCGCATTTCGACATCGAAGTCATCCGTAGCGGGCTTGATCGCTGGCAAGAGCAACCACCTGACCAAAAGGCACACGCTTTCTACACGGGCCTGACTGAGGGCGACGACGCCGATCACATCTTTCCCTTATCGCAGGAAATCATCGGATCTTTCCTCTGCGGTCTGGGTACGGAAGACCAATATTTTGACCGCATGGACAAGCTAATTCCTCCTCTACACAACTACTTGAAAATGCTGATCGCCGACCGGATCATGGCACTTCAGAAAAGCGGAGAACTGGAGTTGATTGAAGGTGAAATGCACGCTGACATAGGTCTATGGCACCCGGACCACTACAAACGAATGATTCGCGATATGACCTCATAGCGGCATTTTACTGGCCAACCGCCATTGACCTATCGAAAATCGCCATTATCGATAGTGAAAATCCGGGCAAGACAATTACGAGACTGCGGCAAGCACCCATAGGCTTGGAGCGATCCACAGGAATTTGCTCAGGGACTCACCATCCCGGGCGGCAACCGAGGCACGGGCCTGATCCGGTCATCTCTCCAACGATGCTAGCCCTGAGCGAAGATAATGGTTGTGTCAGGGGAAACCACCAGATGGTCTTCGTCAAACTCCTTGTACACGTCATAGGGACCGTCGATTCGGAGAAGCAACGGTGCGTCTGATGCAATGCCCGGTCCGATGATTACGCGCGTCGCATCATTCAACGGCCCTGGCTCAAGAACATGCACTCCGTTCCATTTTCGATCGCTTTCTCGAATCAACGGTGGAGTTTCAAGAAGTCTCTTGGCAAAAAGGTAGGGATTTCGAACCAGGTTGGCAACCAGTCTACCTTGAGAGTTGTCTAGTTCAATAGTCGCGTTGATTCGCACGAGTCCTATTTCCTCGTCGATACCCAAAGTAAAGCTGACTCCGCTTGGCAGGTCCACATCTACGCGATCTGGTAATGCCCGAGCACAAACGAGTGAGCTGGGAGCACCTCCGTTCAACCGAACTGGCATGAGTTGTGGGCCATGTCCAAAGGGGTACATGACGACAACAGTGAAGTCCTCGGCTAGCGAGTATTTGGTTCTTTCCCGCCAGTCATTTGGTTCGAACACTAACGAGAGGAATTCGTCCCAAGAACAGCTCCATGACCAAGGATTCGTCGGTGGGCGCTCTTTCCAGGTTTCCGTTACGAGATTAGCGTTACGTGCCTGCCTTTTCATGATCTTACCTCGAGGGGTTCGAGTTAGCTCGGACAATAGCCCTTTATGACGTACGTATCAAGGCTCACTGTGTACTGGCCCGAACCGGTGAGAACTGCTTTCCCCATTGCTAATTCACATACAGTGCAAGGTGACACTATGGGTCCGACATACAGCACACGAATTTCATCCGGATCCGATGTCGAGGAAAAGGTGAGTTGGCCCGAGGTCGGGCTCGCGAATGCATATGACGGGAAGCTGGTGTCGCTGGGGCTGGAAACAACCCGCAGCTTGACCGTGCCGGCGCTAATCGCGTCGTTCGTGTAATCGTATGGCTTATTCACGAGGGCCCAACATGCCGGTCCAGCCGTTGAAGCCGAACCCAGCTCGAAGTGAACGTATGCGAGACCCATATTAGAAACGATGGTGACGAACACGTCGCCAGATGGAGCCTCTTGAAACGGCGTACCAGGCATCGATGTGGCACGACCGCGAATTGAAACGAATGGAGTCGTTTCAATCCCTTCAACGCTGACAATGCTGTCGCCAGCGTCTTCTCCAGTCGGCGGGAAGATAAGCATGCTGAACGGTACGGGGAGCGTGTGATCGTTGTCGTCTTCCCAAGTCGCCTGATCCGTAAGAAGAGTTGCGATGTCGGACCAAGCGCACTGCACGGCCCAAAGAGTATCGTCCGCAGATACGCGTGCTATTGATAAAGGCATGATTCCTCCGGTTCATTTGCTAAACACAGATTAAGAACCGACGACAGAAAGGGATTCTTACGACAAATGGCGGAAATTACGACAAAATAGTCGAGATCAACTGGCGCCAACCGAGCTTTCGGTAAGTAATAATATCACTTTGTCGTTCGCATGTAAGCTTTTCCATGAACGCCGCCAACCTATTATTTGCATCCTTTCGCAATCTAGATGCTATCTCCGAATGGATCTTTGCCGCGGCAACTAGGCAGATTGCACAGTTCTCTTGTTCGCCAAGCCTTTCTAGAACAGGTGCAGCATCAAGCAAAGCTTTGCCACAATGAAACGTTCGATGCCCTTCCGATGCAATCCGTACCCCACGAAGGAATGCCTGCTTGGACCCAACCAGATCCCCAGCTTCCGAAAGTATCCGTCCACATTGTTGGTAGACAAAGAGCAACAGATCTAGCTCCGAGCTCATCGTAGCGTGCTTTAGCGACTGTTCCACCGCAGCACGAGCATCGTCGAGACGGCTAGTCCGCGCCAATACTGAGGCGCGAATGGCAAGCGCCGTCGCAATCAGACCATCGCTGCCAGATGTCTCAGCAAATCGTTCGGCTTCGGTAAGAAGCTTTTCACCACCCGTGATATCGGATAACTCAAATCCTTGCACTGCGAGATCGAGCAACGCATCCGCTGCATCGCGTGGACAATTGTGAGCCACAGCCAACTCTAGGCGCTCTGTCCAAGCGGCGGCAGCTTCAGCCTCTTTCCCCTCTCTTCTAAGCGCCGCACCTGACAAACCCAAGAGGTCTGCCTCGAGTTTCCAGTTTCCCAGTTGTTGGGCGGCCGACACGCCTGCCTCTCGCGTGCGATCAAAATCCTCTGCTAGCCCAGCTTCAAGGAAGCTACGGGCAAGGGCGTCCGCCAAGCGAGCCATAATTTCGCTCTGGTTGTTTTCACGCGCGAAATCGATCGCAGCCCGGTAGTTACCCAATTCTCTCCAAAGCATCTTCGTACCTTCCGACCATCTTCCCGCCTTCATGAGGTCGCTAAGGTTCAAAGCGACGAGCTCGTACCGCTCAGCATGTCTGAGGCGAATGTCTGTGCTCCCTGAAGCATTATCTCCGTGGGTGTCGCAAAGTCGTGCATACTGGCGGACGCAATCGAGCAAACGATACCGTGTGCGACCAGCTATGAATTCTCGCTGCACCAAAGAGTGGTCGATCAAGCGACCGAGAGCTTCCATTAATTCGCTGGGATCGGGATATTCGCAAACGTAGCAGGCGTCATCGAGGAAGAAACCACCAACGAATACCGTCAGATTGGAAAGCAGCCTTCGATAATCATCGCCCAACAGATCGAAAGAGGCTGCAATCACACGCGAGATATCTCCATGGCGATCATCAACTGAGCTCCGCCGACGGAGAACTTGAAGCGTGTTGTCGCGCACGTGCTCGCAAAGTTCGGTAAGAGACATATGAGACAGCCGGCCGGCGGCGAGGACTATGGAGAGTGGCACCCCTTCCACCGCCTCGCAGATGTCAAGCGCCATTCTTGCATCTGATCCTCCAGGTTTGAGCTGTGCAGTCGTATGGGACGCGGCTTCGTAAAACAGTGCCACTGCATCTGACCGGGTGGTTCTGCCTCTAATCGGCATCGGGGAAAGACGAATTTCATGTTCTCGCGGAAGACCAAGAACAACGCGGCTTGTTACAATGAGGTGTAGTCCGGAGCACGACTTCAATAGGTCGTCCAATATGTGCGCCAGATCGGTTATCCCCTCAAAGCAATCGAGAATTAGGAGCATTTGAGATTCGCCAACTTGCGATTTCAGATCGGCAAGAGTGGGGCGAACGTCATCGCTCTTGTCCATGGCTGCGGCGATTCCGCCAATCAGGTCTTCGCTCGACCGCAATGTCTCACACTCGACAAGCCACGCTCCGCCAGGAAAGTTGTCAAGCAATTCGAGCCCGACCTGCTTGCTGAGCCTAGTCTTGCCGATTCCCCCCGGTCCGGAAATCGTAATAAACCGCTGGCCATTGAGCATCCGACTTCGCAATTCCTGTCTTTCGGAGGTCCGTCCGATGAAAGGGCGTTCGTCCGAAGGAAAATTGTGCCGTGACACTTGCCCAATTGACCAGACAGGAATCGCTTTCTCTGATCGAGCGAGGAATTTGGTTTGTCCATCCCCAAACATAACGGGTGCGAGCCAATCTGCGCCGGTACCGGCCAACGCTGCTCTAGCTTCTGAGAGGGCTGCCCCAATATTACTCCCGGAAAGAATCGCCGAGTAAAACACTCGCGTTAGTGTCGGGCCAACTGCATCTCGCATTGGCAACTGCATCGAGATAACATGGGGTACTGGGCCACTCTCTTGCTGCAACCAATCGCCGAATTTACCGGTGTTGCAGGCCGCAAGAAATGCCAGACTTGTCCCGCTTGACCTGAGCCACTGGACTAACTCGTCGGCGTGCACAACGGTTGCAGTGCCAGTATCACCTTCATTCAAGACTATGCCGGGACCGGTCGCTGTCACTGTGCCGTGACAAATCGCATGCAGCACGTGAGGTTGCTTATCGAACAGGAGTTGTCGAAGACCACTTGGGGTGGCGTACGGGAGGCACTCCAATTCGAATAGATCGGATGTTGCCGCCATCCGTTGCAGTGCATCCAGTTCTCGACCCGCGTAACCAATGCGGGGAAACTCCTTCGTACGAACGTCCGCCACAACTGCGGCAACTTTCAGCGGCAATGTATGGGGGCAAGGATTACGTTTTGCATTTGCTGTTCCTCTCACCATAATCACATTTGGATGCAACGCCACGAAACCGATACCGCTTTTGGCAAGATAGACAGCTTCCCACGGCTGCCGACTGGCGACCTGGTCACACTGGAGAATAACCTCCAAATCCGACTGCGATTCCAATGCGTTCAAGAGCGCAGCAGCGAACTCATCGGCCAACCTGCCGCCAAAGAGAATATCAGATAGCCCTTTTCCAATCTTGATGAGTTCAGCTTGCGGAACTGGATTGCTGATATGGCCACGGAGTCTGGCTGGGATTCCATCAGGATCCGGTTGCGGGGCCTCATGCGCCGTCAGGAGACCATCGCGCCCAATAGAATGGACTTCGAATCGATCTCCGATGGATCGAATGTGAATCTTGAAGCAATGATAATCTCCCATTGTCGCAGCTACCGATTCAATTCTATTCGGAGAGCACACAGTGTGAGTCCTGGATCCGTTATTCCATTCACTGCGATGTCCACAACCCCCTTGCGAATGAGATCCCACGTACTAACGAACACAAGAGTTTGCCACCGCTCCGCAGCCACGACCACTCGAACTGCAAGCTTCCTGGTAGCAAGCTTCTTCCGAACAGTTTCCGAAGAGGACAGAGTAAACTTGAGATCCTCTCCGTCATCCGAAGTTCGGACAATTCCAATCGGTCCCACTGAAACCTCCGGTTCGTCCGCATCCCAGCAATTGAGCTCGCCTTCGCGCGAATCAATAATAAAATGTGTCTTATCTGGTTGAAGGCAATCGGAAATTCGCCATGAATCGAGCTCATTTAGCGCATTGGGCACAAAAACGCCGTCCATGTGGACGAGCCAAGGACCGAAACAGAGTTCGCCGCCAACAACCGGCAAGTATGCGCTGAGCCCGGTCGTAGCTTGACGTGCGACGGACGGTTCGGGTGCCTCCAAAGTTGTCGCTTGAGCCCCTCGGCTTGTACCTATTTGGGGCAAACGGCGCCGGCGTTTGAGCTGTTCAGAGACGGAATAAAGGAGCGCCCGAAGCGTTGGGGACAAAGGCGGGGAGATAGGTCGAGTTGGCAATGACAATTCGGCCAATCGATCAAGAACAACCTGCTTCCAAGCCGCAGCAAGAGGTCCCCGCTCCCCTATTTGACCCAACTCCGTCTTAGATAAGGTTTCAATATCCGCGGAAGATCTGATCAGCGATGAGCGCTCCGATGGGTTCTGAGAACACCTCTGAATCAAATCGCGCGCTTCGGTCCAGTCCAATTCACCCGCAAAAAACCGGGCGATTTGCTCATGGTCGGGATCGCAGGGCGATGAGCTTTGCCGGAAAAATGCTCTTGCGGCATTATGCGTCGAAGAATCTAGCTCGATATCTTGCATGATTATTTCGCCTGTGAAGCCCTTTCCTGCGCCACGTACTTTGCCAAGTTCGCAATGAGTCTTCCTTGGCTAATCCATCCGTTCAACATGGCGGTCGAAATACTGTAACCAATTCGCTCTGCCGCGGGAGCAAGAACTGCGTGGATATCTTGGTGAGGCAAACAATCGCAGTACGCATATTGGAATGCAATCCGCATCCACACTCCCGGACAAGCAAGCGCCCTTCCAAATGCGGTGCCTAATTCCGGATCTGCGACCATTCGCTCAACGATCCCAGCATGAGGATAGTCGCCGCGCACACGCGATAACACCTTTAGTATCTCTGGCTTTGAACGATGCAGGCGATCCTTTTGCACAATCTGATCGATTGACATGCCGTAGCGAAGACGATAAACCGCCACGGCAATTTCTGGCCATGACCATCCATCGGGATTTGGTAATTCGGGATGTTCAGCCAGCGCAGCGGTCATGAGGGCTTCCAATTTCCGATTTGGTGTCTCAGCGGGTAGACCAACGACCTGCGCGATGAGTCGATACGTGGGCACATAGAGTTGGTTGTAGGCAATGCGTCGGAGGGCTGGCTCACAAACCAGCAACTGATCCAATTCATCTCGTCCGGGCAAAAGCCTACCGGAGGAGGGCGATAAGATATGCCGCGCCTGAAGCCACGGAAGCCGATCTACCAATAGAAGTTGACCAAGAAGGACGAGGGCCGGCCAAGCTTCGCCATCAATGCGCGGATCCTTCCCAAGCCACAATTCGTCTGCTAATTGGTAGGCCATCTCGATATCGTCTGCAAGTGAAATGATTTCAGAAAGCGCGGGCAAATCGCGGTCCGGAATCTCCGTGTCTTCGGACATACGGACGAGCTTATGCGCAGAGATCGAGAAGCGAGACCGTAGACAATTGTCCGTCATGACAAAAAGAAGCCTCCACCAAGCTCCGTTTCCCCGAAAGGTCAGCCGGTGACGATATTGCCAAAGCCTCTTCGCAATGTCTTGCAATACGTCGTCCGCTAATTCAGGCTCCACCTTCAGTTCTAGGTAGTTCCTGATCACGCGACGAACAGACGGTAGTAACTCATCAAAAGCCCGTCCGGCAACTTCATCCGACTCGTCAGATAGGGCGGTGACGAGTGCAAACAACGTCGAAGGACCTTGGTATTCCGGTTGTGTTTCAGCGACAGTCAATGGTGATTGCGCCCATTATATCAAAAACCGCCGAATCCGGCATCAGCCTGGAGTGATCTTCAAGATTTGGGGCTTTGCCCCAGCGAATTGTTAAAACCTACCGCAAGTCTTGCCGAAGGGAGTTGTGAAGTGACTTACCTATCGAAAATAACCATTATCGATAGGTCTTTGGATTGCTGCGACGTTGGAGCTTTTGGCCGTACATCGGCGGCTGACTGCTGGCTGTGTACCGAGAATGGCTGCTGCGCTACTTAGGGCGCGTCGTGGGCGCATCCTGAGCCATCCCTTGCTTCTCACCTTGCCACTGGTCTGGACGCTTCGGATGCATACGCTCTCCATCCAGAGAGACATTCGGATAGCGCGGTAAGAGCAACTCGGACAGTTCGCGGATGCGCGGATCCGGGTGGAGCGTCTTCGGATTCGATAGCATGCCGACCAAGGCGTCGGTCATTGCGGCGCACAAGGCGTTCTGGCCGTGATAGCGATGGCTGAGGTGCCGGGCGTATTCCTCGGAGCAGCCGGTCGGCCCACCGCATCCATCCCGCAAGGCGCAGTCGCCCGCTTCCCGCGCGTAGCCCACCGCCAGCGTTGCAATCCTTCTAGCGACGGCCGAGTCGAATGCCGGCGGAGTTGTTTTGCCGCCCCACCCCACGTGCGGCGCTCCCCAGAAGTGTTCGCACGCCGCCTCAAACGTCTCAAATCGAATATCTACGAATCTTCTTGCGGCCACGTCGAAGGTGACGAGTCCTTTCGTGCAAGCGCTCCAGGCGGCGATGAACGCGATCACGTCGGGGTGGATTGGCTTCTCTTTCCGCGGCGGCGGGAGCCGTGCCTCGATCTTCCTAAGTTGGCGTTCCAGCGAGTTCAGACTTCGCACTTGGTGCCTCTGGCGTCTTCCAACCGTAGCCGCTCTGCAACGCGTTTGCAAATTCGATCCATCTCCCGCGCTGATTTCGGATCGGCCCTGGGTGGTGGTATCGAGTAATCAAAGCCTTCGACGCGTTCGCCACGCGCCATGCGTTCAAGATCGACGACACTTAGCGATTCAAGCCGCTCGTCACCACATCGCGGAAGCGTAGCCAAGGACGCCAATTCCTGAACTGTCCATCTCTTGAGGTCCGGCATTGGCATCAGCTCGAAGCTGGTTGCCACGAGCTGAGCCGCCTTATGCTCCAAAAGCTTCAATGTCTTTCGGAAGCGCATCAGTTCAGCGAATATGTTCTTGCGCCCATGGAATGGAGCTGCTCCTCAATAGCTTCGACCTGGGCATCGATGTTCAGATACTCCGAAAGCTTCGTCATCTCCGACAGGATGAGACGCGCGGCGCTGATGGCGACCATCTCGTTCTCTGATTGGAGAAGCTGGCCCGCGCGGATTGCGGCGGCCGCAGCGGTGGCAGCAAGCACCCCAGCAGCTTGGGCCATCATGTCGTTGCGGGCCTTCGTGACCGCTTTCTGGAACTCCGGCTCATTGAGGCGTCGCGCCACAGTTCGTGCGGACAGTCCTGTCTGGGTCGCTGCGCCGCGTACGCTCTTACCGTTCGCCAGGGCGAAGATGAGGTCCAGTTCCTTCCCCTTGTAAGTGTTGTCAATTCGTGGCATATCAGGTTCCTACCCTTCCTCCAATTTCGCTTCGAGTCCCATGTCTTTCAGCCGCTGCAACGAAACCGCTGCATAGATTTCGCTGACTTCAAGGGCGTAACAAACGCGGCCCAGCCTCTCGGCCGCAACGATTTGGGTTCCGCTGCCCGAGAACGGTTCGAAGACAAGATCGCCGCGCTCAGTGTGCTGCTGCATCGGAATCTCGAAAAGTTCAGTCGCTTTGACCGTTGGATGCTCGATTGAGTCCGCCTCGCCTCTGTTCGGATACGTCCACACATTGGGTGGGAAGTCCGTGGCAACCCGTCGCGGTTCATTGCCTCGGATCCAACCGAAGGCGCAGCTTTCGGACTTGTTCATGTAATACGAATAGCCGAGAACCGGACAGGTTTTGACCCAATGGATCGTCTGGTGCCAGAACGCGCCATGCTTAGCCCACACGGCTTCCAGAAGCGCCTGGTGGCGTTGCGCGTGCCAGTGATACCAAGGAGCAGACTTGTCGATGGCGACTTCGATTGCCACCTTGATGAAGCCGTCGTAGAGGCCGGCGATAGAGTCGCCGTCGTCCCAGGACAATCCATAGGAGCCGGACCAATCCTTGTTCTTGTCCTTTTTCTTGCCTGCTTTGACCAGCTTCTTATCTTCCCATGAGGAAGGATGATTCGTGCCGTCGTAATCGACGCCGTAAGGCGGATCGGTAACGAACGTGACGGCACGTTTCCCGTCCATGAGGCGGCGAACATCATCGGCGTTTGTGGAATCTCCGATTAGGAGTTTGTGGGGACCGATGTGCCAGAGTTGGCCGCGCTTGGTTGCCCACGCTTTTTGAAGTTCTGCAGCCGCATCAAGTCGTGGCTCAGGATCTTCACCGACCGGAACATCGTCTTGAAACGACTTGAGGAGCGCGTCAAGATCGCTGTCGTTGAAGCCGGTGCCAGATAGTCCCTCGCTAGTGGCCGCAAGCTCTTGGAGCAGTTCTGCCAACGCCTGATCATCCCAGGTCGAGATGTCGGAGAGCCGATTGTCCGCGATCATAATCCTCTTGGCTTCTGCGTCCGTCACGGAGATCCAAACGACGGGTACCTGTTCCAATCCCTCTTCAATCGCGGCGCGGAGTCGATGATTTCCAATTAGTACATGGTTAGTACCCTCTTGTACGATCAAGCTACCGAAAAAGCCGTTTTCGCGGATTGACTCCCCGATTGCCTGCGTCTGGCCACGGCGGGCATTCTGCGGATGCTCGATGAGCTCGCCAATTGGGACCATCTGATAGTCTTTGTTAATGATTGCTGGTGTCGTCTTTCCCATTCGTTAGTTCCTTGAAATAATTGTGCGTCGGAGCTTTCTGGCGGATCCCGACATTTCGGCTAACGTCGCGGACACACTCTGGCCACCCGCCCAATACCAATAGCGCGGAAGGGAGTTGGCCGGGATCACCAGGTCACCCCTCGTGTTGAAATAGGGCCGCGCCGGGTACTTCGACTGGTCGTCTTTCTCCTCGGCGAGGCGGTGTAGGTATTTTATGAGTCTCGGCTTGTGGCTCACCACAAGGGTTCGAATCTCGTCTGTGATCTCGCCAGGAGGCGCACTGATCCGTATCGATTCGCCTTCCAATGCAAGCCGGATCCTCTTGCATGCTAGGTCCTGTAGAAGTTCTTGCACCTTCATCTCACACCACCGCAGATTCCTCTTGTTTGTCGAAAACCCGACCAAACTGACCGGCAGGGTCAGCGTCTTCATCAAATTGGTCGGGTTGGTCGGGTTCTTCCGACTCAAACGCTGCAGCATCAAGATAGAGAACTTCGGTCCTCTTTCCTCCGACGGTCCTGCGAACGGTCAGCACCTCGCGATTTTTGTCAACTTCCTGGAGATATCCCTTTTCATGCAGGCGCTTGTGAAGCGTGCTGATCCCGATCTTGATTCCATCGGCTCCGCTGCACGCGGCCTGGGCACATTGAAATGATGCGTCCGGCTGCAGGAAGACATCGTCTCCGTCCACCCATCCAATCCGTGTCCCCTGCGGCCGCCACTCGGTGTTCGTGTATCCTGACGAGGTAACTTCGTGCGGTCTCCATCCCCATGCGCCCGCGTCCAACGGTGCATCGCCCTCCATTGAAGCAACGTGAGCCTTTCCGCTGCTGATCGCCGCTATGAGAAGCTGGATGTAGCGATTAGCAGACTCAGCCCCAAGTTGATATGCCGTCTGCGCCCGTCCAGCTTCCATGAGACGCGTCCAAACCTCTGTCCATATCTGCTGTTCTTGTTCTGTGGTAATGAAACTCGAGGATGCGGCAAAGCGCAGGAATATCTGCATCCCGGCTCCCAGATTGGCAACCAGCTCCGGCGTGCGAAGATGCAGAGACCCCTGAAGGATCTGGCTACGAAGACTGGTTCGGCGCTGTTCGAGCTCCTCCTGAACCCGGTCGTAGTGCTTCGCCACCCACACCAGAAACGCCGCCATCGATCTCGCATATGAGCCCTCCCTCGCAAGCTGCTGGCAAACAGTGAGTTTCTTCTTGGAAACCGATCGGCGGTTCAGCTCAACGATCAGCATCCGCGGTCGAAGTGAGGTTCCGCCTGGTACATCCTCTCCCGACGACATAAGCGTGCCACGCGGCGGTCTCGGTTCCTTCTGATTGGCATCCGCATTCAGGCGTTGACGTCCCGAGTTGTTGGCCTGCGCCCTAATCAGGCGGTCTGCTTTTGCGTGAAGAGATTCGACTTCGCGCGACGATCCAACCGGCGCAAAGTCGTCAACCGTGAGGAGCGCGTCTTTGGCACGGCACGCGAGGTCTTCCAGCGAATTGGCGGTCGACGACCAGTTGCCCGGCAGCTTTAGCCTCGACATTTCGGGTCCATAGTGTTGCTGGGCTAGAGCGCTGAGCTCGGACTTCAGAGAGCCGGTCGGCCCCACGAGAAACAGCGTGAAATCGGTTGTGCCCAGACAAGCGCGGTAGACCGTTGCAAGCAGGGGGGCCATGATGCGGATGTCGGCCAGCGTAAGCAGATCGAGGCTCGCGAGCACAGCCTCCTTAGCCTCATCTCCAGCTGGCGGCTCCGGCAATCTAAAACGTTCGAGCGGTCCGAAGAGCCGCACTTGGACATCTAACGGTCCGTCCGCTCCAATCGCGCCTCCTGCATGCAGATATGCCCACTTCCCATCATCCATTTGCCGCCAACCCAGATGGGAGTAGACCCGTGTCACGGCAGGTTCATCGGACAGCAACTGGATTGCCTCTCGGAATCGGTCCTTGGCGCCCATTCCCGCAGAAATTGAGGCGAGCGGCCCCAATTGTTCATTGACCCAGTTCATGCTCGGAAATCCAGAGACCGGGACGGTAAATCGCTTGCTCTCGCCGCGAAACCTCGATTCGATTTCAAGAGCGCGACGAATGGTGATGCCATCGTCTTCGATGATGTCGCCGACGATCTTTGCGATGAAGTTGGCAAGCCGAGAGGGAATCGTTCCTTCGCGCGTCTGCCGGTTGTGGAATGTGCCCTCGTCGGTCATCTCGTATTCACAAGTCTTGACTGTCTCTTGGCTCGGAGGTAACGGCCGCAGCTGTGATTCTGCGAGCGCAAGGAGATCGTCGATACCATGACCTTCCGTAATGAAATCATCGAGGCCAATTTTCCGACCAAACTGACCGTGAGGAAGATAGACGTAATGGACGCGGGCTCCGCGCTGCTTCAGAAACGCACCCAGCCGATCGACCGCGCTATGCACTTCCTTCTTGTGCATCGCGTCCGAATCGAAGCAGATGTTAACGTCGCGCGGCTGGTCGTTGCCGTCCTTGAGGGCGATGCTGTCCCAATCGGGGAGCGCTGTCTTGCCGAAGTACTCGTTCTTTCCCCTCCAGTTCCAGACGCCGATGAGGGCGATGCAGCAGAGGCCGAGCGTGATCGCGCTGTCAGCTTTTTTTGCGCCTTCAGTGATCCAGAGCGGCACTGCCGGGTCTTTGATCTGTTCCTGAATGAATGGATGGACGTCGATAGCCATTGAGGAACCAAATGGGAACTCGTATTTGACGATCTTGCCGTTCTTTTGGCGCGGTTCATCGGGCCGGTGGTGCCTGAGAGCGATTTCCCCATGAACGCCCCAGATTGGGACTAGGAGCGTCGGGACGCTGAGTTGAGAAGCTCCAAAGCCAAGGCGCTTGAGTTCGGCGGCGGTCTTAACGGACCGGTACCCTCGTGCCTTGATGACTTCGTCGGAAATCGCTGACGCCTCGAGCATCGCCTTGTGGTGCGGCAGCAGGTCCATCAGGACTCGCCCCTCCCGCCGTTCGAATCCGCTGGTGCAAGACCGGCCTGCTGGTCGATCCATCTGAGCAGCCCTTCCCGGTGGACCCGGACGGCGCGGCCGAAGCGAACGGTTGGCCAGACCCCGCCTGCGCAAAGCTCGTAACCGAGCGCGCGGGAGACGCCCGCGAGTTGCGATGCGGCCGCAACGCTGATCAGAATCGGTTTATCTTCGTCCACGTTAATCGCCATTTTATCACTTCTCGCACGGTTTTTGGAACAAAATACGTATCTAGTCCACCACGATACTTGACGTTTATGGAGCCCACCGTATAGACTAGTGTATCTGGAAGCGTTGAATTCAGGAATGGTGATACCGTAGAATTTACGTCACAAGGAGGCAAAAGCATGAAAAAGGCGGGCAGAACGCCGGAGCCGACAACGTTTGAAGAGGGCCGTTTTGGTCCGTATGCCTTTTTCTGGGACGTCGCTGTGGACGGCTATCGTTGGGAAACTGAGCTCAAAGAGTTCGGAAATACGAGCGCACTCGCTTACCTCGTCGAATGTCCCGAAGGTGGTTACACAACGTACACGCCGTTGAAAATCCGAGACCTTCACCGACGGTTCGCGAAACTCTCTGAGAGGACGAACGGAATGTTGCGCGAGGAGATTCTGGACTTCGCCAACGAATACGGTCTCCTCGGTTGTCCTCGAGATCTGTGGAAGTTCGAAGGGGATCGCGGCGAGCTCGCTTATTTTGGCGAGCGGGACTCCGACTGGCGAATACGATTCCATGAGTTCACATGCCTATTGCGCATCTGGGACTTCATCAGGACTGACGATAAGCCCGCGCTGAGGAAGATAATCCAGTGGTCGGATGATGGGACGAATGTTTGGGTCAAGGGATTTGCTCCTTCACCTACGCCAGCGTGGAATCTTGCTGAAAAGGGATCGCCAAGAACCGGATATCTAATTGATCAGTGGCCACGTCTTAGCGTCATCGCTCCTGCGAAGCACTTCTTGTACCGAGAAATCAATCGAGTCTTGGCGGAACAAGCAGCGCCACAGATATTCACCGATCGACCCGGTGAATCCCTAATCATGCCCAAGTCGTTGCTCGGCGCGATCTATGTTCTTTTTGCGCTGGAAGTCGGAGGCATCGCCCAGCCTCCTATCCAGTGTCCCGGATGCGGAGAGTACTTTGTTCCCCACCATGGCAGGCAAAGGCATTGCAGCGATAGTTGTCGCCAGAAAAGTTATACACGTAGGAAGAAGGAGGCGCTCAAAGACAATGAGTAAGCGAGGACCGAACGAGGGTTCGATCTATTTGAGGAAGGACGGCCGCTGGGCCGCATCGATTGAAATTGGATTTGAAAATGGTATACGGCGGCGCAAGCATTACTTGGGGAGAACGCGTCGCGAGGTGCAGGAGAAGCTGAATGAGGCGGTGTCGGCAAAGAGTCAGGGAATGCCGGTTTCGGTAAAGCGCCAGACGGTCGCACAGTTTTTCAATGACTGGTTGGAGAACACAAAGAAGCCTTCTGTTCGGCAACGGACATATGAGTCATACGAGTCGGTCGTTCGGCTGCACATTGTTCCAGCAATTGGGCACATCCAGCTCGCCAACCTCACACCCCAAGACGTCACGCGCCTCATAAACAAGAAGCTACAGTCAGGCCAATCGCCGACTACCGCTCTCTACGTCAAGCGCGTCCTCGGCATGGGCTTAAAGCATGCGATGATGTGGGGCGAGCTTGGGAGGAACGTCGCGACGCTAGTGCCATCGCCGAAAATAGAGCGAGAAGAGGTGCGGGCGCTTTCGCCTGAGGAGACCCGGCAGTTCTTAGCGGTTCTCAAAGGTGATCGGACCGAAGCGCTGTTCGTGGTCGCCACATCCTTGGGCCTTCGATTAGGCGAAGTCCTTGGCTTGTCCTGGGATGACGTCGATCTTGAGGGCCAGAAGTTGAGCGTGCGCAAGCAGCTACAGCGAATCGGCGGAAAGCTTGTCCGCACAGAGCCGAAGACACGACGGTCTAGGCGGACGATCGGTTTACCCTCGATTGCGGTGGACGCATTGCGCGAGCACCGGATCCGGCAATTCGAAGAGCGCCTGATCGCAGGTGAGCGTTGGGTCGACACAGGCCTGATTTTCACAACGACGATCGGTACGCCATTCGAACAACGCAACGTCCGACGTCATCTAGATCAGCTACTTGACAGAGTCGGCCTGCCGCACATCAACCCGCATGCCCTGCGCCACACGGCAGCGAGCCTGCTACTCGCGCAGGGTGTTCACCCGAGGGTGATCATGGAGACGCTCGGCCACTCCCAGATCTCAACGACAATGAACCTCTATGCGCACGTCATGGGCGAGGTCCAGCGCGAGGCGGCAGAGTCCATGGATCGAATATTGAGATCTGGATAGGGCCTCATAGAGTGCACGTCTAACCACATCCCAACAATCTCCCCACGGCCTTTACGTGAGCCGGTGTGAATTGGGACTGGACCAGCGCCTTTCTCATTTGATTCACGAGATCACTATCCGCAACACCGAAGTGCTTGACATTCGTTTCGCTCGTAAGCACGATCAACAACTTGCGGAAAGGGTAACACACGGCACCAGCAAAGTTAATTGCCGACCGTTTGCGGAGCCGATGAACTGACGTTATTGTAACTCCAGCTTCAAGGACCATAGCTCCGTCATCAGTATTGCGCGCATCGGTGAAATTGACGGCAATGGCATCTCCAATCGGATCTGGATCAGTGAGGATGATGTACAGATGATCTTGAAGAAGGCCCGGTACGTTCGGTATGAACGCATGCCCGGCGTCGAATCTCAATCACGAGCCTCAGCGAGCAGTTCATCCAAAGCTTCCCTAGCACGCTGTTCCTCAAGTCTTTCGCGGATTAGCTCCTCGGGCAAGTCCAGGGCCTCATATATCTGTCGCAACGTTATCTGTTCGCATGAGCCGCCGGGATCTTTCCACTCCGCAAAAGTATGAGTTAGTTCGACGATGTCCCACTTGTTCTTCTTGCCGAATTCCGACCATATTTCGGATGCCATCTTGAGCTCGGCTTCAGAAAGATACAAAGTGGGATCCAATTCGCTCAATAGCCGAACCCGGTAGCCTGTTGGTGCTGAAATATGCTCGCTCCAGACGGAAGGATCCTCTTGGCCTGATTTGATCAAGTCCAAGGTCCTACTAAGGACGGGCCCTCGATCCATCGAAAAGAACTTGTCGCCTGTTATGGAAACACCGGTGGCCCTCAAGGCTCGTCGCTCAGCGAGATACAGAAGCTTCATCAGCTTCAGATATTCAATCTGCCCGCCGGCCTTCTTCATGAAGTAGACGGCCAGCGCAGTTGCTTTTTGCTCGTTAAATCCCATTGCTCCAATACTAGTATACGCGTGTCCAACCGAAAACACTAACATTGAGAAGGATCCAGGTAGAAAATCATGGACCTTAGTCCGGCGAGTCCGCACCGTACGCTGCGTTCCATAGGTTGCTTTCGGCTAGGCTGTCAACTTGGCTGTCAGACAGCCCAAATTGGAGCTAAATTCCTATGTGGATGCGTTACATCTAGGTTCAAAAATGTGGCGCGCCCGGAGGGATTCGAACCCCCGACCCCCTGATCCGAAGTCAGGTGCTCTATCCACTGAGCTACGGGCGCGCGGAGGCATCTAATGTACCCCCAATCCTGTGCTGGGGTCTGGGCGCGTAGTACCTTGCAAAGCTCCGGCATGCGAGGACCCCAACACATCCTGCGTCCTCACGAGCAAAAAGTTGCAAAGCTTCACCTCGCGAGGACCCCGACACATCCACGCTCCCTAAACAAACGGATTCCGTCAGAAGAACGTGTATGGTCCATTCAACTCTTGCCGTAGCTCCAGGCCAAATCGTCGGTGTCGTGTTGGGGTCTGGGGATATCGGAACTTCCAACGCTCTAGCAGGCGAGGACCCCAACACATCCATCCGTCTCCGAGGATTCCAAGACTTACGAGTTCACGCGATCAGCCATCATGTGCCGGTGCGAAGGCGCCAAGGCGGAATCCCCGCAATAAGGCGATTCCGGCCGATTTCCTAGTGCGTTAGGTTGGCCCGCGGAGCGCTTCGGCTATCTCTGGAGGCGCGGTGGCAAGCACCTCCGGGCTAGGTGTCGCCCCCGCTGCGATCAGCCGACGCACCACGGATGGGTAATCGCCAGCCGCGTTCTTGCAATGCACCGCACCATGGATGCACCATCCGAGCGGGGTGCCGTCGTGCACGCCGTCCTTCACCTCCACCGGCGCACCGTGTTCCAGAAGAACAGAGACAATCGCGTCCCAGCCGTTCCAACAGGCCCAGTGCAGTGCGGTTATCCCCTCTTCGTCTGTCGTACCGGCATCGAATCCCGCAACTAGCAGCGAGGAAACGGCCGCCGCGTTGCCATGCGAAGCCGCCTCCACAATAGCGGCCCTGTCCGCGGCGGTCAGACGGTCGGATAGCCCCGGATGCTCCGCGATCAGGCGCTTGGCGAGCTCACGGCCGCCAGATGCGCATGCGAACAGATACTGATCGGCGGGAAGCATTGTTGTATCCCCTCCGAAGGACTCCATCATCGCCATGATGTCGCTGCGTCCTTGGCGAGCGGACAATTGAAACGCCGTCTTGCCATCGGCCCGGCGAGCGTTCGGATCAGCGCCGTGCTCCAACATCATCTTCACTACCTCCGGCCCGTGCCCGACTCGCACCGCGCCATGCAAAGCGGTCTCGTCCACCTTGTAACTCCGCGCGTTGGGGTCGGCGCCGTGTTCCAGCAGACAGCGAACTCCACTCATCGCTTCGTCGTAACCAACCGAGCCGGGACGGTAGCCCATCAGGAAGTAGAGCGGCGTGTTCCCCCACGGCTGGAACGGCCCTGTGAAATTGGCGCCGAACTCCACCAACAGATCCAACATATCCGTCAGATTGTATTGTGCGGAATGGTAAACCGATTCGCCGTCGTCCACATTCGCGCCGCGCTCCAGCAAGAGGCGGGCCAGCGACGGGTTGCGGCCCTCGCATGTTGCGGCCCAAAGCGGCGGCAACTTGGCATCCGGCCAGTCGGGATCTCTGTAGTGCGCATTCGGATCGCCGCCGTTATCGAGGAGAATCCGAGCGCAATCGGTCACCCTGGCATCGTCGAATTTAGAGAACGACGCGTACAGGATTGGCTCGCTACTTTTGGGTCCGGTCGGCTTCGTGGCCTGGGACGGGTCGGCGGCAAGAATGCCTTTCAGGGCAACGCCATCGCCGGCGACGGCGGCAACAACGGCGGAGCGTCGCGGCAGGTCGGGATTGGCCGCTAGAATCTCTTCCGCCCGCCCCTGCCGGCCCTCGCATACGGCATCCAAGAACAGGTCAATGGGGTCTTCCCGCAGCGATTCCACATGCTTCTTGAGTTGCGGCCAGCTATCGAAACCGTATTCCCGCGCGATGACAAGCTGGGCTCCGGCGAGTTTGAAGGGCGCTTTGGCATAGGGAGCGGCGCGCGCAAGCGCATCCGGATCGTTCTTCTTAATGGCTTGGAGTAGCTGCTTCGCCTGGTTCTTCAGATGCTCCAGATTCGGCTGCTCCGGCAGTTCGCGAGTCATAAAAACCTCCATGCTTTCTCGCCCGCGGTCCGCGCATCGGGCTGCATAAAGGTTGTGTTGTAAGGACGATTGGTGGTGGGCTGTGCCCTTCCCGCGGACCCGGTTGCGCCCCTCCGCGCAGATTCTATTATAACACGGATGTCATAATGGGCCATGCCCCTCGTTATCGACGATATCCTCAGAGACCTGGTCGCGCGGGATGCCAGCGACCTGCATATCAAGGCCGGCAAGTCACCCGTCATGCGCATCCACGGCAACCTCATCGTGACCGACTATCCCGCGATGTCGGACCAAGAGACGGTCAACTTCCTGCACAGCATCCTTAACGAAGAGCGCAAGAAGACACTGGCGGAGTTTATGGAGTTGGACCTGTCCTATGAGGTGAAAGGCACGGCCCGTTTCCGTGTGAACATGTTCTGGCAACGCGGCCACGCGGGCGCCGTCTTCCGAGTCATCCCCTTCCAAATCCGTACGATCGACGACCTGAGCCTGCCGGAAGTGTGCAAGAAGATCGCGCTTCTTCCCCGCGGCCTGGTTCTTGTCACGGGACCCACCGGGTCCGGAAAGTCCACTTCTCTTGCCGCGATGATCGATCACATTAATACCCATACCCGCTTGCATGTGATGACCATCGAGGACCCGATCGAATACTGGCACCCGGACAAAAACAGCATTGTCAATCAGCGCGAGCTGCATGTCGACACGCACACATTTGCCGACGCGCTGCGACACGTGATGCGCCAGAACCCGGACGTGATCCTGGTCGGCGAGATGCGGGACCTCGAAACCATTTCCCTTGCCATCACCGCCGCGGAGACGGGGCACTTGGTGTTCTCCACACTGCACACTGTGGACGCCGCGCAGACCATGGACCGAATCGTGGACGTGTTCAATCCCGACCAACAAGAACAGATACGCACGCAGCTTTCTGTAACCATACAAGCGGTCATCTCCCAAACGCTGCTTCCGAGAAAAGACATAACGGGTCGGATTGCCGCTTTCGAGGTGATGATTGCCACTCAGTCGATCCGAACCCTCATTCGCGATGGCAAGACGCCGCAGCTCTATCTCGACATCCAGACCGGCGTCGAGCACGGAATGCAGACCCTCGACAGTTCGCTGCTGAAACTGGTAGAGGAAGGCAAGGTGGACTTTGAGCTTGCGCTATCCAAGAGCTCCAATCCCCAGGACTTTTTGAAACGGGCCAGCATGCATGGGCTGGTAAAGGAGGCGCCCGGTGCAATCGCTTAAAGACCTGCTCGAATTCACCGTCCGGTCTGAAGGCTCCGACCTTCATTTGAAGGCCGATTCCGTTCCATACGTCCGCATCTATGGCGATTTGCAACCCATCGGTAATGAGATTTACGCGCCGGAAAAAATTGAGGAGATGCTTCTTGAGGCGGTGGGTAGAGACGAATGGGAGATGTTCAAACGAGACCTGGAATTGGACTTCGCGACAGATATCGCCGGCGTCGCCCGGTTCCGAGGAAACATCTATCAACAGCGCAATCGTGTGCAGGCGGCGTTTCGCGTAATTCCGCACCATATCACCACGCTGGAGGAATTGGCGGCCCCCCCGGTCTGCTGGGATTTCGCGTCACGTCCACGTGGATTTGTTTTGGTAACTGGTCCGGCGGGTTCCGGGAAATCAACGACACAGGCGGCGATGATTGACTATATCAACAAGAACCGTACCGAGCACATAGTCACTGTCGAAGACCCGATCGAATTTGTGCACGAGGATATCCGATCGCATATCAATCAGCGGGAAGTGTTGCATGACACGCTGACATTTGCTAACGCGCTGAAATTTGTGTTGCGGCAAGACCCAGACGTGATTCTGGTCGGAGAGATGCGGGACCTGGAAACCATACAGCTTGCCATAACCGCGGCGGAAACGGGCCACCTAGTATTCGGCACGCTGCACACGGTGGATGCGGTGCAGACCGTGGACCGCGTGATCGACGTGTTTCCCATGCACCAGCAGCAACAGATTCGCATGCAGCTATCTGTCAATATGGTAGGTGTTATCTCGCAGACGCTTGTGAAGCGCAAGGATGGCAAGGGACGCGTTGCGGCGTTCGAAATGCTGGTTGCATCGCCCGCCGTCCGCAATCTTATTCGAGAGAACAAGAGCTATCAGATCGGGTCCATCATTCAGACCGGCGCGAAGCAGGGAATGCAGACGCTCGATCAGTCGCTTGCCAAATTGGTCGGCGCGGGATTGGTGACCGAACAGGATGCCGGGGCGAAAGCAAAGGACTTCGGTGAATTTCGACGGCTGCTCGTTGGGACCAAACCACCGGAGCCGAGCACGGCTCCAACCGTCGCCAATCCATCCAGTTTGCAACAGGCTCCGCCGTCGGGCTACCAACAATCCCCCGGCGGCGTCCGCGGTCAGCCCAACCGCCCCCAGGTCGGAGGATACAAACCGCCGGATCAAAAATAATGGTGCCGCGGGTCCGTGTGCCGATATCTTTCCAAAAACCGACCACCCAAGGCCCGCGGAATCCAAGCACAACGCAACCACATTCGACGCCATCCTGTATCATGAAGGTATGAAACGCTCGATATTTGAGTTGCGGTTAATGGTGGCGATAATGGTGGCACTCGCCACGCTGGTCGCTGCGGCCATCGCCGAATTTGGTGGATTCCTTCATCGGATCACCCAAAAGCCGGAACCGCCGCCACCGCAAGAACCACCAACCGCCGACGAGCCGGTCGCGGTCCCCACAGGGCCAACCGCGAAGTCGCCGGGCAAGAAAAAGAAACCACCCGCGCAAGATTAACGGCAAAATCAATGAATGCCGCTGCCACATATCCCATATCGGCCCCTTGCCGTTGCGCAAGAACAGGGGCGCCAAAATCTCCTCGACGACCTCGCGCTGATGCGGTCACGCCGGAGCATCCGCAAATTCTCCGACCGGCCGGTCCCCAAGCAGATGATCGAGACCGCCATCCGGATCGCCGCCACCGCCCCGTCCGGGGCGAACAGGCAGCCCTGGACCTTCGTCGCCATCAGCGATCCGGCGACCAAGCGCCGCATCCGCGAAGAGGCCGAGGCCGCAGAAAAGGAGTTCTACGAAGAGCGCGCGCCGAAGGAGTGGCTGGAGGCCCTGGAGCCGCTCGGCACCGACTTCCACAAGGAGTATTTGGAGGTCGTCCCGTGGATCATCGTGGTGTTCCGGCGCGACGCGGACATCGTGAAGGGGGAACGGGTCAAAAACTATTACGTGCCGGAGTCGGTCGGCATCGCGGTCGGGTTTTTTATCCAGGCTCTGCATCACGCCGGCCTCTGCACTCTCACCCACACGCCCGCGCCGATGACCTTCCTCCGCGAGATCTGCGGGCGGCCTCTCAACGAAAAACCCTTTTTATTGATGCCGGTCGGGTACGCGGCGGACGATTGCACCGTCCCGGATATCACAAAGCTGCCGATTGAGACGGTGCTGCACTTCCTGTAGCCGTGGGTCCGCATGCCGATTGGATGAGAAGGCAGGATCCTAATGCCCACGGTGGAGGCGGACCACCTTGGGCCGCAAGTGGTCGCCATTTGATTGGGATTCCCATGCGGACCCAAGGCTACAGGGGCGGTATTCCACCACGGACCCGAGGCTACACGGGCAATCAAGCGAAAAATGTTGTATGATATGCGTGATGAAGCGGAAGGGATTTACCCTGATCGAGTTGCTGGTGGTGATCGCAATCATCGCGATCTTGGCGGCCATCCTGTTCCCGGTCTTCGCGGCGGCCCGCGCCCGGGGAATGGCCACGGCCTGCATGAGCAACGTCCGCCAGCTTAACCTGGCGCTCCAGCTTTACGCCAGCGACCAGAACGACAAGCTGCCCGGATATGAATTTATGGAGCCGGCCGGTCGAGGCAACGACAACGATATGACGAAGGGCGCCGGGTATGGCTACATCAAATCGCGCGAGATTTTCCTTTGCCCAGTGGACCGAAAAGAACGGACGGGAAACAGGCGCGGCACGTTCAGCTACACCATCAATGCGTTTCTAGTCGGGCAGACGCCCTATGTCACGTGGCCCGAGCGCCCCGGGCAGCGGCTGAGCAAGTTCCAGGAGCCGGCCCGCACGCCGGCCTTTGTCGAGGAGCGCACGAAGGCGGAGGACCCGACCTACAATCAGGACCTCAACGATCCGGCCTTCATCTACATCGACCGCACGACGAGCAAGCATTTCGGCAAGGCCAACTGCTCCTATCTTGATTTCCACACGAAGCCGATCGAGGGCAATCTGCAGTGGAACATCGCGCGCAATCCCGACAACACCTTCGTCTTCTGCCCGCCATTGCAGTAGTGTTGGGGTGAACCCAAACACAGTGGCAATATCTTCGGTTGTGTTGGGGTCCTCGCGTGCCGCAACCTAGGAAACGCGGACCAGCCCAGACCCCAACAGTTCGGGCAAGGCTTCTCGTGTTTGGGTCTTTGGTGTCGGAAATTGGTAGCGTTCGGCAGACGAGGACCCAAACACAGCGGAGTCGCTTCGCTCCTTCGGAATGACAGCGCCTAGAGTCGGTCCAAAATCAACGGGGGCGGGTCGACCTCGGTCGGCAAAATCTGAATTGCATCTCTAATTCGCCGGCCAGAATCGATGGCAACTTCCGGCGTGCGGGCATAGATGCGGGCGAGAGACATCCTTCGCTCGACGCGGTCGCCGACAGACACCGCCAGTTCCACTCCCACGGCCGGATCGACCTTGTCATCCTTTTCGCGCCGGCCCGCGCCGAGATCTAAGACAACTTCGCCGACGATCCGCGCGTCGATGCCGGCAATCCATCCGTCTGAATCCGAAGCAAGTTCGGTCGGGATTAGCGCGCGGAATGACGAAGCGCGGTCTACCAAACCGGGATCGGCGCCTTGTGCTTCCAGCAACCGGGCAAATCGCTCCTTTGCCGAACCGTCGGCCAGCCGCGCGTCTGCCAACTGCTTGCCTGCTTCGATATCTGGAGCAAGGCCGGCCAGCGCCAACGTTTCTCCCGCCAGCTCGATGCAAAGCTGTCGAAATCGAGGCGGGCTGCAACCGTTATGCGTATCGATCGCCTCCGCCACCTCGAGTGCATTCCCGACCGCGTAGCCCAGCGGTGCGGACATGTCGGTGATCGTCGCGCCCATGGTGCGACCGGCCCCGCGCCCCACCCGAATCAGCGCAGCCGCCAGCTCCCGCGCCCGATTGATCGAAGTCATAAACGCCCCGCACCCGCACTTCACATCCAGCGAAATCACGTCCGCCCCGGCCGCCAGTTTCTTGGACATGATGCTGGCGGTAATCAAAGGAATGCTGTCGACCGTCGCCGTCACGTCCCGCAGCGCATAGACCAGCTTGTCCCCCGGCGCCATCCGCGACGACTGCGCCGCCAGGCAACAGCCCACTTTGCGCGCGACCGCCACCATCTCATCCGGCGACAGTTCGGTTCGGAATCCGGGGATCGACTCCAGTTTGTCCACCGTCCCACCGGTAATCCCCAGCCCCCGTCCGGACATCTTGACGACGGTGCATCCGCAGGCGGCCAACAATGGGACCAAGACCATGCTCGTCTTGTCCCCGATCCCACCGGTCGAGTGCTTGTCCACGCGCGGCTCCGGAAGTGACGACAGGTCCAGCGTCTCGCCCCCAGCGGACAGAGCGTGGGTCAATGCAAGGGTCTCGGATTCAGAAAGACCGTTGATATAGGCCGCCATCAGCCAGGCGCTCACCTGGTAGTCGGCAACCTCCCCACGAACGTAGCCGGCAATCAGGCTCTCAATATCATCAGGGCCGTTCGCGTGGCCATCCCGTTTCGCCGCGATTACGTCGGTAGCTCTCACAAATGCCAGTTTAGCCCAGGAAGCGCGGCGGCGCCCAGTGAACCTATAATGCAAGTAAGCGTCTGATTGATTCGACTATTCGGAAGGGACGAAGCCCATGGCGCTCAAGACAGAACGAGACAAGATTGCCCACCTGCTTCGGAGAGCCGGCCTTGGGGCCAGCAATGCCGAGGTTGAGTACTACACCAAAATGGGGCATGACGGCGCAATCGACGCACTCATCGAATACGACAAGGTCGAGGACGACTTCACCCTCAATCCAGCCGATCTGATCAATAACAAGGGGCAGCTGCAGCCACAGGTCGTTGCGGCATGGTGGATCGGGCGCATGATGGTAACGAAAAGGCCGCTGCAAGAGAAGATGGTTCTGTTCTGGCACGACCATTTCGCGACCAGCGCCGACAAGGTGAAGTCCGGCGTCCTGATGTATCAGCAGAACGAACTATTCCGACGCCTTGCATTGGCCGATTTCAAAACGATTCTTACCGAGGTTTCCAAAGACCCGGCGATGATCTTGTGGCTGGACACCAACACAAACGTGCGCGGAAAGCCAAACGAGAATTTTGCCCGCGAAGTGATGGAGCTGTTCACGCTTTCCATCGGCCACTACACCGAGACCGACATCCAAGAAGCCGCACGGGCCTTCACCGGTTGGACCCTTGCCCGAGCGCCACGCCAGGCGCAAGTGCAGGATGGTCAGGTGGAAGAGGTCGAGTTTACGAAACGGCCTCGGCTCCACGACAACGGTACGAAAACGGTCCTTGGCAAGACCGGCAACTTCGACGGCGAGGACATCTGCAACCTCTTGGTAGAGAAGCCGGAAACCGCAACCTATCTTTGCACGAAGCTATGGACCTATTTCGCCTATCCTAAGCCGGACCAAGCGATTGTGGATCGGCTGACAGCGAAGTTCAAGGCGTCAAACTACAGCATCAAGACGGTCGTGAGAGAGATATTCAAGTCGAAGGAGTTCTATTCCGACAAAGCGGAACGGGCCATATACAAGTCCCCATCGGACTTTGTCATCGGCCTCTGCCGTTGTTTGGGCGTCGTCCAGGCAGCACAGGACGCGGGCGCCGACCGTCCCGCTCAGTGGCAGGGCGCCGTCGGAATCCTCCGGGTGTTTGGGCAGGCCATCAGCCGGATGGGGCAGTCGCTTCTCTATCCCCCTGACGTGTCGGGCTGGGACGGTGGCTCGGCATGGGTGAATTCCGCGACGATGATCGAACGGATCAAGTTTGCCGATCTTCTGTTCGGCAATGTGCGGGAGTCAGTCGGCAAGAACGCGAAGCGGCAGATTCCAGTTCGTGGCATACCGGCGGCCCGCTTGTTTGGCGACAAAGAGTTTCGAAGTTCCCTGGAGGTGGTGGATCGCGCGCTGCAGGTGCTCGACGCCACTCTGCCCCCAGAGAAACGAACGTTGCTGGCGAAAACCGTCACGGACAACGGCGGCGTCGCGGCACTGAAGAATCCCGGCGAGGCGCAGCAGATCGCGCATGAGCTGTCGAAGCTGATCTTCGCCAGTCCGGAGTTTCAGTTCTGTTAGCGATGGGGCCCTTCACAGTGCGACTGTGAAGGTATAGATAGAACCTTCACAAGGTACAGATAGAGCCCTTCACAATAGGGATTATGAAGGGAGAGTGAGCGAGAACGAAGCGATCGCATCCCTTCATAATCCCTATTGTGAAGGGACAAGTGAGGTAACGAAAATGGCAGATGAAATTACGAGAAGAGAATTCTTACGGAACAGCGGCGCGCTGATCGCTGTCGGATTGATGGCGCCACCTTGGCTCGCGCAGATCGCACGCGCGGATATCCGAAAAGCGGCCGCCGGGGCAAAAGGCTCCGATCACATCCTGGTTGTCTGCCAATTCAGCGGCGGCAATGACGGTCTCAACACCGTTATCCCCTACGCGCAAAAACAGTACTACGCTGCGCGTCCGACCCTCGCCATTCCGGAATCAAAGCTTATAGCGATAAACGAGGAGATCGGCCTGCACCCATCCCTCGCGGGCGTGAAGAGTCTTTGGGACGACAAGCAGGTAGCCATAGTAAACGGCGTCGGCTACCCGCATCCCAACCGATCGCACTTCCGATCGATGGAGATTTGGCAGACCGCCAACCCGGATGCCAGCGAGCAATACGGCTGGCTCGGTAAATATCTGGACGGCGAGTATGAAGCGAAAAACCCGAACCCGGTGATGGCGGTCGCCTTTGGGCGTGAGAGATTCGTTTCGCTCGCGGCCAAGAACGCATCCGTTCCCACGTTCGCCTCGCTTGCCGACATCAAAGCAATGGTGGGCGATCCGGACGCGGACAAGGCGCTTCGCGAAATTCAGGGAATGGATTCAAAAGACGCTCACACCCAACAGGTGCGGAAGGCCACCAACTCGGCGCTCGACGCGATGGCGGAGCTGAGCCGCAATCTCGACAAATATCAGTCCACGGCAAAGTACGATGCGAATCCGTTTGCGGAAGGCTTCAAGCAGATCGCGCACCTGATCGCGATCTCCCCGCGAACCCGCGTCATCTATTTCTCGGCCGGTGGCTTCGATACGCACTCCCGACAGGCGGAAACGCAAGAGAAGCTGCTCAAATATTTCGGCGACGGACTGAACACGTTTATGGGCGAGCTGCAGACGATGAACAAGGCCGACAAAGTTACGGTGATGGTGTTCTCGGAATTTGGTCGGCGCTTAGGCGAGAACGCGTCCGCGGGCACCGATCATGGCGCGGCGGCGCCCATGTTCGTGGTGGGCGGGTCGGTCAAAGGCGGCCTCTACGGAAAATACCCAGACCTTGGCGACTTGGAGCGCGGCGACCTGAAGTACAACACCGACTTCCGAACGGTTTATCAGACCGTACTATCCAGTTGGATGGGGGCGGAAGCCGATTCGCTGCTCGGCAAAGACTTCGGAACACTGCCGGTGTTCGGCTAACGGGCCGCTACGGCTTCGGTCCTCGAGTCGGCGGCAGCTTGAACATCTCTTTGGTCAGCGCCGGATCCTTTGTGTAGGTGATGTCCCACACCATGGTGGATGCCGATTTCACCTCCGTCACCGACGGCTCAAGATGCCACCTTTTCTCGTCCTCGTTTTTGACGGTTTCCGTCGAAGTCTGGGACATCGCGTCGGAGCGCAGGATCATCTTGTGCAGCAGGCCATCGGCGCCAATGAGAAACTCCATTTCCATCCGCGGCTGCTTGCCGGCGGGTAAGGCGGCAGTCACGATCTTCGCCTTGCTGCCATCCAAATCCACCTCCTCCGCTATCTGGACATTCGTCAACTGCCGGACAAAAGACTCGATTTCCGGCTTCGTTCGGAACATCAGTCCCAGCGGCCAGCCGTTGTCCAACATCAGGGAGCTGAATGACCGCAGGGCCTCGCACCATCGCGTCGGAACGCCCGGATCGGTGATGTATCGCTGCGGGTTGCGGGGCTCAGGGAAGGCCAACATCTTGCCGTCACAGAAGAACTTGCGCGACTCCGGTCCCTCGGGACCCTTCCCCGTCTGGGTAATCACGAACAGGTTCGGCTTCATGGCGATCACGTCGGTGGCGACCTCCGCATGCTGGTCTGCCACCGAGATGCGAAGGGCCAACTTCATCTGGACGGCATTGAGCTTCGCAAAGGCATCGGGGATTGCGTTGAGCAGCTTGACCGCTTCAGGATTGCTCTGAGGAACCGGGTTCTGGGCCAATATGGCAATGACTAGGCTTGTGATCATGCTCCCTCTCCCTTCTGGCGTGACCGCCACATGATTTCCTGTTCGCCCGCCCCGGCCTGGGCCGCACGAGCCATCGCGAAAAGGAGGTCCGAAAGGCGGTTCACATATCGTAGCACTTCGTCTCTGACCGGCTCTTCTTCGTGCAGTCGGACAACGGCCCGTTCCGCCCGTCTGCATACGGACCGTGCCATGTGGAGCTCCGCGGAACCGCCGGCGCCGCCTGGGAGGATAAAGTTGCGCAGTTCGGGCCCCCCAGCCATGAGACGGTCGATATCGGCTTCCAAGTTCGAAACATCTTCAGAGACAATGCTCACATTCTTGCCGCGCGGGGAAGCCAGCTCTCCGCCAAGCTCAAAAAGCTCGTTCTGAAGACGGTCCAATATGGCGTCCAGCTCCGGTGCAACGGCCCGGCGGGCAAAACCAAGAAAGGAGTTTAGCTCATCCAATTCGCCATAGGCGGCGACCCGGAGGTTATCTTTGGAGACATCCTCGCCGCCAAACAGACGAGTGTGCCCTGAATCACCGATGCCGGTGTAGATGCGCATGGGGCGATTCTACCAGGCGGCCGGCTTACGGGATGGTGGAATGCTGGTGTTCTATCGGCGGAGAATGGTTGGAATGGTCGTTCCGCAACGCGAGGCCGCCGAAGGCCAGGAGTAAGCCCACCCACAAAAAGAGAAGCCGGAAATGAACGGGGTTTCGCATTGGCAAAGGGGATTATCGGCCTCTCTGGGCCGAAGGCAAACCTGCAAATCTTTCCAGTTCCGGCGAATTGGGGCCTCCAGCCCTCCCCCTCGGGTAGGGGGAGGGAATTCGGCCTCTGATTTCGTTTGCGTCTACGGGCCTTGATCCATGATGATCATGAACTTGCGGTCAGATATAGAGTACCGATCGTAAGCCACTCTTTCATGGACGTCCATCACGACGACGTGAAGAATATCCGGTAAACCCGGCACTCGAAAGATATCCAAGGAAAGGAACCCCGGTTTGCCATTCCAAAAGGCTGGTCCGCCGGTATGTACAGTACAGATGGCCGGATCCATTTCGTCCGGCACGCACTGATACGCATCGAGCGTAATGCTCAAAATGTTCATGACGGTTCTCTTGCATTTGGATGGGCCGAAGGTCGTTCCCGTCGACTCGTTGAACGCAAACATCCCGTAAGTGTGGCCGTCTTGTCCGGACACCCACAGTTCGGTGCTCGATGAGTTGCCGTTGTTGGTGCTGCCTCCAGTGTTCCCGGAAGTGTTGCCGTCCCCGGCATTCGTGAAGGCTGTAGTTGTGATCGCTGCGGTCGCAAAGACCAAGAACAAGCGTCGAAGCATTCTTCTCCTCTTTCCAAAACAGTTGCTAGCTGACAAGACGAACAGCGGTATTATAACGGGAGCCTGGGCATCTGGCACTGGTAGGCATGCTGGAATTGGCATCCCATAGGTTCAAACAGGTATTCTCTGTCCGGTGGGTGAACTGACC